>NZ_CP186325.1:0-2500 GCF_049333175.1 Flagellimonas ulvae
ATTTGCACCCGCTAAAACGGTAAAGGTATTGTTTTTGCGGGGACGGAAAGGGAGCTCGGAAGGGCGTTTTTTTTGTCTTTATATAAAGAGAAGTTCATTGGCATTATTGAAACAGACAGCGTAAATCAGAGAAGATTTAGAATGAACCATTTTGGTGCCGGGCTCAGTTGTATTTGGGGCGACATATAGTATATGACGCATTACAATGAAGAGTTTGATCCTGGCTCAGGATGAACGCTAGCGGCAGGCCTAACACATGCAAGTCGAGGGGTAACAGGGATAGCTTGCTATTTGCTGACGACCGGCGCACGGGTGCGGAACGCGTATGGAACCTACCTTTGTCAGGGGAATAGCCCAGAGAAATTTGGATTAATGCCCCATGGTAACATCACATTGCATGATGGGATGTTTAAAGATTTATCGGACAAAGATGGCCATGCGTACCATTAGCTTGTTGGTGAGGTAACGGCTTACCAAGGCAACGATGGTTAGGGGCCCTGAGAGGGGGATCCCCCACACTGGTACTGAGACACGGACCAGACTCCTACGGGAGGCAGCAGTGAGGAATATTGGACAATGGCCGAAAGGTTCGATCCAGCCATGCCGCGTGCAGGATGACTGCCCTATGGGTTGTAAACTGCTTTTATACGGGAAGAAACCTCCCCTCGTGAGGGGAGCTGACGGTACCGTAAGAATAAGGACCGGCTAACTCCGTGCCAGCAGCCGCGGTAATACGGAGGGTCCGAGCGTTATCCGGAATCATTGGGTTTAAAGGGTCCGTAGGCGGGCCTGTAAGTCAGGGGTGAAAGGCCACGGCTCAACCGTGGGACTGCCCTTGATACTGCAGGTCTTGAGTTATGGTGGGGTTGCCGGAACATGTGGTGTAGCGGTGAAATGCATAGATATCACATAGAACACCGATCGCGAAGGCAGGTGACCAACCATATACTGACGCTGATGGACGAAAGCGTGGGTAGCGAACGGGATTAGATACCCCGGTAGTCCACGCCGTAAACGATGGATACTAGCTGTCGGGACCTCGGTCTCGGCGGCCAAGCGAAAGTGATAAGTATCCCACCTGGGGAGTACGTTCGCAAGAATGAAACTCAAAGGAATTGACGGGGGCCCGCACAAGCGGTGGAGCATGTGGTTTAATTCGATGATACGCGAGGAACCTTACCAGGGCTTAAATGCGGGCTGCATGGGACAGAGACGTCCCTTTCTTCGGACCGCCCGCAAGGTGCTGCATGGTTGTCGTCAGCTCGTGCCGTGAGGTGTCAGGTTAAGTCCTATAACGAGCGCAACCCCTACCGTTAGTTGCCAGCAAGTAAAGTTGGGGACTCTAACGGGACTGCCGGTGCAAACCGTGAGGAAGGTGGGGACGACGTCAAATCATCACGGCCCTTACGTCCTGGGCCACACACGTGCTACAATGGCCGGTACAGAGGGAAGCCACCCCGCAAGGGGGCGCGGACTCTACAAAGCCGGTCACAGTTCGGATCGGGGTCTGCAACTCGACCCCGTGAAGCTGGAATCGCTAGTAATCGGATATCAGCCATGATCCGGTGAATACGTTCCCGGGCCTTGTACACACCGCCCGTCAAGCCATGGAAGCCGGGAGTGCCTGAAGTCCGTGACCGCAAGGAGCGGCCTAGGGCAAAATCGGTAACTAGGGCTAAGTCGTAACAAGGTAGCCGTACCGGAAGGTGCGGCTGGAACACCTCCTTTCTAGAGAAAGGTCGCCCGATATGATGTCGGGCCCGCACTGGGATGACCGTTCCGGATCTTTTCTGATGTTGTCTGTTCAATGCCAATAATGATATATTGTTGAAGTCTCGTAGCTCAGCTGGTTAGAGCGCTACACTGATAATGTAGAGGTCGGCAGTTCGAGCCTGCCCGAGACTACTGAGAGAAGTTCATTTGATATTGAATAGGAAATTCTAGGTGTTGAGTTGCCGTTATATAGTACTGTTAACTGATAACCGTTAACTGACAACTGATAAAGGGGAATTAGCTCAGCTGGCTAGAGCGCCTGCCTTGCACGCAGGAGGTCACCGGTTCGACTCCGGTATTCTCCACTGGGCAATGTCCGGGGGTAATTGATTTTTTTATCTCTGTAGCATTGCACGGACCGCGCTGATATATGATTATCGGTGGCGATTCGCCACGTTCATTGACATATTGGGACGGAGCGGACATATCCTTAGGGAGATGTCACGTGAAGTCAAAGAAGAAACACGAAGTAGAATAGAATATTTGTAAAGGAATACGAGGGCGTGGCCATGGAAGTCGTTCCATGGCCCGCGACAAGCAAAAGAAGGGCGTATGGGGGATGCCTAGGCTCTCAGAGGCGAAGAAGGACGTGATAAGCTGCGAAAAACCGCGGGGAGCTGCACATGAGCATTGATCCGTGGGTGTCCGAATGGGGCAACCCGGCATACTGAAGGTATGTCACCCGCAAGGGGGCTAACCCGCTGAACTGAAACATCTAAGTAGGCGG
>NZ_CP186325.1:7500-1940000 GCF_049333175.1 Flagellimonas ulvae
AAGCATGTTCTTGCGAGCTTTCAAACAAAATAATTGTGGATATGTGAAAGAAGACCCCAATGGCTATACCCACCAACTGAGTGCCAAAAGCGTCTATCCAATCCGTATACTGGGCTATGTAGCTTCCCAATGGAGTCATAAGCGAAAAGGCTCCAATGAATAACAAACCTGTACTTCTTTTCATCTTTGAGTTTAGGATAAAAAGACTTAATAAAATAGCAACAGGAAGTTTATGGACAATGATTGCATAAACAATAGAACTCCCTTCACGGATGGGAATTCCCTCGATGATGGCATGAATGGACAGACTCAAAAACATTACGGTTGGAAAACTGACCTTTTGTGAGGACAAATGTATATGACCGTGTTCCGCTCCTTTAGAAAAGAATTCAAGAAATATTTGAATCAAAATTCCCAATAAGATAAAAATGGCTATTCCTCTAGGGTTGGAGTTTTCATAAACTTCCGGTAGGAGCTCAAAAAAGGTAAAAGCCAATAAGAAACCTCCGCTAAAAGCTAGCAAAAGCTTTATTCCTCTTTCACTTTTAGGTTTTAGGAAAAGTGCAAGAAAATACCCTATCCAAACGGACAATATAGGTAATATTAAAATCATTAAGATTGAAATCTCAGTTAGGTTGCAAGGGATAAAAATAACCTATTTTTACCGAAAGCTTAATACCGTTAGATGGCAGAAAATTTCAGAATGTTGGCCAAGACGTTCTATGGATTTGAAGAACTATTAGTTCAAGAATTGAAAGAATTGGGAGCTGGTAAAGTGGAACAGGGAGTTCGCAGTGTTTCTTTTGAAGGGGACCTAGGCTTTTTATACAAAGCCAATCTTTGTTTGAGAACTGCTTTGAAAATTCTTAAACCTATATCCACATTTCGGGTTTTTAATGAAAAGGATTTATACCAGCAGGTTTATGCCATGGATTGGGATAAAATTTTTGCATCGGATAAGACTTTCGCTATCGACACAACCATGAATACAAAGGTTTTTACCAATTCTATGTTCGTTTCCCTAAAAGCAAAAGATGCTATCGTGGATAAGTTTAGACGAACCTTGGGAGCTCGTCCCAATGTAAACTCCCAAAATCCAGATATTCGAATCAATATTCATATTGCAAAGAATAAGTGTACAATATCTCTTGATAGTTCTGGTGAATCCTTGCACCAACGCGGATATAGGCAGCTTACCAACATTGCACCTATTAATGAGGTGCTGGCAGCTGGAATGCTGAAGTTGAGTGGTTGGAGGGGAGATTCAGATTTTTTAGACCCTATGTGTGGTAGCGGTACTCTATTGATTGAAGCTGCGATGCTAGCATGCAATATTCCAGCAAATATTAATAGGGAATTCTATACATTTCTACATTGGAAAGATTACGATGCTGAATTGCATGAAAAAATTAAAGCTGTCAGTCTTAAAAAAATAAGACCATTTGATTACAAAATTATGGGCTTCGACAAAGCTCCCTCTGCCATCCGAAAAGCTCAAGAAAATATTGATTACGCTAATCTTACTGAGTTTATATCACTCTCACGAAAGGATTTTTTTAGAACGGACAAACCAGTTGATGCTAAGCTACATATGGTTTTTAATCCACCTTATGGAGAAAGATTGCCCATTGATGCAGATGAATTCTATGCAAAAATTGGAGATACATTAAAACAAAATTATCCAGGTACCAATGCATGGTTTTTGACTTCGAACTTAGAGGCACTTAAATCTGTTGGTTTAAAACCTTCTCGAAGAATTAAGTTGTACAACGGTAAACTGGAATCACGCTTGGTGCATTATGAAATGTATGAAGGGACCAAAAAGATGAAGTAGTTTTTCAGATAAGGTACCTTCCGAAAGATGAATCAAATTCCAAATCTATTTCAGCTAGGAAATCAGGTGTAAAGGGGCTCAGTTATTGTTCAGGGGATGAAGGAACTGGGTCTTTTTTCTTTTTAGACTTTTTGTAAAGTGGTATAAAGTAAGAGATGGAGTAGTTATACCCTATGCCAAAATTACTTCTATCCGTGACTTTGTTGAATCCTGGAATCCAAAGGTTTGGAAATCGGTCTGATTCTGTATTGGTTACCAAATAACCTAGGCGAGCACTTATTCCAAGATAGATGTTTGCAAAAAGCTCCGCTTTTACACCCATTACAAACTCCAACCAGGAAGCGCTCAATCCGCTAAATTCTTCAGGTGTTTCGCCAGCACCAGGTAAGAAATCATCAGGAGTAAAAAACCGATTACCATTAAAGACCTGATATTCATTCAACGTCTGACTAAAGGTTGCGAAAGAATACCTACCTCCAATAGTAATAAGATTGCTCATACCATACCAATTTTGATAGGTGTTCAAATCTACCCCAAGTTTTATGTAACTTCCTGAAGTAGTATAGTTGTAGAGGAGTGTGCCTCCTAAATCTTCGGTTTGGGTAAATTCTTCATTACCAAGCTCACCTGCAATATGTAGTTTTTCAGTAAGCCTGTAATCGCCAACAAGTTCCAAACCTGTATAGTTTTCATCCGCAAAAGACCTGACTAATCGGCTTAAGTCGACTCCTGCCCTTAAACCATATTTTTGTTTATACTCAACACTATCCTTTTGCTCGGAATCACCTTCCTGGGAATATCCATGGTTGAATAGAAGCAAAATCAAAAAAACACTAGTGAAATATCTTGACATGTACGTTATTAGAGTTTTCTATAGTTTGCTGTTGAATACTTAAGTCCTGAATCCAATTTTCTGAATCTGTGGTGAGTTGAACATCCAGCTCATCAAAATTGATAATAAAGCCACAACCTCTAGAAACAAAGTCTTCCCTTGTAGTGTAAGTGATGGTCAAGGTATCAATATTTCCTGTTTCTTCCCCAGTATCAGCATCTGTTGCCGAATTTGTGATTAATGCAAAGGAAGTTGTGACGGTATCGGTACGTAATGGAACTCCAATGGAATCAAGTGAGCTTGTACCACCATCAATTGTATTTATTTCTGTGTTTAGGATGGTTTCCAGTACCCGAAAAGTAGGAACATCTTTTGCCAATGTAGTATCCTCAGAATCAAAAAAACCAAGAACCAGCAGAGGGGTGTCAGCATCTACACATATATCGTCCCTTTCACAAGAAGAAGTATAAATCACTAAAAACAGGATGCTTAGTACGAGATACGTTTTCTTCATATTGAATCAAAAACTCTTGAGAGCAAAAATTATACCTGTTTTTCTAGTTTCTCCAAAAGTACAACATTTTCCACGTGGTGTGTTTGTGGAAACATATCTACGGGTTGCACTTTTTTGATTTCATATTGGGTCTTAAGTAAGTCCAAATCTCTTGCTTGTGTAGCACTGTTGCAGCTTACATACACAATTCTAGGAGGCGAAGCGTTAAGTAACTGCTCTACCACCTGTTTGTGCATACCATCTCTAGGTGGGTCCGTAATCACTACATCTGGTATGCCATGTTGGTTTATAAAGTCTACGTTAAATACGTCCTTCATATCGCCCACATAAAATTCGGCGTTTGTGATTCCATTGTTCTCAGCATTTATTTTGGCATCTGAGATGGCCTCTGGAACGGATTCGACCCCTATTACCTTTTTGGCCTTGCTGGAAACAAACTGTGCAATGGTTCCGGTACCTGTATATAAATCGTATACAATTTCATTACCGGATAAGCCAGCAAAATCACGAGTTACCTTATACAGTTCATAGGCTTGTTCCGAATTGGTTTGATAAAAGGATTTTGCGTTTATTTTAAATTGAAGGCCTTCCATTTTTTCAAGGATATGGTCTCTACCGGAAAAACATATGATTTCTTGGTCATAAATGGTATCGTTTGCCTTTTTGTTAACAGTATACTGAAGGGAAGTAATTTCTGGAAATGTATCCTTTATTTCTTGTAACAGTTGCTGTTCTTTTGTAGTTAAATCCTGATAAAACTGGATTAGAACCATAACTTCACCAGTTGAAGTTATCCGCATCATTAGGGTTCGCAACATTCCTGTACGTTGTCGTGGGTTGTAAAACGGAATGCCAAGGTCAAGGGCCTTTGTTTTTATAGCGTTACGGATAGTGTTTGAAGGATTTTCTTGAAGGTGACAGGTTTCAATATCTAAAATCTTGTCCCACATGCCTGGAATATGGAACCCCAGCGCGTTTTTATCTTTGATAGGTTCTTGGGAGTTGATTTCTTCTTGGGTTAACCACCTACTGTCTGAAAAAGAAAACTCCATTTTGTTCCTGTAAAAATATTGTTTTTGTGAACCGAGAATGGGTGAGATTTCAGGAAGTTCAAGATGGCCTATTCGCCTAAGGTTGTTTTCGACCTCTTTTTGCTTATAAAAGAGTTGATTTTCATAACTCATGTGTTGCCATTTGCAACCTCCACAGACACCAAAATGCGTACAGACCGGTTCGGTACGTTTATCCGAATACGTATGAAAATGGGTAACTTGGCCTTCAAAGTAGGCTTTTCTTTTCTTAGTGGTCAGAACATCTACCACATCGCCCGGTACGGCATCAGAAAGAAATATAACTCTTCCATCGGGAGCTTTGGCCACTGCTTTTCCTTTGGCCCCAGCGTCAACTACTTCTATCTTCTCAAAGGTTTGTCGCCTATTTTTTTTTCGCATGCGCAAAAATAGCGGTTTTGACTTTGATCTGCATTTTATATTTTTACAACTCCACAAGGATGATTTCTCTCCTACGCTGAATTTTCGACTCTTCGAAAGGATAAAGGTACAGAAGGAATAGTTATTTTTTAAACACTTAAAATTTTTAAAATGGCTGTTTTAGAACAACTGTCGTCAAAGCAATTAATTGAATTGGAAGAAAAACACGGAGCTCATAATTACCACCCTCTTCCAGTGGTATTGAGTAAAGGTGAAGGTGTATTTGTATGGGACGTAGAAGGCAAAAGGTATTATGATTTTCTATCTGCATATTCCGCAGTGAATCAAGGGCATTGCCATCCCAGAATTATTTCGGCCCTCACAGAGCAGGCCCAAAACCTCACACTTACTTCAAGGGCATTTTATAACGATATGCTGGGTAAGTTTGAAAAGTATGCAACTTCAACGTTCAAGTATGATAAGTTGCTGCCTATGAATACTGGGGCCGAAGCTGTTGAAACCGCGGTTAAGATTTGTAGAAGATGGGGATATCAAAAAAAGGGCATCCCAGCGAACCAAGCTAAAATCATTGTCTGTGAAAACAATTTTCATGGCCGTACCACTACCATTGTTTCGTTTTCCAACGACCCTGTGGCCAAGGAAAATTATGGACCTTATACAGAGGGTTTTATTCGCATAGAATATGATCATGTAGAGGCTTTAGAAGAGGCTTTGAAGAATCATGAACATATTGCAGGATTTTTAGTGGAACCCATTCAGGGTGAAGCTGGGGTATATGTTCCCTCAGAAGGATATTTGAAGAGGGCAAAGGCACTTTGCGAAAAATATAATGTCTTGTTTATTGCAGATGAAGTTCAAACCGGAATTGCCAGAACGGGAAGATTACTGGCTACTTGTGGTAACTGCTCATGTGATGATAAGCACTGTAGTGGAACCCCAGATGTAAAACCTGATGTTCTAATTCTTGGAAAAGCTTTATCTGGAGGGGTTTATCCTGTTTCTGGGGTACTTGCCAATAATGAAATTATGGACGTCATTACGCCGGGTAGCCATGGAAGTACTTTTGGAGGAAATCCAATTGCCGCGGCAGTGGGCATGGCAGCTTTGGAAGTAATCAAAGATGAAAAATTGGCCCAAAACGCTTATGAATTGGGAGAGCTTTTCAGAGATGAGTTGGGAAAATATGTGGAAACTTCTGATTTGGTGGTTAAAGTTAGAGGTAAAGGTCTACTTAATGCTATTGTTATCAATGATACTGAAGAAAGCTCAACGGCATGGGACATTTGCATGGCTTTAAAAGAAAATGGTCTTTTGGCCAAACCTACCCATGGTAATATTATTCGATTTGCACCTCCTTTGGTAATGACTAGAGATGAACTTATGGATTGCGTTTCCATTATAATAAAAACGCTCAATGAATTCAAGAAATAGAAAAAGCCCCTGAAAAAGGGGCTTTTTTATATCTCTTACTTAAAAAAAAGAGCTTAAGGCGTAGCGGAGGTACCACCTTTAGGCTTCGACCGTCTGAGTTGTCGTTGTATTTTCTTAATGGCTGATTCAATGGATTTTTCAGGTTCAATAATGTTGTATTGACCCCAGAAATCTGGGTCAGAGAAACCAATGGCCTCGTCCCCCAATATAATCGACTTCTTTATACGCTCTCTATTTTTTGGCAGTTCTCCTGTGCTATTTTTCTCCCAGTCAGTAACGGCCATTTCAGCAGTCATGCTATATACTGAATTGAAAAGCCTGTCTTTCCAATCTACTTTAAACTCCATAAGTACATTGCTATACCCATAGTACCATTTACCACCTTTTTCCCTGTAGTCCACTCTATAAGCAACCTCGGTGGGCCAAACATCCACTTTTGCAGGTTTTCTTCTAACAAACAGCTTAGAAGCCTTTTCTCTATTGGTAATGTTTAGCGTATAGATGGCACTTGTAAGTATTTTGTTTTCCACATCTATGAAGAGCTCACCTTGATAAAGTGGCTCATCAATACCTTGCCTTTGGTTGAATTCTATCACATAAATCAACTTATCATTGATTCGTGTGGAGCGAGCAAATGAAAAATCATAGTATTCGAATAAATCATCTGCAAAAATATATTCAGGATACTTCATAATATCCACATACAAAGCATTGAATGGACCTCCTTGTAATTTTAAGGCCACTGTATCCAATCTACTGTAATCCGTACTTTTTCTAGCTTTATATAATTCTAGTGCATCTTTGCGAACAGAATTATATGGAGTCTTGTAGATATTTACCACAGCTTCAGATAGCGAAACATTTTTTCTTCTTTTTTTGATGGTCTCCCTATAAAATGCGGTCATCAGCGTAGGGTCATCAAAGTAGTTCGTTCCTTTTCTTGCCAACGTCTCTTTTACCAAGGCTCTGGCATCTTTTGGTGCATTGATATTTACTTCCAAAAGTTGAGTGACCGAAATATTGAGAGGTATCTTATTTTTATTGGATTTGAGGTCACTTAGGGGAATGGATTTACTTTGGTATCCTAAAAATGATACAATTACAGTTCCCGCTGCCTTATCTTTTGGAATTTTTAACAGAAACTCTCCCTCTGTATTGGTAATGGTACTGATATTGGTTTCCTCTAAAGACAGAGTTGCAAATACCAAGGGTTTTTTAGTGGAAGCATCGATAACTTCTCCTCGGAACTGCTTAAAATCTTCCTCTTGATTTTCTTGTAGGGCCCAAGCAGAACCCGTAGAAATAAACAAGCCAAATGTGAATACAATCAGCTTTTTAAGGTTTTTACTGTTTTTTATTTTCCAAATATCCATAACAACTGTTTTTGAAACACTCTTTTCTAAATTAATGATTTTTAGCGATATAGGCTATATGCAGGGATTGATTTTGCCACGAATCACCTACTTTTTGATATTTTGATTAGTCAGCATTCAAAGATACCATATAGTCTAGTTAAGACTGTCTTCCCTTACAGAATGTAAATGGTGTTTTATGAAAAATTTAAGTTTTTAACTCTGTTGTGTAGTAGAATCAGTCAATCATAAATAAAGCATTGGCGAAGAAAAGTTTTCCATTTTCCCAGAAACCTCTGAATAGAGGATTGTCGACCATGTACACTACATCCCCCTTGCCCAAGGCTTCCGCACCAAACACTAAGGAGTTTTTTAGTTTCTTTTGCGCCTTGCTTCCTGCAAAACCTGAAACGGGTTTGGTATCGTTCTCAATGTAAGCTGCGTTTCCGGATTTGAGAAAATCATAACTACCACTTCCCAGTTTTAAGGAGAAGTAATAGGTGGGGTATCCGTACGCTAGAGGATGCGAATTGTCAACCTTCGTTTTGAAAATTGCACCGGTAATGGAACTTTGAACACGTTCCCTTCTAACATTCTTATGAGGTTTTGGCCCGTTGTTGGTAGAATCTTTAGTTTCCCTTATACTAATGGAAAGACCTTTTCCTTTACCAATGGCTTGAATGGCTCTTCCCATGGAAATCAGTCTGCCTCCGTTTCTCACCCAATCGGTCAATTTTTTTAACTGTTTTTCGTCAAAAAAAGATGTATAGTTTCCATCGGGTAGAATAAGGATATTGTATTTGTTCAAGTCAACTGATTTGAAATAGTCACTCCCCAAAACACTTATGGGATATTCAAGTTGTTGTTCAAAAAAGTGCCATAATTCTCCAAAACGATATGTGGAAGTAGGATTTCCTGAGAGAACCGCGATTACTGGTTTTTTAATCATTTTGACCCCCGAAGAACCAAAATCTTTGCCAGAATCCACAAACCCAGTTGAAGTACTGGTAATGTCTTTATTGTGAGCAATAAGAGCTTCATTTAGCACGGAAAAGAAATCTTTATTGTGTTTGTTATCTTCTGAGGTAATGATTAAACTTCCTCTTTCAAAAGATTTTCCATCCATGGTAAAAGGATGATTGGATTTACGAACACGAATACCTTTTTTCAATAAATCTGCCAAGAAACGGGCATCTTTCGTACTATTCCAATCTGTTACATAAGCATATTCGTTCTTATTTAGGGTTGGTTTTCCGGCATATGTGTATTCGACTTTACTATGACCTATTATACTGGAAGAGGCAACAGTTTCTAAACCATATGCATAGGGTAAGGACCAAGCCGTAATGTCGTAGGTAAGGGAGTCACTCAATTTAGCTTTGGGCTCAAACAACACTTTTACCAAAGTCCCTTTAGGCTGATTTGTGGAAACTACTAGACTTTTTTCGGTAATGTCCATATTGGAAGTAGTTCCGGCTTGATAATTATATCCCTTGACCACTCCCTTACCAGGATGGCCATATTCAATATCATGTTTGCTTAGAAGCTCCTTCAATGCAGTTATATGATCTACATTGCCATTCATTACATAACTTCTGTATTTAAAGTTTTTGTTTTGATAAAACTTTTGAAACTCTTCATTTAGTTTTTTTGCGTTTTTTGATGAGATTTCCACCGTGGAAAGTCCCGTGGTAAGGTGATGGGATAATCTATCTTTCAGTGTAAGCGTATCTCCTGTTCCAGTAATCACAGATAATCCGGCTCTGCCACTTCCTCCCTGTTCATAGGTCAGGCCAATACCTCCATTATACGTAGGGTAGGTATCTCCATAGCTGGGATAGAATAAATCAAATACTTCTTTTGTAAAGTAAGACCAACCATTTTGGTCAAAGTATTTCGCATGGTTTTTACCTATGGCGACTTGAAAATCGCGTTGAAATTTGGTGATTACCTCATGGTAGGGTTCTGCTGCAGGAGCAAAAAAGTAGGGATTATCAACACTTTGTTCATGAAAATCCGCGTGAATGTGAGGTAACCATTGATTAAAGATTTTAATTCTTTGCTGACTTTCCTTTTGTGTTAGCCATGCCCAATCCCGGTTCAAATCGAACATGTAGTGGTTACTACGACCTGTAAGCCAACCTTCACGGTGTTCTTTGCTGTTGGGATCCAACTGATGGGGAACATTTTTGAACTGTTGGTACCAATTAATATAGCGTTCACGTCCGTCGGGATTAATGCATTGATCTATAATTACTATGGTGTTTTCCAAATACTCCTTTTTGGAAGTAAGTAATTCATATATGGTTTGCATAGAAGCTTCAGTGCCCACGCTTTCGTTACCGTGTACATTGTAACTGAGCCAAACAATCGCTTTTGAGCCATTACCTTTTCCTTGGGTGTCCAGTACGTGCTCCTCGCGGATTTTTTCCAAGTTAGCCATGTTCTCAACAGAACTGAGGTAAGCCAGTACTAAGGGCCTTCTTTCATTTGTTTTTCCGTATGGAACCAATTTTACTTGATTTGGCATTTGTTCGGACAAATAGGTATAGTAATCCAATACTTCGTGATGCCTAGAAAACTGGGAGCCTAACTCATAACCCAAAAAAGCGGAGGGCGATTTCAAATTCTGAGAGGTGGCTGAAATAAAAAGGAGTAAAATAGCGAATTGTAAAGCTTTTTTCATGCAACTGGTTTGCGTACAATCAAATCTAACGATAAAATAAGGAAGGACCTTTAAATATCTGGGAACTGAAGTATATATATGATAAGATGTAATTAACGTATTTTTAGGAGTAGTAAAACAGAAGAAAAGTATCTTTAGCACGCTTTTTACAAATTTTTAAATGGAAGTAGATTGTATACCCTTTAGGGAGACGGGTTATTTTTCCCAGCTTATTTGTGATTACCTCGACCAAAAAGAAGAACTCAAACCCTTTTATAATCGTTTTCCACTTCCGGAGAATTTTGAATCTCAGATTCTTGAAAAGCAAAAGAACTACCCTTCAAGCCATAGGCCTGTTCTAGTTAGCAGCTTGAATAATCAATACAAAAACTTCAATATTTCTGAGGCTACTCAACAAAATATAGATGTATTGCTGCAGGATACTACTTTTACAGTGGTCACAGGGCATCAACTTAACCTTTTTACAGGCCCACTCTATTTTTTGTACAAAATAGTTTCAACCCTGAATTTGGTTTCTGAACTTAGGGAAAAACATCCTGATTTTAACTTTGTTCCAGTATATTGGATGGCTACGGAAGATCATGATTTTGAAGAAATAAACTATTTCAATTTTGATGGGCAAAAGGTACAATGGAACGTTGATGCTTCGGGAGCTGTCGGCCATTTGAAAACAGAAGGATTGGACGATGTTTTTGAGATCTGGGCCAACAAGCTTGGAAATTCCATCAATGCCAAACGAGTAAAAGAGCTATTCCAGAAGTCATATCTGGAAAACGATAATTTATCCAAAGCCACTCGTTTTTTGGTCAATGAGTTGTTCGGAGAGCATGGTTTGGTAATTGTTGACGGCGATGATGCTCAATTAAAAAGTCTTTTAGTTCCCTTTGCTCAAAAGGATGTTTTTGAGAAGGTTCCGTATGAATTTGTTTCAAAATCTATAGACGAATTAAGTAAAGTTTCATCAGAGTATAAGATTCAGGTAAATCCTAGAGAAGTCAACTATTTCTACTTGACGGAAGGCCTTCGTGAAAGAATTATTGAGGAGGATGGGTTTTTTAAGGTCAACAGCACGGACCTTGTTTTTTCCAAAGATGAGTTGGAGGAGGAGCTTAAAAAACATCCAGAACGCTTTTCACCCAATGTGATTGCAAGACCTTTATATCAAGAGGTGATTTTGCCCAATCTCTGTTATATAGGAGGAGGGGGAGAGTTGGCCTATTGGTTGGAGCTTAAATCTTATTTTGATGCATTGGGAGTAACCTTTCCCATATTATTATTGAGGAATTCAGCCCTTTTAATTACTCAAAAACAGTTTGCTAAGATTGAAAAATTACAAATTGATACTTCCGATTTATTCTTGAAACAACATAGTTTTATCAATAAGAAAATCCGTGAGATTTCCAATATTGATATTGATTTTTCCTCGCAAAAGAAACATTTGGAAGAACAGTTTGTATCTCTTTATGATTTAGCGAAAAACACAGACCCCACGTTTTTAGGAGCTGTAAAGGCCCAAGAGGTAAAACAAAAAAAGGGACTGGAAGCTCTAGAGAAAAGATTGCTACGAGCTCAAAAAAGAAAACTAAAGGATCATGTTGTTCGTATGACCAATTTGCAAAACGAGCTTTTTCCAAATCAATCACTTCAGGAACGACAAGCAAATTTTTCTCAACTCTATTTGGAAATGGGAGAAGATTTAATTCCACAGTTGATAGCAAATCTAAATCCCTTGGATTCTTGCTTTTCCATTTTAAGGTACTAATGTTGTACTATACCAAGTACCTTCCGTTTTGGAAAAAAGCACGCGTACATGACTAGGTCGTTCCAATTTCAAAATTTCAATCTGTTCCGGAATAATATGGAGTATAGAAAAATAGTTGGAATCCGTTAGATATTCTATAGGTTTTCCTTCGATGCGCTTTGAGCCGGGAGCCGCTTTTGTAGTGTAGTCTTTGCGCGATTTCATGGGAATTCCATGCCAATAAGTTCTTAATACCTCGGCATCCGTTTCTCTTATTACATTTCCCTTAAGCGTGATTTGCCAAAGTTTTTTTGGGTGCAGAAAAAGAGCGCAAGCGGTAGAATCTTCAATTAACTCTTTGATTTTATTAGAACGACTGTCCGAATAAAAGGTACATCTTAAATCTGGAGATACTTTTCTTAGGACTACGGTTCTAAGTCCTATATCATCTTCCAAACCTTTGGTAGCCAAACTAAAATAACGGAAGGGATGGCCTTTTTTGGTGGCTCCCAGCTTCAATTCAGTGGATAATTCTTCAAATAAAGATTGCATATGGGGCAAGAAAGCAACTTTTTTTCAAAAAAAATCAAAATTGGGGTAGGGTTTTTTCTGGGGTAGTTGTTTTACTAGAGAAAATTGCTATGATTTTTATTTAAATATTGAGTTGGTTAACTCATATGTTTAGGTTGGTTTTGATTTTATTAAAAAGCCCCGGAGTGGTTCCCGGGGCTTTTTGTTTTTAACTAACTCAAATTAAACTAGAATTACCCGCCGCAATTAGGATCTACATCCTCCACCTTGCTTTCAATTTCTATAATCTGGTCAAATTCAGTTGTTCCACGTAGCGTAATAACTATAGAGTTGGGCTCCACGGCAGAAATGACCCCGTCAAAACTGTTAAATTGAAATTGGGAACGAACCTCCTGTCCTGAAAGAAGCTCTCCTGTCTGTGAGTCTACACCACTCACTCTGAGGCGTTGCACAAAGTTGACTTTGGTGTTGCCATAGAATTGAAAGGCATCGTAAACGAGGGAGGCACTTCCTGGAGGGACCGTAACCGTTCGTTCTGAGAAGACTTTGGTACCTACTTCTTCCGTTCGTTCCTCAAATTGGGTGCTGCTTTCCTCGACGGATCTACTGTAGTCATAACCTGCGGTTATGGAAGCATTGTACTTAGCTCCCTTACCGAAGAATTTGGCATCGAACTCAACACCTATTGTTGTTGAAACACTTACGGAGTTAGTTGTATTAATAGACAAGGATTCTTCCCACCCCAAAGTACCAATTTCTTCTTCCTCAACATTAACTCCAACCGTTTGGCTTAAACTACCCTGTCCGCAATTGGTCAAGGTGCTATTATATTTAAAGTCGGTTTCTGCTTCCCCTAAAATGGGCTCAAGAAAAGTAGTACCCACATTTTGTACCTCCCAATCGATTGTTGTGGAGATTAAACGCCATCGTATGGGTTCCGATTGAATTGTACGACTTCCAAATGGAAATTCGTTTACGACCATATCAAAGGTTAACCCAAGGTCAGGTGCCATTCTTACTGCCGTACCACTACTATTTTGCAGTTCGTAAATACCTTCATCCAGTTTTTCAATCTTAAAATGAAAGTTTGGGCTGTCTTGAATCAAATTAAAATCAGTCGTCGTACTTGTTGCAAGACCAACGTGGGAAAATAGAACTTCCTGTCCAATAAGAATAGGTCCTATTCGTACTGAATTCAAGATAGTTCCAGAAACTAGAAAACTTCCGGCAGATTTGATGCGAATGGCAAAGGTATTTACCTCACCTGGAATAGGTACAAAACTGAAACTTCGGTCTTCTTCGTTACCATTGAATTGGGCACCTGAAGCTGTTGTCATAATAAAGCTTTGATTTGCTGTCCCTATATTTAAGGCGCCAATGACCATACTTTTTCCGGATTCGGGATTGTCATCTTCGTCTATAGGTTGGAAATAATAAGAGGTGTCCTCACTCAAACTAATTCTTTTGTTTTCATCCGTTTCTGTTAATCCGTCAGCAACTACCTTTCTCGGCGCAGGATTGCTTTGAAATGATGTGGTTAGTGAATCTGAAGTAATGGTTTGATCATCAGCATCTTTGATGACCGAGGTAACAAAAACACCGTTTTCCAGTTCATTGATTGCTTCTTGAGTCAGTTCATCTTTGATGAGCTTTATTTGCCCCATAAAAGAAACCGGGTCAATATCAATGGTTTGGGAAAAATTGCCCTCTTTGGCTTCAATGACAATCTCTGCTTTCACCGGGGTATATCCTTTTTTTACCAGTTCGCGGGTGTCCAGTACAAAACCGATTTCTCCTGCATAAGTGTCGAATCTATCTGTTGAGGTTCCACCCGATGTGGTAATTTCTCCTTCCCCCTGTCCAGGTGATACGATTTCCTCCTTACTACATCCCATAGGGATTAAAAGCAGGGTGACCATTAAAAAAGTACTGAGTATGTTGATATATGTTTTCATACAATTGGATTTAAAAGTGGATAATTCTAGTAGGCAATATTGAATTCTTGACAAGTCATTAGGTCAATCGTTCGCTCAGGTAGTGTCTGGTTTCTAACAATACAGGTCCCCTCATTACATGTTGAAGTATCTAAAAGAGCGTAAATAATTCTTTGCCCTGCCAATAGATCACTGTTTGCAGTTTCTCCGGGGCTAATGTTCAAATCGCCGGGAATGTTGCCCGACCTTGGTTCTTGGTCAAAGAATATCTTGAGGATACCCGTAGATCTCGAATTTTCAATAATTAGAGTACCTGTGTTATTGGCTTCACAAGACATTGTTTCCTCGTCTTTGCTACAGGAAGAAGAAAATAAAAGACAAGTAATGGATACAAATAATAAAGTGAATTTTGAAGTTGTCATAATCGTTTTGCTTTGTGGTTGAACTTCTTTTTTTCGTTTTGTGTGACCTGCCCGGTAACGGTCTGCAGCCCTTAGCCGAGCAAGACCACAAAACGGTTGTCAATTAATGACATCACAAACCTAAATGACTGATATTGAGGAATAAAAAAATAGGGGTGGACAACAGGTGGACACCTTAAAAATAAGTATGGGACAAGAAGTGGACAGATTTGAAAGTGCCTTTGTTTAAAGGGATAGCACTAAATCTTGCAAGGAGTCTTCTGTGGTGATGTCTAACTTTTTACGTAGTCGGTAACGTGCTTTCTTAATCCCTTCAGGAGAAATATTCAGGATGCTGGCAATTTCTTTTGAAGACAAATTCATTTTTAAAAGGGCCAACAAACGAAGTTCATTTGAAGTGACTTGTGGATACTTCGATTTTACATTACTGTTGAAATCTTTATGTACTTCTTCAAAGTAACGAGCAAAATTCTCCCAATTGTTATCGTCCTGCAAATCAAAGTTGATGGTTCGTATGAGTTGCTGATATCCTTTTTTTGATTCTTCGTTCTCTTTTAGTTCTTCGGCCTTTTGTTTTAAACCTTCCAATACCTCATTCTTTTTGGCCAGATGCAATGCATGGGTAGTCAGTTCTTTCTTTTTAAACGCTAGTTCAGCATCAACTCGTTCTTTTTCCAATCTGTTACGTTTCATTTTTTGACGAATGGCATAGAATCCGATGAAGCATAACAAGAGGCCAATACCCAAAATAAGTTTTTGAAGGTTGCTTATTGATGCTTTTTGTTCCAATACGGTAATCTCTTTGTCCTGAAGGGCAATTTTTTGTTCTTTTTCTTTGGTCTCAAATTCTGTTTTTAAGCGTTCTATCGTTCTTGATTTTTCAATAGAATACACAGAATCGTTAATAGCCTTATAGATCTCATGGTCTTGTAATGCTTTTTTATAGTTGCCAAGGGCAGCATAGGCTTGTGAACGATCACGGTAGGATTGGTAGAGGTCGTCCTTGTTTCCTACGGAATCCGCTAGTGCAATGGCCCTATTTAAATAGGGTAAGGCTTTTTCGGGTCTATTGAGTTCTTCAGTATATACATCACCCAACCGTTTTAAGGCCCAAGATTCGGACAATGCATGGTGGGAAACGTATCTAGAATGTTGAACAGCTTTTTTTAAGTAATCAATTCCCTTTTGGGTTTCTCCCAACCGCACATAAGTTTTGCCAATATTAAATAGGGTGATGCCTATTAATCCTTGGTTTTCAACTTTTTGGGAATAGGTCAGGCTTTCCTCCAAATAGGCCAACGCAATATCGTAGTTTTCTATAACATAGTTGGAATTACCTAGGTCATTCAAGGTAAGTCCAATCTTTCTGAGGTTATTTTGGCCCTTATAGAGTTCTAAAAGTTCTTTTTTTATCTCAATGGATTTCTCTTTGTTGTTGGTATAATGATAGAGGGAGGCTAAGGTGGCTTTTATTTTTACCACTTCATCTTCCAAGTATAACTTTTCTGCAATTGCCAGCGCTTTAAAGGCGACTTCGAATCCTTTTTTATATGAGGCTTTTCGCATGTAGACCTTGGCACTAATCAAATAGAGTTTTAGCTCGACCAGAGAATCCACTGGAGAGGTGGCATACTTCGCTCTATTGAGCTCAATGGCATCCAAAGCCCCGTCGTAATTAGGAGTAAGGTATAACGCCTGTATCATATTATAGGCAACTAAACCAGCAGCCCTGCGATTATTTAGAGAGTCATAGATTTTCAAGGATTTTTTAAAATAGATGTTAGCAGAATCAAGCTTGCGAGCAATCATCAAAGCTTTTCCTTTATGATCAAAAGATTTTGCTGTACCTGAGCGGTATTTTATACGTTGCGCAATCTTTAAACCCTCTAAAGAGTATTTAAGCGCAAGGTTTGGATTAGATTCATAATAATAATCATAAATGGCATGCGCAGTATTTACTTTTAGTGAGTCTTGTTTTTGCGTTTTATAAGCTTTTAAAAGACTATCCAACCTCGGATTTTCTTGCGCTAGAACAATTGGTCCAAAAAAAAGGAATAAGAAGAAGGTTTTCCATGTGCAGGTTTTCATGGGTGGTTGGTTTGTCTTTTAAATATAGACAATTCCAAAATAACTTATTGAAAAAGAATTGATTATAAAAAAAAGCCTCAAAAATTGAGGCTCTTTCTATTACTTTACGGTGTAGGTTTTACGTTCCGGTCCAATTCCCTTTATGGTGAGTGACTTCCAGGCTTTTGGTAGTATCGGGTTCTTTTGAACTATACCTTCATTAGTAATTTCCAACCCGCCAAAACCAGCTAACACTACTTGAAGCATGCCTCCGGCTCCTGTGGCAAAATAGGGATTATCACTGGTAGCAGCTTCGGCCAAAGCGCCAAAAGGAGGGCGCTTGTTGGGTTCATAACTTCTACGGAACAGTCGATAGGCCTCTTTGGCGTTCCCCAATCGCGCATAAATGACTGCAAAAACCGATTGTCCCATGGCCGGTCCTTCTTCTGCCAATTTAGGTTCGTAATATTTTAAATCCTTTAAGACGGTTTCCTCATCATTCACAACATCCAATGGATAGGTCAATAAATTGACATCGGCCTGCTTGATTCTTTCCCCGTCGTAGGTAGCGTGCTCTTTGGTAGTTCCATCAGGGAATTTCAATACTTTGATTTTTGACGCCACTTCATTCCATGTGGGGTCTGCGGTTTCTCCAACCGTTTTAGCAGCTTCAGTTGCGTATTGTAATGCTGTAATGGCGGAACCATTGGTAAATGCATTGTCGTCCACATTGGGAGCAAATTCGTTGGCCCCTACCACATTTTTTATGCTATAGCTACCATCTTGGTTTTTTGTAGAACGGCTTACCCAATAATCCGCTACCTCTTTCATCATGGGATATCCACGCTCTTTTAACCAGTCCATATTTTGGGTAACACGGTAATAGTTCCAAAAGGCAATGGCTACATCAGCGGTAATATGGTGCTCAAATGTGCCTGTAAGCGCCCAAGCTGGAGTGGCTTCTTCGCCGGTATCATCACTTTCCCAAGGAAACATAGCTCCTTTATACCCAAAATTGATTGCTTTTTCTTTTGCTTTACCTAAACGGTCTGAACGATAATTGACCAAGGACCTGGCAATATCTTGATTCAGCATCAATAAGGGCGGAAACATCCAAAGTTCGGTATCCCAAAAAATATGACCATTATAGTTTTGTGAGGATAGGCCCATAGGGGCTATGCTTAAATCGGAATCCCCTCTAGAAAATGCGTACAGATGGTAAAGTGCCAACCGCACATCCAATTGGTCTTGAAGATTACCTTCAATAATAATATCGCCTTCCCATAATTCTTCCCAAAGTTTTTTGTGTTGATTTAATAAATCAGCTCTTGGGGTCAAGAGATTAAAAATGACAAAGCGTTCAGATTCAGTTTGTGGGTCTTCAAAATCTTGAGTACTGCATACCGCTCCCGTCCATGCAAACTCAAAATTTTCTCCCTTTTTTAATTCTTGCTCGAATGACAATCTATTGTCATAAGCAGATACCATATCATGGGTCAATTCTGGGCGTTGATGTTCCCGTGTAGAATTAATAGCGTGCCAGATAAAGGTTGCGGAGGTTCCAACCACATGCCTACCTAGTCTACTTTCTGCAACCGTTTGTAAAATGGGCATTGTGGTCTCCAAATCTTGTAATACTCTGAACGTACTGTTTGGACTATGATACTCATCTGGAGTTTCAATTATCCCTGTAGCCTTGACCTCTATGTTTTTTAGGGGTTGAATTTGTACATCGATATACCCAGAATATTGAATGTTTCGTAATGCATAAATGGTATAGGACACCTTAGCCTTATCCTTAAACGTAAAACTGGTTGTAAACCCTGCCGTTTTCATATCCAAGGTTTGGTTCCAATCGGATACATTGCTTTCATCCACCAATTCCCCATCAATTTCGAGCTCTAATTGGGCGAAATTCATTCCCAGAAGAATTCTGCTCACGCCCAAAGGTGATTCCTTATCATAGACGTTATTTAGAATTATGGATTTGGTCTTGAACGGCCTATCTTCCGGAAGTATGCCAATTCTTCCATTAGCGGTAACAATCCCAGTATACTTTTCAACTTTTCCAGAAGAGATGGTCCAACCGTCATTTTGGGCCACAAGTGAGGAGGCCATCAGAAATGATAGCAATAAGGAAGTTATACTTTTCATTTTCGAAGTGGTTTTAAAACAAGTCTTTAAAATAAGATTTTATTTCAAATAAAGTAGCGTCCTCCATAGTATCGAATCGTAAATCGGCATGCCCTACGCGTTCTTTCGGACCGATACCCACGCTATGGAAGCCGCCAGCTTTTGCTGCATCAACTCCACTCTCGGCATCTTCAAAAACAATACATTCCTCCGGTTGAAGGCCTAATTTTTCTGCACCGTATAGAAAAATAGCCGGGTCTGGTTTACTTTCTGTAACACTGTTGCCATCCCCAATAATATCAAAATATCCCAATGCATTTAGCTGCTGAAGTACCTTGGAAGCATTTTTACTGGCACTACCGAGTGCTACGTGAAAGCCTTCTGTTCGAAGATGGGTTAAAAGCTCTTTTGTGCCCGGTAGAAAATCATCTGGGGTTACGTCATCCAGACTTTCTACATATTTCTCATTTTTTTTGGCAGCCAAGTTTGCCATAGTTTCTTCATCCAGAGTGAGGCCATTGTGGTCAAGAATAACTTTAATGGAATCCAGTCTAGATATTCCCCTAAGCTTATCATTCACCTCTCGGTCAAACTCCCATCCATTTTCATCGGATAGTCTTTTCCATGCAACATAATGTTGTTCTGCAGTATCGGTAATAACTCCGTCTAGGTCAAAAATGAATCCCTTAATCATGGTCAGGTAGGTTTTAGAGGCAAAGAAATAACGAAAAATGGTAAGAAAAAAGTTACTTGACGATATATTGCCATCAAAGTGGGCAAGTGAACAACCGGAATATATCTTTATGCCAATTAACCACAACTTTTTTAGTTAACAATTCCCTTGAATAAATATCAGGAAAAGATACTTTTTCAACTGGGTCAAATTGCTATTTTTGCCCATGCAAAACAACGTACTTATCCTTGATTTTGGTTCCCAGTACACACAGTTGATTGCAAGACGTGTTCGGGAACTCAACATTTATTCAGAAATAAAACCTTTCAACAAAATCCCTGAAGATTTGTCCCAATACAAAGCGGTAATTCTTTCAGGTTCTCCACATTCAGTGCGTTCAGATGAACCTCCACACCCTGACTTGTCTCATATCAAGGGTCAAAAACCCCTTTTGGGAATTTGTTACGGGGCGCAATATTTAGCTCACTTCAATGGAGGCAACGTGGCACCTTCCGCAACTAGAGAATATGGTAGAGCCAATTTGACATCCATTCATACAGATGATTCTTTTCTAAAGGGTATTTCTAAGGGAAGTCAGGTTTGGATGAGCCACAGCGATACCATCAAGGAGCTACCTGAGAACGCCACTTTATTGGCCAGTACCGATGATGTGGAAAATGCGGTATATCGTTTTAAAAATGAAAATACCTATGGTATTCAATTTCATCCAGAGGTGTACCACACCAAAGAAGGGACTCAGTTACTCGAAAATTTCTTGGTCAACATTGCAGGATTGGAGCAGGACTGGACCCCAGATGCATTTGTAGAAACAACAGTGAAAGAACTTCAGGACGAAATAGGTTCCGATAAAGTCATTTTGGGTCTTTCGGGCGGTGTAGATTCCAGTGTGGCCGCTATTTTACTGCACAAGGCCATTGGAGATAGGCTACATTGCATCTTTGTGAATAATGGATTGCTTCGAAAAAATGAGTTTGAAACCGTTTTGGAACAATACAAAGGTATGGGGCTAAATGTCAAAGGAGTGGATGCTTCGGCACGTTTTTTGGAAGCTTTGGCAGGGGAGTCCGAACCTGAAAAGAAAAGAAAGATTATTGGTGGAGTGTTTATTGATGTTTTTGATGATGAGGCCCATCAGGTTGAAAATGCAAAGTGGTTGGCACAAGGAACCATTTATCCGGATAGGATTGAATCGGTTTCTGCCAGTGGAGGACCATCGGCAACCATAAAAAGTCATCACAATGTAGGAGGGCTGCCGGATTATATGAAATTGAAGATTGTAGAACCTTTAAAACTCCTTTTTAAGGACGAGGTTAGACGAGTAGGGACAAGCATGGGTATGCCCACTGGTATTTTGGGAAGGCATCCTTTCCCAGGCCCTGGATTGGGTATCCGTATTTTGGGTGACATAACCCCAGAAAAAGTATCTATCTTACAAGAAGTGGATGCCATTTTTATTGAAGGATTGAAGAAATGGGGACTTTATGATAAGGTTTGGCAGGCCGGAGCCATGCTTTTGCCCGTAAATAGTGTAGGGGTTATGGGAGATGAACGCACCTACGAAAAATGTGTAGCTTTACGTGCAGTGGAAAGTACGGATGGTATGACAGCAGATTGGGTAAATCTTCCGTATGAATTCTTACAAAAGATATCCAATGATATAATAAACAAGGTTAAAGGCGTTAATAGAGTAGTATATGACATTAGTTCAAAGCCACCGGCGACAATAGAATGGGAATGAAAAAATATGTTATCCTTGTTATGGCCTTCTTTGCTGTGGCCCTAACAACAGTTACCGCACAGAAATTTGCAACCCACACCGTAAAGGAGGGTGAAACCTTGCAAAGTATCTCCAGACAATATCGGGTTACGCCTTTTACAATTATTCAATCCAATAAGGAAATTAAAACGGCGGAAGACATAAGACCCAATACCATTTTGATAATTCCATTGGATGGTAAGACAGTTAAGCAGGAGGAAACAAAAGAAGAGGTTGAGGAACAAGAAGAAAAACCTTTAGGTTTTTCCAGACATCGGGTTAGAAAAAGAGAAACCCTATATGGTCTTACGGAACGTTACAAGATTACCGAGGAACAGCTGAAACGCTACAACAGGCAGTTGTATTCAGAACCCCTCAAAAAAGGAATGGTGTTGCAAATACCCAAATATCCAATACCGGACCCTAACGAAGAAAAAGAGTTGGATTTTGAGGTGTATACTGTACAACCCAAAGAAACCCGATGGAGCATAGCACATAAATATGGGATTTCAGTGGATAGTTTGGTCGTTTTGAACCCGGAACTAGCTACAAGCAGTGATTATCTTGCCATTGGACAAGAGCTAAAACTTCCAAGACCTAAAGGAGATAGCCTAGAGAATCAAAAAATAGACCTCTACACTTCGTACACCGTACCATCTAAGCAAACGCTCTACAGCCTTGGCAGGGAGTATGGAATTCCATCAGATTCCATTTTAAAGCTCAATCCCGAAGTGGTTCAGCAAGGGGGTTTAAAGGAAGGTATGGTATTACGACTTCCAAAAAAGAAAAACCTTTCAGGTGAAGTTAATACGGAAAATTTCATTTTTTATGAGGTTAAGCCCAAGCAGAATATTTTCCGACTTACACAAAATTTAAATATCTCCAGGGACGAACTTTTTAGTTTAAATCCGGCTCTGGAAAACGGACTTAAAGCAGGAATGGTACTTAAACTGCCTAAGAATAAATCCGAAGGACTGGAAGTTAAAAATGCTCTGATTTTAGATAAGGTGAATTTACAGGATAGCATCAAATTTCAAGAACCACTTAATGTGGTATTTATGCTTCCGTTTCGTTTGGACCGTATCAATCTTAATGATAAAAAGAAAACAGAAGGTCAAATAAAAACTAGAAGGGATTTGGCGTTGAGCCTTGGTTTTTATTCTGGGGCTATGGTAGCGTTGGATTCTATCAAGCAGCTTGGCGTTTCCGTCAATGTAAAAACCTTTGATACCCAGTTGAGCCAAACCAAGGTAAAGGAAATCCTTTTGCGAGAGAATCTATACGGTACAAGCGCAGTAATTGGCCCAATTGCTTCAAGTGCTTTGGATGAAGTCGCGGTTCAAGCAGCTTCACAAAATATCCCGGTCATATCTCCTACGGCTTCAAAGAGTGCATTGGGGCATAAAAACGTATTTTATTCAGTTCCTAAAGAAGAGATTCTCAGAGCTAAGATGTTGTCGTATTTGAACAAAATTCATAAGAATGAGAATGTGATAATTGTGGCAGATTCTTCCCATACTGCTGCTCATGATACGATTTTGTCCATGTTTCCGGCAGCACAGATTGCCAGGGTAATTGATAATAAATCACTCCATTTGGATAGGTTTTTGATTCAACTTTCCGAAGAAAAGGAAAATTGGGTTTTCTTAGAAACTGACCAAGCCAATATGGTTTCCAGTGTCAGCTCTATTTTAAATTCTGCCAATACTGAAGAGATCAAGGTGAGAATGTTCACTACCAGCTTTAACAATGCTTTTGAGAATAATGCAGTATCCAAAACACATCTTTCCAATTTAAAATTCTCTTACCCTTCATTTTATAAAGAGGGAGACAATGACGCCTTTACCAAAGCGTATCGCAAACGTTTCAGAGGGGTTAAGCCCGACAGGTATGCCACAAGAGGCTTTGACCTAACGTTTGATATACTTCTAAAACTGGCGCATAAGAACAATCTCTTTGAAACCTCCAAAATTGTGGGGTCTACAGAGTATTCGGGCAATAGTTTCGATTATTATAAAGATTGGTCTTCAGGTTACCATAACCATGCAGGCTACATTATGGAATATGATAGTTTACAAATAAAACAAGTACAATTGGATGACCTCAAAAGTAACTTATAAAGGTAGCCTTAGAACCACCTGTCTTCACCTTCGTTCCGGTAACGAATTTATTACTGATGCCCCTGTAGACAACAATGGGAAGGGAGAAGCTTTTTCCCCAACTGATACCGTAGCTACAGGTCTGGCCAGTTGTATGCTTACCATGATGGGTATTAAAGCCAGAGATTTGGAAGTGGATTTAGCAGGATCAACCGCTGAGGTTACGAAACATATGGCTGCGAATCCTAGACGAATATCCAAAATTGAAGTAAAGTTGGAATTACCCGAATCGGTTTCAGAAAAAAACAGAAAGATTTTGACCCATACAGCGAATACCTGTCCTGTTCACTACAGTTTGCATCCAGATATTGAGAAGGTAATTGAATTCCATTGGATAAAGTAGTTTTCATACTATGTTTCCTTTTTCTTGGATTTTCAGGATTTGCCCAGGAGATTGAGGAAAGTATTCCTTGGAGTAAAGACCTGAGGTTGACTTGGAATGATTTTAAAGGAAAAATTCCCCCTGCGGCTGACCCGGCCGCGACGACTGCAAGTGGAATTAGCTATAAGTATTCTGCCAATCTTATTCATCATGAAGTGCATTTGGATTTTGAAGTAAATGCATTTTTCTATCCAAACGAATCTTGGTATAAACCCGAGGTATGTGATGACCTGGTCTTGAGTCACGAACAATTGCATTTTGATATTACCGAGCTTTTCGCACGTAAAATGCGGGAAAAGTTGAACCGTACTTCATTTTCGGATAACGTCAAAGCGGAAATACGGAAGATTTACAAAGACATTCTAAAAGAATTAAGAGAATTCCAAGAGTTATACGATTGGGAGACCAATTTCTCCCGAAACAAGGAAAAACAATTGGAGTGGAATAAAAAGATTGCAGAAGCTTTAGGGAAATAAACTATCGCGCTTCTGTAACATTTTCCAAAAAATGAACTCTTCATACTATGAAGATTCGAAAAAGCGGTGTCTACTACGGAATTAAAAAAACTGAGCTGAAGAATTTTGGTTTTTCAGTCTCTGAATATGACTATCACCTACCGGAAACTGATTGGCATTACCATGAGAACCCCTATTTCATGTTTGTGCTCGGAGGTAATGTAAAGGATTTAAATAAAAAAGGCTCAAGACTATGTCCTTCTGGAAGTTTCTTATTTCTTAATTGGCAAGAAATCCATAAGAATACCA
Organism: Flagellimonas ulvae; assembly: GCF_049333175.1. Classification (NCBI taxonomy): domain Bacteria; kingdom Pseudomonadati; phylum Bacteroidota; class Flavobacteriia; order Flavobacteriales; family Flavobacteriaceae; genus Flagellimonas; species Flagellimonas ulvae. The sequence goes on from NZ_CP186325.1 coordinate 32,184, forward strand.
AAGAGTCTTCCCATGCAAAGGGATTTCATATTGAATTAGATAGAAATTGGTTTAAAGAAAAGGAGTTGGACCTTGGATTATGGGAAGGAAGTAAAATGATTACCCACCCTAACTCACATCATACCCTCGCCAAAATTTATTATGAATTTAAGGTTGATGATGTTTTCACTTCCCTTGCATTAGATGCCTTGGTTTATCAATTATGTGATAGTTTGTGGGAAAACGACAAGCATATCCATAAAATGGAACCTGGTTGGATAAAAACTTTGGAAGATTTAATCTATGATGGTGAGGATATACTCTCTTTAGAAAATCTAGCAGCAAAATTAGGAATACATCCGGTGCATCTGTCTAGAAGCTTTCCAAAATATCGTAATGTAACTCTTGGCGAGTACATCAGAATGCACAAAATAAAGAAATCCCTTCCCGCGTTGATTAACTCCAAGTTTTCTCTCACTCAGATTGCATATTACTCTGGTTTCTCGGACCAAAGTCATTATACACGAACATTTAAAAAGTATTTCAATACCACACCACTAGTTTATAGGCAAGCGTTTAAATAATGAAATTCACCTCATGTTAATTTCATTCTATTATAAGTTTTAAAAGGGTAGTTAATTCGTGTTGTAAATAAAACAAACATGATAAGATTACTAATTTTTGTATGCTTTGCCCTTGTTGTTGAATCGGTACAAGCCCAATTGGATTTTTCAGATGAACATAGAATTTCAAGCACCTTACTTGATGAAATGGTCGACAAAGTAGAAAAAGGTGACTATGAAAACATTACGAGCGTTTTAATTGCCAAAGATGGAAAGCTGGTATTTGAGCAGTACTTCAACGGAACAGACCAAAATACAAAGCACAACACAAGGTCGGTAACCAAGACTATGGCGACCCTTCTTACGGGTATTGCCATTACTAAAGGGTACATTGAATCTGAGAAAGAATTAATTTCTAAATATTTAAAACCTAGAAACCCTATCAAGAATCCAGATGCAAGAAAAGATAAAACTACTATTGAAGACTTGTTGACCATGAGTTCCATCTTTGAATGTAATGATGATAATTTTTTCTCTAGGGGAAACGAAGAGCGTATGTATATAGTTGAAGATTGGCTTCAATTCTTTTTAGACCTTCCCGTACGTTCTTACCCTTTTGGACCCAAACCGGATGAGTCTCCTTATGGTAGGGTTATGAGCTACTGTACTGCAGGAGCAGCGGCCATGGCGGAGGTGGTTGAATCTGCTGTTGGACAATCCCTTGATGAATTTGCCAAGAATGAACTTTTTGAGCCATTGGAAATTAAGGACTATAATTTACATCATACTCCATTAGGTTTATTGAATACCGCTGGAGGAAGTGAATATAGAAGCCGTGATTTACTTAAGATGATTCAATTGCTTGCTCAAGATGGCAAATGGAATGGAAAGAAAATAATAGACAAAGAATGGGTGAAAAAGGCAACTTCCGTTAAAGTGAATGCTAGAGAAGGAGTTGATTATGGCTATTTGTTGTGGATGAAATCCTTTGGAAAGGAAACGAAATATGATGCATACTATATGTCCGGAAATGGCGGACAAAAAGTACTATCTCTCCGTGAAAAAGATGTTACCGTGGTAATTACAACTACAAACTATGGTAAGAGAAAAGCACATGGGTATACAGATACCTTGATGAATGATTTTATTGTGCCGGCAATGGATTAAACATCACATCGTACAAATGCGTCCTTTAAAGCAGCAATTTTATCTTCCCATGTCACAATGAATTCTTGGGCTACATACCCTTTAAAACCAGTATCTAACACAGCCTTGATAATTGCGGGATAGTATAGTTCTTGGGTTTCATCAATTTCGTTTCGCCCTGGAACTCCAGCCGTATGATAATGCCCAAAATACGGGTGGTATTCTTGAATGGTTCTAATGATATCACCCTCTTGAATTTGCATATGGTAAATATCGTAGAGTAACTTAAAGTTATCGCTACCCAGTCTTTTGCACAGCTCCACCCCCCAGAGGGTACTGTCACACATATAGTCTGGATGGTTGATTTGATTGAAAAGTTCCATTTGAATGACCACACCATGTTTTTCCGCCAAGGGCAGTATTTGAGAAAGGCCATCCACACAATTTTGCAAACCCACGTAGTCATTTATACCTCTACGGTTTCCACTGAAACAAATGAGATTGGTATAGCCAGCGTCTGCAACTTTGGGTATTATTTCGGTGTAATTCTTTATTAGAGTTTCATGATACTTAGGGTCATTCCATCCTTCGGTAAGACTTATTTCCGCTCCGTTGCACATAGAGCAATGAATGTTGTATTGTTTTAAAAGTGGCCAGTCTTTGGGGCCTATCAAATCTATGGCCCTGATACCAAGTTCATTCAACACTTTCAGAAAATCCTCCAAAGGCAGATGATTAAAACACCATTGACACACACTGTGGTTAATGTTGTTCTTTAGTTTGAATTCTTTTTGATTTTTTACTTCCTGACCTAAGACAGAAGTTGAAATCAGACTAGCTGTTCCTGCTGCGGTTGCTGAAATGAAATTGCGTCTTTTCATGAAACAAAGATTGTTCGAAGAAAGATAGTACTTTAGGCCTGTAAATGGAAATACAACCCAACAAAGAAGAGCTTCTTCAATTGGCTCATTATAAGATGCCTTTCGGAAAATTTAAGGATGAGTACTTGGTAGATTTACCACTTCCTTATTTGGTTTGGTTCAAACAAAAAGGATTTCCAGATGGTAAATTGGGTCGGTATTTGGAAACCATGTTGACCATAAAGGACAATGGTTTGGAGCCAATCATACGAAAACTCCAAAAAGAATTCCCTAAAGAAAAAACCTAGTTTCTAGCTAGCTCTATAATAAGGACGCCAGTAGCATCTAACTCAAAATCATTAGTTGGTACCGTCTGTTCAAAATCGGTTTGCAATATCAAGGTATTTGCCGTCAACTCATTAATTACAAAAGTGCCATTGCCTTGGGTGTTGTCGCTTATTACAAGTTCATCATTGATCATTTCCCAGCTTCCATTGGTAAGAGGACTATCAAAAGTGGCTTCTTCCGTAAAGTTTAAACTCAGAAAAGAGAATTCAATCACATTGGTATATTGTCCCATACCTTGTATGACATTGGGATTTTCCTGAAACGAAATATTCACATCTTCATCTTTTGATGTTGAGGTAAAAGGAAAATTGATTGTAGACCCATTAAAATCGGTAGAGGCCTGTCCATCATTAACAGTGGCACTCACCAATCTCCAATCTCCAACTAACATCGCTTCAGAAGAATCCTCATTGGAAGAATCATTGTCGTTGGAACTGTCTTCTCCCTCAGTATCATCATTAGAAGAGTCGTCATTGTTGCCATCATCATCACCATCATCCGAATCACTAGAATCATCATCTGTGCTATCCTCATTTCCATCTTCTGTAGTATCAGAATTATCTTCGGAGTCATCAGCTGAGTTTTCTTCGTTTACAATTTCTTCATCTTCGCCTATTATTGAATCTATGGTTTCATCATCATTGCTGCAAGAAACAATGAACAAACCCATAACGAGAATTAGAAAGGAGCGGGTAAAATCAATCTTTTTCATACTAAATTTTCAGATTTTCTAAAATCAACTTCAAAAGGCAATATAGAATTTTAACTATTCGGGTAGTTTATATCTAAGTTTCCAAAAGGTTAAACTATTTGAATGTAAAACTTGTTTTTTATTGAGGTCGGGTAGAATTATTTTCCTTACAAAAACGCTCCATTTATTCTTCAATTTGTACCTTTACATCCCGTAATAGAAATCCCATTCATGTCGCAGACAAAATACATTTTCGTTACGGGGGGAGTAACTTCTTCTTTAGGAAAAGGAATCATCGCCGCATCTTTGGCCAAACTGCTTCAGGCCAGAGGTTATACGACCACAATACAGAAATTGGATCCCTACATTAATGTAGATCCAGGTACGCTTAATCCTTATGAACACGGTGAGTGTTACGTAACGGATGATGGGGCGGAAACTGACTTGGATTTAGGACATTACGAACGTTTTTTGAACGTACGTACCTCACAGGCGAATAATGTAACCACAGGAAGAATTTACCAAAGTGTTATTGAAAAAGAGCGACGTGGTGAATTTTTAGGCAAAACGGTCCAAGTAGTACCTCATATTACCAACGAAATAAAGGAACGTATCCAAATTTTGGGCAAAAGTGGTGATTACGACATTGTTATCACAGAAATTGGAGGAACAGTGGGTGATATTGAATCCTTACCCTATATAGAAGCAGTACGACAATTACTTTGGGAATTGGGAGATAACAATGGAATTGTGGTGCACCTTACCTTGGTTCCTTTCTTATCTGCAGCTGGGGAACTTAAAACCAAACCCACGCAACACTCGGTCAAAACATTGATGGAGAGTGGAATAAAGGCTGATATTTTGGTCTGCCGTACCGAGCATGAAATATCCGAAGACATTAAAAGAAAGCTGGCGCTGTTTTGCAATGTAAAGCAAGAAGCGGTCATTCAATCCATTGATGCATCCACTATTTATGATGTTCCTTTGTTGATGCAGGAGGAAGGATTGGATACCGTGGCATTGGAAAAACTGGCTCTTCCAGATGATAAAGTTCCAGGACTCGATCTTTGGAAGCAATTCTTAAATCGTCATAAAAACCCTAAGAGTAAGGTTACAATAGGATTGATAGGAAAGTATGTGGAGTTACAAGATTCCTACAAGTCCATTTTGGAATCTTTTATCCATGCGGGTGCCGCCAATGAGGTGAAGGTTGAGGTACGCTCCATTCACTCTGAACATATTTCCAAGAATGATGTGGATAAAAAGATGATGGGCTTAGATGGTATTTTGGTCGCACCAGGCTTTGGGGAGAGAGGTATTGAAGGTAAGATATTGGCAGTGCAATATGCCCGTGAAAACAATATTCCTTTTTTAGGTATTTGTTTGGGTATGCAGATGGCGGTCATTGAGTTCGCTAGAAATGTACTTGGTCTTGAAAATGCCAACTCCACCGAAATGGATGACAATACTCCTTATCCCGTTATTAATTTAATGGAGGAACAAAAGTCAGTAACCAATATGGGTGGAACCATGAGATTGGGCGCTTGGGATTGTCAACTTCAGAATGAAACTTTGGTGCAAGAGGTATACGGCCAGACCGAAATTTCGGAAAGACATAGGCACAGATTCGAATTCAATAACGACTACAAGTCCCAAATGGAAGAAGCTGGCTTGGTAGCTTCTGGTTTTAATCCCAAAACAGGTTTGGTGGAAGTGATAGAGATTCCTTCACATCCGTGGTTTGTTGGAGTTCAGTACCATCCTGAATATAAAAGTACCGTAGCAGACCCACATCCTTTATTTGTAGGATTTGTGAAGGCAGTTTTGATGCAAAAACAACAAACTAATGCCAGTTTGGCATAAACTGCGCTTTTGGACATATATTTGCCACCGATATTGCCAAGTTAAAAGATATTACTAAATAACTTTCATGGAGGAAAAGAAGCTGGACATCAATTCCATAATTGGATTTGTGTTGATTTTTGGGATTCTGATTTTTATGTTCTATCAAAATCAGCCTACACCAGAGGAATTGGAAGCTCAAAAAGCGGAGCAAGAACAGATTGAAGCCGAGGCCAAAAAAGTTGAGGAAGTAACCACTACAAAACCTCAAGAACCAAAAAAGATTGTTGATACAGCAGATTCTACAGCTGTAGCTTCATATAAGAATCAGGTAGGTGCGTTTGGATTTACGCGTGTTTCCGAAGAGACCACCACTCTTGAAAATGAGTTGTTATATCTGGAAGTGGCCAATCAAGGAGGGCAGATTGTAGAGGTGAAAATGAAAGATTTTGTGACCTATGACTCCATTCCGGTGTTTTTGGTGAAAGATGGCAACGCCAGTTTTGCTTTAAATTTTGCGACCAATGACAATAGGACGTTAAGTACGGCTGATTTGTTTTTTGAACCTAATCTTTCCAAAAACGGGGATACCCAAGTACTTTCCATGAAAGCCAAGGTGTCCGAAAATCAATTTTTGGAATATAGATATGAAATGAAGCCAAACGATTACTTGGTAGATTTCACCATTCGTTCCCAAGGACTTAACGGTATTATCAGCAATAGTCGACCCATTACTTTAGAATGGAATCTAAAAGGTATTCGACATAACAAAAGTGTCCAATATGAGAATAGATATACGCGTCTGACCTATAACCATGATGAAGGAAAAATCAGCAAACTCTCTGAAAGCAGCAAATTGGATGAAGAGACTGAAGCGGATATAAAATGGTTATCCTATAGACAACACTTTTTCAGTTCCATTCTCGCCACAGATAACCATTTCAAAACTGCTGACCTGATTTCCAAAAACTTAGTTGAAGAGGAAAGTAAGGATATGCTTTTCACCAAAGAGTATAGCACCAAAGCCCCGCTGGAGCTTCAAGGTGGTGAACTGTCCCAGAATATGCACTGGTATTATGGCCCTACAGATGTAAAAATATTGGATGACTACAAAGATTTGGGTCTAGTGGAATCCATTCCTTTTGGTTGGGGAATCTTCGGATGGATAAACCGATATGTGTTTACACCTTTCTACGGTTTCTTAAGTTCATTTTTACCTTATGGAATTGCCATTATCATAATGACCATAGTAGTACGTTTGGCATTATCTCCGGTAACGTATAAATCCTATTTGTCTCAAGCCAAAATGAAGGTATTGAAGCCAGAGATTACTGAAATTAATGAGAAGCATAAGGACAATGCGATGAAGAAACAGCAGGAGACCATGAAGCTGTACAACAAGGCAGGGGTGAGTCCTATGAGCGGATGTATCCCGGCATTGCTGCAATTGCCCATTTTCTATGCGCTTTTCATGTTTTTCCCAACTTCTTTTGAGTTAAGACAAAAATCATTCTTGTGGGCGGAGGATTTATCTTCCTACGATACCATTTTCGAATGGAGTACACATATTCCTGTTGTTTCGAGTTTTTACGGCAATCATGTAAGTCTGTTTCCTATTTTGGCTTCTATTGCCATCTTCTTTTATATGACACTTACCACGGGGCAGACCATGCAAATGCAACAGCAACCGGGAATGCCCAATATGAAGTTCATTATGTATTTGTCTCCTTTGTTCATGCTGATTTTCTTTAACAACTATGCCAGTGGTCTGAGTTTGTATTACTTTGTTTCTAACTTGATTACCATATTTATCATGTTGGCCATAAAGAACTACATTTTGGATGAGGATAAAATCCATGCGCAGATTCAAGAGAATAAAAAGAAACCTAAAAAGGAGAACAAGTTCCAGCGTAAAATGCGTGAGATGATGGAGCAAGCCGAAGCCCAAAAGAAAACAGGAGGTCGCGGATAAGTATACAAAGCTGTCAATTTCTTCGTTTTTATGATTATAGGATTAAACCTTTGATGTTAATCAGAGTCAAACCAAAAAATCATAAACACGTTGCCATGAAATATATAAATCTCATTCTTTTTTGCTTTTTGGTATCTTTTTTTGGACCCATGGAATCTGTTGAGGCCCAGGTTACTGTCAATAGAACCGTGGTCAGAACTTCTAGGGTAAATAGACCTGCCAAACGACGAATTCGAAGACAAAACCGAAGAATCTATAGAAGGACACTAAGACGTTTGCCAGCAAACACGCGTGCCATTCGTTATAGAAGGGTAAATTATTATCCAGTAGGAGGTATGTTTTACGTTAGACAGCGTGGTGTATACTTCAGAACCTTTCCCCCAAGAGGATTTCGCCTGAGGGTTTTGCCAGCGACTGCAGTGGTAATCAACGTAGGCGGTGTGAACTATAACTATGCTGATGGAGTTTTTTATCAACAAGTAGAAGATTCCTATGAAATTGCTACTCCACCTATTGGAGCGGTTTTAGATGAATTGCCCGAGGATGCCGAAGAAATTAATTTTGATGGAGTTACTGCCTATGAACTGAATGAAGCTGTTTATCAGGCCGTAGAGGAAGGTTATGAGATAATTGATGTTCTAGAAGAAGAAATAAAAGATTAGAAACGCGTAGCAATAAAAAATGCCCTCTTTTGAAGAGGGCATTTGCATTGATAGGTATAGTTTGGAAAGATTTGGGACTTCAAAGATGCAGCACAATCGTCGGTTAAAAAATTAATAGTTGTAAAAGGAAGGGTTTTGTATGGTAAAAATCATCCTTTTGATGTCTCATCGACGAACGGTTTTTTTTCCAGATAAAAGAACTCCCTTTATCGAAATAAAGGGAGCTTCTTTAATAATAAAATACTTACAAAAAAGTCTATTCACCTTAAATTTTTAGTGCAACGCATCCAAAACTTCTTGAGGTAAAAGAACTTTGTTGATTATATGTACAATTCCATTGCTTGCTACATTATCAGCTCCAATCACTTTGGCATCCACATGGGTCTTGTCGCGAATGAAGAGTTGGTCGCTTCCATTTCTATGTTTGAAGATTGCAATTAAATCTTCGCCCTGTACGGTGTGAAACCTTTGGTGATTTCTTATATCGCTTGACGCTACCGCATCTCCTGAAACTACATGATAAGTAAGTACCTTTGCCAAAAGTTCTTTTTCCGCAGGAGTATCAAAATCTGCCAAGCTATTAAAGTTGTCACCTAGAGCGTCCAATAAATCAGCGAAAGCCTGATTGGTAGGAGCAAAAACGGTGAATGGACCATCTCCACTCAAAACGCCCACTAGACCTGCATCTGCTTGTATTAATGCATCAACCAATAAGCTTAAATCATCCACGGATTGAGCCAATTCAACAATATTCGGGGTAGGAGGAGTCAAAGCATCCAAGGCCTCTTGTGGTAGCAATACTTTATTTATAACATGCACTACACCGTTACTGGCCTCAACATCCTGGAGCACAACGGTGGCATTATCATCGGTGGCATCTTCAATATGTATTGTGTGGTTTTTTATGTTGATGCCCACGCTTTCTCCTTGGAAAGTTGGAATCTGCTGTCCATCTGATAAATCCGTAGAGAATGCAGCTGTACCGGCTACTACATGATATTTAAGAATGGTGACCAATAAGTCCAATTCCGCTTCAGTGTCAAAATCCGATAGGCTGTTAAAGTCATCACCTAGGGCTTCCAATAAATCAATAAATGCTTGGTTTGTTGGTGCAAACACTGTAAATGGACCATCTCCACTCAAAGTTTCCACCAATCCTGCATTGGCAGCAATCAGTGCATCTACCAAAATGCTTAAGTCGTCAGTTTCAATAGCAATTTCTACAATGTTCTTCAGTTGTAGTGAAGCCACAAAATCCAGAGCTACTTGTGGTAAGAGAACTTTATCAATCACATGAACTACACCATTACTGGCTTCTACATTAGGTAATACCACAGTGGCATTATCATCCGTAGCATCGATAACATGCACAGTATTGTTTTTCAAATTGATACCAAGCTTATCTCCAAAAAGAGTTGGGATTTGTTGTCCATCAGTCAAGTCTGTAGAGAAGGCAGCAATATCTGGCACAACATGATACGTTAGAATATCAATAAGTAAATCAATTTCTTCCTGAGTATCAAAATCGGATAAACTGTGGTAGTCATCACCTAAAATATCCAAGAGATCAATAAATGCTTGATTGGTAGGAGCAAAAACGGTAAAGGGACCTTCTCCGCCCAACGCTTCTACAAGCCCGGCATTTGCTGTCTGTAAAGCCTTTACTAAAAGACTTAAATCGTCGGTTTCGATAGCAATTTCAACGATAGTTTTTAATTGAAGGGTAGCTACAAAATCCAGAGCAGCTTGCGGCAATAAAACTTTATCTATGGTATGGGCTACTCCATTAGAAGCTAAGATATCCGTACCTGTGATGTTCGCGTCAACATCTGAAGCATCACCAATTACGAAAGTATCACCGGAGGCAATTACGGAAATAGAATTTCCTGCGAAAGCAGTTCCAACATCGCCAGCAGCTAAATCTGCTTCTAGCACTTGGGCTGGAATTACATGATACAATAAAATGTTACGAAGCAAATCGATTTCCTCTTCAGTATCAAAATCATCCAATGAGGAGTAATCATCTCCTAGAATATCCAATAAGGCTACGAAGGCGTCATCTGTAGGTGCGAAAACTGTAAAAGGTCCATCACCATTCAAAGTATCTACCAATCCAGCTTTGATAACCGCCGCTTCCAAAAGTGATAGTGCGTCTGTTGCGACTACAATATCCACTAGGGTTTCAGAGTCAGGAGGTGTCAATGCATTAATAACTTCTTGAGGCAACAATACCTTGTCTATGACATGTACAACGCCATTTGAAGCAGCAACATCGGGTATGATTACTTCGGCATCTGTTTCTGTAGCGTCTCCTATGAATACCTTATCGTTTTTGGTTATGGTCACATTTTCTCCTTGTACCGTTCCGATGGTTTGACCATCACTTAAATCAGTGGACGCCGCTGCAGTTCCGGATACAACGTGATATTGTAAAATTGTCGCCAATAGCGCTCTTTCTTCTTCGGTGTCAAAATCTTCTAGTTTGTCAAAGCCATCTAAGCTTCCAAGTAATGCTGTGAAGGCTTCATTAGTAGGTGCGAATACAGTAAAAGGACCATCTCCGTTTAGTGTTTCAATTAAATCTGAATCATCGTTTAGGTCTGCTGTGGTCAAAGCCGCAACTAACGAATCAAGAGCATCATTGCCTTGGGCCGTTTCTACAATGTTTTTTTGATTTTCAATCACCATTTCCGCTAGGGCTTGTTCATCATCATCTGAACAGGCGATAAATGTGAATAACGCAAGGAGCGTTAAAAGGAGTTTGCTCCTTAGGTGTAGCACTTTTTTCATTTCATATGTGTTTTAAGGTTTAAATATGTGCGAGGTGAAAAAGGGATATGGTGTTCTAGCCATATCCCTTTTCATATTATTTAGTTGTTGGTATCCGGAATCAAAACAGTGTCCAATACATGGATTACACCATTTATGGCTTGAACATCTACAGCATCGATGCCAATTCCTGTATTACCAGAACCATCGGTTACATCAGCAATGTTGTCATCTGTACCAGGGAGCGTAATGGTAATCATGTCACCTTCCAGCGTAGTGGCCATAGTATCGCCATTTGGCGTAAGGTCTCCTGAACGAACGTTAGCACCAGCCACCACATGATGTTGGAGAATAGGGACCAAGTCAGCTTCGCCTGGGATGGCCATTAACTTATCAAAGGCATCGTCGGTAGGAGCAAACACAGTAAATGGGTCATCCCCATCTCCGTTTTGTGCAGAAAGTATAGATACAAAATTAGTTCCCGGAGTCAAATCGGTTAAGGCCGAAACTAAAGTTGAGAAATTAGGGTCTGCTACGGCAAATGTTACTACCGTAGGTAAAACTATAACTTCGTCTACCACATGTATTATACCATTTAAAGCCTTTACATTAGGTGTTTCTACTTCAGCAATACCGTTGAATACAACACCATCGGTTGTATCGAAATAGATACTTAGGTTCTCATCTCCAGGGCCTGTTGCAAGGGTATTGGAATACCCCGAACCTAAACCTTCTAAGTCTGTTGAGGATAACTCTTGACCACTAATTACATGATTCAATAAAACGTTGGTCAAAACGTCAGCATCTAAATCACTAAGTTCTGCACCATCCAAGAAAAGTTCGAAGGCTTCATCAGTCGGAGCAAGAACAGTAAAAGGGCCATCTCCTCTAAGAACTGTAGGTAGGTCACCATTTGCAGCTTGTAGTGCAGCAACCAAACTTTGAAGGTTGGTGTTCGCTATTGCCAAATCTGTAATTGGAATTAAGATAATATCAGCTAATTCATCCAAAATAGTTTGTGGTAATAGTACCTTATCGATAACATGTACAACACCATTAGTAGTTTCTACATCACGAGTAGCGGTAACCGTAGCAGATACGTCTGTGGCATCCTGAATAAAAACACCTCCATCGGTTGATACTGTAAGGGAAGAACCTTGAAGCGTTGTTAATGTTTGTCCATCACTTAAATCTGTAGAAAACGCTGCAGTTCCTGCAATAACGTGATACTCGAGAATAACCGCTAAAAGGTTTTGCAATTCTTGATTGTTGAAATCATCTAAACTATCAAAACCGTCCAATTGCGCTAGAAGGTCTGAAAAAGCAGCATCGGTAGGTGCAAAGACTGTGAAAGGTCCTTCTCCACTTAAAGCACTAACTAAATCGTTGTCGGCACTTTCATCAGCTTGTAGCAAGGCACTTACCAAGCTGCTTAAATCTGAAGTGGCTTGGGCAGTCTCTACAATATTAAGTGTAGGTTGATCCGTATTTGAACCCCCATCGTCGTCATCAGAACATGACGCGAGGACGAAGGAAAAAATTACTAGGGTGATTTGGGATAATCTAATTAGTGCTTTCATAAAATATGTTTTTAGATTTTTGTTTAATGTTTTTAAGATTATTTTGAACCAAAAAAGTTGCTTCTGTTTATTCTTTTTTATAAAAAGTTTAACAAAATGGTTAAACAAAATTTGAGATTCACTAAAAACTGGGTTTAATGGAATGTCTAATTGAATTAAGTGTGAGGTGGAAGTTGAGATTCAACGAAGACGGCTAAGTAAGACTAATATCTAGAAAAAGTCTTCTAGTAAATAATATGTAATTTGCTATTAAACGGTTCAATATCAAGGGATGTAACTTTTTCTAAAGGTGCTATTTTGTCTAAGATGAGCGCACTATTGTTAATCAATTTCCTTTATGTTTTTATCATAACTATTAGCAAATCTTAATTGTTAAACAAATTATTTACCAATGCTATTGTTTTTAAACTGTACGATAAAATACCTATCGATTAGGAATATAAGGTTTCATAAAATTGTAAAAATCATCTAAAGAGGTTAGAAAGAGTATTTAACAACGACTAAGAGAGGCATAAGAATATCAAGGGCTATTTTGTAATTTTGCATGGTCAATTAAAACAAAATGAAGAAGGTTGTTGTTGGTTTATCGGGAGGAGTAGACTCTAGTGTTTCTGCCTATTTATTAAAGGAGCAGGGCTACGAAGTGATTGGCCTATTTATGAAGAATTGGCATGATGACTCGGTTACCATCTCTGATGAATGCCCTTGGTTGGAGGACAGTAACGATGCACTGATTGTGGCGGAAAAATTGGGAATTCCATTCCAGACTGTCGATTTGAGCGCAGTTTATAAGGAACGCATTGTTGATTATATGTTCAATGAATATGAAAAGGGACGTACCCCAAACCCTGATGTGCTCTGTAATCGTGAAATTAAGTTTGATGTGTTTTTGAAAATAGCATTACAGCTTGGCGCCGATTATGTGGCTACGGGGCATTACTGCCGAAAAGGAACCATCTTGGATAAAGATGGAAATGAGACCCATCAACTGCTAGCGGGGGTGGATAAAAACAAGGATCAGTCCTATTTTCTATGTCAATTATCACAAGAGCAATTGTCCAAAACACTTTTCCCAATAGGAGAATTGACCAAAACAGAGGTAAGAGAAATAGCAGCTGACAATGGGTTAATTACTGCAGATAAAAAAGACTCCCAAGGTCTCTGCTTTATTGGAAAAGTTCGACTGCCTGAATTTCTACAACAGAAACTTCAACCGAAAAAAGGAGTGATTGTGGAAGTTCCTTCAACAGCACATCATTTTGAAGACAGTGCGCCAACTTTTGACTCAAAGCGTGATGAACTTGCTTTTCTTTCTGAAAAGAAAGTCTATGCCGAATCCGATGGAAAAGTGGTGGGAGAACACCAGGGGGCACATTATTTTACCATAGGCCAACGGAAAGGTCTGGATGTAGGTGGCACTAAGGAACCTTTATTTGTAATAGAAACAGATGTGGAAAAGAACATCATTTACACAGGGCAGGGAAAAATGCACCCAGGTCTTTACCGACAGACCCTTTTTGTAAAGGAAGAAGAATTGCATTGGGTAAGACCTGATTTATCGTTGCAGCCTGATGAAACTATGAAGGTAATGGCCCGAATCCGGTATCGCCAACCTTTGCAAAAGGCCACATTGTATAAAATTGAATCTGGACTCTACGTGGATTTTGAGGAAAAACAATCTGCCATTACCGAAGGTCAGTTTGTTGCCTGGTATTTGAAAGATGAACTAATTGGTTCAGGGGTTATATCATAAAGAAATATGAATAAAAATAGAATTACCGAGCTTTTCAATATTCAATACCCCATTGTTCAGGCAGGAATGATTTGGGCCAGTGGCTGGCGTCTGGCGTCTGCAGTTTCCAATTCAGGGGGGTTGGGAATCATAGGAGCAGGCAGTATGTATCCTGAAGTACTGGATGAGCACATTAAAAAATGTCAAAAAGCCACGGATAAACCCTTTGGCGTTAATGTGCCCATGCTTTATCCAGATTTGGACCAGCTTATGCAAATAATTATTGAAAATGGGGTCAAGATTGTATTCACTTCCGCAGGAAATCCAAAAAACTGGACATCATTTTTGAAGGAGAAGGGAATCACCGTTGTACATGTGGTTAGCAGCGTAAAATTTGCACTTAAAGCGCAAGATGCTGGTGTAGATGCCGTTGTTGCAGAAGGGTTTGAAGCAGGTGGACATAATGGTAGAGACGAAACCACCACACTGGTCTTGATTCCTTCTGTAAAGGAACAAATAGAAATTCCTTTGATTGCTGCTGGGGGGATTTCGACTGGAAGGGCCATGTTGGCTGCTATGATATTGGGGGCTGACGGTGTTCAAATTGGAAGTCGGTTTGTGGCAAGTATTGAAGCGTCATCCCATGAAACCTTTAAAAAAGCTGTGGTAGAAGCCAAGGAAGGGGATACCCAACTTACTTTAAAGGAATTGGCCCCAGTAAGAATGTTGAAAAATGAGTTTTACCAGGAAGTTCAACAAGCGTATCAGAACCATGCCTCTGTAGAAGAATTAAAAACACTTTTGGGACGTGCCCGCGCTAAACGAGGTATGTTTGAAGGGGATATGGAAAATGGCGAATTGGAAATCGGTCAGGTCTCTGGTCTTATTCATGATATTAAGCCCGCTTCTGAAATTATCTCCGAAATAATAGCGGAATATAATACAGCAAAAAACCGAATACCTTCCTTATAGGTTTTCACTGCACTTTTTGATACTTTTAGCCCGTATGAAAAGACTCATCCCCACAATGGTCGTTTTATGCCTTGCGATTACTATGCATGGGCAAATAGAACGCGATAAGGCACTTCATTTTGTTGGAGGTGGCTTGTTTGGTTTAGTGGGTGCAGGGATAGCAAAAAAAGCATCTGACGGAAACCGGGTTTGGACCTTTGTTGGTGCTGTAGCCGGAAGTACCTTAATAGGTTTGGCCAAAGAATCAGTAGATGCAAGTCAAAGGGATAATGGATGGGACAATGATGATTTGATTGCTACCATTTTGGGTGGGGTTACCGTAGGTTTTACCATTGAGCTTTTTTCAAAGAAAGACAAAGATGGAAGGCTTCGATACTCAGGGCGTTCTGTTACAGTTCAACCTCAATTGGAATCTCTTGACATTGTCTTTCTAAACAAAGCAAAAACTGAAGCGGCATTGCCCAATTTGACTCCTTTTGGTTTCTCCGCAAATGTTTTTAATGATTTTGAGCAATTAGCTAAATCAGCCCCCTAGCTTTTATTTCCAAATATTTGTTGATTGTATTGATAGTAAGGTCTTCAGGCTTGGTCAAAATGGTCTGAATTCCGTGTTTGCGCAGCTCGTTTACAATCAATTTCTTTTCATAGACAAACTTCTCGGCAATGGTTTGTTCAAATACTTGTTGGATGTTTTCCGCTTTTTTATCAGTAAACTCATGCAGCTCGGTATTCTCAAAGAAAATAACCACCAATAAATGTTGTTTGGCAATGGCCTGCAAGTACCCCATTTGTCTGTGCAAGGCATCAAGGGTTTCAAAATTAGTGTATAGCAAGAGTAGACTTCGTTGATTCAGGTTACGTTTAATGTCAACATACAATCTACTAAAGTCACTCTCTACATAATTGGTTCTTAAGTTATACAGCGTTTCTAGAATCAAGTTCATTTGAGAGTTTCTACGCTCTGCGACTACCCGATTTTCAATAGTGTTGCTAAAAGAAAACATGCCTGCCTTGTCTTGTTTTTTTAAAGCAATATTACTGATGACCAAAGTTGCATTTATGGCATAGTCCAACAAGCTCAAACCTTCAAAGGGCATTTTCATCACCCTACCTTTGTCAATTACCGAATAGATGGGCTGCGATTTTTCGTCCTGGTATTGGTTTACCATTAACTGGTTTTTCTTTGCTGTTGCTTTCCAATTAATGTTCCGGATATCGTCACCTTGCACATATTCCTTGATTTGCTCGAACTCCATAGTATGGCCTATACGTCTTATTTTCTTCAACCCGTACTCGTGGAGGCGATTGGTAAAGGCAATAAGGTCATACTTTCTTAACTGAAGAAATGAAGGATACACCGGAACTTCTGCAGATGTGTCAAATCGATATCTTCTGGCCAAAAACCCTATGGGTGATGATGAAAAAACATTTAAGCTACCAAACTCGTAGACTCCACGCTCCGTAGGTCTTAGTTGATACTCAAACGATTTGGTTTTTCCAGAATTCAAAGTGCTTTTTATTCCAAAATCCCTTTTTTGAAATTGAAAAGGGAGTTCGTCAATAATGCTACAGGTAGTTTGGAAAAGATATCTATTGGTAATGGAAATTTGAATAGGGTTCATATCTCCGTTGGATAATTTATCCGGCACAATCCGCCGGGCCTGCAGTTTGCCCTTGGATGAAAAAAGCAAAATATAATCTACTATCAACAGTAGACAGATAGCAAAAAACAAAATTCGGAAAACGCCATATAGACTTGGGTATATGTATGAAAGCAAAAACCCTACAATCAATGAGACCAGCACTACAAAAAAGCGCTGTTGCAGATAAATATGTCTAAAAAATCTTTTCAAATGTCTCTTTATCTTGGAATTTCGATGCTTTCTACAATCTGTTTTACTACTTGGTTTGCTGTTAGGCCTTCCATCTCACGCTCTGGAGTGAGAATAATTCTGTGGGACAATATAGAAGGCGCTACTTTCTTAATATCGTCGGGCGTAATAAAGTCTCGACCGTTCATGGCCGCTAGAGCTTTTGATGCATCCATTAGAGCAATGGAAGCCCGTGGAGATGCACCCAAGTATAGGTTTGCATTGTTTCGGGTATTGTTTACAATGGAGGCAATGTAGGTGATTAGGTTTTTCTCTACGGTAATCTCTTTAATAATCTTTTGGTATTCCGCAATTTCCACCGCTGACAAAACCGGACTCACTAGTTCTTCTTCCACTACATGTTTGTTATTGTGTTTGCTTTCCAAGATTTGTACTTCCTCTTCCAGTGAAGGATAGTTTACTTCAATTTTGAAAAGAAAACGGTCCAATTGCGCTTCAGGTAATCGATATGTACCTTCTTGCTCCACAGGGTTTTGAGTGGCAAACACCAAGAATGGTGGTTCCATGGTGTATTCGGTGCCATCCATGGTGATTTGTCGTTCCGCCATGGCCTCAAAAAGGGCAGCTTGTGTCTTGGCGGGTGCTCTGTTGATTTCATCAATCAGGATAATATTGGAAAATAAAGGTCCTTTTTTAAACTCAAACTCTGAGTTCTTTACATTAAAAACGGAAGTTCCCAAAATATCACTTGGCATAAGGTCTGGTGTAAACTGAATCCGACTAAAATCTACATTCATGGTACGGGCCAGGAGTTTAGCGGTAACTGTCTTCGCCACACCGGGAACACCTTCAATCAAGGAATGGCCATTGGCCAAAATGGATATGATGAGCAACTCTATCATCCGCTCTTGACCAATAATGACCTTGCCCAATTCAGTTTGTATTTGAGAAACGGCCGATTGTAATTGGCTTAGGTCAATTCTTGAATTGAACTCCAAACCTTCGTTTTGTGCCTCGTTTTCTTCCATGTGTTACTTTTTAAAATCTGTAATTGTTTTATTAAGTAGAATACTATCTTGCTCGGTATGCGTCTTTTTATTTTTTAGTGAAACAATGAGCTCCAATAGCTTTTTAGTTTCTTCTTTTCCTTTACCTGATTTAGCCGCCAATGTCTGTACAGTCCTGTCCGAAATATTGGAAAGTTCCAGATGATATCGGTTTCGGAGATAGGCCAAAAAATAGGTGGTTTTCTTTTGAATCAAATCGGTATAATCCTTGTTTTGATAGTACAAGGCCCCGACCGTGCGTGCAAATTCCACCGATGAATTTTCCAAAGGTTTGATTACTGGAATAATACGTTGTTGCCGCTTTGCCTTAAAGAGAACAAAAAGAAGTAGGCTAACCATAGTGAGGTAATAGGCCCATTTTAGACTACTTTGTGTGAGTACAAACCGCAACGGTGATGTTACCACCACTCTTCCCGTTTTCTTATAGTTATCCCAATAAATAGTGTCCTCTTCGAAATAAGAAAAGGTGTTGGCCACATATTCCTGATTGTCTCCAAGAACATAATAGTTGGTGTATGCTTGTGGTATGGTATTTAAGAGAAAAGTTCCTTTACCGAATTGGGTCTGAATAAAGTTGGGAGCGTTAATATATTCGTCCGGTTTATTTTCCAAAACGTTACGCTCAGTATATTTTATGTGACCCAAGACTTTTGAATTGAGGGTGTCTATACTGGAAAATCGTGTATATGAGAGACCCCTTGAATAGGTATACTTTTGATTCTTGAATTTGTTATTTGTAAAGTTCAATTCCGCCTCTTCCTCCTGCAAGTTATAACTGGACATAACACCTATATTGAGTGTGTCTGAAAGAATCCCTCCAAAATCGGAAGAAGCTATAAACACCGTGTTTCCCTGATGCACATAATCCAAAAGTCTGTAGGTTTCCTGTTCATCAAAGTAGATGAAGTTATTGATAAAAATGAACCCTGATTTTTGGATACTGTCCGTTTTGCTAAGGGCATCGTAGGTATTGTCATAAACCGTTTCAATATCCGTAGTATTGAAGAGTTCAGAGAGTTCATTGTAGAGCACATAACAACCATAGGGTATTTTATCCGCATTGGTGTAAGAGGGTCTCCAATTAATTGGCCGTGGACGGACTATCTCCGTAATGATGATTCCAAGAATCACCAAGCAAAAAACACCGAGTACTATTTTTGACCGTTTATCCAAATCTTATAAAGGAATTAATGTGTTTAGAGCATTGAACCTATGGTCTGTTTTTTGGTATTGCCTTTCCGTTATGGGATTTTCACCGTACCAAATATGTTCGTAGAGATAGGATACCTCTTTGAACTTTGTTTTAAGCCGATTTTCTTTTAGTTCCTTTTCGTAGTCCGAATTTGTTTTTTCAAAATGCCAATCAATCAATTGCTTTTGGGAGAGTCGTTTCAAAACCTTCAAAAACTGATACCGGACTGCCAATCGATAATCCTTCTTTTGAAGCGCCTCGTTCATCAGGGAATCCAAATCCAAACTCTCAATATGCTGTTCAGATAGATCTACATCCAATATGGAATTTGCTTTCTTGGTAAAAATGGAACCAAATCGCTCATTGACCAAAAACCGAACGAGTAGATAGATGACCAAGAGGCCCATCAACACATAAATGAAATATTGAATGACCTTTAAAGTGTTGGGAGAAACATCAAAACCAAAAATTTCGCCCAAACCACCAAATAACCATCTTAAAAACCTGAGCAGCAGATTTTGGGATTCTCCAGTTTTGATTTCATAATTGAATTCATCTCCTTGATATTTTTGAGACAAGTCTTGATTAAAACTGCGCTCTTCCAACTTGGAATCACTATCATACTTGAGTTGTAGCGAATCTTTGTCTTGAAGATTGCCAAACCCTAAAAACGGGAATAGAAGTAAAAGACATATAACCCTTCTCACAGATTGGACTCTCCTATTTCTTCAATTTTACTTCGGGTATTCACGTTATACGTCTTTTCATGAAGTGCGTAGTACAGAATTCCATTAACAAATTGGGAAAGGCATTGTGCATAGACGGACGCAACCAAAACTAAACATAAGGCCAAAGTATAAATGACCATGGAAATGACTGAACCAGTAACATCCACGTTGTTTTCTACTACATGAAAAGTATATATTCCAATAATAACCCCAGGGATTACCATGATGATAAAAAATAGGAGCCCGTTCAAGAGGCCTAAAATGAAATTGACCCCGATGGATTTCCAAAAATTATTAATAACCAAGGACCACCCTTCTCCAAAAGCATCCATTACTCCTTTTTTCTCTGTCAACATACAGAAAAAGGAAACACCAACCCAAGCAGCTAAGAAAAACTGTAATACATATTGAATAAATATGCCAGCTAATGGAATAAAGGCAGTTATCAAAACCACAACAATAAATACAAGATAAATGGGAACAAGTATCACTATGAATAGCAGAATACTACCCAACCTATCTTTGAACAGGTTCCAAACCTCCTTCTTGTCAAACAGGTTTCCTTTGGTTTCATCATATTTTACCAAGTAAGAGGAACTGATGCTAAAATTTAGGGCAGCAACTATCATAAATATGACAAAGAAGATTCCTAATCCGGAAAACAAATAGATGAGATAATCCTCTTCTGAAACGGTTCCACTTCCATTGCCGTATAAGCCATCAGCAGCAATTAAACCCACAAAACCAGATACCAACAGATAACTGGTTATCAAAAGGCCGATGATGAAGATGCCATTGTACCGAAGGAAAACGTTGGTAAAGGTTTTGATGTTCTGTTTCAGAAAATCAAAATAAACGGAGAGAATGTCCCCAAAATCACGGTTAATTCTAAGTTCTAGGTATTTGTCTGCCATTCAATTTGTTTAGGGTAATGGGATAAATGATATAGTAAAACACAATAAGGGCCAAAGAGCCTCCAATAATGAGAAACGCCAACCAATCCGGCATATTGGCATATCGGGTAATGAAACCTTCAATAAAACCTGCTATGATAAAGAATGGGATGGTACTAACCACCACTTTTAGTCCATCTTTGGCTCCTTTCATAAATGAAACGCGGCGTGAAAAGGTTTTGGGGAACAAAATACTGTTTCCCATAATTAGCCCAGCACATCCTGCAATGATTATTACTGAAATTTCGATGGTACCATGCAGCCAGATTTGACGATTGGCTTCAAAAAAAACGCCTTTGGTATAAAAGAATGTAACGAACGCTCCCAACATTACACCGTTGCTAAAAAGCACATAGGCCGTTCCAATACTGGTAATAACCCCAAAGGCAAAAGCAATTAGGGCCACTCGGATATTGTTTATGGTTATTCCCAAAAAAGTACCGATTTCACTGCCACTTTTATAGATAGCTGTAGGTTCACCTTTAGCAATGTTTTCCAAAGTCAAGTTTACATATGCATCTCCAAGAATCAATCGAACGAAAGAAGCATCATTTAAAGCGGATAAACTTCCAATGGCCGTAGCTACTGCAAAAATCAAAAAAGCGATAAGCAGTGTTTTGTGATATTGTTTAAAAAAGAGTGGAAATTCATATCCCCAGAACTCAATAATTCTATTTCGTGACTCTTTTTTGTTTTTGTAAATTTTTTGATGCGCCTGCGAAGCAAGTGAATTTAGATACAATAAAGTCTTACTTTCAGCGTAGTAGGTTTGGGCATAAGCCAAGTCGTTGGTCAATTGGATATAGCCGTCGGCCAACTCGTCGGGACTTGTGGAAGAACCATTGAGGATGGCCTTTTCAAATGCTATCCATTTTTCCTTATTTTGTTTCACAAAAGCTGCTTCGCGCATATGTTTTGTTTACCGACAGCTTAAAATTAATGTTATATGAGTAACCTCCAAATCAATACCACACAAAATGTAAATCTAGATTACAAAATTGTAGGTATCGGAGAACGAATTGTTGCATTTTTAATAGATGGGCTTATTCTCTATATGTATGCAATTTTGATTAACCTTATTGGAGATGCCATTTCATACGTATACGAGGATAGTTGGACGCAACGTGGTTTAATGGCACTTATCTTCTTACCGGCCATGTTCTATAGTCTTTTGATGCACAGCATCTTCAATGGGAGAACAGTGGGCAAAATGCTTCTAAAAATGCGAGTCGTTCGGGTTGATGGTACGCCTGTGCATTGGAGCAATTATTTGGTTAGGTGGATGTTGCGCTTAGTTGATATCTGGATTTTTCTGGGGTCCATTGGTATTCTTAGTATCCTGTTTTCTGAACGAAGGCAAAGAGTAGGGGATGCAGCTGCAGGAACCGTTGTGATAAGTACCAAAAACAAGACCAAGGTTTCCCATACTATTTTGGAAGAGGTGGAAGAGCAATATCAACCGCAATTCACCAACGTCACTGTGCTAACAGACAAAGATGTACGCTTGATTAAGGAAACGTATTTGATAGCTAAAAAGAGCAGTGATTTTAAAACCCTTAAAGCCCTCCGTGTAAAAGTGGAAACTATTTTGAATACAAATTCAGAGCTTTATGATGCTCCTTATCTGGATACCGTTTTGAAGGACTATAATTTTTATACACAAAAAATGTAATGGAGTTTTATCAATTGGTCGATGTTCTGGGTACCATTGCCTTTGCTGTGTCTGGGGTTTTGGTGGCAATGGATAAACGTCTGGATCTTTTTGGGGTTTTAATTATTGCCTTTGTGACCGCTATTGGTGGAGGTACACTGCGGGATTTGCTGATTGGCAATACTCCCGTTACTTGGATGCGTGATTTGACCTATGTGACCATTATTCCCATTACCGTATTGTTGACCATACTTTTTTCTCGTCAGCTAAAATACTTGAGAAAGTCACTTTTTTTGTTTGATACTATAGGCATCGGTCTATATACTATGCTAGGAATTGAAAAAGGATTGGAGGCCAACTTATCTCCTGTGATGTGCATTGCTTTGGGAACCATGACCGCCAGTTTTGGAGGTGTGCTTCGCGATATTCTTTGTAATGAAATCCCCGTCATCTTCAGAAAAGAGATTTATGCTACGGCATGTATCCTAGGAGGAACATTGTATTTTATAGTCAACTGGTTGGGCGTTCCTGATGCATATGCTTATGTGGCAGGAATATTAGCGGTAATTGTTATGCGGATTCTTGCAGTGCGTTTTAGTATTCGCTTGCCTAACATTTATTCTTCCAAGGCCTGACTACAGAACTTCCGCTTTGAGGATATACACATTTTGCCAGGGCCAATCTCCGTCACCAACAGGAACTTCATTGATGGCATCCACTACATCCATTCCTTGTACCACTCTCCCGAACGGGGTGTATGAACCATCTAAATGATAAGACCCAGGTTTGGTCACCACAATAAAAAACTCGTAGGGAGAAGCCAATTTGTGTGGATTGTCTCTTTCACTACTAGGCATGGATATGGTCCCCCGATGGTGTTTGTATCCCTTTTTAGCATCTGGGGGAAGCAAATACCTACCAATTTTCCTTCTTTTTTGTGGAGTTGCCTTATCATCTGAATTGCCTCCCTGGATAATAAAATCTTTAACAACTCGGTGAAACTGCGTATTGTCAAAATAGCCTTTGCGGGCCAGGTAGATGAAATTGGCCTTATGATACGGTACATTATCATACAACTGAACGGTAAAACTACCCAGGCTGGTGGTCAATTTTACCCGGTTTGCCTTTTCTTCTTTGGCATATTCAAAAAAGAAATCGATGGCATTTTCTTCTGTCAATACAAACTCCTCTTCCTTTTCCTCTTCTTCGGGTTCAAGGTTTTCAGACACTTGTGGAATACTGTCCTTTACCTCTTCTTGGGTTGCGCTTTGCTGCTCTTCCTTTTTGTTTTTTTCACCGCAGGACAGCAAAAAAAATAGTAGTATACTTGTAAACAAAGCTGATTTCATTAGCCTCATGGATTTTCAAGAGTTTTACGAACAAGTTTTAAAAATAAAAAATCTACCGCTGCCCGGCAGCCATTCCCATCATAAAATGTCACCTGCATTTCGGAAACAATGGTTGGAACTGAATAAAATAAAGGCACAAAACCCTAAAAAGGCAGGGGTAATGGCCTTGTTCTATCCAAATAATGAGCAACTAACTCATTTGCTACTCATTTTGAGGAAGACATATCGGGGCGTGCATTCCAACCAAATTGCTTTTCCAGGAGGTAAACTGGAACCAGAAGATGAAAATCTTATGGAAACCGCTTTGCGAGAAACTTATGAAGAGGTTGGGGTACCCAAAGAATCCGTAGAGGTGCTGAAGCAACTTAGCGAAGTATACATTCCACCGAGTAACTATCTGGTTCAACCCTATTTTGGAGTGTATTCCAAACCTGAGGTGTTCCAAATTCAAGAAAGCGAGGTAGAAGCACTTGTTGAGGTCAATCTGTCAGATTTTTTGGATCATACCAACCTTTCCGAAGAAAAATTGAGCACATCTTATGCAAAAAATATTAACGTACCTGCCTTTAAACTAAATGGTTATACTGTATGGGGTGCCACTGCCATGATGCTAAGTGAAATCAAAGAACTTCTTGAACAGGTGCTATAAGGTGCATTTTTGTAAATTAGCTTTTCACAGTTATATATGGGGCTCTTTAAAGAAAATCCTTTTGGACATATCCTTTTTCTAAAAAAGTGGTTGATTCGTATTGCCGGTATGATGACCCATCAACGGTATAAAGGTTTCAATACGCTCGAAATTGAGGGCTCACATGTGATTCGGGACCTTCCGGAAAACAATGTCCTTTTTGTTAGTAATCACCAAACGTATTTTGCAGATGTTGTAGCTATGTTCCATGTTTTCAATGCGAGTTTAAGTGGCAGGGAAGATAATATCAAAAATCTAGGATACTTATGGAATCCGAAGCTTAACATTTACTATGTGGCTGCCAAGGAAACCATGAAGCAGAGTATCTTGGCCAAGATACTGGCCTATGCAGGTTCCATTAGTATTGAGCGTACTTGGAGGGCAGATGGACAAGATGTGAACAGGCAGGTGAAAATGAGCGATATCAGCAACATTGCCAAAGCTTTGGACGATGGATGGGTGATTACTTTTCCTCAAGGAACAACGACCCCCTGGAAACCTTTGCGAAAGGGTACGGCACATATTATTAAACGATATAAACCTGTAGTAGTGCCGGTGGTAATAGACGGTTTTAGACGTTCTTTTGATAAAAAGGGACTTCGTGTAAAAAAGAAAGGCATACTACAATCCATGCATATAAAAACCCCATTGGAGATAGATTATGACAATGAATCCGTTGAAGCCATAATTGAAAAATTGGAGTACGCTATTGAGCAGCATCCTTCTTTTTTACATGTTATCCCAGAGGAAGATTTGATTGCCTATGAAGAAGAGCACCAAAAGCGGAGATACAGCTATAAAGGGAATTAAACTTCAAGCTTTTTAAGTTCCCGATAGTTTTCTTTGAGCCTCTTAAGCAAAATCCCGTAAAGGAGTCTATAAAACAACCAGATTACCACGAGCAAAACTCCTGTAAAGAGGATGGATACGGCAATTACCAGAAACCAGAATGTCATCTCATTTCCTTGTTCTGTAGCGGTTTTCACAATCTCCCTGCCTTCGTCACTAAAAATCAGGACACCATAAAGACTTATGATCATGTAAGTTGCGAAGATGATTAGATTGAACCATACGTATTGTGTCACGGTTCGTTTTACCTTCAATATGGTTTTCATCAATTTTCTTGAAGAATCTGTTACCGAAATTTTCTTATAATTCAGGTAAAACTTAAAAATGAAATACAGGATAATGCCATAGTTGACGAAATTCAATACCATCATGATGTTGTAGATATGCATGGCTTTCAGGTCCTGCATATATTGGGGGTCGCTTGAAACGAAATTTATTGCCGCCCAGAAGACAAATTCTATGATGCTGATGTAAAAAATCCACTTCACCATGGAAGATGATTTTTTCCATATCATGGGATAAATATCGTCGTAGGACAGTTTAGGAAGGTGCTCCTCCTTCTTCTGCCAGTCTTTTTTTAAGAGTTCCAGTTCATCCATCATACCTAAGGATTTAAGATGGTTCTTAATTTATTTTTAATTCGGTTCATTTTTACCCGCGCATTTACTTCCGTAATACCCAAGGTTTCCGAAATTTCGCTGTAATCTTTGTCTTCCAAATACAAGAACACCAAGGCTTTGTCAATATCCCCAAGTTGCTTAATGGCATTGTACATCAACTTCAGTTGCTTTTCTTCTGTATCGTCATATTCGTCGGCTTTTATTTTGAAGATTACGGAATCATAATCTTGAGTATCCACTCTCTTTTTTGACTTTCTGTAGAGTGTAATTGCCGTATTCAATGCTACCCGATACATCCATGTACTAAACTTGGAATCTCCTCTGAACTTAGGATACGCTTTCCATAGCTGAATTGTGATTTCCTGGAATAAATCCTTATGGGAATCCCTATCATTGGTGTACAAACTACAAACCTTGTGGACAATATTCTGATTATCCTCAAGCTCGGTAACAAAACGATGTTCCAGTTCTTTGTTCAATGTGGTTGGTAAGTTTTCCTAATAGGTCTGCTAACTTTAAATTTTGTTACAAATCCGGAGAGTCAATTATTTTCTATAATCCAGTGCAGGGGGTCTATCCCCCAATAAAGGAATGTACTTGAAGTCCTTTCCACAACGCTCTTGAAACTCCTCTTTAGCCTTTTCCACAATTTTTGGGTCTTGAAACAATTCAAGTGCAGTGAGTGTAAGCGTTTTGGCCGCTACCATCATACCTTTTGTTCCAATTGAAGTGCCACCAGCAGCAACTGCTTGCCAGCTATGGGCTGGTGTTCCAGGCACCCAAGTAGCAGTTCCCATGCCCACTGTAGGCACAGCAAAGCTCACATCGCCCACATCAGTTGAGCCATAGGCACGAGCTTCTTCTTTATAAGGTTGAATGTTCAATGCACGCTTCATATCCAACTCCTCGTAACCAAGACTTTTGGATATTTTTTCTGCAAACTGCTTTTCTTCATCCGTGTAGGTGATACCTCCAACCGTACTCAATTTTTTGTGCATGAGCTTTTGCAGGGTGAGATTAGGAAGAAGCTCATGCGTTCCCCCAATCATTTCATAATCCATGGTGGTGCCTGTGCCCAGCGCGGCACCTTCAGCGGCTTTTACGATTCGGTCAAAAATATCAATTACCACATCTCTTTTTCCGTGTCGAGCATAGTAGTAGACTTCCGCAAAATTTGGAACCACATTGGGCGCCTTGCCACCGTCGGTGATTACATAGTGAATTCTAGCTTCTTGCGGAATGTGCTCACGCATCATGTTAACCATCATATTCATAGCTTCAACACCATCTAATGCCGAACGACCTCTATCTGGAGCGCCTGCAGCGTGGGCAGAGGTGCCATAAAATCTAAACTTTGCAGACTTATTGGCCAGGGCAGCACCTGCATTGGCTGCATTTTGTGAGCTTGGGTGCCAGTGCAGAGCTACATCCACATCATCAAAAAGCCCTTCTCGTACCATATAGACTTTTCCAGAGCCTCCTTCTTCTGCCGGACATCCGTAAAATCGTATAGTGCCCTTAATATTATTGGCCTTTAGCCACTCTTTTGCGGATATGGCCGCTGCAGTTGAAGCAGTACCGAATAAATGATGCCCACATGCATGTCCTGCAGCTTTATTGGCTGTCTTTTTTTCAGGAATCGCCTGCTGCGAAAGTCCTGGAAGTGCATCATACTCCCCTAAAATTGCAATTACAGGATATCCAGAACCATATTCGGCAACAAATGCCGTTGGGATACCCGCTACGCCTTTTTGAATGGAAAAGCCTTCATCTGAAAGCGTTTTTTGCAGTAAAACTGAACTTTTTTCTTCCAAATATCCCATTTCAGCCAAATCCCAAATCTGAAGGGCTATATCCGAATACTTTTTTTGGTTGGATTCCAATTTCTTTAGCACATCATCTGCCTTTTTTTGCGAGAATATGGCTGTACTTAATACACTCAATGTGCAAAGGAGCAATATTTTTTTCATGGGTTATATGAGTTAGTCAGAAAACTAAAGGTACTAAAAAACCCTTTCTAAAGTAAGATTGTAATAACTGGAATATGTACTTTTATAACCATGTCAGAGATGAACATTCCGCAATCCAGTTTTCCACGAATCATTATTATTGGAGGAGGATTTGGAGGCATTGCTTTAGCAAAAAAACTTTCCGGGAAGGATGTACAAGTACTTTTACTGGACAAGCACAATTACCACACCTTTCAACCTTTGTTATATCAGGTTTCTACAGGAGGTCTTGAACCGGATTCCATCGCATATCCTATTCGAAAAGTATTGCAAGGCTATCCCAATTTTTACTTTCGTTTGGCTGAGGTCATGCAAATTGATACTGAAAATAAAAGACTGGAGACCAATATTGGCGGTATTGCTTACGATTATCTGGTAGTTGCAACAGGTTCACAGACCAATTTTTTTGGGAATAAGAATATTGAGTCCTATGGCATGGCCATGAAGACCGTTCCCCAATCCCTGAATCTGAGAAGTTTGATTTTGGAAAACTTTGAGCAAGCTTTGTTGACGGATGACCTGCACGAACGTGACGCGTTAATGAATTTTGTAATAGTTGGAGGAGGCCCTACGGGAGTTGAATTGGCAGGTGCTTTGGCTGAAATTAAGAAAGGAATATTACCGAAGGATTATCCGGATTTGGATACCCGAAGGGCACAGATAAACTTGGTTCAAGGTAGTGATCGTATACTTCCCGCAATGAGCGAAGTGGCTTCTAAAAAAGCAGAACGATTTTTGGAGAAACTTGGGGTGAACGTTTGGAAAAACATTCGTGTCAGCGATTATGATGGCAAACAAGTCACTACCAATACGGACACTTCCTTTGAGGCTTGCACTTTGGTTTGGGCCGCGGGTGTTAAAGCTGTTAGCATTAAAGGGTTGGATGCAGAAGAGTTACTTAGTCGTGGTAGTCGGCTCAAAGTGAATAATTTGCATCAAGTTGAGGGGTTTGAAGAGATTTTTGCCATTGGCGATGTAGCCCAAATGGAAACCGAGGAGTTTCCCTACGGTCACCCTATGATGGCCCAGCCAGCTATGCAGCAAGGGGAAAGTCTGGGTGAAAATTTAGCCCGCTTGGTAGAGGGTAAATCCATGAAACCTTTTAAATATAAGGACAAGGGAAGTATGGCAACCGTAGGACGCAATAAAGCTGTTGTAGACTTGAAGAAATTTAAGTTTCAAGGCGTATTTGCTTGGTATGTATGGATGTTCGTGCATCTTTATTTTTTAATTGGCTTCCGCAATAGGGTAGTGGTCTTTATCAATTGGGTGTATAACTACATTAAGTTTGATAGGGAAGCTCGTTTAATTATCCGACCTTTTAAAAAGGAATACCAAATTTCTAAGAAAGCTTAATAATTCTAGCCTAACTTAATTTAAAAAGTGGCTTATATTAGTTTTAGATTGACTTTTTGTTTTTTAACTTAACTTATCGGATGATTTAGCTTCTTAAAACGAAAGCCATATCACAATCTTTGTAACACATTAAAAAGAATCCAGTAAAAGAGTTTATTGTTGAATTAAAGGAAACTGCAGTTTACTTTATGGATCATTATCCAATTATCTCTGGAATTACATTAATTCTAATCGGAATATTTTTATTAAGTTTTCAGTTAAAGAAAAATAATTCATTCAAAATGAGTAATCATGGAATGGCATCTTGGGGAGTTCTTGTAAACATGTGGGCATTAATAATAATGTCTTTTATTTTTGGGATTATTCTAATTTTACGGAATACTTAGATAGTTGAATTTGGATAAAAATTAGTTGTTAAGGGAGTTATAATTCGTGCCCTAACTCTTTAACACAAGTAATATTTTCCACTTTTAATATGTCTTGTTTCTAAACCTAAAAATACCAATGAATTTTTCAAGATAAAATCATAGCCTTTTCGATAAGTGAATTGCAAAAATCTAAATCTGATACACACATGCCTGATAGGGTCGTAGCTCAAACTTTCCATTTCCCTTATCGGCTGTAGATAAATCGTTGGAAATAATCAAGCTAAGTTCCCCAAAACCTTTGTTAGACAAATCAATATGGGCTGGTTCGGTTGAGAAGCTTAGCAAAACTAGATATTTGTTGTTGTCCAGAACCCGGGTGTAAGCATATACTTGCTCGTTGTTTTTCAATAGTAGCGTATAGTCTCCGTAGACCAATCCCAAATGATCCTTACGTACCTGGACCATTTTTCTAAAATAGTTCAATACGGAACCAGTATCTTTTTCCTGTTCTTCAACATTAAGCCCTTCTTTATGGTTGGGATGCACCTTTAGCCAAGGTTTTGCTTGGGTAAAACCTGCATTCGTTGTATTGTCCCATTGCATAGGGGTACGGCCATTATCTCGGGCGGCCTCTTTTTCATTTTCAATAAAAGTCTCTAAATCCATGCCTTGTTGTTTAAGCAAAGCATAACGGTTTAGCGTATTGATGTCCTGATAGTCCTCAATATTGTCAAAACGAATATTGCTCATCCCAATTTCATCACCATAATAGAAATAAGGTGTTCCCTTCATGGTCAACAAAAAGGTTTGCAACATAGTGGTGGAATTGTACCAGTGTTCTGGCGAGTCATTTCCCCAGCGGCTTACGGTTCTGGGATTATCGTGATTGCTCAAAAACAGGCTTCCCCAACCTTTTTCAGCAAAGGTTTCATCCCAGTCGGAGAATATTTTTTTGAACTCGGTAAGTTTCCAAGGGTCACTTCGCATCCAAAACACTTCGTCCCCTTCCCGGTCCAAGGACATCAACTCAAAATGAAAGAACATGTTAAGTTCTTCTCGGTCTTCATCCACAAAAAGTAAAGCTTGGTCCCTGTCCACTCCAGGAGTTTCGCCCACAGTCATAACATCATACTTGCTCAGAACTTCGCGGTTCATTTCATGCAAATAGTCATGCAGTTTAGGGCCATTGGCATAAAAAGGGATGAAGTTGCCATTGTATTCTTCGGGCAACTCAGGATAGGAAATGTCTTTTGAAATAAAAGGAATCACATCCATTCTAAAACCATCTACTCCTTTTTTGAACCAAAAATGCATCATATCATATATTTCTTGGCGCACTTTTGAGTTTTCCCATTTTAAATCAGGTTGCTTTACCGAGAAGTAATGGAGATAGTAACTATCGGTCTGCTCATCATATTTCCAAGCATTTCCATCCACATCAAAATAGCTGAAACGCTTAGGTGGAGTGCCTTTTTCGGCAGGCCACCAGTGGTAGTAATCGCGATATGGGTTTTCTCGCGACTTTCGAAGATTCTTGAAACCAATGGTGTTCATCACTAGTATGGTTAACAACTAAATCCATGACCAGTTTTAGGCCGCGTTCATGCATACCCTCCAAAAGTTGGTCAAAATCGGCCATAGTACCGAATTCTTCCATGATATTTTGGTAATCACTGATATCATACCCATTGTCATCATTGGGTGATTGATATACTGGACAAAGCCAAATAATATCTATGCCCAAACTTTTAATATAATCCAATCGCTTTATAATACCCTGAATGTCTCCAACGCCATTTCCCGTTGTATCTTGAAAACTCCGTGGGTAAATCTGATAGACCACACCTTCTTTCCACCAAGCTCGTGACTGTTTCATATCTGAAAATTTGAAAAGCGAAGATATTATTTTCTTGGATGAAATTGATGCAATACTTCTGTCAAGTGCTTCCTATTTACGTGCATATAGACTTCAGTAGTGGTAATGCTTTCATGACCTAGCATTTGCTGGATGGCGCGTAGGTCTGCACCATTTTCTAGTAAATGGGTGGCAAAGGAATGGCGAAACGTATGCGGACTGATATTCTTTTGTAGTTCGATTTTTTCGGCCAAGGTTTTAATAATAGTAAAAATCATGGCCCGAGTCAGCTTTTTACCCCTACGATTCAGGAAAAGATAATCTGAAAATTCTTTTGGTATACGTTGGTGCACCCGAACTTCAGACCTGTATATGTTTATATATTTTTTGTTGACTTTACTTATAGGAACAAAGCGTTGTTTGTTTCCTTTTCCAGTTACTTTGATAAAGTCTTCTTCAAAAAACAAATCCGAAAGCTTTAGCTCAATCAATTCGGAAACTCGAAGTCCACATCCATACAATGTTTCTAAAATGGCACGGTTTCTTTCCCCTTGAGGGTGTGAAAGGTCAATGGCGTCTATAAGTTGATTGATTTCCTCGGTGGATAAGGTATCGGGTAGTTTCCTGCCGATTTTAGGAGTTTCTATGAGTTCTATGGGATTGTCCTTTCTGTATTCTTCAAAAATTAAATAGTTGAAAAAGCCTTTCAAACCTGATATTATTCGAGCTTGGGAGCGTGGATTCATTGTTTTGGCCACATCATAAATAAATGCTTGAACTGCCTCTTTAGTGATTAGTATTGGGCTTTCGCTTATATGATTCTCAGATAAAAAACCCATTAGCTTTTCAATATCCAGAGCGTAATTGGAGATGGTGTTTTGTGAAAGACCACGTTCAATTCTTAAGTAATCCTTATAATCCTTAAGTGCATGTTTCCAATTCATTTGATAAAAATAGAAACAAAAAAAGGTATTGGAAGAATAACACCTATCAATCGGTCAATTCAAAGCGTGGTTTCATCAATTTGACAAGGGATTTGGATATGAATACAGATACCTTGGCATTGGTTTGTTCATACTTTTTTGATTGAGGCTACGTTTTAACATTCAATAAACCTTAATCAGACATGAAAAAAACCATTGCAACAAGTATTTTTTTGCTCGTAGTAACTTTTACAACCATCGGACAAGTAGATAGAAGTAGTTTTAAAGCAGGACTTACTGCAGGAATACCTGTAGGAGACGCATCGGATATCAGTAGTTTTGCTTTAGGGTTGGATGTGAACTATCATTGGGGGGTTTCCAAGCTTCTTGATGTGGGATTGGCCACAGGGTTCATTAATTCCTTTGGAGAAACCGGAACAGATTTAACCGGAGAGTTTGAAGATTTCCAGTTTATCCCGGCGGCGGCTTCTGTTCGTATTTATCCTACTTACGAATTTAAATTTGGTGCTGATGCAGGCTATGCCGTTGGTATCAATGATGGCAATGATGGTGGCTTTTATTATCGACCAGTGGTTGGGTATAACATTACGGGCAATACAGAAATAAATGTCTCTTATACTGCAGTGGCCCTGGAAAACAATTTCAACTTTTCTATTGCAATGGCAGGTATTTTGTTTCTTTTCTGAAAACAAGTTTGAAAAGGCATTTTTTGAAATTTAAGTAATAACCATAAATATCAAAAATGAAAAAATTACTACTTACATTAATTATTGTCTCTTCATTCTCAACTTTTACAACAGCCCAAACTAGCTATAACGGTGCAGTTGGATTAGGTATAGACCTTATCGGGGATTTTACCTTTGTGGGTGCTGGAGGAAAATATTTTTTCTCTGAAAAACATGTAGGCCAGGCCCATTTAGGATTTGAACAAGACGCTACAATTATAACTGCATTATACTCTTTTCATAAAGAAATTGTAGGTGCCAGAGGACTAAGATGGTATACAGGAATAGGACCAAGTATTGTTTTCTTGGATGGAGATAATACTTTCTCCTTGCGTCCCCATGCAGGTTTGGACTTTAAATTTGATGGAGTTCCCATAGTTCTGAATTTCGATTGGAGACCTGCTGTTATTTTAAGTAACTCCGGTGATAATGAGGTAGGGAGTTTTGGTTTTGGAGTTCAGTTTGCTTTTAACTAATCAACCGCTTAAATATGATAATAAGCAGGGGTCATCCCTGCTTTTTTGTTTATAAAAAACAATGTATCAATTGCAAAGCAATCAATAAGCAAGCCATCTTTTTTTCATTGGAAGCAAGGATAACGTTTTGATTTGGTAAATCCGGAAAAGGGGATAATTAATCAACTTCAATACTCAACACTCGACTTTTTTTAATCTTCTCTCGTATATATAGTATATTTATTATTTAGAGTGAAAAGGTTTTAAAATCCACTTACTCTAGGAAAAGTAAATACTCACTAAATATTACATATTACTAATTAAATCAAAACCATGAAAAAAACATTTTTATGCTTGCTTGCCATTGTTGCCTTTGGCACAACATCTTATGCTCAAACTAGTTATACTGGGGCTGTAGGTCTTGGTATTGACCTTTGGGACGACGCCACTTTTGTAGGGCCTAGTGCAAAATACTTCTTTTCGGACAACCATACTGGTCAGTTTGATTTAGGTTTTGAAGATGGAGGTACAATCTTGACGGCTCTTTATTCTTATCATGATGAGTTTTCCGGAGCTGCAGGATTGCGTTGGTACGCAGGTATCGGACCTAGTATCGTTTTGATAGATGATTTTGACAATGTTTTTGCTTTACGTCCACATGCTGGATTGGACTTTAAAATTGATGGCGTTCCTATTGTTATCAATTTTGATTGGCGACCTGCCATAGTTCTTAGCGATGCTGGGGATAATGAAGCAGGTGCTTTTGGATTTGGAATTCAATACGCATTTGATTAATCGTTCTTTAATAATATTTATAAAAGGCAGTCAATTTCGGCTGCCTTTTTGTTTTTTGAAGATATTGTATTTTTAGCCTATGAAGCTTATTATCATCAATGGCCCCAACTTAAATCTTTTGGGCAAACGAGAGCCCGAAGTTTACGGCAATACTACTTTTGAAGAATATTTTTCCAAATTAGAAAAAAGATTTCCAGAAGTAGAACTCACCTATTTTCAATCCAATATTGAGGGTGAGTTGATAGGGAAGATTCAAGAGGTGGGGTTTGATTTTGATGGCATTGTATTAAATGCTGCTGCCTATACTCATACCTCGGTAGGTATTGGCGATGCAGTTAAAGCCATAGAAGTTCCTGTTGTAGAGGTCCATATTTCCAACACCCATCAACGTGAAGATTTTAGGCATATATCCCATATTGCAAATGCAGCCAAGGGAATAATTCTTGGTTTTGGACTTCAAAGCTATGACTTGGCCATACAAAGTTTTCTAGAAGGCTAGTAGGTCACTAACATCTGGCAGGCTTAAATTCTTCGTATCTTTTATAACCCCAATGTATTGATATGAAAAAGATTGCACTTTTAACCTCGGTGACTTTCCTCATTCTGTTTTCATGCTCTGATGATAATGGAGCAACCACTAACTCAGATGATGTTGACCCTGGAGATACGACCTTTACCCTTCAAAATGCGTTTCCAAACTTAAGCTTTTCAAGACCTGTTGATTTTCAAAGTCCCAATGATTCAAGCAACAGAGTTTTTGTTGTTGAACAAGGGGGGACTATACGGGTTTTTGATAATGATGAAAATGAAGATACTTCCCAAATCTTTTTGGATATCAGTTCTCAAATAAACACAACAGCCAATGAGCAAGGATTATTGGGGTTGGCGTTTCATCCTAATTTTGAATCCAATGGGTATTTTTATGTGAATTATACCCCCTCGACCACTCTATCAGTCACATCTCGTTTTCAAGTATCATCCACAAACCCGAATGAGGCAAATATAAATTCGGAGCTTGTTTTATTGGAAATTCCGCAACCTTTTACAAATCACAATGGAGGACAACTAACTTTTGGTCCAGATGGATTTTTGTATATAGCTTCTGGTGATGGAGGTTCTGGTGGTGATCCGGACAACAATGCTCAAGACCGGTCAAATTTGCTTGGAACCATCTTAAGAATTGATGTGGATGGAACTTCAAATGGGTTAAACTATGGAATCCCTTCAACCAATCCTTTTGTTGGAGAACCCAATATTCGTGAAGAAATTTTTGCATACGGTTTTAGAAATCCTTGGCGGATGAGTTTTGATTTGCAAACCGGAAATCTTTGGTCTGGAGATGTGGGTCAAGACGAGCGTGAGGAAATTAACCTTGTGACCAGTGGTGGGAATTACGGCTGGCGATTGTTTGAAGGTACTTTTTGTTTTTCAGGAGACTGCTCCAACGCAGGCTTAATTTCTCCTGTTTTTGAGTATGAGCATAATGGAAATGACCAATCGATAACAGGAGGTCATGTGTATAGAGGGAGTCTTACACCATCTTTGGTCGACAATTATATCTATGCTGATTTTATTGACGGTCGAATTTGGGCCCTGGACGCTTCCTCCAGCAACCCGGATGACACTTTGCTGATAAACTCCAACCTTAATATCTCATCTTTTGGTGTGGACGCACAAAATGAGCTGTTTATCTGTGCCTTTGATGGGTCAATTTATCGATTAGTGGAAAACTAAGTTGCTACTTCACTGGGCTTCAAATACTTTTGATCAACATAAAAAGTAGCAAAAGGTAGCAGCGAAGCTACCATTAAAATCAAAAGTCGTTTAATGTTCCACTTTCTATCGTACCAAAAAAGGAAAGCCACAACTACATACGCTATAAAAAGAATACCATGGGCATAACCAACAAATTTGTTGGGCTCCAAAATACCTGCCCAATATTTTAAGGGCATAGTAAAAGCAAAGAGTGACAAGTAGGATATGCCCTCGAGTATTGCTGTAATTCGAAAGAGTTTTAACATTATGCAAACAGGATTAAAAATAATATTGGGAACAAGACCCCAGCCAATGCCAATTTCCAACCTCGTTTTCTAAAACTGTTCTTCCCTTTGGTAATGAACAATCCGGTAAAAGCGATAACCAACATAGCGGCTCCAAAAATATCAGAATACCAAATCCAGAAATTATTGGTGCTTTTGTGCAAAAACATGGTATGACCCAAAACAGGTACTTTTCTCTTGTATTCCAAAAAGCCTTTACCTGTAGTAGTATTGATGTCCAAAGTTATGTTTCGTTTAAAATTGGCTCGAAGCTCTTCTCCACGTATTCTATGTCCATCATATTTATCCTGAAGGTCCCATTTTTCTGCAATGGATTTGATGAACTCTTCGGAGTCCAAACTTTTTGGATTATCAGGCAGTGCAATTTGGACTTCTTCAGACTCGTAGGCATAATCCATGGGATACCAATCCTGCCTGTGATTCAAAACAATACCGGAAAAGGAAAAAGCAATGATAAGGCCAATATAGAAGTACGCAATATCCCTGTGGATATTTCTATGATTCCACTTCATGAAAAATTGGTCTATAGGTGAATTACTTCATCGTAAGCATCGGCCACTGCTTCCATAACTGCTTCACTCATAGTTGGGTGAGGGTGAACAGCTTTCAGGATTTCGTGTCCGGTAGTTTCCAATTTTCTTCCCACTACAGCTTCAGCAATCATATCGGTAACACCAGCTCCAATCATGTGGCAACCCAACCATTCGCCATACTTGGCATCAAAAATAACCTTAACAAAACCATCAGAGTTGCCTGAAGCTTTGGCCTTTCCACTTGCTGAGAATGGAAATTTACCGACCTTGATATCGTATCCTTGTTCTTTGGCCTGTTTTTCGGTCAGACCAACGGAAGCAACCTCTGGCATACAATAGGTACATCCAGGGATATTTCCGTAATCCAACGGTTCAACATGCATTCCTGCGATTTTCTCTACACAAAGGATTCCTTCTGCAGATGCTACGTGCGCTAAAGCTTGGCCAGGAGTTACATCTCCAATGGCATAATATCCGGGGATGTTGGTTTGATAATAATCGTTTACTAAAATCTTGTCCCTATCCACAGCTATGCCAACATCTTCCAAACCAATGTTTTCGATGTTTGTTTTAATACCCACAGCGGAAAGCAAAATATCTGCCTCCAGTATTTCTTCACCTTTCGCAGTCTTAACCGTAGCTTTAACCCCATCTCCGGAAGTATCCACGTGGGTTACCTCTGCTGAGGTTTTAATCTTAACACCCGCTTTTTTGAAGCTACGCTCCAATTGTTTGGAAACGTCTTCGTCTTCTACTGGTACTATATTAGGAAGGTATTCCACAACGGTGACTTCGGTTCCCATGGAATTGTAGAAATAAGCAAATTCAATACCAATGGCACCACTACCCACAACAATCATTTTCTTGGGTTGTTTTTCCAAGGTCATTGCTTCGCGATAACCAATTACTTTCTTACCATCCTGCGGAAGACTCGGTAACTCGCGACTTCTTGCACCCGTTGCAATAATAATATGGTCTGCTGAGTATTCGGCAGGATCTCCATGCTCACCTTTGACCACCACTTTTTTTCCGGGCATAATTTTACCATACCCGTTTAGAACTTCGATTTTATTTTTTTTCATCAAGAACTGAACGCCTTTGCTCATTCCGTCAGCAACACCACGACTTCTTTTCACAACGGCATCGAAATCGTGTTCTACTTTTTTAGCACTCAATCCATAATCCTCTGCATGCTTCAAATATTCAAAGACCTGAGCTGATTTCAATAATGCTTTGGTAGGAATACATCCCCAGTTTAAACAAACACCACCAAGACTTTCTTTCTCAACAATAGCCGTTTTAAGACCAAGTTGTGATGCTCTAATGGCCGTCACATAGCCACCCGGGCCGCTTCCCAAAACAATTACATCAAAATTGCTCATTCCTTTTTAGATTTTAGTTGTTATGATTGATATCTAACCTTTTGGTTAGGCAGGTGCAAAAATACGGAATTCAAATGCCATTTACCAAGCGGCAAATTCTAGAAAAGTTTTTCAGGAAGGT
The DNA here is from genome assembly GCF_049333175.1 of Flagellimonas ulvae. Taxonomy (NCBI): domain Bacteria; kingdom Pseudomonadati; phylum Bacteroidota; class Flavobacteriia; order Flavobacteriales; family Flavobacteriaceae; genus Flagellimonas; species Flagellimonas ulvae. The sequence continues at coordinate 70,832 of NZ_CP186325.1, forward strand.
AACTCTTCAGAAGCGTCGAAATCTATACTTAGGGAGTTTATACAATAGCGCTGACCTGTGGTTTCTCTTGGGCCATCATTGAATACATGCCCCAAATGACTACCGCAATTGGCGCACACAGTTTCGGTGCGAATCATTCCATGAGAGGTATCTCTAATATATTCAATGGCACCTTCAACAGCTTGGTCAAATGAAGGCCAGCCACAACCACTTTCAAATTTGTTGCCGCTATCAAACAGCTTAGCATTACATGCTTTGCAGTGATAAGCCCCTTTTTTAAAATGAAGATTGAACTCTCCGGTATGGGGATATTCGGTACCCTTTTGCCTTAAAATTCGGTATTCATCAGTAGAGAGTTGCTTTTTCCATTCCTCTTCAGTCTTTTCGACGGCGTACTTTTTCAATAGCTAATGTTTTTAGGGAAGTTAATGTATTTATTCGGAATCGGGGATGAAATTTAAGGCCACTCCGTTTATGCAATGTCTTTTTCCAGTAGTGTTTCTGGGACCATCATTAAATACATGGCCCAAATGTCCACCACAGGTGGCACAATGTTCTTCGGTACGGGCATATCCTATTTTGTAATCTACATCATACGCTACGCTGTTCTCAATCTCTTGGTCAAAACTAGGCCAACCTGTTCCTGAGTCGAATTTATTCTCACTACGGAAAAGGGGGGTAGAGCATGCTGCACAAACATAGGTGCCTTTTTCCTTGTTATCCAAAAGTTCGCTGGTGAAAGCATTTTCCGTAGCAGCCTTGCGTAAGATGTAATATTCCATATCCGTTAACTGCGCTTTCCATTCGGCATCCGTTTTTGAAATTGGATATTCCTTTGTTTCCGCAATTTCCTTGTTCTTTTCCTGAGATACACCTTTACATCCTATAATTAGTAAAAGGGCTACCCATAGCAAGTTTTTTCCCATCTGTTTTTCTTTTTCTATTTAGACGCAATTTTTGATATTCCTTTCAAAAATAGTACTGAAAGTGGTATTGGGGCAAATAAAAAAGCCTCGCTGTAACGAGGCTTTCATTAATGTCTATATGAATTAGTTCATTTGGATTTTTTGAACTTCACTTTCATTGACTCCTAAAGCTGACATTACGGCGCTTAGGTTTGAAGTATTCATTCTGGAGCTATCTGCAAACTCGCTTGGAAGTATTACAATCCTAAAAGATTGATTGTCCGTGAAATCTGTGCTTATACCAGAAAGATCAAAATTACCATCAATAAACAACTCCACATCTACAAAAGTGTGGGCGAAAACGTATTGAATCGTTCCTTCTGGCAAGAAAAAGCTTTGAGGAAGTTGGCTCCATGCATCAGCAGTGCTGCCATCATCCAAGTCAATTGTGCCATCAAATCTATAGACCAATACAGCATCGGATTCAAAGATTTCAAAATTGGTTTCCTCACTGAATGTTATTAAGGAACTAAAAAGGTTATTGTCTGGGTCAAAACCAAAGTTTACACCATCCACTTCAATGACTTGGCCTTGAATGCCAGGTTCACCTTCGGGCCCAGGCGCTCCATCGAAACCAGGAGGTCCCTCTGGGCCTTCACAAGAGACTATGAACAGCGCTAGAAATATACCGACTACTGTATTGAATTTTTTCATGATATTGATTTTTATGATTTGAACTATTACTGTTTTCCCACTATGAAAACAAAAAGCGTTCCATTTTAGTATTCTGATTTTGAATTATAGGAAAACAACACTTTATATGTTCCTATTTGAAAGATCCGTAATATTGTATCAACTAAACCCAACGATTATGGCCAAAGTACTTTCCCATAGCTTTTTCACTGATTTCGATATTGACCTTTTTAAGGCGGGTAAGCACTTTCGCTTGTATGACAAATTAGGTGCTCATCTTACCGAGGTAAATGGAAAAAAAGGAACCTATTTTGCAGTTTGGGCCCCCTCGGCCAAATCAGTTTCTGTAATCGGGGATTTTAATGGTTGGGAAGCCGGTGAACATGAGTTGAACGTACGTTGGGACGAAAGTGGAATTTGGGAAGGTTTTATACCAGATCTGGATAAAGGAACCTTATATAAATACAAGATAGAATCACATCATAACGATATTTGGACCGAAAAGGCTGATCCTTTTGGGAGATATTGCGAAACACCACCTAAAACTGCATCAGTAGTTTGGGAAGCCGATTATAAATGGAAGGACAAATCCTGGATGCAGAGTCGTAAGGAGCAGAATGCATTGGATAAACCCTTTTCGGTGTATGAGGTTCATTTAGGCTCATGGAAGAAAAAAAACGGATGGGAATCCCTAACATATGTGGAGCTTGCCGATGAGCTGGTGAATTACGTTGAGGATATGGGCTTTACCCATGTCGAGTTTATGCCCATAATGGAATATCCTTATGACCCTTCATGGGGCTACCAGCTTACGGGATATTTTGCACCCACTTCGCGTTTTGGCAAACCTGAAGATTTCAAGCTATTGGTTGATAAGTTTCACCAAAAAGGAATTGGGGTAATTTTGGACTGGGTACCATCCCATTTTCCAGAAGATGCACATGGACTTGGTTTCTTTGATGGTTCGCATCTGTACGAACACCCGGATAGACGTAGAGGATATCATCCGGACTGGAAAAGTCTCATTTTTAATTACGGTAGAAACGAGGTAAGGGCTTTTTTGATCAGTAATGCTATTTTTTGGCTGGATCAATATCATGTGGATGGACTGCGAGTTGATGCTGTGGCGTCTATGTTGTACTTGGATTACTCTCGTGAAGATGGTGAGTGGGAACCCAATATGTATGGAAATAATGAAAACCTCGAAGCGATGTCTTTCCTTAGGGAAATGAATCAAGAGGTATACGCAAGCTTTGAAGGAGTACAGACTATAGCAGAGGAGTCCACTGCCTTCACCGGAGTTTCTAAGCCAGTCCATTTTGGGGGACTTGGTTTCGGTATGAAATGGATGATGGGCTGGATGCATGATACTTTGGAGTTTTTCAAAAAAGAGCCTATCCATCGCTCATACGACCTGAATGATATCACCTTTAGTATGACCTATGCGTTCACAGAGAACTTTATGCTACCCTTTTCACATGATGAAGTGGTCTATGGCAAAAATTCACTTTTGTATCGTATGCCAGGGGATGAATGGCAAAGGTTTGCCAATCTTAGAATGCTCTATGGGTATATGTTTACCCATCCTGGGGCCAATTTATTGTTCATGGGAGGAGAATTTGGTCAGTCGTCCGAATGGGATTTTCAGAATAGCTTGGACTGGCATTTGACACAATACGATTTCCATTCTGGAATTCAGGAAACCATAAAGGACCTAAATGCTCTCTATAAAGAAAGCCCTGCACTTCATGAGAAGCAATTTAGCCAGGAGGGATTTCAATGGATAGAATACAATGATCAGGAAAACACAGTGATTTCTTATAAACGTATGGGTAACAATCCGGAAGATGATTTAATTGTAGTTTGTAATTTTACCCCCGTACCAAGAGAAAATTATAGGGTAGGGGTCCATAAATCAAAACAAATGAAATTGCTATTCAATAGCGATGATACAAAATACGCAGGTAGCGGTATAGGCAAAAAAACGCTAAGGCCAACATCCAAAGAGTGGAACGGTTGCCCAAAATCGGTAAATATGACATTGCCCCCTCTTAGCGTAATTGTTTATAAATAACGGGTTTCGTTTTATTTACGAAAACTTTATTTATTGTTCACAACATCTTTTTCAATTGTCATGGTAATGTGTTTCTTTTGTCTTTCTCAATAGACCAACAATGATTACTAATACAGAGATTGCTAAAATTGGAAATCAATATCCCAACCACATAGTTGATTTCAAGCATGAAAATGATAAAATATTTTTTACTACCCAGAATGGAGTCATTCTAGAAATAACCATACTTCGCGACAGTGCCATTCGTTTTAGATATGCTACTGAACACGTTTTTGAACCAGATTTTTCCTATGCCATCAGTGATGATGTTAGTTTAGGCTATAATAGTCTTACCGTAAAGGAAGAAATCCCAGAATATGTAATTACTACTTCCAAGGTCAAGGTATATGTGAACAAATCCAATCTTAAGATTCAGATTGTAGATATAGATGATGTTATCTTAAGTGAGGACGAACTTGGCTTTCATTGGGAGGAAAACTACGACTATGGGGGCAATATTGTTAAAATGAGCAAGATTTGCCACACAGGGGAGAGTTATTATGGAATGGGAGACAAGGCCTCTCATACGAACTTGAAAGGAAAGAGAGTAAATAATTGGGTAACAGACTCTTATGCCTACGGTAAAGATCAGGAACCTTTGTACAAGGCCATTCCATTTTACTTGGGACTTAAAGAAAACATTGCTTACGGAATCTTTTTTGACAATTCTTTCAGTACATATTTCGATTTCGCCAATGAAAAGCGAAATGTGACCAGTTTCTGGGCCGATGGTGGAGAAATGAACTATTATTTCTTCTATGGACCGAAAATGAAGCAAGTAGTTGAAGCCTACACAGATTTGACCGGTGTGCCAGAACTTCCGCCGCTTTGGGCATTAGGTTTTCATCAATCAAAATGGAGCTATTACCCAGAGAAAAGAGTAAAAGAGATAGCATCTACTTTTAGAAAGCTTCAAATTCCTTGTGACGCCATTTACCTGGATATTGACTACATGGAAGGCTTCCGATGCTTTACTTGGAATAACCGCTATTTCCCCAATCCCAAAAAGATGATTGCAGAGCTGGAGGAGGACGGTTTTAAAACCGTTACCATGATAGACCCTGGAATCAAAATTGATAGGGATTATTGGGTGTATCAGCAGGCAATGGACAACGGTTTTTTCTGCCGAAGGGCGGACGGGCCCCATTTTAAAGGAAAAGTTTGGCCTGGGGAATGTAAGTTTCCGGATTTTACCAATCCAGAAGTACGCGAATGGTGGGGCGGACTTTACAAGGAAATGATATCGGAGATGGGAGTTAAGGGCGTTTGGAACGATATGAACGAACCGGCGGTAATGGAGGTACCTACCAAAACAGCAAACTTGGATGTACGCCACGATTATGATGGTCATCCTTGTAGTCACAGAAAAGCCCATAACATTTACGGTATGCAAATGGTACGCGCCACATACGAAGGCGTGAAAAAATACATGTTTCCTCTAAGACCATTTGTTCTTACCCGAGCTGCTTACTCAGGTACTCAGCGCTACTGTTCTACCTGGACAGGGGATAACGTAGCTACCTGGGAACATCTTTGGATTGCAAATGTACAGATGCAACGTATGTGTATGAGTGGCTATTCATTTGTGGGCTCGGATATTGGAGGTTTTGCAGAACAACCCAATGGTGAACTTTTTGCACGCTGGATGCAGTTGGCCATTTTTCATCCATTTTGTAGGGTACATTCCAGTGGAGACCATGGCGACCAAGAGCCTTGGTCTTTTGGCGAGGAAATAACCGATATTGTTAAGAACTATATTGAGTTGCGCTATCAACTACTACCATACATTTACACACTTTTTTACAAGTATATCAAAGATGGAATGCCAATGATTCAATCTTTGGTATTCTATGACCAAGAAGATACCCAGACCCATTTCCGAACGGACGAGTTCTTGTTTGGCGAGCATTTTTTGGTATGCCCAGTACAAGAACCCAATGCACAAGGTAGACGGATGTATTTTCCTAAAGGGAAATGGTACAATTTCTGGAATGATGAGGTAACTGAAGGTGGGGTTGAAAAATGGGTGCCAGCTGAATTGGATACAATTCCTCTTTTTGTAAAAGAAGGGGCTATGATTCCTAAATATCCTGTACAGCAATATGTGGGAGAAAAGGAAATAGAAGAGCTCCAAATAGATGTGTATTATAAAGAGGGTATTGAAAATTCCAGCGTATATGAGGATCAGCAAGATGGCTACGATTACAAAAAAGGAAGATATAGCCTTCGTAAGTTCAGATTACGCGGAAAAGAGAATGAACTTATCATACAGCAATTTAAAGATGGAAACTTTATCACTCCGTATGAAAAAATAAAAATGACATTCCACGGCTTACCCTTTAAGATCGGTACCATCGAATTGGATAATGAAATAGTCGATTTTAAGGACGTTAAGTTGAATGGAGACAATACGGTTGAGGTAAGCAAGGATTTCACCGAGTTACATATTATTGGAAAATAAATTTTGTATTTTACTCATACTAAACACATCCATTTTATGAGAAAATTTATTCTAACAATTCTGTTTTTTGTGGGGGTTGCAGCCTGTAAAACCAATCCATTTACAGGAAAAAGTACCCTTAACTTTTATCCAAATAGTCAAATATTTCCAACGGCTTTTGCCCAATATGACCAATTCTTGGGGGAGAATAAGGTTGTAACTGGAACAAAGGATGCACAAATGATAGTAGCAGTGGGACAGCGAATTGCTTCCGCTGCGGAAAGATGGCTCAATGCCAACGGATATCCTGGCTACTTAAAGGACTATAAATGGGAATACAACCTTGTCAAGGATGATGCCGTAAATGCTTGGTGTATGCCAGGGGGTAAAATTGTGTTTTACACAGGAATTTTACCAATAGCCCAAAATGAAACGGGAATTGCGGTAGTTATGGGACACGAAGTGGCTCATGCCCTGGCCGATCATGGTGCGCAAAGGATGAGTGCCGGTATGTTGCAGCAATTGGGTGCAGTAGCTGGAAATGTGGCTATTAAGGATCCTCAAAAGCGTAATGCATTCAATCAGGCTTATGGCATAGGTTCATCTGTTGGGGTAATGCTTCCTTTTAGTAGGAGTCATGAAACAGAGGCAGATAGAATTGGACTCCAAATCATGGCTATTGCAGGATATAATCCTGATGAAGCAGCCAATCTTTGGCGAAGAATGAAAGCCAATGCAGGAGGACAGGCTCCGCCAGAGTTTTTGAGCACACATCCATCAAATGATACCCGTATCAATAACTTGATGACCTGGGCCCCAGAAGCAAAAAAAGAAGCGGCTAAATTTGGGGTCACCTCTTTTAAATAAAAAACCAATTGTAAAGTGTCATTTCAACCTTTGGAAAACCCTTATCAAGAAAGGATTTCGAGATATTTGAAATGACACTTTTCCAATTCTTAGAGCCATGGCACAAGTACTTGTAATGAAAGGAAGTAAAAAGTTATTGAATGCTTGGGCATTTTATGATTGGGCCAATTCCGTTTACAGTTTAGTGATTTCCTCTGCAGTGTTCCCAATTTTTTATGGCGCTTTGTTCAGGGCGGCAGAAATAGAGAAAGTGACCATTTTTGGAGGTGAAATAGCCCGTGCTCCCTTGATTAGTTATGTTACATCTTTGGCTTTTGTTTTTATCGCGATTGTTACTCCCCTTGTTTCAGGTGTTGCCGATTACACAGGGAACAAGAAGATATTTCTTAAGTTTTTTTGCTATTTGGGCGCAGCATCATGCATAGGGCTATACTGGTTCTCTTTAGAGAATATTTATTTTGGATTGGTTTGCTATTTCTTTGGATTGGTAGGTTTTTGGGTAAGCTTTGCAATCAACAATTCCTATCTGCCAGATATTGCCTATCCAGAGCAACAAGACGGTATTAGCGCCAAAGGGTTTTCATTGGGTTATGTGGGTAGTGTAATCCTTTTGGTATTTAATTTGGCTATGGTGATGCAACCTGCCGTTTTTGGAATTACGGATAATGGGGGAGAAGTGGCCGAGATTAAAGCCATGAAATATTCTTTTATTTCCGTGGGTATCTGGTGGGCCCTGTTCAGTCAGTATACATTTAAGCATCTTCCAAAAGGATACAAGCGTGATGGGGAAAGAAGTAATATCATCCTTAACGGTTTTAAAGAACTCCAAAGTGTTTGGAAGCAACTAGGGAATGAAATTCGACTTAAAAGATATCTCGGCGCTTTTTTTGTGTACAGTATGGCAGTTCAGACCATCATGTTGATAGCTACATATTTTGGTGAGGAAGAAATAAATTGGGGAGGAGATAGTGAACGAACCACGGGATTGATAACAAGCATTTTGGTGATTCAGGTAGTGGCTATTATTGGTGCAACGGTAACCGCGAGAGCATCTAAAGTCTTTGGAAACATTAAAACTTTAATTGTAATCAATGCTTTTTGGGTATTGTTATGCATTTATGCCTTTTTCCTTCAAACACCCACAGATTTCTATATTGCTGCTGGACTAGTTGGAATTGTAATGGGCGGAATTCAAGCGCTCTCAAGGTCCACCTATTCCAAATTCTTGCCCGAGACTACGGATACTACGTCCTTTTTCAGTTTTTACGATGTAGCAGAGAAAATAGGAATCATTATTGGAACTTTTCTGTATGGTGTGATTGCTCAATTGACAGGCAGTATGCGCAATAGTACCATATTCTTGGGGATATTCTTTTTGGGAGGGATTATTCTGTTGCTTCGGGTCAAAAAAGTAGACCAAAGCGAATAAAAGAAAAGCCCCTACTTTTCGGTAAGGGCTTAACCTGTTTTCGATTGATGATTTAGTATTGTTTTTTGATTGGATGCGTAAACTCCTGTTCTAGTGACTGGAAATATCTCCAGAACCCGAACTTTTTGTATCTATTTTCTTTGGATTCCCTTTGTAGCTAATATCACCAGAACCTGAAACTCTAGCGCTTATGCTTTCTTTTGCAGTGACTTCTACATCAGCAGAACCAGATACCTGTACCTTTACATAGCCAGCCTCTAATCCGTAGGCATTGATGTCTCCTGAACCTGAAACCTGGACTTCCAAGTTAGAAGCTTTCCCATTCAATTTCATGTCTCCAGAACCGGACATGGATGCTTCCAAGCTATTGGCTTCAACATCCAGAACAATATCTCCAGAACCGGAAATACGGGTTTCGAAAGTATCTGACTTTAAAGTTGTTCTGCTCGTAATATCTCCAGAACCGGATAGACTTACGGCCTCAACAGATTCAACGGGTACCACAATCAATATTCCGGAATTCCAATTGGATGGTTTTAGGTTAACCCCTTTTTGGGCCTTAATAACCAGTTTACCATCTTTTACCTCGGTTTTGATGTAATCGAGAAGGTTAGATTCTCCTTTAAGGGTAATTTCTCCCTCGTTTCCGGCAATCAGTTCCAAATCGAACCAGCCTGCCAACGCAATAGCATCGTAATCCCCGACCGATCTTTCAATGGTCACTACGTTTCCGTTTCCTTTGATTCTTTTCCATTGCGCATTTGTTATTCCAACAAATCCAAGGGCTAAACATAAGGTTATAAGCTTTTTCATGATAGTTTTGTGTTTTTTGAAATTGTATTTAGTTTTTATAAAAAGTTACTCCGCCATATTCGCTATTGATGTACACCACGTTGCCAGAATTATCATCGCCATAGTATCCATTGTAGTATTTTTCACTGGATTTTTCCTTTCTCACCTGTAGTTCAAAATCCCCTAAACCGCTTACTCCGGCGTATTCGGTAGTGATTTCGAAATCAAAGTAGTACTCAGGGTGGTATCCAATTTTGATACCTGTATAATCTGTTCGTATATTGACATCTCCAGCTTCCGGAGCCATTTCACTGATTTTGATGGAACCGTAATCCGAGGTGATTCCAACATCGCCAGAAACAGTACCCAATTTTACCCCAATGTAATCCCCATTTCCTTTTACACTTTTAACCTTGCCTACTTCAATGGAACCATAATCACTGGTATATTCCAAGTTTCCCATTTCCTTTACCACGGCATTTGTGTAATCAGCATTTATTCTTAAATCTCCCGCTTTCTCAATGGTAAAACCAGAGTAGTCTGCGATAATCTCTCCACTATTGATGAACTCAAAAGTGGAACGGGATGTATAATCGAAACGAAGTTCATTGTTTCTACCTCTAAGCTCACCGATATCCATTTTTCCATAATCACAGCTTATTTTCGCATGCCCGTCAATTCTATCCAAGTATATGTTTCCATAATCGTTGCTCAAGCCAACACTGTTTTTCACGGGTAGTTTCACGGTATAGTTCACTTGAACGTTCACGTTCTTTTTCTTATTCCATTTCCACCCCCAATTATTGTTTCTGTTACCAAATTGTGTTCTGGCAGAAACTAAGTTGGAACTGCTGTCAAAATCCACATCTATTTCATTTAAGCGTTCCTGCACCCGCTCCTCATTGTTTCCATTGGTTTTGATATGAACCTCAATCACTATACGGTCCTCGTTCCAAGAAGTTAGGCTAAGGTTACCATAACTATTGGTGATTTTCAAAAGGGCATTTGCGTTTACCTGAAACTCTTTTTTGATGGTTTTCTCCTTGGTGTACTTTCCATTCAGTTTACCCTTCTTGGCCGAAGTGGTCAACGGTACAAGAATCAAGAAGCATAAAATGCTTTTATATAGTAAAGTTTTCATCATTGTATGATTTTAAGTTTTTAATATTTTCTATGCTATTAAGCACTTCTTTCAAAAGGTCTATTCTAGTTTGGAAGTTGGTTATCATAGCGTTCAATATAATTTTGCTATCACCTCCTTTTATTAATTCTTGTTCCAAATTCATATAATCCGTTTCCAACCTGTCTAGCTGCAAAAGCGTATCATCCACTAGTTTTGCCGTTTCAGGAGATTTTGCATCTTTCAATTCCTGAACCTGTTCTTCAATAAGACTTGCAAAGTAGAACTCGGTCTTTGAAACCTCTGGTGCAATCTCCACTACTTGTTCCTTAATGGAAGGTTGGGTATTGAAGAGCTGTAATCCAATAAGGCAGATTACGGCTACCGAAGCTGCGATGGAAAGTGGTTTCCAAAGTCTATTTTTTCTTTGAGGTAGTGAAACTACTCCCTTGGATTGATTCAGTTTAGCTAAAAAACGTTCCTGATGACCGCTTCCGGGTTCTTCAACATCAAATTCTCCCTGAAGCCTTTCAAACAAATTATCTAAATTATCTTTCTTCATAACTAAACATTTACGGTCAATTTTTTTCTCAGACTTTCTTTGGCTCTAGAAATAGTCGTTCTGCAATTGGCATAACTAATATTCATGATCTCACTTATTTCTTCGTAATCATAACCTTCGATTAAATGTAAGGTCAAAGAAACTCTGTAATTGTCTTTCAAACTTTTCATGGTCTCCATCACTTTTTGAGCCTTCAGTTCAGTATAACCATTGTTATTTAAATCAACTTCATTGTAATCTTCGACCTTGTACATTACCTCATCCAAATTCGTGGATCTTACTTTCTGTTGTTTTTTGTAATGATAGATACTGTTATTAATCACAATTCGCTTCAACCAAGCTCCAAAGGTCACGTCTCCCTTAAAGGTGTGCAGTTTCGTAAACGCGTTCAAAAACGATTCCTGCATGACGTCTTCAGCTTCTGCGGTGTCCTTTACAATTCTAAAAGCTGTATTGTACATGGCTTTGTAATATCTATTGTAAATTTCCATTTGTGCACTTTGCTTGCCTTTTAAGCACGCTTGAAGCAATGCATCAGTATGTTCATTTTGGTGGCTCAAAAAATGATTGATTTGTTCTAAAGAGTGGTGAAGGTATGGATTGTTACACTTTTTTAATTTTTTTTGAAATTCATGGCACAAGAATTGCCTTTTTGGAAGTGAAATAGTGCTTCAGAAGTCCTATATATTTAGGAAAGGGATGATTAACATGAGAGGAAGCGCGTAATTGTAAAGATACATTTTGTTTAAAATGACAAAATGTCCGAAAAAGAAACTATGGGAGAAATCAAAATATCAACTTTTGACAGTTTAGCCATGCAGGGATTGGATGATGAGGCGGAATTGATTCCGTTGCTCACACCAGAGGATGAAGAAGAAATGAACAGGGAGGAATTGCCTGAAACTTTACCCGTACTACCCCTTAGAAACACTGTGCTATTTCCTGGAGTGGTTATACCCATAACCGCGGGGAGGGATAAATCCATAAACCTAATAAAAGATGCCAACAATGGAAGTAAAACCATTGGAGTGGTTTCCCAAAAGGATGAACAAGTTGAGAATCCAGGCGTAAAAGACATTAATAGATTAGGGACGGTAGCGCGTATTCTAAGGGTGCTTCAGATGCCAGATGGTAATACCACGGTTATCATTCAAGGAAAAAAGCGGTTTGAGATAGACCAAGTGATTGAAGAGACCCCGTATTTGACCGCTACGGTCAAAGAGGCCATAGAAGAGAGACCAGATGAAAAAAGTGATGAATTTGGTGCCATTATCGATTCAATTAAGGAACTGGCTTTTAAAATTATAAAGGACAACCCAAACATTCCTACTGAAGCCACTTTTGCCATACGAAATATTCAAAGCAATTCGTTCCTTATCAATTTTGTGTCATCCAACTTGAACCTTTCTGTTGAGGACAAGCAAAAACTTTTGGAGATACCCAATCTTCAGGAAAGGGCCATGACCACTTTGAAGTTCATGAACACTGAGCTTCAAAAATTGGAATTGAAGAATGATATCCAATCTAAGGTTCGGAATGACATGGACCAGCAGCAACGGGAGTACTTTTTGCATCAGCAGATGAAAACCATTCAGGAAGAACTTGGGGGTATTTCTTATGAGGAAGAAGTGGACGAGATGCGTGCCAAAGCAAAAAAGAAAAAATGGGGTAAAAAAATAAAGGAACATTTTGAAAAAGAATTGGCCAAAATACAGCGCATGAATCCCCAAGTCGCTGAATACTCCATTCAAAGGAACTATTTGGACCTCTTTCTAGATTTACCCTGGGATGAATTTTCCAAGGATAAGTTCGATTTAAAAAGAGCGCAACAGATATTGGATAGGGACCATTACGGTTTAGAAGACGTTAAAAGGCGAATCATAGAATATTTGGCCGTATTGAAACTCAGAAACGATATGAAGTCGCCCATTCTTTGTTTATACGGACCTCCGGGAGTTGGTAAAACATCTTTAGGAAAATCTGTGGCCGAAGCTTTGGGGAGAGAGTATGTTCGCATTTCGTTGGGTGGTTTGCGCGATGAGGCAGAGATTCGAGGGCATAGAAAAACCTATATCGGTGCGATGCCCGGAAGAATTATTCAAAGTCTTAAAAAAGCGGGCACTTCCAATCCTGTTTTTATTTTGGATGAAATCGATAAGCTTTCCAACAGTCACCAAGGAGACCCTTCATCGGCTATGCTAGAAGTGTTGGACCCAGAGCAGAACAATGAATTTTATGACAATTTCTTGGAAATGGGCTATGACCTATCCAAAGTAATGTTTATCGCCACGGCCAACAACTTGTCCACGATACAGCCTGCCTTGCGGGATAGGATGGAAATCATCAATGTTACAGGCTATACTATTGAAGAGAAAGTAGAGATTGGTAAACGCCATTTGTTGCCGAAGCAGTTAAAGGAACATGGGCTTTCTGCTAAGCATTTACGTATTGGAAAACCACAATTGGAAAAAATTGTGGAAGGCTATACCCGTGAATCTGGAGTCCGTAGTTTGGAAAAGCAACTGGCCAAAATGGTACGATATGCTGCAAAATCCATTGCTATTGAAGAGGAATATAGCGTAAAAGTAACCAATGAGGATGTGGAGAAGATTTTAGGTCCAGCCCGTTTGGAGCGGGACAAATACGAAAACAATGATGTAGCTGGCGTGGTTACTGGCTTGGCGTGGACCAGCGTTGGGGGTGATATTCTATTTATAGAATCTATTCTTTCCAAGGGAAAAGGTACTCTGAACATTACCGGAAATTTAGGGAAGGTGATGAAGGAGTCTGCAACCATTGCCATGGAATATATCAAATCCAATGCAGATGTTTTTGGTATTGACGCCGAAGTTTTTGATAAATACAATGTACACATCCACGTACCAGAGGGTGCCACTCCAAAAGATGGTCCAAGTGCAGGAATTACGATGTTAACTTCTTTAGTGTCCTTATTTACCCAGAAAAAGGTTAAAAAGAGTTTGGCTATGACGGGTGAAATCACACTTCGTGGTAAGGTACTCCCTGTTGGTGGAATCAAAGAGAAGATTTTGGCAGCGAAACGGGCTCGAATCAAGGAAATCATTTTGTGTGAAGAGAACCGAAAAGATATCAACGAAATCAAAGAAGATTATCTAAAGGGACTCACCTTTCACTATGTGACCGATATGAGCGAGGTAATTGATATTGCCATCACGGATAAAAAAGTAAAGAATGCCAAGAAGCTCTAGATTAGAAGTTTCTTGGCACTTCTATGCCAGCTGATTACTTTCCATTATTTTTAGGCAATGAAAAAAATCATCATCGCCATTGACGGCTATTCCTCCACAGGAAAGAGTACCCTAGCCAAACGCTTGGCCAAAGCTTTGGATTACGTGTATGTGGATACCGGTGCCATGTACCGGGCCGTTACCCTTTTTGCTTTGCAAGAGGGTTTTTTTGATGAAAAAAAGGATGACGCTTCTAAGCTGATTAAAAACCTGCCCAATATTCAACTCAAATTTATACGCAATACCGAACTGGGCTCTAGCGAGATGTTTCTGAATGGAAAAAATGTAGAAAAGGATATCCGTACCCTTACCGTTGCTCGAAAGGTAAGCGAGGTTGCAGCTATTAAGGAAGTACGGGAAAAATTGGTACATCTGCAGCAGGAAATGGGTAAAGAAAAGGGTATTGTGATGGACGGACGGGATATTGGAACTGTGGTTTTTCCAGATGCTGAATTGAAGATTTTTATGACCGCTTCTCCAGAAACACGAGCTACCAGACGATACAAGGAATTGTTGGATAGGGGAGACAAGGTTACTTTTGAAGAAGTGCTCAAAAATATTGAAAAACGAGATTTAATTGATTCTACCCGTTCCGTTTCCCCATTACGAAAAGCCAAAGACGCCATAGAGTTTGACAATAGCGATATGGGCTTGGAAGAGCAATTTGAACGGATGTTTAGTTTTGCGGAACGTGTTATTGAAAAGCAAGATTAATAGGTAGTTCTTTTGGGTCACACTTATCGGCGCGGCTATGATACGTTGCGGAAAACGTCCACAGGACTTTTCCGCCCTAGCCCGAACCTTTTATAAAGATACGGATTTCCGTTTAGGAAATCCACCGCAATGGATTATAGGTATTGTTACGGCACGTTTTTTTATCGTTTCAGATATGCGACGATTATGGTAAGTCCCGTTCCAATTATGGAAGCGAATATATTTTTGACTAACGAGTCTTTCTTGTGTATGCTATAGATTCCATTGCGGATTTTTTCTTTATTAATTATGAGAATACCAAGAACAAAAGATGCAATAACTACTAGTCCAACCACTACGTCCATTGTGTCCATCGAGTTTGAGTCCATTAAAATGAATGCCGAACTGGAAATCACAAAATATAGAAAGGAGGTAATAAGAAACCATCCAATCTGTTTATTTATAAAAATTCCGATAGTCGGTATAAGAACGAAGTATGTAGGTCTAAAAAACCTTTTTATTGAATACAAGAACTCTCTATTCTGAAGCAAAGTTTTGGTGTCCGAGGTGACAATTTCATAATACCATCTACTATATAAATCATTTAATCCAATATATATGGTCCATATGAAAAGAACCAATATCAATAACTTGATTGTTAATATTTCGTAGTTGTTCTTTAAATATTCCAATTTTCTAAAATGTGCTGTAACGATTAAGATATGGCTTCGTTTTAATGAGCTATATCGTCCGATAAGTGAAGTTCGGGAATTTTAATCAAAAAAGCCAACTCTAGTTTATGGACATGGAGTTTGGATTGATGAAATTCACCTTAGTTAAAAAAGCAATAAAAAAAGGCACCCATTGGATGCCTTTTTTAAGTGTCAGTTCGAGCGCAGTCGAGAACTAGACAAGACATCTCGACTGCGCTCGATGTGACAAAATTAGATATTCGGAATCAACAAAACCTGGTCTGGGTGAATCACATCCGGATTGCTTAAAATATTGGTGTTCGCATCAAAGATTTTCGGATACTTCATAGCATCGCCATAGTAATGCTTGGCAATCAAGCTTAAGGACTCTCCGCTTTTTACCGTGTGCCTGTGATATACTGAATCATCAGCTACGCTAATGTTCGCTTTAATGTCAGATGGGCTTTCTCCACCAATTTGTTTGATTTTATCCCAGATGGCATTTTTCTCATAGGGGGTGTTGGCTACACCTTTTATTTTCAAAACCCCTCCATCTTCAGAAACGTCACCGTCCTGAATCCCCAATTCTTGTCCAAGGTCTAAAACCGCTTGATATTTTGCTTTTGCACTCATAATGTTTTGTGTTTAATTATAGTTGATAATATGAAACAAGATATGCATAAAAGTCACATTTCACCTTAAATTTTCATCAATTCTAGGGCAGATGGTCTAAGTCTTCAATAAAGGTTTGTAAAACAAGGAATTAATTGTATTTTTGCGCTCCTTTTTGTGGCAGTTGACAAGAGACAAAAGGGGAAAACAAAAACAAAATTTATAACAACTTTCGCAATTACTGCCTAAACCTTTGTAAACTTGTGGAATACAAATTTAAATCAGCAACATGGCTGAAGAAAAAACAAAAGCAGAAGCGGTAGAGACCGTAGAAGCAGTTCAAGAAGTAAAAAAAGCAGAGCCAAAACAAGACCCTCAGGAATATTTGGACAATTTTGATTGGGACAAATACGAAGAAGGTATTGAGCGTGTTGAGGATTCCAAGTTGAAGGAATTTGAAACTTTGGTCGAGGAAAACTTTGTGGATACCGCAGATGAAGAGGTGGTTGAAGGAAAAGTGGTACACATGACCGACCGCGAGGCTATCATCGATATCAACGCAAAATCTGAAGGGGTCATCTCCTTAAACGAGTTCCGTTATAACCCAGACTTAAAAGTTGGGGATAAAGTAGAGGTGCTTATTGATATCCGTGAAGATAAAACAGGACAGTTGGTACTTTCCCACAGAAAGGCCAGAACCATTAAAGCTTGGGATAGGGTAAACGATGCCCACGATAAAGAGGAAATCGTAACTGGTTTTGTAAAGTGCAGAACCAAAGGAGGTATGATTGTGGATGTATTTGGTATTGAAGCTTTCTTGCCAGGTTCCCAAATTGATGTGAAGCCTATCCGTGACTATGATCAGTACGTAGGAAAGACTATGGAGTTCAAGGTGGTGAAAATCAACCATGAGTTTAAAAACGTTGTGGTTTCCCATAAAGCACTTATCGAAGCTGATATTGAAGAGCAGAAAAAAGAAATCATTGGTCAATTGGAAAAAGGCCAAGTATTGGAAGGTGTGGTTAAAAACATTACTTCCTACGGGGTATTTATCGACCTTGGAGGTGTGGATGGACTTATACACATTACCGACCTTTCTTGGAGCCGTATCAACCACCCGAACGAGGTAGTTGAACTGGACCAGAAATTGAATGTAGTTATCCTTGACTTTGATGATAACAAGTCTAGAATCCAATTAGGATTGAAGCAATTGGAGAAACATCCTTGGGATGCTCTTGGAGATGAAATCAAAATTGGTGATAAAGTAAAAGGTAAGGTTGTAGTTATTGCTGACTACGGTGCCTTTATCGAAGTTGCAGAAGGTGTTGAAGGATTGATTCACGTTTCTGAAATGTCATGGTCTACGCACTTGAGGTCTGCCCAAGACTTTGTAAGCGTTGGAGATGAGGTAGATGCGGTAGTGTTGACTTTAGATAGGGAAGAACGTAAAATGTCTTTAGGTATCAAGCAATTGACACCAGACCCATGGACGGATATCACTACCAAATACCCTGTTGGTTCACGTCACGAAGGTATCGTTAGAAACTTTACCAACTTTGGAGTTTTTGTTGAGATGGAAGAAGGGATCGATGGTTTGATTTATATTTCTGATTTATCTTGGACTAGAAAAATCAAGCACCCATCTGAATTTGTTACCGTTGGGGACAAGTTGGAAGTTGAGGTATTGGAATTGGATGTTGAAGGACGTAAGCTAAGCTTAGGTCACAAACAGACTACTGAGAATCCTTGGGATAAATACGCTACTGAGTTTGCAGAAGGTTCTGTACACAAAGCAGCAGTTTCTGAAATCGTTGACAAGGGAGCCACTGTTGTTTTCAATGACGATATCGTAGCATTTATTCCTTCACGTCATATGGAGAAAGAAGATGGTAAGAAATTGACCAAAGGAGAAGAAGTGGAATTCAAAATCATTGAGTTCAATAAAGATTTCAAACGAGTTGTGGCTAGCCACACTGCAATCTTTAGAGAGCAAGAGGAGCGCAACATGAGAACAGCCAGAAAGAAAATGGCTGCTTCCCAAGAAGATGCACCTACTCTAGGAGATGCCAATGCACAGTTGCAAGCATTGAAAGAGAAGATGGAAGCAGATTCCAAAAAGAAGTAATAGTACATAACTTCAAATAGAAAAGCCCCGACCTTTGGTTGGGGCTTTTTGTTTTCCAAAACTTTTAAAGTTTTGTTTACTTTTGCATACAATTGAGCAGGTAAAACAGCAAATGAGTCAAAAAGTACTTCTTACCGCAAAGGAAATTAACATCATACTTCATCGTTTAGCTTGCCAACTTTTAGAAAACCATCTTGATTTTTCCGAAACAGTCCTCATCGGCCTTCAGCCCAGAGGAATTTTTTTGGCCGAAAGATTGACCAAAATTTTAAAGGAAGATTACAAGGTTAAGAACATAAATCTCGGCTCCCTTGATATTACCTTTTATCGCGATGATTTTAGAAGAGGTGAGAAAACCTTGCAGGCCAACGCGACGAAAATCAATTTTTTGGTAGAGGATAAAAATGTTGTCTTTATTGATGACGTATTGTACACGGGACGTAGCATTCGAGCAGCGCTTACGGCAATTCAATCCTTTGGAAGACCATCAAATATTGAATTATTGACCTTGATTGACCGAAGATTTAGCCGCCATCTACCCATTCAACCGAATTATCGAGGCAGACAGGTGGATGCAATCAATGAGGAGAAGGTAAAGGTAATGTGGGAGGAGAACGATGGAAAAGATATTGTGTATTTGATTAATAAGTAGAGAATAATGAGTGAATTAAGTGTCAATCACTTACTGGGCATAAAATATCTGAACAAAAAGGATATCGAACTCATTTTCGAAACAGCAGACCATTTTAAAGAAGTTATCAATCGGTCGATAAAGAAAGTCCCAACACTTAGGGATACTACCATTGCGAATATCTTTTTTGAGAATAGTACGCGTACCAAACTGTCTTTTGAACTTGCTGAGAAACGTCTTTCAGCAGATGTTATCAATTTTTCAGCTTCACAATCTTCAGTAAAAAAGGGAGAGACTTTGATTGATACCGTGAATAATATTCTGTCCATGAAAGTGGATATGGTCATCATGCGGCATCCCAATCCAGGAGCAGGAATCTTTTTGTCAAAACATGTAAACGCTTCTATCATTAATGCAGGTGATGGGGCCCACGAGCATCCCACACAAGCTTTATTGGATTCTTATTCTATTCGCGAAAAATTAGGTGATGTACAAGGGAAGAATATAGTAATTGTTGGAGATGTCTTGCACTCCAGAGTGGCACTTTCCAATATTTTTGCGCTGAAGCTACAAGGAGCTAAAGTGAAAGTATGCGGACCTAAAACATTGATTCCTAAATATATTGAATCTTTAGGGGTTGAAGTGGAGACCGACCTAATCAAGGCATTGGAATGGTGTGATGTAGCTAACATGCTTAGAGTACAGAATGAGCGAATGGATATTAGCTATTTCCCATCTACACGGGAATACACACAACAGTTTGGAATAAATCGTAAATTACTGGATAGTTTGAACAAGGAAATTGTTATCATGCACCCAGGACCTATAAATCGAGGTGTTGAAATAACAAGTGATGTAGCCGATTCTGACCAATCCATTATCCTGGAGCAAGTTGAGAATGGAGTGGCGATTCGTATGGCAGTTATCTATTTATTAGCCTCAAAAATTAAATAGCACCATGATTTTCGATAAAGAAGGGACAACGACCATCGTCTTCCAGGAAAAGATTACAATCTCAACATTCCTAGATAATTTAAATAAAGCATACCCGAAATTAGAGCACGACAATATCATTGTCAACCTTTTTTCTTTTAAAAGCCTTACCTCCGGTGATATACTAGAGTTTTTACAACTTTCTCAGAAACATAAACAAGGAGGTAAATCTTTCATCTTAGTGTCCAATAAAATCTCATTTGATGAATTGCCCGATAATATAACGGTTGTGCCGACCATTCAGGAAGCAAAGGATATTATTGAAATGGAAGAGATTGAACGGGATTTAGGTATATGAAGTTAACCATTTTAGGTTGCTACTCAGCCACCCCTAGGACCTTTACCAACCCAACAGCCCAAGTACTTGAAATAAAAGGACATTTGTTCTTGATAGATTGTGGGGAAGGTACCCAAGTCCAGTTGCGACGATACAGGATTAAGTTTTCAAGAATAAACCATATTTTCATCTCCCACCTTCATGGTGATCACTTTTTTGGTTTGCCTGGCCTTATTTCCACTTTTCGACTTTTGGGTAGGGAAAAACCATTACATGTTTATGGCCCCAAAAGAATAAAGGAAGCTATAACTCTATTTCTAAAGCTAGGGGACTCGTGGACCAATTATCCTTTGATTTTTCATGAATTGGATTCAAAAGATTCCGAATTGATATTTGAAGATGATACCGTAAGTGTAAGAACTATTCCTTTGAAGCATCGAGTCTATACCAACGGATTTCTTTTTGAAGAAAAACCAGCTCCAAGGAAATTAAACATTGAAGCTGCCGAAAAATGGGGAATAGACCGTTCACAATACGGTAACATTAAAAATGGAGCTGATGGTGTTCAGAGTGATGGTACAATAATTCCAAATATTGATTTAACAGGAGACCCTCCCAAAACAAAAAGTTATGCATTTTGCAGTGACACTAAATACAATGAGGACATCCTTCCACTTATCAAAGATGTGGATACACTCTACCATGAATCTACTTTTTTGGAATCTGAGGCGCATTTATGTGAGAAAACAAAACATTCCACGGCCAAACAAGCTGCTCAAATGGCCAAAAAGAGCAACGCCGGAAAGCTTATTTTAGGACATTTTTCTACCAGATATCCCTCTATCCAATTGTTCAGGGAAGAAGCCCAAACCATTTTTCCCAATTCAGAGCTGGCAGACGATGGGAAATCATTCGAACTGTAAAAGCCCAAATAGCCACTACAATCCTTTTTTCTCTCCCTAGTTTTGCTGAAATTTGAAGGAATAACAAGGCAAATTATGCAGCAGGACCTTAGCGATTATCGAAAGTCTTATGAAAAGAGTGAATTGTTGGAAAAAACCGTCAAGGAAAATCCAATGGAACAGTTCCAAAAATGGTTTTATGAGGTAGAAGCTACTGATGGCCTGGAGGAGCCTAATGCGATGACTTTGGCAACTATCGGACTGGATGGTTTTCCGAAGAGTAGAGTGGTATTGATGAAGAAATATACTTTTGAGGGGTTCATTTTCTATACCAATTACAGCAGCGAAAAGGGAAAGGCCATGGAAGAAAACCCTGAAGTTTGTTTGTCTTTCTTTTGGCCTAATATGGAAAGACAAATCATTATAAAGGGAAAGGTGGAAAAGATTGCAGAAAACCTTTCTGACGGCTATTTCGAATCAAGACCAGTGGGAAGCCAATTGGGCGCAATAGTCTCTCCTCAGAGCGATGTAATCCCTTCAAGAGAGGTTTTGGAATCTAAATTGACCGAGCTCGAGAAAAAATATTCTGGTAAAGAACTGGAAAGACCCTCCTACTGGGGTGGATATATGGTACGTCCTGTTTCCTTGGAATTTTGGCAGGGACGCCCCAATCGTCTTCATGACCGTATTCGATACACACTTCAAGAAGATTTTAACTGGAAGATAGAACGTTTAGCCCCCTAAAAGAAGAAATATGAAGCAGGTTGTTCTTATGCGTCATGGAAAATCTTCATGGGACTACGAAGTGTCCGATAAAGACCGTCCTTTAAAAGAAAGAGGAATCCATGACGCCCACTTAGTAGCAGAGAAGTTGGCTTCCAAGGATTTTTCTATTGATTTTGCATATTCCAGTCCAGCAAACAGGGCACTTCACACCAGTATGATTTTCTTACGGGGAATCGGTTTTGATTTGGCAAGATTTCAAGTAACCAATGCATTATATGATTTTTCTGGGAATAGTGTGGCAGCTTTCATTGAGAGTCTACCAGATACCTTGGACACGCCAATGATTTTTGGTCACAACTATGCCTTTACTACGCTTGCAAATACTTGGGGAGATACCTATATTGAAAATCTTCCAACCGCAGGATTGGTCCAAATTGAATTTGATGTGGATGAATGGTCCAAGATTTCAAAAGGAAGAACAAAACAAATAGTATTTCCAAAACACCTACGAAATAAATGATCAAAGTAAAGAACGAATACGTAAATAGAGAGATAAGCTGGTTGCATTTTAATTCAAGGGTGCTTCAAGAAAGTGCGGATAAAAAAGTACCGTTAATTGATAGGCTTCGTTTCTTGGGAATTTTCAGCAATAACCTAGATGAGTTCTTCAAAGTTCGCTACGCCACGGTCAAACGTATTGTTGATGCCGGTAAAAAAGGGAAAAGCGTTCTTGGAGGGGAAAAAGCCAAAGATTTGCTAGAGGAAATCACAGAGATTGTGATTCAACAACAAACACAAAGTCAAAAGATTCTTGAGCAAATTGAAGAAGAGTTAAAGGCGGAAAACATCTTCATCATCCACGAGGGAGAAATAAACGAGAGCCAAGCTGAATTTGTACGGGAGTATTTTTTCAAAAAGGTGAATCAGGAATTGATGACCATTATCTTGAACGACCTTACCGAATTTCCTCTGCTCAAAGATACCGCTGCCTATTTGGCGGTTAAAATGGTCATGAAAAAAAATGAGCATGGCGAATCTCTTGGTAAAAACAGATATGCCCTTATCGAAATTCCCAAAGGAATTGACCGTTTTGTGGTACTGCCAAAAGAAGGGGATAAAGACTATATTATCATCCTTGATGATTTAATTCGTTTCTGCTTGGATAGTGTGTTTACGATGTTTGAGTATGAATCTATTTCTGCGCATATGATTAAAATTACGAGGGATGCAGAACTGGATATCGACAATGACCTCACGAAAAGTTTTATTGAAAAAATATCCTCCAGTGTTGAAGGTAGAAAAATAAGCGACCCTGTGCGTTTCGTGTATGACAAAAGCATTGATAAGGATACCCTTCAATTCCTAAAGGCCAAAATGAACATTATTGATACGGATAGTGTGATTCCTGGAGGGCGTTATCATAACCGCCGGGATTATATGGGATTCCCTAGTCTTGGCCGGACTGATTTAATGTATAAAAAGATAGAACCTTTGCCCGTAAAAGGTTTTAGCATGGATGGCAGTCTTTTGGAACTTATAGCGCAAAAGGATTACTTAATATATACGCCTTATCATACTTTCTCATATTTGACGGTTTTTTTAAGGGAAGCAGCCCTTGACCCTAAAGTTAGGAGCATTAAGATTACCATATATCGTTTGGCAAATGACAGCCAGGTAGCATCAGCTTTAATCAATGCAGTTAAAAATGGGAAGCAAGTTACGGTGCAGATAGAACTGCAGGCTAGGTTTGATGAACAAGCCAATATTAAGTATGCCAATTTGCTCAAAGAAGAAGGGGTAAACCTAATCTTTGGGGTTCCCGGACTAAAAGTACACAGTAAGATATGTCTGGTAGAGCGAGAAGAACCTAAAGGTTTGAAGCGTTATGGATTCATAAGTACGGGTAATTTCAATGAATCAACAGCCAAAATTTATACAGATTATACCCTATTTACCGCTCATGAAGGTATTTTAAAGGAAATGTCGAAGGTTTTCAAATTCTTTGAGACAAACTATAAGGTCAATAAATACAGGCATTTAATCGTTTCTCCGCACTATACCAAGTCTACCTTTATGAAGTTGATAGACAATGAAATAGAAAATGCCCAAGATGGGAAGGAAGCTTTCATCAAAATAAAGATGAACAGCCTTACATCCTATAAGATGGTGGATAAATTGTATGAAGCCAGTAGGGCAGGGGTAAAAGTGCAATTGATAATCAGGGGGGTCTGCTGTTTAATTCCCGGAGTGGAAGGTATGAGCGAAAACATAGAGGCCATTAGTGTGGTGGATAAGTTTTTGGAACATCCAAGGTTGTTCATCTTTGGCAATGATGGTGATCCAAAGATCTATATCTCTTCAGCAGATTGGATGACCAGAAATCTTGATTTTAGGGTAGAAGTAGGTTGCCCAATTTATGATGAGGATATTCAACAAGAGTTGATGGATACCTTTAATATATCATGGAAGGACAATCTGAAAGCGCGTATTTTTTCGGATAAACAGGATAATGCCTATAAGGAAATTACCGAGGGAGAGTCAGAACTTAGGTCTCAATTTGCTTTATACGATTATTATCAGAACAAACTTGAATCCTGACTAACCGTGCATAGTCTCTTTTTTTCCTAGGTTTTCCATTAAGGTAGCTTCGTATTCCAGCAAATCTTGCCATTTTTGGTCTACTTCTTCGCGATTGCCATACATTCGAGCAAACTTTAGGAACATGGTATAATGGTTTGCTTCACTGACCATTAGATTCTTATAGAATTCAGCCAGTTCAGAATCATTTATTTCTTCAGAAAGTAATCTGAAGCGTTCGCAACTTCTTGCTTCAATTAAGGCAGCATAAAGCAGTTTGTGTACCAAATGTGTTTCCCTACTGCCTCCCTTTGGAAAGAATTTCATCAACTCAATGACATACTCATCCTTTCGTTCCCTTCCCAAGACCCAACCTCGTTTCAGAATCTTATCATGCACCATATTAAAATGTCCCATCTCTTCCCTGGCCAGAGAGGTCATTTCTTTTACCAATTCTGATTTTTCCGGAAACCCAATGATAAGTGATATTGCTGTACTTGCAGCTTTCTGCTCGCAATACGCATGATCTGTCAAAATCTCTTCAATATTCTTTTCTACAATGTTAACCCATCTTGGGTCGGTAGGGAGTTTAAGGCCTAGCATAAGGAGTCATTTTGAAAAGCAAAGATAACAGGATTCGTAAAGTTTTTTCTCAATTGCAATGTCATTTCGAGCAAAGCGAGAAATCTCTTTCCGATAGGATTTCTTATGCTCCCTTTGGTCGGTTCGAAATGAGAGGAGGATTCGCCGTCAGTTCGAGTATTTCTGAAGCACTTGTGCGAAGGAAATATATCGAGAACTGGGATTATATACTGAGATTTACTTCTAGATGCAATTTTGGCTTTGCCAAAACCACTCGAAGTGAAGAGTGTTCTAAAAATCCAAATCAAATTCTTTTCGCAATAAGTCAATGGCTGGGTTTTTCTCCTTCAATTTCTGGTATTTCTCTTCCGGAGTAAAGGCATATTTCTTTGCTACCTCTTCATTCACAGTAATATGAAGGGTAATGGAATGGTTGGCTAACTGTTGTTTTAGATGATTCAAAAGAGGACCTTGTTCCCGTTCTACTTCCTTTTTCATAGTGTGGTTAGGAAGTTCAATCCAAATGGTATTTTTATCTTTTAGTTTGGGAATGTCAGTCTGAAGATTACTGGCCAATATTTTTCTTCCCTTACCTTCGATTTTTTTAACGTAAACCTCCCATTCATTTTGCATTTCCTCTTCCGTAAAAGAATTTTGAGGCAAATCTTCTTCTGGTACATTTGGATTCTTTGTATTGGTATGTTCTTTTTTGGTTTTAATACTTGATAGCGACAATCCAGAAACCCGATTCGTATTTGCTTTTAATTCTATTTTTTTTACAGGCGGCGGTTTGGGAATAGGTATGACCTCTTCTTTTTCTTTTTGAGGAATTTGTTCTGTGTTAGCGCTATCAGTTTCAGTGGGTTTTAATGTAGCTTTGGAAAGCTCACTGGCCGGAATATGCTTAAAATGTGAAGCGGGTATTATGAAATCAGCGTTTTTTTTTTCACCATCAAAAGTGATGGAGGCTAATTTCATTAAGGTGAGTTCAACCAACAAGCGCTGATTTTTGCTGGTTTTGTATTTTAAGTCACATTCATTGGCCAAATCCAAGGCTTGTAACAAAAACTCTCTAGCTGACGCTGCGGACTGATTTTTGTATTGTTCTTTTACATCTTCCCCAACTTCTAAAAGTGCTAATGTTTCAGTATGTTGGCACACCATAAGATCTCTAAAATGTGAAGCTAGACCGGTTATGAAATGATGGCCATCAAACCCAAGAGAAAGTGTTTTATTGAACAATACCAGAAGCTCAGGAATATTATTTTCAAGAATTAGTTGGGTAGTGGAAAAATAAGTGTCGTAATCTAGAACGTTCAAGTTTTCGGTAACCGCTTTTCGGGTTAATTTTTTACCTGAAAAACTTACGACTCTATCAAAAATGGAAAGCGCATCCCGCATGGCGCCATCGGCTTTTTGCGCAATTATATGTAGAGCACTTTCCTCAGCTTCAATGCCTTGTTGTTCGGCGATATATTTCAAATAATCCGCTGCATCTTTTACGGTGATTCGTTTAAAATCGAAAATTTGGCAACGAGAAAGAATTGTGGGAATGATTTTGTGCTTTTCCGTAGTGGCCAAAATAAATATGGCATGTTTTGGCGGTTCCTCTAGAGTCTTTAAAAATGCATTGAAAGCGGATTGGGACAACATATGAACCTCGTCAATAATATAGACTTTGTATTTGCCAACCTGCGGAGGAATCCGAACTTGGTCAATAAGACTACGGATATCATCTACTGAATTGTTGGATGCGGCATCCAACTCAAAAATATTAAAGGCAAAATCTTCATCTTCCCGTTCCGTCCCATCTTGATTTATCTTTTTGGCCAAGATGCGAGCACAAGTAGTCTTGCCCACACCCCTTGGTCCGCAGAACAAAAGAGCCTGCGCTAAATGGTTGCTTTCAATGGCATTGAGCAGGGTATTGGTAATAGCCTGTTGCCCCACTACATCTTTGAATGTCTGTGGGCGGTATTTTCTAGCTGATACTACAAAGGGCTCCAATTCCAATAGATTTACTTATTCACAAATATAAAAATAGCGAATCGCAAAGCCCTTTTTGAAGACCACCACAAATTATTTTTTATTAACAATTGAGTTACCTTTGCGCAGCAGGCCACCTTATCGCTGCAATCCTTTGGATTGAAGAGGAAAGTCCGGACACCATAGTGCAACATAGCGGATAACATCCGTCCGTTGAAAAACGAGGACCAGTGCAACAGAAAGCAAGTACAGTTCGGCTGTAGTGAAATCAGGTAAACTCTATGTGGTGCAACGCCATGTAAACCAGTGTTTGAGGGTAGCACGTCCAAATTGGAGGGTAGGCGGTTTGAACTTTGAAGTAATTCAAAGTCTAGATAAATGATAAGGCTCGACAGAATCCGGCTTATGGCCTGCTTTTTCTTAATCGAACAATAGTTTTATACAGTTTTGTAGAACAGGATTTCTATTGTCTTCCTTCCATATCATGGATAGTGTAGCTCGTTGCTCAATTTTTTTGAGTTCAATAAACTTAACTCTCATTTGAAATCCAATTTGTAAGGCCGTAGGAACTATGGCAATCCCCAGTTTGTTCTCTACCAATTTGAAAATGGTCTGGGCGTGTACGGACTTATGAGATACCTTTGGTCTGAATCCACCATCTTCGCAGATACTAATTACGGTATTGTAATATAATGGGCTATAATCTTTGGAAAACAGGATAAAATCTTCTTGTGCCAACTGTGAAATGCTTTTAAATGTGTGTTCTTCCAAAGGATGGTCCTCAGGGAGCACCAAGGAAAATGTATCCTCGTATACAGGTTTAATGTGAAGACCCTTAGGAACCCGCGATAAACGCACAAAACCCAAATCAAGAAGGTCATGTTGAATAGCATGTAATTGCGCACGGTTTGAAAGTTCTTCTAGACTAGTGTGCACTTGTGGAAATTCACGTTTTAGGTCCAATAGTAAATTGGGAACCACGTTTTGCATTGCTGACCCCAAAAAGCCTATTCGTACTTCACCCAAATGACCCTTTCCAATAAGCATGAGCTGTTTTTGGGCTTGGTTTAAGTGATTCAAAATAAATTCTACTTCACCTTTCAAATAAACACCCGCAGGTGTCAATTGTACCTTTTTCTTATTGCGCAAAAAGAGCGGGGTTTCCAATAAGTTTTCCAATTGTTTGATTTGGGTGCTTAATCCAGGTTGGGATATGAATAGTTTTTCAGCCGCTTTCCTAAAGTGCAGTTCCTCAGCAACTGCAAGAAAGTAGATGTAATGTCTTAACTCTATTTGATAATTCATAGTTATTAATTAATCAAAAATAAGTATTTATAATTATTAAAATATCATGGTATCTTTAATCATTAAAAAGTTTGTATGCGTAAACATTCCCATACATTTTTATATGGCGAAGACCATCTGACAGCAAGCATTGCTATAGATATTGCTAAAGGTGTCGTAAAAGCTGAATTCTCTAAATCATGTTTGGAAAAAGTTAGGAAAAGTGCAAAAATAGTGGGTGATATCGTGGATAAAGGAGATATCGTCTACGGTATCAATACTGGATTTGGTCCCCTTTGTAACACCAGAATTTCAAAAGAGGATACTAGAATTCTTCAATCCAACATACTACAAAGCCATAGTGTTGGAGTAGGAGAGCCTATTTCCAAAATGTTGGCCAAAATCATGTTGATTCTTAAAATCCATGCCTTGTCCAAAGGATATTCTGGAATACAAGAAACAACACTGAAGCGTATGTTGTGGCATTTGGAAAATGATGCGATTCCTATAGTTCCATCACAAGGTTCTGTAGGTGCTTCGGGAGATTTAGCTCCGCTATCCCATTTATTTTTACCATTGATTGGACTGGGCAAAGTAGAATATCAAGGCAAAAAAATTTCTACCCAGCAGCTGTTTGCAGAAACTAAACTAGTACCATTGGAACTTGGTCCAAAAGAAGGATTGGCACTAATTAATGGTACGCAGTTCATAGCGGCACATGGAGTTTTGGTGGTACAAAAAATGCAATATGCATTGAGGCATGCAGATATTATTGGAGCTATGATGTTAGAAGGGCTACAAGGTTCAATGAAACCGTTTCATGAAAAACTACATGATGTACGTCCTTTTAAAGGAAATCAGCATGTAGCAGGAAGGATACGTACCTTATTGCAGGGTTCCGAAATTCTGGAAGACCATATTGATTGTGAACGGGTGCAAGACCCTTATTCTTTGCGATGCATACCACAAGTTCATGGCGCTTCGAGAAATGCTTGGCTTCATCTAAAAGAACTTTTGGAAACCGAGCTTAATTCGGTCACGGATAACCCTGTAATAATTGATGACGGCCTTGCCATCAGTGGTGGCAATTTTCACGGTCAACCTTTGGCCATGGCCTTGGATTATGCAGCTTTGGCTTCCTCCGAATTAGGAAACATATCTGACCGTAGAATATATCTGGCTCTTGAGGGAAACAGTCCTGGTGTTCCCAAACTGTTGATGCAGGATACGGGTATAAACTCCGGTTACATGATTCTGCAATATACATCTGCCGCTCTGGCCAGTGAAAACAAGACCTTATGTTTTCCAGCCAGTGCAGATAGTATTCCAACTTCTTTAGGACAAGAAGATCATGTGAGCATGGGTTCTATAAGTGGGAGAAAAGCGTTGCGCATCATTGAGAACGTAGAAAAGATTCTTGCCATTGAATTATTGACAGCGGCTCAAGCTTTTGAATTTAGAAAGCCCCTTAAATCTGGGGTTGTTCTAGATGAAATACATAAATTCATACGAACCAAAGTACCTTTTGCTGAAAACGACCGGGTATTTTCTGAAGATATTGAAAAGGGAATACAGATGATTCAAGAGGGTGAAATCATTGGTTTGGTAGAAGAGGTTATGAAATCTAAAGGGTTGATATGGAACACCCCTCATCAAGAAGAATTTGAAAACTACTGAAATGAATCAGAACGTATTAATAGGTCCTTTTGTACAACTTCTTCCCATGTCCGGATTGCCCTTGAAAGGAGCCCTGAATGATAGCCAACTGCCTATTATAAAAAATGGGGGAATTCTGGTTTCGGAAGGTAAGATTGTAAAGACAGGCATCTTTGAAGATTTAATACAAGAAGCAGGTCAAATACGTAAGATGGCAGGCGAGCAAGTATGTGTACCGGGATTTGTTGACGCCCATACCCATATTTGTTTCGGAGGAACCAGAGCTAGGGATTACGCACTTCGCAACGCAGGTGTATCCTACCTGGAAATAGCCAAAGCTGGTGGTGGAATTTGGGATACCGTAACCCAAACGCGGAAAGCGAGTCAATCAGAATTGGAAGAGGGAATCAAGGATAGAGCACAAATACACTTGCAAAACGGTACTACGACCCTCGAGGTGAAAAGTGGGTATGGTCTCTCGGTTCAGGAGGAAATTAAAATGCTTCGCGCTATTCAAAATACCAATGATTCATTGGAAATCGATTTAATTCCTACCTGTTTGGCTGCTCACATTAAACCTAAGGATTGGAATGGAAGTGGGAGCTATCTGGATGAAATAATCTCAAAACTATTTCCTGTTTTGAAGTCGGAAAATTTAGCCAATAGGGTAGATGCCTTTGTTGAGGAAAGTGCTTTTACTCCTGCAGAAGTTGAAACCTATTTTCAGGAGGCGCTTAAGTTTGGATTTGATATTACTGTACATGCCGATCAGTTCAATCCTGGTGGAAGTGAAGTTGCCGTAAAATTCAATGCCATCAGTGCTGATCATCTGGAAGCTAGTACGGAGAAGGAAATCAGTTTGCTCGCTAAAAGTGATGTGATTGCAACCGCTTTACCCGGAGCTTCCCTTGGTTTGGGATGTGAGTTTACACCAGCTCGGAAGCTATTGGATGCGGGTGGCGCTTTAGCCATTGCAAGCGATCATAATCCTGGTTCGGCACCCATGGGAGACTTACTTACTCAAGCTAGTGTTCTGGGTGCTTTCGAAAAACTCTCCAATGCCGAAGTTTTGGCTGGAATCACATGTAGAGCCAGTGCCGCTCTAAACTTAAAAGACAGGGGTGTTCTTGCCCCAAATTGTATGGCTGATTTTATAACCTTTCCCGCAAATAACTATCAAGAAATCACCTATCATCAAGGACAGTTGAAACCCTCTACGGTTTGGAAAAAGGGGCAACTGGTATTTGAAAGCAAGTAATATGGAGTCTAAAGATTTTAAATCACAAGTACTACAGGGAATTCCAAAGCAACTTCCACCACTTCGAGCATATCCCAAAGGGGGTAATCCTGCTCCCAAACGCAAGGATATTCTTTCCGTTGAGGAAAAAAAGCTGGCCATAAGAAATGCCTTGCGCTATTTCCCAAAAGAATGGCACGCCGAGCTAGCTAAGGAATTTGCTTCGGAACTACAGACTTATGGACGGATTTATATGTATCGGTTTAAACCCAAATATGATATATATGCTCGTCCTATTGATGAATATCCTGCAAAATCAAAGCAAGCTGCAGCCATTATGCTCATGATTCAAAACAATTTGGACCCAGCTGTGGCTCAACATCCCGAAGAATTGATTACCTACGGAGGTAATGGAGCTGTGTTTCAAAATTGGGCGCAATATCTTTTGACATTGAAGTATTTGGCTGAAATGACGGAAGAACAAACCTTACATATGTATTCTGGACATCCGATGGGTTTGTTTCCTTCATCTCCTAGTGCGCCAAGGGTTGTTGTTACTAACGGGATGATGATTCCCAATTATTCGCAACCTGATGACTGGGAAAAATTCAATGCCTTGGGAGTTACGCAGTATGGACAAATGACAGCTGGCTCTTATATGTACATTGGACCTCAAGGCATTGTGCACGGTACCGCAATTACCGTAATGAATGCCTTTAGAAAAGTATTGGACCATGGAGATTCCCCTAACGGAAAGGTATTTTTAACTGCTGGTTTAGGTGGAATGAGCGGTGCGCAGCCCAAGGCTGGGAACATTGCAGAATGCATAACGGTGTGTGCAGAGGTTAATCCCGAAGCTGCCCTTAAAAGACACCAACAGGGGTGGGTTGATGAGGTGTGGGAGACTATTCCCGATTTGGTATCACGAACCAAGAAAGCCATAGCGGACAATGAAGTGGTTTCCTTAGCTTATATTGGAAATGTGGTTGAGGTTTGGGAACGATTTTACGAGGAGAACATTTTTATTCATTTAGGTTCTGATCAGACTTCCTTGCATAATCCATGGGCAGGAGGGTATTATCCCGTTGGGCTTTTATTTGAAGAAGCAAATACGATGATGGCTGAAAATCCATCTGCCTTTAAGGAAAAAGTTCAGGAATCACTTAGGAGACAAATAAATGCGATAAACAATCATACTGCTCGGGGCACCTATTTTTTTGATTATGGCAATGCCTTTTTACTGGAAGTGTCTAGGGCTGGCGGTGATGTTATGGCCACCAATCAAATAGATTTTAGATACCCATCCTATGTGCAGGATATACTTGGGCCCATGTGTTTTGATTATGGTTTTGGGCCGTTCAGATGGGTTTGTACTTCTGGAAATCCAACAGACTTGGAAAAGACCGATGCCATTGCTCTTTCCATTATGAGCGATATAAAGGAAAACGCTCCTCAGGAAATTCAGCAACAGATGCAAGACAATATAAAATGGATTGAGGAAGCTGGGCAGAATAAATTGGTGGTAGGTTCACAAGCTAGGATTTTATATGCAGATGCCGAGGGTCGATCCAAAATTGCAAATGCGTTTAATAATGCAATTGCCTCAGGGAAAATTACAGCTCCCATAGTTTTGGGAAGAGATCATCACGACGTTAGTGGAACCGATTCTCCCTTTAGGGAGACCAGCAATATTTATGACGGAAGTAAGTTTACCGCGGATATGGCTATTCATAATGTGATTGGCGATAGTTTTAGAGGGGCAACTTGGGTTTCTATACATAATGGCGGAGGTGTTGGATGGGGTGAGGTTATAAATGGAGGCTTTGGGCTGGTTCTGGATGGTTCGGAGGAAGCTTCCAGCCGTTTAAAAAACATGCTGTTCTATGATGTGAACAACGGTATTTCGCGAAGAAGTTGGGCTAGAAATGAAGAAGCGCTTTTTGCGATTAAACGGGAAATGAAAAGAACACCCAACTTAAAGGTAACCTTGCCAAACTTGGTGGAAACCGATATTTTGAATCATCTTTTTGAATAACATGAAGAACTATAAGGAACCAAGTACGGATAACTGGACAGGACGTGTTAGCAACTCTGACTTATACCTTCATGAAATAGTGAATTGCGTTCCTTTTAATGAAAATTTCAAATCCAAAGGAAGGTCCATAGCCTTATTCGGTTATTCTTGCGATGAGGGGGTAAAAAGAAACCAAGGTAGGACGGGTGCCAAAGATGGTCCGGATGCCATTCGTAAGAGTCTAGGAAAGATGCCCAACCATTTACCCAATGGAGTTCAGTTGTATGATTTGGGTAATCTAACTTGTATCAAAAGAGATATGGAGGCTGCTCAGGAATACCTTGCGGAAGTTGTTTCTTCCTTGCTACAAAAAAAACAGTTTCCCATTGTACTTGGTGGTGGACATGATATGTCGTATGGACACTTTCACGGCATTAAATCCTACCTCATTTCAAAGCAAAAACATCCAAACATAGGAATCATCAACTTTGATGCACATTTTGATCTACGCCAAAATGGGAATGGGAACAATTCCGGTACTCCGTTTTATCAGATCGCAAAGGAATGTGAAGCAGAAAACGAAGTTTTCCGTTATTTATGTATGGGTATTCGAAAAGACGCCAATGACCATTTACTTTTTCAAACAGCTAAAGATTTGAATGTTACCTATGTGCTTTCTGATAACTTCAGACTACAGTTTTTAGAAGAAATAAACACATGGATTCATGCTTTCGCTAAATCAGTCGACTACATATATGTAACAATAGATTTAGATGGTTTTTCTTCTGCTTATGCTCCTGGAGTGAGTGCTCCTTCACCCATGGGTTTTACGCCACAAATTGTATTAGAATGCCTTAAAACAATCGTTTCGACAGAAAAACTTATAAGTATTGATATTGCCGAAATGAATCCTAGATATGATGTTGATGAAAAGACTGCGAAACTTGCTGCCTCATTGGTTCATAATTTGATACATACCATGTACAAAGTATAGGAAAATCCTTGCCTGGTTTCAATAAGTTTAGTTGAAGTACGAACTTAAATCTATATAGTCCTTTCCCTGCTGGTCATTTTAATTAACAAAGGAAGTTGGAGCAGAAACAACCCTAAAAGGGAAATACCCATTGCCAACGTTTTCGATATTTTAAGTCTTTGAAACAAGTTTTTCGTAAAAGCTGCACGATATGAAAAAACCATATCAAAAAAGGAAGAACCTTCTTCTGGATAGAAAACCAGCATGCTTAAGGACAGAATAAAGACTAAAGATATTAGCAACCAACCTTTCCTTGATACAAGAGGAGACGTGACCTTTTGTTGTATTTCTATGGTGTTCATGACATTGCTCAAGAAATCTTGGGATGGTTTTTCCAGACCAACTTGGTCCAATGCTGTTTTCAATACCTTTTCCTGTTCTTTGGATAGCTTTTCCATAATTTCTAATCCTTTTCGTTGACCACAGGATTAGGTTGCAACAGTTCGTACAACTTTTTCCTGCTTCTATGTAATTTTACCTTAACATTATCATCGGTTAAACGAGTAACCTTTCCAATCTCTTTGATGCTCAATTCTTCAAAATAAAAGAGGGTCACAACCGCCGCTTCACTTTCAGAAAGCCTGGAAATACATTTTTTGATGAAATCTTTACGTTCCAAATCCTCCAACCTTTCTAATGGATTTTCGGTAAAAGTTAAGTTGCTTTCGGTGATTTCTTCTAGTAATGTATCTGTTTTTTGTCTTTTTTTATTTTTTCTGATATGATCTAAAGCGGTCCTGTATGCAATCCGATACAGCCAAGTAGTGAATTTTGAGTCTCCTTTAAAATCCTTTAGAGATTTATATGCTTTTATGAAGACATCTTGACTCACTTCCTCGGCTTCTTCTTTGGTCTTAATCATGCGCACCACCAAGGTATACACATAGTTTTGATGCTTTTTAACCAAACTGGCAAAAGCCTTAGTATCACCTTTTAAGATACATTCTATCAAATATTGGTCAGTATTGTGAGTCATTTTTCAACCCATAAGACGTAAGGGAAGGTAAAATGGTTACAAAAAAACTTTTTTTTCTTGGAATTGTAACCTATTTGGAAAAGGTCACGTCCTAGAATCAAATACGAATTTTAAAACCATTTAAACTTTATACTATGGATAATTCAGAAATCATTATTATTCCCATAATGTTTGGGGTCATTTTTGGGATATTTTACCTCTTCATTTCGGCAAGAAACAAAGAAAGATTAGCATTAATTGAAAAAGGAGCAGATGCCTCCATATTTTATGGAAAGAGTTCTCGAGTCACTCCCATTTGGAAAGTAATAGTAATAAATCTAGCCACTCTAATGATGGGAATCGGCCTCGGTATCTTTACGGCAGGAATATTGATATCTTTAGGTATGGATGATGATATTGTTGGTCCTGGAGCGGGATTCTTTATGGCTGGAGCCGGTTTGCTGACAGGTTTTTTTATCACCAAGAAAATGACGGAAAACAAAGAATAAAATCAAAGCGAACGGGAATGATAGACCTTTCAAAGAACTTTGAAGGGTCTTTTTATTCAGGTTTGATGAAAAAACTGAATACACTCCCACCATATTTACGGGCTTCACTAAAGTGTTCAATGGTGCTTAAATCGGTTTGGTCGCTATGCTCAATAATCAATAGCCCATCTTCTAAAAGTAACTTCCGCTCAAAAACCAATAGAACAATCTTAGTAAACTCATTAAAAGGAAGATTATAGGGGGGGTCTGCGAATACAATATCTGCCTTTTCAGAAGTTCGTTCCAGAAACTTAAAAACATCCGATTTTATTGCTTGAATAGGAAACCCCAGTTCTTTGGCGGTTTTAGAAATAAACTGAACACAGCCAACATAAGAGTCTACAGCAATAATGGATTTACTTCCACGAGAAGCAAATTCAAAAGATATGTTTCCCGTTCCCGAAAACAAATCCAGTATTTTCAAATCTTCCAAATAGTAACGGTTGCTGAGTATGTTGAACAACCCCTCTTTGGCCATATCGGTTGTTGGTCTTACAGGAAGCTTTTTAGGTGCGGTAAGCCTTTTTCCCTTATACGTCCCTGCTATAATTCGCATCAAAGGGAATTTAAAATGGTGAAATCTATAGTATCCCCATCATCATGACTTTGTATATCGAAAGAATGTGGAGGTGCAAACACTGAAATGTTTTTGACGTAGGTATGGCATAGTTGGTATAGTTCATCATCCTCTTCAATCTGTCCAAAAAGCCGTAAATGCACATTTTCTATCCCAAGCTCTAGTTGTTCTAAGGTAAACAGTAGGTAATATAGGAAGTCTTCTTTAGTTTTATATTCAAAGAAGTTGTAGAGCAGTAATTTTTTTTCGGATAGTACCACAACTTCCATTTCTCGTTCAGCTACTTGAACATAGCAATAGGTTTCGGAGGATTTACTAGAATTATCCAAAAGTGATGATACCAAGACAGAGCCACTGTGTTTAAATGTGAACTCACCAAAAAGGTCAAAAATGTAGTTGTTTACGTTAGCAAACGGAATATAAACATTGACCAATTCATGATTGTCCAACTCATCAAAGACCACAAAATCGTTGGCCATCATTTTTGCATTGAATTTTAGATAATTAGGTAATTCTGCCTTATTGAAAAGAGGTTTGGGCACCATGCTAAAAAAGCCATTCTTATGCACCACCATTACTTCTTTGAAAGAAGTATTGGATAGATTCCTTTCATTAAGGATATTCTTGAGTTCTTTCAGCAGAAGATAAGGCGTAGAAGATGTCTTGAATGGGATATTTTCGTGAGCCAGAATCTTTTTGGAAATAGTGTCCAGCGCACAAAAAGAAAGTCCATTCAAACTAACTTGAATGGACAGTTTCTTAAAATTGTTATCTATGAAATT
The DNA here is from genome assembly GCF_049333175.1 of Flagellimonas ulvae. Lineage (NCBI taxonomy): Bacteria > Pseudomonadati > Bacteroidota > Flavobacteriia > Flavobacteriales > Flavobacteriaceae > Flagellimonas > Flagellimonas ulvae. The sequence goes on from NZ_CP186325.1 coordinate 107,901, forward strand.
ATTCTCCTTTTCTGTCATAAATCGGTGGCCAATTTCCATTGGTACTTACATCAGTAAGTGAACCAACCTTAATCTCCGTACCATTAACCTCCTCAACGCTTTGATGTGCATTCTCTCTATCCAATAAGTCTTTAGGCTGGTCGTATAACACAACATCCTTCTTTATCTTGGCTTCAAATACGGGAGCTTTGTATCCGCTCTTGTCTATAATGTCTGCCTTCATCTCAAATTTTTCGTTGTTCTGGGCATAAGGGACATCCATCATATTTTTATATCGGCTGTCACTCTTGAAGAGTGAATCCTTTACTTTCACAAAACCTAAGGTGTCTACAATTACAGTATCAACCTGCAAGTCAATTTGGTATACTTTGTTGTAACGCATAAAAGAAGAATCCTTCTGTTGCGTAATGGTATAACTGCCAGTATCCACAAATTTGATAAGGCTATTGAAGTCCTTTGCAAATTTGCCGTTGACTGTTTTGTAGGCTTCTTGGGCATCTCTGATGTCCTTAAGTTTGGCAATCACTTGTGAAAACCTTTCCTTTCGTACTTTCTTGAATTCAATGGGTGCATTGATGGACCCATAAATCTTGTATCCAAGGAAAATGCTTAGAAGACCAAAAACTATGACTAAAATTGGTTTGATTTTCTGTGGCAGGAACCTATCAATTAGGAAAACAAGGCCTATGGTCACTAGGCATATTAAAATAACTATAAGAATTAAGCTTAACATACTATTATTGTCTTTCTGAGTTAATTTAGCGGTTAAAGACAAATCTACAATTTTTTTTTAATCACGAAACTTTTTGCTTTAAAATTCAGGAGTATCTTTAGCCAGCATGAATAAGCTCACACCCAACGATTTTCTTAAGATACTGAAGGAGAAATTTCCATTCAATTTGACTTTAAAACAAGGAATTGCTCTGGAAAAAATGGCGCATTTTGTTTTGAACAAAACTAATGATGGATTGTTTCTTCTTAAAGGTTTTGCGGGTACGGGTAAGACCACGATAATAAGTACTTTGGTTCCTAGCTTATGGAAAGCCAATATGAGCGCAGTACTAATGGCTCCGACAGGAAGAGCCGCCAAAGTAATGAGTTCATATTCTGGAAATAAAGCCTTTACCATACATAAGAAAATCTATTTTCCTAAGAAACAAAGTTCAGGGGGAGTACAGTTCATTCTTGCTCCAAACAAGCACAGAAATACGATTTTCATAGTGGACGAAGCCTCCATGATTTCGGATACCCCAGCGGATAGCAAACTTTTTGAAAATGGGTCACTTTTGGATGATTTAGTTCAGTTTGTATATTCTGGTCATAACTGCAAATTGATGCTTATCGGAGATACTGCGCAACTTCCGCCTGTCAAATTGGATGTAAGCCCTGCTTTGGAAGAAAACCGTCTTACCCTAAACTATAATAAAGAGGTTGAAGGTTTGGAGTTGGATGAAGTAATGAGGCAGACTAGAGACTCTGGAATTCTTTTTAATGCCACTAATCTTAGAGAACAATTGCAATCTTCTTTTTACGAGGATTTCAAATTTGATGTAGGTAACTTCACCGATATCATTAGACTTGTGGATGGTCATGAGATTCAAGAAGCCATAGACTCATCCTACAGTAATCATGGAAAGGAAGAAACAGCAATTGTGGTCCGTTCCAATAAAAGAGCTAATCTTTATAACAAAAACATACGGGAGCGCATCCTATTTTTGGAAAATCAGCTTGCAGTTGGAGATTATATGATGGTGGTAAAGAACAATTACTTTTGGTTGCGCCCCAATTCTGAAGCAGGATTCATAGCCAATGGCAACATCATTGAAATTCTAGAGCTTTTTGCGGTTAAGGAGATTTATGGATTTTCGTTTGCCGAGGTAAAGGTAAAAATGGTGGATTATCCCAATCAGAAACCGTTTGAAACCGTTTTGCTTTTGGATACAATTGATGCTGAGACTCCTTCACTTCCCTATGAGGAGGGTAACCGACTCTACCAGGAAGTACTGAAGGATTATGCCCATGAAAAATCAAAATACAAGAAATTTTTAGGGGTTAAAAACAATAAATATTTTAATGCGCTACAGGTAAAGTTTTCCTATGCCATTACATGTCATAAATCCCAGGGAGGGCAATGGAATACAGTTTTTGTAGAGCAACCGTATCTATCAAACGGCATTGATAAAGACTTTCTTCGTTGGCTTTACACCGCGGTTACACGGGCCAAGGAAAAACTCTATCTCATTGGATTCAAGGACAATTTTTTTCTTGATTAGGAATACGTTATTTTAGTCCATAATGAGTATGACACCGGATACCATATTAAGCATTTTTTTAGGGGTCGGATTAGCGGCTTCCGTCGGTTTTCGTGTTTTTTTACCTCTTTTTGCTCTTAGCTTTGCAGCATACTTTGGGGTTTGGGAACTAAACGAAAGTTGGCAATGGATTGGAGGGTTACCTGCCCTGGTTGCTTTTGGAGTTGCTACCCTTGCGGAAATATTTGGATACTTCATTCCTTGGGTAGATAATGCTTTGGACAGTCTGGCCATTCCTTTGGCAGGGATTGCAGGGACTGCAGTCATGGTATCCACAGTAGTGGACCTTGACCCCGTGGTAACTTGGTCATTGGCAATAATAGCGGGTGGAGGTACGGCAACGGCAATCAAAGGAGCAAATGCTACAGGTAGATTGGCTTCTTCATCAACAACAGGAGGTTTAGCAAATCCCGTCGTCTCCACAATAGAAACAGGAACAGCAGTTGCTGTCTCTACGGCTTCCATTTTGGCGCCACCTATAGCCGCAATACTGGTTATCGTTATATTGGTTATTATTTTCAGGATTTACAGAAAAATAAGACCCAGACAAAAAAAGAGGCCCTAGTGAAAATTATTTCCATGATTCCTGCGCGATATCAAGCTTCGCGTTTTCCAGCAAAATTGATGAAAGATTTAGGTGGAAAACCAGTCATCGTCAGGACCTACGAAGCGGCTTTGGCAACCCATCTTTTTGATGAGGTCTATGTTGTGACGGATAGTGATGTTATCGCTGATGCTATTTCAAAGGCTGGAGGGAAAGTTATCCGTAGTAAAGAAGAACACGAAAGTGGGAGCGATAGAATTGCGGAAGCCGTTCAGAATATGGAGGTTGATATTGTGCTAAATGTACAGGGGGATGAGCCTTTTATTGATAAGGAAAGTCTCACCAAGGTAATTCAGGTGTTTCATGAAGATCCAGAAGAAGAAATTGATTTGGCCTCCATTATGACCCCTATCTCAGACTGGGAACAAATATCCAATCCAAATGTGGTCAAAGTTATTGTGGACAATACCAATTTTGCACTGTATTTTTCCCGTTCACCCATTCCTTATCCAAGGGATAAAGATGTAAATGCAGTTTATTACAAACACAAGGGAATTTATGCTTTTCGTAAACGGGCCCTAATCGACTTTCAACAACTTCCCATGCTAGCATTGGAGGCGAAAGAAAAAATAGAGGCCATCCGTTTTTTAGAGTATGGAAAAAAAATAAAAATGGTAGAGACTGATGTGAGCGGAATAGGAATAGACACACCAGAAGATTTGGAAAAGGCCAGAAAAGCATGGAGTTAGATTTTAAGGGAATACATGTTATTGGGTTTGATGCCGATGATACCCTTTGGGTAAACGAAACCTATTTTAGGGAAACCGAAGAACGTTTTGCGGAACTTTTGGAAGGATATGAGACCAAGAACAAAATAGACCAAGAGTTGTTTAAAATGGAAATGGAAAATCTAGAGCTCTATGGTTATGGAGTAAAGGGTTTTATGCTTTCAATGATTGAGTCCGCTTTGGATTTATCCAATCGTTCCATTTCTCAACAAACCATTTCCGATATTCTTGATTTGGGAAAACAAATGATTTCCCATCCCGTTGAATTGTTGGATGGGGTAGAGGAGGTTTTAGAAAAATTAAAAGACAAATATCGACTTATTGTATTGACTAAGGGTGATTTGTTAGACCAAGAAAGGAAGCTTGAAAAATCAGGGCTATCCCAATACTTTCACCATGTAGAGGTATTAAGTGATAAAAAGGAACGTAACTACAAAAACCTACTGGACCATCTTGACATTGATGTAAGCGAATTTTTGATGATAGGCAACTCGCTCAAATCTGATGTCCTACCCATCATAAATTTGGGAGCAAGAGCCATTCACATTCCTTTTCATACCACTTGGGCACATGAAATGGTATCTGCTGAGGATGAACAAATCAACAATCATTTAAAACTGAACAGTTTGAGGGATGTTTTGAAGTATCTAAAACATTAAGTCCCATGCAAGCTTTTTCCCGATTCCTATATTTTAAAGTTTTTGGGTGGACTATGAATGGTAGTTTCCCAGACGTGGACAAATGCGTGGTTGCCGTAGTCCCACACACCCATTGGATGGATTTTTTCTTGGGCCTTGTGGTACGCAGCATCCTTGGAAAAGAAATCAATTATATAGGTAAAAAAAGCTTGTTCAAACCACCATTTGGTTGGTTTTTTCGTTGGACGGGAGGCGCACCCATTGACCGTTCAAAAACCTCCAATACAGTTGATAGTGTTGCGGCTATTTTTGAAAAACGAAAAGTGTTTCGCTTTGCTTTGGCGCCTGAAGGGACTCGAAAGAAAGTAACTGAGTTGAAAACGGGATTTTATCATATCGCAAAAAAGGCAAATGTTCCCATAGTTTTAGTGGCCTTTGATTTTGGGAAAAAACAGGTGAAGTTTTCAGAATTGCTTTATCCATCTCAAGATATGGAAGCTGATTTTGAAAAAATCCATAGCTTCTTTAAAGGTGTTGTGGGTAAAGTCCCGGAATATAGCTTTTAGATTTTGTTCAAAGGTTTGGGTTTCGGTTTTTCCACTTTTCTGGTATTTCCAGGAAACACCATGTCAGTACTTGAATAGGTTGTGCCAAAGGTTAGAGCTGCGGTATACACCTGTTGTATCGCATCAACTAGTTGTTCCTCCGAAAGCTGTTGCAAGGGGTGCGTATAAACCGACCATAAAATCTCATCACTTAATGCGTATTTCACATCCAGGGCAGAATGAAAATTGGCTACCAGCACATTCAAAAGTTCTTCCTCTCCAATTTCTTCACGTTTTACAATAGGGGTGATAATCCGCATACGATTGGCGTTCTCATCATAAATGCAAATGAGCATGGCTTCATTGTACAGAAACTGGTATGAATTTCCACTCACTTTTACGGTATCAGCCTCTTGTTTGATTACATCATACAACAAGTCTGGGTCCATATTCTGCGCACATAAAGAAAGAATTGAGCCAAAGAGGAAAACAAAAAAGAAATAGCTGCGCATGATGGGAATTTTTAAATGAGTCGGTGTTTGGTACTTGAATTTACAGAAAAATATAGTGAGTTCGTTCTGTAGCTACTTTTTTAGAGAGCGTTTTATGAGAGAAAGATAATTGGTAAATTCTTTTTTCACGTTGGGAAACAAGAACATTAGCCCTATCATATTGGGAAAAACCAAAGCCAATATCATGGCATCGGAAAACTTTATTACGGCATCCAAAGTTATTGCGGCACCCAAAACGGTGAAAACAAGAAATAATAATTTGTAGGCTAAATCAGTTAGTTTACCACGTCCAAAAAGATATTTCCAAGCTTGAAGTCCGTAGTAGGACCAAGATAATATAGTTGAGAAAGCAAACATACAAACGGCTATCATCAATACATAGGAGGAACCTTTAATTGAACTCTCAAATGCCATGGAGGTTATGTTAACGCCACCGAGACGGCTCCCATCTTGTAAAAGAGCTTGTCCTTTCACTACATTACCGTACACAAATGTGCCATCCATATTAAAAAGAATTATCACGATTGCTGTCATTGAGCAGACCAACACCGTATCGATGAAAGGTTCCAACAGGCCTACCAATCCTTCGGAAGCTGGATAGGCCGTACTCACCGCTGAATGTGCTATTGCGGCCGAACCTGCTCCTGCCTCATTAGAAAATGCAGCTCGTCTAAAGCCCTGAATGAGCACTCCAGCAAATCCTCCAGATACAGTTGCCACAGGTTCAAAGGCTTCCGACAGGATAAGGGTAAATACGTCATCTATTAATTCGATTTTAGAAATAATGATAAAAAGTGCTGCTCCTACGTACAAAATGGCCATAAACGGCACCACTTTTTCAGTCACCTTGGCAATACGTTTAATACCCCCAATGATGACAATTCCCGCTAAAACTGCAAAGACCAATCCAATTATGCTTCCTGTGGCCGGACCAGAAAGTTCAAATGCTTCAATAATCTGGGCCGCTGCCTGATTGCTTTGAAAAGCATTGCCACCTCCAAAAGATGCACCTACGCACAGAACTGCAAAGACAATGGCCAAAAACTTTCCGAAATGTCTAAGTCCTTTTTCTTTCAGTCCTCTTGATAAGTAGTACATAGGTCCCCCAAAAACAGTCCCATCCTTATCTATGTCCCGATATTTTACTCCCAAGGTGCATTCTACGAACTTGGTTGACATTCCTAGTATTCCCGCTAAAACCATCCAAAAGGTGACCCCAGGCCCACCAATGGAAATGGCAACGGCCACCAAGGCAATATTACCAAGTCCAACAGTTCCTGATACTGCTGTTGCCAAGGCTTGAAAGTGATTGACCTCGCCCAATAGACTCTCGTCTTTAATTGTCCCTTTCAAATCTCCATCCACCTCATGGACAACGGGTTTTAACAATGATATATCTTTCTCCAATTCATCATATTTCCCTCGGACCACTTGTATGGCTGTTGTGAAATGGCGAATGTTGACAAAACCATAGTAGAGTGTGAAGAACAATGCTCCCACTATTAGAACTATAAGAACCAAAGGAATTCCTGTTCCAAACAAGACCACTTCTGACAAAATCAATTTTTCCCACCATACAGCAAAAGGCATAAAAGCCTCGTTTATTTTTTCATCTAAGCCTTTTTCAGTAGATAAAGTAATTAGAGGTAGAAGTAAATTCAAAAATGACGGTGCGCCCATAATCCAAAAGTTTCTGGAATTTCGCTGGCTGGATTGGATTAATCGGCTTATGTCGGAAAGAATATGAAAATGTCAGTAAATTGAAAACTGGCAAATACCGCTTTTACCCTTCATTTTCAAGGATAATGTTTTCTTGGGGAAGTAATAGCCTAATCTTTCTTTCTCTATGTTCCGACATTTCAAACAAAGTGGTTTTCAAAGGAACATAGTGTTTATCCTTTGTCCAACTCTGTTTGCCAAACAGTCCATCCAAAAGGGCTACAATAAGTCTTTTTATCTCATTGTGGTCATTGATGTCATATGCTTTGGCTGCATCAAAGTTTTTAGGTTTGATTTCGAGCCATCCTTCAGTTTTGTCCAGCCTACGCTCAGCAAAAAGCTTGAACAGTTTATATAAGGCTGGTGTGAGGGAAATTACTCTTTCCTCATTTCCCAAAAATCCTTGCATTGAAACTTTAAAACCATCTTTGTTGCCCAATCCACTCTTATTGATGAATTGGAGTTTTAACTGATGAGGTGAAGGAATTAAGGTTTCTGTAAGCTCTTTTACCCAACTTAAGGCAAGTGCAAAGAAAAGCATGATAAGAGATGTTTTAAATATGGCAGAGAACAACAGCAGGTTAATTGTATCGTCTAGGAGCTTATACATTTGAGCCATTACAGTTACGGCTATTGTAATTATTGAAAGCAATCCCAACAGCGGTAGTCTTCTTTTAACAAAAGATTCCCAAAGCACAAAGCCTAAAAAGAACAAAGTAAGTAACGCATAGTAGACATCCAACTCACTGATTATTGACGCTGAGTTTGCACGAAACATTTTATGAAGTGTGGGAAAAAGAGCAAAAACAAAGGGAATTCCAATGATATAGGGCCAAAAGTTTGACTTAATAAGAGGGGCGAGGGGTTTTGGTAGATACCTGAACCAGGGCAGCGCCAAGAGTATAAAAAGACTATTCAAAAGGGAAAATATGCTACGTATCCCCTCTTTAAAATATAGACCCAATCCAACCTGTTTCCAAGACACTATTTCAACTAGACCGGAAATTGACCAGCACAAAATTGAAAGTGCCAACCAAACTTGACCGAAATCATCTTGTTTTTTACCTATATGATACCAAATCGACAATAATGCAAGAAATGCGAATAAACACACCGAAAACTGCCACCATCCATAGAAAGTGGAGACTTGCATTGAAGAAACAATATCCAAATTTTAATGTATTAGATTAGAATCAAATAAATATGCTTGATTAAATATGTTTTAAAAATAGAGAAACTACCTTAATATGGATTACTTGAGTGGAATTGTTTTATTGAATGAATATAATCTTGTAAAGTAGCTACAAACTTTTTGAAATTTACCAAGTAGAGGTTTGGTTCAGTAAATACTGTCCAATCTATCAAAAAGTGAGAAAAGGGAACTAACAGATTTGCTGTTAGGAGAAACCTCAATAAATCCCATGAGTTAGGAAAGGAAGAATATCGAAAGTTTCAAAGCTGATTTCAAGAAAAGATTAGTAAAAGCATACCGAAAAAATCAAGGTTTTTAAAAGTTTAATTAAAGGATTGACAATCTTGTAAGAAATCTATGAGAAGTGAGTTACAAGATATACTTGAATCAATACCCAAAGAATTATTATGGAAGGATATTGTTGATTTCGAGAAATTTGACGAGCGTCTGTCAGCAGTGAGTGTTTTGTTTGTGAAAATTATATTGAGTTCTGCCCAGATAATAAACCTTTATTGAAAGAAGAGGTGCTATCATGGATTTGGGCATACAGGCCTGATTTAGCAAGTGAACTTTTGGAATTGGATTTGACAGAAGATTTCAGGTTTTTGATTGAATCTTTCAGAGACTCGGAGATGGACAAGTTTTGGCAACCTATAACCGGATAGTTCAAATAATCATTTATTGCTTCTACCTCATATTCTCATAGAATTAAGGAAAATAAAGGACATAATAATAAGGACATTGCCAAAAATCACCTTGGATAATTAGAGGTTTCAACCGACACTTCTTAATTTTAGGTTATAAATTAAGTTGATTGAAATCTTTTATAATTGGTCTAACAATAACTTTGTTTTTGGTAAGTCACTCAACTAAAGGCCAAGAGTTACCGGAACGTGTTGTAAATCAAAATGCGCAATTCTGGATTTCCACAAATAATGTATTCAGAATTGTTGATCGTTGGGCCATCTTGAATGATATCCATATACGCCGAAACAACTTTTTATCGGACCCTAATTTTTATTTCCTTCGTGTTGGCGGCCAATACTATTTAAATGCTAACCTTCGTTTGGCGACAGGGTACGCACACCTTTGGCTAACACCATCGGGGGATTGGGATAGTTTTCAAAACGAGAATAGAATTTATCAACAGCTAAGTATATCAAAACGTTATGAAAAGATGAACGCCTTGTTTAGGGTTCGATTAGAGCAACGCTTTTTCAATAATGTACAGGATGGTCAATCTTTAAATGACGATTTTTTTGTGAACCGTATTCGATTTTTGGTTAGTACCGGATTTCCTTTTGTAAAGGATGGGCCTACAGAATTGGTATTAGCAAATGAAACACACTTGAATTTTGGCCAAGATGTAGTTTTCAACACTTTTAATCAAAACAGATTAACTATTGGAATAAAGCATAAGCTTAGCAAGTATTGGAAAGTGGATTGCGGATATATGATGGTCTATCAGCAACTCGCAGCAGGTAACGTTTACAATTTGAACCATACTTTGCGCCTGTTCTTTTATGGCAGCTTTGATTTCAGAAAGAACAAGAATTTACCATTCGACGAGGTACGGCATGGGGAAGAATAAAATAAGTTTACGTTATGGAAACAACAGAACGTAAAGGTATTTTCCAGGTTATAGTCGTATTGACGGGGCTTAAATAGTCCTGCTAAAAACCCAAATAAAGGATTATAAATACGTTTTGCTAAACTATGGCAACGCCGAAGTGTCGTCAACGCTTAATTATTAAATAGGTGCCCGCACTTCAACAAAAAAGACGACTAAATCAGGCATTGCTTTTAGCTATTTTAGTTTGAATAGTAACTTCAAATAGATTTCTATTCAATTACCCACTTTCCTTGGTTCACCACAGCTCTGGTTTGGTTCACAACAATCATTTCGATTGCTGTGGTAACCCATCTACATTTACCATGTAATAATTTAGAAAGTAAATTTTCATTTTCATATAGTGTTCTCGTAAAAGGGTCTTGCGTCCAAAGCAAGGCTCTTTTTAGTTAAGGGTCTGAGCATTCCCTAATAGTAGCCTTCCAACTTTAGTTAATTTCGAATTCAGGAATCTTACCTTTGCCAAAGTTCAAATAAACGATTCATAAACCATTGACATTAACATAAAGGATATGATTCTTAAACTAAATTCGAAAAGAATATTTTCTCTTTTGCTCACTTTTACTTTAACCACTATTACAGTGCGTACTGCAAATGCTCAGAAAGAAGTCGACTCTGCTAAAAAAGACACCATTATGGAAATTGCTTTCATTATGTTTGATGATTATGAAACTTTAGACGTTTTCGGGCCTGCAGAAATTTTTGGTCGATTAGTAAATATCTATAGTGTTAAGTTTTACTCACTAGAAGGGGGAATAATATCAAATAGACATAAAGTACCGATTATGACTGAAAAACTGGATAGCATTAGCATTAAACCTGAAATAGTTTTAATACCTGGTGGCTTGGGTACAAGAAAAGAAGCGGATAATTTGTCCCTCATTGAAAGGATAAAAGAACTTTCTCAAGCGAGTGATTATGTACTTACCGTTTGCACAGGAAGTGCACTTCTTGCAAAATCAGGACTGCTAGACGGTAAAAAGGCAACTTCAAATAAGAGAGCATTTTCTTGGGTTTCTTCACAAAATACAAGAGTTCATTGGGATAAGAGAGCGAGATGGGCAATTGACGGAAAATATTACACTTCTTCAGGAGTCAGTGCAGGAATGGATATGTCACTGGGATTCTTGGCGGATAGACATGGAATTAACTTTGCAAGAAAAGTTGCCAAAGAAATTGAATATAATTGGATTGAGAATAAAGACTATGATAATTTTGTGGCGGAATAAATACTAGTCAGCAAAGCCTCTTTTCAAAAATAATTGCCCGATTCCCTAAAGTTCAAATAAAGGATACCCTCAACCTACATTTATAGTATTTCTCATTTAGAGGACTACGTTTTTTTAGAAACCTTAACTTTAACAATAAAGAAGAATAATCCTATTGGCCAATGAAAATGGAAAGGAAAAATATCGGGTATGTTCTAAGAGAAATACTCATAGTTATAATTGGTATAACGATTGCCTTCAGTATGAACAAATGTTCAGATAGTATAAAGAACAAAAGTGTTCGAAAGGAGTACATGATTAATCTGATAGGAGATATCTCTACGGATAGGGATGTATTGAAGTCCAACCTTACCGGCATTGACAAAAAGATTGAAATCTGTAATGAAATGATTGCAATCCTGAACTCGGAATCAGGGGATAATTTGGAGCTCTTCAATATGGTCTTTGATGTCCTGGACTATGAAATATTCAATCCCGAAAGCATCACATATAACACGCTCATTAATTCCGGTGATCTGAAATTGATAAATGATTTTAGGCTTAAAAAAGCAATTCAGGGACATTATACAAATTATGAATACGTTGACGATATTTATCAGAAGCACTTGGCACTGATTCGTGACTATTTGGGGAACTACATGATAAACAATGCAGATTACGATGAAGTTACAAAGGGCAAGCTACCTTTCCTTGACAAAACAAAGCTTAAGAATATTATCCGTGCATTGACAACCACATTGCTGGAGAAAAAAGAGGCGGCTCAAAAGGGAATCGATAGCTGTGACAGTGTATTAATGGTATTAAAATCGTATTGAAGTAATAAACGAGTATTGATATAGGGAATACTTTTTTAGTCTAATTGGAAAAACTAATCACACATTTATAAATGAGTCTATAGAACATTGTAGATAAATGTATAGAAGAAAAAAGTTCAAATAAAAGATTGTAATGACTTACCCAGAGATTGATGAAAAAATTGAGAATGCACCTAATCTTTTAGGAACGACAGGCAATGAAAGATTATATTTAAGTGGACTGATGGATGAATTCGATTATTGTAAATCAATAATAAGGAAAAAGCTAAATACATCTTGAGAAAGCTTGGTTTAGAATAAGCAATGGTATCAGATAAAGTTCAATAATAGGATAATTAAGGTTTTAGGATTCTACAAGATTTTAAATTCTTTTTTTAATAATCAGCTGATAATTGTTTCAAATAATATGTATGGCTCCAGAAAGTGCTGTAAAGGCTTTTTAGAATTGGAATATCCAGAAGTTTGACTAATGGGAAACCGAGCCAAGTTTACCAAAGAATAACAAAACCCCGTAAAGCATAGTTTGGAATTTGGAAGCAATCCATATATTCTTGGAAAAGTTCCTAGGATTAAATAAGATATATGGTTTTCATGCTATCAGCATTCCCCTTGGACAAATACTGCATAAAGAGAAAACATCATGAAATATAGTTTAAGACTCTCTACTTCGAAGAATTTACCATTTTTAATGGTTTTGGGCCTGGTTCTTTTGATAAAGCCCAGTAATGCTTTGGCTCAGACCGAAAGTTTTATGGTCCCTTATAGAAGTGGGTCGAAATGGGGCTATGCCGATTTAGATGCCAGACTTGTGATTCCCGCAGTATATGATAGTGTGGGCATACCACGCCAAAAGAATGAATCCTCCCTTGAAGTGTTTTACAGGAAAAACGGTACGATGAAAGCCGGAATCATCGATTATTCAGGAAATACCATAGTGGAACCTGAATATGATGTAATTAAGTACAATTCCTATGGTGTATTGACCTACGGCACGGTGAACTACATGATTGATGATAATCGAAAAGTTGTTGATAGCCTGCAATCCCTTTTAAATGCCAAAGGTGAAGTTTTAATAAGCGAGGGCCCTTTTAGCATAGAAAGAAATAGTAGACTCAATATGTACCTGTTAAATTACAATGATAGGAACAGCGGAACCAAGGTAGTTGTTTTCAATTCTGGTGAATCCGGAATAATACAGGAACTGACTTTGCCGGGGAAGGGAACAACATACGTTAATGACTATGACGAAATCGTCCAGGAAAAGGAGGATGGTGAAATCCTTTACTATAAAAAAACAGTGTCAGGTGAGTTTGTTTTTCAGAGGAATAACCTCAAAGAAAAGCCCCAGGTTATTGAAGAAATAAGACCTATAGAAGCGAATGATAATGAAAAGATAGTCCATGACATAGTGGTTTCCTTTGACGGTTCTTATGCAAATATTGCGGTGATTCCCGAAAATAGACCCGATTTAAACTATATAATTGAATCCATCCCTTTATCCATGGAGCTGACGAAAAAAGTCCTCCTTAATCCGGTAATTAATGATAGATATGCCCAGTTTAATGCAGGGGGGAACAACACTTGGCACGCTGTACGCTATAAAGAGTGGTATTATGGATATCTGGAACAGCAAAAAAAATATATCATGCTTTTTCCGTGGAAAAAACAAATTTTTGAGATAGAGGCTGACAAAATCTCTGAAAACATCATTTATAATTCTGTAGGGATATTCGTCAAAATCAGACGAGAAAGCAAATGGCACGTATTCTTAACAGGAAAAGGAATTGTAAATAAAGATGGGTTTGATGAAGTAATGTTCATGGAATCCGATGACCAAATAGGTGGTACGAACAATTTGTACCATTCCGTTTTTATATTTAAGATAAACGGAAAGTATAATCTAATGAATAAAAATGGCAAAATAATGCTTTCAAAGGGATATGATAAAATAGAGTTTTTAGATGGTTGCTTTCGATTGATCGATGGCAACAAGGTTGATTTTTTTACAAAGTGGAAAGAAATTCCTGCAAAACTTTCTTTAGACCATTTCTCTATAAATGAATTGGAATTAATTTATGGGGAACAGAAAGGTTATCGTCACTTTGGAAAGGTCTTCAAAAAGGAAAAAGGGTCTCAATCTGAAACTTTTTGTGGTTTCGTTTCATTGGAGGGCATGAAATTTTTTGAGGACTGACCGTTCACAAACCAACAGAAAAATACCAAAAGTTCAATTAAACGATAAAAGATAGCTCTTTTTTAAGCCAATTTTTTCCTGACCTTCTTCTTAAAAGCCGCACAAATTTTAGTTCCATAAAACGTCAATTAACGATACTACTAAAAAGAACGGGAAATGGAACTGTCTAAAGATTCCTTTTCAAAAGTGTTCAGCCGTTCCCCAAATCGGCCGTTTTGCGAGACTTAAAAATTGCAGTCCATATTCATATATACAGGATATAATCAATGACCTTATATGTCTATATGGGTTAATAACTATGTTCCTTGGTTCTGCCCAATTAGATGTAACCTTTAGAAAAATCTGTTGTCATTAAAAGAAAACAGATATCATGAATAGAATTATACCCATTTTATATCTCTTTTTGATTGTTGTCTCATGTAAAGAACAAAAAAGTGAACTGGAAGCAACAATTCGTTTATTTGATAACAGTGAAATTTCATCTACTTATCTGACAGATTTTTTAAACCAACAAATGGATTCTCTTGAAATCCCTGGGCTGTCGATAGCCATAATTAATGATGCGAAGGTCGTTTATAGTAAGAATATTGGATACGCCAACCTTGATACAAAAAAAGAGTTAACAGAAAATTCAATTTTTGAAGCAGCTTCACTTTCTAAGCCTGTTTTTGCTTATATGGTAATGAAACTATCCGAAAGAGGTGCAATTGTACTGACTCGACCACTACACTTTTATCTTCCTGACTCTCTGATGAAAGTAGACCAGCGCTACAAAAATGTAAATGCGATTCATGTACTCAGTCATTCAACAGGTTTTCCAAACTGGCGCTGGCATGACAAAGCACCGGATTCTTTAAATGTAAAACGAGGGACATTTTACATGCTTCAAAATCCGGGTGATGGATTTACTTATTCTGGTGAAGGTTACGACTATTTAGCACGTGTTATTGCCAGCAATACAGAACATAAAATGAGCGAGTTGGACAACTTATTCGAAGAACTTGTTAAAAAACCATTGGGGATTGAACATATGTATTTTACATGGGACGAATATTTGTACGAACACAAAGTATATGGACATATTGATGATAAAGTAAACAACCGAAACTGGGGTTCAGGGCTTCCCTACCAAAATTCTTATAAATTTAGCCCTTCTGGTGGATTACATACCAATGCAGAGAACTATGCAAAATTTTTGATTGCTATGATGAATGGAAAAGGGCTCTTACCAGAAACGTACAAAGAAATGCTTAAACCACGTACTGTGGTAAAGAGAAGTCATAATCGCTATAAGGAAGACGGTAACACACACTGGAGTCTTGGGTTTGCCATAACACCTTTAAAAAATGACACACTTTACAATCACGGAGGAACACATAGTGACTTTCAATCACAAACGGCCTTTAGTAAAGACTCTAAATTTGGCTATGTCTTTTTTGTTAACACTAAGAAAGGTGATGAATTAAATAGAACATTGAAGGAATTTTTAAGAATGCTTTAGAACCAAACTGGACGGAACAAGGTGTATAAGTGATAGCGGTTTAATTGACAAAACGAAAGTAGAGATGTAAAAAAAGATTAGGGTAAAATAGAATGGTTAGTGATTAGAAGTCTGCTACTACTCAAACACGGGACCGTTGGGGCACGTTCAGCCCTACGCTGACTTTTGTTGCCAAGTTCCGTAAAGCGGACCTAATTTGAATCTTTGGTGGATTCTTGAACCGATTGAAAGAATCCTATCTAGATGGATTAGCCTACCTAGAGTCTTCCAAAATCTCAATATCGGTTATTTCAAAAAAATCCGCACAAATGTCTTCAAATTCGAAGGACTCGTAAATAAATCCGCTGAATTTTACCCTTAAGCCATCTGATTTCAATTCTTCTTCCAGATTACATGGGAATAGAAGCCCGGTCGGATTTTCGTCCAATCGCTCTTCGGGATCTATAATGAAATTGCAAGCTTCTAGGAAGTCAATGACTCCATTGATATTTCTAATGGTGGAAACTATCCTCCTTCCTTCCTCTTGGAAGCAACCCGGTGTGGGCCCATCATCTGAGCAGGAAAAAAACCAAATGAGAAACACAAGGGACAAAACGAATTTGAACATGGCTTTCATAAAAAACGCAATTCAGTAGTGGTTGAACGGAACAATAGATTTGAACCTACGGGAAAAGTAAAGCTCTTTATAAACTCAGTCCGAACGCACATACTCCATTTGGGTTTGAACAGGAGCATCCGCTGGATATGATATATAGAATAAAGTCAAGGTCCTGTCAAGGATGGTGAACCTACTGCCGTATTTTTCGCCGCTTAGAATCCTGGTTTCGGGTTCTGGTCTAAATCCAATTTCCCATGATGTGGTTTGCTCATCCCTGAAAAATATACTATCACCAACAATTTCGAAGGTTCCTTTTCTAAAAGATGACCCAATGATTTTGTCTGGATTATCGTCTTCAAAACCATAGAAATCCACCGTGTAGGAATAATTGGAGTCACCTTCGAATTTATATGTGCTTTCCATGTTGAAATATCTGAAGTCGGACTCGGAGCGCCCACTTGGGATGCGGTCGTTTCGGACCCAACTCCCGATTAAATCTTCACCGGAATAAGGCTCAGAAACCGAATCCGAATCTTCACAGGAAAAAAAAAGACCTATTAGTCCAATAATACCAATTACAGATTTAAAGCTCATCTCAATAATTAATTCTTAAATAAGATGCTATATGCTGAAAAGGTTGCTCATTCGTTTTGTTAAATAAAGGTCGTGGTAAAAGCGAATCACAATTATTAAAACTTCTACAAATTACATTAAAGGTAAATCCGTTGACTATTCCAAAATTTCGCAAATGAACGTATTTCGAGACTGAATCAATTTAACTTTACCTTTATGTACATCGAAAGTATATTTAAAGCATGAAGTTTCTACAGTGATAACTGTTACATAGTGAAAAAATCGATACACCTCATTTTGTTTGTAATAAGCAGTGTTCTAATTCCAGGGCTATATGGTGTGCTTCATAATCAAGTTACTTACTCAATTTCAAATGAATACTTTACCCATTTCAAATTTCTAGTATTTGGACTACCCGATTACTATATACAACCACATCGGTGGGGAGCTGCTATAGTAGGCTGGATATCTTCTTGGTGGTTTGGGTTAGTTGCTGGATTAATTCTTGGAAGTTTATGGATTTGGGAAAATATACTTGCTCTTAGAGATAGATATTTTGCAATTGGTATAGTGGTTATTACTGCCATTGTATTTGGAGCTCTAGGAGGCATATTTTCTTATTTTTATTATCAACCGCAACGGTACTATGAGGTATTCCAATTCACTGGTTATACAAAGGAAGTTCTAGATTCGCTTAACTCAATATCCAACCCTTACGCTTTTTTGAGAGCAGGCGTAATTCATAATAGTAGTTATATTGGAGGGACAATAGGTTTGATTTTAGGCGCATTATACCTCAATAAGGCCAGAAGTAAAAGTTTAAATAAACGATGCCAAAAGAGAGAAATAATAATGTGATGAAGAAATTTGATAGATTAACGATATGGCTATTTATCATTCCGCTTCTTTTTCTCTCATATGGGCTTTATCATTACTTTTATTTAGGAACAACGGTAGTTTCTCATCCTAAAGCTCCACAACCTAGTTTATCCAATGGAGCCTTAATAATTGCTTTTGGATCCATCTTTATGGCTCTTGCGTTTTACCGGACTGTAAAAAGGTCGAAACTTCTGAAGCAATTACATGATTTAAACAAATCAAATAACTAAAGTTCAAATAAAGGATTATTATTGAAAGCTTAGAAATGTCTAGAATCACTAGTTATTTCCATATTCTTGGTGGATTTGTTTCGATGTTGTATGGCTGTGCAATGTCGATGTCTCAGATCAAAGTAAATAATACCCTTCCTAATCTAACTAAATCAAATTTTATACCTCAAACAGGAGTAAAAGAATTAATAAAAACCGATAAGAGCAAGTATCTCGTGAAAGGACGAGGTTATATGGCACCTATTGGTTTAACAGTTAAAAGCGAATTAAAAAATGGAGCTATAGGAATTGATGAATGGGTATGCTTGTTGTCTTAAATCCATTACCTGTAGGAAGAACCTTTAGAAATTGCTATTTACTTTCATTATGGGCAGAGTATTCCATTTACTCGAAGAGATTCTATCTGTTCGATAAACGAAAAACAGCCAGATTGCACAACAAACAAGATTTAGGGCAAATATCTTGTGGATGATATTTGCTAACTTTAGGAAATACCATCGAACTGGCAAATGTTTGAGAACAATGAAGATATCGTGAAGTTCTTTAGGGTTTTAGTTCAAGAGCTAAAACCGTATGCCTCCCAATTCGGTATTGCATTGAGTTATCAGACCAAAGTAGGAAGCACGTCAATTACTAGATACAACAAGGCCTCTATACATCAAGAAATCACACATTTTCTAAAACATATTTTGAAGTACCTGCCCCAAAACGAAAAGCTAACGGTACTTTTCAATCGCTGTATTCATAATGAAACATGTTGTTTGATTACCGTGACCAATACTGGCGTTGACCTGCATAGAATCATGGAAATTACGGCATCCACGAAATTCAAAGCCTCAGCGAAAAGTATCAGTATAAATGCAACCGAATTTAATATTGAAGTCCCTTTGCTTGAAAATGAAATTCAGGTGATAGAAGACGTTCTTCCAAAATATAACTTTGCTCCTTATTACGCTGAAATTGGAAAGCGTTTATCGGCGCACTTTTCACTACCCAACAACCTCTTGTCAAATTCTATTAGGATAAGCAAAAAAGAAAATGCTTTCTTACAAAGAATAAATGCCATCCTAAGCACAAAATTAGAAGATAACACCTTTACGGTCGCAGAGTTCGCCAATAGAATGGCCATGAGCCGGTCTCAATTGTTCCGAAAAACAAAGGTGCTTACCAACATGTCCCCCAACCAATATATCCTTTATTTCAGGTTACAGGCAGCCAAAGAGTTGTTAGAATCCAAGACAATCGACTTAAATGTAAGTGATGTTTGCTATAGTGTTGGGTTTATGAGTAAGAGTCATTTTACAAGGTCGTTTCGAAAGCAATTTGGAATGTTGCCTTCTCAAGTACTATCAAACTGAAATGCACCATACGGGCAATTAATTGCAACGTGAGGGCAATTCTGCAAGACCATCGTAGTCTAATTTTGTAATCATAACCAGTAAAAGAATACTTATGAGCGATTTAAGAAAGAACAGAGAATTGATCATCAACTATTTCAATGCGATATCTGGTGAAGCAAAGACCAAAGAATTGCTCAATAGATATACCACTGACCAAAAACTGATAGATCATATCATATTTTTTGAAGGTACTTTTCCAAAATATGAGCTTTTTATTGAAGAAATGGTGGCTGAAGAAGACAAAGTACTGGTTAGAGGCCGATGTAATGGCATTCATTTAGGTGATTTTAATGGGGTGCCACCAACGAATCGTGAAATAGATTTGCCTTTTGTAATTCGTTATGTCATCCATAAAGGAAAGATAACAGACCATTGGTTGATTGCAGACCAGATGGTATTGATGGAACAGTTGGGAATAAACCAAGCTACCGTATAATAAGATGATGTAGAAACCATCTTTGGCCATTTTTTGGTCATTTGCCCACTCCATTTATCGGAGATTATAACATGCAAGTTGCCTGTGCAACCCTGCCCTTGTATACGTACGCCTTTTTTTGACGAAATGGTGCTATATATAAAAAGAATAACTCTTAAAAAACAGTGAAATGAAAATGAGAATTTCAAATTTGGTATTAATTCTAATGATGCTAGGGTTTTTCTCTTGCTCCGATGACAACAAAGATACTGGAGATTCAGAACCTGAGGAGGTTACACTAACCTTTAATGTGGAAACCAATGAAGATCAAATGGGCGTTTTCTCCCATCACAAAATGGCAATCTTTAATGGAGAGGTCTGGTCTGTGGGTGGCTATAATTCCTATCATACAAGCATACATAATGACGTTTGGAAAAGTGCGGATGGAAGAGCTTGGGCATCTCATGCAAGCGAACAATTCCCAAAACGGAGAGATCATTCATTAACCGTTTTTGATAACAAAATGTGGGTAATTGGTGGATTTACCGAGTCCTCACCCGATACCTTTACAGCTTTGAGCGATGTCCTGTATTCCAGCGATGGTAGTACATGGACATTGGCCACTGATAATCCCATAGATGGAGCGAGTATCGGGTCGCATGCTACGGTGGTATTCAACAATAAACTTTATATCATAAAGGATGGTTCAAACGAAGATGCATCTGGTTGTACCGTTTGGTCATCATCTGATGGAGTCAATTGGACACGGAAAACCAATAATGCCTTTTCGTATAGAGAAGGTTTCTCTATGGCTGTATTCAATAATGAAATCTATGTCTTTGGAGGATTCCATGAATCTACATATTTCAATGAGATTTGGAAGAGTGATGATGGCATTGATTGGACCAGAGTAAATACAATTGGCGGGGCGTTCCCTTCCAGAGCATACGGCGAAACGGTCGTTTACAATAATAAACTTTGGGTTTTCGGCGGTACAAATGGCACCACTTCTACAGGCTTGGGTCTTCACTACTCTAACGACGGTATACAATGGGAGCGTTATTTACCACTGCCCTCAGAAGATGGCCTACAGCATTTTTCGGCTTTATGCTATGATGATGCCATCTGGGTTTTTGGTGGCATGCAACAAGAAGAAGGGTCTGACTTGACTACAAGGGTGGGTACCATTAATACCATTAAACAGGATTAGATCATTCGATATGTAAAACACATCTCCATTGATGATCACAATACGGAAATTATTGAACTATAAAATTAAAAATGATGAAATCACTATTTAAAACATTTGTAATTATACTGGGCATATACATTATTGGTTGTAGTAACAATAATGATGATGGCTCTGAAAATAACCTTCCCCCAACTACACCATTGCTTCTTACTCCCGTTAATGGTGCAGGTCCTTGTTTCGACTTGGCAGGTTTAATTAGTTTAACACAAGCTACATTTAGTTGGGAAGCATCTGAAGATCCTGAAGATGACCATATCCGCTATCGGTTATTTTTAGGTACTGAAGAAGGCCAAATTATGTTGTTGGCAGCAGATATAGATGACACATCATTCACCTTACCGGAGGGCACTCTGATTAGCGGACGTCAATATTATTGGAAAATAGAGGCCGTCGATTCTAAGGGCAATATTACACCCAGTGTGGTTTATTCCTTTTTTGCCCTTGCAGGCCCATGTCCCTAAAAATCATTAAATCCAATAACAATGAAAACACCACAAATTTTATTAATAATGCTGTCACTCTGCATTTCAAATGTAACCCAAGCACAAAAAAATGAAAGCACAAAAAAAGACAGTACCGAAGCAAAAACTGAGGTAAAATCAGACAACTTTATGGATCTGGCCGCAGGGACCCTGACCCAAATTTTTGGAGAAGACCTAGACGGTAACTCGACGGGCAACTCATTAAGCTTTTTAGAGTTTATAGAAAAAATGGACCTGCCAAAAGAACAGAAAGAAGAATATAAAAATTGGTACTACATACAGACCAAAGACCTTACCCAAAAACAGAAAGATTCTTTGGGCAATGCCCTGAAAGAAAAAATGATTGAGGCCCAGAAAACCCAAAGCAAAAATAAAAAAAATAGATAAGATGAAATCACTAACAATCCTTTTGCTAAGTATAGCACTGTTTTCATGTAAAAATGAAAACAAAAAGGAGCCAGAAAAAAATGTAGCTGCGCAGATGGCAACGGAAAATAGCCCAGTCAAAAAAACGATTGGCAAAGGCACCTACCTATGTAAGATAAATGGCAAAGATTGGTATTATACAAGCGCTTCAAGTGTGGTTGCCAAGAATGAAAATATTGGTTTTAGACGTGCCACCATAACCTTTAAAAAGAAATTGAACAAAGGCACCGAATCCATTCAAATTGCATATAACGCAGACGAACAAACAGTGGTAAGCGCACTTGTGAGCCTAAAACCCAATGATATCAATGGGAATCTAATTAGTGCCATGTACAATATGCGCCTGGGTTATGTAAAACCCAGTGAAAGTATGTCAGGAACCATAGACCTTTCTGACATGGAGGCCGCTTCAGGCACGGCAAAAATTACTATAGAAAACGATTACGAAAAGGCCAAACTCAATCCTGAAGACCATATCCTCAAAATTACAGACCTATCCTTTTCAGGGGTTGGTTATTCAGACATCAATAGAGAGTTCGATAAATATAAAAAATAAGGATCATGAAAACCTATTCAACATACCTATTGGTTACTTTGCTGGTCTTCACCTTGACCAATTGCAGCAATGATGACAATGGCACCATTGAACCAGAACCTACAGTTTCAGAATTGCTCATTGGCAAATGGTTTATCGAAGAAAAAAACAATATTAAGGTACCTGAAGGCTGTCTTGACCGAACGTTCTATCAGTTTATCGATGGTCAAAACGTAGTATCTGAACAGTTCTCATCAGCAGAAATAGATAGCGAATGTTTTTCTACGGGAATATATGCCTCACCATACACCATAAATGCCACTAACGAAGTGGTATTTGACATACAAGATGAACTATTTGGAATAGTAACTGTCACCCTGGAAATTATAGAAATATCTACAAACGAGTTAACAGGAACGCTCCAAGACCGTTTTGGCGGAGCCGAATATAAATTAATAAAAGACTTATGAAAACTTTAAAGAAACCCGCATTAATAATGGCATTAATAACCTTTACAATCATTGATGCCAAAGCTCAACAGGAAACCTACCGTTTTGAATACATCTATAAAATGCAAATAGAAACACCCAGAGGAAGAACCTCCACATTGGATTACTATCTGCCGGCCAACGGTGACTATTTTGCTGTTAAAAACAATGGCATACTACAAGTGTTTGATAATAACCTGAACAAAATGTACAGCTATATGGGTTTTGATAGTGATGATGCTGATAGAAAAACGCTTATGGCTATGAAATTTGACTTCAAAGAGCTTTTAAAATTGGCCAACGATGAAGAAGACCCAAGAATTTACAAATCAGTCGGCTATGCATCCATTTTAGGGCATGACTGCGAATTATATCGAATGACCAGTGATACCATGACCAGTGAGGTTTGGGTGGCAAAAGGCCTAATAGAGGGTAGTTTCGGCGAAAATGCCGGTCATCCTGTGGTATACTATATGTTGTCAAGAAGTAGTAATGTAGGGGACGACTCCTTGGAACCTGTTTATTCGGGATTACCGCTTAAAATTGTTACTAAAAAGAAAAGAGGTAGTCGAGAGAAGATAACTACAATGACATGCATAAAATTTGACAGGTCATCATTGACTGTAAACACAAACGAATATCGGAGGCTGTTTTGATTTTTAAAGGATTGATAAATCCTCCGAAAGAATTATCAGAAATAAGCGCTGAAGAAATGTTACTTCTTTTTAGGTTAATTGTTGATCGTGAAAATCGTAGAAGGGCATTCTTACTCTCCCAATGGAGTAATAAAGGGTTGGTCAGATTTTGAGATTTACAGGTCAAGGAAAATTCTAATTAGAAAGATGGAATATATGCGGATTTTTTTTAATATGAATAATTAAATCCAGGTTAAAGAGAGGTTTTTGGGACAGAAAAATATATCTAACTTGATTTCGGAAATGAAAAGTTCAATAAAAGGATTGCTTATTAAGCGGATATAGTGCTTAATGAATCATACACATTTGTTAGCTGCAATTAAAGTCATGAATAAATATTCAATAACGTGTATTCTCTATTTTTTTATTCTAAGTATTCATGGTCAAAAGGGTAACGTTATTATTCAAATCAATAATGAACTTTTAACATCTGGTATGCTTCAGCCAAAGGTAAAGCCAGTAAACAGCTCATTTTCATATTACGCTGAATATGATTCAGGTATCTTGACTATCAGTGATAAGGCTTGGGAGGAAATTGAAAAGGACTCTATTGGAAAATTTAGTTTGGGATTTCAGTACCGGACCTGTGAGAAAGATAAATCGAATATTGCCTTTTTTGAAATCGAATTAAGTCGTCAACTACTTAATCAACCATATCTTATCATAAACATATATGACTTTCGCAATCGAAAATATAGAAGATGGTATGGGCCACATACAGAAAAGAATTATCTAGTTGAATTTAAGTACCCAGGAAGTCCTGTTTTTGTTCGATACAAATAAACCTGCACCTAACATTGGCTCATAAATCATGGTATTCCTCAATGGGAGGTTTTTGCTAACTTCCCAATCAAATAAAAACCACCTTGCGCTCGACCACGAGTTATAGCAAGGCCGTTAAAGTTCAAATAAACGATTACCAAGAACATCCCATTTGCAGGACAGATTTATCTTAACTTAGTTCCGCACATAAAAGATATATCGATTATATGATCTATACACAATTGTTGGCGGTAATTAAAAAAAATGGCATTTCCAGTTGAAGAAAAATACATAGCAGCGACGGAATCTGACTTAGGTGTCTCATTTCCAAATTCCTTCAGAAAACGAATGTTAAAATCTAACGGTGGTGAATTAGTATCGAAAAAACTGGAATTTGAACTTTTTCCATTTTTTGATAAATCTAGTCGTAAACGAATAAGTAGGACATGCAATCATATTGTACTAGAAACAAAAAATGCTCGTGAATGGGATGGTTTTCCTCAAAACGCAATTGCAATTGGGTCTGATGGGTCTGGGAACCTCATTGTTTTACTCCATACCGGAGATGGTATTTTATCGGACGATATCCATTTCTGGAATCATGAAAAAAGGCAATCAAAAAAGATTGCAGACTCGATTGATATAATTGAAGAGACTATTGACGTCAGACCGAAAGCAAGCTTAAATCAGATAACACGGGAAAAGGTAAATTCTATAAATTTTCAAAACTTAATAATTGATTTAATCCCTGCACCCTGGAAACTTTATAAAATAGGAGAGAACTACGAATTCCAACTTGGAAAGAACAGTGATATAAAAATTAACTTATTAAAGAATCCAAAACCAAATGATTGGAATGAAAGGGATTTTTGGACAAAACAATGGGCATCAATCACCAAATTAAAAGTAAAGTCAAATATGGAAGTTACGCTTGATGAATTTAAAAATCTTCATATTGTAACTTGTAAAACAAAGGAATGGACACCTGTATTGACCTGGGTTGGAAAAAAAGAGGACAGTTCTTGGGTATTGATGTTCCGAACGGAATTAAGACGACTCAAAGGTGACATTAACGAACTAAAAAAGTTACTTGAAAAAATAAAATAACTACAGCCAACAATGGCTATAGCCCATGGCTATCGTTTGGCCATTTTTTCCTAACTTCTATCTATTAAAAAACGTCTGGCGCTGGCCACGGGGCCATAGCCGGGACCGTTGCTAAAGTTCAAATAAACGATGAGGAAGATTCTATTTATAGTTTTTGGACTATCTACTTGCAAGAGTTTTCCATGTACTTGCCATACTACTCAGTTAAAAAAAGAATTAAAGCATACCACCTCAATTCTGCATGCTAGGGTTATAAACATTGATTATGTGTTCAAAAAAACGATTGTTATATCACACGTACTAGTTTATTTCATAGTGCACCGTATAGAAACCTTCATTATCATTCACCAAACGGTCATTTACTTTTAAATAAAGCATTCCGCTAACATTTGCTGTAAATGTTCCACCATTGCCCACCAAAAACCATTTACCTTTCTCACCTATTTTTCCCAATAAACTGCCATGCAAAAAGCGTTTATCAATATTATAGATACTTAATGATTTAATGCCCTCCGGACCAGAATGGCCCAAAAAATTTCCCACTTTCATTTTTCCCGAAACCTTTAAGCTGAATTTCTGACCGCTTTTGAGATTTAAATGTGTTAAATCTGAAAAAGGTGTTACTCTTAACTTATAAGCTCCAATTTGTTCAGCTTTAACACTTGTATTGGCATTTATGTTCGAATATGCGCGAACCGATAAAACACCATTCACCACTGTATAGTTGTACAGAGTCCTACCGCTATTAATATATGCACCGCGATATTTATCATATTTTGTTGTTTGATATGTTGTCAATCTATTTCTATAAAATGCCAAGAGTTCTTTTTGATATAGATTCACCAAATCTTCCGAGGCATTTTCGATTCTTAGAAGTACATTGCCATTATCACTGTTTTTTGTCACGTAACTTCGAACAGAAAAACCATTTTTGTCTTTGAAAAATTCTGAGCGGGACATATTTTTTGAAGAAATTCTGTAGAAACCTTTCTCTTCAATGTTATTTACAAATTTCTGGCCATCATTGCGGTTATACTTTCCTTCAGCATCAAACAAGCTCAGATGTGCTTGCAATATGTAATGCAAATCTTCGTAGGTAGGAAGATTCGTTGAATGTTTATTGTTTAGCTTAACACGAAGAATGTCAACCTCAGACTTTAATTTGCTTATCTCTTGGTTTCGCCTTAAAGCTTCAGTTCTAAATAGTTTTTCCTTTTCTTTTCGTTCAAAACGCTTTTGTTCAGCTAGTAGGACCAGTTTCTTTTGAAGCGACTGACTTTTTTCATTGACCGCATTGGACAATTCTTTATAAATCGGACTGCTTTCGACAAGGTCTGGAAGTATTAGTTCTGCAAGCTTGGTCAGTTCGTTCTGGGTTTTTACACTTTCGATACCAATTTTGAGCCAGGCTTTCATATTGGAAACTATTTCAGTTTTTCGTTTTTGAAAAAGCTGAAATGTTTTCTGTGCGCTTTCAATATGCAGAACTTGGCTATAGTCATTCTTGAAATCGGCAATGAGTCTATTGATTTTTTGGGCGTTGGCATCCGTAGATTTCGTACTTGCCAATTTTAATATTTCCTTTGGCATCAAATAATCCACTAATTCCTTCGTTTTTGATGCAATATCTCGATTTACTTGGGCTCTAATTTGTTCTGAAGCTTTTGCATACAATTCGCGATTTATGTTCTCGAAATTCAAAAGTGCCTCCAGCGAAGCTCTTGTATTCTCCAAAACCTGTGCAGTCTCTGTTTTTTCTAAAAGCACCTTATCTGCGGAGATGCTCTCGTATTTATTTACTTTCTTTAAAGCCATTTCAATTTCCGATGGAAACAAGACGATGTATTTGGAATTCAAGTTAGACTTTAACATTTGAACAGCATTATAGTTTAATTGGCCTTGAGAAAGCAATTCTAATTCATGGGAAAGTGACTCTCGAAGCTGATTTCGATCTAAAACTTTTTTAGTGAAAACATTACTTCTAAAATCAAGCTGGTAATTATAAATGATATTGCTAAACACCCAAGCCTTATAAGGAATACTTTGATGTCTATTTTTAATGTAGCAGGACTGTATTTTTCGCCAGTCTTTGGTTCGTGCCTTTTCGGATAAACTTGAAAATGATTTGCCTCTGAAAGGAACAAAATACTTATCCGAGTACATGTTGATCGCTAGGTTCTCAATTGTAGTTCTTTGAACATAAGTAGTTACTTTGAGAGCTGGATATTCCTTCTTGATGACATCCATCCAATCAGAGATTTCCGCACAATTCTGCCCCCAAACACTAATGGAAAATAGCTGTATCAGAATACAGCAATATGGTTTTGCGTATTTAAAAGTCATTTTTGGTAGACGCGCTGTTTGGTCAGATAAAGATAGGTTTATCAAGATACAAGAATTTCATTTTACAGTATACTGAATCTTGTTGAAGAAGCCCTCAGTAACCTGAAGTGTTTCACCGGTATCGGAATTTTCCACATTATATTCAAACTCCCCGGAAATGATTTGTTTTTCCTTATCGATACCAGTAATTCTCAACGACCCAAAAGTACCATCAGTATCAAAGTCAACGTTTGGGCCATCAATTTCATAGGGTGCATAACCACCACCAAATTGCAATTCCAAGGGATTATCTACAGGGTTGTTTATCTGGACACCTGTTGTAACCAAATCAAAACTTACACCTGTCATTGCAATTATGATTGCTTCACCTTGCGTAATATCCTCTTCCAAATCAATTCCTGCGATTACCATTGAAAAGAAAGCTTCATTTTCGGAAAGTTCTGCTGAAATTGTTGGTACACCCCTATCAACAGGTATCGCCTCAAAATTACTTCCGTTTATTTTTGCCGTGATAAATGAATCAGGCAATCCACCATTGTCGTCATCAATGGACCCGGAATCATTGTTGCTACTACAGGCGATTAATACAAGAGAGAATAGAATTGATAGAATACGTTTCATAGATTTTGTCCTTTAAAAAAGAAAAATGCATATTTCTTTCTATACAATCCATAGAAAATATATTATAGTAGCCATTCATCAGCTTATCGTTTGGTTTTAATTGTATTACCGTTTTTAATGAGTATTTTGTCGCCTCAAAATCCACCAAATTTTAATGAGAATACGATTAATCCTTGCCTTATTATGCTTCTATTATCTTGGTTATTCGCAGCTTAGAGAAGCAGATTCCATTCAAAAACTGATTGAACAATATGAGATAGTCGACACAGCACTGGTTAATCTAAGACAGAGCTACGCTGCTAAAAAAATGCTTATGACTCCTGCCGATACGACGTGGTTGGCTTATACCCTTAAGACATTATCCTTGGCCGAGGATTTGAAATACACCAAAGGTATTTTACTGGCGAATAATAATGTCGGCGTCGTGTACCATTATTTCCTTTCCAACCCACTAAAAGCCTTGAATTATTATCAAGCAGCCTATAAAATATCTGAACAAAACCCTTCCCTTAAGCGTTATCAATTTTCAATGCTGACCAATATGGGATTGATACATTATGAGCAGGAAGATTACGAAAAAGCAATGCCCATTTTCAGAAAATTATTAGAATATCCACAGCGTAAGAGCAACACGCTTTCCAACATTGGCAATATTTTCGGACTTCTACAACAAACAGACTCGGCAGTATTTTATTTCAAGGAATCCATCAAGGAAGCAGAACGTACCAATGATATTTTGCAAATTGCCAATGTCAGAAGTAATCTAGGATTGGTACAAGCACAAGGTGGACAACTATCCGAAGGATTGACCAATACAGCTTCAAGCCTAAAAATGATTGATTCTTTGGGTCTCGAAATGGTGAGAGTACCAGCTTACGTTAATGCCGCAGAAGTTTACTTGCACAGCAATGATTTGGATAAGGCAGAATTCTACGCCATGGAAAGTCTGAACGCGGTAAAATCCCTCAACAATCTATACACCGAAACCAAGTCGCTTCAAACCTTGGCGACCATCCAGGAAAAAAAGGGGGACTATCAAAAGGCTTTGGAAAATTACAAGGCCGCGAACATCCTGAATGACAGCTTGGTGAGTGCCGACCGAAAGGTGGAAATATCCCGAAAGGAAATCCAGTACGAGGCAGATAAACGGGAAGCACTCGCTTTTGCGAAAACGGAACGCCAACGTACGATTAAAAATGCTTCGCTTTTGGGTGGTAGCGGTATTGTGTTGGCCTCGCTATTCGCCTTTGTTTTGTACCGACGAAAACAAAGAGCAGAGACGGCCAAAAAAGAAGCCGAGTTCACTGCCAAGGTGGCCAAAGTAGAGTTGAAAGCACTTCGTGCACAGATGAACCCGCATTTTATCTTCAACAGCCTCAATTCCATAGGCGATTATATTCTAAATAATGACACGCAATCTGCAAGTGACTATCTCGGTAAGTTTGCCCGCTTGATGCGTATGACACTTGAAAATTCTGATAAACAACTTATCACTTTGGAAGATGACATTAATTTACTTAACACCTATTTGGCTATTGAGCAGAAGCGGTTTGACAATACCTTCGAT
Source organism: Flagellimonas ulvae (assembly GCF_049333175.1). Taxonomy (NCBI): domain Bacteria; kingdom Pseudomonadati; phylum Bacteroidota; class Flavobacteriia; order Flavobacteriales; family Flavobacteriaceae; genus Flagellimonas; species Flagellimonas ulvae. The sequence continues at coordinate 137,893 of NZ_CP186325.1, forward strand.
TTTGAAATCAAGGTTGCTGACGATTTGGATACTGATGAAGTCCTCCTACCACCAATGTTGTTACAACCTTTTGTCGAAAACAGTATAGTTCACGGTCTATCCAAATCGGAAAAGGGCGGCAAGATTCAAATTAATTTCCAATCTGAACAGGAACATTTGTTATGTACCGTAGAAGATAATGGTGTGGGTAGGTCTATGAGCAAGAGCATGAACGAACCCCTCAAAAAGAGTTCTATGGGTATGTCAATCACCCAGAACAGAATTGAGGTGCTTAATAAGACTGAAGATACCAACGGGTCTGTTAAAATCATTGATAAGGAAATTGGTACAAAGATTATTATATCACTACCCATGGCATTGGCCTAGTTTATACTTGGTTTTTTGACAATTGGATTTTATTATCTTGAAGTCCAATAATTGAACAACTTCAATATAAGTTGCTATGATAAACACGCTAATTATTGATGATGAATCCCACTGCGTCAAAAGGCTGTTGCATTTAATAGACAGGAAACCTGGCACCTTTAATGTCGTTGCGACTTGTAAAACTGTAGATAATGCACTCGAGGTTGCTAAGAACACCTCCTTGGATTTGGTCTTTTTGGATATTGAAATCGATAATAAGACAGGATTTGATTTTTTAAGGCAGCTCGGTACTATTTCCTTCAAGACCATCTTCACAACAGCTTTTGACAACTACGCCATTAAAGCCATTAAATTCAGTGCTTTTGACTACTTGATGAAACCAATTGATTTTGATGAATTTAATGAAACTATCGCTCGCCTTCAAGAAGAAATACGATCGAAAGAACACAATGGCCACGTACGACAATTACTCAAAAATATAGAACAGGAACAGCCAAAACTATTGACCATCCCATCCGTGCAAGGTTTTGAAACAGTTTTGGTAGCTGATATCGTGCACTTAGAAGCGAATGGTAACTACACCCATATCCATACCAACGATAAAAAGCAAATAGTCAGTAAACCCATAAAATTCTATGAAACTCTTCTGGACGGAAAAAAATTCTTCAAATGCCATAAATCCCATCTTATAAACATGGAAATGATTAAGACATTTCATAAAGGGAAGCAGTCTTATATTGTAATGAAAAATGGCAATCAAGTTCCAATAGCGGTTAGGCGGAAAGAGGAATTTCTAGGAAAGTTTAAACTTTAAGATTTATCAGTTTTATGATTAAAAATAAAATTAAGATTTAGTGTTTTATTGTATGGGTTGTAACAGGATAAGTTCAAATAAACGATAGTGAGAGTGTCTAATTGGATATTTCAAGATGATATTACAGACTCAAATGAACTATTGAAATTGGTAAACCATAGTACATCAATTGCATTTTAGATACATGAGCCATCTATTTTAACATGGACAAAACAAATGAAGAAAGAAATGAAGATTTCATAGAATGGACAACATTCACAGAAGACCGTTTCAATGACTGGGTAAAACCAAACCCTAAATTGGCTAAGTTGCTGGATTGGTCTCCAAATTCATTGATAATTGTTGAAAATTATCTACTTGAAAATTTCACAATAGAGGATTTGGAAAATCAAGAAAATAAAACTCCAATTGATGCGATTGTTTCTTATGTAGCTGAAACAATCAGGAAAAATATTCCAGAGACCATTTGGAAAATTGACCTTGAGGACAAAACAAATATCTATTACCGTTTACCATATCTTGTTTTTAAATTGGGTGCGCCTACATGTCCGCATGATTTAATCAAAGACTGTGTTGGTAAACGAGAGCATGGTATGATAAAAAGTAGATTTGATTATCACAATAAAAAGTGGATTCAGTATCAAGACTACTTAAAGACAAATGAATAACGCCAGACAACAATGGCTAAAAGTTTTGTCTGGCCATGACATTAATGAATCCAAGAATGACCAAACGGCAATAAGTTCAATTAAACAATGAAAGAAAGTTTATTGATAGCTTTACTAATAGTAGTACTAAGCTCATGTAGAGAAAAACCTCCAGGGCATTCAAATACTTCAAATACGGATGTTTTAAATAGTGTTAGCACAATTGTCCGCGAGGGGTTAGGAAAACGCATTGATTCTCTGCTCTCAAAAGAAACCAATATAGGATTTTCAGGGTCTGTGGTTGTTATGGTTAGCGATAGTGTGATTCTTCAAAAGGGTTATGGATGGACCGATTCTTTGAAAAGAACCTTGATAAACCCTTCCACCAAGTTTTACCTAGCTTCCACTACAAAGGGTATTACTGGGGCCGTAGTGCTTATCGCTCAACAAAAGGGCATACTGAAAACTTCTGATTCCCTTTCAATGTTCGATGAAAATTGCCCAGCTGATTTCAAAAATATTTCCATTCATGATATGCTAATTCATACATCCGGTTTGAGTAATGAATATGAGACTTATGGAGCAGTTGACCGAATCGACAATATGAGATTATTATATAAAAGACCACTGGGTCCAAAAGAGGAATTCAACTACTCCAGTGCTGGCTATTGGTTAGCTGCTGCCATCATTGAAGGTTCAACTGGGATTACATATGAAACGTTTACTCGTAAAAATTTATTTGAAAGAGCAAAAATGGAGAGTACAGGTTTTTGGTTTGAGGCGGACGAAGATAATGAAGGACTATTTGCTCAAAAGCAAAAAAAATTCCCTCCTGGTAATCTTAATCCTAATTGGGGCTACCGGGCATCCGGAGGTGTAACCACCAATATCATTGACTTAAAACGGTATTATAAGGCGCTTAAGGACTATGAAATTCTAAATAAGGAATCATTGGTCAATTTATTTGGCCCACACAAGACCTTAGGAAGTGGTACGGGGATAGGATATGGTTGGTACACTACCACAACATCAAGAGGAACAAAAGAGATTTGGTCACGTGGGGGAGAGTCATTTGGACATAACAGTGCAATAAGATGGTTCGTGGAAGAAGATGTGGCCATTCTAATTTTAACAAACTGTGGCTCCATAGAAGGTAATCGAGAAGCCAATAGAACGGTCAGCGACAAAATTGAAAACCTCATTTGGGAATAGCACATGGTCTGTTAAAGTTCAAATAAACGATTGTTGCTTTCCTCAAATTTTATGTCTAAATTGAACCATTATTAATACTATTGGTTCATTATGGCTGTTATAAGAAAATCCATAACATTTACGGAACAACAAGATGCTTATGTCAAAAGCTTGATAGAGCAGGGTTTTTACACTAACGATAGCGAATATGTCAGGGATATTATTCGAAAAGATCAAGAGCGTAGAAAACGAATAGTCGATTTAAACGAAGCATTAATCGAGGGAATGGAAAGTGGTCCATCCGATGCTACCATAGATAGTATTTGGGGGGAGGCCATTAACGAGTACAATGCCGGAAAATAAATATGTAATAAGTGTAAGGGCAAGAAGCGATATAAAGTCCATTGCCAAATACACTTTGGAAAAATTTGGAGAAAATCAATCCTTAAAGTACGCACATGGTCTAAGGGGGATTTTGGAAGAACTGGCAAAGAACCCTGAGCTGGGTAGGAGATACGTTGCGGTAAAGAATCAAATGCTTTTGCGATTTAGGTACAAGTCACACGTAATATTCTACTATATTAACCAAGAAGGAATTTTTATTGTTAGGGTCTTGGGAGGTAAGATGGATTTTCCAAAACACCTAAAGTAAAGTACAAGTAAGGAATTCCAGATAATACCTTGCTTAAAGAAATCTCTCTTTCAATATAAATCCTAAAATGGTTTTCGTGCGATGCCAAAAAACTGACAAAGGATTTAAACCCAAAAGGTATAAAGCTGAATAGAACTAACACAACAACCGTTCTTACAGATGAAAAAAATAGCCTGCTCATCTGAGAAACATCTACTTGTATATTTACACAAACAAGATTAACCAATTCATCGCTTTTGATATCTGGATGTATGATGTTCAGAACAGATTAGCAAATTATTATGTAAAACAATGATAATCAGTTAGTTATATTGTCATTCATGTTGTGAAACACGTTCTGTACGTCATCATCCTCTTCTATTTTCTCCAAAAGCTTTTCAATATCCGCAACTTGCTCTTCTGAAAGTTCTTTAGTTGCTTGTGGAATGCGTTCAAAGCCAGAGGAAAGAATTTCAATTTGACGACTTTCCAATTCCTTCTGAATAGCACCAAAACTTTCAAAAGGGGCGTAAATCAGAATACCATCATCATCCACAAAGACTTCTTCGGCCCCAAAATCTATCATTTCCAATTCCAGTTCTTCAGGGTCAAGGCCGTCCACAGCAACCCTAAAATTGCAAGTATGATCAAACATAAATTCCACGGAGCCGGAAGTTCCTAAACTCCCATTACATTTATTAAAATAGCTTCGAATATTTGCTACGGTTCTAGTATTGTTGTCCGTGGCGGTTTCTATGAGTATTGCAATTCCGTGTGGGCCATAACCTTCAAAAAGAACCTCTTTAAAGTCGCCTAAGTTTTTATCCGAAGCCCTTTTAATGGCGCGTTCAATATTATCCTTGGGCATATTCACAGCCTTGGCATTTTGGATTACGGCGCGTAATTTTGAATTGGAATCGGGGTCTGGCCCACCTTCTTTGACCGCAATTACGATCTCCTTGCCAATTCTTGTAAATGCTTTGGACATAGCCGACCAGCGTTTCATTTTTCTGGCCTTTCTAAACTCAAACGCTCTTCCCATAGATGATTTTTAATCTGGACAAGGACAAATTTAGAAAAAAATGACCCCTAGTCAAGTAGACATAAAATTGAATTTTAGTGGTTGATTACAGATTCTATAATCTTTGCCAAATCAAAATCATATGCAGTTATTCCCCCAGCATCATGGGTATTGAGCTTTATGGTAAGTCGATTATACACATTTTCCCACTCAGGGTGGTGGTTGGCTTTTTCGGCCTCAAAGGCAATACGGGTCATTATCGAGAAAGCTTCTTTAAAATCCGTAAACTGAAACGTCTTTACAATACTTCCATTTTCAAGGTTCCAGCCTTTTAAACTTTTTAGTTCGCTTTCTATCTGAGATTCATTTAGTTTTTCCATAGTTTTTTGAAGTTTCAAATTTTTATATCAAATGGATATCAATTTACCGGAAGATGTATTCGTGACTAAGGCATGAAAGTCCGTTACTTTTTATTTTCCAGTATACCGTCAAGGTAATCCAGGAATTTTTCCATTCTGCGGTAATTGGTCATCATTTCTTTGGCATAATAAAATCTAGATTCTACTAGATTTTCAAATTCCCGATTTCCAAAAAGTGATTTAAAATCATTGGACTCAAGTTTGGAATATCCAATTTCGGTTTTGTACTCCATATTGGTATTTGCCGAAATATTCCTGGAATTTACATTTTTATATAGGAAAGGAATATTAAAATTGTTGTTGTCATAATTAGCAATTTCCTCTCGTTGCTCCAACCTTTCATTATATTTTAAAAGGGAATACAAAGATGTTCTTAGATTATTGTTTTTTAGAACAGAAAGTTCGCCATTCTGTAACGCCTCCTGCAATGTGGTCATGTCTAGGCCCAAATGATGGTCTTCTATAACAAATGTCATCAAACTATTTACGGAACTGGACTCAATAAGACTTCCTGAGTCCCCCATTAGGTTCATTACTGATTTGATACCTTCTATTTGATTCTCAAGGTCTTGAATGGATTCTTTAACTTGGAATTGATTCAAGTTTATCTGCTCTCCCAATCTCTCTTTGAGGTTTTCCCGTTTTTCATCCGTTTTTTTTGATTCATTAAATGAATTTATTTGGATTGCAATTAATATGCCTATAACTACCAGTACTATTTCCCCAATAGCGTACACAAGGTAGTTTCGAAACTTGTTTTCTGAGATAAGTTGCATTCTAATTTTACTGAAAAGTTTTATCATTTTTACCTGAACGTTAAGCGCATATCCAAAAATCTTATCAAGTCTAGGTTATCTATTCGTTTTAATCTTGAAACAAACCTAGAACTATCAGCAGAAAGATAATAAAATGAAGGGTAAGGTTGGTGACGAACAAATCAAAAACGGTTTGGCCTATCTAGAAATGGTTTTCATCAAATAAAGTAACATCTACCACAATTTCCTAATAGCTTGTTCTAAGGTTCTCTAGTAAAAACAAGAAAGTACATCCCGCATTTATCACTGAACATTGCTTTGGACGAATCATTTAATGGAAGCTAGCAAATACTTATATTATGTCCTTGAAACCAATACTATCTTGATTAAAAATTAAATGGGCAGTAGTACTAATGCAGTTCCAATAGGTATCTTATCAAATCGGTAGTGGTAACTATTCCGACTAACTTTCCTTCGTCCACTACGGGCAATGCATGGAATTCCTTTTGGGTTAAAAATTGCGCAACTTCTTTGATTGTAGCGGTGGATGGCACGCTAACCACATCTTTCACCATAACTTGCTCTATGCTGAACATGTTATAGACCATGGTATCCACATTCTGCTCATATTCATCGATAGCATCGGCAAAACTGATTCGCATCAAATCCGTATAACTTAAAATACCCAAAATAGTATCTCCATTGACTATGGGAATATGTCGGATTCGATTTGTTTTAAAAGTCTCCTCTGCTTTGACTAAATTGTCTTTTGTGGTGAGAGTAACTACATCGGTTGTCATTATCTGGGATACAGGAACACGTTTTTTCATGAGAACAGGTTTTTAATTAGTTGCATGAAGTTAGAATTACTTCCTGTGGATTAACATGATAAATATCAATTTAAACTGTGATGACCAAAACGTATCTTGAAATCTTAAAGGCGCAAGAATCTTTACAATATGGGTATTTTCATGCCTTGCCCAGTTCGGTTTCACATAACTTGAGAATCTCCTTAATGTAATACAGAAGTTTTTGTTGATAGTTGACCCTCAAAGTTTCTAGCCATGTTTTTGAAATCAAAAGACCGAGATAGGCGTCATTTTCAATCAATTTCTTTATGGGTAACTCAAAATCCTCCTTTGAAATATGCAAACCCAATTCTTCACGTTGAGCATCATGAATTAGGTAGGTAGTTATATCAGCAGATATCTTGTTCATCTCCACCAAATAACTCATGGATTCATCATGGTCCTCAAAGCCCGAATCAATATCTGCCATAAACTGGGAGAGAAGACTTTTCAAATTGTCGTTTTCCAAAACCCCTATTTTTCCTGAGCTTACTAAAGCATCGTAGGTACCCGTAACAAATTGAGCATTCCACCATGATTTGGCCCCAGAGGTGACCCAAAATCGAATGGAGTCTATACTCACCGTCTCCGGTTCAGATTGCATGACTTCAATAAGGGATTTGCTCATTCTTATCATATCCTCTTCCTTATCAATGGCTTCTTCAATTCTATCCTTATTTTCTTTGAAGTCCTCAACTAAGGCAATAAGTAGCTTTTCTTCCTCTATTTTTCGTTTTCGGGTTTCACTCCAATCATTGATTTGCAATGCAATCAAAATTCCAATGACCACCAGAACAATCTCCCCAATAGCATACATGAGGTAATTTTGAAACTTGTTTTCTGAAAGGAGTCTCATTCGAATTTTGTGGAATAGCTTCATGATAATCGATTTACATCTGATGAATTACTTTTTACAAAAATCAACCTTAGACTTATTTGACCTATTGTTTATTACGCACAATGTAACTATTCTATGAAAGATTGGCATTATTTAAAAACTGTAGTTTTTTCAATCCCCAACCTTTTCATCTTCGCAAAAAGGGTTTTATCTTTCACATCCAAAATAGAGGCAGCTCCATTAGGGCCACTCACTCTCCCTTTTGTATGCTTAAGTACTTTGACTATATGGTCCTTTTGTACTTGTTCAAAAGTTTTTAAGGTAGCATCTGTATTGCTGTTACCATTGTTGGTCGGCAACCAACTTCCTGGAAAAAGTGTAGTTCCCGCTTCCAAAATCACGGCTCTTTCAATTAAATTTTCAAGCTCACGAATGTTTCCAGGAAAGGGATATTCCATGAATTTATCGATCGTCTTTTTGGAAATCTTTCTAAAGGCTTTACCCGCCTTGGCTGAGTACTTTTCCAAAAAAAACTGGGCCAATAAAGGTATGTCTTCTTTTCGCTCTCTCAAGGGTATGTTGTATATGGGAAATACATTGAGTCTATAATAAAGGTCCTCACGAAACTGTCCTTTTTCTACCATTTCGTCAAGGTTTCTGTTGGTCGCTGCTATAACACGTACGTCTACTTTTTTGGTTTTATTGCTTCCTAGCGGGTCAAACTCCCCTTCTTGAAGCACACGTAATAGTTTGGACTGCAATTCCAGGGGCATCTCCCCGATTTCATCCAAAAAAATGGTGCCTTCATCCGCTAAAGAAAACTTTCCAACTTTTTCGGCCGTAGCACCAGTAAAAGCCCCTTTTTTATGCCCAAAAAGTTCACTCTCTATCAGCTCATTGGGCAGTGTGGCCATATTTACCTTAATAAGAGGTCTCTGGTTACGTCGACTATTTTGATGGATACTGTTGGCCAAAAGCTCTTTTCCCGTACCCGATTCGCCCGTAATTAAAACCGTGGTATCCGTTTTGGCTACTTTTTCTACTTCCTCTAGCACCTTGGCATAACTATCGCTTTTACAGATAATATTGTCGAAATTGATGTTTCTTTTAATTTCGGTCTGGAGGTATTCATTCTCTTGCTCAAGTTGTTTTTTCAACGATTTTATTTCCTCAAAAGCATTGAAAAGGTCTGTTTCTCTTTGTTTTCTCCCAGTAATATCCCGAATCACGGCGCAATTCAAATCTTCTCCCTCAAAACTTATATGGTTTGCCGTGATATCCGCCTGAAACTTGGTCCCATCCTTCCTTCCCACCATCCATTCAAAACGCAAAACCTTGTTTTTGGCAATATCATCCATATGTTCGGCCCACCATTCGGCTGTAATGGATGGGTCCAAATCATAAATGCTAAAATGGTCTAGCTCATCCCTGGTAAAACCAAGCACTTTTGACACTGAATTACTATAATGAATCAGCCTACCTTGCCTGTTGTAAACATAGACCAAGTCTTCAGCATTGTCAAGAATATCTTTATAAAGCCTTAGGGCATTATGTCTTTCTTGTAGTTCAGTTACATCTTGGTACGCCCCAATAATCTTAAATATTTTTTTCCCTTTTAAGATGGCCTGCCCCGCACTCCGAATATATCTTGGAGGTCTCTCGTTGGTCTCAAGAACCACATCATAAGCTTGTGCGCTTCGCATTAAACTTTTTAGCAACCCTTGGTACTCCAAACCATTCTTAAATCTATGGACAACATTTCCGGGTAGTAATTCCGCTTTATCGTCGACTTTAATTATTTTAAGGGCTTCCTCTGTTACAATAAGCGATCCATCCTGTAAATCTAATTTCCATCCTCCCACCTGTGTAAGTCTTTCAGCATGATTAAGTAGATTTCGGTAAAAACTGGACTCAGTAATTTCATTTAGAATGGCCGAGATATAACTTTTTCCATTATTTGAGAAAAATTGAGCAAAAACCTCTACCTCGTACAGTTTACCATCTTTCCTTCGATGTGTATCCTTAAAATTTACAATTTTGTTCTTCTGAACACGATTCCAGTGTTTTCTCCATTCTTCTTCAGTCACTGTGGAATTTAAATCGAAAATACTTAGCTGGTGCAACTCGGATTTCCTGTATCCTAACTTTTTAAAAAACAGATTGTTGGCATAGACAATCTTACCATTTTCATTGAACCATATAACCTCGTATGGAAGTTCTTCAACCAACCATTGGTTGATAGTATCAAAAGGGATAGAGTCGTTCATAATCGTAAAAGATTGGCTTCCCAAAAATACATTAATATTTCTCATATATGAGAAAATTCAATAAAAAGAGAAGAATGTTTTTTATTGAATTCTCTGCTAACCCCAGTAAACAAAGGGGTTTTTGTTTTGGCACGGGATTGGACTATGGAATGGCATATTCAAAATCATTATGAAACGAAAAGAGTTTATTCAAAATATGTCTTGGGGAGGAGTTTTAGCCGCTCTTGGAGTGGGCAACTATCTCAGAGCATCGGATTCTTCTTCAGTTCAAAAAACAAATGTCAAACAAGTAGGATTTAATCACATTAAAAACATGGAAACAAAAACAAATACTACCGTATTACACAAAGCCAATACCCGCGGAGATGCCAACCACGGATGGCTTCATTCAAAACATACGTTCAGCTTTGCGAACTACTACAACCCAGAGCGAATGAGCTTTGGAGTACTTCGTGTACTTAATGATGACAGAGTAGCTGCTGGAATGGGCTTCGGGAAACATCCGCATAGCGATATGGAAATTATTTCCATTCCCTTGGAAGGTGACCTGAAACATATGGACAGCACGGGCAGAAGTGAAATCATAAAGCAAGGTGATGTACAGGTAATGAGCGCCGGAACGGGCATCCAGCACAGCGAAATGAATGCTAACAAGGACAAGGAAGTCAAATTCCTTCAAATATGGATAATGCCCAAAGAAAGAGGTGTAACTCCGAGATATCAGCAAATCACTCTAGAAGAAGGAGCACGTGACAACAAATTGCAACAAGTTCTTTCACCCAATACTGACGATGAAGGTGTATGGATACACCAAGATGCGTGGTTCCATTTAGGAAAGCTTGACGAGGGCACCACACTCTCTTACGATATCAAAAAACCAGGAAATGGAGTGTATGCCTTTGTAATTAAGGGAGATGTGACCATAAATGGACAAAAATTGGAAGAAAGAGATGGTTTTGGTCTTTGGGATATCGAGAGTTTGGATATCAAAGCGGATGACAACGCGGAGCTTCTTTTAATGGAAATTTCAATGGATATATAATAATTGAAACAAGTATAAATACATCTAAAATGACACTAATTAAATCTAAAATGAGAACCTTTAATTTATCTATGCTAGCACTATTTGTAAGTGCCTTAACTTTTGGACAATGGACGCAATACGCCCCAAATCCAGTAAATGATCCAGAGAATGCGGCCGAACAAGTTTTAAATCCAGCAAACCATGCTTTGCTTCTTATTGACCATGAAGGTCAAATGGCTTTCGCCGTAGAGTCACAACCCATCGAAGAATTGCGCAACAACGCTGGTCTGATTGCCGGTGCATCAAAACTTTTCGAGGTGCCAACCATTATTACAACCGTGGCCGAAAAACAATTTTCTGGACCAATATTCCCTGAGATTAGAGAATACTATCCTGATGAGTCAACCTACATTGACAGAACGACTATGAACTCTTGGGAAGACAAGAACTTTGTCAAAGCGGTAGAAGCTACTGGAAAGAAAAAACTGGTCATGGCCGGGCTTTGGACCGAAGTATGCATCAATCTAGCCGCCTTGTCCGCTCTTGAAGATGGCTACGAAGTATATGTTATCTCCGATGCCTCTGGCGCAGTATCACAGGAGGCACATGATATGTCCATGGCAAGAATGATTCAAGCTGGGGTTATTCCCATGACTTCCATGCAATACATGTTGGAAGTATACAGGGATTGGGCACGCTCAGACCAATACATAGAGGTGAATGAACTTGCTAAAAGATATGGCGGAGCCTATGGTTTGGGTATTGATTACATCAAGACCATGCAGAAGTGGGCTAAAGAAGAGGAAAAGAAATAACAAGCCCTAATAATGTCAAAAGGCCCTCGATTCCGGGGGCCTTAAATCCAATTAAAATGAAAAAAATTATAACCTTATGTATAATGGCAGTGATGCTGATAAGCTGTAACGAGCCTACTAGAAAAGCTTCAGAAACTGCCGATATGGTCGTCACCAATGCAAAGGTTGCAGTGATGGACGCGAACAGAACGATTACGGAAGCCATCGCCGTAAAGGATGGCAAGATTATGGCTACGGGTACTACAGAGGAAATCAATGTTTTGGTAGGTGATAGTACAGAGGTCATTGATGCCAAGGGCAGAACCTTGATTCCAGGTTTGAACGATTCCCATTTGCACCTGACCCGCGGCGGACGATTTTATAATGCCGAGGTTCGTTGGGATGGGGTAAAAACCTTAAAGCGTGCTTTGGAAATGCTGAAAGAACAAGCAGCTAGAACCCCGGAAGGACAATGGGTTCGGGTAATTGGAGGATGGAGTCCTTTTCAGTTTGAGGAAAAGCGATTGTTCACTATGGATGAATTGAACGAAGCCACAGGTGATGTACCCACTTACGTTCTTTTTTTATACAGTCAAGGATACCTAAATCAAGCAGGTTTGGATGCTTTGGGAATTGATGAAAATACCAAAGCTCCCAAAGATTCAGAATTTCAAAAAGGCCCTGATGGCAAACTAACAGGAGTATTAATTGCGGATCCCAATCCAACAATACTATATGCTCGTATAGGGAGCCTACCTCCATTAAGTGGGCGCGAAATTGCAAATGGAACCAAACATTTCTACAGGGAGTTGAACACCTTTGGCATTACCAGCGGAATTGATGCTGGTGGTGGAGGTCATGTATTTCCTAAAGATTATATGGGAACTAGAAGATTGGCCGATGCAGGTGAAATGCCCATACGATTATCCTATTTCTTGTTCCCTCAAAACAAGGGCGCAGAATATCAAGAATTCACGCGATGGATGGAAACCAATGAAGTAGGCCATAATGGTGAAATCCATTTGGAGCATGGTTATGAACTCGAAGGTGGCGGAGAATTTTTAGCATGGAGTGCTGGTGACTATGAGAATTTTTTGGCACCCCAGCCCATGTTAGATAGAGATCGACCAACGTGGCGTTCAGATTTAAAACGTATAGTCCGTTTACATGTGGACAATGGTTGGCCCTTTAGAATACATGCTACCTATGGCGAAACCATTTCTTTAATGTTAGATGTATTCGAAGAGGTGAATGAAGAGACCAACGGCAAATTGGCATCCAAGCGATGGTTATTTGACCATGCAGAAACTGTACAAGTAAAAGATTTGGAGCGTATCAAAGCCTTAAATGGGGGTGTTGCCATACAGGCCCGTATGGCGTATGCCGGAGAGTACTTTGTGGAGCGCTACGGAGCTGAAAAGGCCAAGGAAGCTCCTCCGGTCAAAAAGATGATGGAAATGGGGCTTCCTGTTGGTGCTGGTACAGACGGTACTCGCGTAGCAAGTTATAATCCTTGGCCCGCTTTGTATTGGTTGATAACCGGGAAAACCGTGGGTGATTTTCAACTCGCTTCCGAGGAAAATCAATTAACGCGCGAGGAAGCATTACACCTCTATACAAAAGGTAGTGCATGGGTCTCAAACGAAGAAACTGTAAAAGGCACTTTAGAAGATGGTATGTACGCAGATTTTGCTCTTCTTTCGGATGATTATTTCACCATCCCCGAGAAAGAAATCAATGATTTGACTTCAGTGTTGACCGTGGTTGATGGGGATGTTGTCTACGGTACAGAAGAGTTTTCAGATATGAGTCCAGAACTACCCGAAGTAATTCCAGACTGGTCCCCAGTAAGATATTTCGGAGGATATCAAAAGAATTAATTAATAAAACAAAAATAGATATGGAAACAGCAGTAAAAACAAAATGGAATTTAGACACCGCTCATTCAGAGATTGGATTCAAGGTAAAGCACATGATGATTTCAACCGTAACAGGTCACTTTGAGGACTTCAATGCCACGGTTACAACAGAATCTGAGGATTTTAAGGATGCAGATTTTGACTTTGTGGCGCAGGTGGCCAGTATCAATACCAAAAACAGTGACAGAGATAACCATTTGAGGTCAGATGATTTTTTCAACGCGGAAGCTTATCCTGAAATGAAATTCAAGTCAACCTCTTTTGATGGTGAAAAGATGATTGGGGATTTGACTATTCGAGATATCACTAGAAGCATCGAGTTGAATGTTGATTTTAACGGTGTCGCGGTTGACCCCTACGGCCAAACCAAGGCTGGTTTTGAAATTACAGGTGCCATCAACCGAAAGGATTTTGGACTTGCATGGAGTGCCGTGACAGAGGCCGGAAGTATTGTAGTTGCCGAGCAGGTAAAACTGGTCGTTGACCTGCAGTTCATTCAAGAATAGGTCAGTCATAGAACAAGTGATTTGATACCGAATTCTAAAATGAAAACTTGGCCTCAAATCGTTTGGTTCTTCTTCTGTTGGATACTTTCGGTCAACGCTCAAAAGAATGACAAGAACCTACTTAATTTTAGTTTGCTAAGGCAAAATGATGAAATAGTCATCCCTTCGGATAGTAAAAATGGGGTCTATGAAAACCTGAAACAAATCAAACTTGGTAATCAGAGTAGCTTAAGTTTTGGCGGAAGCTATCGTTTTCAATCCGAAGCATTTATCAACGAGGAATTCTCATCAGAAGTGGACCAGGACGATATTTGGTTCTTGAACCGGTTTCAATTTCATTCCCACTTAAAAATAGCTGACAAGTTTGAACTTTTTGCTGAACTCAATTCCAGCTTGATTATAAGTAAAACCAACTTAGCCCCTGTAGACCGGGATGAACTGAGCTTCAACCAACTTTTTACCCGATATCATTTTGATGAGAATTGGAATTTATTGGTGGGTCGTCAAAACATGCGCCTAGGTAGTGGACGTTTAATGGATATTCGCGAAGGACCCAATATCCGTTTGTCTTTTGATATGGCACAGTTGCAATTTCAAAACGAAAAAGCTGTAGTAACGGGCTTTTATGCTGTGCCTGTTCGAGTGGAACAGGGAGTTTTTGACAATAATGCCCTTGATTTTCAAGAATCGGTTGCAGCATTATATTGGACCCAGCACTGGAAACCAAATTCCAGCACGGATATCTATGCTATTTACAAGGAAGAAGAAGCAAAAACCTGGGATTCCGGAACGGCAAATGATAATCGATTTAGTTTGGGACTACGGCATTTTGGACAATGGAAGAAATTGACATATAACAACGAGTTTGTGTTTCAAACCGGGAGCTTTGGTGACCAAAATATCAGGGCATGGACAGTTTCCTTCAATATTGAGCATCCTGTTCCTTTTTTAGGTGAGAAAACTTCAATTGGATTCAAGACGGAGGCTATCAGTGGTGATACCAGTGAAACCGATGGCACCCTCAACACCTTTGATGGACTCTATCCCCGTGGGGCTTATTTTGGAAGGGTTGCGAGAATAGGACCTTCCAATTTGTTTGACATTCACCCTTATTTTGATGCTTCTATAGGGCGATTCAATTTCGAACTCGATTACGTAGCTTTTTGGCGTTTCTCCAGACAAGATGGGGTGTACGGGCCTCCACTCAATTTACAATATCCCCCAATTAACGAAGAGCGGTTTATTGGTCATCAAATCGGGACAATTACCGCTTTTGAATTGAATAAATTCATTACCCTTGAATTTGAAACCAATTTAATATTTCCAGGTGGGTTTTTAAAGGAAAGTGGTTTGGATGACACCTTATTTCATGCTGTGTTTACAGCAGAATTCAGATTCTAACCATGCCCCATCTGAAGAAAAGTGTTGTTTTCTGCTATCTTTTTAATTTTCATTCAAATATTTGTGTACCATACTGATGGACATGGAACCTTCTCCCACCGCTGAGGCTACCCGATTCATCGCACCACTCCGTACGTCACCGGCTGCAAACACCCCAGGCACACTGGTTTCCAGCAAATACGGTGGTTTACCCTGTTTCCATTGAATTGCACCTGACTCGTGATCTAGCACATTCCGTCCCGTGACCAGAAAACCTTTCCCGTCCTTTAGAAAATTGTCCCCTGTCCACTCGGTATAGGGTCGAGCCCCAATGAAGATGAAAATCGCCCTAGCTTCATGATTTTCCTCTGATTTTGAAGTATTGTTGCGAAGTACTATTTGCTCCAATTTAGAGTCTCCAATGGCTTCAATGATTTCTGACTTTGGGATTACTTCGATATTTTCGGTATTGTCTATTTGGTCTATCAGATAGGAACTCATAGTGCTTTCCAAAGAATCCCTACGAATTACAATATTCACCTTTTTAGCGTATTTGGATAGGTACATGGCGCCCTGTCCTGCACTGTTTCCACCTCCAATAATAAAAACATTACCATCTTTACAGGTATGCGCCTCAGTTGTGGCAGCGCCATAATAGACACCTGCTCCAGTCAAACTATCCATTCCTTGATTGGGAAGTTTTCTGTAATCCACTCCGGTAGCAATGACCACAGCCTTACTTTTTAATTCGCTGCCATCAGAAAGGGTAATAATCTTATAGGAATCCTGTACTTCAATTTTGGTTACCTCAACGGGGGAAAGAAATTCGATGCCAAATCGCGTTGCTTGGGTAATCGCCCTTCGGGCGAGGTCCGAGCCACTTAATCCTTTAGGGAATCCCAAGTAGTTTTCGATTCTTGAGCTGGTTCCCGCTTGTCCACCAGGCGCTTTTCGGTCAATGAGCAAAGTCTTTAAACCTTCACTTCCCCCATAAACCGCAGCTGCTAATCCGGCCGGACCTGCCCCAATAATAATTACGTCATACAGTTCTTCTTGTGCCCGTACATTCAATCCCAATTTTTTAGCAATCTCTGATAGGGTTGGGTTTTTTAACATAGTTCCGTCCTCAAAGAAAACAGCAGGAAGGTCTTTGGAACCAAGGGTATTGATTTCTACCAATTCCTTGGCCGCATCCTCGTTTTCCACATTCAAAAATTGATAGGGGAACATATTTCCAGCCAAAAAATCTTTGATGTTATGGGTATTGGGCGAAAACGGATATCCGACAATACGAAGACCTGAAAAAGGAGGGGAATAGTTGGCCAACCAATCTTGGAGTACGTCATCAATAACCGGAAACAGTTTCTCTTCCGGTGGATTCCAAGGTTTAAGCAGATAGTAATCCAACTGCACCTCGTTAATGGCCTTGATAGCGGCATCGGTATCAGAATATGCAGTAAGCAGTACCCGTTTTGCTTGGGGATAAACTGCCAACGCTTTTTCCAAAAAGTCGACCCCTAGCATAGAGGGCATCCGCTGATCTGAAAGGAAAAGGGCAACCTCTTCTCCTTTGTTCTTTAATTCTTGTATAGCTTCCAGTGCCTCTTGTGCGGATGTCGTAGCCATAATACGATAATCAGCTCTGTATCTTGCACGCAAATCCCCGCGTATAGCTGACAAGACCTGTGGATCATCGTCAACAGCAATAATGATAGGTTTTTTCACGAGTTCTCTTCTTCTGTGTTATGATTAATGGGCAAACAGACTTCAAATAGGGTCTTGCCCGGTTTGGATTTTGCCTTGAGCTGACCGTTGTGTTGTTTGATGATTTTTAAGGCCACATCCAATCCCAGACCCGTACCTTTTCCTATTTCCTTGGTGGTAAAAAAAGGTTCAAAAATACGATTGAGGTGTTCTTCGGCAATTCCATGACCGTTATCCTCTATAAACACATACACAAAACTACCTGAAGCTTTGGTCCTTATCTTGATTTCTCCTCCTTCGGAAGGAAGTGCATCTATGGCATTATCTATCAAGTTGGTCCAGACTTGATTTAATTCCCCAGGTAGGCCATGAATTTTTGGTACATTTTCATCAAACGCTGTTACCACCTTATGTCCTACCTTGGTAATCTTATGATTTAAGACATTCAGTGTACTTTGTATTCCAGTATGGACATCTACCATCTGAAAGTCCAAACTTTGGTCCATATAGGAGTAGGTCTTTACGGATGTTACCAAGGTTTCAATTCGTGAAGACGCCTCTTTAATATCACCTACTGTTTTGTGTGTGGTCATGTTTTGGACAATCCATTTCAACACAGGATTTACATCTTCTTCCCTCAACAACGATTTTACAAACAGCAAATCGTCGGTGTTGAACTGATACTCTACCAACAATGGAACCAAATCATATTGATCCGTCAAACTGCAGCTGGAAAACCAATCGTATAACTCATCCTCGAGGTCTGCCTTTTCCATCATAGAGAGCTCCTCATGTCTTTCTTGGAGCTTTTTGTACATAAACTCGTTGATACTATCAATAGCTTTGTCATCAGCTCGAATTTTAATAACCTTCTTAAAATCTTCCGGTAGCCCCATCAAATGCTGTTGTAACAAAGAAGCACTTCGAACCATGGCCGAAGCTGGGTTATTGAGTTCATGTGCCAAACCAGCTGATAGTTTTCCCAAAGCAATCAACTTTTCATTTTGGACTTCAATTTGGGTGATGTTCCGAATGCGGTTGTTCATTTCATGAACCAAGACCTCGGTGAGTTCATAAAACTTCTCTATTAACAACTGCAACTTCTCTCTATGCAATTTACCAACCACACCAGGTTTTATAGCTATGGCATATCCCCCTGCAGTTTTAGCCCTAGAATAAGGTAATAGCCCAGAAATATCATGTTTTTTGATTCGGCCAAAAGCTTTTCTACTATTGTTCTGTAGCAAGTAGAGCTCAAAATCACCCTCAAAAATGAGCGTTAGGTAATCAATGGGGCTTCCTTTTTCAAAAAGATAACCGCCTATGGGAATCTCTTCAATCTCTAAATGTTCCATCAACCAGTCCAATTGTTCCTTTGGAACTTTTTCAAGCTGCGGAAAATCTGCTAGTTCATAGGTAGTTTTCATATCAATTTTTTGAAATGGAAAAGTCTTGTTTTCCTTTCTGAAAGATAATGAAGTTCGTGCTAAAAAACACCTATCGTTTTACCAAGTAGTCCATTGTGATTTTTTTTGTCCAACAATGTAATTCAGTTTTTCAAGCCAATGAATATTTGTAAATTAACATCACCTAAAAATCCTTCCATGCAGCACCATGTACTTCTTAACCTGTTTGCCATTTTTGGTGTGGCAACGGCGGTCATTATCATATGTAAATTCCTTAAGATTCGATACATTATTGGCTACCTAATTACGGGAGTTTTGCTGAGTCCAAATACGAGCCAATATTTTGCGGATATGGAGGAAGTGGATGTATATGCCGAGATTGGGATTATTCTTTTGTTATTCACTGTAGGACTCGAATTTTCATTCAGTAATTTGAAGCGTATCAAGAATTATGTATTGATTGGAGGAGCTTCCCAGGTATTTCTTACCATCTTGCTCACCTCTGGTTTGATATGGCTACTGATGCGACCTTCGGTGGAGGAAAGTATTTTTTGGGGTTTTTTGTATGCATTGAGCAGTACGGCCATCGTGGTCAAAGTATTGCAAGACACCAATAAGATTACAGCTCCCCATGGAAAGTTCATTTTGGCCGTACTTCTGTTTCAAGATATCATGATTGTACCTTTAATGTTGTTTACGCCAATTCTTGCAGGTGCTGGGGATAGCAGCCCATTGGAAGCACTGCTTTGGCTTTTAGGGAAACTAATCTTGATGGGTGGTATTGCTTACCTATTGGCCCGCTTTGTCATTCCTTTTTTCTTGAAAACGGTGATGAAAGTGCAAAGTCAAGAAGTATTTTTGATTGCATTGGTTTTTCTGGTTACTGGAATCGCACTGCTGACCGAGGAACTTGGACTTTCGTTGGCACTGGGAGCTTTTATTGCAGGGCTAATAATTGCTGAAACCGAATACCACCGAATGGCCATTTCTTGTTTTCTTCCATTCCGTTACGTCTTTATGAGTTTCTTTTTCATCTCTATGGGGATGTTGCTTGACTGGAAGATTTTCGCGACAGATTTTGGTTGGATTGTATTTTGGTTCTTCTTTGCTTTAGCCGTAAAAGCAATTGCCGGAATACTAGCGGTAAAGGTGATGAAACTAGATTGGAAAACCGCTTTGGCCGTTGGCTTCTCCATTGCACAAATTGGAGAATTCTCATTTGTATTAGCTCAAAGTGGTCTGGAATATGAACTCATCAGTAAAAATAACTATCAAATCTTTTTGGCCGTATCTATTCTACTAATGTCCGTGACACCGTTTATTGTGACCCAAGCCGAACGAATTCAACCTACCTTTGCTAAACTCTTAAGAGGTAAAGCCCATGGATGAAAAGAAGTTAAAATTATACGGCACAAATTGGTGCACCAAATCTGCCAATCTTCGTAATTATCTGCAATCCATATGGGTTGAGTTTGAAGATTACAATGTAGAAACCCAACCGGAAGCCGATGAGACTGTTCGGGCACTTTATAACGGACAATTAAAGTTTCCAACGGTTACTTATGGGGAAGATTTTTTAAAGAATCCAACCACTAAAGAATTGGATGCTTTTTTAAAGAAACATGGAATTGATGGATAGTGACTTGATTTTTCTTTGGTTTTAACTACAGGATGTTATTTTTTCGGCAAATACAATTTCATTGGCTGAATCTGTAGCTTGTTTAAGAGAAGTAAATAAAAAGTTCTTTTAAAGCCCTAATCTACCGAGAAAACTCTCTTTAAAACTCTCTCCAATTGGTATCCTAACATCATCGATTACAATCTTACTTCGTTGTATTGATTTTATTTTACTGATGTTCACTACAAAAGACTTATGAACCCTCATGAACTGTTCGCTGGGCAGTTTTGTTTGAATTTCCTTAAAGCTCAATAAAGTCAAAATGGGTTTAGGCTGATGGGTATGTATTTTCAGATAATCCTTTAGCCCTTGAATGTATTTGATGTCTTCCATATTAATCTTCACACTCTCGTATTCAGATTTTACGAATAGAAAATTGCTGGAACTTCCCGAATTACCTGAAGATGGACTTACATTTTCATTCCCTTTTATGGAAAGATTGTCAAATTCCATAAGTTTTTTGACTCTATTGATGGCCTTGATAAAGCGAACAAAAGGAATAGGTTTTACCAAGTAATCCACGGCATTCAAATCAAATCCCTGGGCAGCATATTGCGAATAGGCAGTGGTGAAAATGAAGTGGGGTTTATTATCTATGGATTTTATGAAATCTATTCCATTGATTTGCGGCATTTCAATATCTAAAAAAACCAAATCAATCTTTTCCTTTGACAAAAGGGTTATGGCCTCGAAGGGATTTGTGAAGGAGGCAATCACATTTAGTTCGCCCAAATCTTCGCAATAAGAGTTCAGAACCCCTATGGCCAATGGTTCATCGTCGATTATAATACACTTTATCATGCTAACTGAAGTTCAAGATTAACCATATAATTCCCATTCTCTTTGGTAATAAGCATACTATGTTCCTCTGGGAATAAAATCTGCAATCTGTTTTTGATGTTTTCTAAACCTATTCCAGAGCTTTCCAAGTCTTTTTTATAAGGTCCAATTTTATTTGTCACCCTAAAGAATAAGGTTTCAGAAACTATTTTTAAGTTAATGTCTACATAGGTGTCTCCCTTAAAATCTGTTCCGTATTTAAAAGCGTTTTCAACAAATGGAACCAGTAGCAAGGGAGCGATTAATTTATCTTCATATTCTCCAGAAACTCGTAGTTTTACGTTTTTGCTATCCGATAAGCGTAGTATTTGCAATTGGACAAAATTCTTAATGTAATCTATTTCCTTGGTCAATGGTACAAGCTCCTTTTTGGCTTCATAAAGCATATAGCGCATAAGCTCAGATAGGGTGATGACGGCTTGAGGTGCCTCTGAACTCTTTTCCCGCACCAAGCTGTAAATGCTGTTCAATGAATTGAACAAAAAATGAGGATTCAATTGGGCTCTTAAAAATTGAAGTTCTGTCTCTTTACGACTCATCTCTTTGATGCGACTGCGTTTTTCTCGTTTGTAAATATCCTTTGTGAGCCCCATGACGCCACCTAAAAGAAAAAAGGAGAAAGATGCTATAGCAAGCATGGCCTCTGACATACGTTTCAAAGGCATTACATTGGTCACGCCTGTAAATTCGGAAATCCGGTTTAACGGGCCTGTGGAAAAGTATGTGTTTACCACTAGGTTAAAAACTACCAATAGCAAGACCGAAACCAAAATATATTGCCAAAGCCTCTTCCTAAGCAAGAGTGCTGGTACTAGAATTAGATAGTTTACATAGGTCAAAAAAGGTGTGATGACTATTCGTGGCAAGAAATCAAAATGAACTTCCCCAAACTGGGAGAAACTCAAGGCCAATGGAAAGGAAATAAAACATATCCAAACAATGATATGTATGTAAACCTCTTTAATTTTCAACATTCCCATCTTAGTTTGATTTCTTAAAATATGGAATCTTTTTTTGAATGAGAGGTAATTACCTCTATAAGTTCCCTTTTTTGAATGACCGGCGGTTCGTGATTTCGGAGTTTTTGCATGACCATTTCTCCTAGTTCTGTAGCCATTTGCTCTGAAGTAATCTTATTTTTTCCTTGTAGCAAGGGCAGGTGTTCTTGATGAATCAAAAGTCGTTCTTTATGGTATATGGAGTACACCCACCCTTCTTCGTCCTGTGACTCACTTACAATCAGTTCGAGACCATCTTTCTTCATAGAAGTTTGAAAACTGAATCCAAGCCTGACAAACCAAAAGAAAAGCAGGCCTATAAAAATGAAGATTAAGGCATACAAATAGCTGTCCTTTTTTTTCATAAGAAGAGGACTATATCAATGTTATCAGTCGTCCTCATCTTCTTCTTCAAATGGGAAAAATTCGCGATTGTCATCCAAATACAAGTTTCCACTTCTTCCAAGGGCTAAAAATGCGCGGGTACCATCATAAAAACCTACAGACCCCTCTCTTGCCACACCTTCATAATTGGTTTTTTCTTCCCACAAGTCAGTAGATGGATTGTATTCCCATACACTAGTCAAAGACCCGGTACCTCCATTTCCACAAGCAATATAGCCTCTGTCTCCAATGGCAAAGCCTACAGCATTACTACGAACAATGGTATAGTCATCATCATCGTCAATATCCAAAAGTGAGGTCCACGAATCTGAAGTTAGGTCAAACGACCAAAAATCGGTTTGGTTCCTGCCGTTGGAAACCCCGGTACCCAAGTAAACTGTGTTTCCAATTTTAAAAGTTGTGGCGTCCCGTCGTTTTGTTCCTCCAAAACCAACAATTTCGTTCCAAGTATCGGTGTTTGGATCATATTTCCAAAAATCCTTTCGGTCATTATCACCGTCAAACCCAGTTCCTACATATCCACTGGTATCCGACCCAAAAGCTATTGCCCCTCTTCTCGGGTTACCTTGAAAATCTGAAATGGAAGTCCATGTATTGGAGGATGGGTTGTATTTATAAAAATCGCCCAATTCATTATCTCCATCAAAACCAAGCCCAACATATCCTTCATCACCAATGGTGAAGGCACTTGCAGAACTTCTTGCAATACCGGGAAAAGAGGCACCTTGGGACCAGAAGTTTCCATCCATATCATAAATCCAAAAGTCTGATAGATAATCATCTCCATCATATCCTGTGCCCATATAGCCCTTATTTCCAATGCTAAATGCTGCCGAACTGCTTCTTGGTGTTCCGTCCAAAACCGAGCGGTCTACCCAATTCCCTAAATCTTCTTCATCATCATCATCTGAACAGCTCAAAAAGCAAAATAAGCATATTAGTGACGTAAGAAGCTTCACTTCCATCCTTGTCCTTAACCAAATCGTTCTTTTCATTGTTTTTATTTAAAGTTGTACATAATTCCCATCGAAAAAAATATAGAGGAGCCCTGTCCAAAATCATAAAATGGGTTGTCGTTATTGTCTTGAATTTCAAAATCTTCAACCAACTGATATCCTATCCGTGAGAATGTGGTAAGGTTGGGTTGAAGCCTATATTGGTAATCCAATGAGATTTGTGAACCGTTGAGTGCTAGTTTTCCGTCCACGAGCTCCCCAAAATTTTGAATTTGCAAAGGGCTGGCAACATTGGCGTACATTCCAGTAAAAGAATGCTCCAGAAGCAAACGGTTTCTTTCATTAAATTGAAATGAAATAGCGCTTTCTGGAAAACCTAATTTTAAGAAAAGCTTATCGCTGATATCGGTGCTGTATTCAAATAGTGGTATCAGCCTTGGAGAGCCAAAAAGAACATCATTTAATATTCCAACCTTTATCCAGTTGTTTCTTTGTTCTTTGCTTGACAATTTTCTCAATATCGAAGCGGAAAAAAACCAAAAAAGATCCTCTTGGGAAAGTGAACTCGTCCAAGAAGATGAGATGGTAGGTTTAAATGCTGCCTCAATTGTATAGGCTTTTCCAATCTCAATTTCATAATCTAAGAATAATTGGAGTTGGTGGAAACGATTTATGTCCTCTATAGGCGATATTTCAGTTCTATCAAAGAAATCAAAATTGCGTTTTAAGTACTCCGAGCCTATGGTCAGGTTTTTTTGAATTTTTTGACTGAACCTAAAATTAAGGTCAGATACAGTGGTATTTTCCATATCCGCCCAAACTCCATAGTCCATCCTGACTATTTCTTCTTGGGATTTGATATCGGTATAAATAAGGACCAAAACCATTGTACAAAAGACTCTACTCAAATTGACTTTTCTCCCAAAACTATTCTGGAGATGTTCCGGCCTAAAATATTTTATACGTGTAGGACGCTTTTGTATACCAACTCTACGTATTCATCGACCAATCCAGAGATTTGGGTTTAGTGGGAGAAACAAAAGTTTGGTAGACAAAAATTCGACTTAGGTATAATTAACTCCCATATTACATAGGGTTTCAATTCTTTTGCTCCAAACAACATTCATTATTTAATGAAGAAAATCACATTGTTTTTAGGAATTTTTACTATGATATTGGCCTGTAGTCTGGATACATCCGAAATTCCATCCTTGGAGGTCGGACAGGATTTTGCAGATTCTGATGTTAGGGTCATATCATTGGATACATTTACTGTGGCGGTCTCGACCATGCGGTTTGATAGTATTATCACTTCAGGTACTGACCGTATTCTTGTTGGTCAATATATTGATAGTTTTTTTGGAGAAGTAAAGGCAACCAATTTCATGGAGTTGTCCCCGCTTATTTATAATCTACCTTCAGATGCCGAATTAGACAGTGTAGGACTCGTACTGGGTTATGACGGATACTTCTACAACGATACCATCATCCAGTCTACGCTCAATGTACACCTCCTCACTGATGACTTAAGGGATGAAGATGGTTTTTTTTATAACACTTCTGAAATTTCAATTGATTCGGTTCCCTTGGCTACGTATGTTTATATCCCTGAACCAAAGGACGAAGATTCACTCTTTATTAAACTTCCTCAAGACTTTGGATTATCTCTTTTTGAGGGGATACGGGATGATGACATAAACAACCTGGATGAACTTCGCGAAACGTTTCAGGGCATCAACATAAGACCGGGAGTAGAGGATAACTCTAGCATTATAGGATTCTCATCGAATAGTAGTCGGAGTTATATCCGGCTTTTTTATCGAGTACCTCAAGAATTTGATGATGAAGAAGGCATTTTAGATTTTGTGGTTCAAGACGATATTGCGGAGCCAAAAATATTCAACAATATCCAAAACACTATTTCAAATTCAGTTTTGGATACACTAATTGATCAAGAAATCAATCTTCCTTCAGTCCAATCAAATAACCGAAGTTTTATTCAAGCGGGAACAGGATACGCTTCTAGAATACAATTTCCCACTATAAAACAATTGTTTGATATTCCCGGACAAGGCACAATTCTAAGCGCCACTCTTCAGTTAAAACCCCCTCCGAGCACCTACAGCGACAATCTTCCCATTAGAGACTCATTGACGATTGTATTGGTGAACCAGAATAACAGGATAACCGAACAGCTTTTCTTTGGCGGTCAACCTGTATTTGGGGTGGTCAATGAACAATTGAAAGAGTTTGATGAACTCATTTATGAAATACCGATAGGCGTCTATGTGGATAGGGAGCTAAATGAAACGAACCTGGTGGATGACGCATTCATTGTATATCCTCCAGAATTTGCGCAAAGCGTTGATCGAGTCATTTTGGAAGGGGAAGAAAGTCAGGATTTTAAGGCAACCTTGATAATTACCTATGCGATTTATGATGAAGATGAATAACGTTCTCACCACCATAACACTTGCTGTTACCGCTTTGAATTCCTATTCCCAAACGAATAGATTAACAGGCTCTCCATATTCTCTTTTCGGGTTAGGTGTTGAAACCAGCTCTAATGTGGGAAAGAATGCTTCACTGGGTGGGGGAGGCTTTGCTCTTAATGACCCAAATCTTATAAACATAAGGAATCCAGCATCATTTGGCACGGAGAGTACAAATTCCTTTGTTTTTGATATTGGTTTCCTCGGCGAGTTGAGTACCATTGAAAACAATACAACGGAAGAGAATAGATTGGCTAGCAACTTTTCAAGTTTGGCATTTTCGGCCAATATCGATGAAAAATCCACCTTCAGTCTTTCTGTATTGCCCTATTCGGATGTTGGGTATTCGCTTTTGGGAATTGAAAGCAATATTGAAGGAACGTTTGACCAATTCAATAGTAACATCTTTGGAACCGGTGCATTGAACGCCCTGAATCTGAACTATGGGAGAACCATATTCAAAGGTTTCAGGTTGGGCGCAAAGATTTCGTATTTATTTGGAAGTATAGATGAAACTGAGATTGTACAGACCGGCCTGAGTGGATTAACTGTTGAGGAAACAAGTAATTATAGTGGTGTCCAATTTGGTGTTGGGCTTCAGACAGACATAGGTAAACTATTTTCTTATGGAGGTACGGTTCTCTTTCCAACGCAGCTTTCGGGAACTCAAGATAGAGTAGTAAGTAAAGTCTTGGATTTGATTGAAAGCCCTGTTGAATCTGAGTTGGATATCTCCCTTGATAGGTTCGAATTACCCTGGGAGTTTAACAATGGCGTCCTTATTAATCCATGGAAAAACCTGTATCTCAATTTTGACCATAGTTTTAAGGCTTGGTCCGTTACTGGGCAACAAGATAACATTGGCGATTTTGTAGACCAAAACATCTTTTCTGGAGGAGCTGAATACAGTATAAATCCTGCTGGCTTTAAGTTTTTACAAAGGATAAGGTTCAGAACAGGGTATTATTATGACTCAGGTTATCTATCCGTTCGAGGAGAAAACATTTCTAGCAGTGGCTTTTCTTTAGGACTGGGTTTCCCCTTTAGTAGGAGGGGAGGTTCCATGATTAACATTTCTTATACCAACACAAACCGCGGTAGCACCAACACCATTTTGGTTCAGGAAAACATTCACTCGGTAAACATCAATATTAACTTGAAAGATATCTGGTTTCTCAAAAGAAAAATCAACTAGAAGGTTGATTTTTTCTATGAACCCGGTAAAATCCCATACGACTTCCTTCACTGGTTTTATCGACACATTATTGGTATTGGTCTTTTCATTATCTGCGTAAGTATATTTTATTCTTCTTTGGAAAATCCACAATATAGCTTCGCTCCCAACAATTATCAACTATGAAAAAGTGGATGCTACTTGTTGGAATGATGACCATTGGCTCTCTTCAGGCACAATTGCCCATATTTATTGGTAATTCCAATGAACCAGAACCGATAAGCATCAATTATGGACTTTTACCTGATTTAGGAGGTACTGAAATTCAGAACTATGGTTTAAACCTGAGCTTTGCGAAACCCATTAAAAAAGGAGTTTTGGGTGCACGTTTGGGATACCAGCTTTTTTCTTTTGATTTCAATTCGTCCACTAATCTTGTGAGCCTATCCACATTTGAGGATATGCATTCCATAAACACGGGTGTTTTTTACTTAAGGCCACTGAAGAACAATTGGAGGATGGTTGTTTCGGTAGGAACTACATTAACATCCAATTTTGGAGACGGTATCAGCGAAGAAGACTTCGTTTTCAACGCTATACTTGGATTTACCAAAAGATGGGGTGAAGGTAACAGATTCTCAAATTTACTTGTTGGAGCATTTTATGGAACCCAATTTGGCGAACCTATTGTTTTTCCGGCAGTATCCTTCAGTCAACAACTGAATGAACATTGGAGCTATTCTTTGGGAATTCCCGTTACAGGTCTGACTTACCGAGTAAATGCCAAACATAGTGTGGCAATTTTGGCATCTCCTCAAGGTATCTTCGGAAACAATTCCAACGAGATAGCGGTTGAGGGAAATGCAACTTTAAAGAATACAAAACTTCAGTTCAACGGGATAAATACAAGATTTTCCTATAGATACTTGTTTACAAAAAACTTAGCGTTTGTGGGCGAAGTCGGTTTTGTGCCCAACCCCACCTTGCAGATTTTGGATGATGAAAATAAAGAAATCTTTGATTTTGAGCCTGAAAGTGGGGCATACTTCAACTTGGGACTACGATTCGTGCTCCAAATACCAAAGCAAAATAATTCAAAATGATAATACAAATGATATCTAAAACACTACTACCAGCAATGGCTTTATTGATATCCATATCCGTTTTTGGGCAAAAAAAGATGGATGCCACAAAAATGGCCGAATATCAAACCAACTTGATGAAATCCGAATTGAATCTTGATGAGGAACAACTCACAAAAGTTGAAGAGGTGAATGTCCGTTATTCCAAAAAGACGGCCGATTTGATGAATAAGGAAGGTTCGATGTTTGGGAAAATTGGGGATATGAAAAAAATAAAGAAGGCAAAGAACCAAGAACTAGAGAAGATTTTATCCGAAGAGCAAATGGAAAAGTTTGAAGATGAGTTAGAGCCGCAAATGCGAAAAACCATGCGCAAAAAAATGTCTGAATAATGAAAACATGGATAAAGGCCTTAATTGGTTTGGGCATTTTAGTTTTGGGCGTACTCCTGGTTGGTTTGATGAAAAAAAGCAACCAAGAAATCGTCGACGAAGTTAAAAAGGAACAACAAATGGTATCCACACAATTGGTGGTTCCCACTTCACATCCCTTTGTAATTGAAGCAACAGGTTCGTTAACTGCCAAAAAAAAGATAGAACTGTACAGTGAAGTACAGGGAATACTAGTGGCCACCCAAACTGATTTCAAAGAAGGAAACAGGTTTTACAAAAATCAAACCTTGTTGCAAATAAATAGCTCCGAATACCAAGCCCAACTCCTATCAACTCGCAGCGCATTTTTGAATAGAATTGCTAGCATGCTGCCCGATATGGAAGTTGATTTCCCAGACGCTTCGTTAAAATGGCAATCCTATTTGGAAGATTTCAAAGTAAATCGGGCGCTACGTAATCTGCCAGAACCAACATCAGAAGCTGAGCGTTTGTTTTTGACAGGAAAAGGCATTTATGAGAACTTCTATACAGTTAAAAATCAGGAAGAAAGACTATCAAAATATACGCTTACGGCTCCTTTTAGAGGAGTGGTTACTGAGTCTTTGGTTACCACTGGAACTCTTGTTCGTAACGGGCAAAAGCTTGGGGAATTTATAGACCCATCCTTATTTGAGATTAAGCTAGAAGTCCCATCCCGCTATACTAATTATATAGCCTTGGGCAAAGAGGTTCTTCTTGAAAGTTTGGATACGAAACATAAGTTCCAAGGGAAAATAAGTCGAATAAATGCAAAAATAAGTTCGAATACACAAACCATAACTGTAGTTGTGGAAATAGCGGGTACTGGTCTTAAGGAGGGACAGTTTTTACAAGGGACCATTTTTGGGAAAATGGTGGAAAATGTGGTGAAAATTGATAACAATTTGCTCATTGAGAACAATCAGGTCTATGTTGTGAAGGATGGTGTGCTCCAACTTCAGGAAGTGGAACCTATGAATTATGTTGGTGATAGTGTTTTGATAGGTGGTTTGAAGGCTAACACCATTTTGGTTGATGAAGTGTTGGCCAATGTTTATCCCGGTATGAATGTGCTGTTCTAATTCTTTCAGATGAAAAAGATAATCGCCTACTTCATTAAATACCCTGTAGCGGTCAATATTTTTATCGTTGGATTTCTCATCTTCGGATATTTCGGATTTCAACAACTTAATTCATCCATATTTCCATTATCAGACCCAACAATTATCAATGTTCAGGTGTCCTTTCCCGGTGCTTCGCCAAAAGAGGTCGAAGAAGGTGTGGTGGAAAAAATAGAAAGAGACCTAGAAGGGCTTGAAGGTATCGACCGTGTAACATCAATCTCAAGAGAAAATACTGGTACGGTAAGTATTGAGGTTTTAACAGATTTTGATATCAACCTCGTATTGGATGAAGTCAAAAATGCTGTGGATGGCATTCCCTCTTTTCCGTTGGGGTCAGAACCGCCGGTTGTAGAAACCATAAAACCTACACGACCAGGAATTTCATTTGTACTCGTTGGCGAGAACGTGCCCCTAAGCATATTGAAAAAAACAGCCCAAGAAATCGAAGATGATTTTTTACGCATGGAGGGTATTTCTCAGATAACCTTGTCCGGCTTTCCGGAAGAGGAGATAGAAATCTCCGTTACGGAGGAACGTCTTCGTAGTTTGGATGTGACATTTAATGATATTTCAAATGCAGTCTCCAACGCCAATATCCTAGTCACTGGAGGAACCGTTAGAACTGGTAATGAGGAATACACCATACGCGCAGAAAACAAAGCAAAATACGCCAGCAAATTGGAGAATATTGTGGTAAAGCACAACGAAGCTGCCGGCAAAGTACTGTTACGGGACGTTGCCAAAACCATCAATACGTTCAATGAATCTCCTGACATCATTAAGTTCAATGGAAAAACCGCTATTGCCATTGCCTTGACGAATACCAATTCAGAAGATCTTATAGGAAGTGCAGAAAAGGCCAGGGAATATCAAAAAAAATTCAATGAAGAACATGACAATCTATCCATGGAAATCACTTCAGATTTTTCTGTGGTTATTGAGGACCGAATCGCGCTTCTTCTTGAAAATGCCATACTCGGGATGATATTGGTTTTACTTCTATTGTCTTTTTTCTTGAGACCGAGAGTAGCATTCTGGGTTGCCTTTGGACTACCCATTTCGTTTTTTGGGATGTTCATTCTCCTCCCGCATTATGGTGTCACTCTAAATATGTTATCCCTCTTTGGGATGATTTTGGTGATTGGAATTCTTGTTGATGACGGAATTGTAATTGCAGAAAATATATACTCACGCCATGAAAAGGGAGAATCCAATATAAAAGCTGCGGTAAATGGTACCATGGACGTTCTTGTGCCCATTCTTTCTGCGATTGCAACAACTATTTTGGCATTTTCAATTTTCTTTTTTTTGGACGGCCAAATCGGTTCTTTTTTTGGAGATATTGCTGCGGTAGTGGCCATTACACTGGCGGTTTCGCTAATAGAGGCTTTAATTATTCTACCATCGCATTTAGCACATTCCAAAGACTTGAAAGGAAAGGGAAAAACCTATAGGTTCAATGTTTGGGGAGATCAGTTCATTCATTTTTTGAGGGACAGGGTGTATTCACCTGCACTCAGATTCACATTAAAGAATAAATTCATTTCGTTTAGTGTGCTTATGTTCCTTTTTATCCTGACTCTAGGAGCATTTGGCGCAGGGCTCATTAAACTTACCTTTTTTCCCAGTAACGCAAGCGATCAAATTACCATTACATTAAATACTCCAGAAGGAACAGGTGAACGTGTTACTGATTCACTCAGCACCTATGTTGAGGAAAAAATCTGGAAAGTAAATGAAGAATTGGGCAAAAACGAACTGGGAGAACCTTATATCCAATCTTCCTTAAGACAAGTGGGACCTAGTAGTTCCCAATCGACGATAACGCTCAATTTATCCCCTAGTGAGTCCCGCACACTTTCTTCTTCTGATATAGCAAACCGTATTCGCGAAAAAGTTGGTAACATACCCATGGCAGAAGAGTTGAGCTTTGATTCTGGAAGAAATGTTGGAGGAATGCCCATTTCCATATCACTACAATCCAAAAATCTAGAAAGTTTAGAAGAGGCTAAGGAGATTGTGTATGCAGAGTTGCGAAAAAATCCAGATATAAAGGATATCGTAGATACAAGTCCAAAAGGAGGTAAGGAAATAAGGTTGGAACTAAAGGAAAATGCCCAAATCTTGGGTCTAACACTCAACGGTGTAATGAGTCAAGTTCGAAGTGCATTTTTTGGAAAGGAAGTACAACGCATTCAGCGAGGACAGGATGAAATAAAGATATGGGTACGTTACAGCGATGAAGACCGTTCCAGCATTAGCAATATTCAAAACATTCAAATTTCTACACAAAATGGTCGAATTCCACTATCAGAAATAGCCACGTTAAGCATTCAGCAAGGGGAAGTGGCCATTAATCATCTTGATGGGATAAGAGAGTTGACAATAGAAGCAGATTTAGCCAACTCCAAAGCAAGTCCAACCGAGATAATGCAAGATTTGACCACAAGGGTCCCACTTTTATTAAAGGACGACTATCCAGATGTAAATGTTGGAGCAGAGGGACAAAATAGGGAGGTGGACCGAATTACAGAATCAGCTTCCCAGGTTCTTCCAGTTATCATCTTTTTGATTTATGTAACGATTGTTTTCGCCTTTCGCTCATATAGTCAGCCGTTGATTTTACTTGCCATAGTCCCTTTCTGTCTGATTGGGGTGGCCTGGGGGCATTGGCTTCATGGATTTCCTATGAGTATTCTTTCCTATCTAGGTATTATTGGGTTGATAGGAATCGTGGTGAACGATGGATTGGTATTCACTGGTAAATTTAATTCGTACCTCAAAGAAGGTCTCCCCTTTGACGAAGCACTTTATGAAACGGGGCGAGCACGTTTCCGAGCAATTTTCCTAACCTCCATTACCACGATTGCTGGGCTCGCCCCTTTAATGTTGGAACGTAGTCTTCAAGCTCAGTTTCTTATCCCAATGGCCATTTCCATATCCTATGGAATCGCTATAGCTACTTTACTCACTCTATTTCTTCTCCCTATTCTTTTATCGGTCTCGAATTATGTAAAAGTATATGTGAAGTACTTCATGACAGGAGTAAAGCCAAAAAGGGAAAAAGTAGAGCGTGCAATTAAAGAATTAAAAGTTGATCATGTTGAATTTTAGATTGTTAGTCTTCTTTTCTTGTTTGTTGATGACCAAGGCAGTTGCACAAGAGTCACTTAATGTGGACCAAGCTATTGCAATTGCCTTGGAAAACAACTATGACCTGAAGATTGCCAAAAACAATACTGAATTGGCAGATGTGCAAACGGGAATACTCAATAGTGGATATTTACCCACTGTCTCGGCAAGCAGTGGTGTTAACTATTCCGATGAAAACCAAAACGTACTGTTTTTGGACCAAACCACAACATCGGTAGATGGAGCGGTCACTGAATCCTATAATGCATCCATTACTGCAGAATACGTGATTTTTGATGGATTGGTTAGAAAATTTACCAACCAAAACAATGAAGTGAACCTCAATCTGGCCAAGCTGCAAGAGAGGCAACAAATTGAAAACAGCATTATTTCAATCTACGATGCATATTTCAATACGGCATTTCAAAAACAGGTCGTAGAAAATCTTGAGCTCAACGTTTCAAATTCCAAAGACAGGTTGGACCGAGCACGGAGGAAGCTTAAATATGGCCAGGGAACCAAACTTGACGAATTGAATGCCCAAGTAGACCTAAACAACGACAGTATTTCGTTTATCGAGGCACAAAGGGACCTGAAAAACCTAAAACGTAGTCTAAATTTGCTCCTTGGAAGGGATGTTTCCACTGCATTTGAAGTTGATACTTTGGTCATATTCAAGCCAGAAATGGATAGGGAAAGCCTAATGGAATCTGCTCAGAGGGAAAGCATTCAAGTGCTTTTGGCGAATCAGAATATTTTATTGAGCGATTTGGATATCAAAATCAATAGAGCGCAGTTTTTACCAAAAATTTCAGGTTCAGGGTCTTACCGGTGGAATGAAAGTCAAAATCCGCCCACTTCATTCGCTTTACAGAATGAAGCATATGGAATTAATCTAGGTCTTAATCTGAGTTGGAATATCTTCAACGGAGGCAATTCCACAAGAGTTAAGACCGCAAAGATTACAAAGAGAAATAGGGAGATTGAGTTGATTAAGGCAAAAGAAGAACTCGTAACGGATGTATTGAACTCTTACGAAACCTATTCGATAGCACAATTTTCGTTGGAAGCGGAAGCCGATAACCTCTTGACCAACGAATTGAATTTTGAAAAGTCAAAAAAGCAGTATGGCCTTGGTCAAATTACCTCCGTTGAATACCGACAGGCCCAAATAAACCTTTTCAATTCGAGAAACAACTATGCGCGTTCCAAATATGACCTAAAAGTTGCCGAAATCAATATGTTACAATTGGCTGGAAAACTTTTGGAATAGCATTTTTAGCAGTATTGTATTGCTGGATTGAAGTATAGTATCAATTTTGGAATCATTCAACGGTTAGATGATGGTCTATAATTTCTTGATATCCGATTCTTAAGTTTTTGGGCAATAAATGTTCTTTGGGCAATGCCGCTAAATAACGATCCTCGTTGGTGGTGTAAACTCGTTTCAGTACAGGATGATAGTTTCCCAAACGCTTAATAACCTCTTTGATAAAATCCTCATGGTGAACCAAATCGGTACTTCCTAGATGAAAAATCCCTGTCTTGTTCTGATTTATCAAATAATGGATTTGCTGTGTAAGTCGGTCATCATTGGTCACGTTAATGATGAGGTTGGGGAATACCTCTATGGGTTCATTGGCCTCAAGACTTTTTTTAATATCCCTTATCCGGGGTGACGTATTTCCGAAGACCATGGGCACCCTTAAGATGGCCGCTTTTTCTTTGGGAAGACGCATTATCATATTTTCTATCTTGATTTTTAGGCGTCCGTATACGCTTTGCGATAGAGTCTTATCCGTTTCATAGGAAGGAAACTTGCTATAGGCATCAAAAACATTGGCCGATGAAATAAAGTACAACTTAGCATCAGCCGTAGCCAAGTACTCCATTATATGCTGGTGTGCCTGAATCTGCGATATGAATTTTCCGCGAAGTGCCGAAATGATGTATTTGGGTTTTACCTTTTCAAGGATTTGAAAAATATCGTCTTCCTCCAAATCATACCTCAAAAACTGCTGGTTGTTTTTATAACTTCTGTTGGTAAAATAGGTACCGTAGGTATCAAAATAGGAGTGAAGTTCCCTATAGATTGCATTCCCAATAAAACCACTTGCTCCGAGTATAAGGATTTTGTTGTTTTCCAATAGCTAAAAAATTGAAAGACCGCTATCTGTGGTCAGTTTTTCCAAAGCCTGAAGTCCAAGTTTGGAGTTTCCTTTTTCATTTAACCCTGGAGACCAGGTCACTACACAAAAATTATCGGGAAGAAGAGCTACAATGCCCCCGCCAACCCCGCTTTTTCCGGGAAGCCCCACTCTAAACCCAAATTCCCCTGCCTCATCATAAAAACCACAACTCAACATAATTGCATTGATTCGCTTTATCTGACTTAGACTTAGGTGTTGATTGTCCTGAAGACACTTTCCTCGATTCGCGAAAATGTAAAATGTATTTACCAATTGTTCACAGGACATACTGAGAGAACACTGGTGAAAATAGAAATCTAAAACCGTTTCCACATCATTTTCCAAGTTTCCAAAGGATTTAATGAGATAGGCAGCTGCATAATTTCTAAACCCCGTCCTTTTTTCAGATTCTGCAACGGATACATCATATCCAATGGAGGAATCGTTGGCAATATCTTGGACGTACTTTAAAAATTCGGCTCTGGGGTTTTTGAGTTTTGAAACCAATATATCAGAAACAACAATGGCTCCTGCATTGATTAAGGGGTTTCTTGGTTTGCCATTTTCTTGTTCCAAAAGCGATAAGTGATTGAACGGGTCACCCGAAGGTTCCACACCTACACGTTCCCATAAATTATCGCCCAAAAGGTCAAATGCCATGGAGAGCGTTAGTACCTTGGTTATACTTTGCACTGAAAACTGCTCTTTAGTATCTCCGGCACTAAAAAGGGTTCCATTTTTATCCAGTAGCGCAATGCCGAATTTGTTTTTGTCAGCACAAGCCAACTCCGGAATATAGGAAGCAATTTTTCCCTTGTCAAGTGTATTGTTCGCTCCAAGTGTTATGGCATCCAGAATGTTTTGGAAGTCGACCATCAACCTTTATAAAACGGAAGCTTAATTATAGTGGCGGGGACTTTTTTCTTTCTGATTTGGATGAATACCTCAGAATCGACCTGTGAAAAGTCTTTGGAAACGTACCCTAATCCTATGCCTTTTTCCAAAGAGGGGGACATAGTACCCGAAGTTACATTTCCAATGGTTTTTCCATCGGCATCCACAATAGCATACCCCTGTCTTGGAATACCTCGTTCCGTAAGCTCAAAACCAACCAATTTCTTGGTTATACCTGCTTCCTTTTGAGCGGCCAATGCTTCTGAGTTTACAAAATCCTTGGTGAACTTGGTAATCCAACCCAATCCTGCTTCCAGAGGTGAAGTGGTATCGTCAATATCATTTCCATAGAGGCAATACCCCATTTCTAATCGTAAGGTATCCCTAGCGGCCAAGCCAATGGGCTTTATACCGAAATTAGCTCCAGCTTCCAACACTCGACTCCAAACCTGCTCAACCTCAGAATTTTTGCAGTAAATCTCAAATCCACCTGACCCCGTATATCCGGTTGCAGAAATGATGACATGTTCTATTCCAGCAAAATCACCTACAACAAAGTTGTAGAACTTGATGCCTGCCAAATCTATGGATGACAAGGACTGCATGGCCTCCACCGCTTTTGGACCTTGGATGGCCAATAGAGAATACACGTCGGATAGATTACGCATATCCGCACCTATCCCTTCGTTATATTTTGAAATGTGCTTCCAATCTTTTTCAATATTGGAAGCATTCACGACTAATAAATACGTTTCTTCTTTTACCTTGTAAACGATGAGGTCATCCACGATTCCTCCGGCTTCATTTGGGAAACAACTGTATTGCGCTTTTCCTACGGTAAGTTTGGATGCATCGTTGGAAGTGACCTTTTGAATCAGTTCTAGCGCCTTTGGCCCTTCAATTAAAAATTCTCCCATATGCGAAACATCAAAAACACCCACGCCGTTTCTAACCGTTTCGTGTTCCACATTTACACCTTCATAAGATACTGGCATATTATAGCCAGCAAAGGGAACCATTTTTGCTCCAAGGGATTCATGCACCCCTGTTAATGCAGTATTCTTCATAAGCTACTTTTCTCTGGGTAAATTTATCGATTTCGGAATATATCCTTCACCCAATTGTAGGTAATCTTGTGAACAAACAGATGTTAATTCAGGGCTATTCTTTCCTAACTATCCAAAAGAAAGGTTTTCAACTGCTTGTAGGCATCGATTTTAATGGAATACTTGGTTTTGCCCAAAACTTTTTCGATTTGAGGCGGAATATCGATTTCAATATTCAGGGTTTCCTTCATCACATCCAAAAATTTGACAGGATGTGCGGTTTCCAAGAAAATTCCATGGGTATTTGGATGCTGTTGTTGGTGTTTTTTTAGTCCCAAATAACCCACTGCTCCGTGAGGGTCTGCTACATAACCAAAATTTTCGTACACATGTAACATAGCTTCTTTGGTTTCTTCATCGGTGAAGGAATAACTGGATAGATTTTCTTGAAGCTTTTCAAAATCATTTCCATAGAGATGTTGAATTCTCACAAAATTACTAGGGTCACCCACATCCATCGCATTTGAAATGGTAGCAACTGAAGGTTGTGGTATATATTCTCCCTTTTTCATGAATTTGGGTACCACATCGTTCACATTGGTTGAAGCTATAAAATGATTCACTGGCATTCCCAGTTTTTGAGCCACCATTCCCGCGCAGATATTCCCAAAATTTCCCGAAGGGACAGAGAATACAAGGGATTCATTTTTGGATTTTACCTGTTTGTAGGCGAACATGAAGTAAAACAATTGTGGCAACCAACGCGCTACGTTAATGCTATTTGCTGAAGTTAATTTCTGATTTTCTTTAAGCTCAACATCAAGGAAAGCGGTTTTGACCATCCTTTGACAATCATCAAAAGTGCCATTTACTTCCATGGCCACAATATTCTGACCAAGTGTGGTTAGCTGTTTTTCTTGGATTCCACTTACTTTTCCGCTTGGGTAAAGAATAACCACTCGAACACCTTCAACGCCTAGAAAGCCATTGGCTACAGCTCCTCCGGTATCTCCGGATGTAGCAACAAGAACGGTGACTTCAGAATTTTTGTCTTGTGAAAAATGACCAAGGCAATTAGCCATAAACCGTGCACCAACATCTTTAAATGCCATTGTTGGCCCATGAAAAAGCTCTAAAGTGGAAATGTTTTCTTCTATCGGAATCACCGGAAACTCAAAATCCAAGACTCTTTCCAAAATTTCCTTTAAAGTGGAATCGGAAATATCTTCTTGAACAAATTGACGTATGGCCTGAAAAGCGATTTCGTGTTGGGAAAGTTCATCGATGTTTTGGAAAAAGCTATCAGTAAGCTTATTTATTCTTTCAGGTACATACAAGCCACGGTCCGGAGCGATTCCCTGAAAAACGGCTTCTTTAAATGAAGCGGTCTGTTTTGGATTGTTCAAACTATAGTATCGCATATCTAAAACAATGGTTTTACCCCAATTGTATTTATTGGGGATACATGAACATCAAACTCAACATCAATGGCTTCATATACCTGAGTCATCGCCCGTGCTACTCTTTGTGCCGAATTTTTTCCTTTGCTCAATGCAAAAATTGAGGGCCCCGAACCTGAAATTCCGCAACCCAATGCCCCCGATTCTAAAGATTTTGATTTAATATCATCGAAACCGGGAATCAAAATGGAACGAATAGGTTCCACGACATGGTCTTCCAAAGATCTTCCGATAAGCTCGTAATCGTTTTTGAAAAGTCCAGCTACCAATCCTCCTAGGTTGCCCCATTGCTTAATACCCTTTTGGAGGGTAATGTTGGTCTTCAAAATTTTTCTGGAATCTGAGGTTTTTATCTCAATTTGCGGATGGATTACAGTAGCGTACAATTCTTTGGGAGAGGGTAGGGGAATCACATCCAAAGGATTATATCCGCGTACGAGTGTAAACCCACCAAATAGGGCAGGGGCCACATTATCCGCATGAGCTACATCGCTGGCCAATTTTTCGCCCTGCATGGCAAATTCCACCAATTCTGATTTGGAAAATGGATTACCCAAGAGATGATTCATGGCCCAAACAGCACCTGCAGAACTAGCAGCACTGCTACCAATTCCACTACCTGGTTTTATTCTTTTATGGATTTCAATCCCGAAGCCTCCTTTATAATCACTTTTGTCAAGTAGGGCCAATCCTGCTACACCAGCCACGTTCTTTTCCGTAGCGAGAGGCAAATCCTGTCCTGTAATCTTGGTAATTTGGATACCTTTTGTATCGGTTTTTCGAACAATCATTTCGTCACCTACCGCATCTAGGGCAACACCTAGCACATCAAATCCGCATGATAAGTTCGCAATGGTCGCCGGGCAAAAAACTCTAATTTCTTCCATCTTAAAAGTTTCCAATTCGGATAATATCCGCAAAGATACCAGATGCTGTCACATCTGCTCCAGCTCCCGCTCCTTTTATGATGAGGGGCTGGTTTGGATACCTTTCGGTAAAGAACAAAACGATGTTATCACTTCCTTCCAAGTTATAAAAATCATGCCCTTTTGGAATTTTTTGTAAGCCTACGCTAGCTTTTCCATCTTCAAACTGGGCCACATATTTTAGCTTACAACCGTTACTTTCAGCTTCTGCAAACAACTCTTGAAAATCATTTTCATACTTTTTTAGGGATTCGAAAAAGGCATCGTTGGAATCGGCCTCTAAACTTTCTTTGGGAAGGAAACCATTGTTCTGAATAGCTTCAATATCCAACTGACGGCCACTTTCCCGAATTAGAATCAATATTTTGCGCATTACATCAATTCCACTCAAATCGATGGTTGGGTCTGGTTCAGTATAACCTTCTTCTTGAGCCTGTTTTACCACATCATGAAAAGTGTTGGTACTGTTAAACGTGTTGAATACAAAGTTTAAACTTCCTGAGAGTACAGCCTGTATTTTGTTCACCTTGTCCCCAGAAACAATGAGATGTTTTAAGGTGTCTATTATTGGAAGACCGGCACCTACATTGGTCTCGAACAAAAAGGGAGCTTTGTACCTTTTTGAAAGTTCCTTCAAACTTTTGTAGTAATGGTATTCAGAAGAACATGCAATTTTATTGCAAGTCACTACGGCTATGCTGTTTTTCAGGTAGTCCGAATAGGTTTCGGCAATGGCATTGCTAGCGGTATTGTCCACAAAGACACTGTTTCTAAGGTTCAACTGCCTTACTTTTTCAAAAAAGGTGTTAGGGTCTGCAGTTTCTCCTTGAACGAGGGCATCTTGCCAAACTTCTAAATCAATTCCACCTTCATCAAAAAACATGGTTCTGGAGTTGCTCATTCCTATCACACGAACGTTCAATTTTAGTTCTTCTCTCAGGTAATTGGACTGTGAACGTATTTGCTCTACAAACTTCGCACCCACATTTCCAACCCCTAGCACAAAGAGATTGAGCTGTTTGATATTTTCTTCAAAAAAGGTTTCATGAAGAGAATTGAGTGCTTTTTTGACATCCTTTTTATTGATTACCGCTGAGATGTTGCGTTCTGAGGCGCCCTGAGCAATAGCACGAATATTTACATTGTTCTTGCCCAAAGTGCTGAACATTTGTCCACTCAAGCCTTGATGACTTTTCATATTTTCTCCAACCAAAGCCACAATTGCCAAGTCTTTCTCTATCTGTAAAGGTTTTATTCTATGGTTATGCATCTCATAAGCAAAAGTGTCTTCCAATGCTAGTTGGGCTCTTTCTAAGTCATCGTTGGAGATTCCTGCGCAAATGGAATGTTCGGAAGATGCTTGGGTAATTAGAACTACACTAATACCTTCCAAGGAAAGGGTTTCGAAAAAACGTTTAGAGATTCCAGGAATTCCAATCAATCCCGGACCTTCCAAAGAGATTAAGCTTATATTTTCCACATGACTGATACCCCGTACTGTTTTTTGACCACCATTTGTGTTTTTTGACACATGCGAACCCATATCCTCTGGAGAAAAGGTGTTCTTGATGACAATGGGTATCTCTTTGTCCAATACTGGCTGGATTGTTGGTGGGTACAGTACCTTGGCCCCAAAGTGGGAAAGCTCCATTGCTTCCTCATAGCTTAGATGGGAAATGCATTTAGCTTGTTTGACCATTCTAGGGTTGGCCGTATACATTCCACTTACATCAGTCCAAATTTCCAGAACATCTGCATTTAAAGCACTGGCAACAATGGCTGCTGAATAGTCGGAGCCTCCGCGTCCAAGTGTGGTTGAATTTCCTTGATTACTTGAGGAGATAAAACCGGGTAGGACGGTAACATTTTCCTGGTTTTGATTGAAATAGGCGTTACAATTACCGTCTGTTACTTTAAAGTCAACTTTTCCTTTGCCAAAAGATTCATCCGTAATAATGAGCTCTCTACTATCTTTGAAGGTGGCTTTTAATCCTTCGTTAATAAAGAATTCTGAAATGATAAAAGCCGACAATAGTTCACCATATCCTACAATTTTGTCCGTTAATTTTGGAGTTGCCTCACCAATTAAATAAGAACCTTCCAATAGGGTTTCCAAAGTGTTTAGGTCACTTTTTATTTTGCTTAATACTGCACT
This sequence comes from Flagellimonas ulvae, assembly GCF_049333175.1. Lineage (NCBI taxonomy): Bacteria > Pseudomonadati > Bacteroidota > Flavobacteriia > Flavobacteriales > Flavobacteriaceae > Flagellimonas > Flagellimonas ulvae. The sequence goes on from NZ_CP186325.1 coordinate 179,384, forward strand.
TTGTTTTTTTACAGGAATAAGGGTTTTTATTGCACTTATGTGCCTTTTCTCAATTTCCTCCAAACGTGTTTTATAATCCAAGTTTTGTTCTGAAGCCAATCGGATAGTTTCAAAGAGATTATCGGTTACCCCACCAAAAGCAGATACAATTACTGCTTGGGATATTTCTCCATTGTTTTGAACAATTGATTTTACTTTATGGATATTCTCTGGATTGGCTACGGAAGTGCCTCCAAATTTTAAAACTTTCATGATGATTTGCTTAGAATGAAATAACTAGACTATAGTTTACGGACGGAAAAAATGCATACTTTACCCCAAAGGGGTGGTGGTTGTAGTGAAGAAATAAGAAAAATGTCTCATTGTGTATGCTCCGTACCTTTGGTTTTAAGGCATGTTATTTTTCAGGGTAAAAGTAGTACTTTTAGGTGCTTCGGCAAATACACTTAAAATTTTTGCTAAATCCTCATTTATAACCTCTTTTTTTTGTTGAATGAAAATTTTAACCGCAGCCCAGGTCTATCAAGCTGATAAATTTACAATTGAAAAACAACAAATTAGCAGTGATGCCCTTATGGAAAGAGCCGCCGTTCAAATTTTTGAATGGATGCACGCCAGACTACAAGGTGCCCCGGTGGTTACCCATATTTTTTGTGGAATAGGCAATAATGGGGGAGACGGTATTGCGCTTGCAAGGCACTTGGCGGAACATGGTTACAACATCAAAGTCTATGTGGTTAACTATAGTGAAAAGCGCTCCAAAGATTTTTTGCTGAACATGGAGCGGTTGAAAGACCGCAAAATATGGCCAGAGTTCATCAATCCTGAAACAGTTCTACCAGAAACCCAACCTAATGATATTATTGTGGATGCCATTTTCGGGATAGGTCTAAACCGAAGTCCGGATGATTGGGTAGCGAAGCTTATAGAACATATCAACAATTCCAAAGCATTTACATTATCGGTAGATATCCCTTCCGGTTTGCCGGTCGACCAACCGTTATGGAAAGATAGTAAGGTGGTTTTTGCTGATTATGTATTGAGCTTTCAAACACCCAAAATGGTCTTTTTTCTTCCTGAAACAGGAATGTACGTAGAGAATTGGGAGGTTTTGGATATTGGTTTGGACCAGGAATTTATGATGAACGTGGATTCTTCATTTGAATACCTCCAGAAGCATGATATCCAACCGCTGTATATACCACGAAAAAGGTTTTCGCATAAAGGGACTTACGGTCATTCGGTAATAATTGGAGGTAGTTACGGAAAGATTGGAGCGGTACACTTATCTGGAAAAGCCAGTTTGAAGGTGGGAAGTGGTCTGGTTACCTTGTATGTTCCCGAGTGTGGTTACGCACCTTTGCAGAGCTCTTTACCAGAGGCCATGGTATTGACAGATGGGGAGGATGAATATATAAGTGAGATTTCACTTTCCATAAAACCAAGTGCTATTGGAATAGGAATGGGATTGGGAACAGGAGAAGAAACTGTACACGCTTTTACGGATTTCCTTAAATCAGTTAAGGCACCTTTGGTGATAGATGCGGATGGCATAAACATTCTGGCGAAACATCCGGAATTTTTAAAAGATATGCCGAAGGGAACTATTTTGACCCCTCATCCAAAAGAGTTGGAACGGCTGATAGGTACGTGGGCCAATGATTTTGAAAAATTGGAAAAGGCCATGCGTTTTTCAGAGACCTATCAATGTATAATGGTTGTAAAAGGAGCTAATACCGTTATTATATCCGGTGAAAAGGGGTTTGTAAACAGCACAGGTAATCCTGGAATGGCCACGGCCGGAAGCGGAGATGTTCTAACAGGTATGATAACAGGATTTCTTGCACAAGGGTACCATTCTCTAAGTGCCACAATTTTTGGAGTCTATCTACATGGGCTTGCAGCCGATTTGGAAGTACCTGCACATGGTTATGAATCCATTACTGCTTCTACTATAGTTGATGCCATAGGGAAGGCCTTTATTGAATTGTTCAGGCAACCCCAACCCCCAAATAACAGTCAACCAACCTAAGAGCAAAGTACGGTTCGAGGTTTTGCCTTTTTTGCGAAATTATTTTGTATTGGTACTATCCAATAAATGAAGGCGGTTCTAAGGCTGTTCCTTGGCTGTCAAATTAGTAGTGGTATTGACCCATTTTGTATTTACATCATTTCTTTCCTCATTTTCACTAAGGGATGCAATGCATAACATAATTACAAATAGAACGAATAGAAGTATCGAGCGTCTCATATTTTAATTTGTTATCCGTTCAATGATAAGTATAAGCAGTGTAGTAAATGAAGCAAAGAATGCTAGTAAGGGGAAAATGAAAAAAGTGAGTTTCCAAATCCGTTCTTTTCGAATCTGATTGGTGACTAAGTTGAAAATTGAGTTCATGGTTGTTTTTTGTGTAAAGGAACAGTGAGGTTACCGGTCTTTACGACAAAACTTGCATGAAAGGGAAAAATCAACCTTAAAAGGGAATTGTATTTACTGCTAAGGCAGACCTTAAGAGCGATACTGAAAAGAAGGAGGAGTTGTTAAGCGCTGTACTTATGTGAAGCCGAAGTTGGATTACGTTTTCTATCGTTTACTTTTCTTTTTTTTGAGACGCTTTTTTATCCAAGTAATAGCGTTGTCATATTCAATAAAGAACTCCATATTTTTTTTGTAGAACAACTTTTCAATTTTAAAGTTGTGCATGTCGATTTCCTTTTTGGAAACTATAGCGAATGCTTTGAGATTCTCGAGTCCTCTTAGGTAATTATATATAGTTGGATCAATGGCATAAGAATTTTTACGTAGACTTATATAGCCAAAATCCTTTTCCCTAAAATGAATCTCTGAAATACCGATGATTTGATAAGCCCTCTCCAAGGTAAGGGTGGCCCCTTCATCAAAAGTGGATACCATGTAGTCTTCATATACCTGCACGGTCCCAATATCCAACTGATACTCTCGTACCACGATGGGTTTCCTGTACGCAATTCTCATTCCCAAAAGTTATAGTGTCTCATTACGAAAGTAGCAGTAAAGCTTTTGGACAGAAAAAAATATAGATTAACAGCGTAAATATCGTATGTACGGTATTTTGGTATTGATTTTAAAAGTAAAGCCGGCAATAGCCGGCTTTATTGTATCGAGAAAAAATAGAATGACTATTCTGTTTCCTGAGATTTTTTGGGCTTTTTGATTTTTATGGTGAGTTCTTCTTTCTTCTCATCCAAATCCATAAAAATACTATCGCCTTCTTCCAATTTGGAATTCACTATCTCTTCAGCTAAAGCATCTTCAATATATTTCTGAATAGCTCTTTTCAAAGGTCTGGCTCCGTATTGTTTGTCAAATCCTTTATCAGCGATATAATCCTTGGCTTTTTCTGAAAGATTCAAATCATAACCAATGTCTTTGATTCTTTTGAACAATTTGTCCAATTCAATATCAATAATTTTATGGATATCTTCTCTTTCTAAAGGATTGAAGACTATTACATCATCAATTCGGTTCAAAAACTCTGGAGCAAAAGCCTTTTTCAAGGCATTTTCTATAACACTCTTCTGATGAGTATCAGCCTGAGCTTTTTTAGCAGCGGTACCAAAACCAACACCTTGTCCAAAGTCCTTCAACTGTCGAGCACCGATATTGGAAGTCATAATGATGATTGTATTCCTAAAATCAATTTTTCTTCCAAGACTGTCCGTCAGATACCCATCATCAAGAACTTGCAGCAGCATATTGAACACGTCTGGATGCGCTTTTTCAACCTCATCCAAGAGAATTACAGAATAGGGTTTTCTTCTAACTTTTTCAGTCAATTGACCACCTTCTTCGTAACCTACGTATCCAGGAGGTGCCCCTACCAACCTAGAAATTGCGAATTTTTCCATGTATTCGCTCATATCGATGCGAATCAGTGCATCTTCGGAATCAAAAAGTTCTTTGGCCAATATCTTCGCCAATTGCGTTTTACCAACACCAGTCTGTCCCAAGAAAATGAAGGAGCCTATCGGTTTGTTGGGGTCTTTAAGTCCAGCTCGGTTTCTCTGAATAGCCTTTGCCACTTTGGCAACAGCTTCATCCTGGCCAATAACAAAACCTTTAATAAGTTCTGGTAACTCGGCAAGCTTATTACTTTCGGTCTGAGCAATACGATTCACGGGAATACCGCTCATCATAGATACAACATCCGCAACATTATCTTCAGATACCGTTTCCCTATGCATTTTGCTTTCTTCCTCCCAACGTTCCTGAGCGGCCATCAATTCCTTTTCCAAGCGCTTTTCATCGTCCCTTAGCTTTGCAGCTTCTTCGTATTTCTGTTTTTTGACCACACTGTTTTTCAATTCCCTTACATCTTCAAGTTGGGTTTCCAACTCCAATATTTGTTTGGGAACATCCATATTGATAATGTGCACACGGGAACCTGCCTCGTCAAGAGCATCAATTGCCTTGTCAGGAAGAAATCTATCCGTCATGTATCTGTTGGTAAGTTTTACACAGGCTAAAATGGCATCATCCGTATAGTTTACGTTATGATGGTCCTCGTATTTACCTTTGATGTTCATTAAGATTTCAATGGTCTCCTCTACAGTGGTCGGTTCTACCATTACCTTTTGAAAACGACGTTCCAAAGCCCCATCCTTTTCTATATATTGACGGTATTCGTCCAAAGTAGTGGCTCCTATACATTGAATTTCCCCACGGGCCAATGCGGGCTTGAACATATTCGATGCATCCAAGCTTCCAGTAGCTCCTCCTGCACCAACAATAGTGTGAATCTCATCAATGAAAAGAATGATATCATCATTCTTTTCCAATTCGTTCATCACAGCCTTCATACGTTCTTCGAACTGTCCGCGATATTTGGTTCCTGCTACCAGTGAAGCTAAATCAAGAGTAACTACCCTTTTATTATAAAGGATTCTGGATACCTTTTTGTTGATTATTCGTAAGGCAAGACCTTCGGCAATGGCACTTTTACCAACACCCGGTTCACCAATAAGCAAAGGATTGTTCTTTTTTCTACGGCTTAGAATTTGGGATACTCTTTCAATCTCTTTTTCTCTACCTACAACAGGATCCAATTTGTTTTCCTCTGCTAATCTTGTCAAGTCCCTACCGAAATTATCCAAAACCGGGGTCTTGGATTTTTTACTGCCTTTTTGGCTGGAACTGCCACCAAAACCACTTTCCTTGGAATCTCCTGTTTCTTCTGGGTCACTAGGAAAAGATTCTGCTCTTGGAGTGTCCAAATAATCATCTTCGCTTGTAATCATAGATTTGAACTGCTCTTTTACATTATCATAATCCACCTTCAACTTGTGCAACAATTTAGTGGTGGGGTCATTTTCATTGCGCAAGATACATAACAGCAGGTGGGCAGTATTTATAGAAGAACTTTGGAAGAGCTTGGCTTCCAAAAAGGTGGTCTTCAATGCGCGCTCTGCTTGTCTTGTTAAATGAAGGTTCTTTTTATCTTTTTGTAGAGTACCTGTATTTGGATTGGCCGGACTTAGAATTTCAACTTTTCTTCGCAAGTGGTCCAAGTCCACATCCAAGGCATCCAATATATTAATGGCTTTGCCATTTCCATCCCGCAAAAGACCTAGCATCAAGTGCTCCGTTCCTATAAAGTCATGTCCCAATCTTAGGGCTTCTTCCTTACTGTAAGCTATAACGTCTTTTACTCTAGGGGAAAAATTATCATCCATACGCTTCCTTATTCAGCAATTAAAATTAATAAAAGTATGCTTACGCTGGTCAAATACCGTACCCATATTCGATAAACATGGGTTAAAAGTCGAAATAAAGTGCTTTTTCCTAATACTTTAACAAAGATTTAGAGAGACCTGAAAAGTTGTCTCATGGTGTTGATAATTTTTTTAATAAAGTAAACAGTGATACTGGTTTAAGGGGTGAATTTATGTATATTGCCATGATGTTTTAACCAGTAAAACCAATAGGATTTTAGTATGGCGGAAGGAGAAAAGTTGATTCCGATCAATATTGAAGATGAAATGAAATCGGCATACATTGATTATTCAATGTCGGTCATTGTGTCACGTGCCTTACCCGATGTCAGGGATGGCCTAAAACCAGTACACAGAAGAGTTCTTTATGGAATGCATGAATTGGGTGTAAGGTCTACAAGTTCCCATAAGAAATCTGCCCGTATTGTTGGTGAGGTTTTGGGTAAATATCACCCTCATGGAGATACTTCTGTTTATGATACCATGGTGCGTATGGCTCAAGAATGGAGTTTGCGCTACATGTTGGTTGATGGCCAAGGTAACTTTGGGTCGGTTGATGGAGATAGCCCTGCGGCCATGCGTTATACGGAGGCACGTATGCGTAAAATCGCAGATGAGATGTTGGCGGATATCGATAAGGATACTGTTGACCATCAGCTGAATTTTGATGATTCTCTGGAAGAGCCAACCGTTCTTCCAACACGAATACCAAATTTACTGGTAAATGGTGCTTCTGGTATTGCAGTAGGTATGGCCACGAACATGCCCCCACATAATTTATCAGAAGTGGTGGATGGTACCGTAGCTTATATCGACAATTCTGATATAGAAATTGATGAGTTGATGACCCACATCAAAGCTCCTGATTTTCCAACTGGTGGTATCATCTATGGCTACGACGGAGTTAAAGAAGCTTTCCATACCGGCCGCGGTAGAGTTGTTATGAGAGCCAAAGCTACTTTTGAAGAAGTTCAAGGTCGAGAATGTATTATAGTTACAGAAATCCCTTATCAAGTGAACAAGGCGGACATGATCAAAAAGACCGCCGATCTTATCAATGATAAGAAGATTGAAGGAATTTCCACCATTCGTGATGAGTCCGATAGAAAAGGAATGCGAATCGTTTATATTCTGAAGCGAGATGCGATTCCCAATATCGTCTTGAACACCCTGTACAAATACACAGCACTACAATCTTCCTTTAGTGTAAACAACATTGCCTTGGTCAAAGGGCGACCAAAGCTGCTCAATTTGAAGGAAATCATCCATCATTTTGTGGAGCACAGACACGAAGTAGTTGTACGTAGAACCAAATACGAATTAAAGAAAGCAGAAGACCGAGCCCATATATTGGAAGGTCTTATTATTGCTTCTGATAATATTGATGAAGTCATTGCTATCATTCGAGGTTCTTCAAATGTGGAAGAAGCTCGAAATAGCTTGATGGAGCGTTTTAAGCTTACGGAAATACAGGCAAAGGCCATTGTTGAAATGCGCTTGCGTCAATTGACCGGACTGGAGCAGGATAAACTTCGTGAAGAATACGAGGAGCTCAAAAAAACCATAGAAGATCTTAAGGATATCCTTGACAAAAAGGAACGTAGAATGCAAATCATCAAAGATGAGCTTGCTGAAGTTAAGGACAAATATGGAGATGAAAGAAGGTCTGAAATCAACTTTGCCGGTGGTGATTTGAGCATTGAGGACATGATTCCAGATGAGCAGGTGGTGATAACTATTTCTCATGCAGGCTATATTAAAAGAACACCTCTTACCGAATACAAGACCCAAAACAGGGGAGGTGTTGGGCAAAAGGCATCTTCAACCCGAAATGAAGACTTCTTGGAGCATCTTTTTGTGGGGACCAACCATCAATACATGTTGTTCTTCACCCAAAAAGGGAAGTGTTTCTGGATGCGTGTCTTTGAAATACCCGAAGGAAGCAGAACTTCAAAGGGCCGTGCTATTCAGAACCTTATCAACATTGAACAAGAAGATAAGGTAAAAGCATTTATTTGTACCAGAGACTTAAAGGATGAAGATTACGTAAACAATCACTACGTAATTATGGCCACCAAGAAAGGAACCGTTAAAAAAACATCCTTAGAGCAGTACTCCCGACCAAGACAAAACGGAATCAATGCGATTACCATTCGGGAGGGTGATGAACTCTTGGAAGCCAAATTAACAACAGGGACCAGTCAAATCTTATTGGGTCTTAAATCCGGTAAGGCCATTCGTTTTGAGGAAAGTAAAACTAGACCTATGGGAAGAAATGCTTCCGGGGTTCGGGGAATTACTCTTGCAAATGAAAAGGATGAGGTTGTGGGAATGATTTCGGTACATAATTTTGAAGACGATATCTTGGTAGTTTCCGAAAATGGATATGGTAAACGTTCTACCATAGACGATTATAGAATCACCAATAGAGGAGGAAAAGGTGTTAAAACCATTTCTATAACCGATAAAACTGGCGAACTTGTGGCCATTAAAAATGTCTCTGATTTAGATGATTTGATGATCATTAACAAATCTGGGATTGCCATTCGCATGAGTGTCGAGGATTTAAGAGTTATGGGAAGGGCAACACAAGGAGTAAGATTGATAAATTTGAAAGATAAAGATTCAATAGCTGCAGTAGCCAAAGTAATGAAGGAAGATGATGATGTGGATGATTCCGACATTCGAGAAATTGAGGTAAACGAATAAGTGGTACGGATTTTGAAAGTATCCGTGCGAAACATTTAAATGAATAAACACTAATTTATATTTTACTAAAATGAAGACTAAAGTTTTATTGCTAATTGCTATAAGTTTTTCTGCTTTCGGTTTTTCCCAAAAGACAGAAATCAAAGCAGCTGAAAAGGCGTTAAAAGGTGGAGACGCTGCGGCTGCTAAAACTGCCTTGGAGGGTGCATCCTCTTTGGTGGAATCAGCTGACCCTAGATTACAGGCACAATATTATGCCGTTAAAGGTAATGTGTATTATGACTTGGCCAAGAAAGGTGATGCATCTGCATTTCAAACCGCTATAGACTCATACAGAAAAGTTGTTTCTGTTGAGGAGGCAAGCGGAAAGCAAAAGTATACTACTGTTGCTACCCAACAAATGAGCACCATGACGGCGGATTTGGTTAATGCTGCAGTAGCGGATAACAACAATAAGAAGTTCGCTGAGGCTGCTGAAAAATTGTATCTGGGATATAAATTAAGCCCTAAAGACACCCTTTACTTATATTATGCTGCCAGTAGTGCAGTAAGTGGACAGAAATACGATAAAGCATTGGAATATTACAATGAATTGAAAACTGTAGGGTATGATGGTAGCGGTGTTAAATACACGGCGGTTAATGTTGAAACTGGAGAAGTTGAAGAAATGGACGAAAATACCCGTAATCTTTATGTGAAAGCGGGTACACACAAGGACCCAAAGGAAGAAAGGACTCCATCCAAAAAACCAGAAATTGTAAAAAATATCGCTTTGATTTATCAGCAACTGGGAGATAATGACAAAGCCTTGGCTGCTTATGCTGATGCACGTTCGGTAAACCCAGATGACGTTAATTTAGTCTTAGGAGAAGCTAATTTGTATTACGCCATTGGTAATAAGGATAAGTTTAAAGAATTAATGGGTCAGGCCTCTGAAATGGCTCCCGACAATGCAGATTTATTATATAACATTGGAGTTATAAACATGGAGCAGGGTAATTTGGAAGATGCTAGGGAAGCATATAGGAAAACCTTGGCTATTGATCCAGGCTATATTAACGCACTATTGAATCTTTCTACCACATATGTAAATGAAGGAAACGGACTGATTGATGAAATGAACAGTTTGGGCAGTTCTAGAGCCGATATTGCAAGGTATGATGAGCTTAAGCAAAAGAAAGATGATCTCTTTTTAGAAGGTGCTAAGGTGTTGGAGGATGCTCTTAAAACCAATCCGGACAATCAAAGTGTATTGAGCCAATTAAAAAATATCTATGGCGCTTTGGGGGATACTGAAAACTTCAAAAGGATTAAAGAGCTTTTAGGAGAATAAATAGAAAGTTTAAGTTTCTAAAGAAAAGCCCCAAGTGATTGGGGCTTTTTTTATTATATAATTTTCTTGATTACCCTAAGTTGATGGGAATAGATTTTTTTGTCAGTATTGAAAATACCAGTATGGTCTAAACGGTCTATTCTAACCTCTCCGTGGGCATGAATAATATAGTTGTCCTTTAGAATAATACCAACATGGTCAATTATACCTTCGTTGTTGTCGAAAAAAGCAAGGTCGCCGGGCTCACTCTCCTCTATGAAACTCAAAGCATCCCCTTGTCTGGATTGTTGCTCGGCTTCTCGATAAAGTTGATGCCCATTTATACGATACACCATTTGTGTAAAACCGGAGCAATCTATTCCAAAAGGTGTTTTTCCGCCTTTTAGATAAGGCGCTTTTAAATAAAGTAGTGCAGTATCAATTAAGTAAGAGCTGTCTCTGACTCCAGAGATCAATTCACCTTCGAATTTTGCTTTAAGAGATATGGAATTTGCCAAAACAGAACCTAAGACTATGGGCTGGAGCATATTATTGCCTTCAGGACATATATGAGAAACAACGTCCATGGTATAATTTGGGTGCTTTTCTTTATGAATTTCTAAATACTCATCTTCCGAGATCTGAAGTATTTGTAGATTGGCCACCCATCCCTCACAATTATCATAAGCCATGCGTATCCTCGACCATTTTTTTCTAACCTCCAATATTTTGAAATGCTCCCCATAAAGTAATTGGGAAAGCATTTCACTTCCATCGTCTGGAGCATACCTTAAGGCAACAATACTCTGCGGACAAATTCCGTATTGCATGGATATGTTTCTTACTCGAAATTAAACGGTTTCAAGAACAATTGCCGAAGCACCACCACCTCCATTACATATGGCAGCAGCTCCAAGTCTTCCGTTATTTTGTTTCAAGACGTTTAACAACGTAATGGTAATTCTAGCTCCTGAACAGCCTAAAGGATGACCCAAGGAAACTGCACCACCATGTACATTCACATTGGTATCGTTAAGTCCCAATATTTTCATGTTGGCCAAACCAACAACCGAGAAAGCTTCATTGAACTCAAAAAAGTCAATTTCGTCCATGGAGACTCCAGCTCTGTGCAGTGCTTTAGGCAATGCTTTGGCAGGAGCAGTGGTAAACCATTTTGGCTCATGGGCCGCATCGGCATATCCTTTTATGTAAGCTAAGGGTTTTATGCCTAACTCATTTGCTTTTTCTTCGCTCATCAGCACAACAGCTGCGGCCCCATCATTAATGGTAGAAGCATTTGCAGCGGTTACAGTACCTCCTTTTGAAAAAGCTGGCCTCAAGTTTGGAATTTTATCAAGTTTTACATTCTTATATTCCTCATCTTCGGATACTACAATCGGTTCGCCTCTGCGTTGAGGTACTTCCACTGGTACAACTTCGTCTTCAAATTTTCCAGAGGTCCAGGCATCAGCGGACCTTTTATAAGATTGGATTGCAAATGCATCTTGGTCTTCTCTACTGAATTCATATTCTGTGGCACAAGCATCTGCACAAACACCCATGGCATTTTGGTCGTAAACGTCCACAAGTCCGTCTTTTTGCATGCCATCCACCATGGTGGCAGGTCCAAATTTCATACCACCTCGCATGTAGGTGTAATGTGGAATCAAACTCATGTTTTCCATACCACCAGCTACAACAATTGAGTTTTCTCCTAGAGCAATTGACTGTGCTCCTTGCATTATGGCCTTCATTCCAGAAGCACACACTTTGTTAATTGTGGTACAAGGAACGGTATCTGGGATTCCGGCAAAAATAGCAGCTTGTCTAGCAGGAGCTTGACCCGTTCCAGCTTGGACTACATTACCCATCAAAACCTCTTCTACTTTCTCTGGGTCCAAACCTATTTTTTCCAATGCTCCCTTTATGGCAACAGCGCCTAGTTTTGGAGCGGGAACAATGGATAATGACCCCATAAAACTACCTATTGGAGTTCTTACAGCGGACACAATTACGACTTTATTCATTCCTGTTTGTTTAAAGGTGCAAAATACTAAATTTTAAGGCAAAGCCTAAAGCACTGTAAGCTTTGCTTTTATTTATATTTTCTATTTTTGGTACTTACCGCATGCGCATGGGAAAAACTTTGGATAATGCTTACAAGTATCAATCACTCGCCTACAAATACGTTCTCTATGCAATTTCTGTCGCACTAATTGTTTTTTTCTTTCCTCGGGAAGGAAAGTTTAAGTACGAGTTTCAAAAAGGGAAACCTTGGCAATATGAAAATCTATATGCACCAATAGATTTTTCCATAAAAAAAACAGACGAAGAGATTGCTGAGGAACAACGGTTTATTCGAGAAAACAAAACGGACTACTACACGTATGATGCTGTTGTGCCCAATGAAGTAAAGGCAAGCGTTGAACAAGAGCTGACAGCTATTTTAAGAAGACAGAGCGAAGGGAGTCGTTTTGAAAAAAGAATTCGAGACTTGGCAAATTTGGCTATTGACAGCATTTACCAATATGGTATACTCCAAGATGTACCAATGTCTGATGCGATTTTTATTGTAAAGGATAATGAAGCTATAACCGTAAGTGCATCCAATCTATTGGACATGTCTGACGCACGCGGAAAAACACAACAGATTATCAGCGGTGCCAATACAAAGAATATACCTCTTGCCACCCTTATTGGCCGTGTTTTAGAACCTAACGTTTTCTTCAATAAAACTTTAACGGAAAAGGCATTGGAGGAAGAGATGTCGCAAATCTCATTTACTCGTGGAGAGATTTCTGAGGGTATACTCATTATCGCCAAAGGAGAAGTAGTGGAAAATCAGAACTTAAAGGTTCTAAATTCGCTAAAACAAGAATACGAATCAGAGCTGTGGCGGGGTGACAACTTCTTGTATATTCTTTTGGGATACGCCATTCTAGTTGCTTTGGTTTTGATGATGCTATTTCTTTTCATCAAACAATACCGTAGCGAGGTTTTTAAGAACAACAATAAACTGACATTTATTTTTGTCAACATCCTAATCATGGTATTAGCAACCACTTTGATGGTGAAAAATCAAGAGAATTACGTTTATGTTATTCCCTTATGTATCCTACCACTTATTCTAAAAAACTTCTTTGATGCAAGATTGGGGCTCTTTGTTCATGTGCTTACCGTATTGATATTGGGGTTTGTTGTTCCCAACAGTTTTGAATATATGTTTTTACAAATTATAGCTGGAATTGTTACTATTCTTACTGGATCAGAACTGTACAGAAGAGCCAATTTATTCATTTCGGTAGGTCAGATAACGTTGATTTACATAGTTGGTTATTTTGCTTTTCACATTATCCATGAAGGGAACCTAGAAGGCATTGAATGGACCTTATTTGGCATTTTTGTTCTCAACGGACTGCTAACACTATTTGCCCAACCGCTTATTTATATTTACGAAAAGATATTTGGTTTGGTCTCAGATGTTTCTCTTTTGGAGCTGTCGGATACCAATTCTAAACTTTTGAAGGAATTGTCGGATAAGGCACCGGGAACGTTTCATCATTCACTGCAAGTAGCCAATTTAGCCGAAGCGGCTGCCAATGAGATTGGAGCAAACTCCATGTTGACGAGGGTTGGCGCGTTGTACCATGATTTAGGTAAGATGAATAATCCAACGTATTTTACGGAGAACCAGACCACCAATATTAACCCGCATGATGACCTTCCGCCAAAAGAAAGTGCCAAAATAATCATAGACCATGTAATAGAAGGGATTGAGATGGCCCGAAAAAATAATCTCCCAGATAGGGTGATCGACTTTTTACGAACGCATCATGGTACGACCACAGTTTTCTATTTTCTACGGAAACAACAGGAGACCGAACCGGATACAGACCCAGAGGATTTTAAATATCCTGGTCCAATTCCTTTTTCAAAAGAGACCGCAATTTTGATGATGTCCGATGCGGTTGAAGCTGCTTCTAAAAGCTTAAAAAATCCTACATATCAGAGTATTGATGATTTTGTGGAAAAGATTGTAAAAGGTCAGATGCAAGCAGACCAATTTGTAAATGCCAACATCACTTTGAAAGAGATTGAGGTGGTGAAAAAGGTATTAAAACAGAAGCTTACCAATATTTATCATCTTAGGGTGGAGTACCCCGAATAAGGTACAATCAAAAAAAGCAAAAAATAGTTGCTATCTTACGAATGAAAAGGTACATTTGCATCCGCATTTTCAGAATGCACGTTCACAATGTGAGGAGAGGTGCCGGAGTGGTAACGGAGCAGATTGCTAATCTGTCGACGGGTAACCGTCGCCTGGGTTCGAGTCCCAGTCTCTCCGCTTTATCTCATAAATTACGGGGTGTAGCGTAGCCCGGTTATCGCGCCTGCTTTGGGAGCAGGAGGTCGCAGGTTCGAATCCTGCCACCCCGACAAGGCCGAATCGCCAGATTCGGCCTTTTAATTACATAATGGTCGCGTAGCTCAGCTGGATAGAGCATCTGCCTTCTAAGCAGACGGTCGAAGGTTCGAATCCTTCCGCGATCACCAATAAAAAAAGCCTCCGATTTTCGGAGGCTTTTTTTATTATGTTAAAATGCAAGATTTGTGCACACTTATTGAAAGTTTAAAAACTTTGAACAAACCATCTTGATTTGACTCGTTTTTTTATTTTAATAAAATCTTTTAGCTACATCTTGTGATGAAGGGGAGTATAGTCTTGAGTCACGACCGACTCACAATTATAGACCTAGCCTTCTTGAAGAATTAGGGGTTTTTCTGCCATCAGCAATTCATCAAAAAGGGGAGCCTAGCTAACTCCCCTTTCTTAACTAACCAAGAAAGTCGAGAACTATTCTAACAATGTTCTCTAAAAGAGTAATAGTGTTTATTCGCCCATAAAGTTAAGTTTCCATAGGCAGTAAGATTGACCCATAAAAGAATTTCAATAGCATTTTCAGGTATTTTATAATGGTTTTGCCTCAAAAATATATTCAAATGAAAATTATGTTAAGCAATTCATCTCCGCAACGCCTGACTTGTTTTCCGCAAGTAAAAAAACCTAATCCCAATATTGGTTTACCGTATACCGTTAATGCAGTCAGATAAATTTTTATAGCTTTCAAATCCATATTTATTATACTAATTGCCCTCTTGTTATCTCCAGAACAAAGGGCAATTTTTATAGGCATAGGGTAGCAATCGATTATTTAGCTATAATTGTACTTACATGAGTGTTCCTATTTTAAAACGATTTTTCGGATTGTACAAAAGGTTTCAATTGACCAGCTCACCACAAATCAATTTGGTCTGGGGCTTTTTCCTTTATACACTGTTTGGTTTTCTTCTTTTGATGCTTCCTTTTTTTCACAAAGAAAGTGTTTCAATACTAAACCATCTCTTTATTGCTACATCGGCAATTTCCACTACTGGACTCGTCACCGTCGATATTTATAACACCTATAATTTTGGGGGACAACTGTTGGTCATGGTATTGTTTCAAATGGGAGGGATTGGATACATGACCTTGACAACCTATTATTTACTACTCACAACCCAGAAATTAACACGATGGCACAGCAGTGTTATTGGGGCAGAATTTACAATACCCAAATCCATTAAAATTCGTGATTTCATTAAAAGCGCAGTAGTTTTTACAGTCATCATGGAGTTTTTGGGCGCCATTGCTTTCTATGTTGCATTCTCGAGGTACGACAACATGAATCTAGGCGAAACAATTTGGTTCTCTATTTTCCACAGTGTTTCTGCTTTTTGCACCGCTGGGTTTTCTCTGTTCCCAAATAGTTTTGAATCATTTAGGAATGATGGTTTCATAAATGCCATCATTTCAATATTGGCCATCTCGGGATCACTTGGGTTTATTGTAATCACCGATTTATGGTACAGGCTACGAAAAAAAACAAATTCCATTTCGTTCACCACTAAGATTGTGCTCATCGGGTTTTTGGTATTGCTAACCCTTGGAACCCTTTTGTTTGTTTTGAAGGAAGGTACAAATGATTCACGTATCTCCTTTTTACTTCCGTCTTTTTTTCAGGCCATGACCTCAATGACCACTGTGGGTTTTAATACCTTGCCGATTGGGGAATTATCGTTGCCAGTGTTATTGATGATAATATTCCTGATGTATATTGGGGCTTCACCTTCCGGTACTGCGGGAGGTCTAAAAATCACAACTTTGACCGCCATGTTGGCCGTATTGAAAAGCCGACTTACCGGACAAAAGCAAATAACATTTCTATATCGGAAAATTCCTTTTGAACGATTGTATGTGGCGACCTCCACTTTTATTCTTTACACCAGTATTATTTTTCTATTTACTTTTCTTCTGTCCTTTACCGAAGAGCAAGCTTTTGAAAAGATTCTGTTCGAAGTGGCCTCCGCTCTCGGTACCGTAGGTTTGAGCACGGGCATTACAGGAGAGCTAAGTAATTTTGGAAAAATTGCCATTACAGTACTAATGTTTTTGGGTCGGGTTGGGGTGCTCACTTTCGGTTTTGCCCTTTTGCAACGCAGAAAAGGAGATGAGATAGATTCGGTTTCCGATGATTTAGCCGTATAATCCGCACCTCTTTCCAATTATAACAATTCTCGTACATCCTTTTATATCATATTAAATGCTCAAGATTGCTCCAGATATTTTTTAATCACGTATGAATCGCATCAATCTTTATTTCTATTGCATCAAGTATCTCGTTGGGTAAAAATTAAATTGCGATAAACAATTAAAACGTACACTATGAAATTAAAGAATAAGAAGGTGGCAATTTTGGCCACCCATGGTTTTGAAAAATCTGAACTCTTTGAGCCTTTGAAGGCTATCCAGGATGAAGGTGCCGAAGCGCACATTGTGTCAATCCATGAAGGTGAAATTAAGAGTTGGGATGGTGATAATTGGGGAGAATCAATCGCAGTGGATAAGTTGGTAGGTGAGGTTGATGTATCAGATTACCATGCCCTTATCCTTCCGGGTGGAGTAGCCAATCCTGACAGCCTTAGAACTTATCAAGAGGCACTGGATTTTATTAGGGATTTTTTCGAACAAAGCAAACCGGTTTCAGCTATTTGTCATGCGCCATCACTTCTGATTAGTGCAAAGGTCATCGAAAATCGAAAAGTGACTTCTTATAAGAGCATAAAGGATGATGTCATCAATGCAGGAGCTTACTGGGTAGATAAGGAGGTAGTGGTTGACGAAGGGTTGACTACGAGTAGAAATCCTGATGATTTACATTTGTTTATCGATAAGACCATAGAGGAAATCTGTGAAGGAAAGCACGATGACCAAGTAGTAAATGCATAAGTATCACGGGGGTCTTTGGCCCCCAAATATTTTTCATAATCATGCCCATAATAGGAAATATTATCAAAGGAGTAATAGAGGCTAGGGACTATTTTGTTCCTGAGAGGAACCACATCGAATCCCAGAAAGAGGTACTCTACCAGCTACTACAAACCGCCAAGGACACCGCTTTTGGGAACCGCTATGACTTTGAAGGAATTTTAAGTGCGAACAACGTACAATCGGCATTTGTTCAGAAAGTTCCCAGTTTTGACTATCATACCATGAATGACACGTGGTGGTTTCGTTTGCATAAGGGCGAACAAGATGTGAGCTGGCCAGGAAACCCGGATTATTTTGCGCTCAGTTCTGGAACTACAGGTAAGACCAGCAAGCGCATTCCTGTCACCAATGATATGATTGATGCCATACAAAAGTCAGGAAGAGAGCAGATTTACGCACTTTCTAATTTTGAATTGTCCCCAGAATTTTTCGAAAAGGATATATTGATGCTCGGCAGCACTACGGATTTGACTGAAAATGAAGGTCATTTGGAAGGAGAGATAAGCGGTATTAGCGCGGCCAACATTCCAAGTTGGTTTCAAGGTTTCTACAAACCGGGAGCAGAAATCGCCTCGATAGACGATTGGGACGAAAGAGTGCTGGCCATAGCCAAAAGAGCAAAGGACTGGGATGTGGGTGCCATTAGCGGTATTCCTTCGTGGATTGAGTTGATGTTGAAATTTGTTATTGAATATCATGATGCAAAAAGTATACATGATATTTGGCCGAATTTCCAGGTATACACTTCTGGTGGTGTTGCTTTTGGTCCTTACAAGAAGAGTTTTGATGCCCTGACGACAAAACCCATTCAAGTGATCGATACCTATTTGGCCTCTGAAGGTTTTTTGGCCTCCCAAACCCGACCTGAAACCAGCGCTATGGAATTGAATACTGCCAATGGTATTTACTTCGAATTTGTTCCCTTTAATCCTGACTATATTCTGGAAGATGGTAGCTTGGCCCAAGATGTACCCAGTTTGACTTTGGAACAAGTGGAAAAAGACCAAGATTACATACTACTCATAAGCACAGTTGCAGGTGCATGGCGTTATTTGATTGGTGACACCATTAAGTTTACGGACGTTGAGCACGCAGAAATTAGGATTACGGGTAGAACCAAGTTTTTCCTAAATACGGTAGGGTCCCAATTATCGGTCAATAAATTGAATAGTGCGGTACAGAATCTTGAGAAAAAATTAGGTGTTGAAATTCCCGAGTATACCATTTGTGCCATTGATTATGACAATGAATACTACCACCACTGGTATCTGGGAACACCAAATCCTGAAAAGTTGAGTGAGGAAAAAGCCATACAATTTCTAGACGAATACCTCAAAGAAGCCAATAAAAATTATAAGGTGGCACGTTCCAAAGCCCTTAAAGGGGTAAAGGCGGACTGGGTCACGATTGAAACTTTTCATGAATGGAGTGCGATGAACAAAAAGAAAGGTGGACAGGTAAAAATGGAAAAGGTAATGAAGCCTGAAAAGTTTAAAGAATGGAAGGCTTTTTCTTCACAAATAAATTAAAAATCACCCAGGTAATAGTAAAGTCAAAAATGAAGCTCTGACAACCTTAAGAACGGACTTTTATTTATCCGATGCGTATTTGTTTTACAAAGGAGAAGTTTGTGAGCTGTTGCGTTTAAGGTCTGAATAGGCTTTGGTAAAGTTAGCACCGAACAATAGAATCAAACTGGTGTACGAAACCCACAACATTATCAATATAACCGAGCCTGCTGCACCATAGGTGGAACCTGGTTCGGCAGTTCCAAAATACCATCCTATCAAAAACTTACCGATTACGAACAAGCACGCCGTCAGCAGCCCACCGGGCCAAATTCGTTTCCATGGGATGCTAACATTGGGCAAAAACTTGAACATGGATGAAAAAAGCAACGTTAAGAGACCAATGGACGACAAAAAATCTATGACATAAAATATAGATAGTACTGTTGATGAAAAATATTCCAGAAGGTAGTTTCGCAATACGGAAAGCATAGACGTTAACACCATACTGACCAGAAGTAGAAATCCGATAATCAAAACAAAACCAAAACTTTTTAGACGGTTCAACACCTCCAATTTCACCGCTTTGACATGCTCTAGTTTGGCACCCCAAACCTTGTTAAAGGCGTTCTGAATATTATAAAACACTTGTGTGGCACCAAATATAAGTGTGCCGACACCGATAAGCGTAAGGAGTGGATTCTTTCGCTTTAATTGTGCTTCAGAAATGATGTTCGCAACCGATTTGGCAGTGTCCGCTCCAAATAAGGATTTTATTTGTCCAACAATTTCCTGTTGGGCTAGCGTATGGTCAAAAAACAGCCCCATCAAATTAAGTATGATGACCATGAGTGCTGGTAGTGACAATATGGAGTAGTACCCCACAGTTGCTCCGAACTTTGTAGGCTCACCAGAACTCCACAAACGAAATGCCTCCTTCATACATTTCCAAAAAAGTTTCCATGATTTCATAACCAATTTGACCTTATTTTAAATAGATACCTGCCCTTCAAAATTGTCATGTGTCAATACTACTTTTTCTTGCCGCTTCCAGTTACGGCATCCAACAACCCATCTTGTATACCCAACCATAGGTAATTGGTAAAGGATTTGGAACTTTCAGGTTCTACCCTTATATCACCATAGCGATACCCGTTTTCATCAGTTTTGTTTCCCCGATTCACCAGTAAGTTCAAAAGAAAGCTGGTAGTCTTTCGAACGCCCAAGAGGTCTTTTTTCAAAACTTCGAATTCAAAATCGTCATACTTCATTTTCATATCCCCTATCGCGCCTGATCGGCTTCCGGACATGGTAAAATATAGTTCTTTCACATCGCCCTTAGTTTTTACGCCCATATTGGTGCCTAAAAATGGATTGATGTCGCCTGCACTAAAATCATAAAGCGTTCCTGTACAAACAAAGCTCTTCATTGGTTTGTCAGTATAGGTTTCTAGCTTTAATTCCAAAGGCGCATTTTCCATAAGTTTTGACTTTAGATGAATCTTTAACCCTTTGTTGTTCTGATTGGAAACATTTGCAAAATCTCCTTGTATTGATGAAAATACCAAGGGCTGGGGAGCGTCGCTCTTTTCGGTTTTTTCAAAGTAGGAAAGTTTTGCATTGGCCAAGCTGATTTTTGCTAGATGCAAGGGAAAATCCAATTCAGAAAGACTTTCCATAAAATAGGTCTTGGTCGAGGTTTCCTCTGGCAGGGTTTTATCACGAAATATGTGGCAATCCATGGATGATATGGACAAAGAATCTGATATCCATCCCACTTTTGCATTTTTGATGGGCCAACGCAGTCCAAAGCCTTCTATTTTTTCGATGGCCAAGTTGTAATGGTCCCTTTGATGGTAGAGTTTTTTGGAATAGGTATCCCAATCATATATCGTTTTTAAGTGTGAATTTAAAAGGGTATAGCTGCCGCTTGCAATCTGAAGGGATTCAACCCTTAATATTTCATAAGCATTGAGCCTGAATCTCAGGTCATCTAGATTGAATTCAATAGCTGTTGTATCCAAAGTCATCATTTGAGGGGCCTCTTTATTGAACTGCACATTTTTTAAAGAAGCCATGCCGCTGCCCAACCAAAGGAGGGTATCTTTTTTCGAAGTATTCAGATAACTCGCTTTGGCTTCTCTAATGTAAAGGGACTGGATTGCAATATTTGGGAAATCTTGTTCAACATTGGTGTTGTTTTTATCTAGGCTATGCTGGATGGTCTTAAAATTAGGGGCTATAACCTCCAAAACATCCAGTTCCAAATTTCCTTTGTTGATGAACGTGATAAAATCGATTTTTCTGGCCGTAATGGCATCCAAGGTCAAGATGAAATCAGTATCCAGAGCATTCTGGGAATTCGTTTTAAATAAAATTCCTTCTATGGTCAAAGACCTTGCGAATACGTTGAGCCGAAGGTTATCATACGATAGGGTAAACTTCTCAGGCAATTTTTGCTCAATTAGATTTTGGATTTTCTGTTCAGCAACGGCTTGCACAAGAAAATAGCAAACTGTTGTAATAATAGAACACCATACCAGTATCCGTACTAATTTCAAACGTTTTGTTATTGCTACCATGATTAACCAAAATCTACTTTTCTACTAGATAATCGGGTTAGTTCTGCATGGTTTCCTCGCGCTTGGCCAATTGTCTGTTCAAATCTCTCACAGTCTCTGACACGGCAGACTCGAAGGTAGATGCTTTGGTTTCAGCGGCCAGCCTTGGCCCAGGCATGCTGAGACGAATAGTGCAGACCATTCCATTATTGTCCGTGCGATTTTCGGTCTTGAAAAAAATATCAGCTCTATGCACAAATGAAAACTTGGTTTGAAGTCTGAGGAGTTTTTCCCTTACCAGATTTTCTAGTCGTTCGCTAGCAGATACGTTTTGATATTCAAAAATAAATTCCATGTATTAATTTTTTATGCGAAGATATTGGTTCAGAACAAGTGTGATTATCTTAAAACCTGCGAGTATTGACTGTTTTGCTTTTTTAGAGTTTTGCCTTATTGTCCACGGTACTAAGTCCAAACTCGTTCTTGTAGATTTTTACAAGTACGAGAAAGATGCTTACAAGCAATGGGCCGAAGATAAGTCCGATAAATCCAAATAGTGGTAAACCGATTAAAACTCCTATTAGGGTTATCAAGGGGTGAATGTTATCCAGTTTTTTAATGGCAAACATACGGACCAAATTGTCGGCCGATCCCACAACAATCAATCCATACAATAGAATTCCCCAAGCTTGAAATTCCTGACCATTGGCAATCGCAACGATAAAAACAGGTATGGTTCCTATTAACGTCCCTACAATGGGAATCATAGAACCTATGAAAACAATGATGGCCCAGAAGATAGGTTCTTGAATACCAAAAATGATAAAACCTAAGAGTGCAATTATGGCCTGGACCACGGCCACCAAAGGTATTCCCAATGCATTTGCTCGTACCATGGCTTTACTTTCCTTTTCTATAATTGCCAAACTTGAATCGGCCATGGGCAAATAGTGAAACAGGGCCTTCCTCAGTTTTTTTCTGTTGGTCAACATATAATAGAGTATAAAATACATAATACCAATGCTAATCACTGTGTCCATTGTGGTGCTGAGCAATCCAGTAAAATTTGATGTTAACCAATCAGTGAGTGTTGATTCTTGCAGTCTGTCCATTAGGAAGATTCCGCTCCGTTGTTCGAGTTCCATAAAATATTCTTTCACTTGCTTGGTGACTTGGCTGGAATTTATCATTGCATCTGTCACTCTTTCGCTGAGCATTGAGATGATGCCCCATAGCGGTAATAGTATCAGAAAGAATGAAGAAATAATCAATAGCAAAGCACCAACAGCTGAAGGGACGTTAAACCGATCCAGCCGTTCCATTAGAGGGTAAGACAGTACGTAAAGTGTAATGGCACCTAAAAAACCTGTTAAATAAGGAGCTATTCCCCTAAATATTATGATCGCAAAACCAATAATTACCATCAGTACGAAGAGTTGTCTAATGAGATTGGGATGCAGGTGTTTCATAACGTTTTGTTTGAAGATTTAATTCAATGTGCAAGTAGCTCAAAAGTGTACATTATTCTTTGCTCTTTCCAATTTGGGTTTGCCACATTTCCAATTTACTTTGTGATTGCAACAATATTTAATTCAATACCATTAAGCTTTAGGAAATTGTGGTCAGTACTTTGTACAAAATCAAAATTAGATATTATGAATTCAGAACAATTGGAAGGGAAATGGAAACAAATCAAGGGAGAGTTCAAACAAAAGTATGGTTCTCTTGTTGATGACGATACCACCTACTCAGAAGGAAAGTTTGACGAACTTTTGGGCAAGCTGCAAGAAAAGACAGGGAAGAAGAAAGAAGATTTGAAAAAGGAGATTGAAAATTGGTAATTCTGGTAGGTGAATCCCCTGAAGTGACTTTCAGGGGATTTTTGTATCCAATACCATGTGTACACATAATATGACAGTTTATGTTTGAAATACTAAGTTCTCCCGACGCATGGGTAGCGCTCTTCACTTTGACCTTTTTGGAAATCATTCTGGGAATAGACAATATTGTCTTTATTTCCATTCTTGCCAACCGACTCCCCATAGAGCAGCGAAAAAAAGCGACAAACCTAGGTCTTATAGCGGCCATGGTTCAGCGTGTAGCACTATTATTTCTAGTCTCTTTCCTGATAGGATTGAGTAAGCCATTTTATGAGGTGGAACTTTCTTGGATAAAGGCCGGGCTCAGTTGGCAGAGCATTATTTTGTTTACCGGAGGTCTTTTTCTACTGTTCAAAAGTACGAGCGAAATTCATGATAAGGTCAGTAAGAACTCAAATATTGACCAGGAAGAGAAAGCGCCCGTAACCAAGACACTACAAAAAGTGATTTTGCAAATTCTTTTGGTCGACTTTGTTTTCTCCATAGACTCTATTCTTACGGCGGTGGGCATGACCAACGGCCTTGGTAGGGAACCCATGGATGCCTTAATAATCATGATAATTGCAGTAGTCATTTCCATAGGGGTTATGTTGATTTTCGCCAATGCCATTCGGGTATTCATTGATAACAATCCGTCTATCCAAATGTTGGCACTTTCATTTCTTATTTTGATTGGTTTCATGTTGATTACCGAGGCAGCACATTTGTCACATGTTTCAGTTTTTGGGCAATCGATTGGGGCTATCCCAAAAGGCTACCTATATTTTGCCATAGCCTTTTCGCTGTTGGTGGAGTTTTTAAATATAAAATTTCGTAAAAAGATACAATTGATAGATAAGGACAATTTGTAAATGAAAAAGAGGCGCTTAGCACCTCTTTTTTCTTATATCAACTATAGTTTTTTGTCTACCTTCTTTGGTATTCCCCGTCGTTCAACTTTGTCTGGGGTTGGTCAGGCACATCATATTTGTCTTCGGATTTTTTTTTGTTTCCAGTTACTTCATCTTTCTTTTTTGTATCCTCACTACCATTGTCTATCGAATAGTTTACTCCTTTATCGTCTTCTTTCATCAAATTGTAATTTATGTATTTATACTTAACTCTTAGCTTATCTAAGTCAAATATAAAGTTACTGTAAGTCTGCATTTAGAGTTGATGGGATTCCGAATAATATTGATGCATTCCCTTCGTATGGTTATTAAAATGAAGTACTGGTTATTCAATATCCTCCATGGTTTTTAAATTTTTATCAATTTCAAGAATTTGATCTGGAGAGGGGTAATATCTACGTATTTTAGCCTTGTAGGTTTCGGGTAATTCAGCATGGTTAAGAATAAAATTTTTAGTGGCGACGAGATACTTTCCATACCCTGCTTGCGTTGCGAACGTGTCTGCCTTTAGCTCCGCTGATTTCATGAATTTCTTTGAGGTTAAATAGAGCAGCCCGAAGCGCAACAATCCTATTGAAGATAAACTTTGATAGTCTTGAATATGGCCCAACTCATGGGCGAACCATCCTATTTTTATTTCTGATGGTAATTTAAGAGTGGAGAAAGTCTTTGTGCCAATTGTGAAGGTTTCACTTACCAATACCAGATACTTTCTACGAGGCTTCCTTTTAAGAATATCCTTGAAACTGGGCTGAGCCATCATTATACTTCCGTTTAAAGTATTTTTCACCTTAAACTCAACGGCTATTTCATGCAAGTCCGTAAAACCTTCCATTGCTGTTTTGGCTTCTCGTATTATCAACTTTGGGGCTATAACATTCATAATAACGGGGCAAAAAGTTTAGCGATGCCTTCGAGAAATTTTTGGCGTAATGGTCTGTTGCAAAATGACTCAAAGTCCAATTTTGAAGCACGTTGCATGTGTTGCTCAAAATCCAACAATGCCTCTTGCGCTACAACCTTATCATAAACAAGGGTGTTCGTTTCAAAATTGTGCTCAAAGCTTCGATAATCAAAATTACCAGAGCCAATGGAGGTCAAGTACTTGTCTACGACCATCAATTTGCTATGGGTAAAATCATCTCTCAAATAAATTTGCACCCCTGATTTTAACATGAACTCAAAGTTGGAGTACATACTGTACTTGGCCAATATGGAGTCTGATGTCTTGGGAACCAATAATTTTACGGTAATTCCTCGAAGAGCAGCCATGGCAATACCATGCAGAACGGATTGGTCGGGAATAAAATAAGGGTTGCAAATGCAGATTTCTTCTTTGGCTCCATTCATCATGCCCATGTACTGCATCATTACTCCAGGGAACTTGGAGTCCGGACCGCTGCTTATAATTTGAACAGAACTCTCTCCTGTTTTTTCAGATTTTGGAAGATATTTTTCTGTAAAGAGGCTATCACCTTCTTTTTTTGCATAGCTAAAATCTTCTAAAAACACTTGGTGTAAACGATTCACGGCAGGACCTTCAATTTTTGCATGAATATCCCTCCATCTACCCAATTCATCTTTGTCGGTAACATATTTGTCAGAAATATTGACTCCCCCCGTAAAGCCTATTTTTCCATCCACAATAACTATTTTTCTGTGGTTTCTGTAATTGAGGCTAAATAATAGGTTGCCGAACCGGATGGGCATAATAGGGAATAGTTCCACCCCAATGTTCTCAAACCTTTTTTTATTTTTCCCCCTAAAAGCATAGCTTCCGAAAGAGTCGTAAAGCAATCTGATTTCCACACCTTCTTTGATTTTCTTTTTGAAGAGATCATAAAACCGATTTTGAACCTCTCCTTTTTCGAAAATATAATATTGAAGGTGTATAAATTTTTGGGCTTTTTCCAGTGTTTTAAACAACGATTCAAAAGTTTCTTGACCGTCATGAAGAACAGTGACTTGGTTATCTCCTAGGACTGAACTCTTTGAGGCATTTTTTAAAAGTTGGGCCAAGTATTTGTATTCAAGCTGTTCGTTTGTTTTTTCTGAGACAAAATTCTGTGTAGATTTTTGTAGCCTTCTCATTCTTTCTAAAGACCGTGAGCTTCTAAAAAGTTTGAACTTTCTTCGGTTCACTCCAAACAAATAGTAAATAAAGGGACCTCCAATTGGAAATATAAGCACAGTCAACATCCAGCCAAGGGATTTGGTCGGTCTAGTTCCATGAAGGATAATGCTGAGTAGTGCCCATAACGTTACTATGATATAAAAAGTCAGTACTATAGGATGCATATTTACAATTTAGTTGATTACAATTTCCCATCCAACCAAGATTAGCTTTTGCAGCACACAATTTATGGATACAGTCAATATTCGAGTATATGTGGGCATACATTGTCTTTAAAAACAAATAATGGGAACATTAGCAACAGATAACAGACAGGCTACATTGATTTATTATCCAGGAGGGCCAATAAACGATGACCTAACGGCGTATGCCGAATCAAGTAATAAGAAAATGAAAATAGTGGACTTGTCCAAAGAGAAGTTAACGGGCACGCAATGGTCAGAGGTTGCTGACGGCCTTGGGAAACGAGTGCAAGATTTGGTGAATCAAAATCATCAGGATTTCGTCGAACAATATGGAACCGAAAATCCAGACCTTGACGAACATGATTGGATTACAGTTTTGACCAATAGCCCAAAAGTTTTGTCTAGACCTATATTGATTAATGGTGATACATTTCATGAAATTGAAAGGATATCACAATTTTCCCAACTTATGGACAGCGACAGCGCGGGATTGGAAAAACCATATCCTAATCCTCAAAAGAAATAGTTAGAGCAAATAAAAAAAGGCACCAAAAGTTGGTGCCTTTTTTTATTTATTTTCTTCTAGGTGCTTAATTATCATCAACCGCATCTTCAACCTCATCTTCGACTTCTTCCGCACCTTCCTCGATGGCTTCACCCGTTTCTTCAACTCCTTCTTCTATTTTTTCACCTGTGGTCTTCTCTTCAGTACAGCCATCACAGCTTGTAAAGCTTAAAGTCACCAATGAAAACAAAAGGAATAGAAAATATAATTTTGATTTTCTCATAATGATTAGGTTTTATTATTATCCTATTTTTTTTCTTCCGGTAATCAATGAAATCACAAAAGCTATCAAAAAAATAAAGAATAGTATTTTTGCGATACTGGCTGCTCCAGCAGCTATACCACCAAAGCCAAATATTGCGGCAATTATTGCCAATACGATAAATGTAACTGTCCAACGTAACATAGTATAGTGTTTTTTAGTTCTTACGGGCAGACTTTCTACCCTTTGAAACAAAAGTCATAATTTTTAATTGTTAACCTTTGTTCTATCCAGAGTCTTATTGACTCAAATGAAGTTGTAGTATGAAAACCCTACTTTATTGGTATAACCGCGTGTATCGTTTATCTTTAGTGTCTGTAAATACATTATGAAAAACATACTTTCTATTTCCACGGTAAACTTAGATGAGAGCATCAAGGGTATGGCAGGTTTTTTCCAGACCGAAGTGGATATAGAGAACAACGAATTATGTTTTGAGCTTTCAGAAGAATGGGGCAAGGGATATGTCAACGGTTTTTCCTTTACACATGGCGTAAATGTAATAGAACTGGATTTTCGGCTAAAAAAGGATGTTATCCTTGAGTTTCAGAATCCGAGTGTTAAACCCCTTCAATTACTTTACAACAAAGAAGACCAAGTAGGACACTTCTTTTCCGATACCGAAAAGATTAATCAAATAAACCGGTTGGAATGTGTCATGGTCGCTTCTGATGTGACTTCGCACCAAAGTTTGGAATTCGAGAAGGATTCTGCGATTTGCATGTTTTTTATAAATATTAACCGAAGGGAGTTTGAAGATAAAGTCGAAGATTTTTTGCCTGGGATGAATAAGGATCTTGAAGTGCTATTTCGAGACGTAAATGGAGTTAGCCGTTTTTTCTACCAGGGATATTATAGCTTGGATATTGCGGAGAGCATTGAGGCCTTTACAGATTGTGAGCTGACCGATTTCCCTAAATCCGTTTTTTTGGAGGGCAAGGTCTATGAAATTTTGGGACATCAATTACGGCAATTTCTTGACGACCGTAATACTCCGGACCGTCGAAAAATTTTACGGAAGTCCACGGTTTCAGCCATTAATAGAGCAGCTGAGCTTATTGAAGAAAATCTAGATCAGGTTGAAAACATCCTAACACTTTCCAAAAAGGTTGGATTGAACCAAAATACACTTCAACAAGGGTTTAGACATGTTTTTGGTAAATCGGTCAATGCATATATGAAGGAACTTCGCCTGAAAAGGGCTAAAGAGCTTTTGGAATCTTCCCAAATGAATATTACCGAAATTAGTTATTCAGTTGGAATTAATTCGCGGAGCTATTTTTCTAAAATCTTCAAAGAAAAGTATGGTATGACCCCCAAACAATATGTTTTGAACTCTCGTAACAAAGCATCATAGTAACACTATTGATTTAGTGAGTTTTTCTTAAAATTCACCAAATAAGCTTCCAAAACCACTTAATTCTGTTAAAGACAATTTCAATTTTGTCAAACATTTTTTTGGATTGATTGGTTCTTTGTGCCACTTATTTTTAAGTGAAATGAGAACGATTCAAATAAAAGCAGAGGATGGCGGGGATATTTTAAAGTCGATAGCCCTGGCATTGAACAGTACTGTTACGGAGAAATGGGGTGAATATGTCCTTGAATTTGATAATGAATTTGGTAAGGGTGTAATCAAATCAATTTCTTTTGACTGGGGTGTTACTCTATTTGACTATGATTTGGACCTCAACGAAGACATGAAGTTGGTGGTCAACGAAAGCGATAAGTTCACCATTGAATTTGTTTTTATATCTCAGGGGAGTCTAAAATTTTCAAGTGGAATGTCAAATGAATGGCTCAATTTGGAACGCTATCAGAATATTATCGTTTCACCAAAACTGGGGGAGAGCCAAACATATATTTTTCCCAGTAATGCCAACGTTAAAGTAAATCTGATACGCATTATTACTAAAGAATATCAAAAGAAAAAGAATCACAACCTTAGTTACTTGAACGAACAATTACTCTCTATTTTCAAAGAAGTCCCTACCCAATTGCCCTATTCACATTTGGGCAATTATAATTTATCCATCGCGGATGAAGTGCAAAAACTACACTCCAATGAGCAAGAGGGTATTATTAGGACTTTATCGCTTGAGGGTAGATTGAATCTTATTTTGGCTATGCAAATACTGGAACATCAAAGTCTGGTTACCCAGCAGGTAATGCCAGATTCGTTTTCTCATGAAGAAATAAAACGAATCCATCAATTGACCAAATACATTGCTGAAAACATTGAAGAGCACATGACGGTTAGTAAGCTGGCAAAAGAAGCGGGTATGAATCCTAAAAAGCTGCAAGCTGGTTTCAACCTCTTGTTCTCAAAATCAGTCAATGGATACGTAAGACAGCTTAAGCTTGAACTGGCTAGGGATTATCTGAAAAATTCTGACCTTACCATATCGGAAATTGTGTTTAAAATCGGCCTTAAGAGTAGAAGTTATTTCTCAAAAATCTTTTTTGAGAAATATGGAATACTGCCCAACGCTTACCGTCAAAAAGTAAGCAGATTTATCTAAGCCTAGGGAGGTTGACATAGTTTGCCTTCCTCAAGAATTCATTGAAGCGTATTTCATTTTTGAAAAATTCTTTGGATACCGGTTCTGCCTCAAAAGAAAGTCCAGGTTCTTCCATTAATAGTGATTTGACATCTTGCGGAGTAGATTCATCCGATATCCAAAGCTTGTATTGTTCCATATTCAAGGCGAATGGCATTTGGTTGCCCAAATCCTGAATCTGTTCCAGTTCTTTGCTAAAAGTAGTTGTGATTATGG
Source organism: Flagellimonas ulvae (assembly GCF_049333175.1). Lineage (NCBI taxonomy): Bacteria > Pseudomonadati > Bacteroidota > Flavobacteriia > Flavobacteriales > Flavobacteriaceae > Flagellimonas > Flagellimonas ulvae. The sequence continues at coordinate 209,287 of NZ_CP186325.1, forward strand.
CCGCTGTATAGAAGCCATCTTCCAATTTGCTGAAAATCGAGGCCATGGCAAAGGGTTTCATTTTGGGCAAGTGTACATGGTAAGGGTATATCTCTCCTTCCTTTAAATAACTTGTAAAAAAACCTGTAGTAATTATTGCTGACCTTCTAAGCTCCAAGCTTTCTTTAAACCATTTTGAACGGTCAATTTGACCAATTTCTATATTCAAGGTATTTATTTGGTCTTGAAACATATTCCATTCCTCCTTGAAACCTTCTGGCAAAAGTCCCCATATGGCAAAGTCGATATGTTCACCTGCATTTTGTTTTATAATGGGCACCAAATTTTCATCTAAACCATTAATAAGTTGATTGGGTTGATAAATATTGGGATGTTTGAATTTAGCCTGAAAGGTACTTTCTACTTCTTCTAAATCGGCGATATTTGAAAGTCGGTAATACATTCTTTTTAACACAAAGAACGGGAGAATGACCTGTGTGCTTTGACCGAATCACCACTAAAACTGACTCTTTTGATAACGCAATGTATTGATATGCTGAAGCTTCATTGAGAAAAGCGTAGAAAGGGTATATTGGGCAAAAACTATGTATAATAGAAAACGGGCCAGTATGGCCCGTTTTTAATTTATCGACAATAGGTATATATTAGGATGCTTTTTCCATAGCCTTAATGTCTGTAAGCGCATTTTTAATGCTTATTTTATGCGCATTTAGTACACCTCTAGTGGCAGCGGTGAAGCTGTTTTCCCTTAAAACATCTTCATATTCACTTAAGGCAGCTTCCTCACCTCTAATAGCCTCTTCTAACATGGCCTCTTCGTTGTTTCCGGAAAAGAATACTTTTACATCCATCCACGCCCTGTGCGCTTTTGATGCAAAACTATTTTCTGTCTCTGTTTCTTGGGGATATGAAGCCATTTCACTTTGTAGGCTTTGTGCAAAATGTCCTCTTTCCCTTGAACGGTTTTCAAAAAAGATTTTTAGAGCACCGTTGTCTATATTTTCTGCCGCTTTTTGATAGCCTTTTTCTGCATCCAAGTTCTTCTGGATTAGATCGTTTAAATTTTCAATGTCTTTTTCAAATTTTGTATCCATGATTCAATTTTTAAGATTAATTACATCCACAAAGTAGTCTGTATTTATAGGGGTTTTTGATGCAATCAATATAATCCGTGATGCATTCACGTTAAGAACCGTTTTTAACAATGGCATTCATGGTTTCTTCAGGAATGTCCAACGTACGTATCGGAAATGGTATGGTAATTCCGTTTGAATCAAAAGCATTTTTTATTGAAATTAAGGCCCTTGTTTTTGCATTTGCTACCTCTAGCGCCGAAGTTGAGTCTATGCGAAACCGCACTTCAAAATCAATGGAACTACTATTAAACTCAGTGTATAAAAAGATAATGTCGTCCTGATTCTCCAACTCTTGAAAGTTGCTCATTAATGCTTTTAAAACGACTTGTCTAACCTCTTTGAGATTGGAATCGTACGCCACACCACATTCCAGAATAACTCTGGATTGGGAGGTGGTAGAGTAATTTTTTATTGCATTTTCAATTACCTGCTTGTTTGGTATGTACACTAGATTGTTATCGGCTTGCTTTAATGTGACTGCTCTGAGATCTATATTCACCACTTCTCCTTCAAAATCTTTCACTGAAATCCAATCTCCATATTTGATGTGCTTGATATAACTCAGTACAATTCCGGAATATGTATTGGCCAAAGCTCCTTGCAGTGCCAGTCCCACAGCAAGTCCTGCGACTCCTGCCCCCGCTAAAATAGCGTTGAGCGTTTTGCTCAAATCCAAAATTCCGAGAATTAAAAAAAGACCTAAAAATATGATGGCTACGGCAGTAAGTTTTCCTATGAGATTGACCATTGAGGTCTGCATACTGCTTCTTTTAAGGAGACGACTTACTACTTTGCGCACATATTTTGCAACAATGTAGCTGACCACGAATACCAAAATGGCCAAGATAAAATTGGGGAGGTAGCCGATAAAATCATTTAGCCAGCCCTCCAGCTTTTTTATCATTCCATTCCATGCTTCATTAAAACTTGTTTCCATTTACGCTTCGTTTAAAATTTTATAATCGCTCAATTCGATGAAATTCATCATTTCTGTTTCCGTCTCTTGTAAAAAAGGAACCCTTGTTATTTTTTCTTGGTGCAAAATCCTTTCAGGTTGTTTTTCGTATTCCACAATCAAAGCGGGATGAACATAATATTTTCGACATACATTCATCGTATTTCCGAGTGTTCTGGAAGCTTCCTTTAGTGCTAGCCTTACCTTTGCTTGTGGGTCTCTTTCCACATTTTTCAGTTCCGCGCTTTTCAGATGTTTGTAGAAAACCAAAGAGGCGGCCCATGTTCTAAAATCTTTGGCAGAGAACAAAGAACCAATGTGTTTCTGAATGTACTCGTTGACCATTCCGCTCTCTACGCTATGTTTGTTTCCATCCTCATCATAAAATTTGAAAAGTTCCCACCCGGGAATTTCTTCACATTGATTCACCAACCGAATCAATCTCTTATTTCTTAGGGTGATTCGGTGTGCTTTTCCCCTCTTGCCCACAAATTCAAATCTTAGATTCCTATCAGCATGTGCAAGATGCCGTTTTCGAAGTGTGGTCAATCCATAGGTTTGGTTATGTTTTGCGTACTGTTCATTACCGATACGGATATGAGTCTCTTCCATTAGTTTAATAATCAATGCCAAAACTTTTTCTTTTGACCAATAATCACCGGTCAAATCTTTCTCTACCTGTTCCCGCATTTTAGGCAAATGTTCTCCAAAGAGCAGCAATTTTGCAAACTTGGTTCGGTTTCTAAAACGTTGCCATTTGGGATGGTACCGGTACTGTTTTCGGTGTTTTGCATCTCGGCCAACGGCTTGAAGATGTGCATTGGAAGCAGCTGCAATTCTCACGTTTTCCCAGGCCGGTGGTACCGCCAACTTTGAGATTTCAGTTAAACGTTTCCTATCATTGTACGTCTGTCCATCAATTGCATATGTAAAGGGTTTTTTACCTCTTCTTTCAATGGTCAAATCATCTTCTCCTGCATAGAACAAATCAATCTTGTCCGTGAGAAAATCAGGGTTTTTGCTTCCAATGACCGTCATGTTCGATAATAGGTTCATGTTCTATCTTTAGTTAAAAGAAATGGTCCCATACTGGAAACGCCAGAGGGACCACCTTCAAACCAACCAAAAATGTAATCAATTTGTTCTATTTGGAATAAATAACCTTTACGTTGTCCCTCTCATTTGACAAGGCATCCATATTTTCGACGTAGCGATAGCGTTGATTGAACAAACCATCGGGGCGTTCGCCCACAATAATATATTTCTCATCCATGTCAGGTGCATTGATGGTGACCTGGTCTGACACACGCATTTTTTGCTTTCCTATGGTTTGCTCAGTTGCTTCCAATTTTGAAATCACCCAAAGCTTACCATCTTTGACCCATATTTCTTCGATAGTAAGGTCATGTTCGTTGTCCACTACTTCGGCCTCTACCATTATCGTGCGTTCTTCCCTTTCCGTACCGTCGGGCATATTGATATCAATGTAAGGTACTTCAACCTCTTCTTCCTCCATGATGATTACTACCTTCGGAATTTCTACGGTTTTGGTCGTTGTGCCTACGTCTACATTCGCCCAATCTACCTCATATTCGGGTAGTTCTCCTGCTTCAGCAGTTACATCCACATCTAATTCGGGCAATTCCCCGCTTTCTTTCTTTTCTACCTTACAACCTATTAGGGCAATTCCTAAAAAGGCCACAAATACATATTTTTTCGGTTTCATTTAATTGTTTTTGTCGTTAATAATGGTCAAAATTAATTTTCGAAAAGCTTAGGATGGTGCTGATATGATTCCAATGTTAACCACATTGCTTAAACTCTTGATGGATTGAGGACACTATTTCTCCATTAAAGGCAACTGGAGGAATTGGAATATCTGAATTTTGAAAAAAAACGTATGGACTATTCAGGTATTAAAGCATTGTATATAAATGGCACACTAAAGAAAAGTGGAGAGCAAAGTCATACCGAAGGATTAATGAAGGTATCTATGGACATTATGAAAAAGGAGGGGGTTCAAGTGGACTACCTCCGTTTTGTGGACCATACCATACCCGTAGGCTTAAAACCCGACCTAAGTGAAAAAAATGGACCCGAAGATGATTGGCCCAATATTTATGAGAAAATAATGGATGCTGATATTTTGGTATTGGGCACTCCCATTTGGCTAGGAGAACGCTCTTCTATAATGAGTAAGTGCATTGAAAGACTATATGGTATGAGCGCAGAAACCAATGACAAGGGTCAGTATACGTACTACGGAAAGGTGGGTGGATGTATCATTACGGGCAATGAAGATGGCATTAAACACACCGCCATGGGAATTCTGTATGCCCTGCAACATTTAGGTTTTAGCATACCGCCCCAAGCGGACTGTGGTTGGGTAGGCGAAGCAGGACCAGGACCCAGCTATTTGGATAAGGAATCTGGTGCGAAGGACAATGCGTTCACGAACAGGAATACTACCTTTATGACTTACAACGTAATGCATTTGGCCTCCTTCTTGAAGGAAAAAAATGGCTATCCTAAGTACGGTAATTCCCGGGAGGCATGGGATGATGGCACACGATGGAATTTTGATAATCCTGAATATCGATAAGTCATGGAAAGAGAGCCCTGTTTATTATGTATACCGGATATTAGTGGTTTTACTCAGTTTATGAGCGAGATTGATTTTGAACTTAGCTCAAAAATCATCCCCACACTCTTAAATCAAATCATATACAGCAATCAAATACAACTAAAAGTATCGGAAATAGAAGGGGATGCTATTTTGTTTTACCGCAGTGGTTCACTTCCCTCGTTACAAGAACTGACTGAGCAATGTCAAAACTTCCATCAACAATTTTATGATCAAATGGTTTTGCTTCAAGAAAAGTATATTGATGAAGGGAAAAATTTGGACCTGCCTGATATCTTAGGTCTCAAAATCATACTTCATTTTGGGTATGAAATTGCGCCGGTACAAATTGGTAATCGAATAAAGCTTTTAGGTGAGGATGTAATTTTAGCACATAGATTACTTAAAAACAATATTCCTTTTGATGAATATATTCTATTTTCCGAAGCCCTGATTTCCCATTATCGGGACCGTGAGATAAATTGGCACCTGAATTGGGCAGAACTGATGACCTCTAAAACCACAATGGACCACTTAGGTGAAGTGCGCTATAGTTATATCAAATTGCACCCGAAAGATTCTCCCTGAGCCCATTCATCCTTAAAGTATTTAAAATCAAGGCACTTCTGAGTAATAGGGTTCATAGTTTTCTGATTTGAGCAAAGAAAAAGCACCTGGTCAAGATATCTTGCAACAAAAATTAGAAAGCATGAATTATTTGAACTTAAATGAAAAAAAATTAGTGCCCGTAGTGGGAGAACTAAATAAACTATTGGCCGATTACAGTATCTATTATCAAAATCTACGTGCGTTTCATTGGAACATTCTTGGTAAGAATTTCTTTGATTTACATGAGAAATTTGAAGAACTGTATAATGAGGCAAAAGTGAAAGTCGATGAGATAGCTGAGCGTATATTGACATTGAGATATCATCCCATAAGCAAGTATAGTGACTACATTAAGTTATCTAGTTTGTCTGAGCATAACGGGCTTATTGACGACAAGCAGATGGTAGAAATCATCCTGAACAATCACAAAAATATTTTAGATAGAATGCGTGATGTTCTTCACCACGCTGAAGAAGCTAAAGATGAAGGGACAATTGATATGATGGGAGGCTATATTGCCGAACTCGAAAAGTCAAGTTGGATGTTAGATGCTTGGCATAAAAGCACTGAGGAGCACTTCAAACAAGTAAACATGGAAAAAGTATCATAAGAAGTGACCATGGAAAATGCAATGAATACAATCTGGGAAAAATTATCCTCATGGGGTTCCACTTTGGTTGAAAACATTCCCAACTTAATTGTTGCCTTTTTGGTTCTGTTATTGGCATTTTTGGTAGCCAGGTATGTGAATAGGTGGGTGAAGCGAGTCCTGCGCAAAAGAGTGCCACAACCTAGTATTGCTAATCTCAGTGGTAAAATTGCAGCGGTTATCGTAGTTGCGGCAGGCTTATTCTTGGCGCTTGGAGCACTTAATCTGAGCAAAACATTGAATACCCTTTTGGCTGGAGCTGGAATTTCCGGTCTGGTCATCGGTCTGGCACTCCAAGGAAGCCTTACCAATTTGTGGGCGGGAATCCAAATTGCTTTTCGAAAATATATTCAAGTGGGCAATTGGATAGAGACCAATGGGTATTCCGGCGAAGTAAAGGACATCAATTTGAACAATTTGGTGTTAAGGGAATTTGATAACAACCTAGTGATAATACCAAACAAAATGGTGGCAGACCAGCCTTTCAAAAACTACAGTCTAACTTCACGTATGAGAGTAGCAGTGGATTGCGGCGTAGGTTATGATTCTGACTTGGAAAAAGTAGAAAAAATTGTAAATAATGCAATTAATGAACTTTTTCCCCAAAGGGATGATAGTTCTGTAGAGCTGTTCTACACTGGTTTTGGTGACAGTGCAATTACATTTACATGCAGATATTGGGTAGAAGGTGAAAATGCCAAGAACAAATTGGATGCCGTGAGTCAAGGTCTAAAAGCCATTAAAACGGCATTGGACCAAAATGAGATTGATATTCCTTTCCCAATTCGAACCCTGGAATTTGCAAATCAGCCGGAGATTACCAAAGTATTAAGGGAACAAGTAGTTAATCAAAACTAAGATGAAAGCAGTTAAGACAACCCAACGCGAAAAGATGTTACAATGGGGTATTATTTGCTTATTCTTCATTATGGTCCTTTTTGCCTGCTCCACTCAGATTGCACTGGATTTCTAGAAAGATGTAGGCATCCTTGTAAGTGCGGTCTTGTTTATATCCGGTTTATGGGGATTGAAAGAATATTATAAGAGAGTAAAGTTGAACAATTAAAAATTTTTAAAATGAAAAATAGATTTATCGTCATAATAGCAATTATGATAGGCTTTGTGTTTTCGGCACAGGCCCAAGAAGAAAAAGAAAATGATAAGATAACGGGAACTATGATGGCTTCCACCACCAAGACATTCACTTTTACTAAAGATGGAACAACCTTTCCATACAAGGTGACTGTCCATGAAAACAGGAATTACACCGCTTCATTTGACGATGCGGATAAAGGTAAAATAGATCAAGATCGCCTTAGCACTGCTGCCAAGGTAGCTAAATTGATTACTGTATATAATGAACAAGAACCTACTTACAATAGATTAATCGTTTTACGATACGATAAGCAAGTAACGGATACTTTTGAGTTGGTCTCGATGCAAAATGGTTTTGCTGTAAAAGTGGACGATAAAAGTGTGAATTATATTTTGGGTGAAGGACTGTATTTTACCAACACCAATGATAAAGATTTTTTCGCTGTAGATATTTTTGACTACATGTTCTAGTAAAATACTGTGGTACTAAAAGAACAAGGCTCCTTATAGGAGCCTTTTTTCGTTAAAGAAATCCTGTTTTGAGCAATTTTTATCCAATATCATTAAACAAAATATCGCTATACTCTCGTATTTTTGTGAAAATCAATAGGATAATTGGGGTTGGCACTCAAGTTTTGTTGAAAAAAACCTAAAACTATGACAACAATCAATATTACCGCAGAAGACACCGCTGGTACTGTAAAACAAATACAAGAAGTAATTGGTGGAAGAATTGAGGAACGCTGGGGAGAACATATCCTCCATGTTAGCGGTTCTTTGGCTAACGGTACAATAAAATTCATTGATTTTGACTGGGGGGTTAGCTTGTTGGAATACGATATTACCTTTTATGATGAAATCGAGTTGATTATGGATGCTTCCAAGTACAACCCTATCCATTTTGCATACTGTCTTGAAGGTAATTGCCAACATCGCTTCGGTTATCAATCCAAACACGACATTAAAACATTGGAACAATTTCAGTCTGTAATCATCACTAGTAGAAAGGGTGGTTTGAATTATGGATATTTCCCTAAAGACATTCCTTTGGAAATCAATGTTATTCAAATCACCAGAAGGGAGTTTTTACGAAAAACATTGAATGGGGTAGAGCAATTGAACAATAGGTTGTATGAGGTATTTCATGATTTGGACCATGAAAGCACCTTTGCCTTTTATGGAGCATATGACCTGCGGCTTGCCGATAAAATCCATGCATTGCGTAATATAAACTCAAAAGGCATGATACGTATCATGCAAATTGAGGGACTTGTATATCAAATCTTATCCAATCACATTGCCGACCATGAACAATACGTTTCCAAAAAGAGGTTGTCCACAACTTTGCTGAACAGGGAACTTAAATTAGTTCGTCAACAAGCAAAAAAAATAATAGCGAGTCCATCCAAAAACTATAGGTTGGACGAGATATCCTTGGAAACTGGCCTGTCGCAGGCCAAACTTCAAGAAGGATTTAAACTACTGTATACCAGAACAGTAACCGAATATGTGCGACATGTTCGGTTAGAGGCCGCTAGAGATTATCTAAGGGAAACCGACATGAATATTTCACAGGTAGTGTATACTGTAGGTTTTAGCAGCCGTAGCTACTTTTCCAAAATTTTTAAGGCAAAGTATAATATCAGTCCAAGTGATTTTAAGGACAAGGTTACCGCTGAACGTGCCATTCCGGTATAAAAAAAAAGCACCCGGACGGGTGCTTGGCAATAATTTATGTGGTGCTTAGAGCTAGCGGAGGATCTTTTTGACCAATATCATTAAGCCATATCTACCGGCCATGCGAAGTATTGATTTGGTAATGCTATTGGGAATAAAACCGTTTTGAACAGCAAATCCCATATTTTTTGCCTCTTCCTTGGCAATCTTTCTTTCAAGGTCATAGATTTTTAAATCTTCCTCGATTTCATGTAGCGATTCATATACCTTCATCTTATTCAAAGTAGTTTTTAGATAATTTTCTCAGAATAATGGCAAATATCTTTTTCCGTACAAGAAAAATGCCTACAGCCAAAAATATAAACACTGCTGCCATCAACAAATATCCCAAAGCCCTATTCTCTAAAAGCTCTCCAAGTGCCAATGCCGAAGAAATGGCAATAAATACTAAGGCAAAAAAGGAGAGACTTCCAATAAGCAACACTTCCACAAAAGATGTGGAGAGCGTTGCAATTTGTTGGAAAATCTTTAAATGGTAATACTTCCGCGTAGCACGTAAATATGTTTTACTGGTTTGATAGGCGGAGGAGCCATTTTCAATATTTGCTTGACTGGACATTTTAGGCGGAACGTAATTTCTTATTTTTCTCTTTTAAAGTCTTCAATCGAGTCTCCAAGGCAGTGATGACATCCTCCGCCTTATAGCTAGCATCATTCACTAAATCCTCAACTTTAGCATCCAAAGTGGCCTTTTGCGTTTGTGCTCCATTGACCACGGCATCCTTTACCTGTGTGGCACGGTCTGTAATCAGTTCACCAGTTTTGTTTGCTTCGTCTGCAATTTTTTGTCGTGTTACCGACCCTTTGTCAGGAGCAAATAAAATTCCAATTGCAGCTCCTACGGCTGTTCCTGCTAGTACTCCTAATACGGTATTTGTATTGTTACTCATTTCATGTTTTTTTTAAGGTTCAACTTCATTTTCTGTTACAAATATCTCAATCATTCTTGGGTCTTGTTTGCTCTTTTCCTATGGTTCTTTGCTGTTTTGAAATTTAGATTTCCATTAAGATTTAAATGAATAGCATCAATAGTATTTAATATCTAAAAATATATTTCCGCCAAAATGAAAACTATGACAGACAAAAAACAAGGAGACGAAAACTTTGAAATTGCCAAAGAAGAAAAAAAGGAAAAGAGGAATTATATCTTCCAAAAAAACACAAAAACCAAAACAGGCTTTGTTCTGATTATCGTCTTTTTAGCCATTTTGATTTTAGCGGTGGCAGCAACCCAAATTTTTCTCTAAAAAGAGTCTTCAAAAAATCCCAATACCAAAACAAAAAGATGTCAACATGACGAAATATCCAAACATATTCTCACGTATGCAGTATGTCATATTTCTGTGTATTCTAAATCCAATTTTAATTCAAGCTCAGCAGGAAAAAGTAGATGAGTTTTCAAATAAAGAAGTAGCCCATACGGTTTTTACCATAGGCGGTATTGGTAATACAATCCTCGAAGAGGATAATAGGCTACTATATTCTTTAAAATCTGATCTTGAAAAAGCTCCAGAAAACAGTTCACTTTTATTTCTAGGGGACAACGTTAGCGAAGCTGAGGGCGACTGGAAAACCGATCTAAAATATTTGGATAAACATTTAAATATTATTAAGGGTTTTGCTGGGGAGACCTACTTTCTCCCAGGAAACAACGAATGGGCTTCGTACAATGCCAAAAAGGTGGAACGTCTGCAAGATTATGTTAAAGATTTAGATATGAAAAGGGTTTCGTTTTTGCCCAAAAACGCATGCCCACTGGAGTACCAAGAAGTCAGTGACCAATTGGCCATAATATTTATCGATTCTAAATGGTTTTTGGCAAATTGGTCAAGGCTTAAAAATGTAAACATTCAATGTACTGACATCGTCACACGAAGAAGATTCGTTGAAGCATTGGAAGGGTATATAAATGATAGTCAGGGTAAAAATCTATTGATTGCCATGCATCATCCCGTATTCAGTAATGGAAAATATGCCGGACAGGCCAGCTTGAAAACGCATTTACTTCCTTTGCCTTTTTTAGGTACGGCCATACACGAATTTGTATCCTTAGGAGCATTTGACCCTGATTATCTTAACTCATATAAATATCGATTTTTACGGATTATCGTTTCAGCCTTGAGCAAAAATGCACAACATACCACCATTGTGTCGGCACATGAGGACAATATGCAATGGTTGTATGGTGAAGGAATTCATCAAATTATTACGGGAACCGTATCCGAAACTTCAAGGGTTCGATTGACCAAGGATATCATTTCAGCACCAGGTGGCACGTTAAAGTATGAAGGGAAATTCGGAAAAGAATCTCCAGGCTACAGTAAAATTATCTATTACACAGACGGAAGCCATGATGTAGAATTCACCTATATGGATAATGGTGTCATTAAGACATACAAGCAAAATCTAAGTGAAGCTTTTGAGCAACCCAAAACGTTTAGTTTTGAAGATTATGGATTTTCTAAAAAATCAGTTTCTATTTATGACAAAAATACTGTTAAGCGAACGGGAACTCACAGATTTCTCTGGGGAGAACGTTATCGCCAATACTATGGAGATAAGGTAAAAGTACCTGTCGTGATACTCGACACCCTATATGGCGGATTGAAAGTTGTTAAAAAGGGTGGAGGGCACCAATCAAACACCCTGAGGCTGAAAGATTCCACAGGTGGTGAATACAATATGCGCTCGTTGAGAAAAAACGCATTACGATTTCTTCGGTTTAAACTCCCCGGCTTTACCTATGACGAAGAAGAGTTTGAAGAAACTTGGGTACAGGATGTGGTCAATGACTTTTTTACCACGGCACATCCCTATGCACAAATGGCGGTGAATCCAATAGCAAGGGCAGCGAGTATCAATCACTCCGATGTAGAACTGTTTTATGTTCCAAAGCAAGATGCGCTGGGGAGATTCAATGAAACCTATGGTGATGAACTCTACTATATTGAAAGAAGGCCCTCTGATGAACAATATGACTATGCGGGATACCGTAGAATGTTCAAAACATCTGGAAGTGTTGAGGATTTTGAGAGTACTACGGATATGTTGGAAAAACTTAAGAGTGATGAGTCTTACACGGTAGATGCCAAGGCCTTTATCAAAGCTAGAATATTTGATATGTGGATAGGCGATTGGGACCGTCATCAAGATCAATGGCGCTGGATGGAGTATGAAAAAGAAGATGAAAAGCTCTTTGTGCCCGTACCGAGAGATAGGGACAATGCTTTTCCAAGATTCGATGGAGCTGCGCTGCAATTTCTAAAACTCTTCGTGCCCATAATTCGTCCTTGGCAGACCTTTGGTTCTGAAATACAAAATGTTAAATGGCTCAACCGTTTCGGAATGCCTTTAGATAAAGCATTGACCAGCGCATATGGTGCCGATACTTGGCGCGAACTGGCCGAGGAAATTGTGGTCGAAATGGACGAAGAAAAAATTGATAGCGCTTTTGAAAGACTACCCGAAGAAGTAAAAGACGATTTGACCGAACAAATAAAAGAGAACCTGAAAGAGCGGTTAAAAAAATTACCTGAATATGCCTATGAGCACGGCCAGTACCTTAATAAAATTGTATCTGTTCAAGGAACGCATAAGGATGACAGTTTTGAAGTATACAGAAATCAAGATGGGACTACAACCGTTATAGCGAAACGCTTATTGAAAGATGAAAAGGACCCCATTTTTTATGAAAGGACGTTCAATCATGAAGAAACCAAGGAAATCCATATTTATGGCCTGAATGATGATGATGAATTTGAAATCGAAGGAGATGCGCCCTCAAAAATTAAGGTAAGATTGATAGGAGGGTACGGAGAAGACAGTTACGATATATCCAATACCAAAAAACTTAAAATATACGAATGGAAACATGAGGAATCCAATTTGAAAAACGAGAAAGGGAACATATTCCGTACTGACCGATATAAAACCAATACCTATCACTGGCGATATCATAAACCGAACACCAACATTCTTCTTCCAGCAATCGGATTCAGGACCGACGATGGTGTTTTCGTTGGGGCAACCAATACGTTTACAAAAAATGGAATCAATGGTAATCCGTTTAGGCAGCGACACACCTTAGGAGCCAAATACTATTTTGATTTCCAAGCCATGCAATTGGATTATAACGGCACCTTTGGCAACATCTTTCCCAATTGGAATTTTGAGCTGGATGCATTCTATACCTCGGACCTTTATGCTCGTAACTTTTTTGGTTTGGGGAACAATACGACCAATGCAGAAGATGAACTGGATATCGATTTTTATCGTGCGCGATTACGCCAAATCAGAATTGCCTCAGGCGTGTCTTACCGTAGTCTTAAACTCAAGGTACTCTACGAATCATTTCAGGTCAACGAAAACGAGGATAGGCTTTTCAACAGTGCTAATTTTGATGAGAGCATATTCGAAAACCAAAATTATATAGGTACGGATTTGACCGTGAGATATGACATTTCAAATTCAGGAGATTTTCCCACTAGAGCGTTGCGTCTTCAATTGGATGCCGGGTATCGACTAAATACGGAACTCAGGGAAAATAGATTTGGATATTTGGCCATTTCTATGGGCTTTGATAGAAAACTGATATCCTCCGGAAATCTAGTACTTTCCTCAGATGCCGCATGGCGGTCCAATTTTAGGGGAGACTACTTCTTTTATCACGCACCGTCGGTTGGAGGAAACAATGGTCTGCGAGGATTCAGGGATGAACGGTTCACTGGGGATTCCTATTTCCATCATAGTAGTGATTTAAAATTGCGCTTAAAGCGTTTTACGACCGCTGTTGCTCCCGTAAGTTTGGGTATTTACGGAGGCTTTGATTACGGCCGTGTCTGGCAGCCCGGAGAAAATTCGGGGAGGTGGCATACTTCACAAGGTGTAGGGATTTGGTTGGGGACACTTAGTGCCATTTCATTGCAGGCAGGATGGTTCAATTCAGCAGAAAATAATTTGATTCAGGTAGGTTTTGGACTATCATTCTAATGCCTGCCCACTAAAAACATAGATATGGAAACAACAGATTTACAAAACAAAGCGGAGGGCTGGGTGCGGTCACATTTTGAAAAAAGTGGCGATAATACCTTGGTTTTCCATAATTACCAAAAAACGACCAGTATGGTCAAATCGGCCAGGGAAATACTGGAGGCTCAAGAAACCAAATTGGAAAGTGCTGAAGAAATATGTTTGGCCCTATGGTTTTTACATACAGGTTTAACCGCAGATTATAAGCATCCTCAACCTGATAGCTTGAGGTTTGCTTCTTCTTTTTTGAAAGAGCAGAAAATACCTCCGACGAAGCAAGAAACAGTTTTGCGATTGATACAGTTTGGGGATACCAATACATCAGCTTGGAATATAGAGGAATACATTATGAACGATGCCATCACGGCTTATGTTGGCACCAAACAATTTTCCGTACTCTCCGAACTTTTTAGGGAAGAAACCAATTCCAAACTTCAAAAAAACAATACCCTTGAGGATTGGCGTGAACAGATGGAACACTATTTACGCTTTGAACACAAGTTTTATACAGATTACGCCAGAGAAAACTGGGAAAAAAGAAAAAGAAAAAATTTAAAAAACCTAATCAAGGCCAAAAAGAAGTGGGTAAAGAAGAAGCGCAAGGAGAAATTGAAACAAAAGTTAAAGGCCACGAATCCTGATAGAGGGGTGCAAACACTATTTCGTGTTGCGCTGCGGAATCATATTAAATTGAGTGACATTGCGGACACGAAGGCCAATATTTTGTTATCGGTAAATGCTATTATTATCTCTTTGGCACTATCAAACCTTATACCCAAACTCGATAATCCGTCCAACACCTATTTGATTTATCCTACCTTGATTTTTGTGGTGTTCAGTGTGATTTCGATGATATTGTCCATTGTGGCTACCCAACCCAATGTCACTAAAGGTGAATTTGATAAAAAGGACGTAAAGAAGAAAGCGGTCAATCTTATATTCTTTGGGAATTTTCACCGCATGTCCCTCAAAGATTACGAATGGGCAATCTTTGAAATGTTGAAAGACCAAGATTACATTTACAGTAACCTTATCAAGGACTTATATTTTCTAGGTAACGTATTGGAACGAAAATATCGGATTTTACGCTGGAACTATATTGTATTTATGATTGGCATTATTGTATCGGTAATTGCATTCTTCGTCGCCTTTAAAGTTGGAGGTACAGATAGACTACTTTAAAAAAGCAAAATTTCAAAACAAAAAAAGGACCAATGAAAATTGGTCCTTTCCCTTTTTCAAAAGCATTTTTATATTATTTGCTACCTTTTTCTGTAAACGATTCATAGCTGAATTTTTGTCCGCCTACCGATGCATCTGCCATTAATCCAGCCTTTGGTAAGGTAAACACGGCTATACCATCTTTAAATTTTGCATTGGCAGCAATACCTGATTTTAAGGCAACTGCTGAAACCCCTGCGGCAAATTCAAAATCTCCATCCTTGAATTCATTCAAGTCACTTTTGCTTTCAAAGAAAATAATTTCGATTACCGCTTGTCCACCTGCTTGAAATCCAACGCTTACTTTTTTGAGATCAGCAACACCTTGTGCAATCCCGTTTTCATAAAGAATTCCGTTTCCAGATGCACCACCAACAATAAATCCTCCTTTTCCAACATTTGGAAAAATCACATAGCCTGCTGAATTATTGAAAAAATCCTGAAGGCCGGTATCTTTTTCTAAAAGAGCCGCCTTTGCGATTTTGGAATCGGACATTAAATCGTCGGTTTTGTTATCCTGCGCCATTGCAATGGTTCCTGAGATTATTGTGAGGCATAGGGTCATCGTTTTTAAAATTTTCATATGTATATTTTTATTTAATTACTATGGTGTAAAACTAGGAGTTAGCTTTAGGATATGTTGTCGCATATTGTAAGGATATTGATGCGATTGAAAAAGTAGGCAAAAGTTTTACTTTCCTTCACTCGAAGCCATGTAGTACGCCGTCCCGAGTATACTGATCGTACAACTTTAACTGAAGGGTATCTGGTTTTTTATCGGTAAACAGAAAAACTTCGGTATCAACCAAGGTCAAAGAAAAAGGAGCTCCATCCAATAAATTGATCTCCTCTGCGGTATCGTTTGTCAATTTTGAAATAAGTCCGGCCCTATCATAATTTCCATTTATTACAAAAACGAATTGACAAGGATTGTTGGCTACTTCTCCATTATCAGCAAAAAAGGTGTTGGTCCCAACAAAAACCGTATATTTTTGGGATGAATCAAGAACTTTTTCTAGTCTTTCATTGCATTTCGAGACAGAATCCATTCTGGAATGCATTTTAATAAGGTCCACTATGGTATTTTCATTGGGCAGAGCCATATTGCTTGGAATGGAATTTACACCACTGCCTTTCAGTAATAGCCTATCCTGTTTTCCATAGGTAAACTCCTTTTCGCTCTTTAGCCAGCAGGCTTGTAGCATCATAGCTAACATTACTAAAAATAGCGAGGTACGGTTCATGATGCTTCTTTTTTGTATAGAAAATAGGTGAGCGCGGCAGTCACCAAGGCCATACCCCCACCAATATAGGCAATATCAACCCCAGTATCATAAGTTATCACTCTCCCCGCAAAAGATATGACCATAATAAATATGACCATCTTAATCATTAACGATTTTAATCCATCCAAGTCATTGATAACGAGCCAGTTCGGTAAGTTGGGTATTCTCTTGATGTATAGCTCAAACAGGCCAGTGGCTACTGACAAGAGTATTACGCCAAGTAAAACCAAGTCAAGTGACTTCAAGCAATCTTTCACAATGGTATTTTCTTCGCTATAGCCCACAATTATTTTTGAAAGCGTTCTCTTAATTTCCAAAAAAGCGTAAGCCTCAACCCCAAGGGCCAAGGCTATAATGGCAACGACCGCCAAGAAGGCCAAAACTTTCAATAAATAACCTAAAAACTTTTCCATACATTTTTGTCGAAAGTTCTTTGTCTTTTTCCTATTTGGGGCTACCTTTTATTTTGTTGCTTTTTAATAGTGCGTTCATCAATATCAAATCGATTTGTGGGTTGCGAAATATTGCCTGTAGGATTTGTTGGATTTTTCTGTTCTGTTCTTCTTTTAAATTTTTTATTGTCTTTAATAATACCCATTTATAATAGTTTTTATAATTTCTACGACAAAATTCAGGGAATTAAGAACAAAACTTTAGCGGATATGATACTAATGGGTGTCGTATTGATTTTGACAGGTCTTAAAATATGGAATAAGCTAAAAAGTAGTGCAAAAAGACACGGCAAAATCACTCCGATAATGGATTTTCGCAATTAGATAAAGAAATTAATAAAGCAATGCGCATGATACGAAAAGGAACCCGGGTATCTTGGAAGTGGGGCAATGGAGAAGCAGAGGGAAAAGTTATAGATACCTACACCCGAAAAGTAACCAAAAAAATTAAAGGCAATGAGATTACAAGGATTGGAGAAGAAGGTAACAAAGTTCTATTGATACAACAGGAAGATGGTACCCAAGTAATAAAAAAAGAAAACGAAGTAAGCCGAAAAGGATAGTAAATCGTATGGCATCCTTGAACCAGTTAATAAAGAAACGTTGGCTAGTACCCGGGATTATTATCCTAGTATTATTACTGCTACGGTTGGCACTCCCATATTTCGTAAAGGCCTATGTTAATGAGGTTTTATCGGGCATACCTGGCTATACAGGAGCCATTGAAGATATTGATATTGCACTTTACCGAGGCGCCTACACCATTGAAGGACTATATTTGATTGAAGAATCGGCTGCGATGGATGTTCCGATGTTAAAAATTCCGGTAGCAGATATCTCGGTAGAATGGAGTGCTTTGTTTGATGGAGAGATTGTCAGTGAAATAATACTCGATCGCCCCGAGTACATTTACCTTTTTGAAAACCAAAAAGCCGTTGAAACAACAACGGAAACTGATGATTGGAGCAAAGCTTTGACCGATTTAGTGCCCATACAAATCAATAAGTTCGAGGCAAAACAGGCAAAAATTGCTTTCGTTCAAGTAACCACGGAACCTAATATAGACTTACACATCGATAATTTGGATGTTACAGCCACCAATCTCCGCAATGTGGTGCGTGAAGACGAAAATTTGCCCTCCGCCCTGTCAGCTAATGGAGTTAGCGTTGGAGGTGGTTCCTTCAACTTGGAGGGCAAGATGGACTTGGTACGTGAGATACCTGACCTAGACTTGACTTTCGCATTGGAAGATAGTGACGCTTCTGCTTTAAACGCTTTTGCCCAACATTACGCAAAGTTGGATTTTGAGCAAGGAATGTTCAATCTCTTTGGTGAAATTGTCATTGCAGATGGTTATCTCCAAGGATATATGAAACCCATTTTAAAAAATGCGAAATTGCTGGGCAAGGAAGATGGTTTTCTTGAAACTTTGTGGGAGGGGTTTGTTGGCTTCTTCAAATTCATTCTTAAAAATAAATCGGAAAATACCCTTGCAACCAAGGTACCCATAGAAGGAGACTTGAATGATGTGAAGTCAAAAACATTTCCAGCCGTGCTGAATATTCTAAAAAATGGATGGATTAAAGCCTATAGTGAAAAAGTGGATGACGAAGTAGAATTTAAGGATGTAAAAAAAGAGGATTAACCACGAAGAGCTTCAATCAAATCTTTTTTGCTCGTTCATAAAGTTCATCTATGGTCCAATCTATATAGGGTGACACCTTTCCTCCCTTTTTTACAGCACTTTTTGAATTGGCTATTCGCGCAGCTTTTCTTTGCTGTATGCTTTATCTTTTAACACTTCGTATTGTTCTTCGTTTTTAATTGCGGGTCTTTCCATTTCTAGTAGAAAACTCATTTTTTGGTCTTTGGATTGGTTGATTCAATCAATACGAATATAAGCTCGAATGATACTGATTTCTATTTTAAACGAACAATGATTTCACGAATAGAAATAATCTGAAACCTCTATTTTTCCTTATTTGCAATATAAACTCTGAGATATGAAACGAAGAAAAAAGGCTAAAGATTATAATTACTTTATCTTGTTGGTTTTTTTGATAATTGCTATTTCGGCCATATACATCAATCTTTGAACAATCGATGCTGGTGGACTACATTTTTATTGGGCATAACTTCAACTACAGATATGTTTGTCACATTAAATCCCAATACGTTTCATCCGTATCAATTAGTTTGCCTGCATAAAAAAAAGCCGAACAAACGTTCGGCTCTCTCATCAATCAAAAAACGAAACTTGGAAATTATCCAATTTCTCTAAATTCCTCTATGGTAAAGTATTCTTGGTCAGTGTTGTCAATAAAATAGATGCCCTCCCTTTCAAATAACTGTAGGGAATTATCCTCCACTTTAATCGCAAAACCATCTTCGGTCGCTACCACCGTAAACTCATCGGTTATGGCCTTTCGGTACTTAAGGACAAAATATTGCTCATATTCGTTATCGTTGTCATTGTCGACCGCGATCAGTTTGGTCACCTTTGCAGTTGCGTATTCGCGATCTTGGTCTACCATGCCGCTGTCCTCTTTTTCCCATTTCATGGGATAATCCCGGTGTTCCATGATTTTCAAGTTGTACTGTGTTTCCGTACCATCCTTCTCGATGGAAAAGGTCTTGTTTATTGTGGTTTTAAGTTTTCCGGATTTATGTTGGGTCTGTCCCGACATTGCAAAACTTGTCAGCAATGTTAGGCCCAGTATTGTGAATATATTTTTCATTTGTATGATTTTAATAGTTAATAAATGTGTCTGAAAATGGGGTTGCTGACTATTTCAAGAAAGAAGTGAACATCCAGTTCCTTTTCTCTAAATTTCTCAAAAAGTCCGTCAGCATTTGTTCTGTGGCAATATCCCCAGTATCCAAGGCAGCACCTATTGCCGAAATCATATTTTCGTGCAGTATTTCAAAGTCCTTGAGTACGTCCCTTACGGTCTCCAGCGCAGTCAACTTTTTCTCGGATTCCTGGATTTCTGACATTTCCAAGGTCTTTTTCAAGGTGAAGTTTGGCTTAATTCCGAATACACGGATACGTTCGGCAACGATATCGATATTCTTTTTCACTGTATCGTACTCTATCTCGAATTGCTCGTGGAGCTCAAAGAATTCAGGGCCTTCGATGTTCCAGTGGTAATTTCTCAATTTATTATAGAATACTTGGTAATTGGCCAACAAGGTGTTCAGATGTACTACGATTTCTGCGGTCTCCAAATAGGTAAAACCTAGTTTTTTGTATTGCTTGTTATTTTCTGTTGTATTTTCTGTTTTTGCTATTTCCATTGTTTTCTGTTTTAAAAATTAAAGATTGTTTTGGGTTGCTTTCAGAATAGAAGCATCCAAAATTTAAAATTGTTTTAATATTTGAGGGTGACGAGGATGTCACATGGGTAAGTAAAGTCGATTGCCCGACTTAGAAAACAAATGAATTGAAGTATGTTTTGAGATATATCATATCTTCAATATACATGTAAATATCAAAAAATCAAGTATTTAACATTGTTTAACATATGAGTGGTAATAGAGGACACCAAAGTTTTTATAATTCAGATAGATGAAAATTAGGTCGATTATCTCAAGACCATTATAGTAATAATCAACAATATCACCAACGCGAACAGGACAAGTGTTTTTACCACTGTCAATGCGTTTTTGCTTCTCTTTCTCTTGTTTTTTTGGTGCGCCCATACATATACCATTAACAATGCCGTTGCAATCATTGAGTAGAGCAGGATAAGTTTAATGGTCATATTTTAGATTTGGTTAATAGGTTAAAGCCATTTTCTTTTCTTGAAGAACAAAATCATACCCACTGCAATAAAAACAAGAATCAGCCAAAAGATAGGATAGGCATATATGTAATCAAGTTCCGGGAGATATTTGAAGTTGGTACCATATATTCCTGCAAGAAAAGTGAGTGGAATAAAAACTACCGAGAAAACCGTTAAAACCCGGATGATGTCGTTCAATTTATTATTGAGAGCTGAATTGTAGATGTCCAATTGGTCATTGAGCATTTCCTTATATATCTCTATGGCTTCGCTGGCATGAGTAATGTTGTCCTCCAAATCTTTAAGATAGGGTACTGTGTCCCTATCTATAAGTTCAGAATCGGTTCTTTTGAACTTGGAAACCAACTCCCGGACTGGTCGTATGGTCTTCCTTAAAAAATTAATTTCAGTTTTGTAGAAATATATCTTCTCCAAATGCTCTTTTGCAGGATTTTTCAGGAGTCTGTCTTCAAGAACCTCAATCCTTTCCCCAATATTTTCGATAATCACCATATATTGGTCTACAATGGTATCTAACATGGCAAATGCCAAATAGTCACTAGAACGATTTCTTATCTTAGTGGTAGGTCGTAGAAGACGTTCACGGATTGGGTCAAATACATCTTGTGAAACTTCTTGAAAAGAAATTAATAAGTTTTTTCCAATAACAAGGCTTAATTGCTCAGCAGTAATTAGTTCTTCTTTAGAATCAAAATGAAGCATCTTTACCACCAAGAAAAGATGATTGTCGAACTCTTCGAATTTGGGTCTTTGAGCGGTATTAAGTATGTCTTCCTGTAGTAGGGAATGAAGGTCAAACTTGGCACCAACATGGGCAATCACCGTGACATCATGTATACCCACTATATTGAGCCAACTAACCAAACTGTCAGGATTTTTTCGAGAAATGTTTTTGAGTTCAACGCTGGCTTTTTCAAATATTTCTTTTGAATTGTATGATACCATTTCCAGTTGGACAGCGTCTACTTTTTGGGTGCCTACAAAATTTAAAGACCCTGGTGCAGTGCCAAGTTTTTCAATTCTTTTTTTTAGAAATCTAGCCATTTTCAAATAAAATTTAGCATAATAAAACTATGTATTAATTCCTACTAATTGTTAAAATCGTAATTGCCATTTTCTATTGGAAGAAAAGCAAAAACTTAAAAATGAGCCAAACCGCAAGTTAAGTACGGATTTCTTATTTGAGGAATACTTTAAGCAGATGGTCAAAGGTTCGAATCTTTCTGCAATTACTGTCCAAAACCCTCAGAAATACCAAGGCTTTTATTTTTTGATATTGATTCTCAGGTAAGAAATGAAAAAATCATTAAGATTCTGCTATAATCTACTCAATTACAGTTTTCAAAACTGACCATACATTGTCCCGCACTATTTGATGTCCTTCTGGTGTAGGGTGAATGCCATCTTCTAAATTCAATTCTGGAATGCCTGCAACTCCTTCCAACAAAAAGGGAATCAAGGCAATTTGATTTTCTTCCGCTAATTCAGGGAAAATTTTCCGAAACTCAGTAGTATATTCTGGCCCCATATTAGGCGGAATTTGCATACCTGCAAGAATTATTTGAGTATCAGCATTTTTCTCTTTGACCACGTCAATCATAGCTTGTAAATTCTTACGGGTTTCCTTTAAAGGGATACCACGAAGCCCATCGTTCGCGCCCAGTTCGAGTACAAATACATCTACTTTTTGATTCAATACCCAGTTAAGGCGATTCCTCCCTCCAGAAGTGGTCTCTCCACTGAGTCCTGAATTAATGACTGTATATTCCAAGTTTAAAGAGTCTAAACGGTTTTGAATAAGCGCCGGAAAAGCCTCTTCCAGTTCCAAACCGTATCCTGCTGTAAGGCTATCTCCGAAAAAAAGAATCACTTTTTCCGAGATAACATCCTCGACATTGTTTTCTAAACTATTGCTACCGTCCGTAGCATCTAAGCTTTTACTGGGAGTGTCTCGACATGAAATCAAGAAGATAAACACAAAAAAATAACGAAATTTTAAGAGGTAACGCATGAAATAAGGGCCTTAAACTAAAATCATTTACCTATTTTTCTCGTTTGAGAAAAAAAGAAGCAATAGTGCTATGTCAAAGATATTAAACATCGAGCATCTAGGGAAAACCTATACGAGTGGCTCGAAGCAGTTAACGGTGTTGGACGATATTAATTTTAGCATCGAATCAAGGGAGACTTTTGCGATAATAGGGCCTTCAGGTAGTGGAAAAACTACTTTGTTGGGACTTTGTGCCGGATTGGATTATGCAGATGTGGGTCGTGTAGAGTTATGCGGGTCAGATTTGGGAAGCCTTAATGAAGACGAACGTGCCCAACTACGCAATGAAAAAGTGGGTTTTATTTTCCAGAATTTTCAGTTACTACCAACGCTTACAGCTCTTGAAAATGTGATTGTGCCCTTGGAACTTCAAGGGGTAAAAAAACCATCTAAAATTGGTAAAGAACTGTTGGGTAAGGTAGGGTTGCAAGACCGCTTGCATCATTATCCTTCACAACTTTCCGGTGGAGAACAGCAACGTGTGGCATTAGCTCGGGCTTTTTCAAATAAGCCCTCTATTTTATTTGCAGATGAACCTACGGGAAATCTGGATCAGGATACGGGTGACCGGGTAATACAACTATTATTCGAGCTTAATCAAGAGGCGGGCACTACCTTGGTCATTGTCTCTCACGATTTGGAATTGGCTCAAAAATGTAATCGTCTTTTGAGGCTACGCGGAGGGAAAGTAGTGTCGAACGAAGTTTTGATTGAGTCGTGAAAAATTCCCCACAAAAACAAGCTGGAGCCGGGTGGAAATGGCTTCTGAAAATGGCGTGGCGAGATAGCAAAGCCAGCGGAAGTCGTTTACTACTTTTCATGGCTTCCATTATTTTGGGTATTGCTGCTGTTGTATCCATTCAGTCTTTTAGTAAGAACTTAGAAGAGAACATCGCCGTTCAATCGAAGATGCTAATGGGTGCAGATTTCGTTATCGACAGTAACCAACCCCCAAATGAAAAGGTTTTGGCAATCATTGATTCTTTGGGAGGAGCAGATGGGCGTTCCGTAGGATTTCCTTCAATGGCCGTTTTTCCAAAGAGTGGAGATGCCAAATTGGTGGGAGTTCGTGGTATTGAAGGGGATTATCCGTTTTATGGAGAACTGGAAACCAATCCCAAAAATGCAGCTGAAAGCTATAAAAAATTGGGAGGTGCACTTGTAGATGCCACCCTTATGCTGCAATACGGAGTAAAAATAGGGGATTCCATTAAATTGGGAAACTCAGTGTTTCCAATATTAGGTAACTTGATTTCGGCTCCAGGAACTTCAGGAATAGGAGCTTCAGTGGCCCCTCCAGTACTGATTCCCTACAATGCTGTGGAGGAAACAGGGTTGATACAGGTAGGGAGTCGCGTGGGATATGATTTTTATTTTGTTGCCGAACCTGAACAGGATTTGACGGCATTGGATGAAAAAG
The DNA here is from genome assembly GCF_049333175.1 of Flagellimonas ulvae. Lineage (NCBI taxonomy): Bacteria > Pseudomonadati > Bacteroidota > Flavobacteriia > Flavobacteriales > Flavobacteriaceae > Flagellimonas > Flagellimonas ulvae. The sequence continues at coordinate 233,354 of NZ_CP186325.1, forward strand.
TTGACCCTCAACTTGATGTTGAAAATGCAGATTTGGATACCCATATCAGTACTGCAGAACGACTAGGTAGAAGCTATGAAAATTTTGGAAAGTTTCTCAACTTGATTGCATTTATCGCACTACTATTAGGTTGTGTAGGTGTCGCCAGCTCGGTACACATCTATATTCAGGAAAAATTACGTTCGGTGGCCGTGTTAAAGTGCATTGGAGCTACTCGAAGACAAACGTTTTTGATATATCTGTTTCAAATTGCAGGTATGGGACTTCTCGGTGGTATACTTGGAGTCTTAGGTGGATTGCTTCTTCAACAATCTTTTCCGCTATTACTAAAAGGCTTTTTACCTTTTGAAGTCCAGGTATCCCTTGTCCCGAACGCTCTTTTTTCTGGGTTGTTATTGGGTGTACTGCTATCTATCTTATTTGCACTAATGCCCTTGTTGAATACCTGGTTTGTTTCGCCTCTTCAGGTGTTGCGAGTTGAGGATAACGGACATCGGAAATCTCGAAAAGCACAACTCTGGGTGGTAATGGGTATTCTAGTATTCATTTTTTCCTTTTCCTTCTGGTTGTTGGGAAGCATGAGGTATGCCCTTTATTTTGTTTTGGGTGTCTTAGTGGTTTTTGCGCTTCTGGGGGGAGTCTCCACACTTTTTATGCGTGGAATTAAAAAATATTTTCCCACTTCCTGGGGATTTACATCAAGGCAGAGTTTGTTGAATCTATATCGTCCCAACAATCAGACCACAGTACTGATTTTGGCGATAGGCGTGGGCACTTTTTTGATAAGCACGCTATATTTTACCAAGGATATTCTTTTGGCTCAGGTTTCTTTGGAAGCCTCTGAGAATACTCCAAACCTTATTTTGATGGACGTGCAAACTGAAGAAAAACTTGCAGCAGCCAATAGTATAGAAGCATCGGGGCTTGAAGTGCTGAATAATATTCCCATCATCACCATGCGAATGCATCAAATCAAAGACCGTGCAGTACGTGAGCTTATTTTAGATTCAACAGCAACACAAAATAGATGGGTGTTGTTCCATGAATTTCGGGTTACTTATCGAGATTCGTTGGTTGCATCAGAACGAACCGTAGATGGTACTTGGCCAATGGAACGAAAGGAAGATGGAATTATACCCATCTCCATATCTGATAATGTTGCTGAAGATGCTCAGGTTAAAGTGGGTGATACCTTGGTCTTCAACGTTCAAGGAGTATTGATGGAAACCCAAGTGGCTCACCTTCGTGAAGTGAATTGGGCTAGAATGCAGATTAATTTTTCCATTGTTTTTCCTTCTGGAGTTCTAGAAGAAGCGCCACAGTTTCATGTTTTGACCACAAAAGCACCGGATGCCAATAAATCGGCTTCATTGCAACGCGAACTTGTACAAAAATTTCCGACGGTTTCCATTATAGATTTAAGACAAATACTAACCGTAATTGAGGATATTTTAAGCAAGATTGCCTGGGTCATCAACTTTATGGCCTTCTTCAGTATTTTGACCGGGATTATTGTCCTTATTGGATCCGTCCGGACTAGCAAATATCAAAGAATAAAGGAAAATGTACTGTTGCGTACTCTTGGGGCCAAAAGCAAACAAATTCTTCGGATTACTGCGCTGGAATATTTCTATTTAGGTCTTTTAGGTGGAGGTATTGGTATTTTTCTGTCTCTATTGGGTAGTCTCTTATTGGCCAAATTTGTTTTTGAAGTCAGTTTTGTACCATCTTTGATTCCTTTTTTGGTGGTTTTACCAGGTATATTGATGCTAGTACTACTTATTGGTATGTTGAACAGCAAAAGCGTACTTCAAAGTCCTCCATTGGAGGTGTTGCGTAAAGAAGCGGGATAATGGTGGAAAGTCACCTAAATCGGCCTAGCAAACAGGTCCTTTAATATTTTAAAACCACGACAATATTGTTGTGGTTTTTAGTTGGAAATGAATTGGATGCTACATTCACCATGCTAAAGCTTTATGGAATATAGGTCTGGCCTTAAATTACTTTTTAAGCCCACCAAGGATAGGTTTTAAAGCTATAAATGCCGGGATTAATGGCTTTATCCTTAGGATTTTTGGTGTTTTATAGACTAGTCTCCTCTTGATTTCAATAGTTTTTTCCGGCGGCGCGCCTATGGGAACACATTATGTTGCGTGCAACTTTATACATACTACTTTCTTACGGATTACAACAGAACACTTTTCTATAGGAATAGCTAAAAGCCTTTTGTATCGGTTCTAACAATTGTTTGCCGGAAGAATATTCTGATAGACATAAAATAAAGAGATATTTTTTGAGGTATTAACAGTTTTTTATCAAAAAAAAAATATATTTACTAAATTAAAATTGGTTAACCAATTTAGTAAACCAATTTAGTAAACCAAATGAAAAGAAACTTTAAAGGGAATTACCATCATGAAAAACAAACTAGTAGTATTCGCACGATTGTCTTTTTGCATTGCTCTATGGGGCTTTGTTTTAGTATCATGCGAAAATGAGGAAGAAGGTCTTAGAGCAGACCAAAATAGGGAAGAACCTGCACCACTTTCGGTGAGTTTTGATACATCTTCTATGTTTTTAGAAGTAAGCACCACAAACACCTCAACCAATGGAAGAACCTATTTTTGGGATTTTGGTGTTGAGGGAACGGATGATGATACCTCAAATGAATTTGCACCAACCTATACTTATGAAGTAGGGGGGACCTATAATATTTCACTAACAGTTACCGGAGACAGTGGCCAGGAAGATACCATAGCACAGGAAATTACAATATCACGAGAAATGATTAATCCCACGGCTGCGTTCACAACCGAAGAAGATTTTCTTGAAGTTGCTTTTACAGACGAATCTACCAACGCAGAGTCTTATTCTTGGGATTTTGGAGATGGTAGTGCTACCGTAACAGATGCCAATCCTGTACATACATATGCAAATGCTGGAACCTATACGGTTTCGTTGACGGTTACCAGTGCTACAGACGATACGGATACAGCCACGTCTGAAATTACAGTAGAAGCTGCACCTGTTGCACCTGTTGCAGATTTTACATTTGCTGCAAATGGCTTAGATGTTGACTTTATGGATGAGTCCTTGGCTAACGATGGAAATATTACTGCCTATTCATGGGATTTTGGCGATGGAAGCGGTACTTCAACTGAAGCAAATCCTACCTATACTTATTCAGCTGATGGTACATATCCGGTTACTTTGACCATAACATTTGATGAAATATCCGGCGAAACCACGTCTATGTCAACTCAAGATGTGACCGTTGAAGCTGGAACTGTTACCGCAACATTTGCCGCGGTTGTACTAAATGGCACTATGGATGAATTTACCAGCAATACTGGTGATAATGCGGATGCATGGGATATGAGCCCCAACAGCACCGTGGTAGACAATACCAACACAGAAGTGCCAAGTCCATATAATTCAATTTGGAATAACTCAGATTTAGATGCATGGCTTGATGTGAACTGTGGAGACAATAGTGAGCAACCCTCATCAACAAGTGATGGTACTTATCAAGGAGGCGTGCTAACAAGAGGGTTAAAATTGAATGAATCCTGTCGTCGATTATATCAATTGGTAACAGTAGAAGTAGGAGTGGAATATACGCTTACTATTGATACAAGGTCTGAGGTAGCGGGTATCAATACAGAGATATACATTTTAAACACTCAAGTTGTTGATGAAACAGATCTTTTAGGAAATTCTGATGCCTCACTTACTATAGGGGACGAAGATTTCAATTCTTCAAAAGGTGATGCCATGACCAATACATTTACAACTTCAACTTTTACCTTTACTCCTACAACTACCGAAGTCGTAATTTATGTGAGGGCGCCCTTGGCTGTAGATAGTAGCAATGAAGTTTTTATAGATAATATTGATATAATAACTCCTGGATTTTAGTCCGTAAGTTAAAACAAGCATTATAACCCGTTGTCCACTGGTCAGCGGGTTTTTTTAGCTTCATCTTGTAGTGATTCCAGTTTTAAAACTGTTATACGAAAAGAAAGTCGGGTAGAGATATTGTGCCTAAGAGCGTTTTTCCTTCCACCGTTCAAATTGTGATTTCATTTTATCATCCGTAAGTGGATAAAGCCCTTTAATGGATTCTCCTTGGTGTACTTTTTCCAAAACAAATTCTTCGTACTTTTCCATGGCTAGACATTCTTTAGCCACTACTTCAATCAAATGGGCTGGAATTACGATTACACCATCTATATCACCGACGATTAAATCACCCGGAAATACAGCTACATCACCACAACCAATGGGGACATTGATATCAATAGCTTGATGCAGCGTTAAATTTGTTGGAGCCGACGCCCTTTGGTGATACGATGGAAAATCCAAAGCTGCAATTGCCTGCGAATCCCTAAACCCACCATCGGTAACAATTCCCGCTGCGCCATTTTTCATAAGACGCGTAATCAATATAGATCCAGCTGATGCCGCACGTGCATCTTTTCTGCTGTCAATAACCAAAACTGCATTTTTAGGGCATTGTTCAATCGCCTTGCGCTGTGGATGATCTGGATTCTTAAAAACCTCAATGGAATTTAAGTCTTCCCTTGCTGGAATGTATCGCAAGGTAAAAGCCTCACCGACCATTTTTTTTGAATTTAATGGGTATACGTTTTGAATGAACTGATTTCTTAAACCTTTTTTAAAAAGAGTAGTTGCGATAGATGCCGTGCTAATATGCCTGTAGTCAGTCAGAAGGGAACTTGAGATAGCCATAATTTTTTGATGCTTTAAATTGGGATATGGAATTTTAATGTTAAAAATTTGTCAAGTATTCAAATATATATATTTTTGGTAAACCAATCTGGTAAACCAATTTTAATACAAACTCTGAATTTGCTTTATGTTTAGCAAAGTCTAAATTGAGGAATATTTTAATTAAGCAGAGTTCATTTACATTTTTACAAAAAGCTAAATGATAAAAAAAAGTTCTTTTCTTATAATCGTACTACTGCTGATATTCCTTTCATGTGCTGAAGATTCTGGTAATGCCTCAATATATGTACAGGATATTTCTGAACTGAATGATGCCATTGAAAAAGCAGCACCTGGAGATGAAATAGTCATGGCCAATGGAGATTGGAACAATGTTGAAATTCGATTTGTAGGTTATGGAAATGAACGGTACCCCATCAGCTTAAAAGCTGAAACGCCTGGTAAAGTGTTTATTAAAGGAAAATCAGATTTAAAACTTGGAGGTGAATATTTAACCGTAAGTGGTCTGTTTTTTACAGAAGGGGCATCTCCTTCAGGAGCAGTTGTAGCGTTTGCAATCAACAAAGACACTGTTGCCAATAATTCCAAGATAACCAACTGTGTGATTCTGGACTACAACAAAGCACAAAGAAACCAATCTGACTTATGGGTTCAATTGAAGGGGCGCTATAACAAAATAGCTCATTGTTACATCGCTGGAAAATCGAATAGAGGCCCTACAATACGTGTTGATTTGGAAGGAAATAAAAGCATAAAAAACTACCATAAAATCACCAATAACTATTTTGGTCCAAGACCTCCAAAAGGCGGGCCTAGTGCTGAGACTATTCAATTGGGGAACAGTTTTACCTCTATGGCACCAAGCTATACTCTTGTTTCAAATAATTTTTTTGATAGATGTAATGGAGAGGTAGAGGTAATTTCGAGCAAATCAAATTTTAATGAGTTCCGAAATAATATCTTCTACAAGAGTGAAGGATCATTGGTCACCAGACATGGCAATTATTGTATTGTGGATGGTAATTATTTCATTGGGGATATCAATTCCGAGCAAATTGGTGGAGTGAGATTGATAGGTACTGGGCACTGGGTTACCAACAATTACTTTTATAATCTGAAAGGGAAGGTTTTTAGAAGCCCCCTTGCTGTGATGAACGGTATTCCAAAATCGCCTCTTAACCGATACATACAGGTTACAGATGTTATAGTGGCTCATAATTCATGGATTAACTGTACTTCACCCTGGCAATTTGGAGTGGGATCTAACGTAAATCAAAAAGACGTTCTTCCAGCTTCCGAAATTCGGTCTGAAAGGCCTATTCGAACTATTGTGGCCAACAATCTCATTTATAACGAGACAGCGGATGAAGCGCCAATTATAGCACATGATACATTGGACGGGATTATCTTCAAAAGTAATTTGATAAACAATCAAAAAAGAGATTTTGAATATAATGAGGTATTCAGGAAAGGAGATTTTGCTTTTACAACTTTGGAAGAAAATATTCTAGTACCAGCAAAAGGGATATCAGATGTTGAAGTATATAACGGATTTGAGTTTGACCAAATTACAGCGGATTTATTTGGTACTCCCCGGAATGAAATCAATAGTGTTGGAGCTATTTCGGCAATGCCCCAGGAAAAACCAAATCTTTCCGACCTTTCTAAATATGGCCCAAATTGGTACCCAGTAAAGTCTGTTGAACAAAGGGAGCCCAAAACACATTCGGTTGCCTCAGTTGCCGAATTGGAAATTGCAATTCATGAAGCAGAAAGTGACGATATCATTATTTTGACCGCCGACCGATATGAATTGAAATCTTCTTTAAAAATCGATAAAAGAATAACGATAAAATCGGCCGATGATACTAAAAAGGCTGTTATTCAATTTAATGGAAGGGCAAAAACTCCTGCGTTTGAAATGAACCCCAAAGGAGAACTTACACTTAACGGTGTTTATTTGAAAGGGTCAAAAAAGGAATATGCTTTTGCAAGTTTGGAAAGCAATATGTCCAGCTTGTATAATTTAACCATAACAGGTTGTGAAATATCAGATTTTGATTATGTGCTGAAAGGATATAAATATTCCTTCTCTGAATACATCAAATTCAAATCCACCTTGATTAAAAATTGTACAAACGGTCTGGAACTATCTGAAGAGATAGAGGATAAAGGCGAATACAATGCGGAGAATCTTTTTGTTGAGAATTGCAGATTTGAAAACATTGATAAAAATGTAATTGATTACTACCGCGGTGGATATGATGAATCGACGGTGGGAGGCAACTTAATGGTGGTGCAGAGTACCTTTACCGGTTGTGGTGTCAAAGAGGAAAACGGAGTTTTACTCAATACTTACGGTATCATCAATGTAAATATTTCCGAAAACACGTTCATTGATAACTCAGTAAAATTGGTTGCACGTTTGTGGGGGGCAAAAAACAATACCCACTCCAATAATGAGATAAAAAACTCTGGAACCTTAACGGTACAGGAAAACCTTCCGCTTAAGTTGCTGTATTAGGATGAATTTAAAATGAAGGTATACTCGGTACTTCTTCCCTTTGTCTTTTCGTGTTGTTCCCTTGCTCAGGGGATACCTTCAGATAGGGTTTTGGGAGTTGAGGATTTGAAGCATTTTCTAAAGGACGATGTTAAAAGTGAGATAGCCAGAGAAGAATCAATAACTGAAGAACAGCTTGCTGATTATTTCAGGAAAATGTTTTCGGAACGTTTCTTTTATGACCATACAACCTTCAATCAACGATTCTCGCAGTACAACAAACTTTATCAGAATACAGAAGTTCATAAAACCGGAGCTTTGGATCATTTGGGCAAATATGCAGATTCTACCCAATGGGTCTTGCCTTTTAATTATCTGAATGGAGAAGAGGTAAATGCTTACGCGTTACGTCATTTGGCAAGACAGCATAAGATGGCGGACATCATCTTCCTGTATTTTAAAGAGGGAAGAAATCCTAAATACATTCGATACTTTGAAAATCAACTTCGCTCACTGAATACCGCCCTGGAATTGGGTAAATATGAAAAAATTGAGGATGGGAATGGCGTATATGAAGTTTTTAGGTCGGGCTACCGGATTCTGAATTGGTTGTGGATTCATAATATGATTCTAAATGAATCTGAATATTCAGACCAAGATCAACTCGTAACAATAGCTACGCTTTTACAACATGGTCAACATCTTTATGAGCGGAATGATGGGTTTAGGTCTGGTAACCATCAGACTCGAGGGATGTCCGCATTGGCAATACTTTCTATTCTTTTGAGTGATTTTGAAGGTACAGACCTATGGTACGATAGAGCCATGCAACGTTTGGGCGAGCACTTGGATAAAGAAATCAACGAAGATGGATTCCAGTTTGAACGTTCCGTTCATTATCACATGAGTGATATCAGCAATTATTTCTATGTATACCAATTGGCCAAAAGAAATCAAATTGAAGTAGGGGAGGAATGGACCGTAAAACTTAGAGGTCTTTTCTCAACCCTTGTTAAGATAGCATATCCCGATAAAAGTGCTCCTGTGCTTCAAGACGATACGGATACTCCTTGGGCTGAGAAAAACAATATCTCCGAAGCAATGACCTTGGGATATTTACTTTTTGAAGACCCGGAATTTGGTTACTTCGCATCCAATAAAGTGGATGCTAGAATGTACTGGTTCTTAAATCAATCCCAAGTAGAGTCACTCCACACAATTAAAAGAGAGAAACCCATCTATGGCTCTTTGGCTTTTGCCGATACGCATTACTACATCATGCGTGAAGGATGGAACCCCAATGATAAAATGTTGATTGTGAGTGCAGGTCTGGATGATGAGAAACCGGACCATCAGCATGGTGATATGCTGGGTATCCAGGCTATGGCTAACGGGCGCGCCATTTTACCCAACTATCAAGTGCGTTATTCCTTGTCGGATTTTCAACTCTTTAAAAACTCCATGGTAAAAAATGTTGCTTTGGTGGACAATGAACTTCAGGGGAAGCAATGGACATCCAACAAGGGTGGAAGTGGGTTTGGTAAGTTTAAATCATTACCAAAACCGGAAGTCATTACATGGTCAACCAATAATGAATTTGATGTATTTGTGGGTAGTCATGATGGTTTTGAGAATTTAGGTGTGGAATATACAAGACAAGTCGTATTTATAAAAGACGATTTTTGGATTGTTAAAGACAACTTCTCAGCTGATGCACCTCATGAGTATAAACAAGTTTGGCAAGGGCATTATACTCTAGAGAAAGGACCTGACCTTATTCGAGCTACGGAGGCGGATGCCAGTGGTCATGATATTCTCCAGCTCGTTCCGGTGGACACCGTTGTCAATTCTGGAGCAAGAGGAAAACATTGGAGTGTGGTATCAAAAAAGAACCAAAGGAATTTTAGTTTCCTAACCGTGATTTATCCATATCGTGGATATAACAACAGAATAGACGAAACAAAAGATGAGGTTGTGTGCCGTGGGTGGAATGTGAATGATACCACTTGGGAAATGAAAGGAAACAAACCAACTAGTCTCAGTAAGAAGAACAGCTTTTACTTTTTTGGTGTTCGCGGGTTAATACAAAAGGATGTAAGGATTCGATTTTCTTCTGAAACAGACGTTTTTATGCTGGATAATGAAAAAGAACTACAAATTCACGCGCTTGGAGTGGAGCCAACTGTTTTAACCATAACCTATCCAACAGGAAAAAAAGTAAAAAAGAAGCTGATGCCAGGAGAGGCTTGGAACTTGCTTTTTGAGGAATAGAAGTTGAACATGTTAATCAAGCATGAGTCTGATAGCTTATTTTAGATACATTATGTTAAATGTTTGGTAATCTTATAAATATAATTATTTTTGGTAAACCAATCTGGTAAACCAATTTTATATATGAACTATGTTTTGGATAAAATAGCAACACGTGTTTATGTGCTTTTATTCCTATTGGTTGGACTGGTTGGTAACTCACAATCACATCCAAAACTTATTCTCACAAAAACAGGTGTCCAAAAGATACGGGAAAATTTGGGCAAAGTCCCTTTGTTTGATGCCTCCCTTCAAAAGGTAAAGGAGGAAGTGGATGCCAAAATTATTCTTGGCATAGATGTTCCAATACCAAAGGATTATTCCGGAGGGTATACCCACGAGCAGCATAAACGAAACTTTTTAATGCTTCAAAAAGCAGGTGTGCTTTTCCAAATTCTTCAAGATGAAAAATATGCTGTCTATGTTCGCGATATGTTTCTGCAATATGAGGCCATGTATAAGAACCTTTCAATCCATCCAAAAGAGAGGTCGTACGCTCGTGGCAAATTGTTTTGGCAATGTTTAAATGATTCCAATTGGTTGGTGTACGCAAGTCAAGCGTATGATTGTATTTATGATTGGCTTTCAAAAAAGGAACGGGATATCCTAGAGAAAAACCTTTTTAGGCCTTTCGCTGATTTTATTTCTGTGAAAAACCCACAATTCTTCAATAGGGTTCACAACCATAGCACCTGGGGTAATGCAGCCGTAGGCATGATAGGTTTGGTAATGGGAGATGACGATTTGGTTAATAGGGCATTATATGGAATTAAGAATGATGGTTTAAACACAACAGCCAAGGACAATGATGGTGGATTCATAAAAACCGATGGAAAGGCAGGTTTTTTAGCCAATTTGGATGAACCTTTTTCTCCGGATGGATATTACACGGAAGGGCCCTATTATCAGCGCTATGCTATGTATCCTTTTTTGATTTTTGCCGTTGCTTTAAACAATGTAGAGCCGGAACTAAAGATATTTGAATATAGGGATAGTGTATTGTTGAAATCTGTAAAGACTTTAGTGAATCTTACGGATAAGGACGGAGAATTTTTCCCAATCAATGATGCTCAAAAAGGCATGTCCTATTTTTCCAGAGAACTTACAACGGCGGCCAACATAGCCTATCATTATGGTATTCAGGATGCGGAACTGTTGGGTGTGGCACGAAAACAGAATCGGGTGGTTTTGGACGATTCAGGCATGGCAGTAGCTAAAGCTATTGCACAAGATAAGACAACACCTTTTATAAAAAACTCGGTTAGGTATACGGATGGTCCAAAAGGAAAACAAGGAGGTATTGCGGTTCTAAGGAAGCAGGATCTTGAACTGGTTTTTAAATACACTGCACAGGGATTGAGCCATGGACATTATGATAAACTGTCGTTCATGTTGTACCAAGATGGTGAAGATGTAGTTCAAGACTATGGTATGGCCCGATTCGTCAATATCGAACAAAAAGGGGGTGGAAATTATTTAAAGGAGAATAAGACCTGGGCCAAGCAAACCATTGCCCATAATACTTTGGTGGTAGATGAAACCTCTCATTTCAATGGAAAATATGAGATTGGGAGCAAACATCATTCAAAGGAATATTTTTTTGATATATCGGATAGCAAAGTACATGTGGTTAGTGCTAAGGAGGAGAATGCTTATCCCGGCATTGCAATGCTTCGCACTATGGCAATGATAGAATCCGAAGAATTAGATAGCCCCTTTGTTCTTGATATCCTCAAAGTTGCCTCAGATAAAAAGCACAATTACGATTTGCCAATTCATTACATGGGTCAGGTGATTCATACCAATATCCCATATGATGTTCCAGAACAGATAGAGCCTCTAGGGAATAAAAATGGATATCAACATCTTTATTTGGAGGTAAAAGGAAATTCAAACTTTCAAGACGGTAAATTAACATGGATGCGCAACAACAAGTTTTACACATGGACTTCAAATGCCAAAAAAGAAGATGAGTTTTTGTTCACAAGATTGGGAGCCAATGATCCCGAGTTTAACTTAAGAAGAGATGCCAGTACAATTCTTCGAAGAAAAGAAAGCCAGAACACCACCTTTGTTTCTACAATAGAATCCCATGGAAGTTATAGTCCGGTTACTGAGTTATCCACAAACTCGAAGAGTAAGATCAAAGAATTGAAGATTGCATTGGATACTGATTTATATACTGCTGTAACTCTAGAACATACAAATGGGAAACTGGGGCTTTTTGTTGTTTCTAACCAAGACTCCTCTGTAGAAAAAATACATAAACTGAACATTAATGAAACAGAGTATCAATGGAAAGGTCCGTACCATTTTGTTGATTTTAAACCATAAAACAATATGAAAACATTTGGAGCGAGTAAAGAGTTTATTAAAGGAGAAGAATTGGACTGGGAAGAAGTAGGACCGGGCTTGAAACGAAAAATTATGGGATATGATGATAAAATCATGTTGGTAAAAGTACATTTTGAGGTTGGTGCCATTGGGCAAATGCACGAACACTATCATTCGCAGGTAACCTATGTAGAAAGTGGGAGCTTTGATGTAACCATTGATGGAAGGACACAAACCTTAAAAGGAGGTGATTGTTTTTATATACCTCCACATAATATGCATGGAGCCGTTTGCACTGAGGCTGGTGTATTAATAGATGTTTTCAGTCCAATACGGGAGGATTTCATGCAGTAGAACCTATTGTAGTTAATTTTGTTTAGAGTATCTAATTTTTATCTCAACAAATCCATAAAATCTTTAAAATTTTAACATTTAAATGACAAATTCATTTTTTTTTAGCTTTTAGATAACATATATTTGGTAAACCAAATTGGTTAACCAGTTTGGTTTGTAGATACAAAATCTTAAAAACAACTGAATTAATTATAAGAAACAAAAAAAGGACAGGTGCACGCCTATCCTTTTATAAATTACTTCTTTCGGAGGGAAGTAAAATTCAACAAATACATATCGAAATATAATTTGAAGAATTCAAAAATAATCAAATTCTTCCAATTTTCATATTAGCTATTTGTTGCAACCAAAATGAATTTGATGTGGAACACCGTCAAATTTCATTCAAACTGTAATTAACTATTTAACAAATGAGCTTAAGAACTAAACTTTTATTGGTTGGATTACTGCTAGTCAATATCCAGCTTTTTGCACAGCAGACCTCTCCCATTACTGGGACAGTTACAGATGCAAACAATGTTCCCATACCAGGGGCTAATGTTATCGTCTTGAACACTGATAGGGGGGTCCAAACTGATTTCGATGGTAATTATTCCATCGATGTGTCTTCGGGCGAAGTATTACGTTTTTCCTACATAGGTTATGCGGCACAGACAGTGATAGTCGATAATCAACAGACCATTGACATTGTGCTTCAAGAGGACACTGAACAATTGGATGAGGTAGTGGTAATTGGTTATGGGACACAGAAAAAATCATTACTTACCGGTGCTATTTCTAAGGTGGTAAATGATGATTTGGAGCAAATTTCAGTATCTCGGGTTGATGAGGCCTTGATTGGTCAGGCCGCTGGAGTAAATATCCAGAATACTGAGGGAGAAGCAGGCGGAGCACCCACTATTCGTATTCGTGGTGTGGGTTCCATTACATCCAATAGCGGTCCATTGGTGGTTTTGGATGGAGCTGTGGTAGATTCTGATTTCCTGACCAACTTGGATATGAACAATGTTGAGTCTTTTGAGGTACTCAAAGATGCTGCCTCCGCAGCAATTTTTGGTTCTAGGGGAGCAAATGGGGTAATTCAAATTACCACAAAACAAGGTAAAGAAGGTAAACCTCGGTTTACCTACAATACGTTCACCGGGTTTAAAGAAGGAAGAAGAAGTGATGCTTATGATATTGATTTTGAAGGTGAGCTACAAAGAGAAATTGCAATAACAGGAGGACTTTCTTTGGGAAGCCAGATGAGACAACTGATTAATGCAGAAAACGATTGGCAAGACGTAATTCTAAATGGGGGTACTATTCAAAGTCATAGTTTAAGTGCCAGAGGTGGTACAAAAAAGACGAAATACAATTTCAACTTAAGCTATGTATCTGATGACGGTGTGCTTTTGACAGATAGTTTTGAAAGGTATCAGGCGCAATTAAAAATTGATACGGAACTTTCTGATAAATGGAAGATTGGAGCTAGCTTTTCTCCTTCTTTCTCAAATAGAAGACGATTCAGTGCTACCGGTCTGTATGATGTAATTAGGCAACCATCATGGGTACCTGCTCGTCTGGATGAAACCAATATTAATTTTGTCAATCGCGTTCGCGATGGAGGAAGATATGCGGATGCACAAGTTGGCGACTACGTATTGCAAAGAATGTTTGATGACTTCGCCTTCCCTGAAGGAGCTACAAGTATTTTTGATGCCAATGGTAATTTTCAGGGTATTCCTGTCGGAAATGGAACAGATGTTAGTAATACCAGTAATATTAACCCCTTGGCCAAATTACTAGAGCGAGAAAGGCTTGAAGACAGATACAACTTCTTTGGGAGAATGTATGTAGACTATAAAATCACTAAGGATTTGAGTTTTAGGTCTTCTTTTACCGCTACCTACGAAAACAGGATACGTACGAATTATGAGGGAATCAATGAATCAAGAAATGGTGCTGCAGGCGCTAACGCCAGAAATGATACTCGAAGCAGATATGGTTTAATTTCTGATAATATTCTTAGCTTCAATAAAACAGTTGGAAAACATGAAATTAGTGCTATTGCAGGTGCCTCTTTTGAACGTCGATTTTTTGAGGAATCCATAATCGAGACTAGTGGATTTACCTCAGATCTTATACCTAATGTTGGTGGAGGATCCATTATTAATCAAGCTACAGCCTTTGAGTACGAAAATTTCTTGAATTCCTTTTTTGGTAGGGCCATTTATTCCTACGATGGAAAATATCTTTTCAACGCAAGTTATAGAACGGATGGAAGTTCAGTATTTGGTAGAGATGTTAAGTACGGTGGCTTCCCTGCAGCTTCATTTGGTTGGGTGGTTTCTAACGAAGACTTTTTAAAGAATAGTAGTGTTGTAAACCAGTTAAAGTTTAGAGTGAGTTACGGGGTAACCGGAACAAACGACCTTGCCTCTGGTTCCTTTCTCACTGACAACTATCCTTCATTGGCCCTTCTGCAACCTTCAAGTGCTGTTGTAGATGGAACCATTGTAAACGGTTTTGATCCAGCGAATATTCCAAATCCAAATTTACAATGGGAACGTTCCATTGAGATAAATCCAGGAGTTGATTTTGGGTTGTTCAATAATGTACTTTCCGGATCTATAGATTACTATAAGAGAACTAGTGATAATCTTCTGTTGAATAACCCAGTTGCTGGAACTACAGGTTTTACCAATGCCTTGGTAAATCTGGGCGAAGTTGAAAACGAAGGAGTTGAACTTGAGTTCAGAACACGAATCATTAGCACTGAAAAAGTGAGATGGGGAGCCACGTTGATAGGCTCTTTTAATGAAAACACACTAGTGGAGTTTGCTGATTCTAATGGTCAAGTTGTAAATACAGGTGATGGCAGTAGATTGGTAGAATGGATCAATCAAGAAGGACAACCAATTTCTTCTTTCTATGGTTATGTTTTCGATAGGGACATTCCCTTTGAGTTTTTAAGTGACCCCTTCAGACAAGTAGGCAACAGAACCCAATTCGCATATGCCAAAGATTTGAACGGAGATGGTCTCATTGATGAAGATGATAAAACGGTTTTAGGTGACCCCTATCCAGACTTGATTTGGAGTTTTGCAAATGATTTCAGATTTGGAAATATGGACTTTAGCTTTTTGTTTCAAGGAAGTCATGGAGCCAAGACCTATAATTTGGGAGATCAGTACGTTTTTGATTTCTTTAATAGTAATACGGTAGACTTTGATCGTTCCATTACTCCAGATCAACAATTTTTGGTACAGCGAATATTTACCAGTCAGCTGGTACAGAATGCTGGATATTTAGCTCTTCGAACTGTGAGCTTGGGTTATAATTTCCCTAGAAAGTTCACTTCCGACTTAAAATTGACGAACCTAAGATTGTATGCAACCGGACAGAATTTGCTTTTCATTACTGCTTCCGATTATACTGGTTGGAACCCAGAACATGTTCGCTCTCTTCCAAACGGCCCATTGACCTTTGGTTATCAAAGAGGTGGAACAGCAATCAATAGAACTATTACGTTAGGACTAAATGTTGAATTTTAATAGACAAAAAAGACTCATGAAACATATAAAACTATTAGTACTTAGTTTAGGCCTGGTTTTTAGTGCCTGCGATTTAGATCCTGAACCAATAAATGCAACAACTATTGATGATTTTTTCAACGACGACGATGAAATATTGTCTGGAATCATAAACATATATGATGGTTTGCAAGGAAGTAACCCTCTGGAGGGTGATGGTGGTTTCAACAACCCATTTTTAGGTATTCAGATTGAGTATCAAATGGGAGAAGTTCTTAGTGATAATGCAAGGACTAAAAGTGGTTCTCCACAAGGATTTGAATTTGAGACATTTACGGTAATCCCTCAAACAGCTGCGGTTACTACCTACTACAGAAGTATGTACAGGATTATTTTTGATGCCAATGTGGTTTTAGAGAACTTGGAGAATGCATCCGCGGAAAACGCAAACAAGTTTGAGGCAGAGACACGCTTTTTAAGAGCCTATGCCTATTTCAATTTAGTTCGTTTTTATGGGGGGGTTCCTTTGGTGGATAGGGTAATATTTCCGGATGAAACAGAAATTGCATTCACAAGGGTGCCAGAAAATGAGGTCTACGACCTAATTCTGCAAGACTTACAGTTTGCTGTTGCTAGTGATTTGGACAATAGTTTCAGAACCAGAGCTTCTAAAGCCGCAGCACAAACATTTTTGGCAAAAGTGTATCTCACTTTGGGCATCAATTATTTGGAAGCGCAACGATTATTGGAAGAAGTCATTGATAGCGGTAATTATAGTCTTGAGGAAGATTTCTTGGATGTATTCTATACCGAAGACAATAGCGAGACTATTTTTTCAATCGGTTTTGATGACACCAATGTTAATGACAGTCAAGGTTTTTCAGCAGAATTTTTAGATGCTGTAGGAAGAGGTACAGGGTCAAACTATGCTACGGCAGAGCTTGTAGCTGCTTTTGATGCCTTTGGAGGAAATAGAGGTCAGTTTTCGTTTAGGGAAGACCCCGGAAATCCTGGATTGTTCCAAACGGTTAAATTTTTACCTATTGTGGATGAAAATGTTGGTGTGACTTCTGCTCCGGCTAACCCAAGGATAGCAGGAAACGATTGGATAGTTACAAGATACGCAGATGTATTGCTATTGCATGTCGAGTCAATCTTAGCAGGTGGTATGACTACTTCTGCACCTGCGGCAATTGAATCCTTTCAAGCGGTGAGAAATCGTGCTGGTCTAACAGACCCGGTAACTGAGATTTCCATGCAAGATCTAATGAATGAGCGCCGAGTGGAACTGGCTTTTGAAAATCACCGTTTTCTAGATTTGAAAAGGTTTGGAGTAGCTCAGCAAGTCTTATCTGAATTCTCCGCAGCAAATAGTCACGATTTTCAGGCTTTTGAACTTCTATTGCCTATTCCAGCAGCCGAAATATCAATAAGTCAAGGGTTATTGGAACAAAACCCAGGATATCCTAATTAATAAAAGTGTTATGAAAAAAAATAGTTCAAATAAAATAGAGATGCTGAAAACAAGTCTCCTATCACTTCTGATATTATCTATGGTTTTTGTCTCTTGTGATTTTATCGAAGAATTACCAGAGGCAAACTCAATCCAAGATGAGACACCACCCAATGCATTTTTTACATTTACGAATGGGGTTGAAATAGAAACCTTTACCCAAGTTAGTTTTGCCAACCAGTCTAGCAATGCAACCACCTTTACTTGGGACCTGGGTGACGGGACCACATCTACAGAAGTAGATCCGGTTCACACATATGCTGGTGAAGGGTCTTTTACAGTGACTTTAACGATTTCAGATGCTTTAAATCAAACAGCTACTTATTCAGAAACAATTGAACTTATAGAACCAGAAGCACCTGCTGTTCCTGATCCTGTATTGCTAAATGTTGATTTTGATAGATTACCAAAATCTTCGGGTTCCGATTGCACATGTTCTGGATGGATAAATACAGATGTAGGCGAACAAGGGGAATCCAGTAGTGTTGATGGATCGGATGTTCTAAAATTGGATAATGCTGAACCAGATCATGCGTATCAGGAATTTGCAGTTGTTCCAAACGCAGAATACAGAGTTGAGATACCTTATCTTTTTCAATCGGATCAGGCGGGAGACCTTCCAAGTTCTTTGGAAATAAGGGTTTTGGCCGGTGAAGGTTATGTTGACGGTTACACACCTGTTTATTTTACTGAAACTACCGAAATTCCACAAAGCGGATTTGGGTATAATACAGTAGCACAAATTGAAGATGCTGATAACAATTTAACAATTGAAGTCGTGGAGAATCCGAATAGTGGTGACATCAGAAGCTATGTTTTTACCTTCAATGCAGGGGCAAATGATAGCGTGGCGCTCTTCATACGTGGAATAGGGAATTCTGGTCCAGAAGACCCAGCAGATTTTGCACGTTACGGCTATGCAAGTGGGGATGAGGAAATTAGAGTAGATTCTGTAATCATTACTGCTGTCAACTAATTTCAATTGTTCGAAAATTATACACTATCAACATGATTAGACTTTTGGCAACCTTTTTAACAGTATTTCTTCTTTGTTCTTCGGAATTCTGTTTGGCACAGACACAAGAGAGTTCGGATAGCGCTGAAAATGTTTCGACCCAAGTCCGTAAAAAGAAGAAAAAAAAGAAAAAGTATAGGTTGCCAAAAGTTGATCTTAACCATTGGAAGGTCACCATACCCGAGGGCAGTGGTAAGGGAGGGGCTATAAGTGTTGGCCCTCCAGGAATACTTGACTATGCAAATAACGAGACCCTAAGGCCGTACATATATAATGATTCGAGCGCAGGAGCTTTGGTATTCTATGCGTTTCCCAGCAAGGCAACTACCGCAAATACAAAATACTCAAGGTCCGAACTTCGGGAACAAATGGAACCGGGAAATGATAATGTGAACTGGACATTTGCAGATGGAGGTTATTTAAAAGCAAAAATGTCTGTACCACAAATCACGAAAGATTCTGATGGAAAACCACATCGAACCATTGTGGTTCAAATTCATGGTAGATTGACCAATGAGCAACGTGATTTAATAGGACAAAAAGACAATAATGCTCCTCCTATCCTGAAGGTTTATTGGAAAGAAGGTAAGATTAGGGTCAAGACCAAGGTTCTTAAAGAAAAAGGTATTTCAGCCGAAGGTATTTTGCATGAAGATGCTTGGGGAGATGACGAGGGAAGAACCTTCAAAGAGGAAGTAGGCACGGGTAAATTTCTTATAGAAGTAAAAGTGAGTAAAGGAAAAATGGTGGTTTCGTTGAACAAGAATGAATTCTTTGTTTACGACGACGTGAGCATGAAAAGATGGGGCGTTTTTGAAAACTATTTTAAAGTGGGAAATTATTTCCAGACTAGGGATAAAGGAGCATCTGCCAAAGTCAATCTTTACGAATTAGAGGTTTCTCATTAAGCTGTATTCCCCATGAAAAATAATGTATCAACTCTTTATTTTATCCTATTGATAAGTAGTTTCATTTTGACTCAAGCATGTAGCCAGAATGATACAAACGAAGAGGAACCTCTCATTTGGACTACTGGAGAAGATAGTACTTCATCTGAGAGTGAAGATGATCAGAATTCAGACAATCAAAACAGTGAAGGGGGTACGAATCAAGAAACTGAAGAACAAGAAAATGACTCTTTGGTTCTGCCCAATATAGACCTAAGCAATTGGAAAGTGACCCTTCCCATTGGAAATAATGGCAAACCCACAGAAGTGGAACCACCTGAGATTTTGCAGTACGCAACGAACGAGACTTTGTTACCTTTTATGTACAATGATTCATTAGATGGTTCTTTGGTGTTTTATACATATCCCGGAGTTACTACCCCCAATTCTTCAAGATCCAGAACAGAATTACGGGAACAAATGGTCCCAGGAAGTAATAGCACAAACTGGACTTTTGTCCAGGGAGGTACCATGAAAGGTGTAATGGCTATGGAAGAAATATCAAAAGATCAAGATGGTAAATATCATCGCACCATCATTATGCAAATACATGGGAGGCTTACCAATGAGCAAAGGGATTTGATAGGGGAGGACGACAACAATGCCCCTCCAGTACTTAAGATTTATTGGCAAAATGGAATAATTAGGGTCAAGAGTAAAGTATTGAAAGATGTCAATACCTCTGGCACAGAGCTGTTGTATACTGATGCCTGGACAGATGATGAAGGATTTAATTTTAGTCAGGAAGTAGGATTTGATAGGTTCTCTTTGGAAGTAAAGGCAAGTGAAGGGCGTATGGAAGTAATACTGAATGATGATGAGACCGTTGTTTTCAATAGCCAGGACATGGATAAATGGGGTGTATTTGAAAATTACTTTAAGGCAGGAAACTATTTACAGACTACAGATGAAGGGGCTTTTGCGAAGGTGAAGATTTATGAACTTGAAGTTAATCATTAGGAATATTTAGAGTTAGTTTAGTTATTTACTGGGCTATTGATAATAAATGATATCAATGGCCCTTTTTATCCAAAAAAAGCCAAACTAACATATTATTTGTTGAAAGATTTTTTTAAATTTAACAAACCAATCTGGTTAACCAATCTGGTTTAAGATATGAAAGTAGAAATTTTGACTAAAAACGAGAATAACAATATTCAACAATCAATTATCTCAAAGTTGAGGGATTACATTGAATATAAAAATCTCGAGCCAGGAGATAAGTTGCCTTCGGAACGAATGTTATCTGAAAGATTTCAGGTAAGTCGTAGTAATATTAGAGAGGCAATTCAAAAACTGGAATTTTACGGAATTTTAAAATCTCGGCCGCAAAGTGGAACATTCATAGCCAATATTGGTAGAGTGGCCATGAGTGGAATGCTGGATGACATTTTGAGATTGGAAGACCCTGATTTCAAGTCCTTGGTCGAAACAAGGATTTTACTTGAGTTGAAAACCGTTAAGCTAGCGTCGTTACGCAGAACGGATGAAGATTTGATTAACATGAAAGATGCCTTGGATGCTTATGAGAAAAAGGTGTTGAATGGAGAGAGCGCGGTAGAGGAGGATTTACTTTTTCATTTAGCTATTGCTAAAGCAAGTAAAAATGTCACCATGAATACGTTTATGCTGATAATAACACCAGAAATCATAACAAATTTTGAAAAGTATCATGTTTGCGACTCAAATCTATCCATGCAGGGTATTGAGGAGCACAGAGAGATTTTTGAAGCGATTAAAGATGGTGACCCCAAAAGAGGCAAAGAAAAGATGAAAGCTCATTTCAAAGTGTTGTATCAATATTGCTACAATACCTAGGAATGTAGGTGAAAATGGAAATGCACGCTTCATTTTCATCGTATAAACAATGATAAGGAGGGAAGTAGAGCTTAACAAAAGAAGTATAGTAATCCACTAACAAGAGGATTGGTAGGCATTTCATTTAGTTTCTACTGTACTGGCTTGGATTTTAATATTAAGAATATCCAAATTTAAATGGGTTTTCAAACCCTTAGACCATTGAAAATATGAAACTTAAAGGCTTACGTTGGTGGATAATAACGCTTATTGCGTTGGCAACTGTCATAAATTATATTGATAGACAGGCATTACCAGTACTTTGGCCAGATATGGCCGAGGAGCTTTACCCAGATAAAACCTCAGATGAAAGAAAGGGCATTTATGCGTTGATTTCTACTTTTTTCATCTTTTCTTATGCTTTTGGTCAGGCTATATTTGGAAAGATTTTTGACAAGGTCGGAACAAGATTGGGTTTTACCTTGTCCATAGGATTTTGGTCCTTGGCCACGGCGTTGCATGCCTTCGCAAAAGGAGTGGTGAGCCTTTCTATTTTTCGCTCGTTGTTGGGAATCGCAGAGGCTGGAAATTGGCCAGGAGCTGCTAAAGGAAATGCGGAATGGTTTCCAACTAAAGAACGGGCCTTTGCCCAAGGCATATTCAATTCTGGAGCAGCAATTGGCGGAATTGTGGCCTTTCCCACTATCGGATTGTTATCGGTCTATTTCAGTTGGCACTATATTTTTATTCTGGTTGGCCTGTTGGGACTCATTTGGTTGGTTCCCTGGTGGATTCTTGTAAAATCGAAACCTGCCAAACACCCTTGGATCACGGATGAGGAGCGTGAGTATATTTTGACCGGACAACAGAACCAAGACAAGGATGGGGATGGAGTTCAGGATGAAGGGTATAATCCCCCAACTGGTAAAATGCTGTCCCACAAAGAAAGTTGGGGTGTCATTATTGCCTCAGCAGCTATTGACCCCATTTGGTGGTTGTTCATTTTCTGGATACCCATATATCTTAATGAAGTTTACGGTATGGATGTAAAAGCCATTGGTTTTTATGCTTGGGTACCTTATGTAGGTGCAATGATAGGAGCTTGGTTTGGAGGACTTTTAGCGCAAAACCGTATTAAAGCAGGCTGGACCGTAAACAAAACCCGTAAGCTGGTCATCACATTGGGTTGTTTGATAATGCTACCTACATTATTGGCAATGGCAAATCCGGGTGGACCTGAAACCGCTGTGATGTTAATGGCAATAATTCTATTTGGTTTTCAAGTTGCCATCGGGAACGTACAGACCTTACCCAGTGATTTATTGGGTGGGAAATCAGTAGGAACATTAGCTGGTTTGGCAGGAATGGCGGCAAAGTTAGGAGCCTTTGGGCTGACTGCATTGGTGCCTTGGCTGACATCGGGAGGAAACTATACACCTGCTTTCGTCATTGGTGCAGCATTGGCGATTATCACTATGGCGAGTGTCTGGTTGTTGTGCCCAAAAATTGAACCATTAAAAGAACATAATTAGAATAGATTAAAACTAAATCCAACAAATAAAATGAGTGATTCAAAAGTAAAAATAGCTTTAATAACAGGAGCAACCGGGGGTATCGGTTTCCAAGTTGCTAAAAGATTGGGAAAAGACGGCTATACGGTAATCTTAAACGGAATTGAGGACGAAAAAGGAGCGGAAAGGATAAAAGAACTCACTTCAGAAGGTATTGACGCGGAATATTATGGATTTGATGTTACTGATGAAAATGCAGTTAATGCCAGCGTTACCAAAATAGGTGAAAAATATGGTAAAATAGATGCGCTCATAAACAATGCTGGTGGTCTTGGCGGAAGATCTCGTTTTGAAGAGATGACCACAGAGTTTTATCGAAAAGTAATGGCCCTAAATCTTGATTCCACTTTTTTTGTTTCAAGAGCTGCTATTCCTTTTTTGAAGAAAGGAGAGAATCCAACCA
The DNA here is from genome assembly GCF_049333175.1 of Flagellimonas ulvae. NCBI lineage: Bacteria > Pseudomonadati > Bacteroidota > Flavobacteriia > Flavobacteriales > Flavobacteriaceae > Flagellimonas > Flagellimonas ulvae. Next base: position 256,368 of record NZ_CP186325.1, read on the forward strand.
TTATTAATTACACCTCAAATGCAGGATGGAATGCAGGTGGTCCAGGAGCTGGTATTTATGGTACATCAAAAGCAGCGGTACATACATTGACAAGAGCTTTGGCAAAAGACCTTGCCGAGTATGGTATTCGAGTAAACGCAGTTTCTCCAGGAACTATAGATACACCATTCCATGAACAGATTAAGTCCACTAAACCTGAGGTATTTGCTTCATGGAAAAACAATATTATGTTGGGTCGTTTGGGACAACCAGAAGAAGTTGCATCGGTAATTTCTTTTTTGGTTAGTGAAGATGCTGCCTTCCTTACCGCAGAAACTATTCAAATTGGAGGCGGGCAAGCTTTAGGTATTTGATTATAAAAAGTAGCAAGCGTCGGTAAAATATGCGAATCAAGAAAGGAAAAACATCCAGTTGGCACTTACAAAATCGACTAAAAACAATCAATAAATGAAAAAAGTAGTCACATTTGGGGAAATCATGCTAAGATTGGCCCCACAGGGGTTCTTAAGGTTTTCACAAGCAAATAGTTTTGATGTAATTTATGGTGGTGGCGAATCAAACGTAGCGGTATCACTTGCCAATTATGGGGTTCCGGTTGACTTTGTAACCAGACTTCCGGATAATGATATTGGACACTGTGCCCTTATGGAAATGCGTAAAAGGGGAGTGGGCACAGATAAGATAATTTATGGAGGAGATCGTCTTGGGATTTACTTCTTGGAGACCGGTGCAGTGTCTCGAGGTAGCAAGGTAGTATACGATAGAGCACATTCGGCAATGTCCGAAATAGAAAAGGGTACGATTGACTGGAAAAAAGTGTTTGCTGATGTCGAATGGTTTCATTGGACTGGGATAACACCGGCAATTTCCCAAGGAGCTGCTGATGTCTGTCTTGAAGCGGTCAAAGTAGCTAGTGAAATGGGAGTGACCATATCGACGGATTTAAATTATCGAGCTAAACTTTGGAAGTATTGTGATGATGCAAAACGAGAAGAAATCATGTCCGGGCTTACTGCGTATTGCGATATCGTACTTGGAAATGAAGAAGACGCTGAAAAGCACTTTGGAATAAAACCAGAAGGATTGGATATTACCACTCAGGGAGAGCATGTAAAAGCGGAAGCATTCCTATCGGTTTGCAAGCAAATGATGGAACGATTCCCAAAGGCTAAGAAGGTAATTACCACTTTAAGAGGCTCTCTTTCAGCTTCACATAATACATGGGCCGGTGTATTGTATGATGGCAAGACCATGTACAAGTCCCCAGAATATCAAATTACACATATAGTAGACCGTGTGGGTGGCGGCGATTCCTTTATGGGAGGATTGATTTATGGACTATTAAAATACCCTGAAGATGACCAGAATGCTTTGAACTTTGCAGTTGCAGCATCCTGCCTAAAACATACTATTAAAGGAGATGCGAATCTGGTAACGGTACCTGAAGTTGAAAAATTAATGAGTGGTGATGCTTCCGGAAGGGTAGCCCGGTAAAAATTTCTTATGGCACAATATTCAAGAATAGAAGTAGCAAAAACCATGGCGGAGCAGGGAATGGTTCCTCTGTTCTATCATGCGGATGTTGCTATTGGAAAACAAGCTCTAAAGGCTTGTTATGATGGGGGAGCACGCCTCATGGAATTTACTGCTCGGGGAGATTTCGCTTTTGAGGTCTTTTCAGAATTAAATAAATACGCAATAAAAGAGTTACCTGGAATGATACTGGGAGTTGGATCTATAACAGATGCAGCTGCAGCTTCTTTGTTTATGCAAATGGGGGCTAATTTTATAGTTACCCCCTCTCTTCGGGAAGACATAGCCATTGCCTGCAATAGAAGAAAAGTTTTATGGTCTCCGGGTTGTGGCTCGTTGACAGAGATTAACAGAGCAGAGGAATTAGGATGTGAAATCATTAAACTATTTCCTGGAATCAACTTATGGACCTGGTTTTGTTAAAGCAATAAAAGGACCACAACCCTGGACCAGCATTATGCCCACAGGCGGAGTGAGTACTGAAAAGTCTAATCTTGAAGCATGGTTTAATTCAGGGGTTGTTTGCGTGGGCATGGGATCCAAGCTAATTTCCAAGGAGCTTCTGGAAAAACAGGATTTTGAAGGGCTGAGATCTCTGGTTTCAAGAACCTTGCAGATAATTCAAGAGATTAGAGTAAAAAGTTAAGTTGAAAAGCGTAGCAAAGGAAACAAAGTAAATCCCTGAAAGATTATGGAATTTGTAGTTGTGGCTCATACACAACTTTAGTCAATGCATTGTTCTTAGTTTGAATTCACAAGAAAGCCACAACTTTCGCTGTGGCTTTACAATAACATGTTATTATGGCTCACTCTTGCTGAAACCACCAGTTACAGACTGGCGACAGCAGAGGATCTGGTCTTAGCTGGTAAAGAAACCATAACTCCCAAACTAAAATATCCCTCGGAAGTTTGCCGAAATAGATGGCGATACCCAGTATATACATTCAAATTTTGGGTTCGAAGGGCATTAATTCGAATACCGGCCAAAGGAACCGGTGTCAGTGCAATGTCATTGGCCCCAAGTCCTGCAAAAGTCCAAATTCTCTTATTGGCTATGGCATACAACGCAGAAGCTTCAAAATTAACAAAGTCTCTGTTGTCAAAACCCGCCATACCAACACCTCCTTGAAAACCAAAATGGTCACCAGTAAATTTGGTATACGTAAACAAACCTTGATTAGAATTTTCAGAAAGGGTGCCATCTACTTGTAGCAATCCCCATTCCATTGAAAAATAACCTCCTTCTTGGGCCTTGAGCGACGAAGACAGCACACCGAAAACCCCAAATACTAAAATCACTTTCTTCATAATTTCATCTTTAGTGTTAATAGATTCGGGGGAAATCAAAAATAGAAATCATTGGAAAACAAAAGGTGTTTTTATGCAAATCCTCTATCATTCGCACAATTACTCGGCAAAGAACCTGACCGCCCCTCGCTAACGCTAGTTTATAACCGGTGGTAACTGAAAATACCAAAAAAACCATTGATTTTTGTAGAATTTGTGTTTACTCTATTTTGAGTCTCCAGTGTAATTTTTTTGGAAAAACAGGATTTTGAAGGGCTACAATCTCTGGTTTCAAAAACTTTACAGACACTTAAAGGGATTAGGACTAAAAGTTAAGTTGTAAAAACACCTTCATATTCAAGCCTCAGGACATCTGGGCTATCTTGTTTTTATATGTTTGACGGATATTCAATTTTTAGGATGGTGCCAAATTTTAAATGATAAAAGCAGTTTTTCAAGTATGCCTTAAACCTTAAAAAAGTAGTCCATAACAAGATATCCGTCAAAAAAAATGTAACTTATCTCCCGCTTTTCAGGTATGTCCTGTTTTAATTAGCAACCAATTACTAACTAAACTTTATATGAATAGTCTATCAATTATCTCCTTTTTGGGATTCACTCTACTTGTGGCCGTTATTTCTTGGCTTGCTACAAAATCTACCAACGAAAAATCTGCTAAGGGGTATTATCTTGGAGGCAGAAGTCTTGGGGCAATTACAATAGCAGGTTCTTTACTTCTGACCAATTTATCAGCAGAACAAATTGTGGGACTTAATGGTCAGGCATTTACTGAAGGAATTTTGGTTATGGCTTGGGAGACCTTGGCCGCCATTGCAATGGTACTAACCGCATTGATACTCTTGCCAAAATATATGCGCTCCGGTATAACCACGATACCGCAGTTCATTCAAAATCGATTTGATCAACAGACCAAAGCTATACTTTCAATTTTATTCCTTTTTGCATATGGATTGGTTTTGCTTCCTACCATCTTATACTCAGGTTCTTTAGCATTTTCTTCAATGTTCGACCTACCAAGTCTTTTGGATTTAACTCAAAATCAGACAATTTGGCTATGCGTTTGGAGTATAGGAATCATCGGTTCAATTTATGCCATTTTCGGTGGATTAAAAGCAGTTGCCGTTTCTGACCTTATCAATGCCATTGGGTTACTTATAGGCGGTATTTTGATTCCTTACTTTGGTTTAAAACTGGTTGGAGATGGAAATATTGGGAAAGGGTTGGTTACCATTTGGGAGAATCACCCAGAAAAATTTGAGCTACAGGGTGAGGTAGACTCCTCCATACCTTTTGGAACAATATTTACCGGTATGATACTGGCTCAGATGTACTATTGGGGCACCAATCAATCTATTCTACAAAGGGTTTTTGGTGCAAAAAGCTTAAAGGAAGGTCAAAAAGGTGTCATGCTGGCTGCTTTGGTCAAATTTCTGATTCCCGCTATTGTTGTCCTGCCCGGCGTTATCTCTTGGCACGTTTTTGATGGCGATTTGGCAAATGCAGATTTAGCATACCCAGAATTGGTGCAGAAGGTGTTGCCTGCTTCTTTGTTGGGCTTTTTTGCAGCTGTATTGTTTGGGGCGGTTTTGAGCTCGTTCAATAGTTTGTTGAATAGTAGCGCTACCTTATTTGGCTTTGATTTGTACCGACAACTTTTCAAAAAAGATGCCTCGGAATTGCAAGCGGTGAAGGCTGGAAAGCGTTTTGGTTTGGTTCTAGCTCTGGTTGCCGTTTGTATAGCCCCTTTTATTGCTTCTGCGGATAGCTTATTTGCTTACATTCAAGAAGCATTAGGCAGTTTGAGTGTTCCTATTTTTGCTGTGGTCGTTGTTGGTATTTATACCAAAAAAGTTCCAGCTTTGGGAGCAAAGATTGTATTAACAGCGGGTGTATTGATGTATTTGATAAGTCAGTTTGTAATTAGTCCTATGATGATTGATTCAGCGCTAGCTGAAGCTGCTGCTAATGGAATAACCGACCCAAAACAACTTAGTATTATTGAGGCCAAAGCCTACCCTCATTTTTTGCATGTTATGGGTATACTTTTTGTCATTAACGTAGGTATTATGTTGTTGGTTGGAAAGTTGAAACCCTTGACAACACCAAAAGAGGAGGTAATTACGGACGAAATAGACATACAGCCATGGAAATATGCCCTACTTGCAGGAGCTGTAATTACTTTGCTTGTTCTCGGAACCTACTTTATTTTTTAAGAATAGTACTGATGGAGAGTCGTATTTTCTGGATAGGTCCAGCATTTACGAATGAATTATTGGGTTATGAAAAGCATTGACTGGTAAGTTTAAGAGCAAGAAGAAGACACTTCTTTTTTGAATCTTCTTCATGCTACTTATTCTATATTTATAAGAGAATAATTTTTGCGTATTGAAGTATTTAAGGTTTTTATCCGTTCTTTTTTCTTTTAGTCTTTTTGCCCAAGAATTGCCACCTATTCAAAATTATGCGCCTGTTGATTATAATGGTGAAAATCAAAATTGGTCCGTTACGCAATCTGAGAACAATCTAATTTACATTGCCAATAACAAAAGTCTGGTTGAATTCAATGGCTCCTCTTGGGCCAAATATCCTTCTCCGAACGAAACGGTAATACGAGCGGTAAAAGCTGTTGGAAATAGAATTTATTCCGGAGCCTACATGGAATTTGGGTTTTGGCAAAAAGATAATTTTGGAATACTTCGTTATACTTCACTTTCTAATAAAATAAAGGTTGATTTTTTACCGGATGAAGAGTTTTGGAGCATCTGGGAAATAGAAGATTGGGTAGTTTTCCAGTCCTTGGCAAGAATCTATATTTATAATTTAAAGGACGGTTCTATTTATCACATAGATTCTGAAACCTCGGTACCCAGCCTTTTTAGTGTTGACAAGAACATTTATTTTCAAAAGAAGAACGAGGGAATTTTTAAAATACAAAGCGGAAAAGGTTCCTTGGTTTTCGACGATAAAACTGTGATAGAAGATGAAGTTGTTGGCATTTTTCGTCAAGAGAATGAATTTTTGGTATTGACACGGGATAATGGTTTTTTCAAATCAGATGATAAAAAGTTGGTGAAATGGGGGATAAGTGCGGATGAATTGCTTTCAGATGTGAGTGTCTACACCAGTCTGCAATTGAAGGATGGAACTCTAGCCTTGGGAACAATATCACATGGACTGATACATTTGGACAAGAATGGCAACCTTCTGCATTATATCAGCCAAATTAACGGATTAAGAAACAATACCGTCCTTTCCCTGTTCGAAGATGTTAGAAGCAATCTCTGGTTGGGATTGGATAATGGAATTGGCTATGTTGACCTAAAATCACCATTTCGGGTATACCAGGATAAAAGAGGTATAGTAGGTAGTGTGTATACCACCGCAGTTGTTGGAGATTTTATGTATTTAGGCACTAACCAGGGACTATTTTATAAAAATGAAGGGGACCTATCTGATTTTACTTTGATACCTGGTACCCAAGGCCAAGTTTGGTCTCTAAATGAAGTCAATGGAACATTATTTTGTGGGCATCACACAGGAACTTTTTTAATAAAGGATGATAAAGCGCAGAAAATTGCAAGCGTTCAAGGTACATGGACCGTGCGAAAAATAGAAGACTATCCAAATCTGTTACTTCAAGGAAACTATGATGGACTGTATGTTTTGGATAATAATCGGGGACAATGGCAACTTAAAAATAAAATTCAGGGATTTGACCATTCTTCAAGATATGTTGAAATACATAATGGTGACATCTTTGTAAATCATGAATACAAAGGGGTGTTTAAAATAAAGACGGATAGTTCTTATGCCTTTGCCAATAGGGTGGAAGTAGACACAGTACTGAAAGGCTCCAATTCTGGTTTGGTAAAATATAAAGGTCAACTGCTCTACGCTTCTAAAAACGGTATTTCGGGCTACGATGCTCAAAAGGAAACTTTTGTAAAGGATAGTATTTTAAGTCTGGCCTTTTCCCAAAGTGAATATGTATCAGGAAAACTCGTGGTTGACAAGCGCAATGAATATTTATGGGTTCAAACGGATTCCAATATTGGATATTTTGTTGAAGGAAAATTGGATGGTATTCCGAGGCTTCAGTCAATTCCATTAACTGAGAATATGAGGGATGGAATTGTAGGTTATGAGAATATTTCGGTTACCAATTCAGGTACGTATCTATTCGGAAACAATTCTGGTTACTTTACAGTTTCAATCAGTGACCTTAAAAGAGCGGAGTTCAAAGTAGAAATTGAACAAATACTCGCTACCGATATTGAAGAAAAGGAAAGTATTCAGGACAAAAGAGAAGAAGGTAAGTTTGAAGATACTCAAAACAATATTAAGATCACATATTATACAACGGAGTACAATAAATTCTTAAAACCTCAATATCAACACAAACTAGAAGGTTTATATGAAGAATGGAGCAACTGGTCCAGTGACCCCGAAGTATTTTTTAAAAACCTACCTTCTTCAGACTATACTTTCAGAGTAAGGTCAAGAGTGGGAAATACATTGTCGACTAATACTGCCTCTTATTCCTTCACTGTAGCTAGGCCATGGTATTTATCGAATGCTCTATTTGCTGTCTACCTTTTGGGTGCAATTCTTATGGGTATTGCCATTCATAATTTGTACAAAGGCTATTACCATAGAAGACAAAATAAACTAATTGAGGAAAACCAACGCCAAATAGAACTTGCCAGAGTTCAGAATGAGAAGGAAATCGTACAAATCAAAAACGAGCAACTCAAGAAAGAATTTCAGAGCAAGAGTAATGAGTTAGCTGCCTCTACCATGAGCATTATAAAGAAAAATGAACTTTTGTCACGCGCAAAAGAACAGCTTATGGGCAATGTAAAAGAAAAAGAATCTGTAAAACCGATTATAGATATTATAGATCGGAATCTAAATCAAAATGATGATTGGGAGCTCTTTAAAGAAGCGTTCAATAATGCGGATAGAAAGTTTTTAAAGAAACTGAAAAAAGTACATCCCAATTTATCTCCGAACGATATACGACTATGTGCTTACCTAAGACTCAATCTTTCATCTAAGGAGATAGCTCCCCTATTGAATATTTCTGCACGAAGTGTGGAGATCAAGCGATATCGTTTGCGAAAAAAAATGGGATTGGAACACGATGACAACCTTGTGAACTACATCCTAACCTTGTAGCTCTTTTATTTTACCTCAACAATACCTATACAAGCCCCTTTTTAACAAGAAATGCCCTCTTGTTATTCCTACCTCTCAAACCCTTTAATTCCAAGGGATTTTATCAAATTCACAAAAAAACATACATTTTTTTGCGATGTATATTTTTTGTAAAGGTGTTTTTTAGGGCGTTCCTATTTTTTTAAGATATGTTTAACCTTCCGAAGATGGCTAAAAATGCTTTAAGGACTATTGAAGTTCAAAAGGACATATAAAGCATAGCATCTTGGGAGCTGAACTAAAACTAAACTACACTATGAAAAACAAATTGCTAAGATTACTGCTCTTTCTTTTTGTAACTGGTATGTATTCCCAATCGGATCAAGTATCAGTTGTAAAGAATCAGGAGGGTACGAAATTGGTTGTCAATGGAAAAGATTTCATGATGAATGGAATGAATTGGGATTATATCCCGATTGGCACCAATACAGTGAACGCTGCCTTTTGGAAAAAACCAGACGATGTTATCAAAGCAGGTCTTGATACAGAGATGTCATTGCTCAAAAACATGGGTGTCAATGTAATTAGACAGTATACCGGTGTACCTGCCAAATGGATTCGCTACATCTACGAGAACTATGGTATTTATACCATGCTAAATCATCCCTTTGGAAGGTATGGATTGACTTTGAATGGGGTTTGGACACCTGTAACGATTTACGATGACCCAACAACCATGGAGTTTTTAATGACCGAAATGGAAGAGTTGGTTAAGGGATACAAAGATACCCCTGGACTTTTGCTGTATCTATTGGGTAATGAAAACAACTATGGACTGTTTTGGGCAGGTGCAGAAACTGAAGACTTTCCAGATGATGAAGGAAGAATCAACTTTGTAGGTGAAAGCAGGGGTAGGCCAATGTACAGGCTGATGAATGAAGTGGCTAAGAAAATGAAGGAATTGGACTCATCCCACCCAGTGGCAATTTGCAACGGGGATGTACTTTTTATTGACATTGTTGCGGAAGAATGTAAAGATATAGATATCTACGGTACCAATACATATCGTGGAGCTTCTTTTGGGGACATGTTCCAAGTGGTAAAGGACAAACTGGATAAACCTGTAATGTTTACAGAGTTTGGAGCAGATGCCTTTAATGCTATTGAAAACAAGGAAGACCAATTTTCCCAAGCCTATTATATGGTAGAAAATTGGAAGGAAATCTATGAAAATGCCGCTGGTCTTGGGAAAGTAGGAAACTCACTAGGAGGATTTACTTTTCAATTTAGTGATGGATGGTGGAAGTTTGGTTTTGATGATAGAGAAAATGCAGACGTACATGACAACAATGCTTCATGGTCCAATGGAGGTTATGCGAGGGACTTGGCAGCACCGGGAGCAAACAACATGAACGAAGAATGGTTTGGTATATGTGCCAAGGGTCAAACCAATCCAAGAGGGCTTTATGAACTTTATCCACGTGCCGCCTATTATGCGCTAAAAGAGGCGCATCAATTGAACCCGTATGCCGATGGGGTGAATTTGGAATTCGTGAAGAATCATTTTGATAATATCGAATTGATGGACGCAGTATTAAAGGCTCGTGGAGATAAAGCGGCATTACAAGGTGAGCAAAGTAACTTACTTCGTATAAGTAACCTTCAAGCAAAATTCGCAACATTTAGCACTGGTGGTAGCCTTATCACAACGCCAGATACACCAGACCCGGATGAACCAAATACCTTTCCAAATCAACTAGGCTTTGACCATTTGCAGTCTTATTTTATTGGAGTTGAAGGAAATCCTGCACCTAACATGAGAGCAGAGGTGAACCTCAACGTTGTTGGAAATGTAGCTCAAAATCCAATTAATGAGATTTTTTATGAGAACAACTCACGTCCCATAGATGTAAGTACCAACCAAGGTGATGTTGTTGTATCGGATGTCAATAGGATTAGAGTATATCAGGCCGAATTTGAGTGGAATGCAAAAGAATTCGATTTAAGAGGATTCTATAGAACCGGACACTACCACTGGGGATACGAAGGCGACTTTTTCGGATTTTATCCGGAAGCCAACTATGGACCAAACCTAGATATCTATAACGGTGAAATTCTAGGTGCGGAAATTGATGGAAAGGGACCTCTTAAAGGGTTGAAAGTTGCCGTAGGTCCACAATTATGGTGGGGAGCAAACCCAACCATGCTCTTCAAGTATCAAAAACATATTGGAAAGTTTGATGTAACAGGTATTTATCATAGAGATTTTGAAACCAACGTGGTTCTCGATGACAATGGTCGTCGTGTCCTTGATGCTAACCAACTGCGTAGTGGTGTAATTCCACCATGGCCAACAGAAAGAGCTTCCATTGCAGTTGAAAGAGAGTTCGGAAAATTTGGATTTCATGTTGGAGGGATTTGGGCAGGTAGTCCATTAAACGGCATTTCTTTTCAAGATGTAAGGGGTACTCCAGGTGATTATGTGGTTTTCGAAGATAGAATTCGAGCTAGTGACAACTGGGGCGGAAAATTTAAAATCACATATGAAGGAGGAAAATTCAATTGGTATGGTCAAGCATCAGCTATGGGATTGATTGCCAATGGCGGTGCAGACCAAACCATGACTTTTACAGGATGGAAATTAAGGGATACAGGAAGTGGAAACGTCACCAGTGTCTTGTCAGGATTGACATTTGCTACGGGTAAATTTCAAATAGCACCGAATTTTATGTGGCAAAAACCACTGGTTGAAGCCATTCCTCAAGATGTACAAGGACCCGGACGTTTGCGTAATATCATAGATGATCCTTTTGCAGTACGTTGGAATCGTGAGACTACGGCTGGTGAAATATTATTGACTTTTGACCCTACACCAGGCACATGGATGTATGAGTGGGACAATGACCAAGCGGAAGATGCAAAGTTTGCTATGAACCTTGGCTTTGTATATCGCCACCTTCCCACTACCATGGACGCACATATTGGTTTCAATGCAGCTAGGGAATTCTTTGCATTTCCTACTTCGGCGCCAGCGGAAGATTTATGGGAAATCCATTCAAGAATGGTTTCTAAAATAAATCCAGAATTGGGCCTTATTGGAAATTTCTACTACGGTAACGGACAAGGTAATGGAGACAGTGATAGGTTGATTAAACGTTTTGGAGGCGAAATAAGAGGGATTTATAAGAAGTACAGGCTTTCAACCCATGTACGGGTAAATGATTGGGGGCCATATGATTATCATAGGGATTTTAACTTAACATTCCCATTACAACTTATGTTGGATCTCTCTACCACTTTGGGTAAACCAGATTGGTTCATTTTACCAGATACCCAGATAGGAATACGTGGTACATGGAGGTCTTTAGATCAATTCTCACCTAGGTTCTCACCAAATGCAGTAGCAGATGAGTTTGCAACCGAACCCATTATAAGCCCTGTTGGATTTGGTAATGGTAGTGAATGGGAGATCATGACTTATGTACACATCAACATTGGTAAATAAAAAGATTGAGAAATGAAAAATTATAAAAATATCAACATACGTTTTATACTTCTTTTGAGCTTGGGTATTGTTATTTTTTCAGGTTGCGAAAGAGACTTTTCAGATGATGTGCAGTTTGCCACGTTTAACAACAATGGGGACATATTTACAGATGCACCGGTAGGGCTTACGGATGAGTTCTTCGATTCTTTTGACCCTGCGGGTCCTAACCCTGCAAATCCAGAAGGTTTTGGTACGGATGATAATGTTGCTTTTATGGGTACATCTTCCATACGGATTGATGTTCCTGCACCAGACGACCCAGATGGTGCCTTCATAGGAGGTATTTTCTTGGATCGCGGGGATGGTAGAAATCTTACAGGATTTGATGCCCTGACCTTTTATGTCAAGGGTTCTACAACGGCAACCATTGGTGAGGTAGGTTTTGGAACTGATTTTGAGGAAAACAAGTTTGCGGTAATTGCCCAAAACATACGTTTGTCCACAGATTGGAGAAAGATTGTTATTCCAATACCAGACCCATCTAAATTGGTACAGGAAAGAGGAATGTTCTTTTTCTCCGCTGGTTCACAGAGTACAGGTGGGTTTGGATATACGTTTTGGATTGATGAGTTGCGTTTTGAAAAACTAGGTACGGTAGCCCAACCAAGTCCAGCAATATTTTTTGGACAGGATGTTGTCGCTCCAGCCGTCAATGGTCTAGAGTTTCAGATTATAGGTCTAACCCAAACCTTTAATTTAGCTTCTGGTATCAATCAAACGGTTATAGCAGCTCCTGCATATTTCGATTTCACATCATCCGATAACTCAGTGGCAATAGTGAATGAATCAGGTGAAATTTTAGTGGTTGGAGCAGGTGATACTTCCATTACAGCACAATTGGCTAATGTTGCGGCATCGGGTTCAGTGGATATCACTTCTAATGGGGTTTTGCCGACCGCGCCGTCCCCCACAGAATTGGCAGCAGATGTTAGTTCCATTTTCAGTAATGCATACACCAATGCCGTAGAAAGTAACTTTGAACCTCCATTTGGTGGGTCTACAACTAGCTTTCAACTTTTTCCAAACAATGGTGATGAGGTACTGATATACTCCAACAATAACTTTACAGGGATAGTCTTCAATAATACCATTGACGGCACTGATCGTACAACGCTTAATATTGATGTATATCCACTGGGAGAGTCCACTTCGGTTGATGTACAAATTAGGGATGTTGGTGCTAACCAAGTATTGGAAACAAATCCTTTTACAGGATTACCTGATGGGGATGATGTTGACCGGAGATTCTTGATAAGTGGGTTGACACCAGGACAGTGGACTTCGGTTGAAATTCCTTTGGACGGGGATTTAGTCGCTCAAAGAAACAATCTTGGAGCACTCATCTTGGCCGGGGGACCAAACTTCATATTCGATAACATTTACTTTTTCACGGAATGATGTTGGATTTAAAATCGAAAAAAATGATTATGAAATATTTAGAGAGTAAAACAATACAATCAATAACGTTAATGTGCCTTGGGGTAATTGTGATGAGCGTTATATCCGGTTGTGAAACAGATGAAACACAGACAGTGGCTACATTTACCAATTTAGTTTTAGACGAAAATTTTGATACTGAGGGAGCGCCAAACGCAGAACTTTGGAGTTTTGACATTGGTACTGGTATTGACGGTTGGGGAAACCAAGAGCTGCAATACTACACGGACCGACCTGAAAATGTGCAAGTACAGAATGGTGTACTACTGATTACGGCACGGGAAGAGTCATTTCAGGAATCGGCCTATACCTCGGCCCGATTGATTACCAAAGATAAATTTGAGCAGCAATATGGTCGCTTTGAAGCCAGAATTCGATTGCCTTTCGGACAAGGAATTTGGCCAGCCTTTTGGATGCTGGGAGCGGATATTGACGAAAATCCATGGCCAGGAGCCGGAGAAATCGACATCATGGAATATCGAGGACAAGAACCCTCAGTTCTTGTAGGTAGTATCCATGGTCCAGGGTACAATGGAGGAGACGCCATTTCTAAGGAATTTACTTTGGAAAATGATCGTTTTGATACGGGTTTTCACGTTTTTGGAATAGAATGGGGTCCAGATTTTATCAACTTCTATGTTGATGATGTGCTTTATAACCAACTTACTCCTGAAGATGTGGAGGAAGAAACCGATGGCGAGGGACTATGGGTGTTTGATAAGCCTTTTTTCATATTGATGAATGTAGCAGTTGGCGGAACTTTTGTTGGTCCTCCAAATGCAGAAACCCAATTCCCCCAAACGATGATAGTTGACTACGTGCGGGTTTACGAAAATTAAAATACTAAACTAACTTCTATAAAAATGAAACAATTACTTAACAAAGCCGGAATCCTTTCGCTTATCATTTTGGCCATATCCTTTTTAGGGTGTGAAGATGATGATGATGCCAATGGACTACCTGAAGTGGTAGCGGCCTTTACACAAACACAGATTGAAAACACAGGGGTTGTATCCTTTATCAACATTTCAGAAAATGCAGATTCTTTTGAATGGGATTTTGGAGATGGGACTACATCAACAGAAATCGACCCAACTAAGACATTCGCTGAGGGTAATTTTACCGTAACGCTAACAGCATCAAATTCGGCAGGAGCGTCTAGTACGTTTACTGACGAATTGACCATAGATTTGCCGGATGCTCCACCACCTTTTGATAGTGGACTCCTAGCCAATGGGGATTTTGAAAATGGAACGGAAGGTTGGAGCGGGAATGCCGCCAATGTTCAAACAGAGGGAGGAAATAGCTTCAATTTTGCCAACGTAGAAACCGCGGGTGATGCCTTTAACGTGAACCTGAGCCAGATTTTGGAGCTTACTCAAGGTACAAACTACATTTTGACCTTTAATGCTTCTTCCGATAGAGCTAGAACTATGATTACTGGAATTGGTCTTAGCGTAGATCCCTTTACCAGTGATTCAGAAATTATTGATTTAACAACAGAAACGCAAACCTTCACTTTGGAACTTTCGGCCGCCGCTTTTGGTGGTGCAGATAGTAGAGTTTTCTTTGACATGGGAGCTGCAGTTGGAACCGTAGTGATAGACAACGTATCGCTAGTTGTAGGTGGAGATGGAGGTTTTGATGGCGGATTACTAGTTAACGGAGGTTTTGCGGATGGACCTGAACCATGGAGTGGAAATGCACGTAACGTGCAGACAGATGATAATGGAAACAACTTTAATTTTGCCAATGTAGAAACTGCGGGTCCTGCCTTTAATGTGAACTTAAGCCAAGTTTTAGAACTTACCCAGGGAACAAACTACATTTTGACCTTTGATGCGTCTTCAGATAGGGCAAGAACTATGATTGCTGGAATTGGTCTTAGCGTAGATCCCTTTACCAGTAGTACTGAAACTGTTGATTTGACAACGGAAACGCAAACTTTCACTTTAGAGCTTTCAGCTACCGGATTTGGCGGTGCAGATAGTCGAGTACTATTTGACATGGGGGCAGCAGTAGGTACTGTTGTTCTGGATAATGTCTCCTTGGTAGAAGGTGGTTCAGGAGGTGTGGATACAACACCACCAGTGATAACACTAACAGGAGATGCAGTTGTAGACTTAAATGTGGGCGATCCAGCTTATGTTGATGCAGGCGCCACAGCTACCGATAACGTTGATGGAGATATTACAGCAAACATTATGGTTGGTGGCGATACTGTGGATACCAACGTAGCCGGAACCTATACCATTACATATAACGTTATGGACGCTGCAGGTAACGCTGCTACAGAGGTCACAAGAACAGTGAATGTAACGGTTGATACGACTAGTCCTTTTTGTCAGACCCAAATACAGGCCTTTGGTGGAGATGCTGGATCAGATATTTCTATATCTGTGTTTAATGTAGATGCGCAAACTATGCGTATAGAAATCGAATCTGCGGATTCTGACCCAGTAGATGATTTAGTCTTCCCTGCGGGAGACTGGATTCCTGTTCCAGGAATTTCCGTCGCACCTGCTGAAGTCTCACCTGGAGTATGGGCCGGTGAATTCTTCTATGGAGGCCAAGTACCTGACGATGTTGAGTTCAATATATTATGGAGCAAGGTTTCTTTCGGTGGCAATTGGAGTATGAATGCTCCGGGAACTCTCGCTACTGTTCCTTTTAATGCTACTTGTGATACCTCTGGTGGAGGTGGAGGAGGCAGCGGTTGTACCATTGGAAGTGCGCCAACGGGCCCAGCATCCACACTCCCTGTGGGTTTTGAAGATTGTGTAGGTTTTGATAGTACTTTTGGAGGTGTTACAGCTGTTTTGGCAGATAATCCCTCAGCTACCGGAATCAATACCTCAGCCACAGTACTTCGAGTAGATAAGCCAACTACGGCGGATTTCTTTGGTGGATTCCAAAATTCGGCTGGATTCGATACAGGACAGTTCAATGGAAATTCAATAACAGTGACTTTCCAAGTCTATTCTAACTTGAATGACATTACGTTCAGGTGCGAGTTGGGCACCAACCCTGTACCAGTTCCAAACCTTGGTAATCCCCCTCCCCAATTTGCCACACTTGGAAGCAATGATGCCAATACGTGGGTAAAACTTTCGGTCACATTTACTCCAAACCCAGGCGCAGAAACGGATTACTATAATTATCTTGTCATAAAACCAGATGACAATCAGGATGATCCCAATGGTGCGGAAACTGACCCACCTGCTGCCGATGGTGTATACTATATAGATAATATAACTGTCCAATAAGAAAAACAAAAAGGACATTTCCATTTGTTTAGTTAAACTAAAGGCCGAGCCTATTAACTCGGCCTTTTTAAACTAAAAACTTGGTTTCCTCTTGGATAATTGAATAGTAACTATTTGACTTGGGTTGGACTGAAATGGACTTGAATCATCTTAATAGGGTTTTAGCACAATTAATTATAGTCATTGGCTTAGTTACATCTGTCCATGGCCAGCAAAAAATTAGTAAAAATAGGGATGACCCCATGGAAGAAAAGATAGACGCATTACTGAGTAAAATGACCTTAGATGAAAAAATTGGTCAGATGACGCAGGTGCGACATTTTGATGATATTTCCGAAGAGGACATAGCTACTAAATTCATAGGTTCTGTTATTCATACCCAAGGACCTTTGCCTGGAAATACTGCTGAGGAATGGCAGGATAAGTTTTCGCATTTACAGAAATTGGCCTTGTCCACGCGTTTAGGTATCCCGCTCATTTTTGGAGTGGATGCCGTTCATGGTCAGAATACCTATGAAGGCGCTACAATTTTTCCCCATAACATTGGTATGGGTGCTGCTGGAAACCCTGAACTGGTTGAAAAAGCGGCTAGAATTACGGCAATCGAAACCCAGGCTACTGGATTCGACTGGGTATTTTCCCCCTGCGTAGCTATTCCTTACAACGAAAAATGGGGGCGGGTATATGAGGCATTTTCGGAAAGTACTGAGCTTACTGAAGAGCTGACAAAGGCCTCAATTATTGGGCATCAAGGAAATGATTTGAAAAGTAACCGTTCGGTAATGGCGACAGCTAAACATTTTATTGGAGATGGCGCTACTGATTTTGGAGTGGAAGGTGGAGAAACCACCTTGGATGCCGACGAAGTAGAAAAAAGACTACTCCCTCCATATCGCGTAGCGGTAGAAAATGGTGTAGGCTCTGTTATGGCTTCATTCAATTCTTTGAAAGGTATACCGATGCATGCCCACAAAACTTTGATTACCTATATTCTTAAAGGTACCATGCAGTTTGACGGCATTGTGGTTTCGGACTGGAAAGGATATTCAAGATTTGGGGAAAATGAGGTCATCAATGCAGGAGTAGATATGATTATGGCCGTAGAAGGCGATTTTGATATGTATCAGGAAGGTCTGAAAAGGGGTGTCGAAAGTGGTGAAGTCTCTATGGAACGAATAGATGATGCCGTTCGACGTATCCTAAGGCAAAAGTTTAGACTGAATGTTTTCGAAAACCCTTATCCTGATGCCAGCTTAATCCCTGAGATTGGAATACAAGAACATAGAGATATAGCTAGACAAGCGGTTAGAGAATCTCTAGTGTTATTAAAAAATCAAGATAATCTCCTTCCATTGGATAAAAATCTGTCCAAAATTGTAGTTGTAGGAGAGCATGCCAATAGTTCCGGACTTCAATCCGGAGGGTGGACTATTAATTGGCAGGGAACCCACGAAAATTATGAAGGGGCAACTACTATCCTGGAAGGTATCAAAAGACAAGCCAAAGGTGAGGTTATCTATGACGTTGATGCCAGTGGTAATTACAATGATGCCGATGTTGCCATCATAATAGTAGGTGAAACCCCATATGCCGAATCATTTGGAGATATCGGAGGTGAAATGGATTTATATCAAATTACATTAACCGAAACACATCAAAAGTATGTGGAAAATTATGCTTCAAAAGGTGTAAAAACGGTTATTGTACTAGTATCTGGTCGCCCTTTGGTAGTCACCGAACAAATTGAAAAGTCAGATGCGTTTATAGCTGCTTGGCTGATAGGTTCAGAAGGTGATGGAGTAGCGGAAGTCCTATTTGGAGCGTATAATTTTAAAGGAAAACTACCGCATTCGTGGCCTAAATCTGAAGCGGATTATCATGGGAAATATGGGCCCAATTTCTGGGATGATTCCATCACCCCATTATTTCCTCTCGGATTTGGTCTAACCTACTGATGTCGGAAAAGAAAAAGAAACAAATACGAAGTAATACATCAATACTATGAAACTAACCTTAAGACTATTTACAATTAGCCTCATTTTATTGGTTGCTTCCTGTGGTACAAAAAAGGAAAAAGAAAAAGTTGAAGAAACCCAAATAAAAAAAGAAGTGACTGCGAAAGATATTTTAGGTAATCCAGATTATCTCGCCATAAGTTATGGAGGATATAGGGAAGTAAGCCGTGATAGCCAACCCTCGGTAGCTGAGATTAAAGATGATATGAAACTGCTGTCGGCTATGGGAATAAAAATTCTCAGAACCTATAATGTGCAGTTACCACATGCAGGTAATGTACTAAAGGCAATTAAGGAGTTAAAGACTGAGGATACCGAGTTCGAAATGTATGTAATGCTTGGAGCTTGGATAGATTGCAAGAACGCTTGGACAGGTCAAGAACCGGACCATAATGTGGAAAGCGAACAGAATGAGGGTGAGATTGCTCGAGCAGTGGCTTTGGCCAATACCTACCCCGACATTGTTAAAGTAGTTGCCGTTGGTAATGAAGCTATGATTAATTGGGCTACTAGTTATTACGTACAGCCCGAAGTAATTTTAAAGTGGGTAAACCATTTACAATTTTTAAAAATTAGCGGAGAATTGCCGGCGGATTTATGGATAACCAGTTCAGATGACTATGCCTCATGGGGTGGTGGTGAAGAAAGCTATCATACTGAGGATTTGGAAAAACTGATTAAAGCAGTGGATTATATCTCTATGCATACCTATCCCTACCACAATTCACACTACAATCCTGAGTTTTGGAAAGTTCCAGAATCTGAAGCAAATCTTTCAGATATAGAAAAAATAGATGCAGCCATGTTGCGGGCAGGAGATTTTGCAAAAAATCAGTACAAAGCTGTAAAAGAATACATGCTTAGTTTGGGAGTGGATAAACCTATCCATATTGGAGAAACAGGATGGGCCACTACATCAGATGGATTCTATGGTCCTGAAGGCTCTAAGGCTACGGATGAGTATAAAGAAGCACTCTATTACAGGCATATGAGAGAATGGACCAATGCAGAAGGTATTTCTTGTTTTTATTTTGAAGCATTCAATGAACGTTGGAAAGATGCTGGTAACCAGAACGGTTCCGAGAATCATTTCGGGTTGATTACTATTGATGGAAAGGCAAAATATGCATTATGGCCCCTTGTAGATTCTGGGGTCTTTGATGGATTGACTAGAAATGGAAATCCAATTACCAAAACCTACGGTGGTGATAAAGAAGCTTTAATGAAAGATGTTCTTGTTCCTCCCTTGGCTGAAGAACAATCGGTGGCACACTAAAATATAGTTGTCAAAAAGAGACACAAAGGATGAAAATGAAATCAAATGAAAAATTTTAACCATATTTATTTCATGCTGATATTGACCGTAACACTGAATGGGTGTATTGTTGAGCAAAAACTGGAAGTTGAGGTGTATGAAACTTCTGCCAATGGAAACAAACTAAGCTCGCTAACAGATTTTGATACAGAAGGCACTACAACCAAAATTCAGATACTTCCAGAACAGAAATTTCAAACCATTACAGGTTTTGGAGGTTCGTTTACTGAAGCCTCTGCCTTTTTGCTAAACAAATTGAGCAAAGAGAACAGGGATAAAATCATCAACGCCTATTTTGGAGAGGATGGAGCAAAATACTCATTGACTCGCACCCATATGAACTCTTGCGACTTTTCGATCATTAACTACTCCTATGCTCCGGTTGAAGGCGACTTAGAGCTGAACAACTTCTCCATTGATGAAGATAGAGATGATATAATTCCATTTATCAAAGAAGCCATGGCAGCTTCAAAAGATGGTTTTAAGATACTGGCATCACCATGGACCGCTCCTCCTTGGATGAAGGACAACAGGGATTGGAGAGGGGGTAAACTGCTTCCAGAGTACTATAATACTTGGGCATTGTTCTTCTCAAAATATATTGATGCTTATGCCTTGGAAGGAATCGATATCTGGGGATTCACAGTGGAAAACGAACCATTGGGAAATGATAATAATTGGGAAAGTATGCATTTTTCACCTGAGGAAATGACAGATTTCGTTCAGTATTATTTAGGACCAAAACTAGAAGAAGATGGTCACAATGTTAAGGTATTGGGATACGATCAAAATAGGGAACACTTAAATGAGTGGGTGGATGAAATGTTCAGAACGGAGGGATCTTCCAAATACTTCGATGGGACCGCCATTCACTGGTATGCCAGCACATTTGAGGTCTTTCCAGAAGCCTTGCAATATGCGCATTCAAAAGCCCCAAATAAATATTTGATTCAATCTGAAGCTTGTGTAGATGCCGAGGTCCCAAAGTGGAAGGATGATGAGTGGTATTGGTCAAAAGAAGCTACAGATTGGGGTTGGGATTGGGCTCCGGAAGACCAAAAACATTTACACCCAAAGTATGCACCTGTCAACAGATATGCTAGAGATATAATTGGGTGCCTCAATAACTGGGTCGACGGATGGATTGACTGGAACATGGTCTTGAACAAACAAGGAGGTCCCAACTGGTTTGAAAATTGGTGTGTTGCTCCCGTAATTGTTGATGAAGCAGAAGATGAGGTGTATTTCACACCAATCTATTATACAATGGCACATTTTAGTCGGTTTATACGGCCCGGTGCTACACGAATAGGGTTTGAAAAAACGGATGAGGACCTCTTGGTCACAGCAGCACAGAATCCAGATGGTTCAATAGCTGCAGTGGTATTCAATGAAAGCGAATCCAAAAAACAGTTTGAACTGATTTTGGGTGAAAGCGCCCAAAAGGTATCCATAAATCCAAAATCTATTCAAACTATTCTATTAAAACCAATGCAAACTAACTAAAACACAGTTCCTATGTCAACAGTAAAAACAGCGAAAAATGATAGAGTCCCTTTAGGGCAGAAAGCAGCCTTTGGAGCTGGTCACTTGGTTTTGAACCTATACCCGGGAGCATTGGGATTTTTTATGTTCTTCTTGCTCACAGCGTTTGGCATGGATCCTTTTTTAGCAGGACTTTTAGGGGGCTTACCTCGATTTTTTGATGCGATTACAGACCCCATTATGGGGTTTATTTCAGATAATACAAGCTCAAAATGGGGAAGGAGGAGGCCTTACATATTGGTTGGTGGTATACTTAGTGCCATTACTTTTGTTTTGCTTTGGCAATTGGATGAGAACAATTCTTCAGATTATAATTTTTGGTACTTTTTAATCATGTCAATGGTGTTTCTCATCGGAAACACCATGTTTGCAACACCTTTGGTAGGACTTGGATATGAAATGACCTCCGATTATAATGAGCGAACACGTCTTATGGCATTCTCCCAAACGGTTGGTCTATTGGCTTGGGTCATTGTACCTTGGTTTTGGGTTATTATAGCAGATCCAGATATTTTTAGTGATCAAGCCCAAGGGGTAAGAACCATGGCGATTTATGTAGGTGTGGCATGTTTGTTTATGGGTCTTTTGCCAGCTATTTTCTGTCGCGGAATTGATGCCTCCCATATGGCAAATAGAAAAAAGCTAACGTTTACTTCAATATTCAGCAATCTGAAAGACCTATTTATAAGTATAAAAGAGGCGGTAAAGAATAAACCTTTTATGAAATTATGTGGAGCTACCTTTTTGGTGTTCAACGGTTATCAAATTGTAGCCTCCTTTAGCTTCTTTATTTTTGTTTTTTATATCTTCAATGGAAGTTACGAAGCCACTTCTACATGGCCAGCTTGGTTTAGTTCCATAGGAGCATTGGTTTCCGCATTTTTGGTGATTCCAATTGTATCAAAGATGGCTGAGAAATGGGGAAAAAGAAGGGCTTTTATCATTTCAACAGCCCTTTCAATAGTGGGGTATTTGATGAAGTGGTGGGCTTTTACACCAGACAATATTTGGCTCTCTTTTATTCCAATTCCCCTGATGTCATTTGGTTTAGGAAGTTTGTTCACCTTAATGATGAGTATGACCGCCGATGTTTGTGATTTGGACGAACTTGTCAATGGTATGCCAAGAAAAGAGGGAACTTTTGGTGCTTTGTACTGGTGGGTTGTAAAACTTGGTCAAGGATTGGCTTTGGTCTTAGGTGGTCTGGTCCTTAAAGTAATTGGGTTTGATGGCAACGCCGCTACGCAGACAGCGGATACTTTAACAAAACTTAGAATTGCCGATATTGTCATTCCTGCCGTTACTGCAGGATTAGCTATTTGGATTATGTGGAAGTACAGTCTATCAGAAGAAAGGGCGAAGGATATTAAAGCGCAATTGGAAGAACGAAGAGGAGTATTATAAAGTCCTGGAATTGGTCACAAAATCATATAATTAAAAAGATAAAAAGATGTCAACAAAAATAATAATCCTATCCATCGGGGTTTTGCTTACACTGTTAGCAATACTTGGTAGTATAAAGGGAAGTTCAGGCAAAGGACTTATCAGCTCTAAACTGGGAGTACCTATTGGAATCATTGGGGTTTTGATGATGATTTATGGTAGTTATTCTTCTGAATTGGTAAACTACAACACCCAAATTGAGCAAGTTTCTATTGGAAAGAGGTTAAAGATTGAAGGAGATGTAAACGCAGTAAAGGTTGTTTCACCAATAGATAAAGATTCAGTGGACTGCCGCATTCTTACTATGGGTGTTTATCCTGAATCTCATGAAGAGGATATTTGGGTAATCATTAGACCTACCGATGATCGTTATTATCCTCAATCAGACCATACGAATACATCATATAAAAGAGATGGTGAGTGGCAAGTGGTTACTCGATTTGGTGGCGATAAAGGAGAAGCCTACGATCTTATTATTTACGAAGCGGATTCGGAGGCATCAGCATTCTTTAGTGCCACTATAGAAAAATGGAAAGAAGCAGATGACTATCCAGGTTTAAAGTTGGAAGAAATGCCCAAAGGAGCTAAAGAAGCGGAACGCATAAAAATCTATACGAGAAAGAATTGTCGAGGTATTTTTTAGGATATTTTACAGTTCAAAAGAGAATCTATCTATTAGGGTCAAACCCAAAATTTATCCACGTATATCAGATTTACCATAAACCAAAATAACCTAGTAAAACACTATAAAAGAATACTATGTCTTCATCTAGAAAAGAAAAATATTTGGCTTTGGCCGCTCTTGACTATAATGGAAAGTCAAGCGATGAACTTAAAACGCTTTGCAAAGAAGTCTTGGAAGGAGGAATGCACGGACTATGCTTTAGTCCCTATGAAGAAGGTCAAAAACCTGGTGAGCAAATAAACGAAGAACAGATACGAAGAAGAATGGAAATCATACGACCCTATACAGATTGGGTTCGTTCATTCTCATGTACCGAAGGAAACGAACTGATTCCCAAAATTGCCCGTGAATATGGAATAAAGACTATGGTGGGAGCTTGGTTGGGAGATGACCCAAAAATAAATGAGCAAGAAGTAACCAACTTGATTCAAATGGCAAATGAGGGCTATGTGGACATAGCTGCGGTTGGCAACGAGGTTTTATTACGAGGGGACCTTACAGAAGATGAGTTGTTAGGTTTTATGGGCCGGGTAAAGCAGGCAATACCAAATGTTCCCATGGGGTATGTGGATGCCTATTACGAATTTTCCGACCATCCAAGAATAGCCGATGCATGCGATGTGATTTTGGCCAACTGCTATCCATTTTGGGAAGGTTGTGATTTGGATTATTCCTTATTGTATATGAAGGATATGTATCAAAGGGCACTGCGGGCGGCTAAAGGAAAAAAAGTAATCATTTCCGAAACAGGTTGGCCAAGTAAAGGGTCAAGTTTGGAAGGTGCGTACCCTTCTTTGGACAATATGCTCAAGTACTTCATGAATACCCAAAAATGGGCACAGGAAGACGACATAGAGGTTTTCTACTTTTCTTCTTTTGATGAATCATGGAAAGTAGGAGCAGAGGGAGATGTTGGTGCCTATTGGGGTCTTTGGGACGCGCAGGAAGCACTAAAATTTTAGAAATTATATTTCAATTCTTTTTTAGGTAACGGAGAGCTCTTCAAAGGAGGTTATTATATAATTATCTTTTGAAAGGGCTCTTTGTCGTTACTTGTGTTTTTCATTACTTCGTTCTTTAAAAATAGGCTATGACATTATTTGTAGATATGGATGAGGTTCTTGCAGACACCTATCAAGCCCATATTGACGTTTATAATTCAGAATTTGGAGCTTCTCTTACCCGAGAAGAGTGTTTTGGAAAAGAAGTATGGCAGTGTGTCCCTGAAAAACACCAACAAAGTATAAGGCAGCATGCCTATACAAGAGGTTTTTTTCAAGAGCTGTCCGTTATTGAGAAAAGTAGAGAAGTCCTTGAACAGCTTAATGAGAAATACAAAGTATATATAGCTTCTGCCGCTATGCAATTCCCGAATTCCCTTGAAGAGAAATCGAATTGGTTGGATGTTCATTTTCCTTTCATTCCTTGGCAAAGGCGAATTCTTTGCGGGCATAAGAATATCTTAAAGGGAACCCTTTTAATTGATGATAGAAGTTATAACTTGGAGAGGTTTGATGGAAAAACAATACTTTTCACTTCTCCCCACAATGTCCATACCCAAGGTTTTGACCGTGCCAACAGTTGGTTGGAAATCGCGGATAAACTTTTGTAACTTGCGATATGCCCAAATTCAGACAAGTACTTAAGTTAACTCTAATTATCAGCTTTTTAAGTTTAAATGCCTGTCAATCCCAATCTAGATTGACTCGAGGAGAGTTGAATGTAAATACTGAAGAAAACCTCAAATACTATCTGTACTATCCCGAAGGCTATGATTCGAATGAAGAGGATGAATTTGGCATTCTACTTTTTTTACATGGTGGCGGAGAATCTGGTGGTACGCTTAGTGACCTACGTGGAAGCGGGCCTCCTAAAATGTTGGTTGAAGGAAAGCAATTTCCTTTTTTGGTTTTGGCGCCACAAAACCCTCATAAAAAGAAGTGGTGGAACACCCAGGCTTTGATACAGCTTTTGGAGGATGTAGTTGAGAAAAACAGGATTGACCCCGACCGTATATATTTAAGTGGTTTGAGCAGAGGTGGCAGTGCTGCATGGAGTATGGCCGTCCAGTATCCAGAAAAGTTTGCGGCGATGGCAGTTGTATGTGGCATGACACCAGTACCCTATGCCCACTGGATAAATAAAAATATGCCCATATGGGTTTTTCACGGTAACCAGGATAAGGTTATTCCAGTGTCTGAATCTGACACCATGGTAAAGAAATTAAAGTCAATGGGCTATACGGTGAAGTACACCAGGTACGAAGGAGTTGGTCATAACTCTTGGGCAAAAGCCTATACTACCGAAGAATTATATAGTTGGCTTGCTGAACAAAAAAGAAAGTGATGAAACAATATCTGGTTTTATGTTTGATTTTAACTACGATTTCTTGTAAACGCAACGGAAACGTATCAGTGAGTGCAACCCTTCCTGAGATAGATAGTGTTGAACGTATTGTAAAAGATACCGTACTGCCCGTCGAAAAGCAGAAAAAAGCACTTAAAAGTTTTACTGGTGTGGCAGATACCACCTTTGTTCGGCTGGCTGACTTTAGTCATGATTTCAAGTACGACTTACGCTACGCTACGGAAAACAATTTTCTGAAAGCTAAGGTATATGATTGTCCTGAGTGCTATACTCGGGCAAAAACCGCCAAAGCCTTGATTAAGGCCAATGCAGAGTTTATGGATAAAGGGTATAAAATCAAGTTTTTTGATTGTTATAGGCCAAATTTTGTGCAATTCAAAATGTGGAAAATTGTACCCAATCCGCAATATGTGGCCAATCCCGTTAAAGGTTCCATTCATAACAGGGGAGGAGCTGTTGATATCACCTTGGTGGATTTTGAAGGAAACGATTTAGATATGGGAACAGACTTTGATTTCTTTGGAAAAAGGGCCTATCACGACAATATGGATTTGTCTGAGGAGATTCTTAGTAATCGAAAGTTTTTAAAAGAGACTATGGAGAAACATGGATTTTGGTCCATTCGAACGGAATGGTGGCATTATAATCTTTCTGCTGGTTCAAATGATAAGGTGGCCAATTTTAAATGGGATTGTCCAGAAGAAACCAAATAGTTTTTTAATCAGTTTCAACTATTTTTTCACACACAACTACCTGTTTACTTTCATCCAAAAACTTGGTGAAGAATATATAATCTTCACCTCCGTCTAATATTCTATGTCTCTTGCGGAGTTCAGCTACCGAAATGGGAAAGTTTCGCGTAGCAATATTGGCTTTAGTTCCCCTAAAAGATTTTAGTGTAGTTTTTGAATAAGGCAAACATGATTTAACTAAGAAACGTCTTCCGGGGAATTCTATGAGTTTATCAGAAGTATATAAATGTGAATGCAAATGAAGTTTCTGTAAGTCAAATTGTTTGCCAATAGTTTTGAAAGCACCTGATTTTAGAATAGCGGCATTGGGTTCGTATAAGTACCTAGCGGGTAATCCCAAATCTGGTTGTATTGATTTCTCTTTTGCTTGGGTAAACTTAAAAGTATCTTTTCTGCCTGAACGGAGGTTCACCGCATGAAACACCGTCTCACCTATAAAATCTGCTTCCAACGCAAAAAGAACTTCTTTCACCTCATTATCTACCGCCACAACATGAACTTCTTTCACATATTTGAGTTCTTGCATTGCTTGAGAGATATCTAATAATGGAGATACCTTTATTAAAATCTTCTTTGAAAACCGAAATAATTCTGGAAGGGTATCCGATAGATTGGGTTCGCAATCTTTTAAAAAAAAGACCTTTGCTTTTGTTTTGTCCCTTCGAGATGAATCCACGAAAATCCAATCAAAAGTGGAAGAGGATTTTTTTAAAAAATGAAAACCATCTTCGGGAATACAAGTAACATTTTCAATCTTAAACTGATTGAAATTATGAGCGGCAACCTCACTCAATCCTTGGTTGGTTTCACAATGAAACACATGGGTTATTCTCTTCGAAAAAAAATAAGTGTCCGCGCCAAAACCTCCTGTGAGATCAACAAGACTTTTTCCACTAACCAATTTGGATTTGTATTCAGCGGTAACTTCGGAACTGGTTTGTTCCAAATGAAGTTTTGGGGGATAATAAATTTCATCCGAATTGAACCAAGTTGGCAGCTTTTGCTTAGCCTTTTTTTTGGATTCCAGTTGTTGGGCCAACTCTTTTTGGGATATACCCTCGAAAACGGGTTTTTGTAGCAATACTGACACGATGTCAGTGTTCCAATTATTTTTTATAAAACTTTGTGGACCAGTATTTAATATGAGTTTATTCAAACAAAAACTACAAGTTTTTAGTTAACTTTTTCACAAACGCATTTCCCGTTAAAAATTCCTTCAGAATAACCTTTACTGCCGTATATCCGGGTACAGCTACGACCATCCCAACAACACCAAAAAGCAAACCTGCTATAATGATTACGAGAAAGATTTCAAGTGGATGAGATTTAACACTGGTAGAGAAAATAAAGGGTTGTGAAAAGAAATTATCAATGAGCTGACCTATAATGATTCCGATTAAAACATAACTGGCTTTTGGTAAGATTACAGTGCTAAAATCAGCACCTAAAAAACTGGTCATGGTTAGGGTAATCATAATAGCTCCTCCTATGATTGGTCCAACATAAGGTATGATATTGAACAAGGCACAGAGGAAGGCTATGACGATGGCATTTTCCACTCCAACAATAAACAAGGTTATGGTATAGATGATAAAAAGAATAAGAAGCTGTAAAAGTATACCGGCAAAGTATCTGGATAGTAGACCATTTATTTTATCAATCGTAGCTACTAAATTGCCTTCTTTTTGGTCTGGAACAAAAACGAGCATACCCTTTTGAAGCAGTTTACTATCCTTTAAAAAGAAGAAAGAAATGAACAATACCGAAAACAAACCAATACTGAAGTTGCTCAAAAAATTGACAAAGGAATTTAGGAAGTTGGGAATAAACCCTAAGTCCAATCCCTGTATAACATTTTCTTCCAGTCCAGCCTCTTCAATTAAATCATTTACCCCATCAGTAGTTGCTCCAAAGTATTCCAATATTTCAAAATACAAGGTGTTAAGATTGGCTTTTAAATCTTCTAAATCCAACAATGAAAGGTTTTTGCTTTGTTCAGATATTAGAGGAATAAAAAGCGCTAAGATTCCTAAAAAGAGTCCTATCATCAATACCATGGTCGCCACTACGGCCAGTGTATTTGGAAATTTAAGTTTTCGCCTCAAGAATAGGACTATAGGTCTTCCCAAAAGAGCAATCACAGCGGCCAAGGCCAAGTAAGCTATAACCGATTGGATTTTTATAAAGAAGTATACCAATAAGACCACGGCTACAATAATGGCAACAGCTCTTAGAATTCCTTCAGATATTGTTTTGGCATTCATTGATTAGTTTTTAAAGGCATATTCCACAATGTTGGCTCCCATTTGAAGCGCTTTTAATCGTACCTCTTCAGGGTCATTATGTACCTCGGGGTCTTCCCATCCATCGCCTAAATCACTTTCGTAGGTAAACAATAAAACTAGTCTTCCTTCTTCAAATATACCTAGTGCCTGTGGTCGTTGGCCATCGTGTTCATGTATTTTGGGCAGGCCATTTTCAAAATTGAACTTTTGGGCAAAGATGGGGTGGTCGCCACCCACTTCTTCTAAACTTTTATTGGGAAACACTTTTTTTAACTCACGCCTTACATAAGGTTCCATACCATAATTATCGTCAATATGGAGAAATCCTCCGGATAACAGATAATTTCTCAGATTTTCGGCTTCTTCGTCGGTAAAGAAGACATTTCCATGGCCGGTCATATGAATTAGAGGAAATTGATAGATAGAAATACTGCCAACCTCTATGGTTTCGGGCTTTGCATCCAGCTTGGTATCGATATTCTCATTACAAAACTGAATTAAATTGGGTAAAGCGGTAGGGTTGGAATACCAATCTCCACCACCACCATATTTTAATATTCCAACTTGTTGGCAATGACCTACATATATCACAAAAAAAGTTAAAAAAGCCAAGAAACGGGTAAGTTGTGCCATTGATCCACGATTAAGAGAGTATATCAAAAGTACTGTATTCATGTCTAAAAAAATCATAATCCCTGCCATCGCCTTTCTCGGGATGGTTTTTATGGCCTTTTACACGGCCAAAATTGAAGATACACCTGTTTCAATAACTAAAAATGAAGTGACGTCTGATGAAACCTTTCCATCGGTTATAGTGGTAGAACTGTTTACCTCACAAGGTTGCTCCAGTTGTCCTCCTGCGGATGTTTTACTCGAAAAAGTCAAAAACCAATACCCAAATGAAGTGTTTGCTTTGTCCTATCACGTAGACTATTGGAATTACATCGGATGGGAAGATCCCTTTAGCAATGCGCGGTATACAAAACGGCAAAGTTATTATAATCAGAAACTGGGATATCGTGGAAATTACACTCCCGAGGCCATAGTAAATGGAAAGGAACATTTTGTAGGGTCCAGTAGTGGCAAGATGTACGCCAATATTGATAAATATAAATCCAAAAAGGCTCAAAATCAAATTGCATTAAGCAATGTGAGTAGAAGTGCAAATTCAGTTTCCTTTGATTATGAAATTGATGGTGATATTTCGGATAAGACCTTAAGGGCGGTTTTGGTTCTTGATGAAAGGACAACCTCTGTCAAACGAGGGGAAAATAGAAATAGAACGCTTAAGAATAGTAATATTGTGGTGTCAGAGAGTTATAATGAATTGAAGCTGTCTAAAGGTACAGGAAGTATTAGCATTCCATCTTTGGTAAGGCAAAATGAAGGTACTACTCTCATGCTATTGACTGAAAATGAGGCCTTGGATATTACAGGTGCCACAAAAACCAAAGTTTAGGTCATTCAATATTGGTCATTGCAACTGCAGTACATGCAAAAATAGCTGCGGTTTCTGTCCGTAACCGGGTGTTGCCCAATGCAACGGGGTGATACCCTTTTTTTATGGCCATATCAATTTCCTCAGATGAGAAGTCACCTTCAGGACCAATAAGAATAGTGGTGTCTTTTTTTGGAGCAAGGAGGCTTTTCAATTCTTTTCTCTCATTTTTTTCGCAATGTGCTATGAATGAAAATGAGTGTTTTGGACCGTTTTTTATAAAGTCATCGAAAGAAGTGAGTGGATTAAGTTTGGGCAGAAAAGTTTGCAAGGACTGTTTCATGGCCGATTGTAGAACTCTGTTCATACGTTCTAATTTCAGCGTTTTTCGTTCTGACCTCTTACAAAGAACTGGGGTAATCTCGTCAACACCTATTTCAGTTGCTTTTTCCAAAAACCATTCAAAACGATCGTTCATTTTTGTTGGAGAAACTACCATATGCAAACTATAGAGTCTTGGTTCAGTTTGACTAATTTTTGCAATTTGCGCATGACATTTCCGTGAATCCGTTGAGAGTAGTTCGGCATCAAAAAGATATCCTTTGCCATTGGTTATGTGGAGTGTATCCCCTTCTTTTTTTCGAAGCACCCTGCTGATATGTTTGCTTTCTTCGGGAGAGAAAAAAAAGGAAGTTGTTGTGGTGTCTAGCGTAGGACTGTAAAAAAGCTGCATCCTAAATTCTGTTAGTTTAGCTACCTATGGCATACCTTGCCTTCGCAGCAATACCTTGGTTGGTAAATTGATTCTCTAAGAACTTTAAGTACCCTACAATTCCAATCATGCCTGCGTTATCGGTACAATATTGAAATTTGGGTATATAGGTGGTCCAACCTTTGGTTTCCCTTGCATCCTGCAATCGTTGTCTTATTCCTGAGTTGGCAGCAACCCCACCCCCAATGGCAACATGTTTTATTCCAGTTTCCTTGGCCGCCTTTTCAAGCTTGTCCATTAGAATTTCAAGGATGGTGTACTGCACTGAAGCACAGATGTCATCAATATTGTCTTGAACAAAATCTGGATTATTCTTTGTATGCTTTTGAAGAAAATAAAGAATGCTGGTTTTGAGACCGCTAAAGCTGAAATTCAATCCATCAACCTTGGGTTTCGGAAAAGAAAAAGCACTCGGATTACCTTGTCTCGCATGTTTGTCTACCAAAGGACCTCCAGGATAGGGTAGTCCCATTAACTTGGCACTCTTGTCAAATGCTTCTCCTACCGCATCATCCAGAGTTTCGCCTAGCACCTCCATGTCAAAGTAATGATTGACCTTTACAATCTGTGTATGTCCTCCACTAATGGTCATTCCTAAAAATGGAAAAGGAGGAGCAGTCATTTCTTCGTCATCAATAAAATGAGCCAAAATATGGGCTTCCATATGATTCACCTCAATCAAAGGAATATCCAAAGCCAATGATAACGACTTTGCGAACGAAGTACCTACCAAAAGAGATCCCATAAGACCGGGCCCTCTTGTGAAGGCTATGGCTGAAAGTTGTTTTTTATCGATATTTGCCTTGGCCAAGGCTTGGTGGACCACTGGAACTATGTTTTGTTGATGAGCACGAGAGGCTAATTCAGGTACCACCCCGCCATATTGTTTATGAATCTCTTGGGTAGCCACCACATTGCTCAATACTTTTGTATTGCATAAAACGGCCGCTGAAGTATCATCGCATGACGATTCTATCGCAAGAATGTATATTTTTTTGGTAGTCACAGGCTTTGGAACAAAAATTGGTCATACAAAAGTAAAACATAAAGCCCTATCAAAAAACTTAGGAAAATACTGGTTCGATTACTATTATCCATTCTGTTGATAATGGTATTGGCTTCATTGATACTTTCCTTACCCGCGGTGCAAACCAGACTAGGTCAATATGCTACCAAGTCCTTAAATGAGGAGTTTGGTACCAATATTTCCATAGATAGATTGAGTCTTTCCCTTTTCAGTCTAAATGCAGGACTCAAAGGAATTTATGTTGAGGACCATAAAAAGGATACACTAGCCTATATTCAAAAACTTTCTACTTCTATTCTTAACCTTCGAAACATGTCCAATGGAAGTTTGGAATTTGGCGACATGGAATTGGATGGGGTAGTTTTTAATTTGAAAACCTATAAGGGTGAAGACGATACTAATCTGGACGTTTTCGTAGCAAAACTAGATGATGGTAAGCCAAGAGCACCTGGAACTCCACCTTTTTTTATGTCTTCGGATGAAATCCAAATTTCTGAAGGTAAATTCAAATTGGTGGATGAGAACTTGGAAAAACAAGAAACCTTGAATTTCTTCAATCTCGAGATTGATGCCAGTGATTTCCAGATTTTGGGCCCTGAGGTTACAATAACAATCAATGAATTGGCCATGGACAGTAAACGGGGAATCCGTTTAGAACAATTGTCCACTAATTTTAAATACACCAAACAGCAAATGCGGTTTGATGCATTGGAAATCAAAACCGAACAATCCCAGCTCATGGGTAATCTAGTATTCGACTACAACCGAGAGGATTTTTCGGAGTTTTTGGACAAGGTTAAGATTACGGCAGAGTTTACAGAATCCACTGTGGCTTTAAATGAAATCAACACATTTTACAATGAGTTTGGGAGCAATAAAATGGTCTCATTTTCATCAAAAATAAGTGGCTTCCTCAATAATTTGGAAGTAGAAGACTTGTTTTTAAGATCTGAGAATACTGGCATACGAGGAGATTTTGTATTTCAGAACCTTTTCAGCGAAACTGCTCCATTTGTGCTAAATGGAGATATTGATAACCTAACCTCCAGTTATTACCAACTTAGGTCACTGCTGCCAGATATTTTAGGAAAGAGCATCCCTTCGTCATTTCAAAAGCTAGGGCAATTTACCATTCGGGGAAACGCCGAGGTAACTGAGACATCTTTAGATGTTAAAGTAAACCTGAATACAGCCATTGGTAGCAGTTACACCGATTTGCAAATGACCAACATTCAAACTATTGACGATGCTTCTTATATAGGATTCATTTCCCTCATTGATTTTGATTTGGGAACATTTGTTGAGGACGAGAAGTTGGGATTGGCGAGCATGGATGTCAATGTTGAAGGGAAAGGATTCATTTCTGAGTACCTCAATACGGAAGTAATAGGTGAGGTATACAAATTGGAATTCAATGGTTATGAATATAACGGACTCAAAGTATCAGGAATACTAAAGGAAGAACTTTTTGATGGTTCCTTACTAAGTAGTGATGAGAATTTCAAGTTTGATTTTAAAGGATTAGCTGATTTTGGGGACGGGGCCAATAAATTCAATTTTATAGCTTCTGTAGATCATGCAGACCTGAAGCGTCTGAATTTTATCAATGACAGTGTATCCATATTCAAAGGAAATCTGAACATGGATATAGAAGGTAATACGTTGGACAACATTATAGGACAAGTACGTTTCTCAAACACAACTTATCAAAACAAAAACGAGACCTATTATTTCGAAGATTTTTCAGTTTTGTCCTCTTTTGATGCAGATACCGTAAGGACAGTAGAAATTAATTCTCCTGATATCATTACAGGTTATGTAAAAGGAAGGTTTAAGGTTGAGGAAATAGGAAAGTTGGTTCAAAATTCTGTTGGCAGCATTTACACAAACTATCGACCCTTTGAGATTTCAGAAGGCCAAGAATTAAGTTTCAACTTCAAGATATACAATAAAATAGTTGATGTTTTCTTTCCGGAGGTCTCGTTTGATGCCAATACCTACATCAGGGGTGATATTGTTGCCGATGAAGGGGATTTTAAACTCACTTTTAAATCACCAAATATTAAGGCCTATGGGAATGAGTTTGACAATCTGGAATTGAAGATTGACAACAAAAACCCCTTATTTAATACTTTCCTTTCGGTAGAAGATATGGCAACTTTATATTATGATGTGAAGGATTTCAATCTGATTAATACAACCCTAAAAGATACTTTGTTCTTTAGAACAGAGTTTAAAGGGGGCCGGGGTTTGGATGATAGCTATAACTTAAATTTTTACCATACGTTCAACCAAGAAAACAAATCTGTAATTGGACTGAAGAAGTCAGAAATGAACTTCAAAGGAAACACTTGGGTATTGAATAAAGAGGGCAATACCAAAAATAAAGTAATCTTAAATAGGACCTTGGACAGTATTTGGATAGAAGATTTGGTCATGGACAACGAAAATGAAGAACAGATAAGGTTACGTGGGGAGCTGGCAGATTCCACCTATAAAGATTTGGACCTACAGTTCAAAATAGTGTCATTGAATAAAATTACACCTAAAGTGGATAGTTTAAAATTGGATGGAACCGTTAATGGTTTCTTGAACATTCTTCAAAAAGAAGGGAAGTACTTGCCAACATCCAGTCTAAATATTGATAATTTAAGTGTAAACGATTCAAGGCTTGGTGATTTGGAAATTGGAATATTTGGAAACAATGACCTTACCCAATTTGGTATTAGTACTTGGTTGGATGATAATGGAAGGGAGAAAATGTCCATCAATGGAAAGATTACCAATAAAAATAAAGACACACGACTGGAACTTACTGCTAATTTTACCGATTTTGAAATGGAACCGTTCAGTCCTTTAGGTGAAGATGTTATTTCTAATATTAGGGGAAAAATAAGCGGAAACGTAAAAGTGATAGGCAAAGCCGAAAACCCTTCAATTAGTGGTAATTTAACGCTTAATGAAGCTGGCTTAGGTATACCTTACCTAAATGTGGATTATGATTTTGCTCCATTTTCCCAAGTCCGCCTTTTTGATCAAACCTTTTATTTTGAAAATATTGGTCTTTCTGATGTTGCGGAGGGTACTACGGCAACCTTGGATGGTACGATTAACCACACAGCTTTTGGAGACTGGTCTTTGGATTTGGATGTGGATACTAGGAACGACCGGTTTATGATACTGAATACCGAATTTAATGAAGAAGCCTTATACTACGGAACAGGTTTCATTAATGGTACCGGTAGTATTTATGGACCTACGGAAGGACTTACCATTTCAGTTGATGCAACCACTGGCCCAGGTACATCTTTGAAAATACCACTTAGCGACGTAACCTCAGTTGGCGATTATTCGTTCATTAATTTTATTGAAAAAAAGGGCACGGAAACATTTAAGGAGGAACGTGTGCTAAAGGATTATGAAGGTTTGGAAATGGCCTTTGATTTGGCAGTAACACCAGATGCCGAGGTTGAAATCGTTGTTGACCAGAATACAGGGAGTTCACTTAAAGGAACTGGTGAAGGAATTTTACTGATTGAAATCAACACAAATGGTAAATTCAATATGTATGGAGAATTTGTTGCGGTTACTGGAGAGTACAATTTTAGATATGGAGGTGTAATAGACAAAACATTCCAAGTACGCCCTGGAGGAACCATTCTTTGGGAGCGAGACCCTTTAGCGGCGCAACTAAATTTGGAGGCAGTATATGCCCTTAATGCCAATCCAGCACCTCTATTGGACAACCAAGGATTCAACGGAAGAATACCGACCGAAGTAGTGGTAAGGTTGGATGGAGAACTGGAGAACCCGAACATTAGTTTTGATATTGATTTCCCTGGAACCAATTCTGTGGTTCAATCCGAATTGGAATATAGACTCCAAGATCCAACAGTAAAAGAACGAAATGCTTTTTTCCTAATGGCGCAAGGAACTTTTGTAGACGACCAATCAGGTGGACTCAACCAACAATTGGTTACAGGAAACCTTATTCAAACAGCGTCAGGCTTGTTGAATCAAATATTGGCAGGTGAAAACGATAAATTGAATTTTGGTCTATCTTATGAACAAGGATTGCTTAACCCTGAAGCGGATATTCAAACCGAAAACCGCATTGGAGTTACCGTCTCAACAAAAATTTCGGATAGGGTACTGGTAAATGGCAGATTGGGAGTCCCGGTCGGGGGTGTGTCGGAAACTGTTGTTGCCGGAGATGTAGAGGTACAGGTTTTGCTAAATGAAGAAGGAACGCTCAGCGCAAAGATTTTTAATCGAGAAAATCAAATCCAACAGTTTTTTGCAGAACGGCAGGGATATACACAGGGATTGGGGCTTTCGTACCAAGTCGATTTCAATAACTTCAAAGACTTAATGCGAAAGATTTTTCAAAAGAAGGAGAAAAAAGAGGAAAAATCACCTCCAATTCAGTCAACGGAAATCATGGGGAAAGATAGTTTGATTCGTTTCAAACCTAAAAACAGTACCGCCAAGAGATCACCAAATTAATCTTGATTTTTTCTCATATTTTCATTGATAATTCTACGAAAACGTTTGCGAAAAACGTTGATTACAAATTAGTTAATATCTCATTCGTTAATTAAATAAAGTTTCCTAGTTTTGGCATCTTAAAGTGTTCAATGGCTTCAGAAATTAAAAAAATAGGCGTGTTTACATCTGGGGGAGACTCACCTGGAATGAATGCCGCTATACGCTCTGTTGTACGTACTTGCGCATATCTAAAATTGGAATGTGTGGGTATTTATAGAGGGTATCAAGGGATGATTGAAGGGGACTTTAAACCAATGGATGCCCGTAGCGTAAACAATATCATCAATAAAGGGGGAACCATACTTAAATCTGCACGTTGTGATGATTTTCGTACTCCAGAAGGCAGGAAGAAAGCACATGAGCAATTGGTGGCCGAGGGTATTGATGCCTTGGTGGTTATAGGCGGTAATGGCAGCTTTGCAGGTGCTTTGGCCTTGAATGAGGAATTTAATTTTCCAGTTTTAGGAATTCCAGGAACAATTGACAACGATATTTTAGGTTCAAGCTATACCATAGGTTTTGATACGGCCATAAATACCGTTGTAGGCGCAATCGATAAGATTAGGGATACAGCAAGCTCGCACAATCGACTTTTCTTTATAGAAGTTATGGGTAGGGATGTTGGGCACATAGCCCTTAACGCTGGAGTTGGAGCCGGTGCCGAAGAGATTCTCATTCCAGAACAAAATTTAGGTCTTGAAAGATTGTTGGATTCCTTAAAGCGAAGTAAGAAATCTGGAAAATCCTCGAGTATTGTTATTGTTGCGGAAGGCGATAAAACAGGTAAGAATGTTTTTGAACTCAAGGAATATGTAGAAGAACATCTGCCCATTTACGATGTTAGGGTATCTGTTCTTGGGCATATGCAACGAGGCGGAAACCCTACTTGCTTTGACAGGGTGCTGGCCAGTAGAATGGGAGTAAAGGCAGTAGAGAGCTTACTTGAAGGAAAATCAAACTACATGGTGGGAATACGGGACACCAAATTGATACTTACCCCAATTAGTGAGGCAATTAAGGCTCATACAGAAATAGACAAAGAACTCATACGAGTTTCAGACATAATGACTACATAATTAAAAACTAAACAAGAAGAAATGGCAAATTTAAAAATAGGAATCAACGGATTTGGTAGAATAGGCCGATTGGTATTCAGAGCCACGGTAAAAAGGGATAATGTTGATGTTGTTGCCATCAACGATTTGTTGGATGTGGAACACCTTGCATATTTATTGGAATATGATTCGGTACACGGAAGATTTGATGGAACAGTAGAAGTAAAAGATGGCCATTTGGTTGTTAACGGAAAAACGGTTCGTGTGACCGCTGAAAGAGACCCAAAAAATTTAAAATGGGACGAAGTAGGGGCCGATATCGTTGCTGAATGTACTGGAATTTTCACTACACTGGAAACAGCACAATACCACATTGATGGTGGGGCCAAGAAAGTTGTAATCTCTGCACCATCCAAAGATGCACCTATGTTTGTAATGGGTGTGAACCATGATGAGGTAAAAGCATCGGATACAATTGTTTCCAATGCCTCATGTACTACAAACTGCTTAGCGCCGTTGGCCAAAGTATTGGACGACACTTTTGGTATTGAAGAAGGATTGATGACTACAGTGCATGCCACAACGGCAACTCAAATGACTGTTGATGGACCATCCAAGAAAGACTATCGAGGAGGCCGTGGTGCTCTTTTGAACATTATACCTGCATCAACAGGTGCTGCGAAAGCTGTAACCAAGGTTATCCCTGCTCTAGAGGGTAAACTTACAGGTATGGCATTTAGAGTGCCTACCTCAGATGTTTCTGTGGTTGACCTAACAGTGAAGTTGGAAAAGGATACCTCTTACGATGAGATTAAAAAAGTATTCAAAGCAGCTTCAGAAAATGAATTGAAAGGCATATTGGGCTATACCGAAGAACCTGTGGTTTCCCAAGATTTTGTTGGAGATGCTAGAACGAGCATTTTTGATGCTGGGGCAGGTATCGAGTTGAATTCAAAGTTTTTCAAGGTAGTTTCCTGGTACGATAATGAAGCGGGTTATTCCAATAAATTGGTGGACTTGGCTGAGCACGTTGCCCAACTATAATTCTGTATCTTACATAAATAATATTCGAGGGTGCTGGTGTTATCGGCACCCTTATAGTTTAACCTAAAAACCAACGTATGATTCTGATTGTTGACAGCGGGGCTACCAAATCTGATTGGATTGCTCTTGATGAAAAAGGTGAAGAACTTTTTCTAACACAAACCTTGGGACTGAGCCCAGAGGTTCTTTCAAGAGAGGTGATAGAAGATCGGCTGGCCAACAATTTTGATTTATCCCAAAACAGGGAGCAGGTTAGTCAGTTATACTTTTATGGAGCGGGCTGCGGCACCGACCGCATGAAGAAGTTCCTTAAGGAAATTTTCAAGGATTTCTTTCCCAATGCCAAATCAGAAGTTCGGGAAGATACTTACGCTGCAATCTATTCGACCACTAAAATTGGGCATCAAGGGATTGTCTGCATTTTAGGGACAGGTTCTAATTGTAGCTACTATGACGGTCATCAACTGTTTCAAAAGGTAACTTCTTTAGGTTATATACTTATGGACGATGGTAGCGGTAACTTCTTTGGCCGTAAACTCCTAAGGGACTACTACTTTCATAAAATGCCTCAGGATTTGGGAATTCGTTTTGCCAAAGATTATAACCTGGACGCAGATGTAATAAAAGATCATTTATATAAGCAACCCAACCCAAATACCTATCTAGCCACATTTGCCCGTTTCATTATAGAGAACAAAGAACACCCATATTGCAAAGGAGTAATTGATAAGGGCTTTCAGCAATTTGTCAACAACTACATCATGCAATTTGAATTGGCCACTAAAGTGCCCATCCATTTTGTAGGAAGTATAGCCCACTTTCTAAAAGATGAATTGACCACGGTTCTGGAACGCAATGACTTGATTTTAGGGGTTATCCGCAGAAGACCAATTGAAGGTCTAATGGAATTCCATAAGCAAACTATTTAATGGCAATCATGGATATTTCCACGTTTACGAATGCTGGGAGATTTGCCACTTCAACTGTTTCCCTGGCTGGTGCAGTATCTGGATTAAAATAAGCCCCATACGCTTTATTGATTTCTGCAAATTGATACATGTCCTTAATGAAAATTGAGGTTTTCACTACATGCTCAAAGGTCATTCCCGCTTCCTCCAAGATGGCCTTTAAATTCTCCATGGACTGCTTGGTTTCAGCCTGAATATCGCCTTCAACCAAATTACCTGTTGCGGGATCAATTGGAATTTGACCCGAAATAAAAAGAGTATCCTTAATTAGCACGGCTTGGTTGTAGGGTCCAATAGGAGCAGGTGCTTTAGGCGTATTGATAATCGTCTTCATACTAAAAACTTATTTTGATTAAAGATACTTTTATCTTCGGAAAGGTTGGCTTCTATTTTCCCATTTAAGGTCGCTGAGGATGGAACTCTTAATTCCTATAAAGAAATACCATCGTTCAAACTGTCCAAAAGGTGTCCAATCAAAACTTATTCTGAAACTGTCCAAGTCCCTGTTAAAAATAAATCGGGTATCCGTAAATCCTTTGTTTCTAATATCATATCCTGAATTAAAACCTACTTCCCATTTGGGTGTGAGTTTAATGTTGCCCGAAAACATCAAGGAATGATTGGTAAGCTCTCTTTGGCGATTGTTATTATTGTATGTAGCAACATAGGTTAAGCGAGCATCCCAAGGTATTTTGTTGGAATACGTTGGATTTTCCACATTTCCGGCATCATCTTCCTCGCGTTCAAAAAGCGTTTCGCCGGTTCTGGCTTTGTCATCCAAAGCAAATGGATTGTCTCCATAACCAGGATCTTGTTGTTCAGAATCTTCATCTTTCTTTTTAGCTCCACCCTTTTTAAACATATCGCTGTTCAACGCGAATCCTGTGTTTATTCTTGCTGATGTAAGGCGAAAAAGTCCACCGCCATTGTTTATGTTCAATGTATTGATACGTCTTCCATTATTGTCAATAGCGAAAGGGTCAAAGGTAGCCGCAAAGTTTATCGGGACATTCTTTATAATTTCTGTGGCCCCATTCATGCTAATAGGACTCAACTTAAGAGAGTCCGCCTCAAAATTATAGCTTGTTGTAAAGGTTAGATTACTCAATATGCTTACCTTTTTGGGCTCTGTTGCTGTCGAATCTTTATCTCGAACCTTGGCTTCCAGTGTGTTTTGCAAAGAAAAGCTCATAGAATTGCTTCTATTTAGTGAAGGTCTTCCATAAAGACTAGTTTCAAATGGGGTAAATTGAACCTCTTCTCCATCTCCATCAACAAAGGTTTCAAAAAACTGCTCAAATGAAGGGGCATAGTTGTAACTGATGGAAGGTCGCATCACATGGCGTATTGCTTGTATTTTTTTTCCTTCTTTAAATGGAAAAGTACCGTAAATGGTTGTACCTATAGACGCTCCCAAATTATAACGGTTAAAACGGTCAAATCCCGCTATGGTATCTGTAACCGTCTCCTGAAGGTCTTCGTCAAACCTTCTATTTATGGTTTCAAGGGTCCATACATCCTCATAATTTCCATTCAGAGAAACACTTAAGTATTTGGCCACCTTAAAATTAGTTGCTAATGGAATTCTGTGTCTGGCACCAACTCTGGCATCATCAAAAGAAAAATTTTGCTCATCCGTAGTTATGGTATTCTGCGCATTGACATCATATTGAAAATTTACATTTTGAACGATTCCTTTTTTAATTC
Source organism: Flagellimonas ulvae (assembly GCF_049333175.1). Lineage (NCBI taxonomy): Bacteria > Pseudomonadati > Bacteroidota > Flavobacteriia > Flavobacteriales > Flavobacteriaceae > Flagellimonas > Flagellimonas ulvae. The sequence goes on from NZ_CP186325.1 coordinate 297,582, forward strand.
CATCTCGCTTCGCAAAAGGAAAAATACGCTCCATACTAGCCTGGAAGGTTGGCAGGGACATCACGATTTGTTCTGTTCTGGAGTTCTGCGTATGACTCAAAGTAACGCTTGCATTAACCGATGGATAAGCAGGGAATGTTTTAGAGTAGCTGATAGAGGAAGCGAAAGTATTTGTCTGGACGTCATTTCGATTGACCTGGTTTAGAGAGTTTGTGAAAAACTGGCTGCTTCCCAAATTTACCGATGCCGAAAATCTTGAATTGGGACTAGCCTTTGGGTCTTGACTGTGCTGTATTCGTATATTGTAATTGCTTGTTCTACTAAAATCATCAAAACCTCTTTGGCTCTGAATCAGGTTTTCAAAGCTGAAATTGATATTGCCTCGAAACTTATATCGTTTGGTATATATGGATTGTCCCCTAAAACCAAAACTTCCATTGGTATAATAGTCCCCTGTGACACTTAGGTCTACATAATCGTTAAAGGGGAAGTAATAGCCTCCGTTCTGGATGAAATACCCTCTTTGCGGATCATTTCCAAAGGTGGGGAAAATCAAACCAGCAGTTCTACCAGTGGTAAGGGGAAAATAAGCAAAGGGTAGCGCAATGGGCGTAGGAACATCTGCAATGTACATATTGCTAAATCCTGCGATGATTTTCTTTTTGGGGACAAACTTTGCTTTTCTAATCCGAATATAATAGTCTGGATTGACTGTATCTTTTGAAGTGGTCAACTTACCTTCACTCAAAAAATACACAGAATCATTTTCTTTCTTTGTGATTTCAGCATAGACCTTCATGGCATCACTGCCCAGCTGACCCAATCCTGCTTGTTGTTCTGTTCTGGAATTCCAAATCAGTGCCTTTTGCGTATCAAAATTAAATCGAATGGAATCTGGCCTTACCTCATTGCCTCCTTGTTTGAAATAAGGGAACTGCGAATACGTCCCTGTAGAATCTTTTATCCGCCCGGCGTATACTTCATTCGCAACATAATCCAAAACAATGATTCCGGCTTTTAGTTCTGTATCTTGATAATAGATTTCGGCTTCATCATACAAATAAATCTTGTTCTCAGATTGGCTCAATTTTACATAATCCTTGGCTTTGTACTTGATTTTATCCAAGAGTGCCGCCTCACTTTTTGGGACAGAATCAGGTTGTACAGAATCCAATGGAATGGAATCGTTCAAGATATTGGGAGGTAGTAAAGGAGCCACTATACTATCCTGCAAGGCCTTGATGGGTAGTGGTGTTATTGGGTCTTCCTGAGCATGGGTATGCATCGAAAGGCCTAGGATAACAAATAGGAATAAGAAAAGATGTTTGTTTGATTGCAACGTGATAAATCCTATTTTTGTGCTAGTTTGGCCTAGTTTTTGGGCTCAAACTTACATATATTTTTTCTTCTGTTACTTGGGGATTACAATATTTTTAACCATAACAGAATGCTAAAATTTTTGAGTTCTTATGTCTGTACAAAGGTTATTTTTCTTAGTTCTATTACCCTTTTTGTTCCCTTTAAGCTCTTTTACCAAAAATAGTACCGAAGTTCTTCAGAAGGAGAAATTTGTTGTTGTTCTTGATGCGGGCCATGGAGGTCATGATCCTGGGAACCTGGGTAACGGCTATTTAGAAAAGGATATTGCACTTCAGATTGTCCTGAAAACTGGGCAGGAACTGGAAAAGAATCCCAATATCAAAGTAATCTACACAAGAAAGGATGACACTTTTGTGGATTTGTACGTAAGAGGGAAAATTGCCAACGAAGCAAATGCGGATTTGTTTGTTTCGGTGCATTGCGATTCTCATAGTTCACAAGCTTATGGAGCTGGAACTTTCGTTTTGGGACTACATGCCAACAGACAGAATTTTGAGGTGGCCAAAAAAGAGAACTCGGTAATTTACTTGGAAGATGACTATGAACAGCGCTATGCGCAATATGACATCAATTCCCCCGAATCGGTTATCGGATTGACCATTATGCAGGAAGAATTTCTACAGCAAAGTATATTATTGGGTAAGAAGTTACAGGATAATTTTACAGTAAAGCTTAAAAGAAAAGATAGAAAGGTAAAACAGGCAGGTTTCATCGTGTTGCATCAAACCTTTATGCCTAGTGTGTTAATCGAGGCTGGCTTTTTGACCAATAAGAATGAAGGGAGTTATCTCAATTCATCCAAAGGGCAGACCCAAATGGGTAAAGCCATTGCTGATGCGATAGTAGCTTACAAAGAGGATTTGAATAATGGGATAGAAGAAGAAACCCTTCTCGAAAACAAACCTGTTAACACCCCTCAGGTTAGCGAAGAAATTCCAGCTAAGGAAGAAATTAAAGAAAAAGTGGTGGAGGTTGTAAAAACTAAAGTAGAACCCGATGTTACTCCAGATAAAAAGTCAAATACAACAAAAACTTCGGATGACTTTGTTTTTAAGGTACAACTGATGGCAAGCTCCCGTAATCTTCCTTTGACCAAGACTAACTTTAAAGGGTTGGATGACCTTTCCAAAGAACCGTTCAAAAATCTGTTCAGATACATGTATGGGAACGCAAAGACATATGATGAGGCTAAACGCCTTAAGAGCCAGGCTGATGCCAAGGGGTATACTACTTCTTACATTGTGGCCTATAAAAAAGGTACAAGGGTACCGCTCAAAGAAGCTCTAAAGTAGCGCATCGGAAAGGCTTGCCTCCTTCCTAAAATTATTCCTAATTTTGTTTGGAACAGAAAAAAGAATCTTTTGAAACTATCCAGAGAGATTAAAACTGGGTTTATTGTGCTTACGGGTATAGTCGCCTTTGTTTTTGGATTGAGTTACCTAAAATCCTCTTCACTTTTTGAAAATTCACGCATTCTTTATGCGGTTTATGATCACGTTGGAGGGCTCCAGCCTGGAACCCAAGTTACAATCAATGGTCTGACCGTAGGCAATGTGAATAATGTCCGGTTTAAGGATAACTCGGGAAAACTGTTGGTTACACTGTCCATCAACAGTAACTTTGAATTCTCAAAGAACAGTAAGGCAGAACTCTATGATACTGGAATTATCGGCGGTAAGGGAATCCAGATAAATCCAATCTTTGATGGAGGACGAAATGCGCAATCTGGGGATACATTGGTTACTTCAACTCGACCCGGTATTACAGAACTCGTACAACAAAAGTTGACCCCATTACAACTTAAGGTGGAGGGAGCTGTTTCCCATGCAGATTCGCTTCTAATGAATGTGAACACACTTTTGGACGAACCTACCAAAATGGAACTGCAAAGAGGGATTGCAGGTCTTAGTGAACTCATAATCTCTTTTAAGGGTAGTGCAGATAAACTGAACAAACTTTTGGAAGAAAATCAAGACCAATTGGATAACTCATTGAAGAACGTGGACAATATTACCACAAACTTTTCCAAACTATCGGATTCTTTGGCAAGTGCCGGATTGGCAGAGACCGTTTCGAATTTTCAGATTACCGTAAGCCGTTTGAACAAGGTATTGGGTAAAATTGAAAAAGGAGAGGGTTCTTTGGGTAAATTGGCCCACGATGAAGAACTATACAACAATTTGGCAGATGCCTCTAAAGAATTGGACCTTTTGCTTCAAGATTTCAGACTGAATCCAAAACGCTATGTTAATGTCTCGGTATTTGGAAAAAAGCAAAAGGAATACGAACTTCCAGAGAACGACCCAGCCGCCCAAAATCAAAATTAATACATGGAATACATTCCAAACATACTGTTTGCTCTGGCACTGATTGCCGGAATTGGATTTTTCACCAAAAACGTCAAAAAACTATCTCGAAACATCAAATTGGGTAGGGATGTGGATGTTAGTGATAACAAGCCACAACGTTGGAAAAACATGACCCGTATTGCTTTGGGCCAAACCAAAATGGTGGTTCGACCTATTGCAGGTCTTCTCCACATCATAGTATATGTTGGTTTTATTATCATCAATATTGAAGTCTTGGAAATCATTATTGATGGCCTTCTGGGTACCCACCGAATATTTGCTCCGCTAGGTACGGTTTATGATATTTTAATTGGCTCCTTTGAGATTCTCGCTTTTTTGGTGATAGTTGCCGTTGTCGCTTTTTGGATAAGAAGGAATGCCATCAAATTGAAGCGTTTTATCAAACCGGAAATGGAAGGATGGCCCAAAAAAGATGGAAATCTAATTTTATATATAGAATTGGTTTTAATGGCCTTGTTCCTAACAATGAATGCTGCAGATTTTCAATTGCAACAACTGGGGGCTCCGCATTATGTTGAAGCTGGGGCTTTTCCGGTAAGTCAATATATAGCAGGTTTATTCGATGGACTTTCCATTTCCAGCCTAATTCTAATTGAGAGAACAGCTTGGTGGTTGCATATCTTGGGTATTCTTGCATTTTTGAACTATCTCTATTATTCCAAGCACCTCCATATTCTATTGGCTTTTCCAAACACATATTACGGCAGGGTAAAACCTCAGGGAGCTTTTTCCAACGTGGAAGCCGTGACTAAAGAGGTGAAATTGATGATGGACCCCTCGGCTGACCCTTTTGCCGCAACGGATGATTCAGAAGCTGAACCAGAGAAGTTTGGAGCTTCAGATGTTATGGATTTAAACTGGGTACAATTGTTAAACGCCTATACCTGTACCGAATGTGGTAGGTGTACATCAGAATGTCCCGCTAACCAAACTGGTAAAAAACTATCTCCCCGTAAAATTATGATGGATACGCGGGATAGATTGGAAGAGGTAGGCAAGAATATGGATGCCAATAATGGAGAGTTTGTCCCAGATGGCAAACAGTTGTTGGACGATTATATAAGTAAAGAAGAATTATGGGCCTGTACAACCTGCAACGCCTGTGTTGAAGCATGCCCGGTAGGCATTGATCCTTTATCCATCATAGTGGAAATGCGCCGCTATCTGGTAATGGAGCAGTCTGCTGCCCCCATGGAACTAAACAACATGATGTCCAACATTGAAAATAATGGAGCTCCGTGGCCTTATAATCAAATGGACCGTCTTAATTGGGTAAACGAATAAGAAACTACTATGAGTGAGAAATTGATTGTAAAGACGATGGAAGAATTTGTCGCCCAAGGAAAACAACCAGAAATTCTGTTTTGGGTAGGTTCTGCCGGTAGTTACGATGACAGGGCCAAGAAAATTTCAAGAGCTTTTGTAAAGATATTGAACAAAGCCAATGTGGATTTTGCAGTTTTGGGGGCTGAAGAAAGTAACACGGGTGATGTGGCCAAGCGTGCCGGAAACGAGTTTTTGTTCCAAATGCAAGCCATGATGAATATAGAGGTATTGAACGGATATAAAATCAAGAGGATTGTTACTTGTGACCCACATTCATTCAATACCTTAAAAAATGAATATCCAAGTTTAGGAGGAAACTATGAAGTTGTCCACCATACCCAATACATTAAAGAGTTGATGGATGCCGGGAGGCTTTCGCTTGAAGGTGAAACGTATAAAGAAAAACGAATTACTTTCCATGACCCATGCTATTTAGGGAGGGCAAACTCGGTTTATGACGCTCCCAGGGATATTCTCAAAAAAACCAACGCGAACATCGTTGAGATGAAACGCCATAAGAAAACTGCCTTGTGCTGTGGTGCGGGAGGTGCCCAAATGTTCAAGGAACCAGAGAAAGGAGATATGGATATCAATGTTATGCGTACCAAAGATGCTCTTGAAACCAATCCAAATATTATAGCAACAGGTTGCCCGTATTGCAATACCATGATGACAGATGGAATAAAGGCCCATGAAAAAGAGGATAGTGTTACCGTACTGGATGTAGCTGAACTAATTGCAAATTCTATCTAAAATGCTAGTAGACTTTAATTCCCTACCCGACACCTCAAGAGTTTGGATTTACCAAGCGAATAGAAGCTTTACTGAAGAGGAAATACAGGAAATTGAGCAATCATTGGGCGATTTTGTTACGCAATGGACGGCACATGGAGCCCAATTACAGGCAGGATTTATAACCCGATATAATCGTTTTATAATTATTGGTCTAGACCAATCACATGCAAGTGCATCCGGCTGTTCCATTGATGCTTCTGTGCATTTTATTCAAGCACTTGAAAAGAAATATGGTGTGGATTTATTGGATAGAATGAACGTATCCTTTAAGCAAGGCGAATACATTGCCTACAAAACATTGAAGGATTTCAAAAAAATGGCTAAGGAAAGGGCCATTTCCAAAAACACTATTGTGTTCAATAACCTAGTAACCAACAAAATGGAGTTTTTAGAACATTGGGAAGTCCCTGCAAGTGAAAGTTGGCATTCACGATTTGTTTAAAACATAGTATATCCGCGAACCAAAATTGAATAACAAAAAATCTCTGTTATGCTGAAAAAGATAATACCTGTTCTAGTTTTTTTTACGGCCCTTTTTTCTAGTAGTGCGCAAGAAGACACTTTAAAAAAGAGCCTTCTTTTTTATGCTCCTTTTAATGAAAGTACAACAGCGCAAGTTGCTGCAGGAAATCCGGAGATTTATTCAGCATCAAGCAGAAAAGAACTTCAAAACGCCGTTAAAGGTCTGGAAGCCTCCAATGTCGTGTTTGCAGAAGATATAGGTCTTAGCGGTGGTGCGTTGGATTTCAAGAAAAAAGGAAAACCAGTGGTGTTTTTTGATGCTTTTCGTAATATGGGATACTCTAAAGGTTCTTGGAGTGGAGCAATTTCGTTTTGGTTACAGCTTGACCCTGCAAAAGACTTAGAACCTGGATTTTGTGACCCCATACAAATAACCGACGTCAATTATAACGATGCCTCCATTTGGGTAGACTTTACAAAAGAAAATCCAAGGGATTTTAGATTGGGTGTCATTGGCGATTTAGCGTTATGGAATCCTGAAAATATTGGACCAGATAACAATCCTGAACTTGAAAAAAGACTGATACGTGTAAAAGAACCACCTTTTAAAAGAGGGGAGTGGACCCACATAGTTATTAACTTCTCTAATCTTGGTGCTGATTCTTCCGAATATCAACTCTACGTAAACGGAACCTTGAAAGGCACAAAAAAAGATATTGGAGATTTGTTTTCTTGGGAAGAAGAAAAAGCAAAAATTTTCCTCGGTCTCAATTACATAGGATTGATGGATGAGCTTTCAGTTTTTAGTGAGCCATTGTCCGTAGACAACATCGGTAAGATTTACAAGGTCAAATCTCTCGGCTCACTCATACTGCCTTAATGTATCACGGAAGAACAGTGAAAGACCATTAAAAAAAGCTCGCATAAGCCTTAAAATGTCTTAAATACAGGTCTTTCTTCAATGAAATACAATATTTTTACATGCATAAAGTTCACATTCTAGATAGACCTTTATGCGGATAAACGTTTACTTTCCTCTCTTCTTACTATTTTTTTTGGGAGCCAATGCTCAAAACCCATTAATTGCAAAAGACACCTTAGCACAAATGGAGTGGGTGGAGAATGCCTACACCAATATGACTCTCGAAGAAAAAGTGGGTCAACTTTTTATGGTTAGTACCGGGTCTAACGAAAGTAAAGAGGCTACTGACAAAATAAAATCATTAATAGAGAACCAACATATAGGAGGCGTAATCTTTTTGAAAGGCGGTCCAGTTCGACAGGTCAGGTTGACGAACGAGTTTCAATCAAAATCTAAAATACCTCTTTTGGTGGGAATGGACGCGGAATGGGGACTGGCTATGCGATTGGATTCTACGTATGCCTTTCCATGGAATATGACCTTGGGGGCAATTCAGGATAACAATACGGTTGAAAAGGTAGGGTTCCAAATAGGAAATCATGCCAGAAGAATGGGAGTGCATGTCAATTTTGCCCCAGATATTGATGTAAACAATAACCCACGAAACCCTATTATTGGCAATCGTTCTTTTGGAGAATCTCCGGAAAATGTTGCAAACAAGGGTTTGGCTATCATGAAGGGCATGCAAAAAGCTGGAATTCTTGCTTGTGGAAAGCACTTTCCAGGGCATGGAGATACCGATGTGGATTCACATAAAGCACTACCTATCATAGATGTAGACAGACAAAGATTGGATTCCATAGAGTTGTATCCCTTTAAATATCTCATTAAAAATGGGTTAAGCTCGGTAATGGTGGCTCATTTAGATGTTCCTTGTTTGGAAAGCAGGGAAGGACATCCCTCATCCCTCTCAAAAAGTATCATTTCTGACCTCTTGATAAAAGAACTTGGGTTTGAGGGGCTTGTTTTTACTGATGCCCTAAATATGAACGCTGTAGCTAAGTTTGCTGGTGAGGGTGAAGTAGAACTCGAATCTTTTTTAGCGGGAACAGATGTGCTTTTGATGCCTAAAAATCCGATGGAATCCATAAATCTATTTATAGAAGCCTACAATACTGGTAGAATTTCAGAGAATAGGCTGGCGCTATCGGTCAAAAAGATTTTAATGGCGAAATACAAGGCAGACCTTCATACCTATGCTCCGGTCATTGAAGAAGACCTGTTGAAAGACCTAAATAATGTTGAAAATGACATTGTTTATGAAGAAAGTATTGAGAAAGCCATTACAGTTGCAAAGAATAACTTCTCCTTGTTGCCAATCAAAAACTTGGAAAACAAACGAATTGCATATGTGCAATTAGGTGATTCAGATGGTTCGCCTTTTTATGATATTCTTTCTAAATACACGAAAGTAACCTGGGTAAAAGAGAAAAATATTGCGGAGTATAAAAAGGTACTTGCCAACTATAATCTGGTCATTATTGGGTTTCATAAAAACAATGACTCTCCTTGGAAATCCTATAAATTCAATGACAAAGAGTTGTATTGGCTTCAAGAAATATCAAAATTGAGAACCAGTAATACCATTTTAAGCGTTTTTGCAAAACCTTATGCGCTATTGGATGTAGTGAATTCGAGTACCATTGATGCCTTGGTGATGGGGTATCAAAATAGTGAGCTGGCTCAGGAAAAAGCGGCACAAGCTATTTTTGGTGCTATTGGTGCAAATGGAAAGTTGCCAGTTTCAGTCGGTACTACGCTTCAGGAAGGTACAGGGTTTGAAACTAAGCCCATTAAGCGTTTAGGCTATTCCATTCCAGAAAAAGTGGGAATGAGTTCCATCCGATTAAGTTCTGTTGACAGTCTTGTTCAAGTAGGACTGGACTCTTTAATGTTTCCTGGGGCACAAATCCTTATAGCCAAAAAAGGAAAGGTTATTTACAATAAGAATTTTGGAAAACCTACGTATGGTTCAGAGACAAAAGTGAATGAAGACCATATTTACGATTTAGCATCTTTGACCAAAATCCTTTCAACCTTGCCCATGATCATGAAGATGGAAGAAGAGGGGAATATTGCCCTTAATGATACGTTTAAGGAGTTGGTTCCGGAATACGAAGATTCTGAGTTGAAGGATGTAACCGTACTTAAAGCTTTGTCGCATTATGGACGATTGCCGGCTTGGATTGCTTTCTATATAGATACTTTGTCCGAAGACAGAAAACCCTCTTCGGATTTTTATAGAAATCACCCTGCAGAAGGATTTCCCTTTAAAGTTGCGGATAATCTGTATTTAACCTCAGCATATAAAGACTCCATTTACAATAGAATTGGAAGACAGGACTTAAAATCAAATCGCTATCGATACAGTGATGTGGGCTATTATGTCTTTAAAAAATACATTGAAGAGTTTTATGGTAGCTCAATTGATGAACTTGTGGACAGGTTGTTCTATCAACCAATGGGGCTTCAATACACTTCATTTAATCCATTAAAAAAATTTGAAAAGAATCAGATTGTACCCACTGAAGAGGATACTTACTTCAGATACCAGACCATTCAAGGGTACGTGCATGACATGGGTGCAGCAATGCAAGGTGGAGTAGGAGGGCATGCCGGTTTGTTCAGCAATGCGAACGATATCGCAAAAATAATGCAGATGTATTTGCAGGGTGGAGTTTATGGAGGAAGACGTTTCCTTGACGATCGCACCATTCAAAAGTTCAATACCTGTTACTTTTGCCATAAGATGGTGAGGCGAGGAGTAGGTTTTGACAAGCCCCAATTGGAAGAAAAGGGACCCACTTGCGGATGTGTTTCAAGAAAAAGTTTTGGACATAGTGGATTCACGGGAACATATACTTGGGCAGACCCTGATGAGGAATTGATTTATGTATTTTTATCCAATAGAACATTTCCTACGGCAAGTAATACCTTGTTGATAAAGTCTGGTTTGCGGACAAGAATACAACAAGCAATTTATGATTCCATTATCAATTAAAAGATGAATATAGCGCTAGATTTGTGTATATGAAGATTGCAATAGTATGTTATCCGACCTTTGGTGGTAGTGGGGTTGTAGCTACCGAATTGGGAATTGCTTTGGCAGAAAGAGGCCACGAGGTACATTTTGTAACCTACAAACAACCGGTTAGACTAGGGTTGTTGAGCAATAATATCCATTTCCACGAGGTACATGTTCCGGAATATCCACTCTTTCATTATCAACCGTATGAGTTGGCTTTATCAAGTAAGTTGGTTGACACCGTTAAGCTTTACGGTATAGAGCTGTTACACGTACATTATGCCATTCCACATGCTTATGCTGGGTATATGGCCAAGAAAATGTTACTGGAAGAAGGTATTTATGTTCCCATGATTACCACTTTGCACGGAACGGATATTACTTTGGTTGGAAAACATCCTTACTACAAACCGGCTGTTACTTTCAGCATTAACAAATCAGATGTTGTGACCGCCGTGTCCGAGAATCTGAAACAAAGCACTTTGAAAATATTCAACATTCAAAAGGAAGTTGAAGTAATCCCGAACTTTATAGATTCATCAAAGTACAGTCAAGAATATACGGATTGCCAAAGGTCCTTAATGGCAAATGAGGATGAACGAATTGTTACCCATATCAGTAATTTTAGGAAGGTAAAACGCATTTCGGATGTAATTGAAGTGTTCTATCGGGTTCAAAAAGAGATTCCCGCAAAACTTATAATGGTAGGCGAAGGCCCTGAAAAGGAAGGCGCAGAGCGACAATGTGATAAACTGGGAATAGCGGACAAGGTGATTTTTCTAGGAAACAGCAACGAGATTGACCGTATCCTTTGTTTTTCGGATTTGTTTTTATTGCCTTCCAAATCTGAGAGTTTTGGTCTTGCCGCATTGGAGGCCATGATAAATAAGGTCGCGGTTATCTCAAGTAATACAGGAGGAATTCCAGAGGTGAATAAACATGGTGTTTCCGGTTTTTTGGCAGATGTTGGCGATGTAGAGGAAATGGCTAAAAAAGCCATCCATATCTTGAAAGATGATGTGGTAATGGAAAAGTTCAAAGAAAACGCATATGAAGTGGCATTAAAGTTTGATATTGTGAACATACTACCATTATATGAAGAGGTATATGAAAAAGCCTATAATTCTAGATATAAGAACACCTATTGATTATGAGAGCTTTTTTTTCATGGCATACTTTGCTATTTCTTTGGCACAAACTTCTTGCAAATTGCAAAAGCAAACCCTTGTGGAAGAAGGTTTAAAAAATGACCCTGGTATTACTCTAGTGGATACTGATGAATTTAGTGGTATTTACGAAGCAAAAAGCATGGTGATTCGTGATATGAAATCCTTGTCCAAGTTTTATTCACAGGTGAACAAAACCAGAAAACCGGGTTTACCCGTCCCAACTATTGATTTTTCTAAGTATACCGTTTTGGCCATTTGTGCAGGAGAGCAAAGACCAAGCAGTAAAATGGTATTATCCTATGGAAAGGAAGACGATAACCATTTGAAAATCAATATGAAGGTCACGAATTCAAATACTACCAATCAACCAGAGATTACCGTTATTACGTATCCCTTCTATCTTTATACCATTCCTTCAACAACCAAAGTGATCGACTTTCAGTACACGCAATAAGTTCTTTTTTGTAGATTTTTCCCACTTAACGATTATTAGAGCCTTTGAAAGTACAAACATGGGCTTTTTTATAGTCTAGCATAATTTTGTAATGCAGAACCTCAAATCAATATCTATGAAAACGTTTAAGGACATAACGCTATGTTTGCTATGGATGCCTCTGGTCTTTTTTGGCCAGGAAGAGCAACTGACCAAAAAAGATTCCATTGTTAAATCTTCTTGGATGGTTTCCTTGGGGATGAATGTAGTTGATGATTCTGGAGACGAATTCGGTAATTTATTGGATATCCGTGATGGTTGGAATGCCGTTCCTTTCCCTTCAAGAATAAGTGTTGGAAGATATTTTCAAAACGGAATTGGATTGGAAGCAATTGGTACCTACAATCAATACAAAGAGGGAAAAATCATAGACAATGTTGTTAATACTGAAGATATTGACTATTTCGGTATTGATTTTAGAATTAGTTACGATTTGAATCAAATTGTAGGGGAAACGGGTTTTTTCGACCCCTACGTAGGTATTGGAGCAGGTTATACAGATGCAAACAACCAAGGTCGTGGAACGTACAATGCTGTGGTGGGATTCAGGACGTGGTTATCAGATAGAGTAGGACTTGATTTTAATTCTACCGGTAAATGGGCGATGAGTACGGAAAATGCTACCAACCATATACAGCATGCCATTGGAGTTGTTTATCAATTTGATATTAAAAAAGGGCTTTCTCCCAAAGGTCAAGAAAAGCTAGCATTATTACAAGAAATGGAAGCTGAAGAAAAAAGGGTTCAAGATTCTATTGCTGCTAAAGAAAAAGCGGACGAGGAAGCAAGACTATTGGCCGAAAAGTTGAAAAGAAAACAAGAAGCAGCAAAACTTGCCGAAGCAGAAAAAGCTAAGCGAGAAGCTGAAGAGAAAAGAAAAGCCTCAATTGAGAATGAAATTAATGCCCTTGGCAATGTATATTTTGCATTGAATTCTTCATATCTGACTGCCAGAGATAAAGAACTTCTTGATAAATTGGTCGTGATTTTAAGGAAATATCCAGAGTTGGAATTAGAAATATCAGCACATACGGATTCAAGAGGAACTGCGAGATATAATCAATGGCTTTCGGAGCGGAGGGTAGAACGTACAATGCAATATCTGCTAAAGAACAATGTTGATGCCACAAGATTAAATATTGAAGCCTTCGGAGAAAAACGCTTAGTTAACGAGTGTGAGGATGCTATTCCATGTTCGGAATCCAAACATCAAGAAAACAGAAGATCAGAATTTAAAGTGTTGTCATTTTAACAACATTGAAAAGCTGAAATATCAAACTAACCAATACTACTTAAATGGTCGTTTTAGGACTTAATTATTATTTCCATGATTCATCCTCATCTCTTGTAAAGGATGGACAGTTAATTACTGCAATTGAGGAAGAAAGATTGAATAGGGATAAGCATACGAAACTGTTTCCCGTTCTTTCTGCCGAAAGATGTTTAAAGGATGCAGGTCTAGAATACTCAGATGTAGACCATATTGCTGTATCAATAAAGCCAAAACATAATTGGGATAAAAAAGTATTTTTTATTCTGTCAAATGTGTTTAGGATGATTAGGTCAAAGAGTCTTTTGCGTTTCATCGCTTATCAAATAGGACACCCATATATGAGGCAGAAGGATTTTTGGAATTGGTATAACAAAAACTGGGGGAAGTCAAATAAAAAGCCAAAAGTACATTTTGTAGAACATCATTTATCACACGTCGCAGGATCATTTTATGTTTCGCCTTATAAAAAGGCAGCTTTGCTTGGAATTGATGGAGCCGGAGAATGGGCGACCACTTGGTTGGGTTATGGAGATGGAGTTAACCTAAAAAAAATCAGTGAAAACTTTTTTCCACATTCTTTGGGGGCCTTTTATGAGATTGTAACCGCTTTTTGCGGATTTAAACCAAATTATGATGAGGGTAAAACCATGGGGTTAGCTCCTATGGGAAATCCTGATACGTATAAAGATGAGGTAGAAAAGATAATCTCAGTGGATAAAAATGGACGATTCCAAATGGATTTGTCATTTTTTAATGCACAATATGTTGGTTACTCCGAAAAGTTTATCAAAGTCTTTGGTGAACCCCGACAAAAAAATGCCCCATTTGAACAAAGGCACAAAGATGTTGCGGCTGCTTTCCAAAGGGTTTTGGAAGATAAGGTTTTAGAAATTTGCGATATACTTCACAACAAAACTAAAGCTGATTATTTAGTCGTTGCAGGCGGAGTTTCCCTAAACAGCGTTATGAATGGACGTATTGTAAGGGAAAGTAAGTTTAAAGACGTTTATGTAATGCCTGCGGCTGGAGACAATGGAACTGCATTGGGAGCCGCCTTTTACGTGTATAACGGAATCTTAGGAAATAAACGAAATTACATCCATAATGATCCCTATATAGGAACTTCCTACTCTAACGAGGATATAAAAAAAGTATTAGATGGGGCTAAGTTGAGCTATCAATATATTGAAGATATCTGTCAACACACTGCCGATTTATTAGAAAAAGGACAAATAATTGGTTGGTTTCAGGGAAAAATGGAAGTAGGGCCTCGGGCATTAGGGAGTAGAAGTATTTTGGCCAACCCAGCTTTCCCAGATATGAAAGATAAAATCAACGCTGAAGTGAAATTTAGGGAAGCTTACAGGCCTTTTGCTCCTTCTGCCATTGTGGAGGCCAAGAATGAATTCTTTGATATTGAAGTGGAAGCCCCCTTCATGTTGAAAGTGTGTAATGTCCTTGAAGAAAAACAAAAGGTTATTCCTGCGGTGACTCATGTTGATGGAAGCGCTAGATTACAAACTGTTCGTAGGGAATTACACCCAAGATATTATGATTTGATAAAAGCATTAGGAGATCGACACCGGAGTGCCCGTAGTACTGAATACAAGTTTTAACATTCAGGGAGAACCGGTGGTTGAATCTCCAAAAGATGCCATTAGATGCTTTTTCTCCACAGGTTTGGATACTTTGGTTATCGGTAATTTTATTTTAACAAAGAACAAGTAGATTATGTTGTTTAACTCTCTGGAGTTTTTCATTTTCTTGCCTATTGTTTTTGTGATTTATTGGTTCGTCACAAATAAGTGGCTAAGGTTACAAAACGGTTTTATTGTTTTGTCAAGCTACGTCTTTTATGGTTGGTGGGACTGGCGTTTTTTGTCACTAATTGCCTTTAGTACATTAGTAGATTATAGTATAGGAATACTTCTAAAAAGGGAAAAAAAGGAAAGTCATAGAAAAATTTTACTATGGCTTAGCTTGATTGTTAACTTAGGCTTTCTTGGAGTTTTTAAATACTATAACTTTTTTGTTGATAGTTTTGTAGATGCTTTTTCATTCTTTGGATACCAAATAGATGGACGTTCTTTGGATGTTATCTTACCTGTAGGCATTAGCTTTTATACCTTTCAAACTTTAAGCTATACCATAGATGTTTATAAAAGACGGTTAAAACCTACCACTGACTTTGTCGCTTTTGCAGCTTTTGTCTGTTTCTTTCCTCAATTGGTAGCAGGCCCAATAGAAAGAGCTACCAATTTATTGCCACAATTTTTCAAAAAAAGAAAGTTTGTGTACCAAAGTGCGGTAGACGGCCTGCGTCAAGTGGCCTGGGGACTTTTTAAAAAAATTGTCATTGCGGATAACTGTGCCGAATATGTGAATATTATTTTTGCTGATTATCAAGAATATAACTCAGGAACACTTCTTTTAGGAGCTTTCTTTTTTGCTTTTCAGATTTATGGTGACTTTTCAGGCTATTCTGATATTGCAATAGGAATTTCAAGATTGTTTGGCTTCGATTTAAAACAAAATTTTGCCTTTCCTTATTTTTCAAGGGATATTGCGGAATTCTGGCGAAGGTGGCACATTTCCCTTTCGACCTGGTTTCGTGACTATTTATACATCCCTTTGGGGGGAAGTCGCGGTGGAACCAGTATGAAAATCAGGAACACCTTTATCATTTTTGTAGTCAGCGGATTTTGGCATGGAGCCAACTGGACCTTCATTGTTTGGGGGGGGTTAAATGCGCTTTATTTTCTACCACTACTATTAGCCAAAAGAAATAGGTTGAATACGGATATAGTAGCATCAAATAGATGGTATCCAAATGTCAAAGAATCCTTTCAAATTTTACTGACATTCTTTTTGACTCTGATTGCTTGGGTATTTTTTAGAGCAAAAAGCGTATCTATAGGGTTTGATTACATAGTAAGAATGTTTTCAATGCAGTTTTTTCAAAATCCACTTTTGGATTTAGACTTTAGCATTTTGTATCTACTTGTGTTTTTTATTTTGATTGAGTGGATGGGAAGAAAATCAAAATATGCTATTGAGGGCATTTCTGTTTTACCAAGATATTTCCGTTGGGGATTCTATTTTGGATTAATTATTCTGATGTTCACATTCACTGGTGAACAACAAGAATTTATCTATTTTCAATTTTAAAGATGAAAAAGTTTGCCAAAAAAATAGCCTTTTTTTTAGCAATAGGATTGTTGCTCGGTGAGATAACTGCCCGGATGTTTTTCCTTACCTCTTCTATCCCTACACGAAAGATAGATGAGTTTGGTATCCAAAGGTATATTCCAAATCAAGAGGGTTACTCCAAAGGAGGTTCTCATAAATGGTATATTAATGAGAAAGGCTGGCCAGGAAAACTTCCTGAGAGCTATGACAAATTGGTTACTATAATTGGTGACTCGTTCATAGAGAATTTTATGAATCCGGAGGAATGCCATCAGATGAACTATCTTAAGAAGGCTCTTCCAGAATTCAATTATACTGAAGCCTCAAGATCAGGGGTTTCCTTTATAGAAGCTCTAGAAATTTCAAAACAATTGGATTCTTTAAATCCACGAGTTCAATTAATCTACATTAATGAAACTGATTTTACTGAAAGTATTCAGCAAATAAGAAGATTATCGGACATTACTCAAATTGACTTAGGTAAAAAAGAGATTGTTTACGGTAAAATGAAAGCCCCAGGGGTGAAAAAAATACTTTATAGCTGGAAGTTTATCTTCTACTTGTACAGAAGGTTTCAAGGTTCTTTGACCTTACCAAAGCCTAAAGAAACGGCTGAAACACCCAAAAAGCCTATCTCCGATTATTTTGACCATTTTGGAGACTTGATTGATTATGGAAAGCAGAATTACAATTTGGATAAAATCGTTGTTGTTTTAAGACCAGATACAGATGAAGAATTTTCATCGTTTTTAAAGAGTCAAGATTTAAACGTTATTCAACTGGATGATTCAGCAGATGATGATTGGTCATTTGAATATGATCATCACTGGACATGTTATGGCCATGAACAAGCTGCGCTACAAGTTGCAGAATATTTAAAGAAGTTGTAATGCTGTTTAACTCACTTGAATTTTTTGTTTTTCTACCAGTAGTTTTTTTTATCTACTGGTTTGTGACTTTTAAGTCAGTTCAGATTCAAAATGCATTTATTGTTCTCGCGAGTTATGTTTTTTATGGGTGGTGGGATTGGCGATTCCTTGCATTAATCGTAATTAGTACTATTGTTGACTATAGTATAGCTACAAATCTTAATAGGGAACAAGGCCAACGAAAACGGAAATTACTTCTTTGGGCTAGTGTTGTTGTGAATATTGGGCTTTTGGGTTTTTTCAAATATTATAATTTTTTTACAGAAAGTTTCGCAAGTGCCTTTTCTTTTTTTGGTAAAACAGTAAGTAGTGGTTCACTTGATATAATATTACCAGTCGGGATTAGCTTTTACACCTTTCAGACACTTAGCTACACGATTGATGTTTATAACAGAAAACTTGAACCAACCAAGAATTTTGTTGGTTTTGCCGCATTCGTATGTTTTTTTCCTCAGCTGGTAGCAGGACCCATAGAACGGGCAACCAATTTACTCCCTCAAATACTAAAAAAACGAAAATTCAATTATGAACAGGCAAGTAGTGGTTTGAAGTTAATGGTTTGGGGGCTTTTTAAAAAAGTTGCTATTGCTGATTCCTTAGCTCCAATGGTGGATGATATTTTCGCAAATACGGGCACCTACCCCTCCAGCACTTTATTATTAGGGGCTGTTTTCTTTGGGTTTCAAATTTATGGGGATTTTTCAGGTTATTCGGATATCGCTATTGGGACATCCAAGCTTTTTGGTATTGAATTGATGTCAAATTTTAAGTTTCCCTATTTCTCAAGAAACATTGCCGAATTCTGGCGCAGATGGCATATCTCTTTATCCACATGGTTTAGAGATTATATTTATATCCCCTTAGGAGGATCCAGGAGCAAAATGAAAACGGTAATTCGCAACATTTTACTGGTATTCATAATTAGTGGTTTTTGGCATGGCGCCAATTGGACATTTATTGTATGGGGTGGAATTCACGCATTGCTGTTTATCCCACTTTTGATAAGAGGTCAAAACAGGAAATATTTAGAATCATTTGTTTGGAAAGGATTTCATAAATCTGTATTTCGACAAATATTGGGAATACTGACAACTTTCGTCCTTGTAACGTTGTCTTGGGTGTTTTTTAGGGCTGAATCTCTAGCACAGGCTGTTGTTTATTTCAAAAGAATGTTTTTTAACATGTCCTTTCAGTTTTATAGTCATCCTCAAGGATATAGATTGATTGACTATTTCATTCTTTTGGCTCTTTTTGTTTTATATGAATACATAATCCGGAAAGATGAAAGAAATCCATATAAGTTTAAATCCAAATCAATAAGGTTTGTTTTGTATACACTAACAATTTTTGGAATCATCCTGTTTTATGATAGTGGAATAGACAGATCCTTTATTTACTTTCAATTTTAGATGGATGTTTAGGTTTATCAAGAAAATAGTAGTTTATGTGGCTTTAATCTTCTTAGTTCTAGAGTTGATGGTTAGGGTTTTTCATTTATACAATGATATGCCCGAGTGGTATTTGGCAGAGGATAAGACGTATAAACGAGTTCCGGGTCAAGAAGGGTTTGCTGTCTTCGGGAACAGAAAACAAAAAACCTCTCCATATCGAATAAATCAAGCAGGCTATAATTCTTTTAGGGAGTTTAATCCTACGGAGGAAGGAATTGAAATTGCCATTTTAGGCGATTCTTTTATAGAAGGACTGCATCAGGATTATAGAAATTCTATTGGAAAAAAGATTGAAAGACAACTAGAAAACCTTCAAGTTTATGAATACGGACATTCAAATTTTGACTTGGCAGACCAAATGTTTCTAGTTCATGAGAACAAAGATGTCTTTTCTAAAATAGATTTCATCATTTTTGAGTTCAAGTATGATGATGACTTAGTACGGGGAGAGTACAAGATTGAAAACAGAAAGGTTGTATTTCCTTTATTGAGATATTCAAAGCTATTGACTTATTTTTTGGATATTGGGATGATTGATTCCATTAAAAAGGTACTCAGAAATTTTAATATCGGACAAACTCCTCGAACTGTTGATGAGATTAATAAAAAAGTTATTTTTTTGAACAATTTTGAAAAGTTGGTGCAGCTTTATGGTTTGGATAAAACTAAGACAGCGTTTTTATTGGATAGCAGAAATACACACACAGATTTCCTAAAAGTGCTGGGCAATAGAAATGTAAAAATTATTGACTATGGTCCATCATTTGAAAAAGCCAAAGATGTTCCTACAACTTTAATATATGACAGACATTGGAATAACAATGGAAGAGAGATAATAGCTTCTCAAGTTATTGATTTTCTAAACAGCTTGGAATCCAATAGCAGTTTTTCAAAAGAATCAAATTAATCTAAAGATATTATGCAGACTAATTGCGGTAAACTTGTAATCTCCCTCGACTTTGAACTTTTCTGGGGAGTAAGAGACAAAAGATCATTAGATACCTATGGTCAGAACCTATTAAATGTACATAAGGTGTTACCGGTGATGCTGGATAAATTTAATGACTTTGGAGTAAAGGCAACTTTTGCCACGGTAGGATTTCTTTTTGCTTCGAATTGGGATGAACTTATGGAGTATTTGCCAAAAAACACACCCAAGTACCTTGAAGAAAATCTATCTCCTTACCCTTCTTTGGAGGATTTAAATACTTTGAAAACCAATACTGATAAAAGGTTTTTTTTCGCTCAAAATTGGATTCAAAGTCTGGCGGATGAAGGCATTCATGAAATAGGCACTCATACTTTTTCCCATTATTATTGTTTGGAAGAAGGTCAAGACAAATTAGCTTTTAAAGATGATTTACAAGCTGCTATTAAAATTGCGAGTGACATGGGCTTGAATACTAGGTCAATTGTTTTTCCAAGGAATCAAGTCAATCAAGAGTATTTGGAGCTTTGTTTACAGCACGGGATTACATCCTATAGAGGAACAGAAAAAATATGGTTTAATAGAGCAGAATCTGAATTGAAAACTAGCCTTGTTAAAAGAATTTTTCGGACTCTTGACTGTTACTTCAATTTATCAGGACACAATACATTTGCAATAGAACCTAGCCAACAACAACGAGTTGTGAACATCCCCTCGAGTCGTTTTCTTAGACCCTACAATAAAAGATTTAAAGCTCTAGAATCGTTTAAACTAAATAGAATCAAGCGCAGCATGACACACGCAGCGAAAAATAATGAGGTTTTTCATTTATGGTGGCATCCTCATAACTATGGTTCGAATCTTGAAGAGAACTTTGCCTTTTTGGATGATATATTGAAGCACTTTTCCCATTTGGAAAAGGAATATGGTTTTAAAAGCTACACCATGAGTCAAGCGGCAGAAGAGTCTTTTAGCAAGACGGTGTAAAAACTACTTTGCAACTTTTTTTAAATATCTAATCAACAAAATTACCTAGCAAAGTTTGGTACCCACTTAAAAGAAACAAAAATGCTCTTTAATTCAATTGATTTTGCAGTTTTTTTACCAATAGTTTTTCTGCTTTACTGGTTTGTGACCCATAAGAATATAAAGCATCAAAACCTGTTGATACTTGTTGCAAGTTATGTTTTTTATGGATGGTGGGATTGGAGGTTTTTGTCGCTGATTGCCTTTAGTACGCTTATAGATTTTAGTATAGGGAGAAAACTTGAAATTGAAGAAAAACAGATTAATAGAAAATTTCTGTTATGGACCAGTATTGTTGTTAATCTTGGTTTTTTGGGCTTTTTCAAATACTATAATTTTTTCTTGGAAAACTTCATTACGACCTTTTCTTTTTTTGGATATGAGTTAAGGGCTAGCAGTTTGAATATTATTCTTCCAGTGGGGATTAGTTTTTATACATTCCAAACTTTAAGCTATACCATTGACGTTTATAAAGGAAAAATAAAGCCAACTAAGGATATTATTGCTTTTGGGGCATTTGTTAGTTTTTTCCCTCAGTTGGTAGCTGGTCCTATAGAACGTGCAACGAATTTATTACCACAGTTTTATGTAAAAAGAAAGTTTACCTATGCTCGAGCAGTGGATGGTATGCGTCAAATTTTATGGGGTTTGTTTAAGAAAATTGTTATAGCTGATAACTGTGCTGAATTCGCAAATCAGATTTTTAATAGTTCTGCAGACATGAATTCAAGCACCTTAATTTTAGGAGCAATTTTCTTCACTTTTCAAATTTACGGTGATTTTTCTGGCTATTCCGATATTGCAATTGGAACTGCAAGGATTTTTGGCTTTGATTTAATGCGAAATTTTGCATTTCCATATTTTTCCAGGGATATCGCTGAATTTTGGCGACGTTGGCATATCTCTCTTTCTACTTGGTTTAGAGACTATCTTTATATTCCATTAGGAGGTAGTAGGGGAGGTACTTGGCTTAAATTGAGAAACACGTTTGTGATTTTTTTGGTTAGTGGTTTTTGGCACGGTGCAAATTGGACCTTTATTGTATGGGGAGCCTTAAATGCAATATACTTCTTGCCACTTTTGCTTACAAATAGGAACAGAAGCAATCTTGGTACCATTGGCGAGGGTAAATATTTTCCTTCGTTGAGAGAGTTTGCATCAATGCTTACTACATTTGTATTAACGGTTTTTGCCTGGATTTTTTTTAGAGCGCAAAGTATTGAGCATGCCTTTCAATACATTCAAGGGATATTCACATCTTCTTTGATTGAAATGCCTACCATGGATATCAGTATCCAGCTATTAAGTACATGCTTTTTTATTGGTGTTCTTTTATTCATTGAATGGGTAAATAGAGAAAAGGAGTTTGCTCTGGAACTCAATAATTCTAATCTTCTTTCGCAATCACTAAAGAGAAGGGCGCTATATGTGTTTCTTATTTTTTCAATTTTAATCTTTGGTGGGGGGAAACAAGACTTTATATATTTCCAATTTTAAACCTTTCTGAGATGAGGAGATTTTTTCAAAAACTTGGTTTGCAATTACTTATAGTCGTGTTCTCATTACTGGCACTAACAGGTGTCAATAAAGTGATATTTAATTGGTCTAGTACGTTTGAGCTTGATAAAAATGTGAATAAGGTAGTTTTGGGCGACTCCCATTCCCGTTATTCATTCAATGACAAAATCATCAGTAACAGTCATAATTTATCGGCAAGCGCCGATTCGTATTTCTATAGTTATCTGAAATTGAAAAAAATAAAAAAGGAAAATCCTCAGATAGATACGGTTTTCCTTTCATTTTCGCAGCACAACGTCCATAAGTTTATTGAGGAAACTTGGCTTTTTGATGATGCACATTTGGGAAGTCGGCTTAGAATTTATTTTCCGTTTTTAGGGCAAGACGATTTTGCATTTCTTTTTAAAGAAAAACCAAAAAAAATGCTTTCAGGTATGTTTTCCCAAGCTCTTTTTCCTGTTTTTGTACTTAGGGGATTGGACAGTTTTGGAGGATATGAAAAACTGGATTATACTATTTTAGATAAAGAATTGGAAAAACTACGGAATGAAGGTAGGGTAGAGTATGATAGCTTTTTAGAATCACCCGTTGAAAAAAAGTACCTACAACAAATAGTGAATTTTTGTAGAGATAATGATTTGGAACTCATATTGGTCAATCCTCCTATACATAATTCATTGCACGATAAGCAGGATGGCATGTATGGCTTTTATGAGAAATATTTTTCGTCTGTTCCATTCTATGATTTTTCCAAAATGGATATGGAAGATGGCTATTTTGTAGACTTGGTCCATCTATCTCCTACAGGAGCCGACTACTTTTCTACCTTGTTTGAAAGCGGGGAGTTATTAAAATTTAAGTATTAATCCAATCCCACTTTTTACGGGAAAAACAGTTTAATTACTTTGTCGGCTTTTTAAACTTAAAAAAGACTTGTTTTACGGATATAGTTGATTCTTTCTTAGTTTTTGGTGATTTAATAGAATCTTACAAAATTGATAGATGGTTGGAGTGGTGTATTTTGTTCCATTTTCTTGTTTCTTTTTCTTTGATACGAAATCGTCAAAATTCTGTAGTACTAATCTGAGTTTTTCAGCAGATTCCAGCCATACTTTTGCATATGTGCCAGCAACGGTATCTTCAAGTGTTTTTTGAAATGTAATAGGGACCTTCTCGCACAATAGAATATCTCCTGTGTCTATATGTTTATCAATCTGATGAATTGTATATCCGGTATTTGAAGAAAGATTATAAAGCTGCCATACCACGCCAATGGCATTTTGATATTGAGGGAGCTCCTCGTAATGTAAGTTTATCATTCCTTTTTGAGGAACATTATAGATTTTCCTTCCTATATAGGGATTGCCTAAACTAACCCCAAGCAAAGCCTCAGATTTTTTAAACAATTCCACAGTTTTGTTTGAATTGATATAAGGTACCTCTTCAAATGGAACACCGTGTTTTTCACAAATTGAATGAATTGGAGCTATATCAAGATATTTAAATGTTTTGGTGGTATACCATTTTCTCATTCTAACACCATTTATAGCTCCGAGAATTCCAACTTTTCTAAGTTTCTGAAAGCGTCTTTTAAAGTATTTTTTTTTGTTAGGTATTTCCCCTAAACTAAGAACGACCATTTTAATGTTTATGGAATCACTCTTTAGAATATGTTCTAGGTGAAGCGACGCACTGCCTATTCGGTTACTTGTAAGTATTACTACATCCATAAGCTAGACCATTGTTCCATTATCTTTAGAAAGATTACATCAAATATAAATACAATCAGATATTGACTGTTATGCTATTTGGCCTCTCCGCATTTTAAAAACCAAAAGAAAATACTTTAAGTAGTTTAAAGCTTCTACTCCATAGAGTCAATCGAAAAATTCAAGTAGAGGCTTTGTAAGTCTTCGGCACATTCTTTAATATCATACCCGCCTTGAGCAATGGCATTATTCATGTTTTCTTTTTTGTTGCTTACAAGACTCAAGGCAAGTTCTGCCCATTCTTTTTCAGAACTTTTTAAAGAAAGAAAATGCGCCAAGGGTGTAATCCCAACTTCCTTAGTAACTGTATCGGAAATTATAACATTTATTCCTGCGGCTTGGGCTTCCACTACGCTAACAGGTAAACCTTCATAAAGGGAGGGGAGGATAAACAAATCAATCGCTTGCAGGGTTTCGGGGATATCCGATCTATGTCCTAAAAAGATAACATCATTTTCTAATCCTAATTCATGTACAAATGCTTTATTCTCTTCAACCAATGGCCCGTTACCAACAAGTAGTAGCTTTGAGTTGGGTTCAAGCTCAACGATTTCCTTGAAAACTTTGATTAAGAAACGATGGTTTTTCACGTGACTAAACCTTCCAACATGTCCAAATACTAGCGAGTCGTGTACATTGAACTCTTTTTTCCTTTCTGCAGATTTATCTGGGTCATAAACAAATGTGGAAGGGTTAATGGCGTTATTAACAACCTTTATTTTCTTTTTGTTTCCGAACAACCATCTTCCAGCTTTTTCCCCGCATGCAAAATAGTGCGTGGCATACCTGCCTGGTAATCGTAGTCTCCTAATGGAATGAAGAAACAAGTTTTTCAATTTCATCCCAGTACTAGAACTTCCTTTTAAGATGGAATGAGCGTCCAAAGAAGTATGACTGTGGGCTATTCTATACTTGCAGGTTTTTTTTGCATATTTTAAGGATAAAAAACTTCTTACATTCATATGGGCATGAATAATGTTATATTCAGGATGGCACTTAAAAAAATGTTTAAGTGCCTTGATATGCCTTGATATGTACATTATTGATATTGGGGGTACCCGATGTACTTTCCCACCCATCGCCCGTATTTCTGTGTCAAAAGCATTGGCACTATTCGTGTGCACAAGGAAGTCAAATTGTACTTTGGATCGGTCCATGTTCCGATAATAATTCATTACCATAGTTTCAGCACCACCTCGATTCATACTATTTATTACCTGTAGCACACGTATTGGTTTGTCAGCCATATCTAAGAAGATTATTGTAAAAAGAAAACTCTGCTAATCAAAACACCTAAATCAAAACTTTCATCTCAGAACTTGCTTTTGATTGTGACAAGAATTCTGTAAGGGATTTTTTATAGTTATTATAATTAAATGAAGTTTTTGAGGTGATTATTGCGTTTGGTAGTATTTTGTTTTCAAATACTTCAAAGTTTTCTATAATTTCAACTAGTTTGATATACATGGCATTCTCATCATCAGGGGGAACAATAAAACCATTCTCGCCGTCCTTTATGTATAATTTGTTGTCACTTATATCAGTTAATAGAATTAATTTTTTATGGTTTAGATAATCCGATAATTTGGTCGAAAAACCGTAATGATTTTGTATTGTATACCCTCTAGGAATTATTAACAAATCTTGTTGTCCTAAAAATGAAGAAAATTCTACTTCATTAAGATTACCAAAGTAGGCGGTTTTGTCTGTAAGATTATTTTCTCTTATTAGAGAATCAAGCAAGTCCATATTCTTTTTTGTACCGTAACCACAGAGGTTAAAGTGGACATTATTCCCTCTTTCATTTACTTTTTTTAATACCTGAAGGAAAAGATCAAGATTTTCCTTACTAATTGAAATACTTCCGGAAAAGCCTATGTTGAAAGAGTCCTTGGAGATATACGTGTCCTTAGAATGTGATACCAAGTAATCGGGATCCGTCAATATTGGTATTCTCAATGTATTCTTGTTGAACTTCTTTCCATATCCTTCTATAGTGGTGGAAATACATATAAGGCCATCATAAAAAAATAATAACGGTTGCATTACGGTAAACACCGACTTGAAAATTATCTTTTTGACCGAGTACTTTATATTGCTAAAACTTAGAGGGTCGTGAAATGAGGATGAGTGTTTTCTTATTTCGTTTAGCTCAAAAAAAACGGGAAATCTTTTAAAAAGTTTAAGATAGAGAATACCCAATATTTCTAGATTTATCAGTGGGTCTGGATAAAATAGAAATATATTGTTTGTCCCTTGAGTTCTTGAAAATTGGGAAAGGTGTCTCAGAAAGGATAGAGTTTGGAAAAAGTTATGTTTAACTAGTTTTTTATTGGTTAGTAAAAAAATGTTAGGTTCAATTTCCTCAAAATCTTCACTCCTGAATTTTGTTTGACAACAGCTTACAAGAAATACCTTGTTAGATTTACTGGCTATAGCTTTTGCATAGTAGATCATCCTAGTGGTTCCGGCACTTTTAACAGCGAAATCATCATTACTGTATATGAAAAAATTAGTTTCTTTCATTGCTTCCAGGTTAGGGCGCTATGTGGCGCACATTTTTTAAGTATCTAGAAATAAACTGTTTTCAGATACCCAAACAACAGTTTGATTTAAATCCTATTGTTTGAAGTTATTTTTGCCAAACAACTCTATTTACATAGTCTACATATGATACTATAATTCTTACCACTTTTAAACTTACGTTTGGCATTGTATAGTCATTTACCTCCCTAAAAGTTCTATCTGGATTCCTTTGCTGAAATTCAAGTACTGAAAGACCTTGCAAGATACGTTCAGGGTTTAATCCTGTCATCATTACAGAGGCTTCTTCCATTGCTTCGGGCCTTTCATGGGCTTCTCTTATATTAAGGGCCCTAAAATTTAAAATGGAAGATTCTTCAGAAATTGTACCACTATCGGATAGTACTGCAAAAGAATGATACTGTAGAGCATTATAGTCTGAAAACCCAAGTGGCTTTAAGAATTGTATATTTTTATGGGTATCTACCTTCTTGGAATCAAGCATTTTTTTTGTTCTAGGATGCGTTGAGACTATAACAGGATAGTTATACTTTTCTGCAATTTTATTCAAAGAATCAATTAGACCTTTAAAGTTCCTAGGGTTATTGATATTCTCTTCTCTATGGGATGAGACGACAAAATATTTCTCTTTTTCCAAATTCAGCTTTGAAAGTACCTCTGAGTTTTCAATTTTATCTTTGAAATTATGAAGCACCTCATACATGGGACTACCTGTTTTGATCACTCTGTCTGGAGGAAGTCCTTCTCTTAAAAGATATTCACGGGCAATATCGCTATAAGTTAGATTTATATCTGACACATGATCAACTATTTTCCTATTGGTTTCCTCTGGAACTCGTTGGTCAAAACATCGATTTCCTGCCTCCATATGAAATACGGGAATCTTTCTTTTTTTTGCTGGAATTGCACATAAACAGGAATTTGTATCTCCTAAAACCAAAAAGGCATCGGGTTGAATTTTTTCGAGCAGAGGATCCACCTTAACCATGATATTACCAACAGTCTCACTTGCATTTTTTCCTGCAGCTTCTAGAAAATAGTCTGGCTTTCTAATCCCAAGGTCTTCAAAAAAGATTTCATTTAATTCATAATCATAATTCTGTCCAGTATGCACCAATGTATGATCAATGGCCACATGCGCATCCAGGGCATTAAGAACACAGGACAGACGGATGATTTCCGGTCTTGTCCCAACTACGGTCAATACTTTTAGTTTTTTCAAAATATTACTTCTTGGTTAGGTCAAACTAATGCGTTAAACATTTTCAAAATATGTATCTGCGTCTTCAGGATTGTAAGGCTCGTTTATCCAGAATAGGGTAATCAACTCTTCGTCTCCAATATTTTTTATGTTGTGAGTATACCAAATGGGCATGTCCACATATGCGGGCTCATCACCATCCAAATAATAATTTATTATCTTTTCTGTACCTATTTTTCGTAATTGAATCAAAGCTTTTCCCTTAATAACAGCAAAACGCTCTGCTTTTCTTGTATGAAAATGATTCCCGCGGGTTATGTCTGGAACGGTAGTAGAGAATGAAAATTGCCCACTAGTCTCCGTTCTAGCAATTTCAACAAAGCTTCCCCTGTTATCTGTATGCTTTGTATAGCGTACTGGATAATGAGATTCTGGAACATAGCAACGAAAAGTATTGAAAAGTGCTTTTTCAAATGAATTCATGAGGTTTGGAAAAATTCCTTTTTCCATATAGTTTTCTTTGTATTCCTTTAATAAAAAGAGAATTTCAGAAACCTTTTTGTAATGTATTGGCGAGATATTCAATTCAAAACTGTTTTTTTCTATTTGTTCAATATTCTCAGCTTTCTTATTTATTACCTCAATAATAATTTTTACTAGTTCATTGATATAAATTAGCCCTACCTCGTTATCATTGATTATTTTAGGTTCTTCATTATGGGCAATTTTATTACAAAACGTGGCGACAAAAGAATTGTAGTTAGGTTTACCAAAAGGACCAAAAACATTAGGAATCGTTAATGAAGTAAACTTTCCGTTGGTGTTTTTAGCCCAGTTTATAAACTGTTCCTTTCCTTCTTTTTTAGATTTCCCATACAAATTATCATTTATCTCTTGAGAAGATGATGAAAATATGATATGAGGAGATGTCTCTGTTTCTTGGCAAGCATCAATAAGTTTAGTTACAAGATTTAGATTGGTCTGGTAAATAACGTTTTGGTCCTCATGTCTATTCATTGCCGCCAAATGCACAATGACATCACAATTGGACACAAAACCTTGAAGCAATTCGGGCTTCTCAAAAAATGCTCTTTCAAAAGGTATAAGCTGAACGGTTTCATCTAAACTCAATGTTAAATAAAGATGACTTCCAACGAAACCGGCTTGTCCTGTTATTCCAATTTTTTTTAAGCTCATAATATTACCAGTTTACAAACCATGTGTCTAGAGGGTATCTAAAATCATCGCCTTTTGAGTCTTCTAGTGTGAAATTTGAAAATACCATCAGTTTTGAATTTTCATAAATAGATTTAAACCCTGACGCATATCCGCCCGGGACGTGAATTATTTTGGGATTACTTGAATCCAATATCATATGTTTCACTGGGAGTTCTTTTGATGGATTGTCAAAATTATCTACTTCAACAAGATTTAATATAAATGCCCCAGCAGTACAATAGAACCATTTGTTCTCTTTTAGATGGCCTTGCCATGCTCTTATTGTTTCTGTTGAATTTGGAGCTATATGATAGAATCTTTTTACCTGATCTAAGTTAAGCGTATTGAAAAAGGTTAGTTCTCCTCTGTTATCAGAATATGTGTTCCCTGCTATAATTTGAACCTCAATCATTTAAGTTGGTCCTTTATAAAATCCAAACTAAGCAAAGTCTGCTTAATTTCCTCAGGATTGAGACGTTTGGTATTATGAGAATGATAGTCTTCTATACGACTTGTATCGGTTTCTCCCTCGGAAAAATATCTGCTATAGTTTAAATCTCTGTTATCTGCAGGGATACGATAAAAGTCTCCCATATCCTCAGCTTTCTGCATTTCCTCTCTTGTACAAAGGGTTTCATAAAGCTTTTCGCCATGTCTCGTACCTATAACCTTTATGGCATTGTTTGAATTAAAGATACTCTTGACGGCCTCGGCTAAATCCCCTATGGTACTTGCGGGAGCCTTATTGACAAATAAATCACCTTGATGACCATGTTCAAAAGCGAAGAGTACTAAATCAACAGCGTCTTCCAACGACATTAGAAAACGGGTCATTTTGGGATCAGTAACAGTTAAAGGGTTATTATCTTTTATTTGTTGCACAAACAAGGGGATAACCGATCCTCTAGACGCCATTACATTTCCATATCTGGTTAGGCACACGATGGTTTGATCATCACTCATATTACGAGAAGCGGCGATGGCAACTTTTTCCATTAGTGCTTTGCTGATTCCCATCGCATTAATTGGGTATGCAGCCTTGTCCGTACTTAGACAAATAATCTTCTTTACGCCATTCGCAACTGCGGCATCAATGGTATTTTGAGTTCCAAACACGTTGGTTTTAGCAGCTTCGATAGGGAAAAATTCACAAGAAGGAACTTGTTTTAAAGCCGCAGCATGGAAAACGTAGTCAACCCCTCGCATTGCACGTTCTATGCTATTGTAATCTCGCACATCCCCAATATAGAATTTTACCTTAGCATCCTTTAAGCGATTCCTCATGTCGTCCTGTTTTTTCTCATCACGACTGAAAATGCGAATTTCCTTTATATCTGTGGATAAGAATCGATTTAAAACGACGTTCCCGAATGAACCTGTTCCACCAGTTATCAAAAGGGTTTTACCTTTGAACATATTGTGTTTTTTTGATAAAATTATTATAGTAAAAGAGCATAACAGATAAATATAGACAACTTGCCAATATTTTAGTTATGATAGCGCCATCGACACCAAATAGCTTAATAAATATGGTATACCCGACAATGTTGACGATTCCAACTAGAAAAGCCGCATTTCTGAGTAATTTGCCCTTTCCCTTAGCACCAAGGAATCGATTTATTAAGTCACCAAATCCGTGAAAAATAAATCCGATTATTAGAAGTTTGGCGATAGATGCAACTGGCATAAAGCTCTGTGTGTAGAACAGAACAATAACATAATCTATGAGTGAATAAAAGATTATTAATGCTACACCAGTAAAAGCTATTGTAAAAAGAAAAACCTTTTTTGGAATTTCCTTCATATTGACAAATTGTTTAAAAAAAGTGGTACCTAATACCGAAGGTACTACAAGCAAAGGAGTGCAAATGGTAAGAGCCAACATATAAAAACCTACTTGGGTATTATCTAAAAAATACGAAATGCTCATTCCTGCAATATGGGCTGTTGCAACTCCGGCCAAACTACCAAAGTAAATTGGTCGTCCATTGGCCTTATTCTCTTTTTTAAGTTCTCTAAGAATCGAATTCCCAAACTTAAAATCAGGCTTTAACCACAAGATTATTACAATCTGAACAACCAATAAGAGGCCATAGTATAAGAGGAGAACGAATTCAACATCGAAAGTCAAGAATTGTGCAAACAGATTGCCCAAAAGTAAATACAGAAGAAAGGGAACCACGGATAAAAGTGCCAAAGTATAGATTTTGTGCATTCCTTTTAAAATTTCCAGCATGGCTAGATTTCCAACTATCGCCATCAGAATAAAAAAATAACGCCTCATTGTTGAACCGAGATTGTGTTCGAAAAAATAGGGTTCAATAAAAGAAAACAGTACAAACAAGAGAATCCCAGCAACTGAAACCAAAATGAATATCGTGGTGAATAGTCCTATATATTTTTTTGTTTTCTCTTCATCATCGGTCAACGCCACCAATCGCGTTAAGGAAATAAAAAGTCCTACGGATACCACGCTGGCAATCAGACGCGCTACCGTTTCAATAAATTTGTAATCGCCAAATTTTTCTGGGCCAAGAACTCTGGAATTGAAAATACTAATCAAAAAACCTAGTATGATTGCTACGGCACTAGAACCATACATAACAATAACCTTTCTAATAGTATGGTTCATGCTTTTTAGCTTTTTTTAAGTTGCTGAATTTGTAAAGAACCCTTCCTAAGATTATGGTTATGGTGAAAAAGTAGAAATCGATGGACATTGATGTGAAAATTGCTAGACCTGATAGGGCCAAAGTCCAAAGAATCAGAATGAAACACTCAACTTTTGTATTGTATTCAATCTTCCCGCTGAGCAAAACTTTAACAGGGATTACAAGGGTTAAATAGGCATAACATAAAAAAGGAATTAGTCCACCCCACCAAATAAGATACAGCCATTGGTTGTCCACATGACCAATATAAGAACCTCCAAGCAAGTATTCAGAACGGAACCCTTTTCCAGTCACAACCTCGAAAAATTGTAATTGTTCCCAAAAGACCTTTAATTGCTCAGTACGGGTGTCATCCCCACTTCTTCTATCCAGACTTTCCAGAGAGCTAGAGAAGATATCTGTACTTATGGCAAGATAAATCATTATAGCAATTAGAAAACCAAAAAAAATCAAATAAATGTGTTTCTTTTTGGTATGGAAAAAATCAAAAAGAATAACAATAGACAAAATCAATAAAAAAGATCTAGTTTGAATAATTAATGATGCTAAGGCAGTAATAGCCATAAAAAAAATAGCTAAAGACCGCTGACGTTTTATCTTGGCGCTTTGAAGGAATAAAAAGGGAACAATCCAGATTAAATTCACTGTGTAAATCCGGTATTTGCTTATGGAGAGCATTCGCCATGCACCAATCCCAAAATCCACAAAATTATACAACGTCAAAATACATATATACAATGCCGAGAAATACAGAAATTTTTTGAAGTACAAATACCGTTTGTCATTATAGGAAGTGAAAATAAGACCGAGACAAAACCAAGTTCCAACCCCTTTTGTATGCATCAAATCCGTCATGTTGGTTATATCTCCCCCGGAAATCAAAAAATTAAGAGAAATATAAATAAACAGGGCCAAGAAGGCAAAATAAATAGAAAAGGAATACTTTTTCTTAGCCTGAAAAAGAGCAACGGTTATGGAGGTGTATAACGATAACACTGATAACATTCTCAGATATTTTTCGGGTCCAAGGGGTAAATCTTCAAAATTAACTCTTTGATATAACCTCTCTTGGGCAAAATATATAAAGAGCAGATAGGCAAAAAGTCCGAGAAAGAGGAAGAAGGATATTAGCTTTTCTACTCTGTTGTTGTGCTCAATTAGTTCCAATAAAGCTAGTTTTTACTTATTTCTGATAAAATGGATGAATTTTAATTCTCAGCAACGGTCCAGATTTGAATTTGTTTTCTTTAATAAGAAAGAATTTAGCCTACAGTATTTTGCACCATTAACTTCTCTTTTTTTTAAATCTGAAAACTTCAGATGATATTGGTTTTAAAGACTATAAGAATTCTCATAGTTAAGAAAACTTTTTATGTCATATACAATGCCATTGGGCTTAAGCATTGATTCAACATCAATGTCTTGGAAATGGGAATGAGCGACAGCTAAAACAACAGAATCAAATCTTTGATTGGGTAGTTCATTTGTAATATCTAAGTTGTGCTCCTGTTTTACCTCATCTTTAGATGCCCACGGATCATATACCGTTATTGAAGCTCCATACGTACTTAAGTTATTTATAACATCAATTGCTTTGGTATTCCTTACATCAGGGCAGTTTTCTTTAAAAGTAACTCCTAGGACCAGGATATTGGAACCTTTGACTTTAATATCATTCTGTACCATTAGTTTCACCACCTCTGCAGATACATATTTTCCCATTCCGTCATTCATTCTTCTGCCTGCAAGAATTATTTCAGGATGATATCCATATTCTTGAGCTTTCTGGGCCAGATAATAGGGGTCTACACCAATACAATGCCCTCCAACAAGCCCAGGTTTAAATGGCAAAAAGTTCCATTTGGTTCCTGCAGCCTCCAAAACATCATGTGTATCAATATCCATTAAGTTGAATATTTTTGCTAATTCGTTGACAAAGGCTATGTTAATATCCCTTTGTGAATTTTCAATTACTTTAGCGGCTTCTGCAACTCTTATAGTAGGGGCAAGATGGGTGCCTGCTGCAATTACTGAGGCATACAATTTATCAACCTTTTGCCCTACTTTAGGAGTTGATCCAGAAGTAACTTTTAGTATTTTTTCAACCGTATGCTCTTTATCACCAGGATTTATTCTCTCGGGAGAGTATCCAACAAAAAAATCTTTATTAAATTTTAGCCCACTTACTTTTTCGAGAACAGGAACACATTCATCTTCTGTAACTCCGGGATATACAGTAGATTCATATACCACTACATCACCTTTCTGTAGAACTTTACCAACCGTTTCACTGGCTTTATAAAGTGGAGTAAGAATTGGTCTATTTGTACTGTCTACTGGTGTTGGGACTGTTACTATGTAATAATTGCAGTCGATAAGCGAGTCCAATTCGTTTGTACAAAACAACCCTTTTTCCATTTTTGGACCATTTTGTAAAACTTCTTGTAAAATATTGTTTTCAACCTCAAGAGTGCTATCCTTACCTGATTGAAGTTCTTCAATTCTTCCTTTGTTGATATCAAAACCAATAACAGGATATTTCGTTGCAAAAAGTCTCGCCAATGGTAATCCAACGTATCCTAAACCAATTACGGCTATTTTTGTTTTTCCCATTATATTTAATTGTTAGGGCTGTTACTTTTTTTTCCTATTTGATAATAATCAAAACCTCCTTCAATAAGAAGCTGGTCATTATACTGATTACGACCATCAAAGATTATGGGTTGATTTAGCTGTTTTTTTATTTCATGGAAATCAGGGGATCTAAACTCTTTCCATTCAGTTAATAAAACCATCGCATCAGCATTTTGTAAAGTCTCATATTTCGAATTATAATATGAAACTCCATCTACATCTTTAAGATAAAAGTGTTGGGCTTCATCCATTGCTTTAGGGTCATATGCCTGGATTTTCGCACCACGTTGAACTAAATCCTTTATAATATAAATTGCGGGAGCTTCTCGCATATCGTCAGTTTCAGGCTTAAAAGCCAAGCCCCAAATCGCAAAGGTTTTACCGCTTAAATCTTTTCCAAAGTGATTGGTTATTTTTTTTGCAATAACCATTTTTTGTCTATCATTTACATCTTCTACAGCTCCTATGAGTTCAGCGGTATATCCATGTTCTTCTGCAGTTTTTTTTAGGGCTTTTACATCTTTTGGGAAACATGAACCTCCATACCCACTACCGGGATAAATGAAACTGTAACCAATTCTGCTATCAGAACCTATCCCAATACGCACCTTATTTACATCGGCACCAACCAATTCACAGATATTAGATACTTCGTTCATAAATGAAATTTTAGTGGCTAACATGGCATTTGCCACATATTTTGTCATCTCTGCAGATCTTACATCCATGGTTATCAATCGGTCCATACTACTCCTGAAAAAGGGAGCATAAAGCGAACGCATCTTTTTTGTGGCAACCTCATTATTTGATCCGATGACAACGCGGTCAGGCTTCATAAAATCACTTATTGCATCTCCTTCTTTCAAGAACTCTGGATTGGAAACAACATTAAAACTGATATTGACTCCACGATTATCCAATTGTTTTTTTATAGTTTCAGAGACCTTGTCCGCAGTACCTACGGGAACCGTCGATTTATCTACGATAATAAGTTCTTTTTCCATATGTTGACCAATTTCGGAGGCAACTTGCAAAACATACTTCAAATCTGCAGATCCATCTTCCCCCATAGGAGTACCAACTGCTATGAAAGTAATATCGCAATTGTTTAAATGGCTTTCAAGCGAAGTGCTAAAATGCAAAGTATTATTCTTCACATTACGTTTCACCATAGCTTCTAGGCCAGGTTCGTAAATTGGAATTATTCCGTTCTTAAGATTTTCTATTTTTTTTTCATCAACATCAATACATGTAACATTATTACCCATTTCGGCAAAACATGTACCACTAACAAGACCAACATAGCCTGTACCAATAATGGTTAAATTCATTTTGAAATGTGTTTATTTTTTTGAAAAAATACGGTTAAAATTTTAACACTGGGATATTATGGAGGGGTGTTTTTATTTTAGATTTTCCCAATACCAACTTACGGCTTCCTCAAGTCCTTTTTTAATATCATACTTAGGGTTGTATCCAAGTAACTCTCTTGCTTTGTCAATGGAAGCAAGGGAATGCGGGACATCACCTTTTCTATTCGGTCCATAATTTACTTCAATACCTCCTATTTTGGCATCGAATTTACTTAAATGGTGTTTTAATGACCCAACTAGCTCATTTAAGTCCGTTCTCTCTCCATAAGCAACATTATATACTGTGTTCACCGCTTCAACCTTATCTGCTTTGAGAGCTCTAATATTCATTTGAATAACGTTATCAATGTAGGTGAAATCCCTTGAATATGTGCCGTCTCCATTTATGGTGGGGGATTCATGCTTCATTAACTGCATAACAAATTTTGGAATTACTGCTGCATAAGCACCATTTGGATCTTGTCTACGACCAAAAACGTTAAAATACCTTAAACCTATAGTTTCCAGGCCATAAGTTTTGCTAAATATCTCCGCATATAACTCATTTACATATTTGGTAATTGCATAAGGGGATAGGGGTTTGCCAATTTTATTCTCAATTTTTGGAAGTGTTTTCGAATCACCGTAGGTAGAACTGCTTGCGGCATATATAAAACGTTTCACCTTATTGTCTCGCGCCGCGACCAACATATTCAAAAATCCTGAAACATTAACATTGTTACTTGTGATGGGGTCATTTATTGATCTGGGAACTGAACCCAACGCAGCTTGATGCAAAACGTAATCCACCCCCTCGCAAGCTATCATGCAATCCTCTAGGTTTCTGATATCACCTTTAATGAAATTAAAGTTAGGATGACTTAAAAAGGG
Source organism: Flagellimonas ulvae (assembly GCF_049333175.1). Classification (NCBI taxonomy): domain Bacteria; kingdom Pseudomonadati; phylum Bacteroidota; class Flavobacteriia; order Flavobacteriales; family Flavobacteriaceae; genus Flagellimonas; species Flagellimonas ulvae. The sequence continues at coordinate 334,118 of NZ_CP186325.1, forward strand.
CTTAATATTTTCTTCTTTGCCAGTTGCAAAATTGTCTAAACAGGTTACAATATTACCATTGTTCAGAATAGATTCACAGAGGTTTGACCCAATAAATCCAGCTCCTCCAGTTATCAAAATATGAAAATCCGTATTTAGGTTTAGAGTTCTAATGTCCATTGTACAGTGTAAGGTTATTAAGGCAAAATTCTGTAAAAAATACGGAATGACAAGTACTTTTATTCTAAATGCGATTAAATCCGACGAATCAATTGAAAAGGTTTTTACAACACGTGTGCCATTGTAGGAATTAATGAGTTTAAAGAAAGGTAAAAATAGTAGTATTGGACAGAGTGCAATCGGATAAAGGCTTTTCCTTAATCTAGGGTATAAAACGTTTTATACCAATCAACGAATTTAGCAATACCAGTTTTTATGGTGGTATTGGGCTGATATTCATAATCAGAGATTAGGCCATCAACGTTGGCCCAAGTTTTTTCTATATCTCCAGGTTGTAAAGGAAGCATTTGTTTTATCGCCTTTACATTTAAATTTGCTTCAATGGCTTGAATAAATTCAAGTAATTTCACTGAATTATTATTTCCAATATTGTATAACTTGTAATAGTTACCTGATTTGTAACGTTCTTCGAAAGGTTTCTCCGTAACCCTAACGACACCTTCAACAATGTCATCTATATAGGTAAAATCCCTCTCCATGTTACCTTCATTAAAGACCTTAATAGGTTTTCCCTGTAATATGGCCTCCGTGAATAAGAACATAGCCATATCCGGACGTCCCCATGGACCATACACGGTGAAAAATCTCAAGCCGGTTGTCAAAAAACCATATAGGTGACTGTAGGTATGTGCCATTAACTCATTGCTTTTTTTGGACGCAGCATACAAGCTTATTGGATGGTCAACATTATCAGAAGTTTCAAACGGAATCTTGGTATTTCTGCCATACACACTGGAACTACTTGCGTAAATGAAATGTTGAATTCCATAGTTCCGACAACACTCCAAAACGTTTAAAAACCCAACAATATTGCTATCCACATAGGCTTCTGGATTTTCTAAACTATAGCGAACACCTGCCTGCGCAGCAAGATTGCACACAATATCAAAACTTTCACTTTGAAAAAGAAGAGGTAACTCTTCTCTATCCTCTAGTGAGAGTCTTATAAATTTAAAAGATTCGAAAGTCCCACTTTTAGATAGAAGTTTACGCTTTTCTGCAAATTCGCGTTTTATTCCTAATTCATTTAACCTTGCGAACTTGAGATTTATATCATAATAATCGTTGATAATGTCCAGTCCAACCACCTCATGCCCATTTTCCAATAGTTTTTTTGAAAGATGGAACCCGATAAAACCTGCTGCGCCAGTCACTAGAATCTTCATAATCAAACTTTACCTCAACATAAATTATGGCAAATATGTGAAATCATCTGGAAATAGCGTTTGGACCGACTAAAAAATAATACCACAGATAGTTTTTAAGTAAAATTTAAGATAAAAGGAGCCTTTCATCGATTTTTTTGTTAAAACGCATCGACGAACTAATCTTTTTCTTCGACGTAATACGTAAATGACCCAGTAATTTATAAGAGGATGTTAATTGGAATTATGATAAATCATGTATTCACCTAAGTCTTTGTATGTCGATTTTCAATTTCTATTTGTGCGTTTCATCGAATAGTTTGGTTGATTTATCTAATTTTTTTCTTTGATTACTAATTTTATTGTGCCCCAATTTGATATTACTATGAAAAGATTACATTTTTTTGTTTCTATGACATTTACCTTGTTTTTAGCTTTTCTCCTCTTTGGTTCCTGCTCACAGGAATCAGACTTATTTGATGAGGTTATTCAGGAAAGCATAGATGAGCAGACTAACAATAATGATGATGAAGGTCCAGTAGCTGATAATGAAATATCTTCAGAGTTAAAAGCCTTTCCCTCTGCCTATGGTGCCGGTGCCTTTGCAACTGGAGGAAGAGGAGGTAGGGTAATCTATGTAACCAACCTCAATGATTCAGGACCAGGTTCTTTAAGGGAGGCGGTTATGTCTTTTGGTCCAAGGATTGTTGTATTCAATGTTTCTGGAACCATAGAACTTAAAACTAACCTGAATATTTTAGATGGAAACATTACAATTGCGGGGCAAACTGCTCCAAAAGGGGGTATTACGCTTACCGGAAGCAGGGTAATTATGTCCAATACCCAATGGACTCCTAATGTGAATAACATAATTATAAGATACATTAAGGTACGCCCAGATTTAATTGTAAATGGTCCAAATGCTGATTGTCTTCAGTTCAATAATGTAGAAAATGTTGTTCTGGATCACTTATCTACCTCATGGGGTGGTGATGAAGCCATTGAGTTTAGAGGAGATACACAGAACATTACAATCCAAAGAACAATTATGGCGGAATCCAATACCGCCTCAATTTTTGGTAGTGAACTAAATGTTGATGGTAAAAACGTTTATTTATCCGAAAACCTATCTTTCAACGAAAATCTTATTTATGATACTAGCCATAGATTTCCCAATACTGTTTCAGATGGCAGAGTTGATGTTATAAACAATGTGGTCTATAATTTTAGGTTTAGGTTAACCAATGGAATAGGGGGAGTTAAGTTAAATCACATAAACAACTATTTTCATGGTGGCTCCCAGACTAAAAACAATCCTTTGCTTTTAAATAAGTATACTGGAATTCACAACCCTGAAGGTGCTCAGATTTTTTCGGGAGGAAATCTAATTTTACCTGATATTCTGCTAGATGAAAATTCTGATAACTGGTCTAGTTGGGCTACTTTCGGGCATACTTGGACCTATAAAGGCACAGCTTATTCATTGAACAACCCTCAACCTCTTCCAGAAAGTTTTAGAAAAGATGTCCCTTTTGAGTTGTTGGGGGCAAAACTGCCCGTTAAATCTTCTCGTGAAGCATATGATTCAGTCATCAAGGATTCGGGTGCAAATAAAAGTTTGGACGAAAATGGAAATATACTTTTTGATCAGGACAATTTGGACAAATTGTATATCTCTAATATTACCAACAATAATCCTAGTCAATACGTTTGGAACTATGATTGGAGAGTAGAACAACATTATCAAGACTTTCATAACTCTGTTTCAAACGAACCTCTAAACGTCCGCCCAGAGGGGTTTGATACTGACAAAGACGGAATGCCTGATGAATGGGAGATTGCCAATGGATTTAACCCAGATATAGATGATAGCGCAGATGACAATGATGGAGACGGCTACACGAATGTTGAAGAGTATTTGAATCGTGTAGATTTCTGAAAAAACACCAGTTTAAGGTTTTAAAGTAGTAGGATTATTGCCATAAAATTTAAAAAATCTATTAGTTATTCAAAAATGTATTTCATCGAATAAATCAAACATTTAATCGTCAATAGGTATTTTCAACTTAATTTTGATAACAGTAAGAAACGATAATTCCTGATTTGATGATAGACATGGATAAAATGTACAATACAAGATTTTATTTCCAATCATTAGTGTAGATAGAGTAGCTGAAGACGAATCTGTTCTCTGTCATTTAAAAATTAAGAATTGTTTAATGTTACGAAAAAACGAACTGAAAATTATGAACTTTAACCTACCCCAACTTAAAAGTTTAATCCCGGTTTTATTATTATTATTTCTTTTTTCATGTTCTCAAGAAACCGATTTGTTCAATGAGGTTATTCAAGAAAGTATTGACGAGCAAATCGCAAATGACGAAGGTGAAGAGAATCCCGGTGAAGAAGAAGAAGAAGAACCAAATGTCGATACTGAGGTATCGTCTGAACTTAAAGCATTTCCATCTGCATTTGGAGCTGGTGCTTACACTACTGGCGGAAGAGGCGGCAGAGTGATACATGTTACTACCCTTAACGACGGGGGGCCTGGCTCTTTGAGAGCGGCAGTAGGAGCCACTGGGCCTAGAATTATCGTTTTCGATGTTTCTGGGACAATTGTGTTAGAAGATAATCTCTTCTTGCAAGATGGCGATATGACCATTGCCGGTCAAACGGCACCCGAAGGCGGAATTACTCTTGCTGGAGGTGGTATTTATCTTATGAACAGCAGTTTTTACCCCGATATTAATAATATCATAATCAGATATATTAGAATCCGATCTGATTTTCTCAGAAACAGTACTCAAATGGGAATATTGGTTAACAATGTTCAAAATTTAATTCTAGACCACGTGAGTATAAGTTGGGCAGGGGACAAGGCAATCGGTATTCATGATGTGTCGTCCAACGTAACTGTCCAAAATTGCTTACTGGGTGAAAGTAATACGGGAATGATAATGGGAACCTCACTGGAACCATATACAGGGGTTAGGACTCATCGTAGTAACAACATGTCTACATTAAGAAATATTATTTATGATTCAAGCCATCGCTTTCCAAATGTCAGTGGTATGGGTAGACATGATGTAATTAACAATGTAGGATATAACTTTAGATTTAAGCTGTCACACGTAGTTGGTGAGGTCAAACTCAATATGATTGGAAATTACTACGATCGAGGAGAAATACAAGCATCGGAGAGAAGCTTGAACTATTACGCAGGTAATGATGCGGTTGATTACAGCAATGTGGGAATTCATATGGATGGTAATGTGGTCAAAGACTACGATTTAACCAGTCAGTGGGATTTCTGGGTTACGTTTAGTAATAACGACAATCCTTGGAAGTATAACGGTACAACCTATAGACTTTATGATAATTTATCGGAAAGTGATTTCAGAGAGGTTAATCGATTTGAACTTTTAGGCCCATCTTATGATGTTTTAGAATCCGAAGGATTGTTGGATAACTTGTTACAGGACATAGGATCTAATAAGACATTGGACGAAAATGGAAATGCAGTTTTTAATTTGGATGTAGTAGATCAAAGATTTGTAACCAACATGGAAAACCGTTTCTATAGCGGATATAATTGGAACGAAGACTGGAAGACATATCAACATTATAATGATTATTGGTCTACGGTTAATACTACCCCTTTCAATACAAGGGACTCTAATTATGATTCAGATTTAGATGGTATGCCAAATAAATGGGAAATAGCTAATGGGCTTGACCCTAACAATCCTGATGATGGTAATGGCGATATTGATGGAGATGGATATACCAATATTGAGGAATTCTTGAACTCAGTTGATTTTTAATACTTATCCGTTTAAACATCTTTATAAGAACAAATTCAATAGATAAAAATCATACTCAAATAAAAAATCGGTTCTATGACCGATTTTTTTATGGGTGGAAGTGGTTTGCTATATATTTACTTCAATAGATTTGTTCTCGGATAATTTCAATTTCATTTTTTAGGAAAGTTGAATTATCCTTATCAAAAATTTTTAAAGCCATTGAGCAAAAATGACATACATGGAGCACCAGAAAACTGTTATGAACAATCCTTTTTTGAAAAAGAACTTCAAATCTACTTGGATTAAATATTTCAGTAGCCCAGATTCAGAAACTTCTATCAAAGCGATAGAAGAGTTGGATTTTATTAAATCAAAGTATTTCCACTACCATAACGTTGGTAGAAATATGACCAATGGAATGACCTATAAAGTTGAAGGGTCAAATAATGGCTTGTCCCGAAAAGTGTTTTTAATATATGATGTTTTACCAGGTACTTCATATATACAAAATGGAACGAAGACTGGTGTTAGGAAGTCGAGACAGATCAAAGGTTACTTAACAGATTTTGAAGGGTTTTCCAGTTACGAAGACTATTATAAAAGTCAGTTTTCTTCCAAAAGAAGAGGACATATGAGAAGAACTCATAAAAAACTTTATGACAATTTTGATATTACCTTCAAAGCATTGATAGGGAAAGAAAATATAGACCTTTTTGATTGTTTATATGACAGCTTCATTAAGATGATAAAGGAGAGATTTTCAGAACTAGGTATTCATCATAACATTCTTAATTATCAGGATTACTATAGGGAATTAATGTATAATATGATTGAATCTGAACAAGGCGTGATGCATTGTTTATTGAAGGGTGATAGTCCAATTGCAATTTGCTTTTCTTTTCTTTCTGAAGATAGGGTGTTTTTCGCTACACAAACTTTTGATGTTTCCTTTAAAAAATACTCACTAGGGGATTTATTGCTGGCAAATTTGCTTGAATGGTCTTTTAAGAATGGATTCAAAATATTTGATTACTCAAAAGGTGATTATTACTATAAAAGACGTTGGAGTAATTTTTCATATTACTTTGAAAACCACATATTGTACAATAAAAATGTATTTTCTTCAGTAGTTCTTTCCTATCTACTATTGTGGTACTTTGATTTCAAACAGTTTTTGAGGGAAAAAGAAATAAACAAATTTGTAAGTAAGTTAAAGTTTCTGATAAGGGGCAATAAAAATGAAACAAAAGAAAGTGTAGAGTTAGTCAAAGTTGAAAATCAAGATTCTTCATTACCAGATAATCTTTTCAGCACGGATAATAGAAAAGATGAGATGATGGAAGAAAATGAGTTTAAAACTGCTATTTATGATTACCTCTTCTATAATCCTCAACCGGAAGAGGAATTGAAGTACTATTACGATGATAGTACTGAAAACTATTATATAAAGAGTAAGAGTGAAATTCTATTGGCCGCGAAAAAATGAACAAAAATTCGATTGCCAAGATTGAGTGCATCAATTGAGGATTTTTTAAAGGGATTCTCCCAAAATCTTAAAAAACAACAATGCAATTTGCAAAAGCTCTGATGTAAACCATAGTAAAGATGCCCTATTTCATAGTAATGAAAGATTCATACTTTTCTCTTTACCCTTAAAGAGAAAAGCGTTTTTTGTTTCAATATATTCATATATCGTGACATCCTTTTCTTTTTCATGCGCACTATATAAGAAATCGTTCAATTTTCTCTTAATTTCATAGTGACTTTCCTCATTTAAAGCAAAAACTTTTTTTTCTTCATCAAAGCAATGTTCGGAATTTGACAAAATGGGTCCAGGCTCAAAAGTTTTTGCTTCAGTGGAACTATGTTTTCTTCTTACCAAGCTATGATATAGGTCTATTAATTTTTTATCGACCATAAATTGTCGTAACCTTCTCTTTGCAAGTTCAAGAGAAACTAGTGCCTTAGATTGAAAAGAATTTTTCTTATACCAATAATGGTAATAGTAATCATATTTGGAGTTACACCATTTTTCTTTCCATTCAGGATTTCCGCTTGAAAAAATGATAACCTTCTTTTCATTTGCTATAAGCCACTCAATTTGTTTCATCAAGTTTGTATAACCTGTCTTAAACTTAGAATAGGCTATGTCATATGTTCTGATGTATTGATAGATTATATCATTTACATGAAAGTTAATGCAGATATCTATAGGAGTGTTTCCATTAAAAATAACGTAAAGGGATGCTTTACGTTGTAAAATCATAGGAAGTATCTTTTCTTTATAAAAATCCTTGGATTCTAGATTGATATTATTCATTATTCCCTTTTCCCTAGACCGGGCTCTTAAAAATCTATAGAGGTAGTCCATTAAATAGTCATATTCCTCCTTCGTTATCTCACCAAAATACATATGATGTTTTATATCAAAACAATACTCCAACCTTTTCTTCTCTCTCCTCAATTTATATCTACTACTACTGCCAAAACGAGACTTAAGATAGTGCTCAGCACTCAAAAAACTTTCAAAGTTCATCAGATACCCAGGATATTGTCTAATTTTTTTGAATGCAATTTTATTTTCCTTTCTAATGGTCAAATCAAAAAAAGCTGGAATATCCTTAACAACTAAAATATTGTTGTCCAATTTTACAGGTAGTGCCTTTTCATTTTTGTTCTCAAAAAGAACACTATCTGTCAAATCATCAAAGATTTGAGTATAAAAGTGGGGCAACTGATTTAAGGAAAAAAGGTTGATTTCAAAATCAATGTAATTAGCTTTCATATAATTAAATCAGATAACTAACTTATTCACAACAAAAGGAATTATGACAATTAATGCAATTGGATATACTTAGTATGGGATTAAAAGCGAAAAACTGAATCACTAATTTCTTTTGAGTATCATCTAGAAAGCTTGATACTTACCTTACCAACATTTTGTGCAATGTAATCTAATAGTGCCCAAATGAAGATTGAAATACCCAACATTTCCATGGATTCTTCAATGGTGTAAAAGATTGCAAAAATTAAATTCTCTCCATGTTCTTCAAAATATTTTCCTTCAAATAACTCAACTCCCAGAGCGCCGCCCACATAGATTATGGCCGACACCACAAATAGTTTTAAAGTTTTCTTAGGTAAATTGATAAGAAACCTAAAGAATACAAAAGAAATTACTATCAATAGTATGCCATAAGGTAAAACCCACGAAAAATAAAATAGTCCCGAAAGGTCAAACTTCTTTCTGGTTACATGGATTAAGGACTCATGGATGGAAATCATCTCATCTAAAGACAAAAACAAAAAAATCACCGCCAAACCTAGCCAATAGAATTTGATTTTTTTCTTATGATTTATCTTGAGTCCAATAAACGTCAATAACGCTGAACTTAAAATGAGTAGTAGAAATGAAAAAATAGTAGGAACATTTCTTTCTTCATTAAAATCAAATAATCTAACCCATTTATCTAAAAATTGAAAATGGTCGCTATACTTGATAAATAACCCAAAACAGTTAAATAATAGTAAAATCAGAAATAATAACAATAAATTTTTGAGAATATTAAAGGGTATAAGCTTAATTCTGGATTTATTCATAAAGTTAATTTACAAAAGAAATCTTAAAAGTTTGAAGTACATTATTTCATCTTTATTATGGTACTATTTATTGTTCAAAAAGTTAAAATGAAAAGAATCCTTCAAAAGGATACATCCTTCTGAAGGATTCTGTAAGTAACTTATTAGATCCCCTGTTCTTTTAGCAGAACTCTTTGTTTAATAATAGCGATAGTAATGCCATTTTCCCTGATTATTAGAATTGCAAGGTACTCTATGGCGAGCTATTCTTTTAAGATTTTGAAGTGTTGGAAGTTCAACTGGCAAAGCAAATTACACGTGTTGTTCTAATACATATAGTCGTTAAACCTAGATTTTTCTAACTGTACATAATGATTTCAGTCATTCCGATAGATTGACTTGTCCTTTTTTACAAACTAAGCAATAGTCGCTATTCAGTTTGAAACTTATACTTTCCATGTTTAAGCTTTGACGTTTTGTTTCCTTTTCTTGCCTATTCTTTGACTTAAAGCCATAAATGGCTTTTCAACCAAAAGAAAATAGGCACTCATTAGAATGATAGAAATTGGCAAGAAAATCAAAATTTGGAACAGTACAGTTGCCTCATAGCTTTCAAAGAAAGTCAAGTGGTTGGTGAAAGTTTTCATGAAAAGATGGTACAGTGGGTAGTGCAACAAATAAAGTGTATAGCACATACCACCTATAACAGTTATCAAAGGAGCGGTCATGATTTTCTTTAGCAGTACCAAATTGAGGGATGAAATCACTACAAAGAACAAAAAGATTGATCTTGTTAAATCAGAATCAATGGAAAAAAACAAAACCAAACTAACCACAAAGGTGACATCCCATACAAAATGCGGAGAGAATTTGTTGTTCTTGTAAATATCTGCCGCCAAGATACCTGCCAAGAAATACATCATAAAGTTATTCAAATCCCCGTTACTGGTAACTTCAACATGGAATGAAAACAAATAAAGGCCTATGTAAATTAGATATCTCCAGTATTTGGATTGAACCAATTTTAATATCAATAATATTAGAGGCATAAGTAAATAGAACTGAATCTCTATCTCCAAACTCCATGCTACTGGCAAAATATAAGACCGGGTTTCAAAGATTTGGTTATGGGAGTACAGTAAAGAGCCTAAATACCGTTCGAATAAGAACTGAATATCTTTTTGCGCTAGAAAAATATGCACTACAAAAAACATCGTAATTGCGATAATATATGGAGGTTCAATTCTAACCAAGCGCCTTAAATAATAGTTCTTAAAGCTTAACTTCTTTATATTTTCATCAATAAAAGGCAGGGTCAAAATGAAGCCGCTAATTGCAAAAAATAGATGAACACCAAAATTACCTTGCCTGAAAAAAGCTCTTAATGCACTTTCTTCCTTTATTAATTCCGCATCAAAAAAAACATTGTATTCCAAAAAGGATTGACTTAGATGGGCAAGTAAAACAGGAACTATTGCCAAAAAACGTAAAGCATCAATTTCTGGAATATATCTTTGAGAAGATTTTCTTCTGAAAAATTCTAAAGAAAAGGGCTTTCCTAAAATCGTGTTTTTCATACTCATTTTTTTTTGCTCTCCACAAAGTGCGTATACCAGTGGAAATATTTGTTTAAATTTTGGTTAGCAGATTCTGTTTGAATCAAAATATAGTTTAATAGACTTCAGTATATTTTTTTTGAAAACCATTAAACTTTAAATTTTCGCTGGTTTTTATCGCTGAAATAATTACAACTTTTTTATAACAGACTTATTTTCTAAATCCTTTAATAACAGCACGTATAAGTCTTGTTTGGGAGAATTGAAAATTTGAACATTAGCCAGATTAATTTTGTTATCATACATATAATTGAATAAAAAACGGCGAAAGTAAGTGTCTTGGGTGTTTAAGTCCAACAGATTTAAAAATTTTAACTCCAAATCTTCGCTGCTTTTTAGTTCAAAAGAAAACTTCTTTTTTTTGTTGCTTGTTTTCGCTTTGGGTTTTTGAAAGATTTTATCAATGACTATTTTGAATTTAGTGGTTCTGACCATAGATTTAATATTGTATGTCATAATAAAAACAAAAGATTTCATCCTCATTCTGAGTGAGTTGGAATTATAAAAAACTATTTTGCTATAATTATAAGTTTCATTACACCACTTCTCCTTCCATTCTACATTACCTGGCCCGAATACAATGGATTCAAACCCCTGATCTATGGCCCACTCTAAATGTTTGATTAAATTGATATAACCAGTTTTGAATTTAGAAAACGCAATATCATAGGTTCTTATAAATTGATAAACAGTTTTACCTTTAATAAAGTTTATACAAATGTCTATTGGATTCTCTCCAACATAAATTACGTGTACTGATGCTTTTTTTTGATGTAACAATTGGAATATAACATCTCTATATTTTTCCTTGTAATCAAAATAATAGTTATCCTCAATGTTCTTTTCTTCTGACCTTACTTCCAACAATCTAAATAACTCATCATAAATAAAATCATAATGGCTTCTTTCTATTTTCTCTTGCCACATTTTATAGGAAGGATTAAAACATTGTTCCAACCTTTTTTTTTCACGTCTTAGTTTGTAGCGGCTACTTCTACCAAAACGAGAACGAAGGTAGTCATCAACAGAATCACAGTCTTTAAGATTCATACGATATCCTTGATTTTCAATCGCTTTTCTCATTCCAAGATTTGAAATCTCTTCATTCTTACAAAAAGATAAATAGTCTGGAACGCGAGTATAAAGAATACAATTCTTTTCAAAGTCTAGGTCGGTCATTTTTCGCTCAAGAGTATTCCTTTCTTTAAACAAAGAAGGAATACTCTGATTTATAAAAACTTCATGTTCTAGATCGAATTTATTCATTGGTTGCTATAAAAATCTAATAGTTATTTTTTAATGGCATATTTCAACTTGCGCAAAAGTTGCTTCATAGAAAAATAAAGATTGAGATAGGTTGCTATAAATGTGGCAACAATAGATTTTTTGTCATACGCTATGTGATATTCAAACCTGTATTTTCTTGAGGCCCATCTATGTTTATACCCATAAGACCCCTTGCCAAGGTCATAATATTGGAAACCTTGATTAATAGCCCATTCAATACTCTTAAGAGTTCGAATGTTACCAAGCCCATATTTTTGGTAGTCCGTGTTCAAGACGGGAATTGCACTGAATACAAAATTGTCAGAATTGTATCCCAAGCACGTGGAAATTGTTTCGTTCTCCGTTTTAATAACACTAAAATATGCCAGATTTTTTTCAAACAACTTTGGAAAAAGCGATTTATACCATTCTATAATTTCATGAGGAGAATGGCTATTTTTTTCATAGTCATCCCCAAACTGTTTTTTCATGAGGATATATAAATTTTCCAACAACTTTTCAAACTCTTTCTTGGATAATTTTCCCGAGAAGAAATCGTAAGTTATGGTATACTCTTTTTCCAACTTTTTCAATCTACTGAGCATACTACGTCTTTGTTTGGAGTTAAATTGTTTGCTCATGTAATGCTCCATACTGTCATACTGAGAAATGTCTACCAAATATCCTTCGTATTGTTCGATTTTTTTTATACCAAGATTTTTGATCTTTAACTTAGAGGTATTTTGACTAAGGAATTCAGGTACATCATAGATTAAAAAAACTTTGTTTTTGAAATCTTCAAATTGTCCAGATGTATCTAACTCATATGATATTCCACAGGATTTGTATTTGCCTACGTTCACATATAAAGGAAGGTACTTGTTTTTAACAAATGCAATTTTCTTTATAAAACTAAATTTGTGACACTTTTTCCCTTTATGAAAGTGATTTATCCATTCTTGATTATATATTTCCGAGGTAAACGGGTTATTTTTAATCCTCATTTTTTTAGAATTCCAAGTATGGATTTTAAATATTTATCTCTGAAAACCCTAACCCACTGTTTGCCAGTAAAGAATATTCTTAAATATGTTGCGATTGAAAAACCTACTAGGGAGTTCTTCTTGAAAACAATGTGATATTCATAAGGATAGATCAGTGTTGACCATTTGTCCTTATATCCAAAGTTTCCCTTGCCCATGTCTAAAAGAGAATACCCATTTTCAAAGGCCCATTCAAGTTCTTTGAACCCTAGGTAATTTCCCATTCCATGTCTACTATATTTCAGGTCGAATGAAGGAAATGTTGGGTACAAGATATTTTTTGAAAGATAACAAAGTGAAATTGCAATTGGTTTATCTGCGTCATTGACAACCATAATTACCGCCTTTTCGTTATTGATCAAGTCAAAGCAAAGGTTTCTTAACCATTCTTTTTTTGTGGGCGATCCATGGGCATTTTTGATTCCCATGGATTCGAATCTACGATCCAAAAAACCAAACATCACTTCAAAAATTTCATTGAATTTTTTCCATTCTATTTTTCCATGGTAATGCGCAATATTTATATCATGATCTCTCTCCAATCTTCGCACTCCGTATTTTAACGTTTTTTTCCGCTGTTGGTTAAATCTATTTGCGATAAAATCACTAACCGATTCGTACTTCTTAAGATCAATAACATAACCTTTATACTGTTTAACTCGATAAGTTTTGTAATCTGGGTTGTTATGGGGAATATCAAAGTATTGCGGAACATCATATATTAGAAATACTTTGTTGGCATCCCTTGAATCACTGGATTGAGTTATTTCGTATGAAATTCCACTTGAATTTGTTTTTCCAATGTTTGTATATATCGGAAAATACTTATGTTTTAAAAAGGAAATATCCGATATTGCTTCTGATGAATATTGTTGCTTTTTTTCACCATATGAATTCTTCCAATGAGTTTGATAAATTTTTGAAACAAAGGGATTATCCTCAATTTTAATCTTCATGCACTTATTTTTTATTTGCGACTATCGAAACGATCGTTAAACAAATTATTCTTATATCAGTGAGGAAACTTGTATTCTGAATATATTTTTTATTCAGATTTAATTTGGTAGGTAAGATTTCTTCAATATACTTTTTGTCAGGATTATCGGAGTTCTTAAGTATCTCGTTCTCATTTCTGAATTCTATAGAAGCATAATCGGTAATACCTGGACGTACATTCAATACTTCCATATCTTTTTCTGAATAGTAATTAACGTATTTTCTAACTTCAGGTCTTGGTCCTACAAGACTCATGTCGCCAAATAGTACATTAAATAATTGTGGAAGTTCATCTAATTTAAGTTTACGCAAATAAAAACCAATGGACGTCACACGTGGATCTCTGTCCCCAATTGTAATTAGTCCTTTTTTATCAGAATTCATATACATTGTTCTAAACTTATAGATATTAAAATCAGCGTTCCTGAGACCAACTCTTTGTTGTTTATATATAATGGGACCTTTTGATCCGATTTTCACCAGTATGGCTAAAACTATAAAGACAGGCAGCAAGAAGAGTATGCCAAAAAAAGAAACTATAATGTCCAGTAATCTTTTCACGACTTATAAGGTTCGAATTCAATAATTTCTTCAACAACTTTAGTTAAACTTTTGCAAATAAATTCTAGTTCCTCTTTTCCTAATTGAGGGTAGATTGGAAGGGATATCTCACTTTTGTATTGATTGTATGCAACAGGAAATGACTCAATACTATATCCTAATCCTTTAAACAAACTTAAAAGTGGAAGCGGCTGAAAATGAACATTAACTGCAACACCCGTTTCAGAAACATTTTCAATTATTTGGTCTCTTTGTAATTCAGAGATACCTTTGATTCTAAGGGCATATATATGACAAGAAGAAGTTACATTGTCTGACTTATACGGTGGTAATATTGCCCAATCTTTTTGTTTAAAGTGTTCAGAATAGAATTCAAAAACCTCCTTTCTTTTAGGTAAAATATGATTGCCATAAACCCTCATTTGACCTAAGCCTATAGCTGCTAAAACATCAGGCATGTTGATTTTCAACCCAGGATAGATTATATCATATCGCCATGCTCCAGCCTTACTCTTTGTAAATGCATCTTTGGTCTGTCCGTTCAACGAATAACACCTTAATTGAGAATAAAGTGCATCATTGTCAAAGGGACTTGGGAGATTAAGACAAATTGCCCCTCCTTCTGCTGTAGTAACATTTTTTACCGCATGTAATGAAAAAATAGTTACATCCGTAAGGGTACCGGTTTGATTCCCTTTATAGTTGGCCCCCAAAGAGTGAGCGGCATCGGATATTACCAAGATTCGACCTAATTTCTCCTGAATACTATTTTCTGCTTTAAAAGAACTTGATTTCTTTTCCACCAATAAATTTATGCAGTCATAGTCGCAAGGCCATCCAGCGATGTCCACAGGAATAATAGCTTTGGTCTTTTCTGTAATCGCCTCCTCAATGTTTGCTACAGTAATATTGAAATCTTCACCTACATCTACCATTATCGGAGTAGCACCTGCATGTATAACACTTAACGCGGTTGCTGAATAGGTGTAAGATGGAATTATAACTTCATCTCCAGGTTTTACACCGAACCATTTTAACATTAAAATTGCACCCGAAGTCCATGAATTAACACAAAGAACTTTGGGAGTTTTTGTAAACTCTTTAATTTCATTTTCCAATGCCTTTACTTTGGGTCCGGTAGTTATCCAGCCGGAATTCAAAGAATCAAGAACCTCGTTTTTAATCTGTTCATCAATATAAGGAGGAGAAAACGGTATTTTCATGAGTATTGAGGTTTAATAGTTTTGATTGACTTATTGAATCCCAGTAATTTGCTGTACAACTGGATATAAGCATTTGCTATATTCTTTAGAGAAAATTGTTTTACATGGTCTCTTGCATTTTTCGCATAAGATAAATAGGCGCTTTCATTTGAGGCCATTTGTATCATGGCTTTTGCTAAGGCAACCGAATCATTCACAGGAGTTAGAAGTCCTTCTTTTTCATGACGAACTATTTCTCTTGTTCCAGGAACGTCGGAGGTTATTGAAGGAATACTCAAGGCCGAGGCTTCTAACAAAACTCTAGAAAACCCTTCTCGGAAAGTAGGTAGTACAAAAGCGTCTGAATTTTCTAAAAGTTCAGGAATATTGCTTTTAGGACCCAACCATTCTACATACTTAGAGTACGTATTCAATATTTCCGAATTTAGTTTTTTTGAATTTTCTTCTAATGGACCTACCAGTAGAAATCTGTAATTGTGATTAGATTCAATGCAGGATTTTGCAGCTTCCAAATAATTGATTATCCCTTTTTCGTAAACTAATCTTCCAACACAGATAAAAGTAAAGACTTCTGTTTTCTTTTTGGAGTATTCAGAAAATAAATCTAAGTCTATACCACTTCCATAAATTAATGAGCTGTTTTCTAAAGTGACTAAATTTTTCCTCAGAAAAAAACTTCTATCATCTTCATTTTGAAATGTAGTGTGGGACACTTTGTTCTTAGCAAAACTATGTAGTATAGTATATACGAAACGGAGAATTTTATATTTTAGGGCATCTGACATAAATATGGTGCCTAGTCCCGTTACCGTTCGAACAACTTTAGTTTTAGATGCGATGTAAGAAAGCGGAACCAAGAATGCAGGTTTCGTATCAAAGGTCTGAACAATATCAAACTTTTCACGCCTAAAAATTCTTCGGTATTGAAGAATAGTTTTTATATCAGAGAAAAGATTCAAACCTCTATTGAGATCATATGCTATAAAACGAATATCCTTTGGGCATTCAAAAGGAGCAGAGCTCATTATTGCAACTTCAAATCCCTGTTTTAAAAGTAAATTTGCAAGACTTATGCGTTTGTAGGCGTCTTCACTTCCAACTAAGCATACTTTAGTCTTTCTTATCATTATTAAAAGAATTTCGTTTGGACGCCACAAATATCCATATTATTCAAAAAAACCATTATGATATTCACACGTTTTAGTTTAAGTGGGCTTTTTATGTGTTGTGTGGCACTTTGGTTAATGGAACATTTGGTGCTGTTTTTCAGTTAAGCGATAATAGAAATGTTTTTAACGATTTAAACCGAGAATCGAAACGTTACTTTTTTACATTTGCTATGAATAATCCCAAATTATGATAAACCGCTCGTTTAAATCGTTTGTGTTTAAAAACATGACTAACCATGGTTCTAAGTGGACAGTCCTGCTGATAGACTTATTCCAAGTAGGTCTTTCTTTTGTTTTGGCCTACTTCATTAGGTTTAATTTGAGCTTCGATTTCGAAGTGAAAATGTTATGGACCCAATTGCCTTTAATAATTATGTTTTTCCTCATTGCTTTTGCAATTACTGGAAGTTACAAAGGTGTTGTGCGGCATACAGGTATAAAGGATGCCTACGCCATCTTTAATTCTGTTTGTTTGGCAAGTATAGGTGTTATCGTGTTTGTGTTATCGAATAGATACTTAGGAATACTCGATAATTTCACAATTCCTTTGTCAATAATTATAATAAATAGTTTACTAACCTTTCTTGCTTTAACTACTTCCAGATTTGTTTTTAAAGTATGTTATGAGCAATTGATGATTAACAACCAAGTTCCAACCAAAAATGTGGTCATCTACGGGGCTGGAGAATCAGGTATAATTACTCATAACACCCTTGTTAATCATTCTAAACTAAAGGTGAAAATAGTTGGCTTTGTAGATGATAGCCAACAAAAAGTTGGAAAGCAAATAAATGGAGTAAAAGTATACAGTAAGAAAAAACTGAATGCTGAATTTGTTCGTTTCAATAGTATTTCAGAAATAATTTTTTCAATACAAAATATAAATCCAAAGAAACTAAGAGATCTTGTTAACGAAGTTGTGGAACTTCCTGTTAAAGTGAAAATAGTTCCACCAGTAGAAGATTGGATCAATGGTGAATTGAAGGTTTCTCAAATTAAGAGGGTGCAAATAGAAGATCTCCTTGATCGTCCTCCAATTGAAATCAGGAACAGTAAGGTGGCTAGAGATTTTGATAGTCAAGTGATTTTTGTTACTGGTGGAGCAGGCTCCATTGGAAGTGAATTGGTTAGACAGATTTGCAAATATAGATACCGAACCCTTGTAGTGATAGATCAGGCGGAATCCGCTTTGTACGACCTACAGCAAGAGCTCAAACAAGGGGGGTATCATAATTTTGTTCCTATTGTAGGGGATATTAGAGATAAGAATAAAATGAGGGTTTTATTCGAAGAATATAGACCCAATCGTATTTTTCATGCTGCTGCTTATAAACATGTTCCGTTGATGGAATGCAACCCTTATGAATCAGTAAAAATCAATGTTGCCGGTACAAAAACTTTGGTTGACTTATCTGTTGACTATGGAGTAGAAAAATTCGTTTTTGTTTCTACCGATAAAGCTGTAAATCCAACCAATGTAATGGGCGCAACAAAGAGAATCGCAGAAATGTACATTGGTTGCAGACAGCAAGAAGGTAAGACCAAATTTATAACAACTAGATTTGGAAATGTTTTAGGTTCGAACGGTTCAGTAATACCGTTGTTCAGAAAACAAATAGAAAAGGGAGGTCCATTAACCGTAACTCATAAAGATATTACCCGTTATTTCATGACGATTCCTGAAGCTTCTCAGCTGGTTTTGGAAGCCGGAGCAATGGGCAAGGGTGGCGAAATATTTATTTTTGACATGGGTGAGTCCGTAAAGATTATGGATTTAGCCAAAAATATGATAAGACTGTCAGGTCTTAAATATCCTGACGATATAGACATAAAAATAACAGGGTTACGACCAGGTGAGAAATTGTATGAGGAGTTACTAGCTAGTGGAGAAAACACATTACCCACTTATCATGAAAAAATATTGATAAGTAAGGTACGGGAGGCGGACTATGTAAAAACTCGGGAAATGATAGATGAGTTATGTGTATCCAATCTTTTTTTTAAAGAAAACATTGTACAATTGATGAAGGGTATTGTACCTGAATATGTTTCGAAGAATTCTGATTTTTGTAAATTCGACAAAAAGATAGAATCAGTCGACAAAGCTGACAATAGTGCCGTCCCAGTTAAATAATAGTTTTAAACTCATTTTATTCATGACCTCAAAAACAAATTTTTTTCTAACGTTTATTGTTATTGCTTTTCTTGCTTCATGTGCCCCAAGAAAAGAGGTTATTTATTTTCAGGATGCACAGCAATTTGAAACACTTGTTGAAGAAGGTACTTTTAATACTAAATTTAAAATAGATGACTTGGTCAGCATACATATTTCCACTT
This sequence comes from Flagellimonas ulvae, assembly GCF_049333175.1. Lineage (NCBI taxonomy): Bacteria > Pseudomonadati > Bacteroidota > Flavobacteriia > Flavobacteriales > Flavobacteriaceae > Flagellimonas > Flagellimonas ulvae. Next base: position 353,078 of record NZ_CP186325.1, read on the forward strand.
TAGACCCAGAAGCAAGCGTTCCATTTAATTTGTTCAGAGGTGCAGAAGAAGGGGGGATTAGAGCGGAACAAGTGAATTATTTGGTGGACAAGAACGGAGAAATAGATTTTCCAGTCATAGGAAAGTTGAAAATTGTAGGGCTTTCCCCAAGTGAGACAAGAGCGTTATTGCGCGAAAAACTAGGAGATTATTTAAAAGATCCCATTATTAATATAAGAATACGGAATTTTACTGTAACCGTGTTAGGCGCCGTCAATAGACCGGGCACTTATCCTGTTAATGGTGAACAAATAACAATATTGGAAGCTTTAGGTTTAGCAGGAGATATCACTATTAAAGGAAGAAAAGACAATGTTATGGTGATAAGAGACTTTGACGGTACAAAAGTATATAACAGGATTAATTTGAATCAAAAAAACGCATTTAAATCCCCGGTATATTATTTGACCCAAAATGATGTAGTATATGTGGAGCCCAATAAATCGGGTAAAACAGAATCAAGTTTAGACCAAAGAGCTTCAATTGCCATTTCAATTGCTTCCATAATCATAACTTCCACGGTTATCTTACTGAGTAGAAATTAGTGTAAGTCTTATTTGGGTTTTATGTATCAAGAAGGGATAGATTTAAAAGGGATTTTAGGAAAGTATCTTAGACATTGGAAATGGTTTGCAGTTAGTCTATTTGTAACTGTATTAATGTCCTACTTTTATTTAAGGTATACTACTCCTCAATATAATGCCATGGCCAAAATTCAAGTTATTGAGGATAAGTCAAGCTCATCTGAGCTAAGCGTTTTCCAAGACTTGGACTTGCTTTCTGGAGGACAAACGAAAGTAGAAGATGAAATAGAACTCTTAATGGCAAGGGGGAATTTTATTGATATAGTGCGAAAACTTAAACTAAATATTAGGTATTTTGTTTTGGGAAATGTGGTAAACTCAGAACTTTACGGCGAAGAAAATCTGCCTTTTAACATTAATTTTATCGCAGAGGATTCACTTATAAACAAATCCCAGTTTGAATTTTACATAAATCTAGTTTCCGAAACTGAATTTTCATTTTCTGAGTTTGAAGACAAAACCTTTAAAAAGCATTCCTATGGTGCCGGCGTTACTACGCAAATAGGGGATATGATATTGGTTCCCAGTGCAAACAAGAAATCAATGCTAAATAGTGGTCAAAAGCTAAAGATTGTTGTAACCCCAATTCCTCAGGTAGCAAGTAGCTACAGGGCAAGCGTAAACGTTCGTCCCGCTGATAAACTTTCTAGTATTATAAATATTTCTTTAACGGATGCCATTTTAGAACGATCAATCGATGTAATAGATAATTTAATCTATACTTACAACGCGAATGCGGTAGCTGACAAAAAGAATATCGCCGACAAAACTTCAAAGTTTATTAATGATAGGATTACTGAGATTTACTCCAATTTATCTACAGTAGACGAATCAGCTGAAAACTTTAAATCCAGAAGAGGAATTGCAGATTTAGGCTCGCAATCAAATGTGAATTTTACTCAAAGTGCTACTAGCGAGCGTGAGCTTCAAAATGCTAATATACAGCTTAGCATTGCCAACTCAATGAAAGAGTTGATTAATGGTCAAGAAGGATACGGCATTATTCCTGAAGTTGGACTTACAGATGAAGGGATTTCCGGTACAGCTCAAAGATATAACCAGCTTGTGGCGGAAAGGGAAAGACTTCTAAAAAGTTCTAATGAGAAAAACCCGGTTATTGTCAAATTGGATCAACAATTGGAAAATCTTAAAAAAGGAATGCAGTCAAGTTTAAATAACGTCACCAACAATTTAGACTTGCAGGTAAACAGCCTTAGTAAGCAATTATCACAAATTAATTCTAGAATTTTTGCAGCTCCAAGTAATGAAAGGGCGTTGCGAGATATATCAAGGAGACAACAGACAACAGAATCTCTTTATCTTTATCTTTTACAGAAACGTGAGGAATCACAGATTACTTTTGCCTCAGCAGCGCCAAAATCAAAAGTTGTAGATTCTCCTTATGGATTACCTATTCCAATATCTCCTAAAAGAAAGATTGTTTATTTAGCGGCAATGGTACTTGGTCTATTAGTCCCATTTTCCATAATCTATACATCTGATTTACTCGACAATAAAATTCATAATAAAATTGATTTAGAGAAAACAATTGGAAATATAAAACCAGTACTCGCAGAAATACCCAAACTTGGAAGAAAAGAGGATAAATTGATTAAAAAAGAAGATCGCTCTGTGCTGGCCGAGTCTTTGAGGATTCTACGGACAAATATAGATTACATATTTCAATCCAAGAACAGAGATGATAAAGGGAAAGTTGTTTTCATCACATCCAGCGTGCCAGGAGAAGGTAAAACCTTTCTGTCATCTAATCTTTCCATGATTTTTGCTAGTACTGGAAAGAGTGTTCTTTTAATAGGAGCTGATATTAGAAATCCAAAAATCTATACTTTTTTTCCGGAAAGCAATAGTTTAAAAGAAGAACCGACTAGTTTATCAAAAAGATCATCAAAAAAAGGGTTAACAGAGTATTTAAGTGAGCCAAACTTGAGTTTTAATGATATTGTTCAGAGTTTAGATGTTGATTCAAACAGTATCGATGTGGTGTACTCAGGTAAAATCCCACCAAATCCAGCTGAACTTCTAATGAGTGACAGACTAGAAGAACTTTTTAAGTCGGCTTCAGACTTATATGATTATATCTTAGTTGACACAGCACCATTAATGGTCATTACCGATACACTTTTAATTAGTAAGTACGCCAATCAGATTTTATATGTTACTAAGGCTGGTGTAACAGATAAAAAAGTTCTCGAATTCCCAATTAAATTGGTTGAGGATGGAAAGTTGAAAGGACTAGCTTTCGTAGTAAATAATGTAAAGACTTCAAACCTAGGATATGGAGGTAGTTATGGCTATGGCTACGGTAAAACGGTTAAGAAATGGTGGAGTTTTAGGTCCTGATTAGTAAAAAGTCATAAGGGTATTATCGATTATCCCATGCAAGAGACCCAGATTTTTTTTTGAGATTTTTGTTTCTTTCAATGCCAACAATTGTCTTTGGTTATGAACATCTGAAGAAATGAAGTCAACTAAGTCATCTTTCAATAATTTGTGAGATATTCTTTGAATTTCACTACCATAATAACCACCCAAGGATAAAAGATTTAGTTGAAATTGTATTCCTTCGGATTTCATCTTACCATAGCTATTTTGTTTTTTATGATAATAGGTATATCTCTCAGGGTGAGCAAGAATTGGGAAAAAAGACTTTTTTGCAATTTGAAGAATAGCTTCATCAAAGTAAAGAGAAGGTTGCAAATAGGACATCTCTATCAAAAGATATTCCTTTCGAACGGGAAGAACTGCATTTTTATTTAAAAGATTCTCAAAATTCTCATCAATCATATGTTCAGCGGCATAGTCTATTTGAACTTCCTCCATTCCACTTGCTAGCAATCCTTTTTTCACCCGCTCGTAGGCAACTTTTATTGTTTGTGGTGTATTTGGATAATAGTGGTGCATTATGTGAGGCGTGAATACAAAACTTTTTATTCCAAATTCGGAAAACCCTTTAATCAAACTAATAGACTCTTCAACTGTTTTGGCTCCATCATCAATTCCAGGAAGTATATGGTTATGAATATCTACTAAACCATGCAGATGGTCCACCAGGAAGGTCTTTTTTTCAAAAAAACTGAACATGATTAAAATTTGGATTCCAAAGATAGGGGTATTCGCCTTTTTGGTTGTAATAAATTAAAAACGGTGGGATGATTGACTTTACTCTCACTTCCCGATGCAATATTTTCCAATCCCCATAAACAGTAGGGTAGGGCCGTTTGAGGTGGAAAATAGGTGAAAACCTTTGCTTTCTTTTGGTACTACTTTGTTTTCCATAAAGCCGTTATTGTAATATAATATCACTGTCTATATTCAGTTTTTGGTGCAACGCTTTGGCTACTTTTAAGGTGATTTCCCGCTTTCCATTCAAATAATCACTGATTCTGGAAGCACTGGTATTTAACAGAGCTGCTAAATCTTTCCTTTTTAAACCCATCTCAAACATACGAAGTTCAATCATTTCCTGTAGGGTAGGTAATCCCATGGGGAAATGGATTTCTTCATATTGTTCGATAATATCACTGACCTCAACGAGTTCTTTGGACAAAGGAGAATCTTCAGGAGTATTGTTGTCAACCTCCTTTAAAAGCTCTTCTAAGCGAAGATTGGCTTCTACATATTGTTTGTGAGAAATTGCGCTCATAGCTTTTACAATTTATCGATGTTCTTTAATCTACTATAATCTTTATGGTTACCCACCCACCGTATATACACTCTTTTAATTTTGAACAGCACGATGGCAACGATTCTGTAATGGTTTCCCTTAATGTTGAATACATATCTATTGTTTCCGACATTATCAGCAGAATTAAACGTGTTTTTTAAATCTGCAAAACTTTCCCATTCTGCCTTCTTGGTTCTCTTGTACCAATCTTGTAAGGCAACCTTTGCATTTGTTTCCTTTGAGAAAAAATCCCTTAGCTTTTTAAATGAAATCACATGCACCCTGCAAAGATAAATAAAAATTACATATTTGGTAATTAATTTATACTTTATGTAATTTTAGTATTTAATCTATTTGTAATCTTTTGAAAAAATCTAGTTTAAAAGTGCTTCACTTTTTTCACCAAGGCATTATATTAATGTTATGCTAATGACAGATACCCAAAAAAACATATATGACGGATTGAAGAGTATTGGTGAGGAAATTTCTTCATTCTATAATGATGCTTTAAATATTATTGACAAAGATGATTTAGTTTCTCAATCCTATCTTCTTGCACATATTGCCCGTGAAATAGATGGAGGGTTGAGGGATATACTTTCACCGCTGAGTGCCAAAGAAGAATTACAAAAAGACCCCTCGCTTAAGAATCGCGGAAACGCAGCATCTATATTAGTTGCCCTAGACTTAAAATTGGATGATCCATTTGCTTTGAAGTACATTGAAGTCTCGTCAAAGTTTCAAAAATATGCCCATCGAAGAGGGGCTACCAAAGCCCCAAGAAACCCAACCGAAGTAATTCAATTATGGAAGGAATATGAAGCTATTCTTTTAAAACTTGTAGGAAGCTTCATAAATCAATTAAACCGTATCGAACGTATAGCAAAATTTGAAGAGCCGACAAATCAAATTTTAGAGGCTTTAAAAAATTTGTTTTCTGATAAACAGAAAGAGAGACATTTTTATATCAACCTCAAAAAAGTAAGCTGGTTAAAGCCTTTATACAACAAAGGATTCTTTTCTCCTGAATATATTTTAGATGATTTACTATGGAACCAAGCCGAAATATCTTGAGTTCATTTCTAAGGAAATAAAAGATGGGGCGGTTGAGGAACAGTATTCCAAACTATTGATTAAGATTATCGAGGAGATTAACCAATACTCTTGTAATATCAGAAAGTTGGAAAACTATAGAATCTGGTATTTCCTTATAGACATAATGACAAATTTACCCAAGAAGTTCATAACAGATTCTATAATAGATGATTTGCCTAAATATTTCTATACTAGATACGAAAACAATCTTCAAAGTGAAGCTATTTTCAAGTTCATATACTCTTTTTTTGAAGAAGAGAAAGTTGCACTTGATAACAAGCAAAAGATTGAGAAATTAATTGAACTTATCTTCCGAATTTCCGATCAGGAAGTATTTCAAGATCGATCAACTTATGAGACCGGAAAGTACTTTCCTGTTATTCGAGCTTACAGACTTAAGCAAGCATGTCAAAATCCTATCCTATATACTTCAATCCCTTTATATTGTTCGAATAGAATCATTTTTTACATTGCCGATAATCTATTGACCTACCTTAAAGCAAGTTATATTAGTGGTTTTTGGATTAAAAGTCTTTTCGACCTGGATAAAACCGAAAAGCAATCCTATTCAATAGAAGTGATCTACACAATTTTTCTACAAAATACTTGTGTCGAAATAGCGAAACTGGATGATCAAAGGATTAAAGAAATAATACAATTATTTTTAAGTAAACGATACAAGCACAAACACTTTATCAAACTTTCTTTTTTTCTTTTTGCAAAGACTTGGAATATTTCTCGAAGCCTGTTTTTTGAGTTAATTCGGAATCAAGATGAAAGGAAGGTTTTTTCGGAAACCTTTTGGGCAGATGACTTATATTTCATGTTAGAGGAGATTGCTATTCACTTAAATAAAAAAGAAGCACATATCCTTAGAGAAATAATTGATAATGGTTCACAGAATGATAAATACTACAATAAGGAAAAGTACTTAGATGAATATAAATTACTGTGGCTTTCTTCTCTAAATGCCAGTCCCTATTTCAAAAACGACTTTGAAGAACTATCGGAAAGACTTAATAAAACAAAACAATCTGTTAGACCAAAGTTGGAACGGAATATAACCTTTGGAAGTATATCACCAATCTCTAAAAAGGATATGATTAATCTTCCTACAGCACAGTTGATTAAAACATTAAAGGAATTTGATCCAAAACGTGGTTTTAGAGAACCATGTGTCGAAGGATTAGCAAGAGCTTTACAAGACGCTATCAAAGAAAACCCGAATCTATTTTCGGAAAATTATACTAAGTTTCTGAAAGTACCGTACCATCATATCTCAGAAATCTACTCTGGTCTTTCTGAAACTTGGAAAAATGAAGTCCATATAGATTGGAAGTCATGTTTAAAGTTTGTTGATGAGTATACTGTGCAGTCAGTTTTTGGGTCTAATAAGCTAGAGCTCCAAAATACTTCGTATAAGTTCGACCACTTTTCCGTTATCAGAAGTTTCTGTAGATTGTTAAGTGCTGGAATGCGAGATGATAGGAAATCCTTTGATTCAAAGTTACTCCCTTTGGCCGAAAAAATTATATTTCGCTTTATTACCAACTATATATCGAATGAACTTCCGGATTCGCAGTTAGGAAAGTTAGGTTCGGCAATGTATGCTATAAATTCAACAACCGGTGTCATAATAGGCACCTTAATTGACTACTCATTAAGAAAAGCCAGACATTCAAACATAAAGGGACAAAAAGAAACCAGATGGGCTGATAAAGAACGAGCGGCTTATGAAAAGTTGATTGAATACAATATTCAGGAATTTTATATGTATCTGGGTTGGCATAGGAATCAGTTTTATTTTTTAGACTTCACATGGACCGAAAGGCAACTAGAAAGTATTCCTGACTTGCAAGAGCAAACCATAAAATCCTATTTTGGAGGCCATCTTTTGACTTATCCTTCTTCCGAATTTGAATATAAAACTTTCAAAAAAATATATTCCCTTGCCATTAAACAGAACTGGAAAATAGAGGATAGCACAATGGGTGAAAACCCTGTCGAAGTGCATGCTACCATCTTTTACATTTTTGATTTTGAGGACTTAAAAGAGGGAGACATAATAACTCAGATACTCGAAATTAAAGATGTCAAAAAAATAAGAAGCATCGTTCATTCCCTTTCCTTCAAGTTTGACCAATATTTAGAACAACTAGATAATACGAGAAAAGAAAATTTCAAACAGAAGATTTTTAAAATTTGGAATCGTATTCTTGAAATACTAGAATACCGTAATGATGCTGAAGCAAGGGACATGCCTACAATCTTTTATTTGATAAAATATGTCGAAGAGCTTGATGAGGGGACTTTCGGATTAATAATGAAGACCTCAAAGTTTGCGAGGCAAGGTAGAGATTTCGACGAGTTGATAAAAAATCTTAATCGATTAAAGCTCAGGGGAGATGTATTGCAGAGCAGTATTTATGCATGTGAATTATTTATGGAGTCAATCTTCCAAGACTTTTATTATGCCTCTATTATGCAAAAAGAAATTATTGAGTTTACAGAGTATATGTACCAGCAAAATAATAAGAAGTTGTATAACTACTCAAATAGAATATGCAACGAATTTGCGAAGAACGGGCAATACTTTCTAAGAGATTTGTATGAGAAATACAATTAGCGACCTAAGTTTGATTATACTTGTTTGATTTAATCACTACTTCTAATGAATTGGTTGTTTTTCAAACTTAAGATGCAAATTCGTTTACTTTTTTGGAAGTAGCTTAAAATATTCTTCCGCAGTAACCAGATTATATTTCTGAAAATTCAAGTTTACAAAAAAGTGTATTTTCACTGCGTTGTTTTTAAGGAAAAAACATTTTCGAGGCTTTATACCTAATAAAAACTTCTTATTTGCTCTAAGTATTTTTTGAGTTTCTTCATGACTACCGGAAATATCGTGAAATACTGGAAAAATGTAGACATCCTTTTTTTGTTGACTTGTAAGGCCTTTAGTCTTTGAATAATATTTAGTTTTAATTCGATAATTGATTAGCCTTTTAAACCCTTTTTTGTTTTCATATCGTGTGGGATCGAAGTACAAACTCACTACATCTATCAAAAGTATTTTTCCTGTAGCTGGATGCTCCAATTCAAAATCAATGCTTTTGCCGTTTGACATTTCGTATTCTAATTCAAAAAATTATAACTTTTTGACAGTTCCAGTAAAGCAGCAACTTCACTTAAAGTATTGAGAAAATTATTCTGCTTAAAATCATTAATGTTACCTTGAAGGAGGTTCTTGAAATTGCGGTTCTCACCAACTATTCTATGAAACTCACCTAATAGATAGTTAAAGATTTCCATTTCCCTAATAATTATAACCGATCCCTGCCCGACCGAACTCATGACTAGGCTTAAGAATAAGCCTAAAAAGTTATTCAAAGGGGTTCCTTCAGTTAAGGTCAAGGAGTGATTATATCCTTTTTCAATAAAATTCTCAATATCGCTCACATCAAGATGTAAAAATAAATTTGGCAAGTACCGTCTTAGTACGCCTACTCCATTTTTTTTAATTGTTTTTAAGTCCAATTAATTTCTGATTTATTTTAATAATTCCTTGGGTTAGCACCGATTCAATTTTGACTAACATGTAGTTTGAAATAATATTGCCACACCACAAGTTATTAATTTTGATATTTGGAGCTACCCTCGTTTGACGTCAAGAGCATTATAATCTACTATAAGAAATTGAGTGATGAAAGGAGTATTTTCCATAATGAATTACTCTCTAAAGTAAAATTGCTTAATTCCTAAATCTTACCCCAAACTTTGCGCACGGTTCCTGTCCGGTTTTTGTAGTGTTCCGGCAGATAAGCGTGAAGCAAAAATCGGATAGGGCGCAAACTACTTTTTGCCTTTGAGATTGCGCCATTCTTCATAAAGGGCACCTGCCTCTGGGGTTTCCTCCATAAATCGCTCAAAGTGCCTAACCGCATTACTTTCACCTTGCGAAAAAGCAGTTTGCTCCTTTTTTGGGATGCTCGAAATCTGGAATAGGGCGTAACCCAAAACCAACAAAACGGTCACCAAAAACCCCCAGAACAATTTCACTGCCCATTTTGGAAATGCAATGGATTTCTTGACATGGTAGATAACATTGGCCAATAACTTGTTCTGTTCTTCAACTGCTTTCTTCTGACTGTTGTTGTACCCTTTTAGAAGGTAGTCAATATTGGCGGTGTCTGCTGAAAATTTATATCCCATAAGAAACTCTTTCAGTTTTTCCATTCGATTGACCGAATATTCAAAGTTCTTCAGTTCCTCTGTCAACAATTCCGCTATTTCATCCAGTTTTGCCATAATGCTACATTCCTATTTCGATTCCTATTCCTTTATCAATGGTTCTTTTGATGGTTTTTGAGATTACTTTCGTTACAATTTTAGCGACTAGGTTAGGGGAGATGCTTACCATTTTACCCATTAGTTTCATTGCATTTTCTGTTTTGGCTTTCTCCACTACATTTCTGTTGAAACCAATCTGTTCTGCTATTTTGTTCATGGACATGGAGCGGTGTACCTCGCTTCCCTTTAAATTTTGCCCTGCAAACTCAAACCGAAAACCCTGCAATTGGTTCTGTTTATTGATGGATGGGATAACCTTTAAAGGATAGGCTTCCATAGCCTTGATGTATTGGTCAAAGTCCTTTGGCCTGACCTCGCTAATGACCTTTTCGTGGATTCTTTTAAGAATCATCCGTATGTCCTTGGCCTTGTCCAGTTTTTGTTGTTGTACTTCCCGAACCGTAGTCAGCCCCATTTCCTTTGCCACGTATTCAGCAGCTTGTTGGCTCCGCTTTCCTATGAAGTTATCCTTATAGGCTTGACCTTGAAAATTGATTCGGTTCACATATAAATGGATATGAACGTGTTTCCGGTTTCTGTGTACAAAAGCAATCGCCTGGTTCTCCTGTAATTTCATTTGTTTTAAAAAGTGTTGCGTGATTTCTTGAAGTTGTTTGTTCTTCATTTCCTTGCCATCCTTGATGGTAGGACTGAGCACGAAACTCAAAGTGTTCTTTTTGCATTGATGATTCTGTTGTTGTATGGTCCTGAACTCCTGGGTAATCTCCTTTGGAGTATCTCCCGCGAGATATTGGCTATGAACAATCTCGGGCTTCTTTTCCTCCCGAAGTCCATAAGCCATGGATGCAGATGTATGCGATATGGATTTTCCCATTCCAATCATACCTTAAAACTTAAAAGGTGCTCCCTGATTTCTTTTGCCAGTTGGGTGACTTCACCCGCCAACTTTGGATTCCGTTTTCGGAACATATTTCCGATACGTTTGAAGTTGTTCTGGTACTGTACCAATAACTTATAAGCCTCGATTTGGTCTTCCGATAAACGTTCAATAATCCTATCATCGAATGCGGCACGGCGACAATACTCGCTGATGGAAAGACCTGATTTTTTTGCCTTAACCTTCAGTAATTTCTTCTCGTAGACCGAGCACCTGAATTGGACGAATTCCCTTTTCATACGTTTTTTTCTCTTTTGCGACCTTCGGGAGCAAAAGCAAGATTTGTCATGACAATGACACATCTTGAATTCTCACTCAGACGCATATCCCAAACCACAACCGAAACACCTCTCATCTCCCTATCCACGACTTATAAGATTCAAGAAAAGAAGCAATCAAATAAGAGGTATTTATGTAAATCTGATAATTCAATTACCACGTTTTCTAAGGGCATATTTAAGTGCCTCCGCCTCCAATTCAGCTTTTGATTTTCTGTTGTTCTGTAATAGCCAAAGATTGAGTTTCTTCTTTTCGAAGAATATCATTTTACCATTGGGTTTTGAGTGCGGTATCTGTCTTCTTGAAGTAAGTTTGTAAAGAAAACTTCGTGATACGCCCATGTATTCACAGGCCTCTTCAAAAGTCAATACTTCCTTATTGCTTGACAGTAATCGTTCTATACGTTCAAGACGTTCCTCTAGTTTTAAATAATCCATTATTCTAGATTTTTGGGTGTGAAACAATGGACAAAAGCTTTTGTACTTTTTATTAGAATTCTTTCAGCAAACTAGTATAGGAAACCATAGGAAAGGCTTGCATCGCATGTAGTGCAAGCAAAATAGAGGGGAATGCAAGCAGGTTTTATGAAAATGGGGCAAATACGGCTTCCAATTCCTCGCTTCTTTTGGAAAATCTGTTTCTGGTCAGGGCATTTCTAACGGTATCGTAGTTATAGGGTTGACCATCTTCACGCCTTAGCAAATCCGAATTTTTAATGAAGTCAATAAGCTGCAAATCATTCTTCGGAAAGGTCAACTTGAACAATTCATAAAACTCTTTGCAGGAAGGGTTCTTTAACTTCAGGTGAATCTTGGCATCATGTTCGTCCCAATTCTTTAGAAAGCATTGGATAAAATCATCTTTTGAAGTTTCGTCTATGATGACCATATCATAACGAACCATGTTGTCGTAAAGCTTCCCTAGTTGGGATTCACTGATTGAAATATTGAAGTTTCTTGGGGTTTTTAGTTTTTCTTTGATTTTGGGAATGAACACCTTCTTGAATCTTTTTGTCCAGGTCACTTGTGTCATGAAAATTCCGCCCAAAAAAAGAAAGCAACCAACAATTAAGTAAAAAGTGGCAAATTGCCCCGGATGTTCTAGGATTGCATTGAAACCCAACTGCATGTTGAGGAGACCTATGGCATAGAAGACCAATCTGGGCTTTTCCACAAATTTGTCCCATTTGAAAGGTTCATTGAACATAAATCGTATAAATAGCACGAGATAGGGTACCACAATCCTAATAATCACGTAAGCGAAACAGGCAAGCATGAAATACTTAAGAATCAGAAACATCTCATCAAATTAACATTTTCTCGTGGCAAATCCGCAGGATAAGGATGTAATGTCGCTTTTGACGACTATGCTCCTGTAAAATGTACTTGTGGGAAGGGAGAAGAAAGAACAAGCGGCCTTTCGCCGCTTGTTCTTTCGCGCGGTTCCGAGGGGGTCTGGCAAACCGAAAGCGGAAAGACTTCCCGAGCGGACCGGCGAAGCGTGTTCGTTTGGGGAAGATTGGAATGGAAGGTTTGCCCGACTTCCGCAGGGGCAAGTGAATAAAAGTTCCACAAGTGATTTTTTGAACATTTAATACTTCACATTTCCGCTTCTCCCCAATCACGCATACTTTCAATAATAGGAAAGAGAGAACTCCCTTTTTTGGTAATCGAATATTCTACCCTAGGCGGAATCTCAGCAAAAATTTTCCGGTGTAAAAGTCCATCAGCCTCAAGTTCCCGGAGTTGTTTGGTCAACATCTGTTTACTTATTCCTTCAATAGCTCTTTGCAAAACACCAAAGCGATTCCCACCCTTATCGATTAAATATAAAATTATGGGTTTCCACTTACCCCCGATTTTACTCATGGTATAGGTAACAGGGCAGGCATCGGATTTAACATTTATTTCACTTTTCATAACTAGCTGATTTTCAATTAAGGTCTATAAAAAATGACTATGTAATTTATTTATAACTACTTGATTATTAGAGATAAACATAACATATTTAACGCGAATTGTAAAATTTAAATATCATGAAGAGAACGCTAAAATCATTCGGCATGCTGGCATGCCTTTTGGCAATAACATCGCTTAGTGCACAAACACTGCGTAAAAAAGCAATACTAAATAGTAAAGAGCCTAAGACACTAAATGAAGTGAAGGACTATGCTGTGGGTCAATGGAAAAGTATTGCCGTAGAACTAAGGCCTACCGAGGATAGAACGGGAACGGGAACTGTTACCCCTACCTATCTTAGGCGGGACTTCACTTTCGAAAAAGACGACACTTTCACAGGTATCATAACACTCTATGGTGATAACTACGGTAAGTTACCCCTTATGGAATTTGAATTCAAAGGACATTTAAAATGGGGTGACGAACATCCTATTGCAGACGGTGCCTGGAAAATAGATTATGTCTTGGACCAAGGTTTCGGAGTTACCCCTCTAAATCCACAAGCGGCCCAAATGCTTAACCAGGCTTTACCCAAAGGAATGTCTGCCTTTGAAGCCAATAGGAAAAAGGACATTTTACAAAAGGCATTCCCAATGTTCAATATTGTGGATGGTCAAATAGTTTCCGATTATGACCTTATCTACTTCAAAAACGGAATGCTATTTATGGGTGCTAAGCACGTTGATGGAACTCCTTTTGATAAGCCTGAAAATCGTCCACATCAACTACAAATCCCTCTTGAAAGAGTTTACAAATAAAAATCAATAATCACTAAAAACACTAGAAAATGTTAACAGCCAAAGAAAAAAAGAATATCCAAATTGTATTTGATGGTCTTGATGCCATCTTAAAGGATAAGAGCGAATCAGGTATTGATGCAAATTTTGCCGTAGATTTTATCCAACACAATCCGTGGGCAGGTGATACCATTGTCCATTTAAAGCAGATGCTGGAAATGGATTTCGGCTACAAACCTATTCGTTGGGTATCCGATGGAGATATTATGGCGTACCACGGTTATTATACCGCTCCTAATCCTCTTGGCGATATTCCACTTTTATGCACAGATGTTTGGCGCATCGAAAATGGTAAAGTACAAGAACACTGGGATGCGCTAATGCCTATGCCAGAGAACCAATTACAAAATTCTATTGCAGGTGGTGGTGATGGAGAAAAAGAAGTAACGGACGAGACCAGAGCAAAAAATAAAGCGGTTGTAAAGCGTTTTCTTGACCACGTATTGAACAGGGGAAGACTTGTAGAAATCGACAATTTAGTGTCCTCGGATTACGTGTATCATAACGAAAATGACGGTGCTCTTAAAGGCAAAGACGTCTTGGTCGACCACATTAAAAACAAAATGGGAGGAAAAATGCAGCACGATAATAAGTTGCTATTGAATTCTGGAGATTTAGTGATGGCCCACTCACATTATTTTGGTGATAATGAGAGAGTGGTTTTTGATTGGTTTAGAATTGATGATGGATTGATTGCCGAACACTGGAGTGTTGAACAGGCAATTGAACCGTGGGAGAATGTTGCAAATGAGCATCCCCACTTCTAGGACTATCTGGAAGGGCGTAGAAAATACGCCCTTCTTTTTTAACCAACCATTACTCATATGATTACCAAAATTTCGAGCAATCGGATGGTGTGGCTATTAGCCATCATCGTCTATTTATGGAAGTATCTCTTGTTCATACTCCTGCTTTCCAGTACCGTTTATGTTTTATTCGAGTTTAAAGAAATAAAGGGGTTGGGGCTCAAGGGGGCTATTCCTATTGGTATTTTGGGTACGGCGCTATCCATTTTCCTAAGCTTTAGAAACAACTCCGCTTACGACCGTTGGTGGGAGGCACGTAAGATATGGGGTGGTATTGTCAATTCCAGTAGAACATTTGCAATTCAGGTGCTCACCTATATTTCCAATCATAACAAGAGTAGTTCGAAACTAGGCGCAACCCAAATTCAAAAGAGCATCATCTATAGGCATATCGCATACATAAATGCATTACGACTTAACCTTCGGAATCAGCAAGGAGAATACCACGAAGTACTAAAAGAGTTCTTGACCGAAAGTGAATTAAAGAAACTGCTCACTTTTAGTAATGTGCCCACCCAAATTATTCATCAGCAATCACAACATCTTAAGCAGATTTTAAATGATAGCCTTATTGAGGATTTCCGTCTGTATGAGATGATGAACACTTTAGCTGAGTTCTACAATCTACAGGGCAAGGCCGAACGCATCAAAAAGACACCGTTCCCAATGTACTACGACTTCTTTATACAAGTTTTCGTATTCATTTTTGTTTGCTTTTTACCCGTCGCGTTGATAGGTCTTTTTGAAGAAATCGCAGTTGACGGCTCACTAAATTGGTTAGTGATACCTACCACAATGATTGTCTCATTTATGTTCATAGTAATTGAAAAGACAGGCTCATTTACAGAGACACCTTTCGAAAATAAAAATGAAGATGTTCCGCTCACAAGTCTATGCAGAACCATAGAGATTGATTTGAGAGAAATGATTCGTGATACCGATATCCCTTTACCAATTCAAAAACAGAACATACTGATTGATGGTGAAGTATTAATGTAAAACACAAAAAATGAAAACAACTACAAGCAAAATACTATTTCTACTCGCTACACTATTAATCACTGTTAGTAATGCCCAACAAGTAAGCGATAGCACCAAATTGAAAATAGATTTGGCCGCTACAGGGAATGTACAAACAGGAAATTTTGAACGACTGCAATTTATAAATCAATTGAATTTTTCGTTGGATTCAAAAGACAGTAAATGGAATTTGCATTCACGACATTTATATCTCTATCAAAAAGTATTTGGGAATAAATCGCAGGATGATTACCTAACGCGAAATTTCCTGACCTATAGGATAAATGAAAAACTTGATGTTTTTGGTGGTTTCTTTTATGAAAAATTCTTCATCAAGAGAATCGATAGAAACATCCAATATGGGGTTGGTACCAGGTACGCCATAATAAAAAAACAAAGGGCCTTTGTACAGCTTGGGCTTATGGGTAGCTATGCCAACAAAAAATATGTTGGTGCAAATTTCCAAGACTTTGATAACGGCGGTAGCGATACCATAGACGGCTTTTTCATATCCCCTGTTTTAAATTCAAAGTTTGTCATAGTTCCAAAACGATTGATTTTCAATTTTCTATTCTGGTTTCAACAAGACGTGGGCGAATCGGAAAACTACAGATTTAATATAGAGACCTCACTACTTGCTCCTGTTTATAAGGGGTTGAGCTTAAAAGTGAGTTTCAACGACTTCTATGAGAATATAAATTTGGTCGGCGCCAAGGCAAATGACACCTTTTTGACGTATGGGCTTAGTTACAAATTTGAGCGTTGATGGGTGGTGTAAAAACATATAGCAAACGTGCCATTTGGATTCACTGGTTCTCAACGATTTTGATTCTAATTACAATCCCTACAGGATTGGCTATGTCGGAAACTGTTGCAACCGAACAGAAGCTGTTATTGTATAAAATTCATTTTGCATTGGGCTTCTTGTTGTTCTTCTTGGCCATATTGCACATATACGTCTTTTTTAAAGATAAACGACCCGAACCTGTTGATACTGGAAATACATTCAGAAATAAATTCATTGGAATCTTACATAAGGTTTTGACCATATTGATTATTGTTCTAACAATTACTGGCCTTGGTTCTCTTTTTAGCACCAATATACTCACTGCGCTTCTCGAAAATAATTATCTACTTCTTTTAGAGGATTACAACTCCACTTGGGTGTCTATCCATCATATACAGGGCATAGTTTACATAGTGCTTATCATACTACATATTGGTGGTGTATTTCTGCAAAGAACAAGGAACAAGGAAGTGCTCAAACGAATGAACCTCAAAATTTAAACATAATACAATGGCGTAATACTACATAATCAAAGAAGGAATAAGATGTTTTACAATTTAAAGAATATTATATGTGCTAGTGTAGTAATAGGGTGCTCAATTTTTTACAACAAAGTGACAGCACAGAATGAATTCATTGAAGATACCGGAGATGTATTGCTCTACGCCCTGCCTTTAACCGCCATAAGCGGCTCATTGATTTCAGGTGATACGAAAGGAACTTGGCAATTTACCAAAGGCGCCCTTTTAACTCAGGGAATCACCTTTGGCTTGAAGGCACTTATAAGCGAAGAGAGAATCGATAAAAGCGACAATAATTCTTTCCCTTCAGGACATACTTCCACAACTTTTCAAAGTGCTGCCTTCATCCAAAAACGCTACGGATGGAAGCTAGGTCTTCTTGCTTATGTTCTAGCAGGATATACCGGTTACACAAGAATGCAAGCCAACAAACACGATGGTTGGGATGTCTTGGCTGGTGCTATCATTGGCATAGGTAGCTCTTACTTGTTTACAACACCATACCAACAAGAGCATATGGAATTGACATTCTCAAATGTAGATAACAGTTTCGTTGTTGGATTCAAATACAAGTTTTGATTATGAAATTTTGGTTGGTTGTTTTCCTTATTGTAATTGTGGCATTGCTCTTCAAAAGCTATATGTTTAGAGGAGTGAGGCAAGCCTTAACTTCCCCCATTTGGGCGATTGTTTATGCCACAATTTCGATAGGGTCTATGCTTGTTGGCGTAATCACCACCATTTTTGCTTTTTCCGATGGAATGATTGGATTAACATTCTTGGAAAACTTTGCAATTGCCTTTATGCTCACTATTCTCTGTTGTGAGTTCTTTCTCTTCATTTTTTTCTTATTTGACGATGCTATAATACTAGGTGGTTATTTCCAGAAGAAAGCATCTCTCAAAAAACCGCAGAACGACAGCTCTGACAAAAGCAGAAGAAGATTCGTCAAGACACTGGGTTTAGGTTTAACAGCACTTCCCTTTAGTTCTTTTTTGTATGGAATCACCAAGGGGAAATACAATTTCAATCTCGTTGAACTTACATTAACCTTCAAAAACCTCCCAAAAGAATTCAATGGATTTAGAATTGCACAATTCTCCGATTTTCACGCTGGCAGTTTTGATTCTTTCGAGAAGGTAAAAGAAGGCTTGGCACTTTTGCAAAAGCAAAACGCAGACTTAATTCTGTTTACTGGCGACTTGGTCAACGACCTAGAAGCTGAAGTACTTCCCTATAAGAGCATTCTAAAAAACTTAGAAGCTCCATTCGGAAAGTTTTCCGTATTAGGCAATCACGATTACTCTCAAGATATAGACCTATTTGAGTCCAAAGAAGCTGCTCAGGCAAATTTTGAAGCCATCAAGAAGCATTATCACGATGTGAACTTTCAATTGCTCAATAATGATAGCGTAAAAATTGAAAAAGAAAATCAACATATAAGGTTGATAGGAGTCGAGAACTGGGGTAAGGGCTTTGTAAAGGAAGGTGATATTGACAAAGCGATAGCAAATTGCAAAGAAAACGAATTCTCAATCTTAATGTCCCACGACCCTACCCATTGGGAAGAAAAAGTGCTACCTCACAAAAAGCATATTGATATAACGCTTTCTGGCCATACGCACGGTACCCAAGTTGGTATTGAAATGCTAGGAATTAAATGGAGCCCCATACAGTACCTCTATAAAAGATGGGCGGGACTTTACAAAGAGTTAGGCCAATATCTCTACGTCAATAGAGGCTTTGGCTTTATAGCTTTTGCGGGCAGAGTAGGAATTCCGCCAGAAATAACGGTTCTAACGCTTAAATCTCAAATGGTATGAGTAATAAAAAGAGACTAAATAATTTCTGCAAAGAAGAAGGAGGGATTCTAAAACCACTTATAGACTTTAATGACTGTGGTGGAAAAGAAGACTGTATTGAGGTATGCCCTTATGATGTATTGGAAATGCGCCCGATAACCCCTGAAGACAAATCAAAACTAAACTTTAAAGGTAGAATAAAGACATTCTTTAACAAGCAAAAAGCATACATAACGGATGTGAACCTTTGCCACGCCTGCGGACTTTGTGTACAAGTGTGTCCAGAAAAGGCTATCAAATTAACCAAAATCACAAACAAATGAAGAAATCAATTTTAGCTATTAGCACAGTTTTAGTATTAACCCTACTCAGTTGTCAAAAACCTATTGATGAAAACAAGATTGCATCTGATGCCGTCGAAGCTTATAAAGAAAAACAAACGGTTGAGGCTGATAAGATGAAAACCATTGCCCAACAATTTTACAATCAATTAAGTAATCCAAATGACCCACAGACAGATGCTTTGTCCAAAAATTATATGGATGAAAATTGGGTGTCAACACCAGAGCCTATAGGTGGTGCCGGCAGAGTAGGTTTTGTAAAGACTTTATCAGTTTTTGGAGCAATGATTACTGATTTAAAATGGGAACCGCAAGAGATGTTAGTGTCAGGAAATAAGATTATTGTTCGCAGTATTGCCACGGGTACACCTAACTCTGAGGAAGGTCATTTTTTTGGCACTCCGACCAATGGAACAAAAAAGTTTGAGATCCCTACAATAGATATTCATACAATAGAAAATGGTAAGATTACTAAATCTCATCACGTAGAATCTTGGTTGACTGCCATTGGTCAAGTCAGCACAACTTCCAAACAATAATTTGAAATGGATTTATTGACTCAACTTATACTCTTTTCAGGTTTTGCGGGAATCACCGTTTTTATTGGAGGATTAATTGCAAATTACTTTAACCATCATAGTAAAGAAAGCCCAGTTAAATATGAAATAACTCATACGATGATGTCTTTTGGTGCGGGTATTATTCTTTCAGCCTTGGCATTGGTGCTAATCCCTAGTGGAATGGAAGAATTAGAGTTAATACCTCTAGCCTTATCTTTTCTAGGAGGTGCCCTAATTTTTATGGTTATTGACCACTACTTAGCAAAAAAAGGAGGGCAAACTGCCACGCTTCTAGCTATGATGATGGACTTTATACCAGAATCCATAGCATTAGGAGCAGTATTTGCAACTGACCAAGCTACGGCCACCTTACTGGCAATATTTATTGGATTACAGAACTTGCCAGAAGCATTTAATTCTTTTAGAGACTTAGTGCAAAGTGGCTACACTGCTAAGAAGACACTATTGATATTTTTCGGTCTTAGTTTTTTCGGTATAATCGGCGCCTCTATTGGTCATTTTGTTTTAAGCGACTACCCTAGCCTTACTGCCTACCTAATGACATTTGCAAGTGGCGGTATTCTCTATCTATTAATCCAAGACATCATCCCAGAAAGTAAACTTTCAAAAAACTACTTGACTCCTTTAGGAGCGATTTTAGGCTTCTTAGTAGGTATCATAGGAGAAAAAATAATCTAAAAGAAAAAATATGAATGAACCTACTATTATCAGAAGCGGCAAAGGAAAAGATTACAATTACACCCAAGACCATTGTTTCGTAAAACTACCTTCTATTGCAACCAATGGAGAGTTGTGCTTTGTTGAAGATATATTAAAACCTGGCTTCTACTTGAAAAGGCATTACCACAAAAAAATGTTTGAAGTATTCTACATTCTAGAGGGTAAAGTAACCTATGGTTTTGATAGCGATATTGTTGTTGCCCAGCCTGGTGATACGGTAATTATTCCTCCTGGTGTACCGCATTCTGCAAGATGCGAAAAAGGTGGTAAAATGCTATCTATTTTCAAAAATGGACAGTTCGATGAATATTTAGAGAAGCTCTCCCAAATGAGTGATTCGCAATTTAAGGACAAACAATTAATGCAACAGATAGCAGAGGAGTACGATATTTATGAAGATTAGAAAGTCATACTACAAAACCATAGGCAAGCACATCATTGTATGGACGCTAGCATTTGCGCTGTTTAATTTCCTTCGGGAGTATGGCCAAGAGATTGTGCGTGATGTAAAGGAAGTAGACGATTTTGACCTAACAAAGCGAATCATTTTTCAAACTTTACTCGGCCTTGTATCTGGATTTTTATTTGGAACCTATGCTTATTGGTTTCACAGGTTCAAGTTTCCAAAAATTTCTTTTGGAAAGGTCATTTTTATTGGCGCATTGGGTTATAGTCTAGTTATATTTCTTTTCATCATTATAGCGTTTTGGTTTTTTGCTAATGTCTTTAAAGCAGATATCGACCCTGAGGTAGTCAAAAACTACTTCATTTCTGGACAAGCGTGGGTACTCATTACATTTTGCTTCTTAATTGGGTTTTTAATTGAATTTGTAGAAGAAATTGATAAGAAGTTTGGACCGGGAAATCTTTTAAAAATGCTCTCGGGAAAATTTTATAGACCCAAACAAGAAGAGCGTGTCTTTATGTTCTTGGATATGCGGTCATCTACAACAGCTGCCGAATGGCTAGGTCATATTCGGTACAGTAAATTAATTCAAGACTGCTTTAAAGACATAAGTGTAGTGATAGCCCACAATGCTCAGATTTACCAATATGTGGGTGACGAAGCGGTGCTCACCTGGTCTAAAAAAAGCAAAAATTTTAGATATGAAGATTGTATTGATGCGTATTACGCTTTCGCGAAACGTTTAGAAGACAGAAAAGAACACTACTGCAAAAAATATGGTTTGCTACCAGAGTTTAAAGCGGGAGTCCACTCGGGCATTGTAACGGTAGCAGAAGTCGGTGAAATAAAACGTGAGATTGCTTATCACGGTGACACCATCAATATGGCCGCCCGAATTCAAGCACAATGTAATAGCTACAAAGAAAATCTCTTAGTTTCTGAAGATGTGGTTAAAAATTTAGATTCAGAACAAGACTGGGATATAGAAGAAAAAGGAATAGTGATGCTCAAGGGAAAGACCAATAAAGTAAAAATCTATTCTATCAATTAAAATAACAATGGAAAAAATACAAGACACAAAAATACAGTCAGTTCTTAATAGAATGCATAAGGAAGCAAACTCACAAGGCCTAACATTAATTAAGGGATTAACAAAGGGTATTTTTAGAAAGCTTCAACCTGAGGATATGAAAGATGCCTATATCGCCATTTCAAAATCTCAAGGCGAAATGTTGTATAACCTTTTGCTCGAAAATCAGACAAAACGTATTGTCGAATTTGGCACTTCGTTTGGTATTTCGACTATGTATTTAGGAGCTGCGGCCAAAGCAAATCACGGTAAAGTAATTACAACAGAGTTGTTGCCTGAAAAAGCAGAAATAGCGCAAAATAATTTTAAAGAAGCTGAGCTAGAAGAATGGGTAGAAGTCCGTGTCGGCGATGCGATGAAAACACTACAAGATGTAAATGATGGTATTGAGTTTTTATTACTGGACGGATGGAATGATTTGTACTTACCACTAGTGAAATTGCTCGAACCCAAATTCAAAAAAGGAATGTTGATATATACGGACAATGCTTCATTTAAAAGTGCCAGACCATTTTTGGAGTACTTAAAAGCAAATCCAGAAAAATATAGGACTAAACGTCTAAAAGATGATAAAGGCGGTTCAGAACTTACTGAATATATATCAAGCAATTAGTTATGGCCGACTCTGAAGGTCACTTCTACGACATTGCGATAAATTCAGAATCTATCTTTTTCCTTCTTTTAGGCTCAGGTCTATTTCGTGAATAAGGAAAGAAAGGTCAAGTGGCATGATGTTGCTCGTGCATTTGTGCCGATTAGAGGTTGCCTGAAAACATTTTCAGTTTTCTGACCTCCGCCAAGGGCTGGGGAATAAAATCACCAATAAATCTTAAGAGTAGATTATAGTGCCACAAAACCTTTTTTTAAGAAACTTTCCTATATCCTCTAGTCGAATCTCGATATTGTTTTGGAGTTCTACCAGTAATATGTTTAAAAACGCGATTGAAATAAGCCACACTTGAAAAACCTGAATCAAACGCTAACTTATATATGGGTATGTTGTTTTCCCTGAGTTGATTACGTACGTGACCAATTCGAAGCTCATTTGTATATTCTACGACGGTCTTGCCCAATAAGCGTTTAAAAAACCTACAAAAGGCCGAGGGGTTCATTGATATCAAGTTCGACAACTCTTCCGTAGTTATTTGGTTTTTATAGTTTTCATGGATGTAGTTACATACCTTCATGATACGCTCTTCATGATACTTTTTTAAGTCGGGCTTGTAGTTTGTACTGCACAACAATTCTTTTTGATCATGGAGGGTCATCAGATTCAAAAGTTGTAAAAGCTTCAAATATTTCCCAAGACCTTTTTCATGCCCTATACTAAGGAGAGTTTCCAATAGCTCCGTTTTGGAAACATCCTTAAACTGAATCCCAGCGGTCGAAAACGTCAATAATTTCTTTACCAAATCAAACTCTGCAATGAGATCTAAAGGTTCGAACAATTCCATTGCGAACTGTACCACATAAACTTCTATTTGCTTATCCGATTCGTTGAACGACTCATCGGTAATCCACGAGTGCGGCACATTAGAGCCCACCAAAACTAAATCCCCATCTGAAAAATCCGCTATACTATCTCCAATAATTCGCTTGCCACGACCCTGTTTTACGTAACAAATTTCAACTTCGGGATGGTAGTGCCAGTGAAAACCGAAATAGTCCGTTTTTACCCAGAACTCGTTGAACGAACTCTCTAAGGTCCCTTGGGATAATTTTTGATATTCCGCTTTCATCTAATGTTATTTTGACTCAAAAATTACCCATAAATTATAAAATTGGCAAATATCTGATTGGAATTGGCAAAAATAGAAAAATGTATTTGTCAACCTTCAACTTACATTTGACCAAATCAACCGCTCATGAAATACAAGTTCTTTTTCTTTAGCTGTCTTTTGGGCTTTTTTTCTTGCGGAGAAAAGGAGTCCGTTACACGATATACCTCTTGGCAATCAAGCCAGACCGAAGAGCAAATTATCCGTAAGACATTAGCGGATTTCGAAAAGGAACATCCCGCAGTGCCGTTTCAGTTTCAACCTATTCCGGGAAACTATACCGAGAAACTGCAATTGATGCTGGGCACCGGCAAGGCACCAGATCTCTTTTGGTTGAAGGGCGACACCTCGCCGGCCTATATGAATTTTGAGGTTTTGGAACCGCTCGACGGATTTTTACAGAACAATCCCGATTTTGATTATGACGATTTTTTTCCCGTATTCCAAGATGCCTTCAAATACAAGGGAAAGAACTACGGAATTGCCAAGGACTTCAATGCCTATGTGTTTTTTTACAACAAAAAAATGTTTCGGGAAGCTGGCCTGACCGAGCCGCCCAAAGACTGGAAGGAACTATACGAATATTCAAAAAAACTGACCAAAGACACCAACGGTGATGGTAAGACCGATCAATACGGTTTTGTTATCGAACCCTCCATCGACATTGTATTACCTTTTGCTTATCAAAATGGGGGCGAAATCATCTCGGAGGAGGGTGAAATAAAAATTGGCCAACCTGAATTCGTCGAAGCCACCAAATTTATGATGTCGCTTTACCGTGATGGCATTGCAACGAATCCGGCCGATATGGGTGCCGGTTGGTTGGGCGACGTCTTCTCGAGAAAACAATGTGCCATGACCATTTCAGGGGCATGGTTGATTCCGTACTTGCAGGACAATTCGCCAGACCTTGAATACGGTGTGGCCGAACTTCCCAAAGGCAAAAAAAGAGCGACCATGGCTTTCTCTGTTGCCATGGTCATTCCCAAACAAAGCGAACGCAAAGAAGAGGCTTGGACAATGCTCTCGTACCTCAGCGGAAAGGAAGGCATGAAAACCTGGACGGAATCGGGAATCGCCTTGCCAACCCGAAAAAGTGTTGCCAAG
Organism: Flagellimonas ulvae; assembly: GCF_049333175.1. Lineage (NCBI taxonomy): Bacteria > Pseudomonadati > Bacteroidota > Flavobacteriia > Flavobacteriales > Flavobacteriaceae > Flagellimonas > Flagellimonas ulvae. The sequence continues at coordinate 377,722 of NZ_CP186325.1, forward strand.
GAAAACGGTTTTTATCAAGACAGTGTTTTGAACACTTTTATGAAAAGCATTGAATACGCGACTTTATATAAAGTCAATATGAAAGAGCGTTGGTTCGATGAAAGCCAAGCGGCAATGCAGGGCATTTTTTATAAGAACAAAGACATCGAGAAAACATTGAAAGAACTGGCCGTAACCCTTGAAAAATATAAACTGGACTAACATGAAATTCAAGAGCAGAAAAAAAGAGCAGTTGTTTTGGGGATATCTTTTTCTTGGGTTTCCGTTGTTGTTGTTGACTGTATTTGTATTCTTTCCTATCGGTTTCGCCTTTGTGGTCAGTTTCTATGACTGGAACCTTCTGATTCCCGACAAACCCTTCGTAGGCCTCGGAAATTATTTCGAGCTTTTTCAAGACAAAGTATTCATAAAGGCCATTAAAAATACCATTATCTATACGATGGGCGTAGTGCCCGTTCAGACACTTTTATCCTTGTTTCTTGCCTTCCTCATGAACCAAAAGATTAAGGGGAGGGCTTTTTTTAGAACGGCTTTCTACATTCCGGCCATAACCTCCTCGGTGGTCACCTCGATAATTTTCGTCTGGATTTATTCCAAACCTGGGTTATTAAATTATGGCTTAAATGCAGTCGGGGTTGATTCGAACATTGACTGGTTGACCAACCCGACAACGGTGCTACCTTCCATCATGATGTTAAATATCTGGACAACTTCGGGGTATTTTATGGTTTCATTCTTGGCAGGTCTGCAGAACATTCCCTCTAGTCTTTACGAGGCTGCAAAAATAGATGGAGCCAGTCAATGGCAGCAGTTCTGGAAGATTACCGTACCCATGGTGCGACCGGTCACCTATTTCGTGGTCATTATGAGCTTGATTGGGTGTTTTCAGGTCTTCGACCAGATTTTTATCATGAGTAGCGGTGGACCTGACAATGCATCAACGACCATGTCATATTTCGTGTACCAGAATTCCTTTAAATATTTCCGTTTCGGATTTGGGGCGGCATCGGCGGCGATATTGGCCCTGTTGATCTTTGCGACCACTATCATTCAAAAGAAATATTTTCCACCTGATGCCTATTAAAAATGAGACAGCTGAAACTTCAAAAAATAATGTTCTTCATCATTTTGGGAATAGCCGCCCTGATTTACATCGGGCCCTTCTTGTTCTCGTTGTCCATCAGTTTCAATGCGGACAAGAACGTATTCGAATGGCCGATAAAACTCTTTCCGGAGACTTTTACCTTGGATAATTACAAGAACGTGTGGAACGAGCTTCCTTTCGGTAAATGGCTGTTCAATAGCGTAGTGGTGACCTTGATCCAGACCGTGACCAATGTGTTCTTTTCCGCTTTAGCGGGATTTGCCTTTGCCCGATTGGAATTCAAGGGAAGAAAGCTCATTTTCGGGTTGTTGTTGAGTAGTCTGATGATTCCGGGTATTATTCTTTTGGTACCTAAATTTATTATTTTGAATGAATTTCAACTCATCAATAGCTATGGGGGATTGATTATTCCCGGTTTGGTTGGTGTAACCAACATTTTCCTGATGAAGCAGTTTTTCGAGACCATCCCAAAAGATTTGGAACAAGCGGCACTCATTGATGGCTGTTCTTATTTCAGGATTTTTTGGCAGGTCTTCCTTCCGATTTCAAAACCTGCCTTGGCCGCAGTCGCCATCTATACCTTTCAAGGTTCTTGGAACGAGTTTTTATGGCCTGTGATTGTGACCTATACCGAAGATATGTACACCTTGCCCCTGGGCATGGCCAGCTTGCGTACCGAACTATTGACCGATTGGCCGTTATTAATGGCCGGAACCATATTGATTTCTTTGCCAACATTGATGATCTTCATCATTTTTCAGCGCTACTTTGTACAGGGCGTTGCTAGTTCAGGATTAAAAGGATAAAAAAGATAAAGTAAAGACCATGGCCAACATTGCTATAAAGAATCTCGAAAAAGTATATCCGGGTGCGGAGAGTGCCACTATTAAGGATGCCAACCTCGACATTAAGGACAAGGAGTTCATCGTTTTGGTCGGTCCTTCCGGCTGTGGAAAATCCACCTTGCTCCGCATGATTGCCGGTTTGGAAGAAATAACCGATGGCGATTTAAAAATTGCTGGTGAGCGAATGAACGAGCTTTCGCCCAAAGACAGAGACATTGCCATGGTCTTCCAAAACTATGCGTTGTATCCGCACATGACCGTATTTGAGAATATGGCTTTTGGACTGAAACTACGAAAAACGCCAAAGGCGGAAATTAAGAAAAAAGTAGAGCACGCAGCCAAAATATTGGACATTACCCATTTATTGGATAGAAGACCAAAAGACATGTCGGGCGGTCAGCGCCAACGTGTTGCCATTGGCAGATCAATCGTTCGAAGATCCAAAGGTTTTTTTGTTTGATGAACCGCTCTCCAATTTAGATGCTTCCCTTCGGGTACAAATGAGGGCCGAAATCAAAAAACTGCACCGCCAATTGGATGCCACTATCGTTTATGTAACCCACGACCAAATCGAGGCGATGACCATGGGGGATCGTATCGTCGTCTTAAAAGATGGTGAAGTGATGCAATTCGATACGCCCATGAATCTTTTCAACAATCCACAGAACAAATTTGTGGCGAGTTTTATCGGGAGCCCATCCATGAACTTCCTACCTGGAAAAATAGGGATGGAAGAAGAAGTCACCTTTCAATCCGAAGGGGTCAAATTTGCAGTGCCCAAAGATTTAAGGCCTTGCTTAAAACCTTTTGTGGGTAAGGAAGTCTATTTCGGTTTTCGCCCTGAATATATTTATGACAAGGCTTTTGAAAAGACAAAAAGACTGTCACAGAGTATGGAGATTGTTGTCGATGCCCTTGAACCCATAGGAAGCGAATCGTATGTCTATTTCCATTTTAAGGGCAATCCCGATTATAGCTTTTGCTTTCGGAGTAATTCGCAATTTTCCTATAAAATCGGGGTGGAGCTGGAAATCGGGGTCGATATCGACCGTCTACGCTTCTTTGATAAGGAAACCGAACAACGGATTATGTAACCCAAATTTAGCATACGTATTTATGAGCACACCAATAAGTCAAGAAAACCAAGGTTGGCAGATTTCATCGGGCAAGACCGATGCTTATACAGGAATCGTTTTGGCAAATGGCAGAATCGGTATCTTACCTGAAGATCGACCTTTTAGAACAAAGTCAATCATATTGAACAATGTGTATGAAAAGGAGTCCCGGAACGGGGTAAGCAAAATTTTGTTAGGAATGAATTTTGCGAATCTTGAACTGGAAGTCGACGGAATCAAAATTTCCGAAGAAAATATCGCCAACTTTCATCAAACCCTGAACATGAAGGAGGCAAGTTTCACGACTACCTTTAAGCACCTTGATAAGGCTGAAATATCCTATACCATTTACGCCTTGAGAAACATTCAATACAGTGGTTATGTTGACGTACAAATCAATCCCCTAAAAAACATTTTACTAAAGGCAACAGGTATCATCGAAACTCCTGAGGAATATAGTGAACTTAGGCATTCGTTCGAAGTACTTGAAGATTTGGAGACCACAATGCCCGTACTTCGTACAATTGCGAAGACCCGATTCGGTAGGCATACGGTCGGTACTTCGGCGACCTTCATATGGCATGCCATCAATTCGACACGCGAAAATCAAAGGCCCTCCTTAGCGCACGAAAATATTTCGGATTATGACAACCGACTTTCCTTCAAAAAGGAATTAAAGAAAGGAGAGGAATTTGAATTTGCATGGACGGGGGCCGAATGTACCACACAAGACTTCAGTGACCCTCAAAATGAATCCGAACGCTTTGTCATCTTCAATTTGTTGACCCCAAGGGAAGAACTATTGAATGGTCATAAGGCGCTATGGGAAAATCTATGGGAAAGCGATATCATCATCGAAGGAAATCTGCACGATCAATTGGACGTTCGTTTGGCACTTTATCATCTATACTCTTTTTCCAGAGGGGATTCCGATTTGAGTATTGCCCCTATGGGCCTATCCTCGCAAAACTACAACGGACATATTTTTTGGGACACAGAACTTTGGATGTTTCCACCCCTGCTTTTATTGGATCAAGATATTGCCCGTTCTTTGGTCAATTATCGTTCGAACCGTTTGGAAAAGGCAAAACAACGGGCAATCAACTTTGGGTACAAGGGTGCAATGTTTCCATGGGAAAGTGACGATACGGGAGAAGAAGCGACACCTTCTTGGGCTTTGACGGGCACTTTTGAACATCACATAACCGCGGATGTAGCCATTGCTTTTTGGAATTATTACCGCGTTACCCAAAATTTAGATTGGCTAAAGGATAAGGGTTATCCTTTAATAAAGGAAGTCGCCAATTTCTGGCTAAGTCGAGCCGTCAAACTTGATGACAGCAGTTATAGCATCAAAAATGTGGTAGGGGCAAATGAGTTTGCACCAAATGTAGATGACAATGCATTTACCAACGGCGCCGCGATCACAGCTCTAGAATTTGCTGCCATGGCTGCGATTAAAGTGGGTGAAACTCCAAACCCGAAATGGGTAGAGGTTGCTTCAAGAATAAAGCTGCATAAATTCCCCGATGGCACGACCAAAGAACATTCTGAATATGACGGAGATCGGATTAAACAGGCAGATGTGAATCTTTTGACCTATCCGTTGAATATCATCAACGATGAATTTACAATTGAAAAAGACTTAAAGTACTACGAACCCAAATTGGCAGAGGAAGGCCCTGCTATGGGAATAGCCATTTTCGCCGTTATCCATGCCAGAATGGGGAATGACGAGACCGCTTATCAGCTCTACAAGCGTAGCTACGAACCCAACAAACGGGCACCTTTTGGAGCTTTGGCGGAATGCGCTACAAGTGACAACCCCTATTTTGCCACGGGAGCGGGGGGAATGTTACAGGTGGTGCTTTTTGGTTTTGCAGGATTGGATATCACCGATGAGGGAATCGTTCAAAAGAAACCTTGTCTGCCCAAAGAGTGGCAAAGCTTAATAGTCAAAGGAGTAGGGGTCAAGAAAAAAACCTACGAAGTGAAGGCTTTAGAGTTTTCCAAATCCTAAATAATCAAGATGGCCTTTCCGCAGTATCCCAAAAAATACGACCATAAGGTAATCATTACCCCCAAACAACACCTATCGGCCGAAAAAAAGAATTATAAAGACTTTAAGCCACCAAAATCAGTTATTCTTTGTTTCGAATCATCGGTCATTGACCACTATAAAAACCTGGATAATACCGAACATAGCCATTTTTGGACCGGAGAAATGATTTACCTGAAGGACTATAACAACGAAGTAGCTATTGTAGGCAATTTTGGTATTGGAGGGGCTGCGGCCAGTCATATACTGGAAATATTGATTGCGGTCGGGGTCAAAAACTTTATTGTGATTGGGCACGCTGGAGGTTTACAAAAAAACAATCCTATCAGAACAATCGTTTTGATTGATAAATCGATACGGGACGAAGGCGTATCGCACCACTATTTGGCACCCGAAAAATATGCTTTCCCTTCTTTAAGTCTTACTGATAAGCTGAAAAACAGATTGGATAATGAGGCTATTGATTACAAAGTAGGTAGCAGCTGGACCATTGCCAGTATGTATCGCGAAACAAAAGAGGAAATAGCACACTACGCGCAAGAAGGTATTGCAACTGTGGAAATGGAACTAGCCTCTTTATTTGCAGTTGCCATGTTCAGAAAGGTCGACATCGCATCTTTACTTGTTATTAGTGACTATGTGGCCTTTACGAATTGGGACGAACACCTTAATTCCGATTTGACCTCTAGAGCATTGTTCAAGGCTATTGAAATCGCTGAGAAAGTATTGTTTGAATGAAGAACAAAAAATGGGGCTGAAGAGGTAGTTCATAAAATTGATTACGAAGCGCAAAAAGTTCGCGAGACCTTCAATCAATACCAATTGAGGTATTTAACAGAAATAGCACCATGAAATTCATAAGAAATCTTTTTAGGCCTTCGAAAAAATACAAAGGGGTGTGGCCCATAAAAGTATACGTCTTGAAATTATTCTTTTTGCTGATGTTTCTTTTCGCTGCTAAGGATGCATGGAGTGAATTGATGACGCACAAAGGGGAATGGAACCCTGAAATAGCCATTGCCTGGTGTGCCATTGCGGCCTACACGACCTTATCGAGTCTCGGAATATTCCACACTCTAAAAATGTTGCCGATAATGCTTTTTATGTTTTTTTACAAGGGGCTTTGGTTGATGTTCGTTGCTTATCCGCTCTATAAAAAGGGCCAGTTGGCAGTGAGTGAAGCGGCAGATTGGGTCCCAATATTCATGCTGATCATCATCCCGATGATCTTTACTCCTTGGCAGTATGTTTTTAAAACCTATGTTCTCGGAAAAGAGTAGCTTCAAATTTATGCTGAACCATGAAAATTAAATTCAAAAATCAACTCAAAGGGAAGCGATTGACCTTAAAAAGAACGCAACCAACATTGAAAATGGCAGAGGTTATGTTCAAAGTAGTCGACGAAAATCGAATCCATCTTGAACCATGGTTCCCCTGGCCAAAACAAACCCAAAAAATAGAGGATAGTCTTAAATACTTGTTTGAGAAAGAGGAAAAAACAAGTCAAGGGAACCAAATAGAATACGGACTCTTTCTCGATTCAGAATATATCGGAAATATTTCGATATTCGATATCCATAAAGAAAATAAATCTGCAGAGATCGGGTATTGGATTGCTTATACACATAGGAGAAAGGGGTTTATGACAGAAGCCGTAAAAATCCTTGAAAAAGAGGTGTTCGAAAATCTTGACCTGAACCGAGTACAGATCAAATGTGATGAAGAAAATGTTGCTTCTTGCGGAGTAGCCACTAAGTGTGGTTTTACATATGAGGGCACATTTAGGGAAGACGACTATAGCGAGTATTTTAATGATTTTCGCAATACATCGGTCTTTTCGAAGTTGAAATCGGAATATCAATAGAAACCTATTGTATAATTTGAAGTTAGTTAGCCCTAAAAAATATCGCAAATAGATTGGATTTTGCGAGTAAAAGATGTCCAACTTAGGCCAATGCTAATTGACTGTAAAAATTCTTAAGCGTACTTGTGTAATATTTTGGATGGTCTATTACGATAATTTTAGTTCGAATAATTTGGAATTTCTGTCGGGAATCTTATACAGAGATAGGATTAGTAACCTGTCTAATTCATTTTCATAATAATAATCAATAGCCAATATTTGAGGTTTATTTAAATTATCTCAGACCCTTCAGCATTTCTAGAAAGTCATTTGGATTCCTACTAGTACTCTTTTTAAATTGAATTTCAATAGGCGGTCGCTAAAAGTCAAGTTCTGGAATCATATTAGCGGCTTCCTTCATTTTCCTATCAATGATTTTAGTGTAAATCTCGGTAGTTCGAATTTCTCTATGTCCCAAACGTTTTGAAACCGTATAAATATCTGCACCGTTTTCAAGTAAGAGAACTGCATTGGTATGTCTGGCACTATGAAAAGTAATATGCTTCGTTATACCAGCTTTCATACACCACCTAAGGATTTCAGTATTGTAAACCGCACCATATTTTAATCCTTTAAATACTCGCTCATTTTTATGGGTTCTTTTTCCCAATAAATCTCTTGCTTGCCGAGAAATATATAGGTATTCCAGTCCATCGGTCTTTTTTTGCCTAAAAATGATTCGTGAGGTTTCATCTTCATCCCGCACTTCCGCCCAAGTCAATTTATTAATGTCGCTCCATCGCAATCCAGTAAGACAACTGAATATAAACGCATTCTTAAGAATAGGATATTTACATTCGGTTTGTGTTAAGGCCTGTAATTCAGAGTAGGTCAAATATTCCCTTTGCGATTCCGCTTGTTCAAATCCTTTAACCGACTTAATCACATTGGTGTCAATATAGTTCTCATTATAGGCTTCTCTAAGCGCCGCTTTGAGTTTATTGAAATACGTGTATTTAGAATTTTGGGATAGGGGAATGTTGCTTTTCGTTTTCGCCTTGGTATCTAAGTACCGCCTGAATCCCCTAACGAAATCCGTATCAATGTCCTTTAATTGAATATTAGAAGGAGCATATTTTTCTAGATGTTTAAAGGCAGCATCCCAATTCCCATAATTTCCTTTGGATTCGTAGCGTTCTTCTTGAAGTGTTTTATAGAAATCAAAAAGAACGATATTCCCTTTTTTGTTATCCTTTAGTTTATACTTTCCCTGATAGAATTCTGATTTACGTATTGATAGGATTTTTTCAGCCAATTCATAAATCTCCTTGTTCTTTCTTTTTTCATCTGGTGTCGACGGATTCTCCAAAGGGTACATTTTCAAATACTCAAAATCTCTATTGTATTTGTTAATTCCGTTCTTGTCAATAAAGTGGCCCTTATAGTATTCTATAAAAAGGCTCAACTTTCCATTTTTAATCTTTTTGCTTTTCAGACTTATTTTCATTTCGAGGTGAAATTTTTTCACCTCGAGTGTCAAAAATCATGTCGAGGTGAAAATTAGGTGAAATAAATGTACGAAAATAGGCTACTAAAAGAAACGAAGAAAAGAATTAATTTTCAACAACTTATTGAAAATCAATTAAATGAAAACAAATGAATCTAAATGAAATTTAAAAATCGACTTATTTATTTGCCGATGCAGAAATTAGAAAAAATATTTCCTAACAAATCGTCAGTAGTTACACTTCCAGTTATTTCTCCTAAATGAAATAGCGCTTGACGAATATCAATGGCCATTAAATCTCCCGGCACCCCAACATCAAGACCTTCTTTTACCTTTTGTATTTCTTCCAAGGCCTTCAGAAGAGCATTATAATGTCTACTATTGCTTACAACAACGTTATCACCTTTCAAAGTACCTGTTTCAACAGAACTATATAATTTTTCTTTTAAGCTTTCAACGCCTTCTCCAGTTTTTGCTGAAATAAATGAAACTTTTGGAATATTGGTTTTCAATCGCTCAATGGCTTCTTTATCCAAAGTATCCGTTTTGTTACAAATGGGCAAAAGTGGTTTATTTGGAAACTGTTTGGTGATTTCTTGCAAAGTTGAATCATTGAAGTTCTTCCCATCGAAAAGGTAGATAATCAGTTTGGCCTTATCAATTTTTGAAAAAGTGCGTTCAATTCCAATTTGCTCCACGGTATCTTGCGTATCTCGTATACCAGCTGTATCTATAAACCTAAAGTTTATGCCTTTAATACTTATTTGGTCTTCTATGGCGTCACGTGTAGTTCCAGCAATATCGCTAACAATAGCTTTTTCCTCGTTTAGCAAGGCATTGAGCAGCGTAGACTTTCCAACATTGGGTTCTCCTACTATGGCAACAGGGACACCATGTTTCATGACATTTCCCAATGAAAATGAATCAATAAGCTTTTTAAGTACCTCACTTATCTTTGAAAGAAGAGTATTGAATTGATCCCGATTTGCAAATTCAACATCTTCCTGTGAAAAATCCAGTTCCAACTCGATTAAAGAGGCAAAGTTTAGGAGTTCTTGTCGTAATTCTTCAATTTCGTTACTAAATCCACCTCGCATTTGTTTCAATGCCATTTCGTGGGCTGATGCACTGTCACTAGCAATTAAGTCGGCAACAGCCTCTGCTTGACTTAAGTCCATTTTTCCATTTAAAAATGCCCTTAGGGTAAACTCTCCTGCTGTAGCGGTTCGGCATCCATTGCGCAACAAAAGCTGTACTATTTGTTGTTGGATATAAGGAGAACCATGACAAGATATTTCGACTAGATTTTCTCCGGTATACGTATGTGGACCTTTAAATACAGATACCAATGCCTCGTCCAAAACCTTTTCACCGTCTTTTATATGTCCTAAATAAATAGTATGACTTTTCTGATGTATCAATTTCTTCCCTCGTACAGAAGTAAACAAGGAGTCTACAGTGGAAATGGCTTCATTTCCCGATACACGAATAATGGCAATTGCTCCAATTCCAGGGGGAGTTGCCAAGGCTACTATGGTATCTTGATAGGACATGGCCGCAAAAATACAAATTAGTTAATGTAACATTATTGAGAAATTTTAGACTGATAGGATATATCTTCAATATCAATCAAAAAATGGAATTAGTTAATCAAAACGTTTTAAGGAAGGATAACACCTTGTTGTCCATAATGCATCTTACCCAATTATTGTATTATGTTATTGGGTTTGGAGGATTCATCGTACCACTTATTATATGGTTAAGCTCTAGAAAGAGTGTTGAGGGCATGAACGAACATGGAAAAGCAGCTGTCAATTTACAGTTAAGTTTATTGTTGTACATCTTTATTAGCATTCCTGCTATATTGCTATTAGGTTTGGGGATATTAGGCTTGATAGGGGTAGCTATTTTAGGTTTTGTACTGCCCATAGTAAATGCGGTTAAGGCCAACAACGGAGAGTCCCCTTCCAATTTTATGACCATACCTTTTCTATAAATAGAAAAATCCAAAGCATTTGCTTTGGATTTTTCCGCTTTTATGGTTGGAGATTAGTTGTTTAACATAACAGGCATAACCAACATGGTAATATGCTCACCTTCATCCAAGCCATCGGCTGGAGTTAAGATACCTGCGCGATTGGGAAGGCTCATTTCCAAAGTAACATCATCAGCGGAAAGATTCCCCAACATTTCTACCAAAAACCTGGAGTTGAAACCTATTTGCATGTCATCTCCTTGGTACGAGCAGGACAAACGTTCGTCAGCTTTATTGCTGTAATCAACATCTTCTGCGGATATATTCAATTCTGCTCCGGCTATTTTTAATCGAATTTGATGCGTGGTTTTATTGGAATAAATGGATACCCTTCGCACGGAACTCAAAAACTGTCCTCTTGAAATGGATAGCACATTTGGATTTTCCTTTGGAATAACCGCTTCATAATTGGGGTATTTCCCGTCGATAAGTCTACAGATCAGTTCTGTATTATCAAATACAAACTTGGCGTTGCTATCGTTATATTCTATAGTGACCTCGGATTCAGAACCTGCTAAAATTCCCTTTAATAGATTCAAAGGCTTTTTGGGCATTATGAACTCAGCAGTTTGACTCGCCTTAACATCCGTACGTTGGTATTTTACTAATTTATGTGCATCCGTGGCCACAAAAGTCAGGTTCTCTGTCGAAAACTGAAAAAACACCCCACTCATTACCGGTCTAAGGTCGTCGTTACCCGCTGCAAAAATGGTTTTGTTGATAGCGGTCGCTAATATATCTCCTAAAAGTACTGTAGAACTTGGGTTGGAAACTTCTATGGCTTTTGGAAATTCGGCACCATCTGCATAGGCAAGTGCATATTTCCCATGATTGGAACTGATTTCAACGGTATTGTTATCCTCAACAACAAAGGTGAGGGGTTGTTCGGCGAATGTTTTCAGTGTATCCAAAAGAATTCTTGCTGGCACTGCTATAGTACCTTCAGAATCTGAATCCACATCTAAAACAGAGCTCATAGTGGTCTCCAAATCGGAAGCAGACACCGTTAACTTATTCTGCTTTAAATCGAATAGGAAATTGTCCAAGATGGGCAGGGTATTACTGTTATTGATAACACCACCCAAAACTTGAAGATGTTTTAATAAATAGGTACTGGATACTATAAATTTCATTAATGAAAGTCTTTAGGGATTTTGGCGCGAAACCTCTAAATCATTCGGCCAAAACTAAATCGATAAAAACAAATATATTTCAAATGAACGAGGCTAAGAAACAAATTTATCAACACTTACGTGCTGTATTTTCTTTTTCTGAAGTACCCGAAAGCCATTCCTAGGAGCAGGGTCAAAACAACGGGAAGCCCTATGTTCAGTAACTGCCATTTGGTTCTCTTGTTCTCCACTTTTTCTGTATTCAAAACTGGGATGGCCACTTTTTTGTTACGGATGTTTATAAGTCCGGTATCATCCAAAAGATAATTGGTGGAATTGATAAGAAACTCTTTGTTTCCATAGAAACTACTGGTCCATTTATCATATCCCAATTCCAACGGTTGGCCATTTTGTAATTGGTTTTTGATAAGGTCACCATCAGAAATGACAATCATTTTATTGGACTTACCGTCTTCAACGGCATTCTTCAGTTTAACCGGCTTGATTCTATTTCTGAAAGCAGAACTGAATTCTCCTTCAATAAGTACAGCTAAGGGTTGATTTCCGTCGTTATAAGAATCCCTGTTTGGAGGCGTATTCAAAACATCTAACCCTATTTGTTTGGGAGTTCCTTCCGTCTTTGATAATGGAGAACTTTGCAACAAAACTGTTTTTTGATAACCATTGTCCAGCAAATCAATTGAACTGGCAAATTGATAGCGTACAGCTTCTATATTGGAATTTATGGGATGGTTGTTTTTTGAAAAGACCATTGGGTTGTAATACCACGGTACGGGATTGAATTGTGAATCATTTCCTTCTCCAGAGGCCAAAACAATTTGCGTAAAATAAAGGTCATTCACTAATACAGGGTTGATACGCACTCCATACTTGAAGAAAAAATCGTTTAGATTCAATTCTCTTGGAAGGGCCAAGGCCTTACCTCCTCCAGCAAAAATACTATCAACTTCCATGGCCACTTGATCTATAAGCCAAATGGATTTGCCTCCGTTAACTATGTACTGATCTAATACGTATTTTTCTTCATCTGAGAAGGCTTCCGTTGGTTTGGCGACAAGTGCCAAATCAAAATTGTTCAGTTGGTCAAGTACCTTTTGGGGGTTATTTGCAACAGAATCCAACGTAATAATCCCCAAATTATAATAGTCTCGTATTGAAGTTAGAAAATCCGCTAAATAGATATCGTCCAATTCGCCATTGCCTTTTATGACAGCAATGCGCTTCTTTTCCTTGATGCTTAGTTTGGCGAATGCGTCAGAAAAGGCATACTCCAATTGCTGAACGGAATTGTTTATACGTTCCTCAGCGCTTGCACCTAACTTGTTTTTGAGTAGCGGGACTTTAACGGTTTGATCATTATAGTTGACCATGGCCCAAGGAAAAATGAGCTCTTGGGATACTTTACCTCCTTCCTCTACGGTGACATTGGCAGGTTTTAAACCAATACGCTGTAAATCCAAAATGGTTTGTTGACTTTGAGCCTTGTCTTCCAAGGGATTTACCAAATTGACTTTGATGTTGTTGTTAATTGATGCGAAGGATTTGACCAATTGCAATGTTTCTGATTTTAGTCTTGCAAACTCAGGCGGAATGTTTCCTTCCAAAAGGACATCAATTATTACTGGTCCATCAAACTTTTTTGCAGCTTCAATTGACGGTTCGGATAGGGTAAAGCGGGCATCTTCTGTTAGGTCGAATCTTTTGTAGGCAAAACCTCCCAGAATATTGAGCAAAAGAAGAACTGCCAGACCTTTTATCAGAGTAAAAACAAACTTTCCTTTCATTGGGTCAAACGGCTTAATCGTGCATAAGTCAAATACAAAAAGAGAAAAGAGATGGATATAAAATAAATCAAATCCCGAGTATCAATAATTCCCCTTGCAATACTCTCAAAATGTGCTCTTGCCCCTAACCGTTGAATTTGAAGCTGGGTATCTCCATTAGAAAATAAAGTGGAAATAGCATCAAAACCATTAAACAGCAAGAAACAAAGCAAAATACCAATGATAAATGCTACAATCTGATTTTCTGATAGGGTAGAAGCAAAAAGTCCAATACTGGCATAAGCCGCAATAAGGAACAATAGACCAAAGTAGGAACCAAGAACAACACCTAAATCATAGTTTCCTGAAATGACGCCCAAATCTGATATGGCGAAAACATAGATAAAAGTTGGAATTATGGTAATCAAACAAAGGGTAAAGGTTCCAAAAAATTTTCCTAGCACCATTTTCCAAATAGAAATAGGTTTTATCAACAATAGCTCGAGTGTTCCAAGTTTTCTTTCTTCAGAAAAACTTTTCATGGTTACGGCAGGAATCAGAAAGACAAAAACCCAGGGAGCTAACAAAAAGAATTTCCCAAGGTCGGCAAAGCCATAATCAAATATGTTGTAATCCCCCTTAAAAACCCAAAGAAACAAACCATTTAGCAGTAAGAACAGCCCAACAATAAGATAGCCGATGGGTGCCGTAAAGAATGATTGGATTTCTCTTTTAAAAACTGCAAACATTTCAGCTCAATTAACAATTACCAAATTGGTCAATATTCAATGCTTTGGTATGAAAAACGTACTCGGCCCAATTGAATTTCACGCTTTTATTGTTTTTTCTATTATCTATTTGCTCATTGCTCATTGCTCATTGCTCGTTTGTTGACGCTCCAAGCTTCCGGCTTATCGGAAAATAAAGCTTTTGTATTTTGCCAAACTTCTTTAAAAAAAATTGAATTTCTATAGGCCTCCAAATACGACTCATCTTCCCAATGGCTATAAGTAAAAAAGACGTTTGGACATTTAATATCCTGATATAATTCCAAAAAGGTGCAACCGGAAAATCCCAATATTGTGTGTTTGGATGATTCAAAAATGCTTTCAAAACTAGCGATATTTTCGGGTTTGAAGGTCAATTTTACAATGCGAATCAACATTTACAAAAAATTTATGGTTATGGTATCACGATAGCTTAGCCCAAGTAGGGTAGATGCGCCTCCAACACTGTTCAGGTCACTTTTAAAAATGGCCAACTCTACGAGCCCTAAAGTATTGAACAAAGCCAAGGCATCACCTGGTCCTTTCCTTTGGCCTCTATCAAGTTCATAGTTGATGATACCATTATAGGTATTGTAAAGCGTTTTTATTTTATTGGTTCTTGCTACTATTTCGAAATCTCTTCCATTGCGATAGGCTTCAAATAGTGTTTTTCTAATATTGGTCACGGCGTTACCATAATTATCAATATAAATAACATTGCCTACTATGGTTTTTCCACCATTAGTTATTCTAGGTTCAAATTCTTTGGATTCTTTGAGTTTATCAAAAGGACGACCAATTACTTCCAACTTCCCGCCACGAACCAAGTGACAAGCTACAGGCACAAAGACTGCTAAAGCAGGGAAGGAATCTACTTCGTCTTGGGGCAAGTTGATTTCCATGATTGCATCTACATTGATATCAGAGGTTACCATTGAAATAATTCCATTATTGGCACCAATAAAAAAATGGCCATCAGCTTCTACCACAATATGTTCATTCTCTGGTGAAAGCTCAGAATCCACCCCAACCAAATGAATGGTTCCTTTAGGAAAATAATGATAACTGTTCTTCAGTATATAGGCACATTCCTGAATATTGAACGGACTTATAGTGTGCGAGATGTCAACAACAGTTACTTCAGATACATGGCTTAGTATTGTTCCCTTTATGGCGCCTATAAAGTGGTCTTTTTGCCCAAAATCAGTAGTTAAGGTTATGATTGCCATGCAATACTGTTGATATGTTTTTCGGCGGCCAAAATGATTTTTGGTTAAGTTTGTTGGGTAAAAATAAACAAATTAGAACGAACATTTTTCTTCGAAAATAACCCTATAACATCCCTCTTTTTTTGAACGAACTCATTATTGAACTTACGGAAATAAGCCCCCAGGATTTTTTTGGGCAGCGAAATGAGAACATAGAACTCCTTAAAAAGTATTTTCCCAAACTGAAGATTGTAGCTAGAGGCAACAAGATTAAGGTCTATGGTGACGAAGAACTTTTGGAGGAATTTGACCAACGTTTTGACATGTTGACCTCCCATTTTGCGAAATACAACAAGCTTGACGAAAACATGATTGAGCGTGTTCTGACCAGTAACAGTGAAGAAGATTATCAATCTTCTAAAGCGAGTAATGAGGTATTGGTCCATGGAGTCAGTGGTAGATTGATAAAGGCGCAAACGCTTAATCAAAGGAAAATTGTGGATCTGTGTCGGGAAAACGATATGGTTTTTGCTATCGGACCTGCAGGTACAGGGAAGACCTACACAGGAGTTGCCCTGGCTGTTAAGGCTTTGAAAGAAAAACAAGTAAAACGCATTATCTTGACTAGACCTGCTGTTGAGGCAGGTGAGAACCTTGGTTTTTTACCAGGGGATTTAAAAGAGAAGCTAGATCCCTACATGCAGCCTTTGTACGATGCTTTACGAGATATGATTGCCCCGGAAAAGCTGGCCAAATATATTGAGGACGGTACTATACAGATAGCGCCCATGGCATTTATGCGAGGTAGAACGCTGGACAATGCTTTTGTAATTTTGGATGAGGCCCAGAATACCACCCATGCACAGATGAAAATGTTCTTGACGAGGATGGGTAAAAATGCTAAATTCTTGATTACCGGGGATCCGGGCCAGATAGACTTGCCAAGAAGGGTTATCTCTGGTCTTAAAGAGGCTTTATTGATTTTAAAAAATGTCAAAGGCATAGGCATTGTTTATCTTGACGATAAGGATGTTATTCGCCATAAGCTGGTCAAAAAAGTGATAGACGCTTACAAGAATATAGAACACCAAAACTAGTATTATGGCCAATACTTTAATGGAAACAAATTTTCAGTTTCCAGGACAACGTTCTGTGTACAAAGGAAAAGTTCGTGAAGTGTACACATTGGACAATGATATATTGGTGATGATTGCCACAGACCGACTATCCGCTTTTGATGTGGTTATGCCAAAGGGAATACCTTACAAGGGGCAGATTCTCAATCAGATTGCCACTCAAATGATGAAAGCGACAGAGGACTTGGTGCCTAATTGGCTTATGGCTACACCAGACCCCAATGTGGCAGTAGGTAAAGCTTGTGAACCCTTTAAGGTAGAAATGGTGATTCGAGGGTATCTGTCTGGTCATGCTGCACGGGAATACAAATCTGGCAAACGAATACTCTGTGGTGTTTCAATGCCAGAAGGTATGATTGAAAACGATAAGTTTCCGGAACCTATAATCACCCCGGCAACTAAGGCTGAAAAAGGGGACCACGATGAGGATATTTCCAGAGAAGATATTCTTGCCAAGGGAATTGTAAGTGAAGCTGACTATCTGGTTTTGGAAGATTATACTAGAAAACTATTTCAACGGGGGACTGAACTTGCAGCCAAACAAGGGCTTATTTTAGTTGATACGAAGTATGAATTCGGGAAAACAAAGGATGGTGAAATTGTGTTAATCGACGAAATACACACTCCTGATTCATCTCGCTACTTTTATGCCGAGGGTTATGAAGAACGACAAGAAAAGGGAGAGGCCCAAAAACAATTGTCCAAAGAATTTGTGAGGCAATGGCTCATATCCAATGGTTTTCAAGGTTTAGAAGGCCAAACTGTGCCAGAGATGAGTGATGATTTTATCACTTCCGTTTCAGAGCGGTATATTGAGCTGTATGAAAGTATTACAGGAGAATTGTTCAAAAAAGAAGACATCTCCAATATAGCCGGTAGAATAGAATACAACGTTAAACAGTTTCTCTAGTTTTTCTATACTAAGTAATTGTTATTCTGGATTGTATTAATCATATTCAATTATAAAATATAGATTGTTTTCTATGCTTACATCGTTCCATTCCCCTGCATTGTTTATAGGAGTATCCCTTAAGACCATCGATAAGGCGTTTTAAAGATCACCACCGTCAGGTTCTATGCTGCCCCAATTATTAAAAAGCCCATTCACAGACATACCATTGTTTGCTCCCTCCCAAAATTGTGGACCTTGACCATCATTGTTCCCATCAAGAATCCAGATACCTTCATTTTCCAAATCGTTCCCCCCCAACCAAATTAACTCTCTTGCAAGATTTGGAAAAACAATGTTCCCATTATTGAGAATAGTTGTTAAAATACCCTGATTTTCGGATAGGTCATTGACTTCTGCTAAACTACCTCCTCTTGAAGTTGCGAATTCGGTAGCCTCGTTCCAATTAAGTTCATCCCTAATTAACTCATAGGACTTTGAACCTACTGTAAAGGAATAAGTTAACGTATTAATTGTAACTAAGTAATTTTGAGTGGTTCCATCTTCTGCACTAACAATATACTCCACTGATGTTGTGAAGTCTTGACTTGTTCCGGACGCAGGAGAAACTGAAGCATTTTCCGATATAGAGAGAGTTGGTGCCAATGTAGTCAAATCTGAATCATCTGGAACAACCAAAGAGATTATGTTGTCTTCTTGATTAATCATTCCAGACAAACCTAGTACACTAAATTCTAGTATTCTTTTACCACTACTTCTTTCTTCTTGTTGTTCATTTGAGGTATCTGTCGAACATGAAGCCACTAGTAAAATTGAAACCGCTATGGTTAAGTAGATATCTATTTTCATTTTCTAAGTTTTATGGAAACTTAAAAAAATCTTGAGGTTAATGAGTAATATTGTATACTGTGGCACCTTTTTTATTTGGCGAAGCATCAACTCTGGAATTTATTTCTTAACCAGTTTAAATGATTTGAAAAAGTTGTCAAAACAATTCAAGTAGCTAAAATTCAAGTAAATCGGAGAAAGAGTATTTTAGGTTTTGTCGAAGCATTAGCTAAGGATGTTCAACGGTTTTTTCGTTTAATGCTAAATTGATATATTTATGCTAAATAAGTATATCTAGAATGGAATCCTGTCCTAATTGTTCTTCTTTACACTTTATTAAAGCAGGTGTTGTCAAAAATCGACAACGATATAAATGTAAATCCTGCGGATATTTTTTCACGGTTGGAAAGCTAGGAAAACAAATAGATGATTACTACGTAAACAAGGCGCTTCAGCTATATTTGGAGGGATTAACCTATCGAGAAATTGAACGAATTCTTGGCGTTTCGCATGTGTCTGTTATGAATTGGGTGCGCAAGTACAATATTAAACGACCTTATAATTCAAAGTATCACCCTACCTATAAAATTCTCAACCAAAGTGAACTTCAACAGTATTTTCAAAATTCCGAAAATATTACTGGCGCTGGAGTATTGGTTACTGAGTTAGGTGATAAGTTCATGCTAATCAAGTGGGAACGTTTCAGAGAATAGATATACTTAATTTACAAAAAACTATATTAACTTTCAATTAAGACAATTTTTTTAGGATGTTCGTGGTGCATGCAAAAAACCATAACATCTTAAAAATGAAAAAAATAGTTTTCGGATTAGCATTCTCAATGCTAATCATCCCATTGGCTTTTTCGCAAGGAAGCACCGAATATACAGGTGGCTACAAAGTTAAGTTTAACGAAGATGGTTCAAAATATCTTCGAATAATAGCATGGGGACAATTCTGGGCCCAATATAATGAAGACGTACCTGATGACGTAAGTCAGTTTAATATGAGTATCAGGCGTGCAAGGGTTTTGACCTTTACCCAGTTAAACAAAAAGTTTTTGATTTTGACCCATTGGGGTCTCAACAGTCTTAACGGTAATAATCAAAGCCCTCTCGGTTTTGGTGAAAATGCCCAATTGTTCTTCCATGACTTTTGGGGAGAATGGAAGGTCGTGGATAACCATGATATCGGAGCTGGATTACATTATTGGAATGGAATTTCAAGGTTGAACAATCAAAGTACGCTCAATATGATGACGTTGGATAACAACCGTCAATCTTGGGCAACCATTGGACTTTCCGACCAATTTGCACGTCATATTGGAGTGTACGCCAAAGGAAAGCTTGGCAAACTACAATATCGTGTAGCATTCAATGAGGCTGGAACAAGCACTTTGGATACCAGAGACCCTGTACTCGATGGGGTAACGGTATATGGAGGCCGTCGGATTTTAGGTTCTGCGGATGCGGGTAAGGTTTTGCAAGGTTATTTTGACTTTAACTTCTTGGATCAAGAATCAAACTTCTTGCCCTACAAAGTAGGTTCTTACTTAGGTAGTAAAAAGGTATTCAATATCGGTGCAGGCTTTTTTAACCATAGAAATGGAGTTGTGGAAGCTGATGGAGATGGAGCAGATGTCAATATTTTTGCTGTTGATGCTTTTTATGATGCACCTCTGGGACAAGATGGTTCCGCAATTACAGCTTATTTGGTATATCAGAACAACGATTATGGGGAAAATTACAACTTCGGTCCATACGCAACCGGGAACATGATTTATGGACACGTAGGATACTTAGTTCCAGGACCAGCCGATAAGACACGGTTACAACCCTATGTTTCCTATAACAATAGATCTATTGATGCTATTGATGATAATGCCACAAGATTTGGCTTGGGAGCCAATATTTTCATGACTGGCCATCATTCTAAACTGAGTTTGGAATATGCAAACTCGAAAGTAGGTGATGCAGATGGAACCGGGGTATTTACCGTACAAGCAATGATTTACTTATAAACCAACACATTATGTCAGAAAAACAAAAAAAAGCTTCTGCGTATTGGAAAGAGAACCTCAGATATCTAGTCATCCTTTTGATTATTTGGTTCGCAGTTTCCTACGGAGCAGGCATCATCTTTAAAGATGCGTTGAACACAATTCGAATTGGCGGGTTCAAACTCGGGTTTTGGTTCGCACAACAAGGCTCTATCTATGTATTCGTGATACTCATTTTCGTGTATGTACGATTGATGAACAAATTGGATAAAAAATACGGATACAACGAGGATTAACTAACTAAAGAACAAGATTATGAGTGTACAACTTTGGACATATATTTTAGTCGGTATCACCTTTACGCTATACATCGGTATAGCGATTTGGTCGAGAGCCGGTTCTACAAAGGAGTTTTATGTTGCCGGCGGAGGAGTTTCTCCATTGGCCAACGGTATGGCCACCGCTGCGGATTGGATGTCGGCAGCATCTTTTATCTCCATGGCGGGAATTATATCATTTGCAGGATATGATGGGGCGGTATATTTAATGGGATGGACAGGAGGTTATGTACTTCTAGCATTGCTTCTGGCACCTTATCTACGAAAGTTTGGAAAGTTTACTGTACCCGATTTCATTGGGGAAAGATACTATTCCAAAACAGCTCGGATAGTTGCGGTAATATGCGCATTGATAGTTTCTTTTACCTATGTAGCGGGACAAATGCGCGGAGTGGGTATTGTATTTTCCCGATTTTTAGAAGTAGATATTGATACCGGAGTTATCATTGGTATGGTCATCGTACTTTTCTATGCAGTTTTGGGAGGGATGAAAGGAATTACCTATACCCAAGTGGCACAGTATTGTGTTTTGATATTTGCCTTTATGGTTCCAGCCATTTTTATTTCCATTCAAATGACTGGTAACCCAATTCCACAGTTAGGCATGGGGGGCACTATTTCAGATGGAACCTATCTATTGGATAAATTGGATGGACTTTCCACAGAGCTTGGATTCTCTGAATACACCAATGGCTCTAAGAACTTAATAGATGTATTTGCTATAACCTTTGCGTTAATGGTAGGTACTGCTGGGTTACCTCATGTAATTGTTCGTTTCTTCACAGTTAAGCGTGTTAAGGATGCTAGAAAATCAGCTGGGTTGGCACTGCTTCTTATTGCTATTTTGTATACTACTGCTCCAGCAGTGGCTGTATTCGCAAGAACAAATCTCATCGAAACAGTTAGTGGCAAAGATTACGACGCTATGCCAGAATGGTTTAAGAATTGGGAAACCACAGGATTAATTGGACATGACGACAAGAATGGAGATGGTAAGATTCAATATGTTGCCAATCCTGAAATCAACGAGTTAAAGGTGGACCGGGACATTATGGTACTTGCCAATCCAGAAATTGCCAATCTTCCCGCTTGGGTAATAGCCTTAGTGGCGGCAGGTGGTTTAGCAGCAGCCTTGTCCACAGCAGCCGGATTACTATTGGTTATTTCTTCTTCGGTATCACATGATTTAATCAAGAATGTTTTCAATCCAGACCTATCTGAAAAGGGAGAACTTTGGGCAGCTCGTTTATCTGCAGTTGGTGCTGTTTGTGTTGCTGGGTATTTCGGAATCAATCCGCCAGGTTTTGTGGCAGCGGTAGTGGCGCTCGCCTTTGGCTTGGCAGCAGCTTCGTTCTTCCCCGCTATTATTTTAGGAATTTTCTATAAGAAAATGAATAGTAAGGGAGCCATAACCGGTATGGTCGTAGGTATTTCTCTGATGTTATTTTATATGCTGAAATTCAAATTCGGAATCTTTGACGGAGGAAAAGAAGTGGTAGCTGGACTTAAGGATAGTTGGTGGTTTGGAATTTCCCCAGAAGGATTTGGAACAATAGCCATGGTCGTGAATTTTGTGGTAGCTCTTGTGGTGAACAAGTTTACCGAAGAGCCCCCTGAGGAGGTTCAAGATATTGTTGAGAATATAAGAATTCCTAGTGGTGCTGGAGAGGCTTCGGCCCACTAAAAATTGTTAGTTGGTTAAAGAAAGCGGTGTGGTGTTTAAATACCGCGCCGTTTTCATAATTTTATAGAAGGACCTTACATATGAAAATGAAAAAGAGACATCAGCAGAAACTAGTGATGATAGCGATCATCTTATTTTTCCTATGGAATGTACCTTTTGCAACTATTTTGGATGGCGATTTTCATCTCTTTGGCTTTCCGGCATTTTACATTTTTATTTTTTTGAGCTGGTTTATCGGTATCGTTGTGGCTTACTATATTCTAAAAAAATTCTATGAGTAACTATGCCCTGATATTAATAATAGTTCTTTATCTAGCATTTCTTTTTTTCTTGGCGTATTGGGCAGAAAGAAAGCATCAAGGAAAGTTGGTCAATAACCCCTACATCTATGTACTGTCTTTGGCGGTGTATTGCACTGCATGGACCTACTATGGCAGCGTAGGTATTGCTTCGCAGTCTGGGGTTAATTTTTTAGCCATTTATTTGGGACCTGTAATCGCTATGCCACTTTGGATTGTTCTAATGCGTAAAATCATTAGAATATCAAAACAACACAAGATTTCGAGTATTGCCGATTTTATTTCCATGCGCTATGGCAATAACAGACCCCTAGGGGCTTTGGTGACCGTTACGTGTCTTTTGGCCATTATCCCCTATATATCCCTACAGCTAAAAGCTGTTTCAGAAACCTTCGCCTTGGTTTCCAACAATACAAGTTATGTTTCTGCAAGTATATTCGAAGATTCCACGTTTTACATTGCTTTACTGATTGCTATTTTTGTGGCTTTCTTCGGCACCCAATCCACAGATGCTTCACTTGGGAAACGAGGTATTATGGCAACTGTCGCTCTGGAATCTATTTTGAAACTGGTTTTCTTTTTGGCCATTGGCATTTTTGTAGTGTATTTTATGTTTGATGGTACAACCGATGTCTATCAAAAAGCATCCCTCACCGAAAATTTTAAAGAACTGAGTTCATTTGGTGGTTTGGAAAATGGATTTAATTGGATGTTCACCATACTCCTTTCCTTTTTCGCTATTTTTCTATTGCCCCGGCAATTCCATGTGGCGGTAGTGGAAAATCAAAACATCAATCATTTGAAAAAAGCGATTTGGTTATTCCCTCTTTATCTGCTTGTTTTCAATGTTTTCGTAATTTTTATTGCTTGGGCCGGTAATATCAAATTACCCAACACCGTAAACCACGATTACTACTCGCTTTTATTGCCCATCCAAGAAGGAAATACTTTTTTGACTCTATTGGTTTTTATTGGAGGTTTTTCTGCCGTTATTTCCATGATTGTGGTGTCTACCTTAGCGTTGTCCACGATGGTGAGCAATAACGTTATTATCCCTTATGGTTTTATTAAAAAGCTTGTTGAGGGTAACCCAGAAGAAAATGCGAAGAACATTAAAAACATTAGAAGAATTGCGATTTTTATATTGATTATTGTCGCCTATTTTTTCTACGTTCTCTTTTCCAATCAACTTTCCTTATTTTCTATTGGACTGATTTCGTTTGTGATTATTGCCCAATTGGCCCCATCTTTCTTTTTGGGTCTTTTTTGGAGACGTGGAACGGCCAAAGCGGCTAAGGTGGGAATGATTGTTGGGCTTTTAGTGGTTATCTATACCCTTTTTCTGCCAATCATTGGCGATGTTGTTACACCTGAATCGCAAATAGCTGATAAAGGCCTTTTCGGATATTGGTGGTTGCGGCCATCACAATTATTCGGATTGGATTATCTAACTCCAGAAAGTAATGCTTTCCTATGGAGTATGAGTTTTAATACTATGGCTTTTGTGGGCTTCTCACTTATGGCAAAAGGTAATTATCGCGAGCGTAATTATGCCGAAATGTTCGTGAACAATGAGAATTATGAAAACCTTCAGGAAGGTGCTTTTATATGGAAGGGTGAAGCTTACGTTGCTGATATCAGAAGATTGTTAAATCGATTTTTAGGTGAGACACGAACGAAGCGTGCCTTGACCCTTTTTAATAGAAAATATAATATTTCGGAACAAGAGGAAAAGGCAGATGCACGCCTCATCAACTTTTCTGAGAAGCTGCTTACAGGTTCCATTGGAAGCGCTTCGGCAAAAATATTGTTGGCTTCGGTCTCTAAAGAGAAGCCAATTAGTCTGGTTGAGGTGTTGAATATTTTGGAAGAAAACAAGGAAACCAAAGCTACTAACAAACTGCTTGTTGAAAAATCGGAAGAGCTGTCCCAGATGACCTCTAAATTACAGTTGGCCAACGATGAATTGTTATTTCAGGATAAGCAAAAAGATGAATTTTTGGATACCGTGGCCCATGAACTTAAAACCCCTATTACCTCAATCAAAGCTGCTTCAGAAATTTTGGAGGACGATGCGATGCCTTCGGAACTCCGGCAACAATTCTTGAAAAACATCAGTAAGGATACGGACCGTTTAGCCAAATTGATTCATGACATTTTAGATCTTGAAAAACTTTCCTCTGACCGTACCGAACTCAAAATACGTAGCGGTAAAATAAATAAGACCATCAAAAAAGCCATAAACGGTATAGAAAGAATAGCCGAGCAACAAAAGGTACATGTGATTTTTGAGGAGTCCGAGTATCTGGAAGGAATGTATGATGAGGATAGAATCCTTCAAGTTTTAACCAACTTACTATCCAATTCATTAAAGTTTACAAAGAAAGAGAAAGGAATTATTAAGGTACTACTGGAAGAGAAAGAAAAGGAGATTGCCATAGCGGTTGAAGATAATGGAAGAGGGATTCCAGAAGAGGATCACAATTATATTTTTGAAAAATTTTATCAGTCAAAGAATCAGAACACTAAAAAGCCTCAAGGAAGTGGTTTTGGTTTGGCCATTTGCAAGCAAATTGTTGAAAGCCATAACGGAAGTATTTGGGCAGATAAAACGGTTAAGCGTGGTGCAAGGCTGGTATTCACAATACCTAAGACAATATGAGTAGAAAGATTTTGATAGTAGATGATGAACCCAACATTGTAATGTCGTTGGAATATGCATTTAAGAAAAAAGACTTTGAGGTTTTTATAGCGCGAGATGGTACTGAAGCTTTGGAAATAGCTGGCAAAGAGCTTCCCAACATAGTTCTTCTGGACATTATGATGCCCAAAATGGATGGGTATGAAACCTTGAAGCAAATACGAAATAATAAAGACCTAAACGGAACCAAGGTGGTTTTTTTATCGGCTAAAAGTAAACTTGCCGATGTAGAAAAGGGCCTGAAACTTGGAGCCGATAGTTATGTGACCAAGCCGTTTTCGGTAAAAAAGGTCATTGCGGATATTGAAGAAATGATAGCCTGAACCGAAATGAAGTACAAAGAATTTTACTCAAAAAGTATTCAAAACCGAGAAGAGTTTTGGAAAGAACAAGCCCAAGCATTAGCCTGGAATCGTTTCCCTACGGAAATATTGAAAAATGCCCCAAATGGAGGCAATCAGTGGTTTGCAGACGGCGAATTGAACATGAGTTATTTATGTATTGATAGGCATATTGAAGCAGGTTTTGGAAATCAAGTGGCTATTTATTACGATTCTCCGGTAACCGGTATAAAAGCTGGAATCACCTATCTGCAACTTCGTGATGAGGTGTCAAAATTGGCGGGAGGTTTAAAGCGTCTTGGTCTTGAAAAAGGAGATACCGCGATTATTTATATGCCCATGATTCCGCAAGCCGTTTACGCTATGCTTGCTTGCGCTCGTTTAGGGGTTATCCATTCTGTGGTTTTTGGTGGTTTTGCCCCCCACGAACTAGCGATTCGAATAGATGATTGTAAGCCTAAGGTTATCATCACCGCATCAAACGGAATTGAAATTGAAAAAATAATCCCCTATAAGCCCTTTGTAGATGAAGCTATCGGTCTGGCAAAGCACAAAACGGAACGTGTGGTTATTTTCGATAGAAAGTTGGGTGTACATATCCCCAAGATGGATTATGACGTGGATTATGATGCGTTGGTGAAAGAATCAGAACCAGCAGAACCTATTCAAGTGGAGTCTACTCATCCCCTGTATATTTTATACACCTCTGGAACTACGGGAACCCCAAAAGGAATTGTTCGAGATACTGGAGGATATGCCACCGCGCTGAAAGCATCGATGAAATATGTATATGGCGTTCAAGAGGGCGATGTATATTGGGCAGCTAGTGATGTGGGTTGGGTGGTTGGACATAGTTACATTGTATATGCTCCACTTCTAAATCGAAATAGCACCGTGCTTTTTGAAGGGAAACCAATCAAAACTCCAGATGCATCAACCTTTTGGAGGGTTATTTCTGAATATAAGGTGAAGGTAATGTTTACGGCCCCTACGGCCATTCGAGCGATTAAAAAGGAAGATCCTGATGGACTCTTTCTCAAGAAATATGATCTAAGTTGTTTAGAATATCAATTTTTGGCAGGGGAACGATGCGATGTAGCTACCTTGAAATGGACGGAGGACAAATTGGGCATACCTGTTATTGACCACTGGTGGCAGACCGAATCTGGATGGCCTATGTTGGCCAACATGGTCGGGGTTGAGCTTCAATCCATAAAGCCAGGTTCTGCTGGATTTCCTGTTCATGGATACAATATTCAAATAATGGGTGAGGATGGCACCCCGTGTGAAGCCAATGAAGAGGGATATGTGTTGGTAAAATTACCATTGCCTCCAGGTTGTTTGTTGGATGTATGGCAGAACACCCAACGATTCGTTTCCGGATATCTTGAAAAATTCCCAGGGTATTATTTTTCAGGTGATGGAGGATATAAGGATGAAGAAGGTTATATATTCATTACGGGTAGGGTAGATGATATCATCAATGTAGCAGGACATCGGCTTTCAACAGCTGAGATGGAAGAAATTGTCGCCTCGCATCCGGCCATTGCGGAATGTGCGGTTTTTGGGATACACTGCGATTTAAAAGGCCAAAGACCTTTAGGTCTGGCAGTCCTCAAATCAGGAACGGATATTACCTCACAGAGTTTGGAAAAGGAGGTAATTCACAGTGTACGGCGAGATATTGGAGCGGTAGCTTCCTTTAAGGAATTATTGGTAGTGAATCGATTGCCTAAAACACGTTCAGGGAAAATCTTGAGAAAATTGCTTAGAAATATTGCGGACAAATCGGAGTACCCCATACCATCTACTATTGATGACGTGGCCATCATTGATGAAATTAAACGAGCATACAGTTCTAGAAATATTGGAAAACCTAAAAAACAAACCTTATGAGTAATTATCACATAAAACATCTTGAAGAATACTTTCAAGTGTACCGAAAATCCGTTCGTGACCCCGAAAATTTTTGGGAAGAGGTCGCCGAAGAGCATTTTGTATGGAGAAAAAAATGGGACAAGGTCTTGGAATGGGATTTTGGCAAACCCGAAATCACTTGGTTTCGAGGAGCTAAGTTGAATATTACTGAAAATTGTATCGACAGGCACTTGCGTATTCGTGGGGAAAAAACGGCCATTCTTTTCGAACCAAACGACCCAAAAGAGGAAGCAGAGCATATTACCTATAAAGACCTTCATGGTCGTGTATGTAGAATGGCCAATGTACTCAATGAAAAAGGAATCAAAAAAGGGGACAGGGTTGTTATTTATCTTCCCATGATTCCTGAACTGGCAGTTTCTGTATTGGCCTGTGCACGAATAGGTGCTATTCACTCGGTGGTGTTTGCTGGCTTTTCTTCAACTGCTCTATCAACAAGGATAAATGATTGTGGAGCGAAAATGGTCATTACATCTGATGGTTCGTATCGTGGTAAAAAGACCATTGATTTAAAAGGAATTGTAGATGAAGCATTGAATGATTGTCCCGATGTAGAAACGGTTTTGGTTGCGAAACGTATAGATTCCAAAATCGATATGAAATCTGGGCGCGACGAATGGTTGGCACCACTATTGGAAAGTGCCTATGGCGACTATCCACCTGAAGTAATGGATGCAGAAGACCCTTTGTTCATTTTATATACATCGGGTTCCACAGGAAAACCGAAAGGAATGATGCATACCACTGGGGGATATATGATTTACACGGCCTATACCTTCAAAAATGTTTTCCAATATAGGGAGCAGGATGTGTATTGGTGTACGGCAGATATTGGGTGGATTACGGGACATTCATACATCATTTATGGACCACTGGCCAATGGAGCAACAACAGTTATGTTCGAGGGGGTTCCTTCTTATCCCGATTTTGGACGTTTTTGGGAGATTGTTCAAAAACATAAAATCACCCAATTTTATACGGCACCGACGGCCATTAGGGCTTTAGCTAAAGAAAATTTGGACTTCATCAAGAAATACGATTTATCTAGCTTAAAGGTATTAGGCACCGTTGGAGAACCCATTAACGAGGAAGCTTGGCACTGGTACAATGACCATGTAGGGGAGAAGCAGTGTCCTATAGTGGATACTTGGTGGCAAACCGAAACTGGTGGAATTTTGATTTCACCCGTTCCGTTTTCTACACCCACAAAACCTACCTATGCTACTTTGCCTTTACCGGGTATACAGCCAGCTCTTATGGATGAGCAGGGTAAGGAAATAAAGGGTAATCCAGCAGACGGAAGACTTTGCATTAAATTTCCTTGGCCTTCCATGGCACGTTCCATATGGGGCAATCATCAAAGATATAAGGATACCTATTTCTCTGCTTTTGAGAATATGTATTTCACGGGAGATGGTGCCTTGCGGGATGAGGTAGGATATTACAGGATTACGGGTCGAGTAGATGATGTAATCATAGTATCGGGTCATAATTTGGGTACGGCCCCAATTGAAGATGCCATCAATGAACATCCTGCAGTTGCTGAATCTGCAATTGTTGGATTTCCTCATGACGTCAAAGGCAATGCGCTTTACGGGTATGTTACTTTGAAAGAAACTGGTGAATCCCGAGATAGAGATAATCTACGTAAAGAGATAAATCAAGTAATCACAGAACATATTGGTCCTATTGCCAAATTGGACAAGATTCAATTTACTTCAGGTCTTCCGAAAACGCGAAGTGGTAAGATAATGCGACGTATACTGCGAAAGATTGCTTCCAAGGATACCGGAAATCTGGGTGACACCTCTACTTTATTGAATCCAGAGGTAGTGGAGGAAATAATGAACGAAGCTCTTTAAAAGGTTTTCCAGAATTCCCAAAACCTGTCTTTTTTGAGTAGCTTTTCAAGAGAGACAGGTTTTAATTTATCCAAAATACATAAGAAGGCAATGGCTGTGATATAAGCGTCACCAAGCGCTGTGTGTCGGTCCGTTTTTGAAATATTGAATTCTTCGCAAAGCACATCTAAGCTGTAATGTCCATCCGTTTTTCGTTTTACTCTGGGCAAACTTCTATTGAACAGTACTGCGGTATCCAAACTTTTGTTTAGTAACTTGGGCATGCCATGGCGAATGAGAGCTTCATTAATCATGCCTACATCAAATCCTTCATGATGTGCCACTATCACTGCATTGTTTTCAAGAAGTTTTAATAAAATCTTTAACCCTTCCAACTCTTGAATCCGCTTTACTTTTCCTTTTTTTAAGATTCCATGAATTTCAACAGTTTTTTCGTCAAATGTGGTCTGTTCCAAAAAAACTTCAAAGGCATCTTTTGCCAAGATGGAGCTGTTTTGCAATCGGAGAGCACCAATACTCAACATACGGTCTTTTTTGAGACTAAAACCTGTGGTTTCTGTGTCCAAAACCACAAAAGAGACATCCGCTATGTTCTGAGGAATCTCTTCTTTGAAAGATGCCTCATAGTTTTTCCAGAATTCAGGTAAGTGCTCTTTTTTTACTCCCATTAATTGTGCTATCGTATTCTTGAAACCATAAAGCGAACATTCAGTACTTCTTGAATCTGTTTGATGGTTTTAAAGGTGCGTTTCAACTTCATTTTTTCTTCTTTGTTCAATTGTTCCAAATTGATGTATCTACCAGAATCATTGTTGGCCAATCCTTGTTTGGTCCTAAAACGAAGCAAAGCTTTAGTTGCGTAACTGCAGGCTAAGAACAACTCTTTGTTATTAGATTCCAGTTCTGCCATTTTTTCATAACGTTCCCAAGTATTGCTGATGTCTGGAATATTTCGAGATAATATAAGTACACGGGCGGCATCTACCAAAGGCATCAATGCCCTTAACTTGAGGTCAAAAAAATCTTTGTGAACCCCATCCTGCTCTACCAAGAATTCTCTGAAGAACCCTGAAGGAGAAGGATTCATGAGTGCTCCACTTGCAAGATGGGTAAGGAAAATAGGATACTGTTCTACGGTATCGAAAATATAATGGGATAATTTGGAAACCAATTCCTTATCTCCGTAAACGCGATTGTAATCAAAGAAAATGGAAGAGAGCAGTACTTCGTCCGGTCCAGGGTTGGTAATCCATTTAGAGGTCATTTTTTTAAAACCAGATAGACTGTTGCACCATTTTGGGTTAGACCCCATCATATCGGCTGGGCAGTATTCATATCCAATGGTATTGAGTCCCACGGTAATAAATCTGGCCAATTTTAGAAAATAGTCCCTAGTTTTATCAAACTTGGAATCAGGTACATCCTCAAAAAGTAAGGCATTATCCTGGTCTGTGTGCAATAGTTGTTCGCTTCTTCCCTGACTTCCCATGGCCAACCATGCAAATTTCACAGGCGGGGCTGAATCCATTCGTTCCAGGGATAGTTCCACAACTCTTTTGATGCAGGCATCATTCAGCTCGGATATGATTTTGGACGTCAAAGTGAGAGGGATATTCTGCTCTAAATATCCTCTCAATAGGTTCATCACGCCATTCCTTAGAGGTTTAATCTCTTCGGCTTTGTTGGTCCTTTTAATTGCCTTTACCAACACGGCGGGATTATTCCCTAAGGACAGCATAATATCGTGTTTGGATAAAATACCCACTGCTTTGCTGTGCACCGTACCATCTTCGGTTAAAACCAAATGACTGATATTGCTTTTCATCATGGCCATTTGTGCCTGCGTTATTGTAAGCTTGGTAGGGTAGGTGATTACCGGGGAGGACATAATGCTTTTGGCTTTTGCTGTAATTGAATAATCACCTGTGGCAATCTTGTTTCTTAAATCTTTGTCCGTGATAATACCGATGGGCAACCCCTCTTTTTCAACAAGCATGGCACCAATTCCTTTTGAGGTCATTTTTTCTGCAATCGACTTCACCGCAGTCTGTTCGGTTGCCGAAACGATATTTCTTGAAAAATCTACTAGTTGAAGATCAAGTAGGGGAGTGTTGTTTTTGGAATTGGACTGTAATGCATCTCCCAATAATTGACCTCTGTTGGTTTTATCGTATGGGTTTCTAGTATTGGAAGCAAAGCTTTCTACCAAGAAATCTGCTACCCTTCGATTTTCTTTGATGTAAGGTCTGAATTTTTCTATCGGAATGGCATAGAGTATGGTTTCTTCCTCGCTCTTAGCGGTCAATCTGTAATTCTCATGAGCCATTAATGGCCTAAGGCCAAAAATATCCCCCTCGTCACAAATATCAAGTACAGTTTTCTCTTCTTTGTCCCAGAGCGCAATGGCCCCTTTGTGTACCACATAAAACTGATGGTGTGCAGACTCACCCACGTTAAAAACAAAGCTATTTTTTTCCTTGTATATGATGGTAACCTCTTCGGATAGGGTATCAAGTTGTTTCTTCATCAAATTGGAAAATGGAGGAAAGGTTTTTAGAAAATCCGCAATACGTTTAGAAATAGTGTTCTTCATACCTATAAAGGTAATTCTATTGACAATATCTTAGGAATTTTTAAAACCTTGAATTGAGATATACCATTATCTTAGCGACCCGCTTTAACTCTAGTACGTATTTTCAATTTGTATTGAATGAACAACCCAAATTCTTTTTATGAGGAGCAGTTGGAAAAGCTGCAAGCCACACTTGCAAAACAGAAACAAGAGTTGACTTGGATTAGTCTAATGCGCTTAGCAGCTTTTGTGGCAACTTGTGCATTGTTATATCTTTTTTATGGGCAAACACTATGGATGTGGACTTCATTTGTTTTTGGCGCAGGATTGTTTCTCTTCTTGCTACGGTGGCATGCCAATAAGCGAACCGTATTCGAACTCAATAGAGAGCTGAAAAAAATCAATGAGGAAGAGACAAAGATTTTAAAAGGCGATTATCTAGAACGCTATGATGGTAAAAACCTCGAAGAACCAGCTCACTTTTTTAGTTCGGATATAGACATGTTTGGCAGAGGCTCCTTCTTTCAGTATTTGAACCGAACCGGTCTAAAAGAGGGAACTACTCACTTGTGTAAAACGCTTTTATCCAATTCCATTGACGATATTCAAAAGAAACAAAAAGCCGTTGAAGAATTATCTAAAATGCCGGAGTGGCTTCAGCGATATACGGCCTTGGCTAGACTAACCAAAACTGAACTGACATCAGAATCCATAACAAAGTGGGTACAAAACTACGTTCCATTCATTTCGGATAAAATGAAAAGGGTACCAGCGGTATTTGGACTCATTTCTGTAATTCTTTTTTCTCTTTCAGTTTTTGAAATATTGAATTGGTGGTTTTTGGGAATATGGTTCTTGCTGGGACTGCTGATTACAGGTTTTTTTCTAAAACGAAATAATGCACTTAATGTAAAAACAAGTAAGGTAAAGGATACCATTGAGCAATATTCCCTTTTGTTGAACGAAATTGAAAACCAAAAATTTAGTTCAGAATTACTTCAAAAAGAAAAAAAAGAAATTGAATCCCAACAAGAAAAAGCCTCGTTGATTTTCAAACGTTTGTCCAATGCCATGGATAGATTCGATAATCGAAACAATGTGCTGGTAGCCCTTTTGGGAAATGGTTTTTTTCTATGGGATTTGCAATCTGGTTATCAAATTGAGCAATGGATACTACAGTATAGCGATTTGGTAGAGCAGTGGTTTAGCACCATAGCATTTTTTGATGCCTATAATTCTTTTGGTGTATTTGCTTTTAATCATCCTGAATTTAACTATCCCGTTATTACAAAGGATTCCAATTACTTGATTGAAGCTAAATCCTTGGGGCATCCCTTGATTGCCAGTGAAAAACGAATCAACAGTGATTTACAGCTTGGCAAAAAAGACTTTTTCGTGGTCACAGGTGCAAATATGGCTGGGAAAAGCACCTTTTTACGAACTGCTTCTTTATATATCCTCATGTCAAATTTGGGATTACCGGTTTGTGCAAAAGAAAGTGCCTATTTCCCGATTAAGCTGATTACCAGTATGCGTACAACGGATTCTTTGGCAGACCAGAGTTCTTATTTCTTCTCAGAACTTACGCGACTCCAGTTTATTATGGAGCAATTGGAAGAAGAGACCTATTTGGTGGTATTGGACGAAATTCTAAAGGGGACCAATAGTGTGGATAAGGCCCTAGGTTCTAAAAAACTGATTGAACAATTGGTTGAAAAAGGTGTGCCAGGAATCATAGCCACCCACGATTTAAGCCTATGTGAAATTGCGGATAATTTGGAAGTGGTCAGAAACTACTTTTTTGAAACTGAAATTAAAGATGACGAATTGCATTTTGACTACCAATTGAAAGCAGGGGTTTGCAAGAATATGAATGCTTCTTTTTTGTTGAAGAAAATGAGAATCATTTAGACAAAAGATTTATTCTCGGATTCGTAGAACGTTATTCAGCTATCTCTCTATGGAGGAAGTTTTTTAGAGAATCTAAAAAGTACTCAGGCTTGAAACAGGAATAAAGGTCTTGTGCTTTTTTCTTCCATTCCTTTTTCTCGGTTTTTTGAAAAAGTTCAGGAGCAAAATCCGTTAAATGCACCGCTTCGTGCTTAGTATCCTCATAGAAGGTGTGCCATCCTTGTTTGGAAATCCAAGGAGAATGGATGCTAAAAGTAGGTATTTGCACAGCTTTAGCCATATTTACAGCCCCACCTTCATTACTTACAAGACCCTCGCATTTGGATAATAAAGCTAAAAAAACTCTTAAGTCTTCTGTATACAAGTTCTCATTGATTTTAGATACTGTTTGCTCTTGACAAAAGGAAATTAACTTTTCTACCTCGACCTTTTGGCTGGGTATGAAATTAAATAGAAGTATTAAATCCGGTCTATTTGATACTATACTATCGAGTACTTTAGCCATGTATTCTAGCGGGTAGGTTTTTGCAGGCTCACTGCCCAGAACCCCTATCATCAGCATCTTTTCGCTTTCTCGAATTCCATTTTTTTTCAAAAAACGGGTCATATGTGCCTCTTCTGCTTCTGAGATGTAAATTCTTGGTCTAGCTCTCGGTTTTTTTATTTCGCTAACTACAGGTTCAACCAATAACAACCTATGGTCCAGAGCTAAACCTAAACCATAAGGCAATTGTTTACTACGGTCAATTGGGTGAGAGTATACCAATTTAGAATACCACTTTTGATATGAAACTCGAATATTAGCTCGCGAAGATGCAGTAATCAACATACTCTCAATCTTACCGTAAGCATCTATAACTACATCATATTGATTTCTATGGATTTTTTTCAAAAAACTGTAAAATCCTTTAATTTTTTTTCGGTCTTGGGAAGAAAATAAAAGAATTTCATCAATGTAAGGATTGTTTTTTATTACATCTTCAAACCCTTCATTTACTAAAAAATGAATGGTTACGTCTTTATAAAACTCCTTAATATGTCTAGCAATAATGGAGCTAACCAGAACATCACCCAACATTTTTTGCTGTATCACAAGGGCTTTCATCACAAAATAATTTCAAATATAAAATCTTCGAAGTTTAGAATTCAAATTCAATTAATAAAGTGAAATCTGCTTTTCTTTCGCAAGGTATAGATAAAGCACTTTATCTTCAGAATACCCTTTCTAATTCTTTTTCTTTTGCAATATCAAAAACTAGTTTATGTTTCCTTAAGTGAGCTTTTTTGTTCCGTTTGGTAACGGGGTTTTAGGTTCACAGGGATTTAATTGTTTATCACTATGCAGTAAAAGAGAACAGTATCTTTCTTAAAAAGCAGTACTAGTGTTTATTAAAAATAGTTTCGAGTAATTAGACGATTTCTAATAAGATTGATAATTACTTATCATAGTTTTACTGATGCTGTACTCAAACAAAAAACCCAAGACTAAAATCTTGGACTTTTTGTAGAAAGAGGTAGGATTTTAACTCGAAACCCCAGAATCATGCATCCTAGACAACATGTTGAAAAAGTTGTCTTATAATATTTTTCCTTCGACATAATTACTTGCTGACCTAGGTCATTTTCTCCCCTTTTTTTAGTGACTATGTTTGTTTTTATCCAACAATGGAGGATCATTAACTAAAAATAACAACCTATGTACGTTAAGAAAAAGACCTACCGGAACTCTTCAAATTATTTAGTTTTGTTCATCTTAGTGTGTTTTGGACTGCTTGTGAGGAGTTGTGATAATGAAGCGCGGGGATTTGCATTACCTGAGGGTGACATTGAACAAGGGAAGTTAACCTATGAAAGGTTGGCTTGTAATAGTTGCCATAGTATTTCAGGGATAGCATGGAAAGGTGGTAGTGATAGCCTCAATATACTTCTCGGTGGAGAAGTATCCTCCAAGAAGACCTATGGCGAACTGGTAACTTCAGTGATAAACCCATCTCATAAAATCGCTCCTAGATATAAAAAAATAGCTGTAACCGAAGAAGGTGATTTAAAGATGGATAATTATAATTACATCATGACCGTACAAGAACTTATCGATTTGGTTACTTTTCTTCAATCGGAGTACAAAGTAGAAGTGCCTAAAACAAATTACTATCCCTATTATTGAATTTTTTGAAGTACACTAAAACTGAGAAAATGCTCAAATGGCTTTGATTCATTCAAAATGGTACTATGTTGACCAAAATGCATGTCTCCAAGAGCCAATTGGTGTTATTTTTCCAGCTCGGTTGATAAAAGTATTATCTATCCAAAGTAAAGATTGGGGACACTATGATTGAGTTCAGGCCTTTGAATTACCTATCTGTTTACTTAGACCGTCTAGTAAAGGGACAATTATGGCTCAAGGTAGTACTCGGTTTGGTATTGGGAGCAGGCTTGGGAATTCTTCTCAACCCATCAACGGGACTGTTTTCAGAGGATTTTAGTTCACGACTAGCGGAATGGCTTGACTTACCAGGGCAGCTGTTCATGCGACTGGTCCAAATGATTATGATACCTCTGGTATTCACATCTATACT
Organism: Flagellimonas ulvae; assembly: GCF_049333175.1. Classification (NCBI taxonomy): domain Bacteria; kingdom Pseudomonadati; phylum Bacteroidota; class Flavobacteriia; order Flavobacteriales; family Flavobacteriaceae; genus Flagellimonas; species Flagellimonas ulvae. Next base: position 414,197 of record NZ_CP186325.1, read on the forward strand.
TACGGGAATAGTGAGCAACACATCGGGTAATCTTAAATCTTTTGGTCTCAGACTATTGTTGTATTTCATTTTCACCACTTCCGTTGCCATACTGATAGGCCTCGCAGTAACCCTCATTTTGAAACCTGGTCAGTATATTTTTTCGCTTGGCGGATTTTCCAGTGCTAATGATGTCAATGATATTCCCATTGAGCAAACCAATCTTATGGAAAATATTCCAAAAGCCATCTCAAACCTTATTCCAAATAACCCGCTTGAGTCTATTTTGACCGGAGAAATGTTGGGGGTTGTAATTTTCACGATACTTATTGGAGTCGCCGTAACCCAACTTCAGGATAAAACGGCAAGACCCATAATTCAGTTTTCGGAAGCCATTCAAAAAATATGTATGATTGTGGTTTCATGGGCGATGAGGCTAGTACCTTATGCCGTGTTCGGTTTAATCGCCGCCTTGTTATCCAGGACAGGTATAGAAATATTTATTGGTTTAGGCTACTATATGGGGGTCGTAATTCTAGGCCTAATTGTCTTATTGTTGTTTTATTTGATACTGGTAACCGTAATTACCGATATACCTCCCTTAAAATACCTAAGGGAAATCAGAGAACCCCAGTTGCTTGCTTTTTCCACCGCCAGTTCCGCAGCTGTAATGCCGTTGTCTATGAAAACCGTTGATGAAAAGTTGGGAGTGTCCTCTAATATCAGTGATTTTGTGATACCCATTGGAGCCACCATAAACATGGACGGTACGGCTCTTTTTCAATGTGTTACTACCTTGTTCATGGCACAGGCTTATGGGATAGATTTATCGGTAATGAACCTTTTGTTGATTACATTCACGGTAGTAGCTGCGTCTATCGGAACCCCAGCCATTCCAGGAGGTGGGGTGATAATTCTTGCCTCTGTATTGGAAAGTGCCGGGATACCGGTAGAGGGTCTTTTAGTTATTATTGGAATAGACCGTATTCTAGGAATGTTCAGAACATCGGTCAACGTGACCGGGGATTTAACCGCTTGTTTGGTCTTTAATCGATACTATGGAAACAAACAGGAAGATGAAACCCTGACTAGCCAAAGTTAAAGCTAATTACAAGGTTTAGTTTTGCTAACTACTCATCTAGGTTAAAACACACAAAAGCAGTCTATATTTTTCTCAAGGTGTTCAAAACTACCGAATACATTTTGTGATTTATCAAGGCTTAAACCATGATTCAGTTTTATCAAAAAAGCATATTCTAAATCAATACCATGCAAATTATATCGGCAATATCCAACAGCTTGTCTATTGGTTAAAACACCTTCATTTTTAGATATTGTACCTAAATCATCAATTATTCAGCACTTTACCGATGTTTATGGATGCATTGTCAAAGAATCAATGTTTGGTTCGTACCCTTGTTCTATTTTCGAAGTGAACATATACACTTACACAAATGAATCAAATTTTACTTGCAAAAAGAATCTACAAAGAAGCATTCATGAATCTTGGACATAGAGTTTTGAGAAATGGATTCAAGCTATATTTTTGGACTTGTACTGCACTACTTGCAATGGTGCTATATGCTTTCTGCTATCGATTGTTTACCGGATTTGCCTGGGACTAGATATTTTCAAAAGCTGGTCAATAGTTTAGGGTCAGGGATTCTTGTACCTAGCTAAACTGACCGATATATTTATTTGAAATCACCCATCTTCAAATTGGTTTGAAGATGGGTGATTTTTTGTTTTCGCATTCTTTAGATAGAAGTCAAACCCTGTTTAACTTGCTTCTCTTAACCTTTCATGATATACAGGAACGGTATGTGGTTTTTCTATCTTTTGTTTCGCACATTTATTTTTGACGACTCGTTCGATTGACTTTTCAAAGCGGGGCCTTGCCATAGGTTTGGTCAGGTAATCCTTTACTTGATTGTATTGGAAAGCGGTAAGGGCAAATTGGGAACGTGTGGAGTTCAAAATCACTTGGCAATCATGGTTGAGATTTTCAAGGAACTCAAAGCCATTTAAACCAGGCATTTCAACATCGAGAAATACTACATCAGGACGAAAACGGTTTACAGCTTCAAGCCCGACTTTAGGATCATTAAAGGATGCAGTTAGTTTTAAATTGGGGTTATTATTAATCAGTTTACATGTAGCGAATTGCTGAAGGGGCGAATCATCAATTACAATAGCGGTTAAAGTCATGTTACGTTAGTTTGGTTTGCACAAGTAAAACAAGCTTAGGGAAAGACTTCCTGATTGAAACCGATGAAAGGAAATAATTTTCGATTAACGGAAAACCCCCTAAATGAAGTACCTTTCAAATAGGGGGCTTACTGTGTTAATCCAATATGTTTGGATTGGTTTAGCGTGTCTTATGTATGGAATTTAGTTTCCATTACCATTACCATTACCATTACCATTACCATTACCATTGCCATTTCCGTTTCCATTGGTACAGGCATCTTTAAACCTGAGTATATTTCCGTCACCTTCCACAAGCGTTATCATGGTAACTCCAGGGGTATCCAAAATTCTGTTCAGGGTCCATTGCAAATTGAAATCATCCAAACCGGTGATGTTTATCATAACGGTAATATCGTTCCCTGATCCATTAGCTGACCAAGTTCCAGCAAAGTTTTCGGTATCGGAAGTTGCCGTTACCGAACCATCTGTTTGAAAGTTAAACGAAAGATTATCGTATTGGTTTTTTAGGTTGTTTCCATTAAGGCTGAACTTATTCACACCAAAGTCCGTACATTCGGCCAAAGCAGCTTGTAGTTGTTCAACCGTACAGTCGTCACAATTATCATCGTCAAAATCGTTGTCGTCATCCTCATCACAGTCGTCTATGGAACTTTCAATAATGTCTTCAAGTTCTTCGAGATTGGAAGCTTCCAATTCTGTACCATCGGTTAATACCAAAATAATCGGGAACTCTATGTTTACAATATCCTCCTCATCCAAATCATTTATGAAATCATAAAGCATTTTGTCATCCACTAAGGATATGGTGTCAAATAGTTCAGTCGTTTGGTTGAAAATGGAAACATTTATAGGATAGACAATGTCAACACATTCTATATCATCATCGTCTTCATTTTCCTCTGGGCACGTATCAGCAAAATCCTCCAGATCTTCTGCATTTGAAACTTCTGCTTCGGTATAATCAGAAAAGACTATGGTCACAGGGAAAACAATTTCTAAAGTATCCGTATCCTCATCACTCTCTTCAAAAATGATTTCAATTTCATCAAGGTCTTCTTCTTTTTCTATGGTGATTTCAGTGCCATTGGCAATAACGGTTACAGGAAGTGCAATGGAAAAGCAACTGGCTTGATCTAATATATTATCATTGGAACCATCCTTCATGGAGGTTCTAACCAGAAGGTTTGCCACGTTGGAATCCGTCAAAATACTTTGATCTGAATCATTTCCTATTGACTCAAATTCTTCTTCCCTACAGGAAACATTCAATAAGCCTGTTATAAGCAGTAAAAGGCCTAAAAATTTTATACTGTTTTTCATGTTCGCGAGGTTTCTAAAAAATTAGGTGTTTACCTATGAAACAACCAAACGGTAAAAACTCCTGAAAAATTTTTGTAAAAAAGTTTTTTTAACTTTCAAGCGACCAAAAAACCAACTTAATTGAAGAAAGACCTTCACAAGGACATCTGTGATGACACCTTGTTTGCCAGCATTTACAGCAAACATGCCCAAAACCTTCACGATTTTCTTTATTACAAATATGGGGATAGGTTAAATCCAGGAGACAAGGCGCAAGACGCTTTTGCCAAGCTTTGGGAAAATTGTAAGAAAATTACCTTAGACAAGGCCAAGTCTTTTCTGTATACCGTGGCCAATAATTTAATGCTCAACGAGGTAAAACATCAAAAAGTAGTATTAAAATACCAAAGCGAATCTCCAAAGGAACATACCAACGAAAATCCGGAATTTCTTCTAGAAAAGGAAGAGTACTATAAAAAGTATCAAAAAGCGCTTTCCAAATTGTCCGAAGAACAGCGTGTTGCCTTTATGCTGAATAAGGTTGAAGGTAAAAAACACGAGGAAATTGCACAATTATTAGGTGTTACCCGAAAGGTCGTAGAGTACCGTATTTACTCAGCTTTTGACCAGTTAAAAAAAGAATTGGAAAATTTTAAGATAAAATAATCAGGAGAAATAGATGCTTGGTTGTTATATACACAAAGATTCGAAGTTATGGACCAAGAAACCTTGATACAAAAGTGGATTTTAGAGGACCTTTCGGTTGAGGAAAGCAAAGCTTTTGACGCTCTGGAAGATGCACCTTTTTATAAAGGTATCATTGATGATGCAGCCCAATTCAAGGCGTCCAATTTCTCTAAAATAGATGACTTTGAAACATTTAAGGCGCGGTTGATTACACCAGACCCTAAAGTGAGAAAACTTCAATGGATTAAACCCATGCTGCGCATTGCCAGTGTGGCCGTGATTCTTTTTGGACTTTCCTATTTCTTTTTGTTCAGTAACCCGACAGAGGTGCAGACACTGGCAGCTCAAAAAACTACTATAGAACTACCAGATGCTTCTCAGGTAGTACTCAATGTCCTCTCTGAAATTAGTTATGATGAAAACAAATGGGACACACAAAGGGAAATTAAGCTGGAAGGGGAGGCCTTTTTTGATGTGGCCAAAGGCGCGAAGTTCGATGTAGTCACTTCAAAAGGTACAGTAAGTGTTCTAGGTACAGAGTTTAATGTAAAACAACGAGGTTCTTTTTTCGAGGTTGCCTGTTTTGAAGGTACTGTCCAAGTCGTTACTAATGGACATACCCAAATACTCCAAGCGGGGGATAACTTCAAATTGTTTAATGGTGACATGGCTACAGGGAAAAATAGCTTTGACGAGCCACAATGGACAAAAAACACGAGTTATTTTCAACGCACTCCCATTTTTGAGGTATTTGCTGAATTGGAAAGACAGTACAATGTGAATATAACATTTGAAACTGTTGATGCAGACCAACTATTTACTGGCGGTTTTGTCCATAATGATTTTGAAACGGCTCTTAAGGCCATTAGTGAACCTCTTGATCTAAACTATGAAATACTAAAGCCTGGCGCTGTACGTTTTAGTAAACGTGATTAAGAGACAACTACTTGTTCTAGTTTGTATTGTATCACTTCATAGCATAAATACCACCGCCCAGACAGAGACTAACCAACCTCTGACCACTATTTTAGAAACGTTGCAAGAACGTTTTGGGGTACAATTCAATTATGCCTCGAAGTTGGTGGATGATGTGAATATTGCCTCACCAGATACCTCATTGAATCTTCAGGAGTCCATTGCATACTTAAATAAACAGAGTGGCCTTAGCTTTGTTTTTGTATCCGATAAGACCGTTTCCATCAAAAGAAAGAAATTGCGCATCTGTGGTCATCTAAAGGACAAGGATACGGACGAAATACTTCCTTATGTAGCCCTGCAAAAAGGCTCAGAAGGTATTATTGCGGATGATCAAGGGTATTTTGAGATTGATGGACTAAAAGAAGATGATATTATACAAATCAGGCACATTGGCTATAAACCCTTGAAAAGGGAAGTGCGCTATTTTAACACGTCTGAATGCATCACTTTGTACTTGGTTCCCTATCAGGAAAAGCTTGCGGAAGTTACTGTCTATGATTATTTGGTAAGAGGAATTGATAAGCTTGACAATGGAACGGTTGAGCTGGACTTTGATAGGTTCAGTATACTCCCCGGACTTGTTGAGGACGATGTATTGTTTTCCGTACAAGCGCTACCAGGTATACAAAGTATTGATGAAACCGTCTCCAATATCAACATTAGAGGGGGCAGCCATGACCAAAATCTAATTACTTGGGATGGAATAAAAATGTACCAATCCGGACACTTTTTTGGCCTGATTTCCATGTATAACCCTCACATTACCCAAAAAGTACAGCTTCGGAAAAATGGAAGTAGCGCTGCCATGACCGACGGTGTTTCGGGAACCATTGCTATGAAGACCGATGAGTACCTTAATACAGGCTTAAAAGGCAGTATAGGGATAAACCTTATTGATGCCAATGGTTCTTTAGATGCGCCATTGGGGAAAAAGGCCTCTTTGCAGGTCGCCGCACGAAAGTCTATCAGCGATTTTGTGGAAACACCAACCTATTCACAGTATTTTGATCGTATTTCCCAGGATACGGAAATTGAGCAGAATACAACAGAAGTGACCAATTCGGACATAGCCTTTGATTTTTACGATGCTTCATTCCGCCTCTTATATCAACCTACGGAAAAGGACCATCTTAGAATCAATTTTATCCATACAGCCAACGAGGTAGTCTTTAACGAGGTGGCACAAATATCAGGAGCAGAGCAAGCAAGAGAAAGCAATTTGGAACAAACTACGATAGCTGCGGGAATCAACCATCAGCGCAGCTGGACCGAAAAGTTAAGAACACAAATCGAGATTTATAATACGGATTATGCGTTAAAAGCAAAAAACGCCAATATCCTGCTGGACCAGCGTTTTCTTCAGGAAAACAAAGTTTCGGAAACAGGCATCAGATTGAAGGCCCTGAATGTGCTAACCCCCAGGATGAAATGGACAAGCGGATATCATTTCGTAGAGACTAAAGTTACCAATCTAGATGATGTGGACGACCCTCGTTTTCTTCGTTTGGAGGGTGAAGTTCTGCGTGTTCATGCCATTTTTACAGAATTGGGGCTTTCTTCCAAAAACTCAGCCACACAGTTGACGGCAGGAGTTCGCTTTAATTATCTTGATGATTTTAAAAAACAAATTTGGGAACCCCGATTTAGTTTTAGCCATTCCTTCTGGGAGCATTTCAACCTTGAAGTATTGGGGGAATTCAAACATCAGAGTACTTCACAGATAATCAACTTCCAAAACGACTTTCTGGGCATAGAAAAACGAAGGTGGCAACTTTCCAATAACGAATCCATTCCGGTCATTACAAGCAAACAAGGTTCTTTTGGCCTTAGTTTCAATAAAAAGGGTTGGTTGGTAAATGCGGTTTCTTTTTATAAAAATGTGGATGGAATTACAACACAAAGCCAAGGTTTCCAAGATAGGTATGAGTTTGTAAAAACATCGGGGTCCTATGATGCATTAGGCCTTGACCTTTTGCTGCGCAAACAACTGAGAAAAAATAGTATATGGCTTAGCTATTCTTACCTAGACAGTAAATACTTTTTTAACCAACTGCCTGAGACCAGTTTCCCAAGCAATTTTGACATTACACATGCCATGACTCTGGGTGCCAATTACAGTATCAAGAAACTGCTTATTGCTACTGGATTAAACTGGCGTACTGGAAGACCTGTGACAAGACCAATCCTTGGTAATCAGATTGTGGACGGAGAAATCAATTATGACCTCACCAATGGTGAACGATTAGATGATTACCTACGATTAGATGTTTCCAGTAAATATGAATTCAATTGGGGAGAAAACAAAACTGTTCAATTAGGGATGGCTATATGGAATGTACTTGACCAAGACAATACGATAAACAGCTTTTACCGACCCAATATGTTGGGAGAGGCACAACAATTTGAGCAAAGTTCTCTTGGGATTACCCCCAATGCTTCGGTAAGGGTGATTTTTTAAGGTCTAGCATTCAAATCATAGAAAACCAAAGAACAAATTGAATCACAAAAAAAATCACAATGGCTATGACTTCTTTGTTGTAAACGTCAAACATTTTTTGGATTTTTTTGTTTTCTTCAATTCTTGAGATGTCGGTAGATAGGGACTTTTTCATCACTTTTTGCAGTTTAGTTACACACATATAACAACTGACATATGAAAACTCCTGAAAAGAGTTCATCTTTTAAAGCTATTGTAAGGCATTGACAGGGTTAAAAACAGAATTTTTAAGCACAAGGTTGTTTAGTCCGTGATTGATGAATGATCGATAAATGTGCCAATTGAAAATTCTAAGAAGAAAACGCTTTGAATCTGGCGGTAAATGTTGTGCGCAAAAAACAAAAAGGCTTTCAAGAAATTGAAAGCCTTTTTTGTAGCGAGAGGGGGACTTGAACCCCCGACCTCAGGGTTATGAATCCTGCGCTCTAACCACCTGAGCTACCTCGCCATGGTTCAATAAAGCGGGTGCAAATATAGAGTTTAATTTTTCCCGAATCAAAAAACAATATTAATTTATTATTTGATATTTATTTTTATATCTTACCCAATTATATCTAGTGTTGAAAGGAAAAATCAAGCATAAGAATGAGCGATAAAATAAAATTTGAAATAGAATTCGTCATACAGGCTTCCCCGCAATTACTTTACCAATACATTTCCACGCCTTCTGGCCTATCTGAGTGGTATGCGGACAATGTAAATTCGCGGAGTGAGCTTTTTACGTTTATATGGGACGGTACGGAGGAAAATGCTAAAATGCTAAAACGCAAAAGTGATGAATTTGTAAAATTTTCATGGGAAGAAAATGAAGACGACAGTTTCTTTGAAATGAAAATTATAGTGGACGAGATAACAAAAGATGTTTCTCTTTTCATCACCGATTTTGCCGAAGAAGATGAAGTGGACGAAGCTAAAATGCTCTGGGAAAACCAAGTTTCAGATTTAAAGCAGGTACTTGGCTCCAAATAGGCAAAAAAAGAATTGTAACGTATCTTTGGTCCCTCTTTAAAAAGGGACTTTTTTTATGGTCAATCATAACGGATTTTTTTTTGCTGCAGACGAACCCATTTTTACTCATGGCAACAGAGGTTACAAATACGGAGATGGGGTATTTGAAACACTTCGTGTGGTCAATGGGGATATTTTCTTTTGGGAAGACCATTATTTCCGTTTAATGGCCTCCATGCGTATGTTACGTATGGAGATTCCCATGAACTTTACGTTGGAGCATTTACAACAAGAAATTCTGGCGACCGTTCAAAAGAACACCTTTGAAAATAATTCTGCCAGGGTACGGTTCACTGTTGCACGGAACGAGGGAGGACTGTATACTCCTGAGAACAATACCATTTCTTATACAATTGAAGTAAACCCTTTGAGTTCTCCATTTTATACGTTACTGGATGAATCTTACGAAGTAGAATTGTTTAAGGACTTCTTTGTAAACAAGGATTTGCTTTCTCAGTTAAAAACCACAAACAAGTTGTTGAATGTTTTGGCCGGGGTTTATGCCAAAGAGAATGGATATGACAATTGCATCTTGTTGAACACGGACAAACAAGTAATTGAGGCGGTAAATGGAAATGTTTTCCTGGTCCATGGAAATATCATAAAAACCGCTCCCCTGGAGGATGGGTGTTTAAATGGTATTGTTCGTAAGAAAATCATAGAAATTGTTGAGTCAAGCGAAGAGTTTGAGTTATCAGAAATTTCAATTTCTCCATTCGAACTTCAAAAGGCCGACGAATTTTTCATCACCAATAGTATAAGCGGAATAATACCTATCACTCAGTATAGAAAAAAAACCTATACAAATACAATAGCTAAAAATCTGTTGGGAAAACTAAATGCTAAGGCTAGACTAGAGGTAACTAGTTAAGTGTGGGGTTTTCTGGCGCATTGGACCAAATTAAGTAATCGCCACCTAGTTCTACCATCTTTTCTTTCCAAAAAGCACCAGAGGGCTTCTCAAGAATTGAACTTTGATATTCGTTCTGCAGCACAACCCACGAATTTGAGTGTAATTCTTCATCTAACTGACAAGAAGCCCAGCCCGAATACCCTAAGAAGAATCGTATATCCTGTTCGGAAATAGTTTTGTTATTGATAAGTTCCACCGTCTTTTCAAAATCTCCACCCCAAAAAATACCATCAGAGATTTCAATACTGTTATCTATCAAATGGGGAACCTTGTGTATAAAATAGAGATTGTCCTGTTCAACAGGCCCTCCATTAAAAACTTGAAAAGGGATAGTAATTTCCGAGATAAGGTCACAAATGTTGTAGTCCAAGGGTTTGTTCAAGATAAAACCAACAGAACCCTCTTGGTTGTGCTCTGCCAACAAAACGACTGAACGGTTAAAAGAAACATCCCCTGTTAGGGAAGGCTCTGCAATCAACAATTTTCCTTTTGTAGGCTTATTAAAATCCATTACAACAAGTTCTCGCTTTTAAATGTAATATTTTCTTGGTAATAACAAAAATCGATGCATACCAAAAAAAAAGCACTTCTTTTCAGAAGTGCTTTGTATATTTTAAAATAAATTGATTAGTTCACGGCCGAGCTCAATTCTGCTCCTGCTTTAAATTTCACTACATTCTTAGCAGCAATTTTGATAGTTTGTCCAGTTTGTGGATTTCTACCGTCTCTTGCTTTTCTGTGATCAACAGACCAAGAACCAAAACCTACCAAAGAAACTCGGTTTCCTTTTTTAAGTGATCCCTCAACATTTCCCAAGAAAGATTCCAATGCCTTTTTAGCTGCTGCTTTAGTGATGCCTGCATCAGCTGCCATAGCATCGATTAATTCTGTTTTGTTCATAACGGAAATAAATTAATTGTTGTTAAAATAAGTTTAATGCTGAACAAATTTATACGGATTTGCTATCCACGCAAGTAAAACCAAGGGAATTCAGGGTTTTTGTTGATAACTTCAAACGTTTGTTGATAAAGTCGAAGCAAAATCCATGTTTTCCGAAGCCAGTAATGGTAAGGCCTCAGCGCATTTTGGCATTTTCTCCAACTTGAAGGCCTCGTAGTGTATCGGCTGTTTTCATCCTTTTTTTACCTGGAAGTTGGATTTCCAGCAATGAAATAATCCCATCTCCGACTACCACTTTTAAAGAGTCTTTTGTTGTGATAACTTCTCCTATTTTATATGATGCATTGGCTGGTTCGATAACGCTCCTAAATACCTTTAGTATCATAGGATTTTCATCCCCGTCTTTGCGAAAGTTGGTCCATGCACCAGGATAAGGACTCAATCCTCTAATATGATTATGGATTTGTTCCACGGGCAGACTCCAATCTATCTTACAGGTTTCCTTATGAATTTTGGGTGCTGATTTCAGAACGGTACTTTGCTCTTGTGGAATGGTTCTCACATCATCACTGGCAATCATTTTACAGGTTTTCACTACCAGTTTTCCACCAATCTGCATCAACCGGTCGTGAAGACTTCCGGCACTTTCATTCTGTTCAATCTGTATCTTGTCTTGTAGGATAATGTGTCCTGTATCAATTTTATCATCAATAAAAAAAGTTGTGACCCCAGTTTCTGTTTCCCCATTGATAATGGCCCAATTAATGGGAGCTGCACCACGATATTGGGGCAGGAGGGAAGCATGCAAATTAAATGTTCCATACTCGGGCATCTGCCAAACCACCCTGGGCAACATCCTAAAAGCCACTACCACTTGTAGATTTGCCTTAAGTTGCCTTAACTCTTCAATAAATTGCTCGTCTTTAAGATTAGTTGGCTGCAATACCTTTAAGTTATTGGCCACGGCAAATTGTTTAACAGCAGATTCTTGAAGTTTTCTTCCACGACCAGCAGGACGGTCTGGAGCCGTGATAACCCCAACTATATTGAAACCTGACTCCAACAAATGCTTTAGACTTTCTACAGCGAATTCGGGAGTTCCCATAAAGACTATTTTCAACGATTTATTTTGTTGCAAGGCGGTACTTATTTTTTTGGTTCAATACAATCAGTTCTTCTTCAAGTAAGTGTCTTAAAATCTTCAAAACTTCCTTCTCATCCAAATCTATTCGTGCCACTAGCTCTCTTGAGGTTAACGATTTGTTTTTAAGGGCATCAAGGATTCTGTTTTTGAGAATCAAAGGAAGGGGTCTTTTTATTTTGGGTACAAATATCGCATTTACCACAATTCTTGTTCGCTACTTCACCAAAATACTTTAGTAAAAACCGGTTTCTGCATGTATGTGAGTTTTCAATGAAATCCAACATGGACTCCAGGTTGTTCCTTTTAATTTGATGTAAGGATTTTATTTTTTTTGAAAATGAATTTATAGTAAGGTCATCTTCCCTTGGAGCTAGAAAACTGATTTCAAAGTCACCTTCGTTGGATTTGTAGGCAATTACTCCATCTTTTTGCAACTGCTTTAGCATGGTGTGCAAAACGGATTCCTGTAAGCCTGTTTTTTTGACTAAGAGTGAAATGTCAACCTTAGTTTCAAATTCCAATATACCTCCATAAGTGCGCAACATGGTTTGGATAAGGGATTGATAGCTTGCATGACTGTCTAAATAAGAAAAAATGTGTTGTTTCTTAGATTCAAATTGAATGGTTGTGCGTTGTTTGAAATTTTCAGACAGCGAAATAATGGAATTTTGGTCCAGAATTTTAAGTCCTTGATACGTCAGGTTTGAATTGATGTCGTACTGCTTACAGAATTTTGCGAAAGGAAAGGGGTAGGTTTCCAAAGGCAGCTCTCCGTATGAAATCTGAAAGAAATTGTTCAAGTTTCGATATAGTCTTTTCAAAAAAGCGGAATCCGGTAGGGATTCTAAAAACTGTTGTTTCGCCAACCCTTTATCCGCTTCATTAGTAAGTAAAAATGCTTTTGAGGACAAGCCATCCCGACCAGCTCTACCCACCTCTTGAAAATAGCTTTCTAGACTATCGGGTATTTGGTAATGAACAACGGTTCGTACATCTGGCTTATCAACCCCCATTCCAAAGGCGTTTGTGGCAACCATGATTTGTACATCATTGTTTAACCATTGCTTCAAACGGGTTTCCTTTTCCATTCTAGATAATCCTCCGTGAAAAAAGGAGGCTTTAAGTCCATTTTGCAGAAGAAAATCGCTAATCTGTATTGACATTTTTCGAGACCTAACATAGACTATGGCACTGGAAGAGCTCTTGGTAAGAATATGTTTTAATCGAAATCGTTTGTCTTCTCTATGTTCCACAAAGAGCCCGATATTCTCTCTTGAGAAAGAATCCTTAAAGATTTTGGCTTGGTTCAACGTTAAGTTTTCGACTATATCTTTAACCACTTTAGGAGTAGCCGTGGCCGTCAAAGCTATTAGAGGTGCTTTGGGGGCCAAATCCCTCAAAATAGAACAATGCAGATACGCGGGCCTAAAATCATTGCCCCATTGCGATATACAATGTGCTTCATCTAATGCAATCAGGTTAACGTTCATTCCTTTGATGCGCTCTTGAATCAAAGGTTGTTGCAAGCGCTCTGGAGATAAATACAAAAACTTATAGTTTCCATAAAGGCAATTGTCCATAAGGTTGTTGACTTCTTCAAAAGAAATTCCACCGGTAAGCGCAACAGCTTTTATTCCTTTTTTTTTCAGCTCCTCAACTTGATTTTGAATAAGGGCAACCAGTGGGGATACCACAATGCAAATCCCATCCACCACCATTGCTGGAACTTGATAACAAATAGACTTGCCGCCACCAGTGGGCATTAATGCCAAAGTATCCGTTCTTTCAAGAACGTTATTTATGATGGTTGCTTGTGAACCCCTGAAATCTTGATGCCCCCAAAAGGTATTTAGAATGGTTTTCGCCTTATCAAGCATATTTAAGAATTGAGCTTTTTTAGAATGAAATCTATTCGCTCGGAAACTGGTTTTTTGGGGACTAACATAGGGTTGTAACCAAATCCAGTATAGGTATTTCGTAAGGCATCATCTATTTTTTGAGCCTCTTCATAGCTTTCTAATCGTTCATTGTCCGAAACATATATTTCTTGCCAAGGCGGCAACAAAAAGATATGGTCGTAAGGATTCTGCTCACAAGTATTTGTGAACTCTTTGTTATAGGACTGATTAAAGAAATCCATGTAAGCTAAAACATCAGGAATACCCCTGTCAAAAAAAATAATGGGTTCGCTAAAGCTTAACGATTTCTTATAGTGTTCGGCTCTACCATGCAACAAGTCTTTGTTGAATTGCAGAGCGTCATCTACAAAAACTAGCGGATTGGAGGTAAAAGAGTCTGTTTTTCCCTCTTTCTTTGCTTTGGAGGTCATATCTCGGATAATCTCATGGAAACATGGGTATCCCAATTGTTCCAAACCAGTAATTATTGAAGTTTTTCCGGTTCCAGGTGCTCCTGTGATGACTACTTTCTTACTTTTCAAAAGTTGCAGTTTTGGCGAGCAAATTACGGAAAACGGCATGAGGAAAAAAATTGTTGAGTAAGCCATATCTTTGTAAAAAATATGGGGATGGACCAGAACGAATCTGATGAATTTTATGGAAGACTCAAAGAGCAATTGTTGGAAAACTCTAAGTGGCCTTCCAGCTATTTATACAAATTTATAGTTCCTACAGATAATGAGAAAATAGAACAAATCAATACCATTTTTGATAATACAGGTGCGGTCATTGAATCCAAAAAATCCAAGAAGGGAACCTATACAAGTATTTCCATTACAGTGAATATGAAAGACCCAGATGAGGTTATATCTAAATACAAGGAAGTTTCATCTGTAGAGGGGGTTATATCCTTATAGGTCTTCTTTATCATAATTTTATTATTTTGCGGTCGTTATTGGTAGTACTTCCCATTCCATTAATCACTTAATATATCTTAATTTGAATTCAGTAGAACATTTAGAATACAACACGGAACGTCCTAAACTTTTCATTCCTGAATATGGTCGTCATTTCCAAAAAATGGTAGACCATGCGGTTTCCATTGAAGATCGCGAGGAAAGAAATAAGGTTGCAAAAGCTATTATTAGCGTAATGGGCAATCTACAGCCCCATCTTCGAGATGTTCCGGATTTTCAACATAAACTCTGGGACCAACTCTTTATCATGTCCGATTTTAAGCTGGATGTAGATTCTCCTTTCCCAATCACTTCCAAGGAGGTGTTACAGCAACGTCCCGAACCTTTGGGGTATCCTCAGAACCATCCTAAGTATCGCTTTTATGGCAATAACATTAAGCGAATGATTGATGTTGCCATTAAGTGGGAAACAGGGGATTTGCGAACTGGTTTAGAATATGCCATTGCCAATCACATGAAAAAATGCTACCTAAATTGGAACAAGGATAGCGTGGAGGACACGGTGATTTTTGGCCATTTAAAAGAGCTTAGCGATGGCGCAATTGATTTGGCTCCTAAAGGAGAAAGCCTTACAAATAGTGAGTTATTCTTAAAGAATAGGATTGTCAAATCACAAAGAGGTAGTGGCAGCAACAAAAAAGGACAACGTAACAGCAGGTCTAAGAAAAGATATTGATTCCGTAAGCTTATGGGTACGTTTAGGATAGAAGGCGGGCACCAGCTTTCTGGAGAGATAACTCCGCAAGGGGCAAAAAACGAAGCACTTCAAATTTTATGTGCGGTCCTTTTGTCCGATGAGAAGATTACCATTCACAATATTCCTGATATAATTGATGTCAATAAATTAATTGCCTTGCTTGAGGATTTAGGTGTAAAAATCCAAAAAAAAGGAAAAGGCTCTTATACTTTCAAAGCTGATGACATTAATTTGGACTATCTGCAATCTGACCAATTTAAACAAGATGGTAGAGGCCTTAGGGGCTCCATAATGTTGGTGGGCCCACTTTTGGGAAGGTTTGGCAAGGGGTATATTCCCAAACCTGGTGGTGATAAAATTGGAAGAAGACGCTTAGATACCCATTTTGAAGGTTTTATTAAGCTAGGTGCTAAGTTTCGATACAATAGGGAAGAATATTTTTACGGAGTGGAAGCTGAAAAGCTTACAGGTACTTACATGCTACTTGATGAAGCTTCTGTTACCGGAACGGCAAATATTGTAATGGCTGCCGTACTGGCTGAAGGAACTACCACCATTTATAATGCAGCTTGTGAGCCCTACCTTCAGCAGCTTTGTAAGATGTTGAACAGGATGGGCGCCAAGATATCCGGTGTAGGTTCCAATTTACTTACCATTGAAGGTGTTGAATCTTTAGGGGGAACGGAACACACCATGCTACCTGATATGATTGAGATTGGAAGCTGGATTGGATTGGCTGCGATGACACGTAGTGAGCTCACTATTAAGAATGTGAGTTGGGACGATTTAGGACAAATTCCCAATGCCTTTCAAAAATTGGGGATTAAACTAGAGCGCAGAGATGATGATATTTATATCCCAAAGCATGAAAATGGATATGAAATCCAGAATTATATAGACGGTTCTATTCTCACAATAGCGGATGCTCCATGGCCGGGATTAACACCTGATTTGTTGAGCATTTTACTGGTAGTGGCCATTCAGTCTAAAGGAGAGGTTGTTATACACCAAAAAATGTTTGAAAGCCGTCTGTTCTTTGTAGACAAGTTGATTGACATGGGCGCGAAAATCATTTTATGTGACCCTCACCGTGCTACCGTAATTGGACACAATTTCAAGTCTACGCTAAAGTCAACAACCATGGTCTCTCCAGATATACGTGCTGGGATTTCTCTTCTCATTGCTGCGCTTTCAGCCAAGGGAACTTCTACTATTCACAATATAGAGCAAATTGACAGAGGCTACGAAGATATAGACACCCGTTTAAGAGCAATAGGAGCAAATATAGTAAGGGTCTAGAGCTTAGGTATGACTTAATTGTGTTGGGTTGAAAAGTATATCCTTCACGTTTGCAAAGAAGGGTATGGCCAGCGTACTAGGTTTCATAAATGCGTCCGACTTCTCAAAAAAGTTATCTATCTGTTTTAATTTCAAATGGGCCGAAGTTCCATTAAGCCCATAATCGTGGAACGCCATACTCCATTCGTCAAAAAGCCTTATGGAAGACCTTTCCTCACAGATGATTTCCATAGTATGATGACGAGCATCTTTCCTAATTCTTGTGAATAGTCTTTCAACCTGTTTTTCTTCTCCTTCCAAGAGCTGTAAAAACTTATTGTTGTGGTAGAGTAAGCATCCTGTAATATTGTGTCTTGAATTAAAAAGGCGTGCATCACTCAACATTTTGTAGATGTCAGATAGTTGAAAATTATCAACCGCCACTGAACGATAAACCAGCGAATGCATTGTAATATATTGGTATAGGTTATCTCAAATATACTTTTTTGTTGAAGTTTTTCAAACTAAATCCGTTGAAAATGGCTGTTTTGGATGAACAAAAAAGTGAAAATTCAGATTAATTTGCAGATTTTTTTAAATTTTCACGTGAATCAAAAAGTAGCTTTTAATAGAATTTAAGGGGTTGTACGATTTATGGTCAAACCACTTTTTTGATGTTGACCCTATCTTCAACTTGGAGATGTTTTGGAATTAGTATGGTAACTTTCGTACCTGTTTTATCCTTGCCATTGTAATTTTTCACAGTAACTAACTGTTCATTCGAAACTCTCTTTAAAGCATCAATGCGTTTGGCGGTAATGGACATTCCTCTGGAGGGGCCGTCCGATTTTTGGTTTTCAGCATTGCTTGAGTGTATTCCAACACCATTGTCTTCAACAATACATTCTATATACTGCTCTAGGTTATTGAATGTAATGGTGAGTTGTTTGGAACCTTTCTTTGGCATCAACCCATGAACAATGGCATTTTCTACATAGGGTTGTACCAATAGTAGCGGTATTTCGTGCTCTTCAACATCTAAATTATCATCAACAATAATTTTAAAGCTAAACGCATTATCAAAGCGAAGTGATTCCAATTCAAGATAAATTTTAAGCAATTCAATTTCTTCTTTTAGGAATAGATTTAAGTTGACAGAACTTTCCAAAACTTGGCGCAAGAGTTTGGAGAATTTGGTGAGATATTTTAAAGAATCGGTTTTATCACTTGAATTAAGTATTAGATGTTGTATTGAGTTCAGGGAATTAAAAATAAAATGGGGGTTCATCTGTGCCCGTAGCATACGTTTTTCAAGTTCAGCATTAATTTTTTCTATGGTTTGGTTCTGATTAGAAATCAATTCATTTTTTTCCTGAAAAATTTTATTAGATTTTTTCTTATCGGAATAGAGGAAATAGAACAGCCCAGCAGATAGTAAAAACAAAACTGCGATTACTAAAAGATAACCGAATCGTTTGTTATTTAAAGACATTTGGGTATTTAGAAGTTCCAACTGCAACTCACTTTCTTTGATTTCTTTATCTTTTAGGTATACCTCATGTTGTATTTGAAGGTTTTGTATTTCTTTTACCTTAGTCTCATTTAAAAGACTATCCTTGTAGTCCATTGTCTTGATCAAATGGTATAGCGCTTGTGATAAATTACCACTGGCTTCGTGTATTTCATATGCAATTTTATGGCCTTCTTTCTTGAGCTGAAAGCCAGATTTTTCCAATAATTCAAGATTCAGTTTTGAATAGCCCAATGCTTCTTTGTAACGTTTTTGCTGCAACATCAGGTCAGCCATGTTGTGGTATATTGTTGGAACAAGTTGTTTTAACGATAGCTGTTGTGCAAGTTGCAGAGCTTTTTCTAGGTACTCATGGGCAAGATTCCACTTTTCCAGTTTGATATAACAATTGCCAATATTTGAATAGGTGGCTGCTAAACCAATGTTGTTTTCTTGCTCTACGTCATCTTCTGCAGCCTTCAAATACCTGTTTAGGGCACTTTCGTAGTCTTTATTGTCATAATCAGTAAGAGCTAGATTGTTTAGTATTGTGTTTTCCAAATCTTTTCTATCACTATCAGAACCTTTATGTACTTGCAGTGCTTTTTCGTAGCTTTTAATTGCCTTGTTTTGCTCTCCCATAAGATCATAGAGAACACCTAAATTTGAATATGCCGAGGACACATCATATGATAGATTTAAGGAATCAACAAGTCGTATACTTTTTAAATAATAGTCCTTACTAGTTGGATAATCTCCAATGCGTCGGTACACGATGCCCAGGCCATTGTACACCATCTTCATCCGTTGATAATCCTTTTGTTGAATGGAAAGGTCTAGACATTGTCTTAAATAATCCATCGATTTTGGATAGTCTCCTGTTATTCCATGGGTTTGCCCTAAATCATATAAGGCTTTAATTACACCAAGCTTGAAACCAATTTCTCTGGATTTTTCTAAACTTTGCAACCCATAATCCACTGCCTTTTCTTTATCTATGAATCTGTAACCGTTTCCAATCCTTCTTAATGTGTTTACTTGGGTAGTATCATTAGCGGTTGGCAACACAGCCTTAAGACTGTCCAATTTTTGTGTTTGGGCAAAAGAATTGGTAGCGACTAGCAGTATGGAATAAATGCAGACTTTTAAAACAGTATGTTTTGCCATCACTAACCCATTTTAATCAGAATATAAGGAAAACCTAGGGTAAAACTATGGGTTTTCCGTAAAACACATATCATGTTTACAAGAACACAAGGAAATCTTTGGTTATACCTGACTGACAACAAATAGCTTTTAGCATCATTAATCTTTATCAATTAGTTTTCCATCTGGATATAAAGCAAATCTACCTTTTTCTTTTTCATGCACGTTATCTGGATAAGGCCATGGCCAACCTCCAAATTGAGTAAGACGATATTCGTCCATGGCATTTTGAATCTCCTCTTCTGTATTCATTACAAATGGGCCATATTTGGCAACAGGTTCATCAATAGGTTTTCCCTGAAGCAATAGAAGATGTGCTTTTTCTTTTCCCACTTTAATAGTAACCTCTTTGGAGGGGTCCAAAGCAATTCCAAAATTTGGATTTATTTTCTTCTCTCCAATATGTATTTCATTCCCTTCGTAAAAATAAAGAGTTCGTGTAACCAGTGTTTTTGAACTTGGCAAGACATATTCGGAATCTGCATCAACATGGATATTCCAAATGGCCACTTCATTTTCATTTTTTGAAGCCCAAGAGTTGGGAGCGGGGTCATTGGCAGTTGTTCCTTTGTAATTTCCTGAAATAACCTTGATTACGGCATACTTTTCTTTAATGATAGGAATATCCTCATGCCACAGCATCTTAAAATGAGGTTCTACAAACTTGTCCTTCTTTGGCAAGTTGAGCCATATTTGGAACAGTTCCAATGGATTATCAGTGTCTTCATTCAAAAGAGGAAACATTTCGGAGTGTTGTACCCCCCTTCCGGCGGTCATCCATTGTACATCTCCATTGCCAAAACGGCCGGCAGCTCCCAAAGAATCGGAATGGTCACAAAACCCTTTGTTAACTATTGTGATGGTTTCAAAACCTCTATGCGGATGATAAGGGAAGCCAGGGATAGTATTCCCATGATACATTCGCCATCCATCTTTGATGGTAAAATCATTTCCTATGTTACGACCCTCAAGAAGTTTGGGATTTGGCCCCATGTTTTCCTCACCTTTTGGATAATGATCTAAATGATAAACACAAAACAAAAAAGGGTCTTGTGTTTGCCAGGGAAAGCCTAATGGAAATGTTTGAAGAACTGCATTGGACATAGTAAAGAGTTTTATTAAAAATAACGATAAATAGTATCTATTTCAGCGTTCATGAAAACACATGTTCCCAAAAAGTGTTAAGAAAATGTATGGAATGTTGATAGTAAACGTCCTAATTATCATCCTATATAAAGTCTATGAAAAAAATCCTCCTATTTTTCTTATTGGTAACTTCAGTCACGTTTTCTCAAAGTACTATAGACAGTTTAGGTTTTTCTGGCTTAAAACGAACTAAAGAACGTTTTCTTAGAAGATTGGTAAAGGTAAGGCCCGATAGCGCTTTTGATACCTTGAAAATCAATACGGATATAGAACGATTGAAGCGGTTGCCTGGGATTGCCAATGCTTCATATTCAATAGAAGAAAAGGATGGGAAAACAATTGTCAACTACGAGATCGTGGAGAATTTTACCATTATTCCAGGTTTGCGCATCTCTACGGCCAATAATGGTGATTTTGCTTTTAGACTCTCAGTTTTTGAGTTTAATTTTTTGGGAAACAACCAATTGATTGGAGGGTTTTATGCGAGAGACGTATTTGATTCTTATGGCTTCTTTTACGAACATCCTTTTTTATTCAGTGATAAACTAGGTGTAGGCTTTAGCTATCAAGACCAAACAACCCAAGAACCCGTGTTTTTTGAGGACGGCACCAAAGACTATCGATTTAATAGCAGGTCCTTCGAAGGAAATCTTATTTTTTCTTTTGATTTCAACAACGAAGCAGAGATAGGAGCAAGTTTAATATCAGAATCCTATGATTTTATTGGCGAAGACCCTGTTCCGGGTGGACCATTTTCTCTGGAGGCGGATAGATTGGCCTATAGGGCTTTCTACCGGCATATTAATGTAGATATTGATTACCAGTATATAGATGGAATCAACAATGAGTTTACCGCGCAATACTTCACCTTTTTAGATGGTGATACTGAAGCGGAGACGTTTCTTGGAGACTTTCTATCATTGCGAAATGATTTTATCTACTATAAAAAAGTAAAAGATAAAGGGAATTGGGCCTCAAGATTACGGCTGGCAGCTGCCTTTGGAAACGAGGATTCACCTTTTGCCCCTTTTACATTGGATAACCAGTTAAACATACGGGGAGTGGGGAATACTGTGGATAGGGGAACCGTTGCTATAGTACTGAACACAGAATATCGCCATACGTTCTATGAAAAGGGATGGTTCGCCTTTCAAGGGAATGCCTTTCTAGATGCAGGAACTTGGAGAAACCCAGGGGAAAGCTTTTCTGAACTTTTCTCAGGAAATAACCTGAGAGTGTTTCCTGGTATTGGGGTGCGATTTATTCACAAGAGAATTTTCAATGCCGTTTTTAGATTGGATTATGGTCTGGGTGTATCGGAAGATGGCACCAACGGTATTGTTTTTGGTATCGGGCAGTACTTTTAGTGTTCGGCATCATTTATTTCAATCCAGTACCCTTCCGGGTCCTGAATGTAGATTTGCTTGACTCCGTCTTTACGGTTCGTGACTGAATTCACATTTCCCGGCCAATCGTAAAAAGTAATCCCTTTCTCCATTAGTTTTTCAATAAAACTTTCCAAGTCTTTTGCAGCTAAGCATAGATGAATACTTTTATCCTTCTTGAATTCAATGACATCTTTTTTAATCAAATGTAATTGAGAATTTCCATACATCTTGAACCACCGGAATCCGGGTTTGCGTTCGGGATGGGGGATTTCCTCAAAACCAAATACATCCATATAAAAGTCACCGGTTTTCATCAAATTGGTAACTACCAACGATTGATGGTCGAACTGAAAAGGCTCAGGGCTAACGCTATGGCCCGTAAATTGAGTAGCAAGGAAAACTTGCTTCCATTGCCCATCTTCATACGCGCCAACTTTGAAGTTATACGTATTGGAATCGACATATTCCCATAAATCAGTCACTATAGATTCTCCATAAGAATACGTATAGTACAAATCCTTTCCTTGCTCTTTTACTGTTCCTTTTGTTACACCCCCGAACACATCAAATTCCCAAAACTCAATCGTTTTTCTTTCAGGATTGTATTTTCGAATTCCATGGTTTCGATTACCAAATATTGTCTGCTCTTTGTCAGTATAACCCCTGGATTTTGCAATAATCAAGGCATTGTTCAATCCATATTCAAAAGTGATTTCCTGCTTGAATTTTGAACCATCGCCCCAATTCCCTTCAGCTTTCCAGATTTTTCCAATAAGTCCATCAAAAATGGAAAGGTTGTTTTCTTGCCCATGCATACTAAAAACCATGCAAAAAATGCATAGCATACCATACTTCTTCATGAATTTCTAATTGAGCTTGTTATTTATTGGTTTTAAGATGGACTATTCGCTCCCAATTGGAGGTGGTCCATCAATCATGGCTTCATACTTTTCATCTCCTTTTCTTGTTTTGAATTCTTCCTTAACCTTAGTTACAAGTTTTGGATTTTCAAACAAGTTGGCCATGGTCATGGCCATAGCTTTTGAAGCATAGACCATTCCTTTGTGCCCAATGCTCATTCCGCCACAAGCCACAACCGCCCAAGAGTGCCATGGAGTTCCCTGGGGAGCAGTGGTTACCCGTAAATTAATGTTTGGGACATTCCAACTTACATCCCCAACATCTGTGGAACCACCTCCTGGATTTTTTTCTGTTTCACGAAGCGGTTCAATTTTGCTGTGTAGACCAATCTCTGGTTTTCCCGTGGCTTTCTGGATGCCTTTACCAAATACAATTTCTTCTTCTGTATATGTTATTGGACCTAAAAGCTCTAAGTTCTTTTGCATGATTTCTCCCCCAGAGCGATTGACAAGGGTTTCATATATTCCAGACACCAAAGAAATCTTATAGTCTACGTTAGCCATAATAGCCGCTCCCTCTGCCATCTTTTTAACTTGTTCATATGTAGGAAGCATTACGTTTCTTTTCGGGTCTCTAACGCGCACCCAAATTTTAGAGTAATCTGGAACCACGTTAACCACTTGGCCGCCATCTTGAATATGATAGTGGATACGGGAGGTAGGCTTAATATGTTCCCTGTAGTAATTTATGCCTGTTGTGTAGAGTTCCAAAGCATCCGAAGCACTGCGTCCGTTCCATGGGTCCGAGGAAGCATGGGCGGCTTGACCATAAAACTCCACAATAAAATCGATTAGGGATAGGCCGCTTTGAACATCTGCTTCAGTTTTGGAACTAGGATGCCAACTAACGTTTACATCTACATCGTCCCATAGTCCAGCATCCACCATCCAAACTTTGGCGAAGTATTTTTCTTCCGCAGGAGTACCCAAAAACTTAACGGTCCCCTTGAGCTTTCCTGCTTCAATCTGTTCCTTTATGGCGATGGCCGCACCTAAACTGGCCGCACCGAATAAATTATGTCCGCAACCATGCCCTGGCGCCCCTACGTCGATAGGGTTCTTTGTAGGCTCAGTTTTTTGGGAAAGTCCTGGCAGGGCATCAAATTCGCCTAAAACACTGATTACAGGTTGTCCTGAGCCATATGTTGCCGTAAAAGCTGTAGGAATGTTAGCCACACCGCGTGTAACTTTTAAACCATTCTTTTCAGCGTAGGCAGCCAACACTTCAGAAGATTTAGATTCGTTGAATGCTGTTTCTGCGTATCCCCAAATGGAGTCACTTATTTTAATTAGATTCTCCTTATGCGCTTCCACAGAAGCAATTATGGCTTTTTTGTTGGAACTTAATTTTTGTCCTTGGACGGTTAGGATTGTCAAAAAACAAAACAAAAGAAGTGTAAACTTTTTCATGGATAGTGAGTTGAAGTTAGCTATGCATTTGGTGTACAATGACGGATATTATACACCAGAATATCTAAAAATAGTAAAAATGTATTATCCCAGTGCTGTTTTGTACGTACTCAAACAACGTTCCCGTGCCATTTTGTGATCAACCATCTTAGCTGGGTATGTAAGTTCTTGCAATTCAGGAACCCAAGTATTAATGTAGTCTTTTTGCTTATCAAATTTGTCTACTTGAGTCATAGGATTAAAAATTCTGAAGTAGGGGGCGGCATCTACACCACTTCCAGATGCCCATTGCCAATTTCCCACATTGCTAGCTTGCTCATAATCCAAAAGTTTTTCGGCGAAATAGGCCTCACCCCATCTCCAATCGATAAGGAGGTGTTTGCACAAAAAACTGGCGACCAACATTCGTACACGGTTGTGCATGTAGCCCGTTGCATTTAATTCACGCATTCCTGCATCTACCAATGCGTATCCAGTCTTGCCCTTTTTCCAAAGCTCAAATTCAGCCTTATTGTTTCTCCATTCAATTCGGTCATATTTCGGTTTGAAAGCCTTGTTGACCGTATGTGGAAAATGCCACAGAATTTGCATGAAGAACTCTCTCCAAATCAGTTCATGCCAAAACACTTCGTTCTCCTCCGCAATGGCTTTCTTGACCATTTTACGAATGGAAACTGTGCCAAACCTAAGATGAGGTCCAAGTCGGGATGTACCTTGCTCAATAGCGGGAAAATTTCGTGTGGCTTCGTAATTGTTGATGAGTTTAGGTGTTACAAGATAATCTGGAACTTTAATGGTTGAAGGTGCGAAGCCCATATCCTTCAAGCTAGGATTTGGAAGGTTTTTGAGCTTCACCAGATTTTCATAATTTGATGTATGGTCTACCAAATGAATCGAGGCGTTGAATGTCTCTTTCCATCGATTTTTGTACCGTGTGTAGACCACATATGGTTTCCCATCGTCCTTAACTACTTGATTCTTTTCAAAAATGACATGGTCTTTAAAAGTCTTAAAGAAAATTCCATTATCATCTAAAAGTGCTTTGATTTTAGAATCCCTACTAATTGCATAAGGTTCAAAATCATGGTTTGTGAAAACCGCGCTTATGTTGAAAGCATGTAAGAGTTTTTCGAAAACTTTTAGGGGTTTGCCATGATAAATGGCAATATCACTTTGGTATTTTTGATTAAGTTCTTTCTTTATTTTTTGAAGCTGTCCATGTATAAATGAAACTCTTGCATCCTC
This sequence comes from Flagellimonas ulvae, assembly GCF_049333175.1. Lineage (NCBI taxonomy): Bacteria > Pseudomonadati > Bacteroidota > Flavobacteriia > Flavobacteriales > Flavobacteriaceae > Flagellimonas > Flagellimonas ulvae. The sequence goes on from NZ_CP186325.1 coordinate 439,488, forward strand.
CCTGGGCAGCTCATCTAAAATATCTGTGTCAAAAATAAAAATGGGCAAAACCTCATTTTCGGATTGAAGGGCTTGGTATAACCCAACATTGTCATCCAAACGAAGGTCTCTCCTGAACCAAAATAGGGACAGTTTTTTTTCCATTAATTGACATTTAAGGAAGACATGCCACCATCAATCTGAATAATTTGACCCGAAATCCAACTATTCTCCGGATTTAACAAGAAGGTTACCATATTGGCTATGTCATTTACGTTGCCCACTCTTTTAAGAGGGTGTCGAGCGGCCATCATTTCCTTCTTCTTATCGTTGTTTAGAAGTCTTTTGGCCAAAGGCGTGTCCACCAAGGAGGGAGCAATAACATTTACTCTAATTTTCGGAGCATTTTCAGCAGCAAGGGACTTTGCAAAACCTTCTATAGCGCCTTTTGCTGAAGAAACGCTGGTGTGGAAAGGCATTCCCGTATTGACGGCAACTGTGCTGAAAAAGACCATACTTGAACCTTCTGACATTTTAGGAAGAACGGATTTTACTGCGTTCACCAATGCAAAGAAATTAAGTTCCATATCTTGACGGAAAGCATCAAGTGTTAGCATTTTTAGAGGCTTCAAATTGATTGAACCGGGACAAAAAACAAAACCGTCAATGGTATCCGGCAAGGATGCTTCAGCTAGATCATCTGTTAATACATCAAAAAGGATGTGACGGATATTCTGTTCAGTGATGTTTTCGTTGGTACGGGAAGCGACATATACATTATGCGCTTCGGACATTTGTTTTGCCACTTCATATCCTATACCATAAGAACCACCTACAAGGAGTATATTTTTTTTCATTTTATATCGCTTTGAGTTCAAGAGTTGATGTTTCGCCTTCCACGGTGCCGAAGAGTTCGGTAAGCTTTTTTTCCCTGTACGTGAATATTTTATGCAACTCTTTCTTTACTAAAATGGGATGCATCAATTGTCCCAGAATACCAAAAGGAAGTTTGTAATCCACAACATCCAACATTTCAACACCATTTTCCTGTTCTTTCAAAAAGTGCTTATGATGCCATAATGCATAGGGTCCAAAACGTTGTTCATCCACAAAATAATTACCTGGGGACACATGTGTAATTTCTGTTACCCATTTTACAGAGTAAAACGGAAATGGTTTTACAATGTATTGTATGAGTTGTCCTGGGAACATTGCAGTGTCCGCTCCATCTAAAATATGGAATCCCATATGCTCGGGTGTAATCACCTTAAGATTTCCAGGATTGGATAGAAAATCCCATGCTTCTTGTTTAGAAATGGGAAGAACCTGTCTTGACCGCAATTGGTATAGCTGCATACATTTTTTTTACAAAGATAAATCTATTTTGTTTAAAGAAAAATTAAAATAATTAAACAAAATTAACATCTATGAATGCCGTATGTTTTTTACATTCTTTTGAATGTACTTCTCTAATCGTTTCCTCGAAAACCTAGCTTCCTTTTAAGGGTTTATTAACAAACCCAACTTAGCATTATATTTAGCTTTGTTCCACTAACAAAATCTAAAACACTTTCAAATGAAAAAATTAGTTGTTTTCATGTTTGCATTGACGCTTTGTCTATCGGCAGAAGCACAATTGCAGACACCTCAACCCAGCCCTTCCTCAAAACTTACCCAGACGGTCGGTTTAACCGAAGTCGCTGTTGAATATGCTCGACCTTCCATGCGCGGAAGAGCAGTATTTGGAAATCTTGTTCCTTATGATAAGCTATGGAGAACAGGTGCCAACAAGAATACCGTTGTAAGTTTCAGTGACGATGTTACTGTGGATGGACAAACTCTTAAAGCTGGTGATTATGCCATCTTCACGAAACCAGGAAAAACTTCTTGGGAAGTACTATTTTATTCGGATACCAACAACTGGGGTACACCTCGTGAATGGGATGAATCTAAAGTAGCGGCCAAAACCACTGCAGAGGTATTTCCAATTGAGTTTCCGATAGAAACCTTTACCATTACCATCGATGACCTTCATAACAATGGAGCCACTTTAGGATTGATGTGGGAGAAGGCTTATGTAGGTGTGAAATTTGAAGTCCCTACTGCTAAAAAGGCTGATGAGAGTATTACTAAAGTAATGGCTGGACCAAGTGCCAACGAATTGTATGCTGCGGCTTCCTACTATTATGAGGAAGGAAAGGATTTGAACAAAGCCAAGGAATGGATAGATAAAGCCGTTTCTATGAATGATAAGGCTTATTGGGTAATGAGAAGACAATCTTTGATTTATGCCAAGCTAGGTGACAAAAAAGGTGCTGTTGAAGCGGCTAAAAAGTCATTGGCGGCTGCAGAGACAGCAGGCAACCAAGATTACGTAAAATTGAACAAAGACTCACTTAAAGAGTGGGGGGCGCTGTAAGCTGAAAAATCTGAATTTGAAGAAGAGGCCCACCTTTAGGTGGGTTTTTTTATGTCTTTATTGGAGGTTTTCGTAGGTATCCGTCAAACGTCTCCATGAGTAAAGCCAAAACGATAACCAATAAGCACCCAAAGGCATTAAGCCATAGATAGGACATCCAATCAAAATACCAGCCCACAATAACAATAACCTGTGTTACAATCGCAGCAATAAAGACTGAGTCTCCTTTTACATACTTGAAGAAAAATGCCAAAAGGAAAATACCTAATACATTTCCATAGAAGATAGAACCAATAATGTTGACCAGTTGTATCAGGTTATCAAAAAGATTGGCGACACATGCAATCAGTATGGCCACTATTCCCCAAAGTAAAGTAAAGCCTTTGGTTGCTTTAAGATAGTGCTGTTCGTCCTTCTGTTTTTTCTGATTTCTTTTATAAAGGTCAAGTGCTGTTATGGTGCCAAGCGCATTAAGTTCTGAAGCGGTAGAGGACATAGCGGCAGATAGAATTACGGCTAATAACAAGCCGATTAGACCATTGGGTAAATTGGTTAGAATGAAATGGATGAAAACATAATCCTTGTCATTGGTTTCTACCGAAGTATCTGCTTGTGCAATTAAATCCCTAGCGGCTTCACGATTAGCACGTTCTTGCTGATTGATTTTTTGAATGTTTTGCTCCGCTTGAATGATGGTGTTGTATTCCTTTAGTTGCAAAGCAGCAGAAAAATCCTCTTGCGCCATTCTTTTTTCTTGTTCAAGTGCAAGGTGACTTTCTTCCAAAGCTCTATATTTTTCACCTTGTTCGGAATCTAAAACGGCTTCAGTAGCGGCAGGGTTAAAGTTGAGGGGAGAGGCATTATATTGATAGAACACAAAAACCATTACACCAACCAACAGAATAAAAAACTGCATAGGAATCTTGAAGACCCCATTAAAAATGAGTCCCAATTGACTCTCACGAACAGATTCACCTGAAAGATACCGTTGCACTTGACTCTGGTCAGTCCCAAAATAGGCTAGAGCAAGAAAGAATCCACCCGTAATTCCACTCCAAAAGGTATATCTGTTCTGGGTATCAAAACTAAAATCCAATATTTGAAGCTTATTGTTGGCTCCGGCAATTTTTAAAGCCTCACCAAAAGAGACACCTGTTGGTAGTGAACCTAGTATAAAGAAAAACGCAAAGAACATGCCCACCATTATAATGAACATTTGCTGTTTTTGGGTAACACTGACTGCTTTAGTACCTCCAGAAACGGTATAGGCAATCACCAAGATTCCTATGATAATATTCAAGGTTCTCAGGTCCCAACCCAAAACGGCCGATAAAATAATGGATGGGGCAAAAATGGTTATTCCAGCAGCAAGACCACGTTGAATCAAAAACAAAATAGCGGTTAGCGTACGTGTTTTTAAATCAAATCTACCTTCCAACATTTCATATGCGGTAAAAACCTTCAGTTTTCTATAAATAGGAATGAAGACCATACAGATGAATATCATTGCCAAAGGCAGTCCAAAATAAAATTGAACAAAACCTAATCCATCATGAAAAGCTTGTCCGGGTGTTGATAAAAATGTTATGGCACTTGCCTGCGTAGCCATTACCGAAAGCCCTATGGTCCACCATTTGGCATCATGGCCTCCTAAAACGTAGTCGTCAACATTTTTACTGCCTTTGGTTTTCCATACACCGTATGCTACTATAAAGAGCAGTGCACTGCCCAGAACAATCCAATCCAGTATACCCATTTGGTGGTTAATTGTTAAATGCCATGATAAAATAGAAAATGGAGATGTAGAGTACGTTCAATACAATTACCAGGGTGTACTCTCTTTTCCAACGAAATTCATTTTCCATTTTATCCTTTAACGTTGTTTTCTGATTTCATTTCACTTTTGCCTATGGACAACATATTGGCGAAGAGCTTGTAGGCTCCAGAGACACCTGCGGGAAGTTCCCTGAAAAAGCTCAAACCCGTGTAAATATAGTGTCCTTTTCCATAAGGGGCTATAAGAAGACTTCCCTCTTTGGGAGATTCGCCCTTATCGTTCATGGAAAGAATAGGGGTAAACTCAGAACCCCATTGATTTGGAAAGTATAAACCTCGTTCTTGGACCCAATTGTCAAAATCCGTTTCTGTAATGTCATTTGGGAAGTTGACCAGCGAATGGTCTTTGGCAAGAATACGTACCGGAGCATCCTCATTGGTAACTCTGTCCCTAGATACTGAAAGCTGAAAAGGGGCAATATCTTCAAATTGTTTGCGCCATCTGTTGGCCGTATTGTATTGGACGATTAGATTTCCGCCATTTTCTACATATTCAAACAAAAAGGGCTGTTTAAATTTTAGTGTCTCCACTACGTTGTAGGCTCTTATTCCTACTACAACGGCGTCATATTTTTCCAAGGATCCACTTTGGATATCATTTGGGTCAATCAAATGAACTTGATACCCTATCTGTTCCAAACTTTCGGGCACTTTATCTCCCGCACCCATAATATAACCAATATGCTCTCCGGTTTTGGAGATATTCATCCGAACCACTTTCGCTTCAGAGGGTAGTAAAACCGATTGTTTTGGGATATGGTCATAGGCGATTTCAACCAATTCCTTGTCAAATTCCTCACCATTAATTCTTGCAACTGGAGCAAGTTTACCTTTACTATCCCCGCTTGGAGGAACTACTTTAAAAGTCAAAATTTGTTCTTGACCTACTTTATCTATGGAAAAGTCTTTAGTTCTAGGCGAAACCACCCAACCTTCAGGATGATTCAATTGAACTTCCCCTGAAATATTGTCTTTTCCAGCTCTTACTTTCACTGTAACATCCCTAGGTTCGATTGTAGGGAAAATGAGAACTTTTTCATCAATCTTTGTTGTTACTTCCGGCAAAACCACAAACGGCTCGTATAGTTCGCCTCTGTCCGGCTTAGAAAATCGATATACCACAGATTTTCTAAAGGGAATGCTGTAACCATCCAACGAAAGAATAAAGTCTACTTCAAAAGCACTTGGAGTTTCTGCTTTTCCAATCATATTTTGATTGTCCACCTCATACATTCCCAAGCTCCATGGTTTATTTAACCAGTATGGACCCGAGATTTCCTGATTGTCCGAAATTGAAAAATCCAAAGAAAGACTTTCTTTCGAGTTATTGGATAAACTGATATTTGGAGACAATCTGGAATTGGACCCTATGAGTCGTATTTCGTCCAAGTTGAAAGCAACATCACTTCGATTCAATATTTCAAAATTTAGCTTTACAGAATTGTTGGGTGTAGTGGAAGAATTGGTAGCGCTGGCTTCTAAATAAAGACCAGAACAGGCCAAAATCAAATCCTTGAGCTCCACTAATTTCAAAGTTTTCCAGTGTTCATTGCCTACTTCTTGAAGCAATTTGTAGGCTTCGATTAATTGGGGTACATGCACTGCTGGATTGGTGAAATCAAAATTGTTTTCAATTCCATATAAAATGTCACCAATAGCTTTGCCACCTTCAATTCTAGACCATGTGGTATTTATGCCCTCAAAAAGATTATTGGTTTTGGGCATATCACCTTTTAGAAGCTCAACATATTCGTCTTGGGAACCACGAGTGGAGAGTCTTCCAAAACCCTGACATAAATGTTGGCTGCTGGCAACTGCGGCAATTTCATTATTGGATAGCCCCAATTCTGGATAAAAAACACCGGTATCCAGTTTTAATAGATTGGATTTATCTGCTTTTTCAAAGTTTTCCCTACCTCCATAAAACCACCAAGAGGTATTGAAAAATATCCTTTTAGGTTGCCATACCTCAGTAATTCCCAATTGCTCAGGGTAGATTTTTGGGTTATTGACCAAATCAAATGCTTCAACACTAAGCATGGCTGATGTAGTATGGTGACCATGTGTTGTTCCAGAAGTTCTATGATCAAATCGATTGATGATGACATCAGGTTTCAGATTACGAATGGCCCAAACTACGTCTCCCAATACCTTTTCTTTGTCCCATATAGTCAAAGTTTCGTCCGGGTGTTTTGAAAACCCAAAATCATTGGCGCGTGAAAACCACTGTTCACCACCATCGACACCTCTTGCTGCAAGTAATTCTTGAGTTCGCAAGACTCCTAACAACTCTCTAAGTTCAGGTCCAATTAGATTTTGTCCACCATCTCCTCTGGTAAGCGAGAGATAAACGGTTCTTGCTTTCTCATGGTTGGACAAATAGGAAATCAACCTTGTATTTTCATCATCCGGATGTGCTGCCACATAAAGCGCGGTTCCTAAAAAGTTCAGCTTTTTTAAGTTATGATGAATCTCGGTCGATGATAGTTTGGATGGCTTTTGCGCAAAAGAAAAGGGTACAAAAAGCAGTAAAGTCAGGAATCTGACCCAAAAATTTCGCATGTTAGCGGTTTTAGTGGTTGGCCAAATATAGAAAGATTCAATCCAGACCAAACAAAATTTAGAACATCTTTAACAAGGTGCAATTAGGACATTCTCGGTTTGAAAAACAAAGGATTACAGCCCTAGACTATCCCTTAAAACCAAATCATCATTACCATTTTGTCCCCAATATGGTGTTTTTAAAGATTTTAGACGTGTTGCTTTGGTTTGAAGCGTTTTGGCATTTGGTCCGTATCCGCTTTTAAATTCTTCGCTCCAACTTTCTACACTATATGGAAAAGCTGAGGAGAAGGTGATGGAAAGGGTTCTTTCCAATTCTGGATAAGAAATTGTATAAACCCTGTTATTTCCTCGGGAATTCAGGGAAGCTGTGGCGTCATAAGCTTTAAACTCCTTATGTCTTAAGCGAATGTACTCTAAAGAGGGAACCATTTTAAAATCACCAATGGGTAAATCATCGGGAGCAATTCGAATTTTGGTCCAAATTTCATTTTCAAGAACACTTTTATCGATACTCAGGTTTTCGTCAGCCTCGCTTTCAAAATAGGAGTGTGAAGTAAACTCGAACTTATCTCTATTGTTGATTTGGGAGTAGACATGTCCACACCACTCTTGCACTGAAAGGCTGGTTTTTATGGCATGTTGGTTATCATAAACAGGATAAAACGTACTTGACATTATAGAGTAGGGGTAGATACCAGTTAAATATTTTTTAGTGGCATTTAATTTTAGCACCTGAACGTTGCCTGGATTGCTTCGGTCTGCTTTTACTTGTTTTTCGGGTAGAAAAGGCTCGGTTACATAAATCAAAACAGATTTTCCAGTTCGTATTTGGCCATATCTTGCTTGTTCTAGTTCATAGGAGGTAATTTCTGCATTACCTGCATACCAATATTCTTTGAACTCGTTCGAAAGTGGTTTTTTAGGTAGTTCGGTTACGGAACTTTTAACTTCTTTTTCATTGTTCAAAGCAAGTTCCTTATCATTTGTTTTTGTTGACGTGTTGCAGCCAACTAAAAAAAGAAAAAGTATAAAGACGGGAACAATTTGAAATTTGGTGGTGGCAAGCTTTTTCATAACGCAAAGGGTTTTCACAAAACTACGCAACCGTTGTCAAGAAACCATACTCATTAACGTTTTGTAAACGAGATGTGTAGGCAGGCCAACCACATTGGTATAGGAGCCTTTGATTTCAATAATACCCACTAAACCCAACCAATCCTGTATACCATAGGCGCCGGCTTTATCAAATGGTTTACAGCTATCGATGTAATATTGGATTTCATCAACGGTGAAATCTGCAAATTTCACCTTTGTGGAAGCAGAAACTGTTTTTTGCTCATTTCTGGTAGTGATACAAACTGAAGTAATAACTTCGTGCCAATCTCCTGATAAGGTTTGCAGCATTTTAAAAGCTTCTTTTGCATCTGAGGCCTTGGCTAAGGATTGGTTCTTATTCCATACGACGGTGTCTGCAGTTATCAGGATATCGTGTTCTTCCAGTTCAGGTTTGAATGGAAATGCTTTAAGTTCTGCAAGATATCGAGATATTTCCTCTCCTTTTAAATATTCTGGATAGATTTCTTCCACTTCCTTTTTCCGTACTTCGAAATACAATCCAAGTTGTTCCAAAAATAGTTTACGTCTTGGGGAACCAGAACCCAAGATAATATGGAATCCTTTAAGTTTTTGGGCCAGTGGATTTAGATTAGTCATTCTTGGCACTAAAGTTATCGTTCCAGTCTCCACGTACTTTCAAAACTTGTTCAATAATGTCTCGAACACAGCCTTCTCCACCATTTTTATGAGAAACATAGTCGGAAATTGCTTTTACTTCGGCAACGGCATTTTGAGGTGCAGCTGCCAGGCCCACCATGCGCATTGGTGGAATGTCAGGGAGGTCGTCTCCCATGTACACAACATTTTTGGACTCAATATCATAAATGTCTAAATACTCTTCTAGAGGCTCCTGTTTATGGTGGGCGCCCAAATAAATATCAGTAACACCCAACCCTCTGAGTCGTTCTTTAACCCCTTGATTGGTTCCTCCGGTAATGATGCAAACGTTATATCCTTTCTGCAAGGCCGTTTTTAGGGCATATCCGTCCTTTACGTTCATTTTTCGCAACATTTCTCCTTTGGAGGTCACTAAAATGGAGCCATCGGTAAATACGCCATCCACATCAAAAACAAAAGTGGTAATGTCGTTCAAAAGTTCTTTATAGTTCTTTTTCATAGGTCTTTATAATTGCTTCACTGAGCAATGTGTATAGTTTTTTATGTTCGTTATCAGATAAAAGCTCCAAGTGCTTTTCCATGCTTTCTGTATCGTTCCTACGTGCTGGACCAGTTTGTGCTTCAAAAGGGGAAAGGATTTCTAATTTCTCAACGGTTTCCAAAAGTAAGGGTTTTAAAAGCTCAAATGATAGACCTCCCCTCTGGCAAAGCGCTTCGCTAATATGAAAGATGTGGTTTGAAAAATTGTTGGCAAAGACAGCAGCCAAATGGAGTTTTTTGCGCTGCTCAGAATCAACTTTGTATACTTTTTTAGAAATATGACCTGCAAGTTGTTGAAGGGTATTTAGTCCATCCTCATTAGAAGCTTCCACACAAATTGGAATGTTTGAAAAGTCCAAAATTCTTCCTTTGGTGAAAGTTTGGAGTGGATAAAAAACACCTTTTTTTTCGCATAATATATGGTCCATAGAAGTGGCTCCGGAGGTATGGACTACAATACCTCGTTTATTAGAAAGCTTTTTGGAAACGGCTTCTATGGCATTATCCGAAACGGCAATAATGTAGATGTCGGCTTCCACAACATCTTTAAAGTTCAATGAAGGTTTGGCTTTGCCTTTATGTTGTTCTAGGGCGTACTTGTTTCTTCCTACAATTTGAAGCAGTTCAACCTGATTTGAAGCATATAATGCGTGAATCAAGTTTTCCGCAACATTTCCTGTACCAATAAGCACTACATTGAGCATGGTCAAAACTACAAATTTGGTGTAAATCACTTTTTAAAAAGAATTAACAAAACTGTTTAACTTTTTAAACGAACACCATTCACTTAAAAATCTAAAAAGGTGGTAATTTTGCAAGCCAAATACAGCTTCGTATACATGGTCGATATTTTAAAGAAGACACTTTTCTCCACAAAGCTAATGGCCGTTTTGTTTTTGGTTTTTGCTACAGCCATGGCCATCGGAACTTTTATTGAAAGTTCATACAGCACCGAAACAGCACGAATTTACATTTACAATGCTACTTGGTTTGAAGCCATTATGGTATTTTTTGTCATCAACTTTATGGGTAATATCTTTAGATACAGGTTGCTTTCCTGGAAGAAATGGCCCGTGCTTGTTCTCCATCTTTCATGGATTTTGATAATTCTTGGTGCATTTGTAACCCGATACGTTAGTTATGAAGGGATGATGCCCATTCGTGAGGGTGAAACCGAAAGTAGATTTTATTCGGACAAGACCTATTTGACCGCCTATGTGGATGGGGAGATTAACGGTGAAACGAAGCGTAGAATATTGGAAGACGATATTCTTGTTACGGCAGAAGGAATGCGTTCCAGCCTTCCTTGGCGTTCTGATTTCAATGGACAGGATTTCTCCGTAACCTATGTAGATTTTATTGATGGAGCCAAAGAAGGACTTGTTCCTGATGAAAATGGAAAGTCGTATTTAAAAATAGTGGAGGCAGGTGACGGGCAGCGTCATGAGCATTATTTGGAAGATGGTCAGATAGCCAGCATCCATAATGTTCTTTTTTCACTTAACAACGAAACTCCAGGGGCTATAAACATTTTTGCGGAAGAAGGCGATTTTAAGATTAAAACGCCATTTGGTGGTGGGTTCATGCGTATGGCAGACCAGTTTCAAGGCAATGTAGTCCAAGATAGTCTTCAAACCTTGCAATTGAGATCGTTGTATACTTTAGCAGGAATGCAATTTGTGATTCCGGAGCCATTGGTGAAAGGAAATTATGGAGTTGTGAAGGTACCAGAGGAAGAAGTAACTGAGGCTACCCAAGACGCACTTGTGGTTAATATCTCTGCCAATGACGAGACCAAACAAATAAAACTTCTAGGAGGTAAAGGAACCTCTAATTTTTCAAATAAAATCAATGTAGGAGGGCTTGGGTTTTCATTGAGCTATGGGTCTAAAATCCACGAATTACCGTTTGCTATCCAATTGAATGACTTTATTGCAGAAAAGTACCCAGGAACCGAAACTGGTTATGCTTCCTTTATGAGTAAAATTACGGTTGAGGATGAACGTAACTTTGATTACGATATCTTTATGAATCATGTCTTGGATCATGAAGGGTATAGATTCTTCCAATCTAGTTTTCACCCTGATGAAAAGGGAACCGTACTATCTGTAAATCATGACTTTTTGGGTACTTGGATTACCTATATTGGATATTTCTTATTGTACTTAGGTTTAATGGGAATCATGCTTTTTGGAAAAACACGATTTAGAGAGCTAGCAACATCGTTGAAAAAACTACAAAAGAAGAAAGCAGCCTTAACGGTATTTGCCTTTTTCATTTGCTCACTTTCTTTTGCTCAGCAAACTTCTCAAAATCATATCACCGCGCCGACTAGGGCCCAAATAGACTCTGTTATTAAGGCGACCACGGTTTCCAAGGAGCATGCCGAAAAATTTGGAGCTTTAGTGGTACAAGACGAGGGGGGACGTATGAAGCCTCTACATACATTCACCTCAGAACTTCTTAGAAAGTTAAGCGGAAAGGATGAGTTTCGAGGGCTTGATTCAGATCAAGTATTTTTATCCATGATGCTCAACCGCGTTGCTTGGTACCATACCGAATTTATTGTTACCAACTTAGGTTCTAAACAAAATGATAGTATTCGAGAGATACTAAAGGTAAAGAAAGGGGAGAAGTATGTTAAAGCCACGGATTTATTTGACGCAACGGGGATGTATCGCCTAAAGCCCTACTTAGAGGAGGCCACATCTACCACAAACCCCAATAAGTTTCAGAGAGACTTTATTAAGCTACATGAGCGTTTTAGTTTACTGGAAATGGCTTTGAGCGGTCAAATCCTTAAAGTATTTCCATTGTTGAACGATGAGAACAATAAATGGATATCTGCAATTGAATTTCGAGGAGGGCAGTACCAAGTGCAAGATTCGCTATATGCCAATTTTATGGTCAACGCACTTCCATATTATTTGAATACGCTTCAAAATTCAATTAACACGGGAGATTATGCCCAATCGGACAAGCTTTTGGAGGCCTTTAAGCAGAATCAAAGGAACCATGGGTCCGAAGTACTTCCTTCCAATGAAAAAATAAAAGCTGAGATAATTTATAACAAGCTGGATATTTTTAACCGCCTTTACAAATACTACATGGTGCTTGGGGCCTTGTTGTTTTTTGTATTGATATTTAGAATTTTCAAGGAAAGGGAAATCTGGAAAGCCGCAACTTATTTTTTCAAGGGCATCATTGTCATCTTTTTTATTTGGCATACGATTGGATTAATAATGCGATGGTACATATCAGGTCATGCTCCATGGAGTGATGCATACGAGAGTATTCTCTATGTGAGTTGGGCAACTTTAGGTTTAGGGCTACTTTTTATTCGGAAAAGTGACCTCACTTTGGCGGCGAGTACTTTTGTAGCTTCCATGCTCCTTTTTATTGCCCATCAAAGTTGGGTAGACCCTTCAATTGGAAATCTTGTGCCCGTTTTGGACAGTTATTGGTTGATGATTCATGTTGCCGTAATCGTAGGGAGTTATGGTCCTTTGACTGTTGGAATGATTCTAGGTGTAACGGCTTTGCTCTTGATGATTTTGACTACCAAAAAGAACAAAAAACGAATGGAAATCAACTTGAAAGAGTTGACTATTATCAATGAACTGGCTTTAACCATTGGATTGGTCATGTTGACCATTGGAAACTTTTTAGGAGGACAGTGGGCCAATGAAAGTTGGGGGCGTTATTGGGGTTGGAATCCAAAAGAAACCTGGGCTTTGATTTCGATAATGGTTTATGCATTTGTTCTTCACATGCGCTTTGTTCCAGCACTAAGGGGAAGATGGTTCTATAATTTTATGAGTGTTGCTGCTTATGGTTCAATCATGATGACTTATTTCGGAGTCAACTTTTATTTGGTTGGGTTGCATAGTTATGCCCAATCTGGTTCTGCCGCGATAACCCCAGACTACGTAAAGTATATCGTATTAGGGATATTAATTCTCGGTGCAATTAGTTATTGGCGATACCGTGTGAACTATGTTCAACCTCCGGCAGAGAAAAAACTAAAAGGTGCGCCTCTGGGCCAGGAATAAATGTCTTTGATAGTTAACAAATACAATAGTTCAGTCATCTTCAAGCAGTAATTTCATTAATTCTTCGGCAGCTACTTTACCTTTTTCCTTTAGGAAATCACGTGGTGTGTTATCTCCAAGTTCAAAAACTATGGCAGGCATATCGTGCTCCACAAAGAAATAGGTTCGTGATACCATTGTTGGACTTAGTTTGTCAGAGGGTTTAACATTGGATTCCTTTTGAGGTAATCTATCTTCGATATTTTTTATCCAGTCAAAAACAATTTTGCCTTTTTGTCCGGTAACTGTTGTGTCTATCGGGTAATAAATATCATCCCAGGTAGAATGAAAGTCAACACCAAAAGCATATTGATAGCCTTCTGAGCTTTTCTGCTTTAAAAATTTTCGTATGCTCTGGGTTTCAGGCTGATTAAAGTTTTGCCAGTCCCTATTCAAATCAATACCTCCCATATTATGTCGCCAATGTCCGTTATCCACGCCATCTGGATTCATTGTAGGTACTGCAAAAACGGTGAATTCTTCTCTAAACTCTCTGGCCTGTTCCGAATCCCCTGATATTGTTTCAGTAAAAGATTTCATAGCTAGGAAGCCAGTCACTTCCGGTGGATGTTGTCTCGATATCACCATCACAGCTTTCTTTTGAGTGGATTCACCTCCAATTTCCATTAGATGTATAGGGCGTTTTTCATGACTTTTTCCAATCTCATAAGATTTTACGTAAGAATTTACCGAAAGTGAATCCATCCAGACTTTTACACGTTTTGAAGAATAAAGCTCTTGTGCAGAAATCCACAATGGATTTTCGTCCACTTCAACAGTAAGTTCGGCAAATTCTGGTGCAGCTTTAATACCGAAGTTTCCTTCTCCTGGTTGTATTGCTTTAAAACGGGTACTGTCAATAGGTTTAAAATGGATACCATCCCTACTTAGTTTGGGATAATACCGACTTCTTGAATCTTGGTAGCTCAGTTTTATGGTGATTTCCTTGGGTTCTTTGGACCACACTTTAAAAGCATACCAGGGACTTACATTTATGGGTGTGTTTTCAGCTGTAATCCAAATAGTGAAATGGTTATTTCCATCGGATGCGACCCCATTCAATCTGGCACTATCAAAATCATTGCTAAAGAAGACCGATTCATCCTCAAATGACCATATTCCTTTCCATTGACGCTGTACGGGTTTGTCCACTGTTGGAACTATAGGACTGAGAGCTTGGCCTTGGTACCCTTGAGAAGCTGACGAAGAAGTGTCTTGCTGTGCTACGGAAATAGAGTTTTTACAAGACGTAAAAAGGATAATTAGGGTCGCTAGGAAATACGCATAAATTCTCATGATGCTTGGAAGAGTTAGTTGGTAGTTGAAAATATTTTATTGGGGAATTTACAGTAAAATTGAAAAAAAATACCATCTTTGCACCATCATGAAGTTATAAGAATTATGTCAGCTATAGATGTCATAGCCCTCCCGGGCAACTGCTAATCGGTATTTAACTGAGCTGACTCGCTGTTTACTTTTCTACAACATAATTCTTTATCAATAATGACGAATTCCAATACAAATTCATTTAAAAAATTTTTTAGCTATTTCTGGATTGCAGTAACGGGCAAGGAAAACAATTTCACATCCGGAAGTATCCGAAAGGCCATTTTCATGCTTTCCATACCCATGATTTTGGAGATGCTGATGGAATCCATTTTTGCTCTTGTGGATATTGCCTATGTGTCCCAAGTAAGTGTAAATGCTGTTGCTACCATTGGCCTAACGGAATCTGTAATAACCTTGATTTATGCCCTTGCGATTGGGTTAAGCATGGCCGCAACTGCCGTGGTTGCCCGAAGAATAGGGGAGGAAGATGTAAGAGGTGCCAGAATTGCAGCTGTACAAGCTATTATATTGGGAGTTTTGGTAGCAGTCCTATTAGGTTTAGTAGGTATTTTTTATTCCAAGGAGATTTTGGGTCTTATGGGAGCTGAACCAGATTTGATTGCCGAAGGGTATGGATATACTAAGTTTCTGTTGGGTGGAAACATCACTATAATG
Organism: Flagellimonas ulvae; assembly: GCF_049333175.1. NCBI lineage: Bacteria > Pseudomonadati > Bacteroidota > Flavobacteriia > Flavobacteriales > Flavobacteriaceae > Flagellimonas > Flagellimonas ulvae. The sequence continues at coordinate 454,656 of NZ_CP186325.1, forward strand.
CTATTATTCTTGATTAATGCCATTTTCCGTGGTGCCGGTGATGCCTCTATTGCCATGTGGGCCTTGGTTCTTTCCAATGGATTGAACATTATTTTGGACCCTATCTTTATTTTTGGTTGGGGGCCTGTTCCAGAATATGGGGTAATGGGTGCTGCAATTGCTACCAATATTGGACGGGGAACCGCGGTACTTTTCCAAATTGGTATTTTGTTTTTTGGATGGAGTAGAATCAAGCTTGTACTAAAAGACATTGCAGTTAACCTTAAAGTGATGGTAAACCTAATTAAGGTATCCTTGGGGGGCATAGCCCAGTTTTTGATTGGCACATCCAGTTGGGTATTTCTTATGAGAATCATGTCCGAATTTGGCAGTGAGGTACTCGCAGGCTATACCATTGCCATCCGCGTAATTATGTTCACCCTAATGCCTTCATGGGGCATGAGTAACGCTGCTGCGACGTTGGTGGGACAGAATTTGGGAGCCAAGAAGCCTGATAGAGCCGAAAAGTCCGTATGGATTACAGGCAAGTACAATGCCTACTTCATGGCTTTGATATCTATAGTATACTTTTTCGGAGCTGAGTACATTATATCGCTTTTCAATTCTGAACCTAATGTTGTCAATAGTGGTGCATTGTGTTTGCAGGTTATTGCTGTGGGATATGTCTTTTATGCCTATGGAATGGTAGTAGCCAATGCATTTAACGGAGCAGGAGACACCAAAACTCCTACCAAAATCAATCTGATTGCATTTTGGGCATATCAACTGCCCTTTGCGTATTTAGCCGCTTTAAGTTTTGGCTGGGAAGCTAAGGGTGTTTTTGTGGCCATTACATCTGCTGAGATTTTGTTGGCCATCATTGCCATAGTTTGGTTCAAAAAGGGCAGGTGGAAGGAAGTTCAAGTATAGTTGGTTTCGTATATTTAATCAAATTTTTGATGCAATGACGAAATCACCTAAAGGAACAAATACCGTATGTACCCATGTTGGCACTCTGGAAGATAAGGAGTATAAAGGGGCTGCATCACCATTGTATATGAGTTCATCCTATGCCTTTGAAGATGTAGATGTAAAAAGGTATCCAAGATATTTTAATACACCCAATCAAGAAGCACTTAGCATAAAAATGGCTGCTTTGGAACATACCGAAGCAGCCATGATTTTTGGCAGTGGCATGGCGGCTATAAGCACTGCTTTGATGGCATTTTTGCAAGCCGGTGACCATATTGTGTTTCAACAGACTTTATACGGAGGAACGTATAATTTTGCTGTAACCCAGCTTGAAAAATATGGTATAAGCTATTCATTTACTGATGGATGGGAAGTATCCGATTTTGAAGCTGTTGTTAAACCCAATACGAAGTTAATTTATGTTGAAACCCCATCTAATCCTTTGTTGACCATTACGGATTTAAGGGGAGTGGCCGAATTGGCATCCAAACACGGTATTCTCACTATGATTGACAATACTTTTGCGAGTCCAATCAATCAAACTCCAGCAGATTTCGGCATTGATATCATATTGCACAGTGCTACAAAATATATGGGAGGTCATTCGGATATTTGCGCAGGCGTTGTTGCATGCTCCCAAGAGAATATGGACAAAGTGTTTCAAACGGCCATATGTTTTGGTGGTAGTTTAAGTGACTATACGGTATGGCTCCTGGAACGTAGTGTAAAAACTATGGGGCTTCGTGTAAAGGCTCAAAACGAGAATGCTATGAAAATGGCTACGTACTTGCAAAGCAACCAAAATGTGGAAAATGTCTATTATCCAGGCCTCGAATCTCATTCAGGTTATGATTTGGCCAAATCCCAGATGAAGGGTTTCGGCGGTATGCTTTCCTTTGAATTAAACCCTGAAATAGATGTTTCCCTCTTTTTTAAAAGTTTGGAACTTATTAAACCATCGATGAGTTTGGCTGGGGTTGAAAGCACTATGATTTCCCCTACCAAAACATCACATGCATTGATGAGTCCTGAAGACCGCCAAAAACAAGGAATCAAAGATTCTTTAATACGTTTTTCGTTAGGTATTGAGGAAATAGAAGACTTAGTTCGTGATATAGAACAAGCGATTTCCAAAACGAAATCCATGACCATACCTGTATAACCACACATTGATGAAATTAGATATTTTAGTATTTGGTGCCCATCCCGATGACGCTGAGTTGGGTGCTGGAGGAACTATAGCGAAGGAAGTATCCCGAGGAAAAAGAGTAGGTATAGTAGATTTGACCCGGGGTGAACTTGGAACCCGAGGTTCCGCTGAAATTCGAGATAAGGAATCGGTCAAGGCTGCTGAGATTTTGGACGTTATGGTTCGAGAAAATATGGAGTTTGCTGATGGGTTCTTTGTGAACGATAAAGCACATCAGCTCGAAATTGTGAAAATGGTGCGTAAGTATCGACCAGATATTGTACTGTGCAACGCGGTGGATGACCGCCACATTGATCATGGCAAGGGAAGCAAATTGGTAAGCGATGCTTGTTTTTTAAGTGGTTTGACCAAAATAGATACTAAAATGGATGGAGAAGAAGAGTGGCAGGAAGCTTGGAGACCAAAAGTAGTGTATCATTACATTCAATGGAAGAACTTAACTCCTGATTTTGCAGTAGATGTTACTGGGTTTATTGATAAAAAGACAGAAGCAATTTTAGCCTATAGCTCACAGTTTTTTGACCCGAATAGTGACGAACCTGAAACACCAATTAGCAGTAAAAATTTTATTGATAGCGTAAACTATCGTGCTAGAGACCTAGGAAGATTGATAGGGGTGGAGTATGCTGAAGGGTTTACGGTGGAAAGATTTGTAGGAGTTGATAACCTCGACAACCTTATCTGATTAACTCGCCTGCTGATATCTTTTTTCAGCCTTAGGAACAGTAAAAGAAAATGTAGAGCCTTTTCGGAGTGTGCTTTCCACCCAAATTTGCCCCTTATTTTTATTGACCATCTCCTTACATAGAGTTAAACCTAAACCAGTACCTTTTTCGTTGTTGGTTCCATAGGTTGTTATATTGTTGGAGTCTGCGAAGATTTTTTTCTGGATTTCTTTGTTCATCCCAATACCAGTATCCTTAATCATTATGCGCCATACATCAGAATCTTCTTCAGCTTCAATGGTTATCAACCCGTCATCTGGTGTAAATTTAATAGCGTTGCTCATAAGATTTCGCACTACAATATCAATTTGATTGTAATCTGCCCAAACCAATATATTTTCTGGTAGACGGTTGATAATCTTAATTGATTTTCCTGCGGCTACTTCGGATAAAAGTTTAATGTTGCCCAACACCAGCTTTTCCAACTGAATTCTTTTAGGCTTAGTTACTACTCCATTTAATTGGGTCTGTCCCCAGGATAGCAAATTATTCAATGCGAAAGAAATGTTGTCAACATCGCTTCGCAACTTAGGGATAAAGGATAAAAATTCTGTTTTGCTGATTTCGCCATCAGAAAATAACTTTAGCATACCTTGAAGTGCGCCAATTGGGCCCCTAAGGTCATGCCCGATAATTGAGAACAACTTGGTTTTGGTCTTGTTGATTTCAGTTAGCTCGTTTTCTCGTCTGCTAACTTCAATAGATTTAAACTTTAGTTCTTTGTTCAGTTTTTTCTGGACCTTTTCACTACGACGAATCAATAATAAAACAGTCAAAAGAATCAATACCATCAATACGGAAAAATAGATGTAGTTTCTTTGTTTGGCCAGTGCTGTTTTATTTGTGGAAATCAGTTCCTGCTTTTCTTGCTGGTACTGTAATTTGGTTTCCAATAAGGCCAAGCTTTGTTTGTTCTTGTCCTTGGAAAGAGAGTCTGATAGTCTCTTGAAGGCTTCTAAATATCCTAATGCAACATCGCTTTCGCCTCGTTTTTTATGGATTTTATATAAGGTCTCTGAACAGTCAATTTGTCCCTGTAAGGATTTAATTTTTTTAGAAAGAGCATATCCTTCATTTACCGTGGAAAGAGATAAACTGTCCCTATCAAGACCTAGATAGACTTGGGCCATACCATTGAGCAAATTGATTTTCTCCCTATCATCTTGAAGCTTTTTTTGGTGTAGCATATTGCTTTGGTCATACCAATGTAATGCCCATTGGTACTTTTTTTGCTCCAAGTAGATACTTCCTTTTACTTCATATGCATATGCCAGCCAATCGTAAATCTTCTCTTTTTCAAAAGTTATTATGCTCTTGTTGATGTTGAACATGGCCAACTCATAGTTTTTTGCCTCTTTGTATAGTGAGGCCATATTGCTTTGAGTTTCAGCATGGAATATATCATCTTTAAGTTCTTCATTTATGGCCTGAATCCGGTCATAAAAAGTCAGGGCATTTTTAAAATCCTTTTGCCGCACATATAAATTGGCAATGTTTTCATTGAGTATGGAAAGCATCCATTTGTTGTCTGTTTGCTGAGCAACATCCAATCCCTTAAGATATAGGTTGAGCGCTTTGGCGTAATCGCCTATATAGGCGTAATCCTGCCCCATATCATTTATAATATCGAGCTCTGATTCAGTATCATTTATTTTTCTGGCAACCTCCAAAGCTTCCTCATAATTTCGAAGCGCTTTTTCATAATCTCCTTTGTCAGAATAAAACAATCCAATATTTTCCAGCGCCTTAATTTCTCCACCTTTGTATTGAATGGCCCTGCTCAGTTTTAATACTCGTTTTGAAATGGTGTAAAGACTATCCTGATTTATAAAGCGATAATACTTTGAATAGTTGGCCAATAAATCGAGATGTGTAGAATCTTTTGTGCTAAACTTATTGGTAGAAACGAGATGCTTAATTCTATAAGCAACACTGTCTCTTTTTCTTTTTTGAGCCTGCAATTTAAATGTGAAGAGGAGCAAAACCCCAAAAAGGCACATTTTTTTAAGGAAATTAGGTAGGTTGAGGATGTTCATATTAGTGATTTGGGACATGGGAAATACAATCTCTAACTGGCTAAAATTAGGCACAAAAAAGTTGGCTTAGAATTTTATGTTGTGAACATATAAAATATGTAGGTCTGTTAGATGAACGCATAGAATTCATCGACGTAAGACACAATAAACTGTAGACCATGTGGTTACCTTGAAAAACTAACCCTTCATAAGGTTTTGGTGTGAGATGAAAATCAGTTGCAATCCAATCTATAAATCTTTTGATAGAATTGAGAAAAAAATTTAACTTTGCATCCGCTTTTAAATGGTGGTTGTAGCTCAGTTGGTTAGAGCGCCTGATTGTGGTTCAGGAGGTCGTCGGTTCGAGACCGATCTTCCACCCATTAAAAAAGCCCCTTAAAAAGGGGCTTTTTTGTTTTTATAGAGTTTTCAATCTATTCAACTGGTTTGTCCACAATCACTCTATTTTCTCTATTGGCTACTTCCCATGCCGTGTGAAAAACTAATCGGGTTCTATTTTCAAGAAGGTCATAGTTTATTTTATCAGGCGTATCTCCTGGTTGGTGATAGTCTTCATGGGTACCGTTAAAGTAAAATATGATGGGAATATTGTTTTTGGCAAAATTGTAATGATCACTTCTATAATAAAACCGATTGGGGTCGTTCTCATCGTTGTATTTATAATCCAACTCAATCTGCATATATTTTTCATTAATCTCTTCTGATAGATCGTGAAGCTCTGTACTTAGTTTATCGGAACCAATGAGGTAGATATAGTTTCTATCGCCTTCACGATTTGGGTCAATCCTTCCAATCATATCAATATTCAAGTTGGCTACGGTGTTCTCCAAGGGTAAAATAGGGTCGTAATCTGTATAATATTTGGAACCTAGAAGTCCCTTTTCCTCTCCGGTTACATGAAGAAAAATTATAGAACGTTTTGGGCCATTACCTTCATCTTTGGCTTTTTTGAATGCTTCTGCAATCTCCAAAAGTGCTACGCTACCAGAACCATCATCGTCCGCCCCATTATTGATTTGCCCGTCCTCAGTAACGCCAATATGGTCTAGATGGGAAGAAATTACAACGTATTCATCAGGCTTTTCACTACCCTTTAAAAGTGCCACCACGTTTTCAGAATCTACTAAACCTGTGCTCACAATATCTAAATTGATATTTGTTTTTAAATACTTGGGTGTACTATCTGAGTTTATATCTGGGAAAAGACTTTTGGCAGCTTCTAAATTCAATACCATTAACAATGCGCTGTTGGCTTCATCAAGCAACGACATCCTGTGATTGGTACTGTTTTTAATAAATGAGTAATACTCTGAATAACGGGTATAGTTCTCAGAATCAAAGTAAAAAACCCCTTTGGCGCCTTTTTCCAATGCTAACTGAGATTTTTTACCAATGGCTTCAGACATATTGCTCCAAATCGATGGCTCAACGGTATCTGTTAATGTATAGGTCCCATCTTCATTTTTGGGTTCTCCAGATTTGATTAAGACTATTTTGTCCTTTACATCAACTTTGGAGTAATCAGAGTATATTTCTTCCTCAATACCATAACCCAGATAAACAACTTGGTCATAGTTTCCTTCCGCCGCGGCAAATGAAATAGCCGTTTGGCCAATAGTGAATTCCTTTCCGTTTATGGTGATACTTCCTGTTGGAACACTGGATTTTTGCAATGGAACTTTCTGAAAATAGTTCCCATCCGCTTTGGCTGCCGGAATCTCTAATGATTCATAATGGGATTTCAAATATTCCACCGCTTTTTTTTGCCCAGGCGTCCCGGTTTCCCTTCCTTCAAAATCGTCTGAGGCATAGGTGTACAAATGGTCTTTTAATTCTTTTTGGGTAATTGTTTGGGCATACACTATGGGATCCGCTGCTTTTTGCGAAGGCTTTTTTTGTGATAATGTTTTTTGGGAGGGGTTACAGGAGAAAATCAAAAAAAGAAATCCCCAGGAAACATTTTTCATACTTTTTCAATTCAAAATTTCCCAAAAGTAGTCAAAAGATTGTGAATCAGTTGATGAGCTTCAGATTTACTTTTCACTTGAATTCAAGGTAAATAGAGCTTTTGACAATGGTTGTAAGCAGGAATATTTCTAATTTCGATTTTAGATTCATTAAGTCTAAAAATATGGCGATACACACCTTTGAATGCATTGATGCACATACCTGCGGTAATCCTGTTCGTTTGGTAGTTAACGGGGGTCCTCAACTTGTAGGAAAGACAATGGAAGAAAAACGTCAGCATTTCATGAAGGAGTTCGATTGGATTAGAACTGGACTTATGTTTGAGCCGCGGGGCCATGACATGATGAGCGGAAGTATACTATACCCGCCGCATCAACCAGAAAATGACGTTGCCATTCTTTTTATTGAAACCAGTGGGTGCCTTCCCATGTGTGGTCACGGAACCATAGGCACTATTACCATTGCTCTTGAGGAAGGCTTGATTCAACCAAAGACCTCAGGTCTGGTTCGAATGGAGGCTCCTGCCGGTCTTGTAGAGATTAGATATCATAAACCAGATAAAAAGGTGGAGTGGGTTCAAATTACCAATGTGAAAAGTTATTTAGCGGCTAAGGGACTAAGGATTGATTCTTCATTTTTGGGAGAGTTGAAGTTTGATGTAGCCTACGGGGGTAATTTTTATGCCATTGTAGATCCTCAACAAAACTTCTCTGGGATTCAAGACTATTCTGCGAGCAACTTGATTCAGTTTTCTCAAGAACTACGCAAAAGAATCAATGAAAAATACACAGACACATTTGTTCATCCGGAGAATTCCAACATTAACAAAGTGTCACACATTTTATGGACAGGAACTCCTTTGCATAAGGGTTCATCTGGGCGTAATGCTGTTTTTTATGGAGATAAGGCCATTGATCGTTCGCCTTGTGGTACAGGTACCTCAGCACGTATGGCTCAACTCTATGCTAAAGGAGCATTACAAGTGGGTGACGAATACATTCATGAAAGTTATATTGGTTCTAAATTTGTGGGCAAAGTTGAGAAGGCTACTATATTGGCCAATAATAAAGCCATCGTTCCCAGTATAAAAGGGTGGGCCCAGGTATATGGTAGAAATACAATTACCATGGATACGGAAAACGACCCTTATGCAATGGGTTTTCAGGTGATTTGATGAATGCGAATGGATACAACTTGATATTTTTAAGTTATTTTTTCAATATGGCATCTCTTTTGATTTTTTTATTGACGGCATAAAACTAATTTTGCAGTATGGTAAAAAAGTACTCTCTTCTTTTTTTTACAGTATTGTTTTACAGTGGAATAGGATTTTCACAGGAAATTCAGATTTTCAAAGTAGAAGATTTTGATTTGCGTGGTAAGGTGAAATCATGCCTGGTCATTACTGATTATGGCAGGGAGCTTTTTGAGTTTGACAAAATGGGAAGATTAAATCGAACCATAACGCAATACAACGAATCTGATCAAGATATCACCCTATACAAATATGAAGGGAACAACTTGGTTGAAAAGAGAATGGAAAGCTATAAGGATGATGTTTTGGATGCGGCTACTTCCATGGTCAATTTTTACTCCCTTGATACGACCCAATCCCGAAAGGTTTTGGAAAAAATAATTTCATACGATAAGCAATTTCTGGAACAGCAGGAGTATCTATACGATGAACAGGATAGGTTGAAGAAAATAGTAATTTCAAATGCAGAAGGTGTGGATGAAACGACTATTGAGTATCAACAATATAAAAACGAAACCACACAAAGCGTTTTTCATAATGGTATACTGGAAAAGATGGAACGCGTATCCGAGAAAAAAGTAGGGAATACCAAACATAAAGTAGTACTTACCAAGGAATTTGTAGATGGAGAGCCAGATAAGGCGGTTGAGAAAACCTTTGATGCTTCTGGTAAACTTTTGAAAACAGAAACATTTAATTATGACGTTTCAAAGAAACAGTTCGTTTCTTTTGAAAAAGTGCGTTTAGCTTATGATGTACAAGGAATGCCTACAAAAGAAATTACCGAGGCACAAAATGCCAAATCAGTAAAAGAATTTATTTTTCAGTTTGATAGTAGCCCTGAGAAAAACTGGATAAAAAAAATAATCACTCCAAGTAATTCCTATAGTACAAGAAGGATTTCATATTATCCTGAAGAAAAAGCGCAGGAACAAGGTGAGAACCCTAATTAAGTCAGGGATTAATTAACTCTGTAATTATTTCGGATTTAATTTCATGACCTCCATTGAACGTGATTAATTCAAAATTTCCTTGAAACAAATTATCCAACTTTACTTTCTCCGTTTTCAATCTTTCTGGACTTAAGAATTCATCTTTATCTCCATAGATAGATTTGATATTTATTTTGAAGTAATCCAAGTATTCAAAATGGTCATGTTTTAATTCTTTCGGAATGCCCCCTGCATACAAGGCCAATGTATGGGGTTGAACTTGATTTCTGGCCATCCAACGTAGCGCAATGGAAACACCCTGGGAAAAACCAAAGACTATCAGCTTTGGGTGATTCAATATTTTTTCAGATTGGCAAACTTCTTCCAAATAGGACATGAGGTTTTCAGTTTCAACCAATGTGTTTTCCTTCGTCAATCAGCTTGCGCCCACATACTTGTATTCATTCTTTAAGTAATATTTGGATGGGGCTTGGGGGGCAACAACGTAATGCTCTTCGGGGTTTAAATTGACAAAATGCTTTAAAAAATAACGACTCAAATACCCTATGCCATGAAAAACCAACCAAACGTATTTTGTGTTTTCATTGAATTGATTAAGGGTAGTATATGTATTTTGGGTAGTGTAAGTGACATTCTTTTCTTCAATTGACATAACGGTTCAGGAATCTATTGCAAAAGCTTTCCGTAATTTTACAAAAAATTGAAAGATGACCGAGCACAAGGAAAAAATTCTATCCATTTGCAACTCCATTTGCAAGAACACTTTAATGGAAACATTGGAAATTGAGTATGTTGATGTCGGAGAGAATTACTTGACAGCTAGAATGCCGGTAAGTCCAAGAGTACACCAACCGGATGGTGTTCTTCATGGTGGTGCGTCTGTGGCCTTGGCCGAGAGTGTGGGTAGTGCTGCATCCTATATATTTCTGGATGCCAAAGAGTTTTTTGTCCGTGGAATAGAAATTTCTGCAAATCATGTGAAGTCAATTCAAGACGGATTTGTATATGCCAAGGCACACATTCTCCATAAAGGCCGTACCACACAACTCTGGGAAATTAAGATTACCGATGAAGAAGGAAATCTGGTATCCAATTGCAAATTGACCACCATTGCGCTACCCAGAAAATAAAGAATTTCAAGATCTGCTTGATGAAGTAAAAAATGCCATAGTGCAAGAGCACCCTGTTTGTCTTTATCGCAAGCCACATCATGGTGAAGTTAAAGTCATTTTTCAGGATTCGGATGAGCTTATTTTTACAAAGGATTTTCAGGAAGAAGGCTTTGTTTTCGCTCCTTTTGATTTAAAGGACAACGCAGTATTGCTAAGGCCGAACAAAATCAAAAAAGTTTCTTATCGAGTTTATGATGAAAACAATGCGGTTATCAAATTGGAACCTGACGAGACTGGTAAATTAAATCATTTGGGTTTAGTAAAAAAAGGACTAAAAGCAATTACTGAAGGGGTTTTGCGGAAAGTTGTGCTATCCCGAAAAATGGATGTTAAACACCAAGTCTCTCCTGAAATTTTGATTTTACGTTTGTTGAACGCTTACCCATCAGCATTTTGTTATTTGTTTTTTCACCCGAAGGTTGGATTGTGGTGTGGGGCTTCACCGGAAACATTTTTGCAAGTAAAAAATAATAGCCTTAAAACAATGTCCTTGGCGGGCACCTTACCGTATCAACCCGGTGTTGGCCCAGAATGGGGACTAAAAGAGTTGGATGAGCAGTCTCTAGTCACTGATTTTATAAAAAAAAGACTATCTGAAGAAGTTGATACTTTAGAAGTGGATGGCACAGAAAGCTCAAAAGCAGGCTTGCTTTGGCATTTAAAGACCGAAATAAAGGCTAAACTCTTACCAAATTCTTCATTAAAGAACATTATCAAATCATTGCATCCAACACCCGCTGTCTGCGGATTGCCTTTGGATGCGTCCAAAAGGTTCATTCTAGAACATGAGGGTTATAATCGTACTTATTACACAGGTTTTTTGGGCGAACTAGGAATGGGGGAATCCCAAAACACCTCACTTTATGTAAACCTTCGTTCGATGGAATTGACAAAAAACGGAGCATCAATATATGTGGGTGGAGGCATAACGGCAGATTCCATCCCAGAGAATGAATGGAATGAAATTCAGAACAAAAGCAAAACTATGTTGAGCTTACTTCAAATTCCTATGTAGGTTTTGGGGTAATATGGTTTTGGGCCGTATTTTTGTATTGCATGATGTATTCCGAAATCCCCGCAGCGCAGCTTCTAGTTTTGAGTTTTAAGGCCAAGGGAGTTAAAAACATTGTCATTTCTCCAGGTTCGAGAAACGCCCCGCTCACTTTAGGTTTTTCCAAAAATCCCTTTTTTAAATGCTTTAGCATTGTGGATGAACGATGTGCAGCATTCTTTGCATTGGGGATGGCAAGACAATTACAGGAACCCGTTGCGGTAATATGTACCTCCGGAAGCGCCCTTTTGAATTATTATCCAGCCATAGCAGAGGCATATTATAGTGAGATTCCCCTTATTGTTGTTTCTGCAGACCGTCCGCCATACAAAATTGATGTAGGAGACGGTCAGACCATTCGGCAGCAACATATTTTCAAGCAGCATATCGGGTATGAGACCAACTTAAAACTGGATGTTTGTCATTCCACTGAAGTGATTAAAACTTTTGATGAGTCCTTGTTGTCGGATTCACAGCAAGAAATCGAAGCATATAATCAAAAAGAGATTTTTCAGGCTTTACGGATGGCTGTTTCAGAAAACCTTCCGGTTCATGTAAATATACCGTTTGAAGAGCCCTTGTATGGTCAAACCGAAAAACGCAGCATTGCAATTCCTGATGATCTAGATACCCCTCATTCAATATTACCAGATATTGATTTAGCCGAATACGCACAAACCTGGTCAGAGTCCCGAAGAAAAATGATATTGATTGGCGTCCAACAACCAGACGTTTTGGAAAAGACCATTTTGGATAGATTGGCTTCGGATCCCAGTACTTTGGTTTTTACGGAGACCACATCAAATGTTCATGGCAATCGTTTTTTTCCGAGTATCGATAGTATTATTGCTCCTATTGAAAAATCTGCAGATAAAGAAAACCTTTTTGCTGCGCTAAAACCGGATTTGCTTATCACCTTGGGAGGATTGATAGTTTCAAAAAAAATAAAAGCTTTTCTAAGAAAACACAAACCAAAACATCATTGGCATATTGGTAGGAACAAAGCCTATGATACTTTTTTTTGCTTGTCCGCCCATATTGAAAAAGAACCGAATACATTTCTAAATAGTTTGCCCATAAAAGAAGAAAAAAGTGGTTTTAGGTTGCGGTGGGATGAGGTAAAGAACAAATATCAGAAAAGAAGGGATACATATTTGAATACAATTGGGTTCTCCGACTTTTTGGCCTTCAATGAAATTCAAGGCTCTATTCCGGAAGACTATCAAGTTCACTTAGCAAATAGCTCTACCGTACGGTATTCTCAATTGTTCCCGATGAAGGAGACTCTTCGGGTATTCTGCAACCGGGGAACAAGTGGGATTGATGGAAGTACATCCACCGCGATAGGCGCATCCATATATTACCCGAACCCTACGGCTTTAATAACAGGAGATTTGAGTTTTTTCTATGATAGTAATGCCTTGTGGTTTGAAAACCTTAGAAACGACTTTCGGATTATTCTTATCAACAATGGAGGAGGGGGTATTTTCAGGATTTTACCAGGTAGCGAACAAACTGAAGAATTCTCATCTTTTTTTGAGACTACCCACAATTTGAATGCTGAAAATTTGGCAAAAATGTATGGGATAGACTATACTAAAGCAACCGATGAAAAGGAATTGCAAAATCGGCTTGAAAGTTTTTACTCAGTTTCAGAGAAACCAAAAATCTTAGAAGTCTTTACCCCTCGATTGGAAAATGATAAAATTTTGCTCGATTATTTCGATTTCATATCTTAGAACCAAGAGGATATAGAATCCCTGATAACACTAAAAGAACACTAGCTATTATGAGTAAAAGAGATGATTTGGTCGTAAAATATGCGGCCGATATTAAGGACAAGTTCGGAGAAACCCCGGATATGGATTTATTGAATAAAGTGGCCATAGGTTTAGGTCCGGCCATCTATAATGCGGATGCGTCCAAAGTTTCAGGTTCTGATGAAAAAGAGCTGGAAACGGTAAAAAACAATTTCTTGATTAAGAAACTTGGACTTTCTGACAATGGACAGTTAATGGATGCTATCAACGGTGTCATTGATAAATACGGTAGATCGGATAAAAACAAACATCGAGCTGTAATCTATTATATGTTGGCCAAACACTTTGGAAAAGAATCTGTGTACAACTAAGAGGAACATATGAGTTAAAAATAGCCACCTATTTAGTGTGGCTTTTTTTATGTCAATTTTGAACCTACCTTTGACCCGTGATAGAGCTGGGAAATTATAATACGTTAAAAGTGCTGCGTAGCACCCGTGTTGGACTTTTTTTAGGGGATGAGGAAGGAACTGAGGTTTTGCTGCCCAACAAATATGTTCCAGAAGATTTTGAGATTGATGGAGAAATGGAAGTCTTTTGTTATTTGGACAGCAGTGAGCGACCTATAGCAACAACTTTGGAACCATTAATAAAAAGAGGTGATTTTGCTTGCTTGGAGGTCAAAGAAGTTGGCGCCTTTGGAGCTTTTTTGGATTGGGGTTTGGAGAAACATCTACTTGTCCCTTTTAGGGAACAGCAAGTTCGAATGGAAGCAGGCAAGAAATATCTGGTGCACTGTTTTTTAGATCAAGTATCGTTTCGTTTGGTGGCTACCAGCAGATTAAACAAGTTTTTGTCCAATGAGGATTTTAACTTGGAGACAAACACTGAGGTCAATATTCTTACCTATAGAAAAACCCCATTGGGTTGGGAGGTAATCATAGAAGACCAATATAAGGGATTGGTTTTTGAAAGCGACATTTTTCAACCTCTTAGCGTAGGTATGCGTTTAAAAGGATATATAAAAAACATTAGACCAGACAACAAAATTGATGTTAGCCTTCAGCCACTTGGAGTTTCTATGCTAGAGCCAACCGCAACCCTAATTTTTGAGAAACTACAGGAAAACAATGGTTTTTTGCCTCTTCATGATAAGTCGTCACCAGAAGAGATTAAAGATACCCTGCATCTAAGCAAAAAAGCATTCAAGAAGGCCATCGGGGGTTTGTACAAGGCAAAAAAAATCCTGATAAAGGAGGATGGTATCTATTTAAAATAACTGCGCAGCCAATTGTGATGAACATTTTGATTGCAAAATTGTTTCTCTATATTTTTTTGTGTTTACAAAAATTTTACTTTTGTACTAACTAGAGTAAGTTACTGATGTAGATGTTTTTACATTACATCAAAGAAAAAAACCTCCCTAATATGCCGTTTATTGAAGAAAGTGATTTGCTGGAATTGCACAAAGACGTTGATAAAGCTCAAATTATTAACGAAAGACTTCTAGACCAAATCAAATTCAAGAACAAGGATTTAAAAAAAATAAAGCTGCAAAGAAATATTTTTGGAGGAATAACTGCGGCCATTCTATTGGGAATATTTGGATTATGGTCCTATTTTTCTGGCCTAACAACATCTGCCAATTTCAAGAATGAGGAAATCCTTTCGGAAGCAGTGGACAGTTTGGATACGTTTAGAACAAGAATCAGCAATTTGCAAAAACAGAACCGGGAGCTAAGTTTGGTAAAGGAGTTTTATTTGGCTAAAGAATTTTTGGACAAGGAAACCATTTATTCGGTTCAGGTAAAATCTTTTGTTGATAATAACGTAACGCTTGCTTCTGAGGCATTGACCAACACTTTGTTTGTTAAAACCAATCCTTTTTACGCATACTCTCTGGGAACCTTTGAAACCTTGGATGAAGCTCAAACCTTTAGGGCGCAGCTTGTGAATATGGGTTTTAATGATGCTTTTGTGGCCTCGTACAAGGATGGTAAAAGATTGAAGATAGAAGACCCGTATTAGCATTGAATCCTTTTAAGGCCTGGTTGATGGCCGCCCGTTTGCGGACACTTCCCTTATCGATTTCTGGAATACTCATGGGAACTGCTTTGGCTATCTCCGCTGGAGCATTCAATGGTTATATTCTCACTTTAGCGTTGTTGACCACAATAGGATTTCAAATAACATCCAATTTTGCAAATGACTATGGTGATGGGGTTAGGGGAACCGATAACGAAGATAGGATAGGACCATCTCGAGCATTACAGGCAGGACTAATTTCCAAGCAAAATCTAAATACCGGAATACTTCTCTCGTCAGGTATCAGTCTGTTTTTGGCTTTCACGCTCTTGTATGTAGCTTTTGGGTTGGAGTACATGTCCTATTTTCTGATTTTCACTGTTTTGGGCGTTCTTAGTATTTGGGCTGCAATAAAATACACCATGGGCTCTAAACCTTATGGGTATCAAGGTTTGGGAGATTTGGCGGTTTTTACGTTCTTCGGTTTGCTAGGCGTTTTGGGGAGCTTGTTTCTATATACCAAAACATGGAGCTGGGCTGCAGTACTTCCCGCAATTGCAATAGGACTTCTTTGTGTAGGGGTTTTGAATTTGAATAACCTTAGAGATGTGGTATCGGACAAAAAATCTGGTAAAAACACCTTGGTGGTCCAGATGGGTTTTGAAAATGGAAAAAGGTATCATTTTATTTTGATTGCAATCAGTTTTCTTTCCATGCTGCTCTATAGTTGGCTTAAGAAAATCCCCGTTGAATCAAGTTGGTTTTTTTTGGCATTTATACCCATTTTCATTCATTTGGTGAAAGTGATGCGCACTACGGAACCTATCGAGTTGGATAGTGAATTAAAGAAATTGGCCTTGAGCACATTTCTGTTGTCCATCCTGTTTTTAATAGCCGTAAATTATTTTTTGTAATTTTGATTGATAACTCTCTAAACAAATTTTGACTTGGAAAACCCCATTAAGATATTGATTGTAGAGGATAACGTGATCATCGCAGATGACATGCAGTCCATGTTGGAGGAAATAGGCTATGAAATAGTGGACAACGTCATTGTCTATGAGCAAGCCGTAGATGTTCTAAAGAACAATGAAGTTGATTTGGTTTTGATTGATATCATTTTAGCTTCGGATAAGACAGGAATTGATTTAGGCAAACATATTAGACAGCACTATAACATCCCGTTTATTTTTGTCACTTCCAACTCTGATAGAGCGACAGTTGAAAATGCAAAAACGGTAAAACCTGATGGTTATTTGGTAAAACCTTTTGAACAACAGGACCTTTATACTTCTATAGAGATTGCACTTTCCAATTTCAATTATTCGCGAAAGGAAAACACAAAAGAAATTGCCGGAAACGAAGGAGATGCCTTTACCTCAAATTCAGTGTTGAAGGATTCCATTTTTGTGAAGAAACAACATTTATACTACCGAATTCAGTTTACTGATATCCAATTCATCAAAGCCGATAATGTATATTTGGAGGTGAATACGGCAGATAAAAAGTTTTTGGTTCGTTCCCCTTTAAAGGATTATTTGGAGAAACTACCAAAGAATAAATTTTACAGAGCGCATAAGTCTTACATTGTAAATGTGGATCATATAGATGCAATAAACTCAAAAGACATTGTAATAAATAATAACTTGATTCCTATTTCCAAAGACTTCAAGGAGTTTATCATATCCTCCATGAATAGTTGATAGGAAATCCTGACTAAATATAGAATTAGCGCCATTTGGCGCTTTTTTTATGTCATAGAACGAGCTCACCACAACTTTGTCCCATTTCGCAACAATTGTTTTCCAAAAGATCATATCGGGTGTACTTTAGCTATGTATTTAAAACAGAAAGTAATTTTTTCATTTTCATATAGTGTTCTCGTAAAAGGGTCTTGCTTTGGTTAGCAAGGCCTTTTTTGTTTTTGAGTATCTAATTCATGGTTAATTTCTCTATTAAGTGCTCAAAACATCGATAAAATACACTTTCATATACAGTTAAATGCCTTTCACAACAGAAATGGACACTTTCACAACAATACTCGACATCTCAGTTCTCAACAATTTAATTTTGAAGTAAAATAAACGTTCTCTATTAGGAATGAATGGTAACAAATTGACCCCCAAATCTGAAACATTTAGCCTAAGACAGACCTTGAAGAGAACGATTGCATACACGGAACGCATCAAGAACACAATTACTGAATTTTGGTTCAGTAAAGAACACTATCTATTTAGGAGAATGAACATTTACAGTAAGGGGGCTTTAGCAGGATTTATTTTTCTTCTTTTTTTAATCCCATCCGTATACTCTCAAGAATCGGATGAAACATCTGTTTTACAGGAATTCCAAAATGCCGAAGCACCAGAAGAACGGTTTAATATCTTCTTCAATTCTATGGATCGCTACAACATCAACTCGGCATATGATTGGTTGGATACGGTCAAGATATATTTGGGGAATTCCCAAAAAACCAATGACGACCCGGCCATACTTCAGTATAAATTGATGCAGGCCCAGATTTATAATGATTTGGGTGATTATGATAAGAGTATTGTTCTGGCAAGAGAATTGTTTGATTCAAGTGATACTTTGGATATCACTTCCCAAAAACTGATTTTGGACGTACTGGACGACAATTATGCAAAACTGCAGCTTTATGATAAACAGATTGTTATTAGAAAGCGCAAGAGAGAATTAGGCATAACCGAGAATGTAGCCTTTTACGATATCTATAGCAACCTGGGCCTTCATAGAAAAGCGCGCAACCAATACATTATGGAAGTGAAGCCTACCATAGCGGATAACGATTCGTATGGCTTGGCTAAATACCACAGTAAGGTGGGTAACTACCTAAGATTGGATAATTCAGCACCTACAGCCCTAAGCGAGCTAAAGAAAGCCAAAGCCTATCTGGATGTTTTTGTAAATGATATTTCA
The DNA here is from genome assembly GCF_049333175.1 of Flagellimonas ulvae. NCBI lineage: Bacteria > Pseudomonadati > Bacteroidota > Flavobacteriia > Flavobacteriales > Flavobacteriaceae > Flagellimonas > Flagellimonas ulvae. The sequence goes on from NZ_CP186325.1 coordinate 472,702, forward strand.
AAACAGAAAACAGAAAAAGAATTATTCGATACCGAATTTCTAAAAGCGGAAATAGAGGGTAACATTGGAAAGTGCCATGTGCTTTTAGGAGAATATGAAGAGGCGATTCCACTTCTGGAAAGTAGTATTGAGGTTTTGAAGACTTCTCCGGTAAATTCACATCAAATAGCAGTTGTGGACAATACATTGGATTTGGCTGATGCAAATCTGCAATTAGAGAAGTTTAGAGAGGCCAAGAAAAATTTAGATATAGATTTTAACAGAACATCCATTTTACAGGATATAAAAAGGAACAGACTTTTGGCTGCTTTTTATGATCGGGTGGAGAATTATAGAAATGCGGCTACCTATTATCGCAAAAATGAACGTATAAAGGATTCTCTAAATCAGAAACAAGCCTCTTTGCTCAAGCAACAATTGGTTACCATTGTTGCCAACGAGGATCTAGAGAATTCCCAACGCCTTATTGACGAACAGAAACGAATCAATGAACAGGCAAGAAACGAGATGAAGGCCAAGGATGACCGTATCAACCTTGTTTTGGTATCTCTGGTTTTTACACTTTTAGGTTTTGCAGGATTGGTTTATGCCTATCTAAAAAGTATTAAAAACCAGAGGTTGATTGCCGATCAGAAGCACATTATAGAGAATTCACTTATTGAGAAGGATTCATTACTCAAAGAAATCCATCACAGGGTTAAAAATAACCTTCAAATGGTTTCAAGCCTGCTTAGCCTGCAGACAAAAAATACCAGAAGTAAGTCCGCTATTGAAGCTCTGGAGGAAGGGAAGAGTAGGGTAAAAGCCATGGCGCTTATCCATCAGAAATTATATCAAAATGATGATCTCTCTGTAATCGAAATGCAGGGTTATATAGAAAGCTTGATTAACAGTGTGCAATCGGTTTACAAAAAAGGAGGTCATAACATCAGCATAACCATTGATGCTGAAGGTACAGAACTGGATATTGACCGCGCTATTCCTTTTGGGTTGATTCTTAATGAATTGGTTTCAAATTCCTTCAAATATGCCTTTCCAGAAACCGATGAAAACGGAAAAATTTATATCCACTTACGAAAAAATGGGGACCAAGGTTATTTTGAATATACAGATAATGGGGTTGGTCTACCTGAGGATGCTGATGAACGTACCAATTCTTCTATGGGTATCCGTTTGATGAATCGATTGGTAAATCAGTTACAGTCCAAATTGAATATTGACAGAGCCTCGGAAGGTGTTCGTTTTTGGTTCAACTTTAGCTAATTTTGAAATTTACAGTTTGTCCCATTTTATACCTAAATTTGGGAACACTGCATGAAGGCTACCTATACACGTTACAATCTTAACTTTAAAAGACCTAGCGGTACTTCAAGGGGAATCCTAAAAGAAAAGGAAACCTGGTTTATAATTCTTGAAAAAGATGGAAAGAAGGGCATAGGTGAATGCGGGCTTTTAAGAGGACTTAGTTATGATGATGTTCCCAATTTTGAAGAGAAACTTCAGTGGGTAAGTCAAAACATTGAGTTAGGATTTGAAGCTCTTTTTTCGCAGCTAAATGAGTTTCCCTCCATTCAATTTGGCCTAGAGCAAGCTTTTATGTCTTTGAATGCAAACAATTCCTTTGTTTTATTCCCTTCACACTTTGTGGAAAAAGAAACACCCATATCCATAAACGGACTTATTTGGATGGGTGATGAATCATTTATGCTCTCCCAATTGGAGAAAAAGTTGGAAGAAGGGTTTCAGTGCATCAAGATGAAAATTGGAGCTATTTATTTTCAAACCGAACTATCAATTCTTAAATCAATACGACAACGTTTCTCTTCATCTGAAATTGAATTAAGGGTAGATGCCAATGGTGCTTTTCCCCCACAAGAAGCCTTGGAAAAACTAAAGCAATTATCCGAATTTGAAATTCATTCCATTGAACAACCTATAAAACAAGGGCAGTGGGAAGACATGAAAAGGCTATGTAAAGAAACTCCCTTACCCATAGCCTTGGATGAAGAACTTATTGGGATCTTTGATGTAACAAAAAAGGAAAGACTACTACAAACCGTAAGGCCTCAATACATCATATTAAAACCTAGTTTGCTAGGAGGTTTTAAAAAGTCCTTAGAGTGGATAGAATTGGCAAAAACATATAGAATAGGATGGTGGGTAACCAGCGCTTTAGAAAGCAATGTTGGATTAAATGCCATTGCACAATGGACGTACACTTTGAATACCAAAATGCCTCAAGGTCTGGGGACTGGGAGCCTTTACACCAATAATTTGGAAAGTCCTCTTGAGGTTATTGGTGGGAAATTGTTTTACAGAAAAAATAGAAACTGGAAACAGAACTTAATACATGAATTATGTACATAGAACAAGGTTATAAAGGATTTCATGAATTCTGGAGATATATTTTAGGATTTTTCTCCGTTTTTGCTGTTTGGCAATTTGTTGGGTCTATTCCTTTGCTTGCGGCACTTCTTATGAATTCTGGAATGAATGCTATGGCATCTGGCGATATTGGTGCCATGTCTGAGGTTTTGGGAGTGAATACTTTTTTGTTCCTCATGCTGCTAACTTTTGCTGTGGGATTGATAGCCTTGTTTTTCTTTGTGAAAGTGGTACATAAACAATCCTTAAAATCGTTGACAACAACGCGTCGCAAAATAGATTGGGGAAGGATTTTCTTTTCCTTTTTGCTTTGGGGTGTTGTTTCCGTGGCATTTATTCTAATAGATGTCTATTTATCACCAGATGATTATGTTTTTAATTTTCAATTGCAGCCTTTTCTAATCCTGCTGGCTATAGCGGTTGTTATGATTCCTATTCAAACCAGTATGGAAGAATACTATATGCGTGGATATCTCATGCAAGGCCTCGGAATTGCTTCAAAAAGAAAGTGGGTTCCATTGGTAATAACCTCTTTGCTCTTTGGGTCTTTGCATCTATTCAATCCAGAGGTGGAAAAACTGGGCTATGGTATCATGGTTTTTTACATTGGAACAGGTCTTTTCTTGGGTATTCTCACTTTGATGGACGAAGGTTTGGAATTGGCACTGGGCTTTCATGCCGCCAATAACTTGATTACGGCGTTGTTGGTCACCGCAGATTGGACGGCTTTTCAAACGGATTCCGTATATAAAGATATTTCAGACCCAGTATTAGGTTGGGATGTATTGATTCCCGTTTTTGTGGTTTTCCCATTGCTGCTCCTTTTCTTTTCAAAAAAATACAATTGGACCGATTGGAAGGAAAAACTCTTTGGTAGAGTATTGTCAAAAGAAGAATTCTTAGCTTTAGAAGAAGGTGAATCCCAGCTGGCAGAACATTCATAAGGAATTTGCACTAAATGGTGTTTCCCATTCAAAGGAAGCGCTCTTGGAGGTGGCATATAGTCTTGTTAAGGAAGGAATAGATTTTGAAAAATCCATTGGAGATTTTCTCTTGGATTGGTGTTCTACAAAGCCTAGTCTGGACGTGTATACTTCAGGTTCAACAGGAGTTCCGAAAAAAATCACCCTTCGGAAAAGCCATATGGCCAACTCTGCTCTGGCAACAGGTCAGTATTTCGGTTTAGAACCAGGAGATACCGCATTGTTATGTCTTCCCACCGACAGTATAGCGGGTAAAATGATGCTGGTACGTGCCATGCTTTTGGGATTGCATTTGGACTATGTAATACCATCATCCCGACCCATAGGCCAAACTGCAAGTACGTATGATTTCTGTGCTATGGTTCCGCTTCAAGCTGAAAAATCACTTAAAGAAATTGATGGCATTAAAACCTTGATATTGGGTGGGGCACCGGTATCCTTATCCTTGGAGAAAAATTTACAAGGAACTTCTTCAAAAGTATTTGAAACCTATGGGATGACAGAAACCATTACACATGTTGCAGTTCGGCAAATAACCCCAACTACCGATGGTAATTTTAACCTTTTGCCTCATATTGAAATCTCACAAGATGATAGACAATGTTTGGTTTTACACGCTCCAAAAATTTCAAGTGGCACAATAGTGACCAATGACCTTGTAGAGTTAACTTCAAAGACCAGCTTTAAGTGGTTGGGAAGGTATGATACTATAATCAATTCAGGTGGCATCAAACTCATTCCAGAACAAATAGAAAAGAAATTATCACCACTTCTAAAAAACAGATTTTTTGTAATCGGTGTTCCAGATGAAACCCTGGGTCAGAAACTGGTTTTGGTAATAGAAGGTAATGTTAATACAAAAGACCTGATGCAGTCTATTAGAAAGACTCGAGCATTTGGGAAATATGAAGTTCCAAAGGAAATAATCAGCACAAAAGAGTTTATAGAAACGAAAACGGGAAAAGTTCAACGTGATAAAACTTTGGAATTGGTAAAAAGCTCACTTCCCTAATTGAAAAGGATACTTCCCTAATCCTCACTTCCTTTTCTTCAAATACCCATATAGGTTTGTTTAGATATAAAAATAAGCCATATGAAAACAAGTATTCTCATTTTCTTTTTCGCAGTCAACTTTTTGACTGCCCTTTTGCACGGTCAAACTTCAGAAGAAGTGGACAGTTCCTTTGTCATCACATGTACTTCAACAATTAATAAAGGTAACCAACCCCTATATATTGTTGATGGCACTCCTGTAACGGATAAAGAAATTGTTCAGAACATTGACCCTGATGATGTTATTTCCATAGATGTTTTAAAAGGTGAAGAGGCCAGTACCCTCTATGGGAAATCTGGCAGCAATGGTGTGGTTATTATCCATACCAAGAATGAAAAAAACCATATTGAGATCAAATTAGAAAAACTTCCTTTTCAAGTGTATTCTATAAAAAATGATGGGTGGGTCATACAACAAGATATTTTTAATGCACTAAGAGGTAGGGTTCCTTCACTGACCATTTCCAACATAAACAGTCCTGGGTCCATACCAAATTTTGGAGTTCGAGGTAATGACGCGCCAATTATATTGTTGGATGGAATACGTGTTGATGCGTCCATTTTGAATACCCTTAATCCACAAGATATTGAATCCATCCATGTGGCTCCTTCGGCAGCTGGAACTAATTACTTTTTGAACGGATTTCGAGCATATTAAAATAACGCCATAACTAAAGGGTATTTCGTATTTTTCATGGATAAATGGACCAACTATGAAAAACGTAATACTCTTTCTGTTATTAACAGTTTCCTGCGCTGTGTTTTCCCAACAAATCTTACCTGAGATTGAACGCGCTCGCGTGGTTGATGAAATACTTGAGGAACGATTCAACACCTTGCTTCCAAAGCTCATGGATGATACAGGAATTGATATGTGGATATTGATTTCAAGAGAATATAATGAGGACCCTGTGCTAAAGACCATGCTTCCATCAACCTGGTTGAATGCCAGAAGAAGGACCATTTTATTGTTCTATAGGAATAAAACCAAGGGCACAATCGAGAAATTGGCCGTGGCCAGGTACAACGTAGGGAAAAGTATTGCCTCTGCATGGGACAAAGAAAAAGAACCCAATCAGTGGAAACGATTGGTACAGCTTATTGAAGAGCGTAGTCCCAAGACCATAGGCCTAAATTTTTCCAAAGACTTCAATATTGCAGATGGTTTAGTCAAGACGGATTATGATGGGTTTATGGCAAACCTTCCAAAGAAATATCATGATAGGGTAACTTCTGCAGAACAACTTGCAGTCCGTTGGATTGAAACTCGTACTGAACGAGAGATGATACTGTACAATCAACTAGTGGATATTACCCATGATGTAATAGCAGAAGCTTTTTCAGAAAAAGTGATTACACCAGGGGTTACCAAGACCTCAGAGGTGGTCTGGTGGATGCGACAAAAGATTACGGATTTAGGTTTGAAAACTTGGTTTCATCCTACCGTAGATGTCCAACGAACCAGTGAAGAGTTGAAAGGACATTTATATTCATTTTCTGGAAGACCCGAGGATATGGTGATTTTACCCGGTGATTTGGTGCATTGCGATGTTGGAATAACATATCTAAGACTCAATACAGATTGCCAAGAATTGGCCTATGTTCTAAAATCGGGAGAAAAGAATGCACCCGATTTTCTGATTAACGGACTCAAAGATGGTAATAGGGTTCAAGATTTTTTAACCTCCCATATGATAAAAGGCAGAACAGGGAATGAAATTTTGGCGAAGTCTTTGAAAGATGCACGTGACGCTGGTTTAAAACCTGCTATTTATACCCATCCTTTGGGGACGTATGGACACTCAGCGGGCACCACTATAGGTATGTGGGATGCGCAGGAAGGTGTAATGAAAGATGACGGGGAGAACTACCCATTGAATCCCAATACAGTTTATGCTATTGAATTAAACACAACCATCAATATTCCTGAATGGAAAAGAGATATCCGAATTATGCTGGAAGAAGCAGGGTTTTTTGGTGAAAATGGATTCAGATACGTAAATGGAAGACAAACAGAGCTATTACTCATCCCTAGAATTAAGAAACATTTGGGAAACTAGAATTGCGCATGGCAAGAAATTTGATTAATTTTTAGAGGTAAATTTCTCACAACCATTAGGTTACTTAAAAAAAATCAAGCTATGAAAAAAACGTTAATCTTTTTAGTCGCCCTGTGTATCTCATTTGTTAGTTTTTCCCAGGAGCGATGGGTTTCTGGTACCATAAAGGATGGTGAAAGTCCAATATCAGACGTCAATGTCCAAATAATTAATCAAGGCACTTCAGTTAAAACCAATGTTGAAGGAAAATATAAAATACAGGCATCTGCCGGTGATATTTTATACTACACTAGTCCTGGCATGGAGTCTTTGCAAATTCGCGTTGAAGACGTAACCCGGATTTTAAATTTAGACATGTTTCCCAAGATTGAAAAACTGGAAAACGTAACAGTCACTAGAACAAGAAGAGCCAGCCAAAAAGAGCTAGAAGAAGACTATCACCTTAATCCAAACATTATTAAAACGGTATTCGGATATCTAGATAAAAATAAAGCTTCGTATTCAGTCCGAACCATGGAATCTGATAGGATTTTACCAGGAGAATATGATTTGGCCAACGTGCTTCGGAATAGATTCGCTGGGATAATAATTTCAGATGGATTCGGTTTTGGGACAACTTCGCCAGCAGGTGCTTCGGTTGGTTTTGCAGCAGCTTCAGGAGTAAATGCTGGCAGAAGTGTGGTACTACGTCGGGATAGGGGAGTTGCAATTTTTGATATTGATGGTCAGATATTTACTCAGTTTCCAGATTTTATAGATGTACAAAATATTGAACGAATTGCGGTTATTTCTTCATTGACCGGAACAGTTAGATATGGAAGTATTGGGAGTGGTGGTGTGATTGTTATTAACACTAAAAATGGTATTTCAGCTCCGTTAAGAGATAAAAATGGAGTCATCATAGATAAGGCCAGGCTTAAAAATAATTTTTATGATGGGAAGGCACTTACGGCCGAAAGTGTTTTGAACAATGCTCCAGAATATCTCAAGGAACTTAAAAACGCTACTACTTTTGAAGAAGCCAAATCCTCTTATGAAGTAAATGCCCAAAAGTATACGTCATCCCCATATTTCCTTTTGGATTCCTATCAATACTTTTATGATACCTGGAAGCAAGAAAAGTATGCGGACCAAATTCTTGAGCAAGGGTATTCTGATATTAGTAACAACCCGGTTCATTTAAAATCATTGGCCTATATCTATGATGCTCAAGGGCGCGATGAAAAAGCGAATGGAACCTATAAAGATGTATTTATTCTTCGTCCCAATTATTTACAATCCTATATGGATTTGACAAACAGTAATCGCAGGATTGGCAAACCTAAAAAATCGGCGATTTTGTATGCACGTTACTTCTATTTATTGAGAGAAGGCTTTTTAAATTCCGATACAGCAATGTTCTCAACCATGATAAATAGAGAGTTCAACAATCTATTGAGCTTGGAAAAAACGGATGTGGTGGGCTCCTCCAGAAGCAAAAAGATAAAAGTGGATAGAGAGGATTTTGATGGCACTAGGTTGGTATTTGAATGGAGCGATAGTGAAGCTGAGTTTGAACTACAGTTTGTAAATCCTGAAAACCAGTTTTACACATGGACCCATAGTCTTGAGGCCAATCCTGATATTATTAAAAGAGAAAAAGACTTTGGTTATTCAACTTCCGAGTATCTGATAGATAATTCCTTGGCCGGAACATGGCTAATAAATGTAAAGTATTTGGGTAATAAGAGTTTAACGCCATCTTATCTAAAGACTACCATTTATCATAACTATGGAACTAAGGCTCAACGAGAAGAGATTAAGGTCTTTAAACTAGACATTAAAGATGTCAATCGCGAACTATTTCAAATAACAAAGACTTCAAAGAGCGGTAGTTAAGCTTTATGTCGCGATTAAAGGGAATCTTACTGTTTTGGGTTTCAGTTCCTTTATTAGTATCAGCACAAAAAGAGTATAAGGGTAGGGTATTGGATGCCAAAACCAATACTCCTATTCCTTATGTAAACATCGGAATTGTAAATAAAGGTATTGGTACGGTAACTGATGAAGAAGGATTGTTCCATTTGTCCATGGATGCTATCAAATCATTTCCTGATGAGAACATTTTATTCTCGTCACTGGGTTATAAACCCTTTAAAATACCTGTCAGTGAAATTGAATTGGTCTACAACGAGTATCCAGTAATAAAGTTGAGTCCCGAAATAGTCCAGCTTAATGAAGTTGTGGTTACAAATGCACAAGGAGAATTTATTGATGAATCTATAGGATATAAGAATTCAGGAGAGACCATATTTGGTTACTGGAAAGATAATGTGGCCTTAGGGGGGCAGTTAGCAACCCGAATCATGGTAAAAAAAGGACTCAGAAAGTTACATGAGCTGGGGTTCGAGATATGGTCAAGTACTTCTGATAGTGTTTTACTGAGAATCAATTTTTATGATGTGGGTAGTTTCGGAAAACCTAGCAAGAACTTAAATACTTCTCGTGAAAACATCCTATATACCGTAAAAAAAGGACAGAGATTCGCTGATGTCGATTTACGCCCTTTTTCTGTATTTGCAGAAGATGATTTTATAGTGTCTTTGGAACTGTTAAAAGTATATGGAAGTGACAATTTGGGTTTAATCATGGCTGCTATCCAATTTGACACGGATTCTTTCCGAAAATTTTCTAGTCAAGACGAATGGGAAACTTTACCATATTCGGCTATGGCTTTTTATTTGAAATCCTCGGTTTTAGTTTCCGGAAAGGCTGCTGAACGAATCAATAGACGAAATCAAAGGAAAAAAAACAATTTACCCATGATTTCTGGTTTTTCTATTCATCGTGGAAAGATGATTACTAATGTAAGTGTTCGCAATATACGTACAAAAGAACTTGTGTATACTGATGTGAACGGACGATACGCTATTCATGCAAAGTACAAAGACGTGCTTTGCTTTGAAAAAGAGGGCTATGAGACAAAATGCTATGAAACTAGAAAGAAAAGCACATTGAACGCTCAAATGTATTTAGCAGAAAAATGATTATTAACTTAGTGTAGTTTTATAATTCATTTTCAGTGCAATGGACAATTACCTTACCCTCTTTAAAAACAAACTATTTGGATTTAGTTTTGTTTTCTTGGTGCTTGCAACTACGTACGGTCAAGAAGTACAGAAGACAACTATTTTTTGGGACACTTCCAGTTCAAGAGAAGACAGAAATGCAGCATTGGAAATAGAATATTTAAATGCCTATTTCCAACGATTTGAAAATGCTGATGTTTCTCTTGTGTGCTTCGGTAACGCGGTTCACTTTAGGGAAGATTATACTATTAGAAATGGAGATTGGGAAGTGTTGCAGAAAAAAATTGAGTCTCTGGAATATGACGGCGCCACTTCTTTCTATGGATTCGAAACTTATGCTTCGGAAGGATACAATCTCATTTTCACTGATGGTTATCAGAATGCTGGAAAAGCTATTCCAAAGCTTCAAGGAAAAGCAGTGGTCATAAATAGCTCAAAGAGTTATGATAAAAGAACCATCAATTTGTTTTCCATAATTGGTAAAGCGGATTTTCTAAATCTTGTAAAGCAAAAGGAAGATGATTCTAAGAATGCCACTGCGCCAGCAGCACCGAAAGGACAATCTTCGGATTCAACTGCTTCTGATATGAAAGAAGGAGTTCAATTGGAAGAAGTAGTGGTAACTGAAGAACGGGAAAACCCAGTGCAATTGGAGAATACAGCATTAGGATTAAAAGACAAAGATGCTTTGGGCTATGCGGTGCAAAGTATAAGCTCCGATAAGATATTGGATGCCGCTACCGCGTTGAGTGCTGGGGTATCAGGAAAGTTTTCAGGAGTATCCATTGGACAAAATGACGATTTGAGTAGAGTTGTTATGAGACCAAGTAATTCATTATTGGGAAATAATTATGGATTGATTGTAGTGGATGGAATTCCTTTACCTCAATCCCAATCCAGCGCGGATGGACTTTTTTATCCAACTAGTTTTCTAGATCCTAAAAACGTGGAAGATATAACTGTGTTAAAAGGCTTGGCTGCAACGAACATATATGGCACGCTAGGAGTTAATGGTGTGCTATTGGTTACTACAAAAACGGGTAGTTATGGTAAAGTAGGGGATGATACTTCGGATGCCATGCAGTTAAAGAACAATTACTACGATTCCAAAATTAAGATAGATAACAAAACCGTGGTCACACCCTATCTGAAAGAATTGAAAAAGGGAAAAGATGTCCAAAGTGCCTATGATATTTATTTAAAGCAGAGAAATGAATACAAAGGTTCCCCAAGCTACTTTATTGATGTATTTGACTTTTTTTATGCTTCTTCTCCAGCTGTCGCATTTCGAATCTTGTCCAATGTTCTTGAAGTAGAATCTCCTAGTTATAAGATGCTTAGGGCCGCGTATTTAAAAAGTAGCCAAGCCAGGAATTATGAATTGGCTCTGGCCATTGTAAACAGATTGATGGAAGAGTATCCAAATACATTACAAAACAATTTTGACTATGCTGCGTCCAATAGAAGTCTTGGAAATTACCAAACTGCTCTAAATACACTTAATGTATTGCTTAAGGATAAGATTAATTCGGTTCCCGAACTTAAGGGATTTGAAAAGTCCGTAGGTGCAGAAATCAGAAACCTAATTAATCAGCATAGAAAAGAGTTGGATATCACTAAGGTGGATATCAAATATCATAATAACATAACGTACAATGCCAGACTGGTTTTGGAGTGGAGCAATCCAGAAGCTGAATTTGTGGTTCAATTTGTAAATCCGCAGAAGCGGTTTTTTGATTGGGAACATACTATGCAATCAGATGGCCGGAGATTACAAGAAGAAATCAAACAAGGAAGTTTTACGGAACAATTCGAAATTGTAGGCGCAGAAACAGTAGGGGATTGGATATTGAATATTACCTCGCACGGAAACATAACCATTGATGATAAAACTCCCACATTTATTAAGTGTACGGTTTTCAAAAACTTTGGAAAGAGCAATCAGGAAACAATCTCATATATGGTTCGGCTTCAAGAACCAAATGAAAAACAGCAATTGGCAAAGTTTACCGTAGACTAGTTATACCTGTAAAACCCCCATATTAAATGGTTTTTCAATCGGCGCATGGTTAGCTGCCTCTATTCCCATGGAAATCCAGGTTCTAGTGTCCAATGGGTCAATAATGGCATCGGTCCATAGTCTAGCTGCAGCATAATACGGGGAGATTTGATTATCGTATCGTTGTTTAATAGTATCAAAAAGCGCTTTCTCTTTTTCTGAGTCAAATGCTTCTCCTTTTTTCTCCAAAGCTGCTTTTTCAATTTGTAAAAGTACCTTGGCTGCTGAGTTTCCACTCATTACTGCAAGTTCTGCACTGGGCCAAGCTACCATGAACCTTGGGTCATAGGCTTTTCCGCACATCGCATAATTGCCAGCACCATAACTATTACCAATAACAATAGTGAATTTAGGAACCACCGAGTTGCTAACTGCATTTACCATTTTGGCCCCGTCTTTAATTATTCCTCCATGCTCACTTTTACTGCCCACCATGAATCCAGTTACATCTTGTAAAAATACTAACGGAATTTTCTTTTGATTACAGTTGGCAATAAAACGTGTGGCCTTATCCGCAGAATCAGAATAAATGACCCCTCCAAACTGCATTTCTCCCTTTTTTGTTTTTACCACTTTGCGTTGGTTGGCCACTATACCTACTGCCCAGCCATCTATACGGGCATAGCCGGTTAGTATACTTTGACCATAACCTTCTTTGTATTGTTTAAACTCAGAATCATCTACCAAACGTTTTATGATTTCCAGCATATCATATTGGTCGCTTCTTAGTTTGGGCAGTATCCCATAAATGTCTTCTTGGTTCTCTTTTGGGTTTTTTGACGCTACGCGATTGAACCCAGCCTTATCAAAATCACCAATTTTGCCTACGATATTCTTTATAGTGTCCAAAGCATCCTTATCATCCTTTGCTTTGTAATCAGTAACACCGCTTATTTCAGAATGGGTAGTAGCGCCCCCTAAAGTTTCATTATCAATGCTTTCACCTATGGCAGCTTTTACCAAGTAACTTCCTGCCAAAAAAATACTTCCCGTTTTATCCACGATAAGGGCTTCATCACTCATAATGGGTAAATAGGCACCACCTGCAACACAACTGCCCATAACGGCAGAAATTTGGGTTATCCCCATACTGCTCATCACTGCATTATTTCTAAAAATACGTCCAAAATGCTCTTTATCTGGAAAGATTTCATCCTGCATGGGCAAGTAGACACCCGCACTATCCACCAAGTAAATAATGGGAAGTCTGTTTTCTATTGAGATTTCCTGGGCTCTTAGATTTTTCTTTCCCGTAATCGGAAACCAGGCCCCAGCTTTTACCGTTGCATCGTTGGCTACCACAACACATTGTTTCCCTTGAACGTACCCTACCTTTACAACCACTCCGGCAGAAGGGCAGCCTCCATGTTCTTCGTACATACCATCCCCTGCAAACGCACCTATCTCGATAGAATCCACACCATCATCCAACAAATAGGCGATACGCTCACGGGCAGTCATTTTACCTTTGGCATGGTGCTTTTCTATACGTTTTTGCCCACCACCCAACTTAACTTGGGCTAGTCTTTTTCTTAATTCTGAAAGTTGTAGTTTGTTGTGGTCTTCGTTCTTATTGAAGTTTAAATCCATAGTGAATAAAGCGTTTTCTAACGGCCTGCTAAAGATACGGAGTATTAATCATTACTTTTGATTTGTATGGAACCGAAAATTAAATGGGGCATAATTGGTCCAGGCAAAATAGCTAAAAAGTTTACTTCTGATTTATTGCTGTTCGAGGATGCTGAGGTTGCAGCCGTGGCTTCTAGAAATCTTAAAAGAGCGAAAGACTTCGCTGCTGAATTCAAGATACCATACACCTTCGATAACTACGAAGAACTTTTTAAATCAGACAAGGTTGATATAGTTTACATTGCCACACCTCACAGATTTCATAAAGAATTGACCATTATGGCCATGCAAAATGGAAAACACGTGTTGTGTGAGAAACCTCTTGGAGTAAATCTAAATGAAGTTCAGGAAATTGTTGAAGTGGCTAGAGCTGAAAAAGTGTTTCTTATGGAAGGACTTTGGTCTAGATTTAATCCTTCGATACAAAAAGCAAAGGAGCTTACGGACAGTGGCGAAATAGGTTCAATTTCTTATCTACATGCCGACTTTTCTTTTTATGCCTTGGATAGAGGTGAGGATTCAAGATTGTTGAATCCTGAACTGGCTTCCGGTTCTCTTTTGGACATTGGTATTTACCCAGTATTTCTATCCTATCTTCTTTTGGGAATGCCTGAAAGCATTTCTGCACAAGCAAATTTTCTTGAAAATGGTACTGAGGCACAAACTTCAATATTATTCAAATATCAGAATGCACTTTCAGTACTTTATTCAGGTCTTAAGGGAGAATCCAAAATGGAGGCCGAAGTTTCAGGAAACCTAGGTGAAATATTTATCCACCCCAGATGGCACGAAGCAAATGGTCTTACTTTAAAAAAGGGGGAAGAAGCAAAAGAGTATAAAATGCCAACTAAGGGAAATGGTTTCGTCTATGAAATTCAAGAAGTACATAAGTGTTTGAAAAACAATCTTTTGGAAAGTAAACTCTGGTCCCATCAAAACAGTCTGGAATTAGCTCAATTATTGAACAAAATACGGTCGCAGATAGGAGCTACGTTTCCATTTGAATCTTAAACGTTTCAAAAGGAACTTGTTTCTCTTTTTTTACGATATTTGATTGACTAACGAAACCTAAATTATGGGAATGAACAAGAATACTGTTTTGGCTTGGGCCACATGGATTATGATATTTGTGGGCTTGGGTATGATCGCATTGGGAGCCTTTAAATATGATGAAGTTGCAGGATATGGATTTGCAGCCGTAGGTATCGGTTTTTTTGCCAATGCATGGGTGTTCAACGCACTAAAGGGAAGAGTTTAATTTCTTAATTTTCACTTTTTACTTAAAAACAACCAAAAATGTCTGACGATAAAAAGGTCATATTTTCAATGTCTGGAGTAACCAAGACATTCAAAACGGCCAACACACCTGTCCTCAAAAATATTTACCTCAGTTTTTTCTATGGTGCCAAGATTGGAATTTTAGGACTCAATGGTTCTGGTAAATCCACCCTTTTGAAAATCATTGCGGGTGTGGATAAAAATTATCAGGGTGATGTTGTTTTTTCCCCTGGGTATACTGTAGGATATTTGGAACAGGAGCCTCAATTGGATGAAGAAAAAACGGTTTTGGAAGTGGTAAAGGAAGGTGTGGCAGAAACAGTTGCCATTCTGGATGAGTACAACAAAATAAATGATATGTTCGGACTCCCTGAGGTATATGAGGATGCAGACAAAATGCAGAAGTTAATGGATAAGCAGGCCGCGCTTCAGGACCAAATTGATGCATCAAATGCTTGGGAACTGGATACCAAGTTAGAAATTGCTATGGATGCACTTCGCACACCAGATTCAGACAAAAAGATAGGTTTACTTTCTGGTGGTGAAAGAAGGCGAGTAGCACTTTGTCGTTTACTGCTCAAGGAACCAGATGTTTTGCTATTGGATGAGCCTACCAACCATTTGGACGCGGAATCTGTACATTGGTTGGAGCATCATTTGGCGCAATATAAAGGAACTGTAATTGCAGTAACGCACGACCGTTATTTTCTGGACAATGTTGCTGGATGGATTTTGGAATTGGACCGTGGGGAAGGTATTCCATGGAAAGGAAACTATTCTGGATGGTTGGACCAAAAAGCAAAACGACTTGCCCAAGAAAGTAAACAAGCTTCAAAACGCCAGAAAACACTTGAACGAGAGCTGGATTGGGTACGCCAAGGGGCAAAAGGAAGGCAGACCAAACAGAAGGCGCGTCTTAAGAACTATGATAAGTTGCTTAGTCAGGACCAAAAGCAATTGGAAGAGAAATTGGAAATCTATATTCCGAATGGACCTCGTTTGGGAACCAATGTCATTGAAGCCAAAGGGGTAAGCAAAGCTTATGGAGACAAACTTTTATATGAAGATTTAAATTTCAACTTGCCACAAGCGGGTATTGTTGGAATAATAGGCCCCAATGGTGCAGGTAAAACTACCATTTTCAGAATGATTATGGGAGAAGAAACTCCCGACAACGGTGAATTTGTGGTAGGAGACACGGCTAAGCTGGCCTATGTAGACCAAAGTCATTCAGATATAGATCCAAATAAAACCATTTGGGAGAACTTTAGTGATGGACAAGAACTTGTAATGATGGGAGGCAAGCAAGTAAATTCAAGAGCCTACTTGAGTCGTTTCAACTTTTCAGGAAGTGAACAAAACAAAAAGGTTAACATGCTTTCCGGTGGAGAACGAAACAGGCTTCATTTGGCCATGACCTTGAAAGAGGAAGGAAATGTGCTACTGTTGGATGAGCCTACCAATGATTTGGATGTCAATACCTTACGAGCATTGGAAGAAGGTCTTGAGAATTTTGCCGGATGTGCGGTAATCATTTCCCACGATAGATGGTTCTTGGATAGAATATGCACACATATCTTGGCCTTTGAAGGGGATTCCCAAGTCTATTTCTTTGAAGGTTCTTTCTCTGATTATGAAGAGAACAAAAAGAAACGTCTAGGCTCTGACATCATGCCTAAACGTATCAAATATAAAAAGTTAATAAGGTAGAGGGCCAGATAAGTAAATACTATTCTTTATCTAGGGCCTGTATCCCTTCCTCAAGAATTCTTTTAGCTTCTTTTAGGTAAGCCTGTTGTTGGGCGACCAAGCTATTTCCTTCGTTTTCTTGGGTAACGGAATTGGGATTGTACGTTTTGGAAAGCAACACCAGTTTTTCTACGGCTTTTTTCGCAGAATCCAATCTTGCTTCGGCATGGGCTTGGAATACTTTGGCCATCTCATTTTCCAAGCTCTCGGTGGGTGATTGCTTTTCTGATTCTTGAGTATTGTTCTCATTTTCCGAGGAGACATTGTCACTATCTTCTGCAACGATAGGAGCGGGGTCATTTTGGGTACACTCGTCAACCTTTGTTATAAGTTCGTTTATCATAGCCATTGACTTTTTAGTATAAAAACGTCCGGCTTCCCAATCAAAAGGTTCAATGGCCTTTTCCAAAACCTCCATAGCATCCAAAGTTTGGTCTTCCAATTTGGCACAGTCACATTCAGCTTGATATTGTTTTGACTTTTCCAAAGCAGTATATGCCCTTTCGGCGTAGTACATCTGGTGCTCAAAGTTTGTTGCCGTCATTGCCTTTTTGGTATGGCTCAAGCTATACGAAACTTTCGCGTAAAGATTGTCACAACGATTGGTTTGGGCGGATGCAAAAATGGACAGAAGCAGAATAGCACTGACCACATACGTTCTTTGTGCCATGATTAAGTTGATTTGGGTTAATCTTAAGGAAGAACGATGAGAACGATATAATATTATATTGCCCTAAAAATCGTCGTTAGGATACCAATCTAATCGAACAACGGTAATGTTTTGGTTTTTTTTCTTTATGATGGACTCAAACTTGTTCACATCACTCACATTGGGCTTTCCCCGATAATGATAAGGATAAACCTCCTTGGGAGAAAATTCTAGAACAGCATCTGCCGCACTTTCTACGGTCATTGTGTAGGGAAGATTCATGCAGACAAAAGCCTTATCAATATTTTTTAGATTTCGCATTTCGGGGATATCCTCGGTATCTCCTGAAAAATAAATACGTTGACCTCCCAAATTCAAAACATAACCGTTTCCACGTCCTTTGGGATGAAATTTTAATGCTTCTGCCCGTAGGTTGTACATGGGAATGGCCTCAATATGAATTCTATATCGCTCTTTGCTATCTCCATTGTTCAAAACATCAATTTGAGGAGTGAAAACATCCGGAATCTTATCAGCCACAGCTTGGGGAACTATAACTTTTGCATTGTGCGTATCCAACGCTTCAAGAGTTTTTAGACTAAAATGGTCTCCATGAACATCCGTAACCAATATTAAATCAGGCATTGCTATACCCTTAAATGCTTCTTTGCCGCCTACGGGGTCTATATATATTGTAATACCATTCCACGTTAGTACGGCAGTTGCATGTTCAATGGGAATAATTTGAATAGTATTGTTTTTTTGATTGTCTGAGATAGTTTTTTGAGAAAGAATAGGCGATATGGCGAATAGTAAAAGCAGAAGAGTACAGCCAGAGTGAATTTTTTTCTCCATGATTCAATGTTTCAGACACCCATAAAATTAAGGGATTCAGGACATTGCCATATCTTTTTTTTAGTTTTTATTTCCTAAATAAAATCCAAAATGAAAACCCTAGCGTATATAATCCGAACACGCTTGATAAACACACCAAATTAAGTGTCAATTAATTACTAAGTTATGACTGAAACAAAAAGTAACAACGGATTAAAGGTAATAGCAGGTCTACTTGGAGTAGTACTTTTAGGAACCATCATCTACACTGTAAGTCTTTACCAAGATAAAAAGAAAACTACCACAGCGCTTCAACAAGAGAAGGATTTAGTGGTTGAGGATTTGAACAGCCTTAAATCTGAATATGATAAGGCTATCTTGGAAAGCAATGCTACAAATGAAGAGTTGGTTGCCGCCAGAGATAACATTGCTAAGTATATCGATTCTGTACAAGCCATGAAAACCGACATTGCTTCACTTTCTCGTTACAGAAGACAAGTTAGCGTTTTGAAAAAGGAAAGAGAAGAACTGTTAAAGCAAGTTGACTCTTTGACTCAATCCAACACGTTGTTGGCCATGGAGCGTGACAGCACTTTTGTAGAGTTGGAAAAACAAACTGTATTCAATGATTCATTGATTGTACAGAACACACAATTGGCTGATGCTGTTGAAAGAGGTTCTGCTCTAAGTCTATCTACTTTTAGTGTAGACGCAGTTAGAGAAAGAAACAATGGCAAGTTGGTTTCTACTGCAAGAGCTAAGGCTACTGATAAATTTAAAGTATGTTTTACTATTGCTGACAATGTGATTGCTGAAGCCGGTGATAGAGAATTCTTTATTGAAGTTCTTGACCCTCAAGGTAACGTTTTGGGTGACAGCTATTCAAAGTCTAGCGAAGAAGGTGCTTCCATTACCTATAGTAAAGGAACAAACTTCTACTATGAAAATAGTTCTTTGGATGTATGTGATTATATCAACAAACCAGCTAGTGACTTTCAAAAAGGAAATTACATGGTTAATGTTTATGACAACGGTCTGAGATTATTGGGAACTTCCAAGTTCACATTGAAATAATATACACTATCCATCATATTAAAAAGCCCGTTCCTAGTTGAACGGGCTTTTTTGTATTCATTAATTAACGGAAGTCACTTATTTTAAACTTCCTACCATGTCCTCGGGTTTGACCCACTCATCATACTCCTCTGGTGTGACATAACCTAAATTAACGGCCTCTTCCCTTAGGGTGGTTCCGTTTTTATGTGCCGTATTGGCAATCTCTGCAGCTTTGTAATATCCAATTTTAGTATTCAGTGCAGTGACGAGCATTAAAGAATTGTTTAAGAGGGTTTTGATGACCTCATGATTAGGTTCTATTCCAACAGCGCAATTCACATCAAAGCTTACACAAGCATCTCCCAAGAGCTGGGCGGATTGTAGAATATTGGCTGCCATCATGGGTTTGAATACATTCAGCTCGTAGTGTCCCTGTGTTCCTCCAACACTTACGGCTACATCATTACCTATAACCTGAGCACAGACCATGGTGAGGGCCTCACATTGTGTTGGGTTTACTTTGCCAGGCATAATGGAACTACCAGGCTCATTGGCAGGAATGATTATCTCTCCTATTCCTGAACGTGGACCAGAAGCCATCATTCGAATATCATTGGCAATTTTATTTAACGAGACGGCCAATTGTTTTAATGCACCATGACTCTCCACAATACCATCATGGGAAGCCAAAGCCTCAAATTTGTTTTCTGCAGTTTTAAAAGGCAGTCCTGTGAATTCAGCGATATATTTGGCTACCAATACATCGTATCCCTCAGGAGTATTTAAGCCCGTTCCAACGGCAGTACCGCCCAAAGCCAACTCACTTAAATGGCTCAAAGTGTTTTTTAATGCTTTTAGTCCATGATTAAGTTGGGAAACATAACCTGAAAACTCTTGGCCCAAGGTTAGGGGAGTGGCATCCATCAAATGGGTACGGCCAATTTTTACAACATCATTGAAAGCCTTGGATTTCGTTTCCAGTGTATTTCTTAATTGTTCAATTCCAGGAATGGTCACTTCAATAATCTTCTTGTATGCTGCAATGTGCATTCCCGTAGGAAAAGTGTCGTTTGAAGATTGGCTCTTATTGACATCATCGTTGGGCTGTATGGTCTTTTCCCCTTCGCCTATGGTTTTTCCGGCAATCTCATGGGCACGATTGGCAATAACCTCATTGACATTCATATTACTCTGGGTGCCAGAACCGGTCTGCCAGATTACAAGAGGAAATTGATCATCATGTTTTCCTGCCAAAATCTCATCACATACCTGGGCAATCAAGTCTCTTTTTTCTATAGAAAGCACACCCAATTCGTGATTGGTGTACGCTGCTGCTTTTTTTAGGTAGGCAAAACCATATACAACATCTAAAGGCATGGAAGCTGCAGGACCAATTTTAAAGTTATTTCTGGAACGCTCAGTCTGGGCGCCCCAATATTTGTCTGATGGAACTTGTACTTCGCCCATCGTATCTTTTTCAATGCGATACCCCATAATTACTAAATTTTAAGTAATACAAAGGTAGTGATCGTTTCAATCATGCTAAATCCTTCGAAAAACAATTCCGTATTTTTTTAAGGAGATTTGCTTTTTTGCACGAATTCGGATTATCTTTGTATCGGAAAAAGTAAGATTATGTTCGAATTCGACCAATATTTAGGATTTTTAGCGTTCTTGACCATTTTAACAATTGGCTTTTGGCTAATGATTTTCTTATTAACTTTTGTTGTCCCTTATTGGTTGTTTGGTAATCTTATTGAAATGTATAAAGAAAAACGAGCGGCTAAAAGAGCTGCACGAAACGAATAAAAAAAGGAGCTTTTAAGCTCCTTTTTTGTTTACACCTACGTTCTTCGGCTTTTGCCTTTAAATGCTCCCTTGATTGCTGAAGCACTTCAGAACTACCTCGTCTTTATTTGTTCCGTTGCATCTTTCTTAACGGGATGTTTATCAAACCATGCATTAATATAGCCATGTGTTCTTAAAAAGTTAGAAGGTTTACTTCCCGTGCCATGATATTCTTTGTTAAATCTAATCATTACAGTGGGCACCTTGTTCATTTTTAATGCTTGGTAATACTCCTCGGTTTGAGAAATCGGAGTTCGTAAATCTTCTTCTCCACACATAAGCATGGTAGGGGTTTTTACATTGCCTACGTACATCAATGGCGACCTTTTTATATGCTCACTGGGGTCTTCCCAAGGATACTTTTCAAAGTTGTAATACCATCCAGAACCATCGGTTGTACCTACAAAGGAAAACCAATTGGTAACCGGGTAGTTTACAGATGCGGCTGCAAATCTATCCGTTTGTCCTACAATCCAGCTTGTCAAGACTCCACCTCCACTTCCGCCATACACATACATCCGGCTCTCGTCAATATACCCTTTGGCCAGTATTTCATCCACTCCAGCCATCAGATCATCATAGTCATTACCAGGATAGGCATTCTGAATGGCATTGGCAAAATCATAACCGTACCCGGTGGAACCGCGAGGGTTTGTATATAGAACAACTTGGTCCTGTGCAGCATGTAACTGGAAATTATAGTTGAATCCTACATGATACATGCCATGAGGACCTCCATGAATGCGTAGTACCAAGGGATACTTCTTGTTTGGGTCAAATTGCGGAGGTTTTACAATCCAGCCTTGTACCTCTTTCCCGTCTACTGATTTATATTTGATTTCCTCTACCTCCCCAAAATCAACATTATAAAAAATATCCTTGTTAACCTCCGTAAGGCGTTTCATATCCCTCACTTTCTCCAGAGAGAAAGTAACTATGTCGCTTGGATTAGAGGGATCACTCCAAGTAGCTACAGCTCTACTACCGGCCAAATCATTCATGGATAACATATGGTTGCCAGTGGTTACCTTTTTTACTTTTCCCTTGGTATCGGCATAGTACACATTGCTTTGGCCATACTCCCTTACATTAAAGTATACTCCAGAGCCGTTGGCACTCCAAATGGCGGCACTTGGGGTTTGGTCAAGACTGTTTGTGATGCATTTCATGTTTGAGCCATCAGAATTCATAACGTACATTTTACGATCATGATAAAAGTTCTTTGACCAAGTAGACCCAATAAAAGCTATTTTAGACCCATCAGGTGAGACCCTAGGAGCAGATTCTGTACCATCACGTGAGGTTAGTTCTTGAATTTCTGAAGTATTGATATTAACCGAGTAAAGGTTAGAGTGTCCTCTTGCATATTCGGCCTCTGGTTTCTGATAGCTACTGAATATTATGGATTTGTTATTCTTGGACCACGCAATTCCTCCAGATATATCGTCATATTCACCAAATGTGATTTGTCTTGCAGTACCGCCATCGGCAGGCACGATAAAGAGTTGACGAAAACCGCGTTCAAGAAAACCGACGCGATCTTGAGTATAATCCACTTGATCGATTACTTGAGGCGATTTGGTCCAGGATGCACCTTTTGGTGGTGAAGGAACTCCTTTGGGTTTCAAGGCAGGCTCTGAATCTACGTGCATGATGAAAGCAATGTGCTTGCTATCGGGAGACCACTCCATACTCGATGGAGATTTCTCCAATTTTGTGATTTGAGTGGGTTCGCCTTCAACTCCTAGGTACTTTACAAAGATTTGCGTCCCATCCGGTTCACCTTTCTTGGTAAAGGCAATCTTAGTCCCGTCCGGAGACCATTTGCCATTGGAGCCATTCAAGAAAAATCGATTGGTTGATCCATCACTGTTCATAATCCAGAGGTCTGTCTCCCGTTTGTCATCTACGAGGTTAATCCAGGTTCTTGAGTAAAGAATCTGTTTTCCGTCTGGAGATAAAGTAGGATTGTAGGTCCACTCATAATTCTCGTAGTGATCTAATGACAGTTTCGTTTTTTCTTGTCCAATGATAGGAATAGCAATCAATACAAATAGAAGGAAGAATACATTTTTCATAGGCTAGATTTTTTGGTTTGCCAACACTTCTAAAGTTAAGAAATTTTAATGGCATGAATATAAGCCGATTAAATCTTGGGGTTGACTTTAATGCCCAATAATTATCTTTTGTGTCAACTTGCTTTGAACGGTGTAGATACATGAGATTTAATCCCCTTTGGAACTACTATAAGTTCTGCTGTACCATGACTTTTAAACAAGAAGGGTCATTGAATTCAATACCTCATGACTAAGTTGGCAATAGTGGTAGTATTGATTAAGAATTAAAAATTCCAAGAATGCTTTTTCTGTAGGGGGTTTGTTGTTTTTATGAAAAGTATGGAATCTCTAAGCTTCGTTATTCTTCAGTTTTTATAATGTTTAAATGCTTATTTAAGCCGGTTATTTGCCAATGACTCAATGACATGGGAATATTTCCAAATTGATTAAGGGAATCAAAAAAGGTTTTCAAAACAAATGGACTGTTTTGAGACTCTTGTATTCTAGCATATTCAGCCAGTGCATTTTCCATTAAACATTTACCGGTAATATAACTTGTTCCATATCCGGGTTGGCGTAAATATAAATGTTGCTCAAAAATGAGTAGCTCTTTTTCCGTTTTCATCCAACCTCGAGGAGTGTATTCACTATGAATACCTCCAGCTTCTTCCATGGTCATTTCATTGGCATGGGCATATAATGAACCTAAACCTCTGGCAGCACGCTGTGCAATCATGATGTATACAATCTCTTTGGTTCTTGGGCTATCATCATACAAACCAGCTTGCATAAACATTTCTTCAACCGCTGTAGCTACGCCTTCATTTCTTGAATCGAAAATGTTGTACAATAAAGGCCCTCTTCTGATTTCACTCTTATGAGGTTCATTGTCCATTCGGGCCAATTCAAACCAATGGTAAAAATGTGAGAACAAAGGTCTGGGGTCATAATGTTGGCCAATCCTGAAAAAGTTTCGCTTCTCCCTAGGTATATATTCTCCCAAATGCTTACGCAAGGCAGGGTCAAAATAGGGTTTCACGGTAAGGATATCTTGCTGGTCTAAAAAGTTCATCAGGCTCCTGGCAGCAGTATCGGCCATTCTATCATAGGCTTCGGGGGAGCTTGCATCAACCAACTCCGGTAGATTTCTATTTCTGTGCTCTTCCAATTTTAAGGAAGACCAGGCACGGGCGAGTTCCCGCTTCAGGATCATCACTTCGTCCTCCCAGGTCAAAGGCACCAGATGTACATTTTGCATGTACCAGGTATAATTTTCTTTGCCAATTCCTGAAGGACCCGTTTTTGATTTGGATTCCGTATCCAACCAGGAAGCGAGATTGTTAGTCGATATAATGGCTTCATCAATAAGCTTTAACAATTCCATATCATCCTGAAAAGACCCTTCCTTTTTCAGTGCTGACAGATCTGCGACCTGAGTTTGAATGTCCCTGATTCCGGCCACCCATAAATCTCTGGCATTTCCGGTTAGATTTTTCTTTGCCTGGGCATTGAGGGGGGCTATAACTTTCAGGTTTGTCATGAGCCTCTGCCTTTCTTCCATTGACAGGGGAAAGGTATAAGTCCATAGTTCGGTTGTGCTATGATGGGTTGGACCTTCATGGGCCGGTACGTCGCTTCTATAGGTCCAAACGGATTTGTAGAAGGCCGGATCACGTACCCAAGGCTTTAGGATGTGGTGATTAAAATGATAACCGTTCATCTCTGCCCAAACAATCATCCAGTCCACCCTGTTTTTTACCGGCCAATTTGTGGTGTCTATTTCTTTCAAGCTTGTCTGTAATTCGATAAACCGTGGCCAACGTTTTTCAAAGGTTTCTTTTGTGTAGTCCGGAGCTCCATCTAGGAGCGGAGGTTTTTCAAAGGACCTCCATTCTTTGAATAAGGAAACCAAATCTTTATAATCATTAGAAGTGAAGTTTAGTGTTTGGGTTTGTTTTTCATCGCTTCTTTCCTTCTTTTTGGTTTTGCAGCCAATGAACAGTGCCAGTAAAAGGAAAAGAATAAAGGTATTTGTTCTCATATTCTTTTGAATAAACTTATGATTTCGAAGCCAATAACACTATTATACATTATAGGATAAACATGCAGACATTTATACCTTGTTCCTAATTAATTGTTGCTTCTTTCTCAGTTGGAAGTTAACAAATTGCCAGTACAATGTATAATTATGGTTAGCTAAGACTTACGGCCTTTATTAAGCAAAGTTCTTTTTAGGAATAGGAAATTAGGCATCTTAAGTGCCAAATTCTTCCCCACCTCCATCAAAATCACGGTTCCGTTCCCCACCTCGTTTTTTCTTTTGATTGAACCTATAGGTAAACGAAAGGTTAAAGCTTCTAACCCTGAATTGGAATTCACTGTCTGTATTGAAAAAGGGAGTAGTAGTTTCGCTCACCCTCCTTCGGCTATTGAACACATCACTTATATTGAAAGCCAAGGAAGCCTTCTCTTGAAAAAAGTCCTTGCTAAAAGCCAGGTCCAATGAAAATATACCTTGATTTCTGGTCTGTGCATTTTCTGTGGGTCCTCTGTAAAAGACACGGGTTTGCCAATCAATACCTTTGGGCAAGGTGATTTTGTTGTTCAAGCGAATAAACCAACTCAGGTTTTCAGCATCGAAGTTTTGATTGTTGAAATCACCCCGAGTAATTAAATTGAAAATGTTCACATTTCCATTAAGATTCCATTTCCGAGTAGGTCTGTAGTTGGTTGTAATTTCAAAACCGTACCGTTCATTTTCCGCTAAATTCACCGGGGTACGCCGGAGAATATTAACTATCTCGCCATCAAAAAGTGTAGTTTCTCCTGTCTCTTCAGTAATAAATGTGATAACATCTGTGGCTCTTTGGTAGTAAATTGAGCCATTTAAGGTCAACTTCTTGAATCGTTTTAAGTAACCCAAGTCTACTTGATTGGAAAACGAAGGTGCCAAGTTGGGATTCCCTTGGAATAGATTAGTTGGACTGGACCTGGAGGGAAATGGATTCAAGAAGAAAGAACGCGGCCTTCGAATTCTTCGATTATACCCGAATTGAAAACTCTCTTCTTCATTGAGCTCATAGTTCAAATTAAGAGTAGGGAATAGTCCATTGAAATCATTTTCATTAAAATCGTTGGTCTCGAGCTGATTTACAATCTGCTTGGTGGCTTCATATCGAAGTCCTCCAAGGAAGGAAAACTTACCAAACTTGTTGCCATATTGTGAGTAAAATGCATTGATTTGTTGTTCAAAATCCAGTGAATTACTGGGGTCCGTAATACCCAGTTCGTCCAGTGTAGGACTGATAAAAACTACATCATAATCTGTATCCAATTGGTTGAAATCGCCACGGTACCCTAGTTCAAATTGAGCATTTTTCCCTAGGGGTACCACATAGTCCATCTGGAAGAACAATCGCTGCTGATCTTCGGCCGTACGAACACTTTCACTATCAAAGTCATTTTGGACAATCAGGGATTCCTCAACTTCATCACTGGTCTCGTATTGAAACGCAAAGGTCAACTTATGTTGTGAATCACCATTGAACTGAGTATCAAAATTGAATGCATATTGAAAAGTATCATCATCCTCTGTTTCAGGATCAAAACGGAATCCACTTGTAGTAACCCCACTGGAATTGGTTTGACTAAAGTTATTTGTGGTTTCACTGGAATTATTTCTATCCCTAATAAAAATAGAGTTGGTTATTGATGTATTCTCTCCAAGGTACCATTCCACACCAAAATTTGCATTCAAACCTTTACGGATTCTTTCAAAATCCCGTTCCTCACGAATAGAGTTGGTAAAAACACCATCCTGGTCTAAAAAGTCCGTATCGTTCAATGAATTCCCTGGACTTTCCCTATAGTTATAACCTGTGTTTGTAAAAATGTTGAAATCACCTGTTCTAAAATTAAGATTTCCATTAATTCCAGCTGAATTGGGGTAACCCAAATTTCCGGTAAGCGCACCATTTAGTCCTTGAAGTTTGCTTCTTCTCAATATAATATTGATGATGCCTCCCGAGCCTTCGGCATCATATCTGGCAGAGGGAGAGGTTATGACTTCTACTTTTTCAATGGATTCAGCAGGTAATTGACGTAGCGCATCGGTACTATTTAATCCAGTTATGGCAGAAGGTTTTCCGTTAATGAGGATTCGTACATCATCATTTCCTCTAAGTTGTACGTTCCCCTCCACGTCTACCGAAACGGATGGCACATTATCCAAAACATCACTTACGGTGCCGCCCCGCACAGTAAGGTCTTTTCCAACGTTATAGATTTTTTTGTCCAAACGCAGTTCTACTGTGGTGCGTTCTGCAACTACTTCAACTTCGTCCAATTGGGAAACGTCCAAACTTAAGTTGACTACACCTAAATCCGTGTCTGAACGCAGTAATTGATTTTCTAATTTATAGGTTGTGTAGGATATGTATTCAACAGAGATATTATATCTACCGGCAGGAGTTTCAACTTCAAATTTTCCTGAAACATCGGTTATGCCGCCTGTAATCACTTCTGGATTCCGTACACTTTGTAAAACCAAAGTAGCATATTCCAAAGGTTGGCCAGTATCTTTATCTATTACAGTTCCAGAAAGTTTTATCTGGGGAAGGTTTTGGGATCTTTGTGCTTGTAAAGAAGCTGCAAACAGGATGCTAAGCCCCAAGAACAGTTTTCGCATATATCACTCTTTATTCTTCTTTTTCTTTTTCTTTTTCTTTTTTGCTTTGAACCTGTTTTTTTCGAGTTCGAGATATGCTTGGTATTTGTCTTCGGGTAATCCAGATTTGAGCTCCTCATTTTGGAGCTTGTTCAATTTTTCGTATTCCTCCTGCATTTTCTTGGGCTCAAGCTGCAATATTTGGAGCTCCAATTTTTTCTGAACATACTTGGTCAAGGTGGTACGGACCACGGCTTCTTCAAAAGGGTTTAGTTCTAGCGCCTCTGTAATAGACGGCATACGCTCATTAACGACGCCTTCTGCAGTAATTGGTTCCGGTTCCTGAGGAGGGGCCTGAGCCTGAGGAACTGTGCTACGTTGTCTTCCAAATCGATTTCCAAATTGAGCACTCACGGACTGAATCCCCATCAATCCAATCATCAACAAAACTGTGGAAAGAAGTAGTGATTTTTTCATTTTGTTTTGTTTTTCTTTCATTAAGTGCAAAGAGTAGCACAATAATCATTCCCTATTTGTTCTGTAAAAATAAACTATCTACAGTATTTCTCTGATTTTTTCAACGGGCCTAGCCACAACCGCTTTATCATTCTTTATTATAATGGGTCTCTCAATAAGCTTTGGATGTTGAACCATGGCATTGACAATTTCATCATCTGTGAGCGATTTTCCTTTGAATTTTTCCTTCCATATGGATTCTGACTTTCGTACTAAATCGATAGGATTAAAACCAAGTTTTTTGATTATGGCAGTCAACTCTTCTTTGTTTATCGGATTGTCCAAATAACGAACCTCCTCAAAATCAAGTCCGCTTTCTTGCAAGAATACTAGCCCTTCTCTTGATTTTCTACATCTTGGATTATGGTAAATCTTAATCATTTTTCATTAACTATTTCAAATAAACAACTGATAGAACTATTTTTTTCATCAGACATCAGACACCAAATATCAGCATCATTCCTCTTTCTGTCCCATCATCATAAGATAGGCTTTTAAGAATTGATTGATTTCTCCATCCATCACGGCATCTACATTCCCTGTTTCCTCGCTGGTTCGTACATCTTTCACCAATTTATATGGATGCATCACATAGTTACGAATTTGGGACCCCCATTCAATTTTCATCTTGGACGCTTCAATTTCCTGACGGGCTTCTTGTTTTTTACGAAGTTCAATCTCATAGAGTTGTGACTTAAGCATTTTCATTGCTGTAGCCCTATTATCGTGTTGGAATTGCGAATCCGAACAAGAAATCTGGATTCCCGTTGGTTTATGAACCAATTGTACCTTGGTTTCCACTTTGTTCACATTTTGTCCTCCCGCTCCACTGGAACGTGCTGTTGTAATCTCAATATCCGATGGGTTAATGTCAATTTCAATACTATCATCAACTAAAGGATAGACATAAACGGATGCAAAGGAAGTATGTCTTTTGGCATTGCTATCAAATGGAGAAATACGAACTAATCGGTGTACTCCATTTTCGCCTTTTAACCAGCCAAAGGCGAACTCGCCCTCAATTTCAAGAGTTACAGTCTTTATTCCGGCTACATCACCTTCTTGGTAATTGAGTTCTTTGATTTTATAGCCGTTCTTCTCTCCCCACATAATGTACATCCTCATGAGCATTGCAGCCCAATCACAACTCTCTGTACCTCCAGCACCTGCAGTAATTTGAAGTACAGCTGTGAGTTCATCCCCTTCATCGGATAGCATGTTTTTGAATTCAAGGTTTTGGACAGCTTCCAAAGTTTTCTCAAACTGTTGCTGTACCTCAGATTCATCAACTTCCCCGGCCTGAAGAAATTCAACGAGTACTTCTAAATCACCAGCCAAGGCAGTGGCTGCATTGTAATCCTGAACCCATTTCTTTTTGGATTTTAAGGATTGCATCTGTATTTGGGCTTTTTGAGGATTGTCCCAGAAACCCGGAGCCAATGTTTTTTCCTCTTCGTTTTCTATTTCGATAAGTTTGGCATCAATGTCAAAGATACCTCCTTAACGCACCAAGGCGCTCAATAAGATCTTTCTGATGATCTGTTGTTATCATTTCGAATGAATTTCACGCAAAAATAGCGTTTCGGCATCGTAGCACAACGAAATTTACATATTTTTAAAGTCAACTTACACGAAAATGAAACACAGCTACCACCTTTCTCTTTTACTTGCACTTTTTTGTGGGTTTCTACAAGGACAAGATTTTACTAAAACCAAAAATTATCAAAAGTTTGATGGTTTTTTTGATTACTATTACGATGATTCCCAAGACAAAATCTTTTTGGAGGTTGAATCCTTGAATAGGGATTTTTTATATGTCTATTCCCTTAGTAGTGGTATTGGTAGTAACGATATTGGATTGGACAGGGGCCAATTGGGCAACGAACAATTGGTTTACTTCAAAAAGGCAGGCAATAAATTGCTTTTGGTTCAACCAAATCTAAAATTTAGAGCACTGACCAAAAACGAATTGGAAAAGAAGTCAGTGGAACAGGCATTTGCCAAATCAGTATTGTTTGGCTTTCCAATTGTGGAAGAATCCAAGGGGCACTATCTCATTGATATTACCGATTTTTTAATGCGCGATGCCCATGGGGTTTCCGCTCGATTGAAAAGTAGAAAACAAGGGAATTATAGCTTGGATAAGTCTAAAAGCGCCTTTGCTTTTGAACGCACCAAGGCGTTTCCAAAGAATGTGGAATTCGATATGACCTTAACTTTTAAGGGGACACCGCAGGGAGATTGGATTCGTTCAGTAACTCCAAATCCTAATTTGGTAACCGTTGCCCAGCACCACTCATTTATAGAATTACCGGATAATGGATATAAAAAACGGGTTTTTGACCCACGTTGCGGGTCATACCCATTCACGTATTATGACTATGCTACGCCTGTTCAAGAACCAATTTTGAAGCGTTTTGTAAGAAGGCATCGATTGGAAAAGAAAAATCCGAATACAGCGGTCAGCGAAGCTGTGGAACCTATAATTTATTACCTGGACAATGGGACACCCGAACCCGTACGTTCGGCACTTCTGGAGGGAGGAAAATGGTGGAACCAAGCTTTTGAGGCTATTGGATATAAAGATGCTTTTCAACTCAAAGTGCTTCCAGATGACGCAGACCCTTTGGATGTTCGTTACAATGTAATTCAATGGGTGCACCGCTCCACACGTGGTTGGAGTTATGGAAGTAGTGTTACCGACCCAAGAACAGGAGAAATCATCAAGGGGCATGTAAGTCTGGGAAGTCTTCGTATTCGTCAGGATTTCTTGATAGCTCAGGCTCTAATGAACAAACCTTTTGCAGAAGGTGATGACAATTACCAACCTATGTTGGAACTGGCTTTAGCTCGAATTCGCCAACTTTCTGCACACGAAATAGGGCATACCTTGGGCTTTGCCCACAATTTTGCGGCTAGTACCACCAATAGAGCCTCAGTTATGGATTATCCTCACCCACAGTTTGAATTGAATGGAAATACCATTGATTTTTCGAATGCCTATGATACTGGAATAGGGGATTGGGACAAGGTAACTGTAGCCTATTCTTATGCAGATTTTCCATCGGGCACTACCGAAAAGGAGGGTTTAAATGCAATACTAAAAAAAGCCCAGGATGATGGTCTACGCTATATTTCCGACCAAGATGCGAGACCCATGGGAGGAGCTCACGCTTATGGTCATCTTTGGGATAATGGGGCAAGTGCCTCCCAAGAACTTGAAAAGGTATTGGATATACGTAAAGTGGGCATTTCCAATTTTTCAGTAGACAATATCCGCTCTGGTGAAGCCAATTCTACTTTGGAGGATGTATTTGCACCTTTGTATTTCTTTCATAGATATCAAACTGAAGCGGTTTCCAAAATGATAGGTGGTTTGGATTACAATTATACCATAAAAGGTGATGGCCAACGAACTGTTTATCCTAT
Source organism: Flagellimonas ulvae (assembly GCF_049333175.1). Classification (NCBI taxonomy): domain Bacteria; kingdom Pseudomonadati; phylum Bacteroidota; class Flavobacteriia; order Flavobacteriales; family Flavobacteriaceae; genus Flagellimonas; species Flagellimonas ulvae. The sequence goes on from NZ_CP186325.1 coordinate 504,021, forward strand.
AAATGCAAGCAATCAAGAAAAGGCATTAAGTGCAATTTTAAATACTTTGGATGCATCGGTGGTGGCCATTCCTAAAAATAAACTGGAATTGTTCCCACCACGAGCGATTGGTTATGGTCGTACGCGAGAATCTCTCAAAGGACGAACTGGAGTCTCTTTCGATGCCTTATCTGCTGCGGAAACCTCTGCTGATATGACCTTAGGATTGTTGTTGCACCCTGAACGTGCTTCACGTTTGATTCAACAAAAGAGCTTGGACGACAACCAAGTTGGGCTCAGTGATGTGTTTAAGGAGCTTACAATAAATACCCTTCAGAAGAAACACAGAGATGGATATTGGCAGGAAGTACAAAATACCATCAATTTTAGGGTGTTGTATCATATCATGAACCTGGCAGCACACACACAAGTACATCCTCAGGTGAATGGAATAGCTACTCAACATCTTAAAGAAGTTCGGAAAAACCTGTTAGGAGAGGCGAAAAATACAGTATCAGAAGAAATGGTAAGACGTATTGATGCTTTCCTCAAGACGCCAACTGCATTTAAAGTGATTGCTGCTCCAAAGATTCCGGATGGTTCACCCATTGGGATGGATTGTATGGAATAGAGAGGAAACTTTAATAAACCCATGAAGAAAAATCGTAAAAATTCAGAACATTATTTGTGGGGTGAAAACTGTGAGGGTTGGCATTTGGTTAAAGGAAGTGAACTGAGTGTCATTGAGGAATTAATGCCTTCAAAGACAGAGGAAGCCAAACATTACCATTCTAAGGCTCAACAACTCTTTTATGTTTTGAAAGGAGAAGCAACTTTTCAGATTGAAAGTGAAATAGTTAGGGTGCCAAGTAGAGAAGGGATTCATATCCAACCCAACCTTGTGCACCAAATACGTAACGAAGGTGAAACAGATTTAGAATTTTTAGTTATCTCCCAACCCACAACAAGAGGTGACAGAACCAATGTGAATAATATAGAATAGATGACTGTAATGAAGAAAGTAAGACTTTATACCATACTAATAGGTTGTTTACTATTCCAGTCCTATTTAATCTCTCAAAAAAAAGCAACAACTGATGGAGTTTTTGCAAATCTTATTTGGTCTGATGAATTTGAAGGTGAGGGACCAGTTGACTCTGAAAAATGGTTTCATCAAACACAACTTCCGCCTGGCGGTAGCTGGTGGGGTGGTATCATACAGCATTACACGGACCGCGAGGCCAATACGTTTGTAAAAGATGGTTATTTGCACTTGGTGGCAAAAAAGGAGAAGTTTAGAGACCAAGGAATAAAAAAAGAGTATACTTCAGCTAGGCTTAATTCTAAATTTGCTTTCACCTATGGAAAGGTGGAGATAAGGGCTAAACTGCCAGAAGGAATAGGAACATGGCCTGCAATATGGATGTTAAACACCAATATTGATGAGGATGGGGCTTATTGGGATGAAAAATACGGAACGACCAAATGGCCTCATTGCGGTGAAATTGATATTGTAGAACATTGGGGTAAAAATCAAGATTATGTGTCCAGTGCTTTACACAATGGAGATAGCTATGGAGACGCTGTAAAAAATGTTGGTGGGCAGAAAATACAAAATGCATCAAGTGAATTTCACATCTATGCTATGGAATGGACCAAAGAAAAGATGGTATTCAGCGTGGATGGCGTAACCCATTTCGAATATAATCCTAAGGTAAAAAATAAAGATACTTGGCCGTTTGATTCGAAGTATTACTTCATTCTAAACATAGCTATTGAACCTAAAATTGACCCTAGCTTTACTGAAAGCTCAATGGTAGTTGATTACATTAGGGTGTTTCAGTAGGTTTTTATACTATTTTCAAAAAGGGAGTCCAATTGAAATCCCTTTATTCGTCATTTTAAAAAGAGTAAAATGAACAGGTATTTTAGTTTTTTATTAATCTGGGTTTTACCTCTTACGGTCTGTTTAGGACAGGCAGATAGTAAAACCAAAGTATTTGCGATGATTTATACTCCAGGTGAAAATTGGAACCATGAAATCACGTTTGACCAGCAACCTTTCTTTAATGCCCATTCCAAGCATATTCAAAAGTTAAGAAAAGAAGGCAGTATTGTAATTGGCGGGAGATATTCGGATAAAGGTTTTATGCTTTTGCGCGCAAAGGACAGTATTAAAGCCATTGTTATAGTAGGGAAAGATCCCTCAGTAACAAATGGCATTTTTGATGTAGAATTGTTCGAGTTCAGTACTTTTTATAGTGGCTGCTTGGAAAGTAAACAAAGTAACTAGGATTGCTATGGAGGACTTTAAGAATATGTTTGATGAAAATTCAGGTGCTCTTGAAATGGGCCTGATTCTTCGGGATATGGTGTATCAATCGTTTCAGAATATTGAAGAATCCATTGCTGGTGGCGCAAAGGTTAAATTGGCCCTATACAGTAGGGGAGGTAAAGCAAATGTACTTTGCGGCATTCAGAAAGGTTCTGGAGATACATGTATGCTTTATGTGCATCACGTGGAATCCATAACCCATGATAGGCTTAAATTCAGTGGCAAAGGAAAACATGCAAAAAGAATTAAGTTCTCTAGTCCTGAGGAAATTCTCAAGGAGGATATTGAATGGTTGTTCTCCCAAGTGAATCAAAACTCCCCCTATTAATGGCTCTTTGCCTAAGATGAGATACAATTATTTGCCTTAAATTTCACTTTTGAATCTTAGTTTATGCAGATAAATCTCATTAGCGATACCGTTACTAAGCCCACCCCAGGAATGTTGAAAGCCATGATGCATGCACAAGTTGGGGATGATGTTTTTAAAAATGACCCTTCGGTGAATGCTCTGGAAGAAAAGGTGGCCGATTTTTTTGGAACGGAATCTGCCCTTTACTTTCCTAGTGGTACTATGACCAACCAAACGGCTATAAAATTACATACCCAACCTGGGGACCAATTGGTTTGTGACAAATATGCCCATGTTTACAACTACGAAGGTGGTGGTGTTAGTTTCAATAGCGGCGTGTCTTGCAAGTTGGTGGATGGCCATCGGGGTATGATGACTGCTGAGCAGGTTGAAAAAGCAATCAATCCGCCAGACTTTTACCACAGTCCGCTTACAAGTCTGGTCTGTATTGAGAACACCACAAACAAGGGAGGTGGAGCCTGTTGGGATTTTACTGAACTTAAAAAAATCAAAACGGTTTGCGATAGGCATGGATTGAACTATCATTTGGATGGCGCTCGACTTTGGAATGCTTTGGTGAAAATGGAAGAAGACCCTAAAGAGTATGGTAAACACTTTGATTCCATAAGTGTTTGTTTTAGTAAGGGCTTAGGGTGCCCCGTTGGTTCTGTGTTGGTAGGTAGTGAAGAGTTGATTAACAAGGCGCTTCGAATACGAAAAGTCTTAGGTGGTGGTATGCGTCAATCTGGCTTTTTAGCTGCTGCTGCGATATATGCCTTGGATCATCATATTGATCGACTTCAGGAAGATCATGAGAAAGCACAGGAAATTGGCGAAGTATTGAACGAACACAGTTTTGTGAAAAAAGTGGAGCCTATAGAAACCAATATCATCATTTTTGAGTTGGATGAGTCTCAAATATCAGAGAAGGGGTTTTTGAACAAATTGGCGCAAAAGCACATTTCTATAATTGGTATGGGCCAAGGAAAGTTGCGAATGGTTACCCACCTGGATTATACCGATGAAATGCATTCAACACTTTTGAAAACCCTGATTGAATTGGCTTAGTGTTTGTTCTATTTGAAAAAAGAATCCATACCAGGAATATTGGGCATACCCTCTTTGGCAACAGCACCCAATTCGGCTTCGTTTACTTGAGTCGCTTTTTCTATCGCCTTGTTCAACGTAAGTATTAGATAATCTTCCAATTGTTCCTTGTCTTGCAATAAGGATTCGTCCACGCTGATGGATTTGATTTCACGGTTGGCCGTTAAGGTTACATGCAATAGTCCATCAGAAGACTTTTCATCCACCATAACTGTGTTTAAACGCTCTTTTGTGGCCTTTACTTTTTCTTGGGTTTCTTTCAATTTGCCCATCATGCCCATTAAATCACCAAACATATTTTTTTATTAAGAAATTCATTGTTAAAAGTAGTAAATTGGTCGAAATATAGCACTAATGAATCTTCGTCTAACACTAGCTCTCTTTTTGATTTTCTGCCTTACTTTTGTCGGTTCTTGTAAAAAAAATAATACGTCTATGGAAATAACGCCACCTGTGGCCAAAAAGGTTCCGAAATCTTTGGAGATGCATAATGATGTCCGTATTGATAACTATTACTGGATGAACGATAGAACGGACCAAGAAGTTTTGGATTACTTAAATGCGGAGAATGAGTATTATCAAAAGATGACTTCACATACCAAAGATTTTCAGACTACTCTTTTTCAAGAGATGAAATCTAGAATAAAGGAAGACGATTCCTCTGTACCCTACAAACTAAACGGATATTGGTACATAACCAAGTATGAAAAAGGAAAGGAGTATCCCATTTATTCGAGGAGAGTTGACACTTTGGAAAACAAAGATGAAGTGATGTTTGATTGTAATGTTTTGGCTGAAGGTCATGACTTCTTCAACTTAAGGGGAATTTCCATAAGCCCGAACAATGAGCTGGCTGCATATGCGGTAGATACGGTTTCACGAAGACAGTATACTATTCAGATTAAGAATTTAAAAACCGGTGAGGTTTATCCAGATAAAATTGACAATACGACAGGGAGTTCTGTATGGGCAGATGATAACAAGACTTTATTTTATACAAAGAAAGACCCGGTTACACTTCGTTCAGATAAGATATATAAACATGTTTTGGGTACTTCTTCGGAAAAAGATGAGTTAGTTTTTCATGAAGAAGATGATACCTTCAGCACGTTTGTATATAAGTCCAAATCAAGAGAATATATTATAATTGGTTCAGTAAGCACATTAACTTCAGAATATCAAATTCTTAAAGCTAATGATCCAAGCGGAGAGTTTAAAGTGTTTTCCCCAAGAGAAAGGGGTTTGGAATATTCTATATCACATTACCAAGAAGGTTTTTATGTACTGACCAATAAGGATGGTGCAACCAATTTCAAACTGATGCAAACCACTTCAGCTAAAACGGAATCGTCTAATTGGAAAGAGTTTATTCCACACAGAGAAGATGTGCTTTTGGAAGATGTGGATATTTTTAAAGAGTATTATGTATTGTCCGAACGTAAAAATGGACTGAATGAATTGAAGATAACAAGATGGGATAACTCAGATTCCTATTATTTGCCCTTTGATAGTGAAACATATGTGGCTGGAACTTCGGTTAATTTGGATTTTGATACCCAGGTTTTGCGTTATTTTTATAATGAAATGGGGGCTCCCTATGCCATTATTGATTTTGATATGGACACAAAGAGCAAGACCATTTTAAAAGAACTGGAAGTGCTAGGAGGGAAGTTTGACAAGGAAAACTATAGAACAAAACGTGTTTGGGCCACGGCACGTGATGGAGCAAAAGTCCCGATATCCATGGTGTATCATAAAAGCACTCCTATGGATGGCACCAGTCCTTTGCTACAATATGCATACGGTTCCTATGGTAATACCATTGACCCCTATTTTTCATCCATACGTTTGAGTTTATTGGATAGAGGCTTTGTGTATGCCATAGCGCATGTTCGAGGTGGAGAATATTTAGGTAGGCCTTGGTATGAGGACGGAAAGTTATTGCGCAAGAAAAACACCTTTACCGATTTCATTGATTGTTCCAAGTTTTTGATTGCTGAAAACTACACTAGTGCCGAGCATTTATATGCTAGTGGTGGTTCTGCCGGAGGATTGTTAATGGGAGCTATAGTCAATATGGCCCCTGAGTTATACAACGGAGTAATTGCCTCCGTACCTTTTGTGGATGTGGTTACCACCATGTTGGATGATACCATTCCTCTTACAACCGGCGAATATGACGAATGGGGCAATCCCAATGAAAAGGAATACTACGATTATATGAAATCCTATTCTCCTTACGATAACGTCGAAGCAAAAGCATACCCTAACCTTTATGTTTCCACAGGCTTGCACGATTCCCAAGTACAATATTGGGAGCCTGCTAAGTGGGTTGCAAAGTTGAGGGAGTTAAAAACAGATGACAATGTATTGTTTCTGGATACTAATATGGAGGCCGGTCATGGAGGTGCTTCGGGTAGGTTTGAATCCCTAAAGGAAACAGCTAAAGAGTACAGCTTTATACTGGACCTGGAAGGAAAAGCCCTGTAAAATAAAAAATACTATTTTTGCACCTATGTTTTTTGAAATTTCAAAAATCATCTCTTATCTAAGCCAATATGAAGAAACAGATAAATGCCTACAGCAGTATTCTTGACTTAATTGGAAGTACCCCCTTAGTTCGCCTTAATCGAATTGCTGAACCTTTGACCGGTAATTTTTATGCAAAACTGGAAGCCTTCAATCCAGGACATTCCGCAAAGGACAGAATCGCCTCTTATATAATAGAAGAAGCCGAAAGGAAAGGAATTTTAACACCTAACAGCACCATTATCGAAACTACATCTGGAAATACTGGATTTAGTTTGGCAATGGTAAGTATTGTGAAAGGGTACGATTGTATTTTGGCGGTAAGCTCAAAATCATCTCCTGATAAAATTGATATGTTGAGGTCTATGGGTGCCAAGGTATACGTTTGCCCAGCGCACGTAAGTGCAGATGATCCACGTTCCTACTATGAAGTGGCCAAGCGATTGCATAGCGAAATTGACAATTCAATTTATATCAATCAATATTTCAACGAATTGAATATTGAGGCACATTATAAAACAACAGGACCTGAAATTTGGGAACAAACCAATGGTCAAATCACCCATTTGGTGGCTTGCAATGGTACAGGAGGGACTATTTCGGGAATTGCCAGATACCTCAAAGAGCAAAATTCAAACATTCGAGTTTTGGGTGTGGATGCCTATGGTTCAGTGCTTCAAAAATTTCATGAAACTGGAGAGTTTGACCGAAATGAGATTTATCCATACCGTATTGAAGGCCTGGGGAAAAACCTGATTCCTTCTGCTACAGACTTCGAAACCATTGATAAATATGTGAAGGTAACTGACTCTGAAAGTGCCCACATGGCTAGAAAAGTGGCAAAAACAGAAGGCATTTTTGGTGGATATACCACTGGTGCTGCTGTTCAAGCTTTATATCAATTGGATATGGAAGGTGAATTTACTGAAGAAAGCAACATAGTGGTTATTTTCCCAGACCACGGTTCACGCTACATGAGCAAGGTATACAGCAATGAATGGATGGAAAACCAAGGTTTCTTTGACCATAAGAACACAGATGTTGCGGAAAAGATAGAATATGTAAAGTAAGTCATTATACTTTTAAGATATTGAACGACAATGGTTGGCATTGTCGTTTTTTTATGGAAAAAATTCGATTATGTGGGCAATCCAAAAATATATATTTTTGCACCTGAAACAACTATGCGGTAGATGAGAGATTTATTTGACAGAATTATCGAGAATAAAGGTCCATTAGGAAAATGGGCATCACAAGCTGAAGGCTACTTTGTATTTCCAAAATTGGAAGGACCTATATCCAATAGAATGAAGTTTCATGGAAAGGAAGTAATTACATGGAGCGTAAATGATTATCTCGGATTGGCAAATCTTCCAGAAGTGAAAAAAGTGGATGGAGATGCAGCGTATGAACATGGCTCTGCCTATCCAATGGGTGCTCGTATGATGAGTGGACATACGGATTATCACGAGCAATTAGAGCAGGAATTGGCCGATTTTGTAAATAAAGAATCCTCTTATTTGTTGAACTTTGGCTATCAAGGAATCATGTCTGCTATTGATGCTTTGGTTTCCAAAGATGACATTATCGTATATGATGTGGACTGCCACGCCTGTATTATTGATGGTGTACGTTTACATGTCGGAAAACGATTTACGTTCAAACATAATGATGTTGAAAGTTTAGAAAAAAACTTGGAGCGTGCCACGAAACTTGCTCAAGAAACCGGAGGTGGAATTTTAGTGATTTCTGAAGGGGTTTTTGGAATGCGAGGAGAGCAGGGAATACTAAAAGAAATAGTTGCCCTGAAAGAAAAGTTTAAGTTTAGGTTATTGGTGGACGATGCACATGGCTTTGGTACTCTTGGAAAAACAGGAGCAGGAGCAGGAGAGGAACAGGACGTTCAAGATGATATTGATGTTTATTTTGCCACTTTCGCCAAGTCCATGGCAGGAATTGGGGCATTTTTAGCTGCTGACAAAGAAATTATTGATTTCTTAAAATACAACCTACGTTCTCAAATGTTCGCAAAATCATTGCCCATGATTTATGTAAAAGGAGCATTAAAGCGTTTGGATATGCTGCGCACCATGCCTGAGCTTAAGGCTAAGCTTTGGGAAAATGTGAATGCACTTCAAAATGGACTTAAAGAACGTGGTTTTGATATTGGTACAACTTCGAGTTGTGTTACACCTGTATATTTGAACGGTAGTATTCCTGAAGCAATGGCCCTGGTAAAGGATTTGCGCGAAAACTATGGTATTTTTTGCTCAATTGTGGTGTATCCGGTAATTCCTAGGGGATTGATACTACTTCGTATGATTCCTACAGCTACCCATACCATGCAGGACATAGTAGAAACCTTGGATGCTTTCTCCGCAATTCGCGAAAGACTGCAAAATGGTACGTACAAACGTCTTTCTGCTGCCGTTGCTGCAGCTATGGGAGAGTAATTTTTTTAGTGAAAGTACTTGTTGATGATGGCAAGCACCGAATTTCTATAGGAACTTCCAAATAGATTTAGGTGTACCAATAAATAGTATAATTGGTAAATCTCTGTTATGTCTTTTTGTTTGTGGTGTGGAGGGATGATTTCATGATAGGCAGCATAAAAGGAGGGACCAAATCCTCCAAAGAGCCTGCTCATGGCCAAATCAACTTCTGAATGACCAACATACGTACTAGGGTCGATTAATACGGGAGTACCGTCCTCAGCAATCAAAAAATTTCCTCCCCATAAGTCTCCATGCAAAAGGGCAGGTTTGACTTTACCAATAAGGGAAGTACAAACAGCTACTAGATTATTTTTTGAAGGAATGTCTTCTCTATTCAATAGGCTTTTTTCTTTGGCCGTTTGAATTTGAGGAATAAGTCGGTGTTTGACATAAAAAGTGGACCAATCATCTTCTATTGTATTGTTTTGGTGTAAATGCCCTATAAAATTGTCAAATTGGCCACCAAATCTATTGGGTTGAGCAACAAGATGTAATTCTGCCAGCTTATGACCCAAACGCTCAAAATCATTAGAATCTGGTGTTTTACTTTCTATAAATTCGAGAATCAAATAACCAGTCCGGTCAAATACACCTTCAGCATAAACCTTTGGAACCTTAATTGTTTGGGTAGCTTCCAACAGTTTCAACCCTCTTGATTCAGAAATAAAAAGTTGTTCCGCCCAAGGTTTAGAAGAGGTTTTTACGAAGAAGCGATTAGAAGCGATTTCGATTATGTTAGCATTTGCAATATCCCCTCCGCTAACAGATGTACTCCGTAAAATGGGGGAACCAAGAACAGCTTCGAGATGGGATTTTAGTTTAGGACTCACAATCAAGTATGATTCATCTCCCTAAAAATAAGAAATACAAATCCTTTGGATATCTCCTCTTGATTGGAGTAACCAAGTAAAAACCGCTTCGCCTTTTTGAATAGTTACTATGCTTTAATCAACCGCTCAACCGAAGCTCCCCTTTTTTGGAGTTCTTTGGTGTTTTTCCTCAACAGTTTATTGGCGATACGATTGATTTTTTTTGGAGCAATCGTCTTCCAGCTTTCCACATCATTTTGAAAATCCATTTTAAATTGTACCCGTGAAAGGTCTCTTATAACGCAATAATTTGCTAGAGGATGAGGATTTTCACTGTTTTTGTTTGCGTTGGCGGTAAATGCCTCTATCAAGGGGTGTATCCTATCTTGTGCCAAGCTGAGTTCCGAAAGCTTCGCCCGATACTCTAAATCCGGTCCTTTAAGATTTGGGTACTTCTTTTTATCTGCAAAATGTCTTCCTTCATGAGCTAAATAGCTAATTCTAAATTTCTCACTTTCTAAGTCGTATGCTTCCTCAACACAATAAATGGCACTATCTGTGGCCCAACCCCCGGGATAACGATTACCAAAAGTGGCATACTCTTCCCACCCTAAGGTTACAAAATCGTTCATAAAGACCACTTTTACTTGAATTTTTTCATCTTTCAATTCAAAAGTATATAGAGAGTCCCTTTGTGATTTCCAAACCAACAAATCAAATATTCTTCCAGTTCTGCCCATTTCCTTGATAGTATGGTAGCCTTTGCTTTTGATGTATTCACTTACTAGGTATCCGAGGGTGTCTCTTTCAATCTCCATATTTTTGGTGGGAGTATATTCTTTTTGAAGGAAGGCGGTTGTTTCTTTCGCCAAGATATCGTTGAAACTACCTTTTGGGTCCAACAAGGATTTTCGCCAGTAGTTTCTAAGGATCAACTGTAAGTCATGTATTCTGGATTGATTATTTTTTAGATAATCTGAACGATCTTTATCGAATTTGAACCTTTTATTGAAATCTTCAATGAATAGAATATCTTTCTCACTTAATTCCTCAGGATTCTTTTCTAGAAGCGGGAATATATCTTTCACATTGGCATCTAACGCAAGGGAGTAGATTCGCTTATAATCCAATGTTTCTCTTTTATCCATTGTTTTTTGGGCAAATACTCCATGGATTATAAGAAGTAGAAAGCCTAATTGAAATTTTTGATAAGTAACCCTTTGCATCCTATAAATATTTTAGGGTCAAAGGTATATGGGTTGCCCAAGACAAAATTGTACGATATCAACTATTTAGGTCACGTTTAAATCTAGCGGGAGACATGTCATAAACGGATTTGAAAGAACGTATAAAGTGGGAGTCATCATAGAAACCCAATTCAAACGAAATGGAGCTAATATTTTTTGTAGTGTTCAATAAGAGATGAATGGCTCTCTCAAGTTTAACCTTCATTTGGAATTCCTGTAACGTACATCCTGAGTATAATTTGAACGCTCTTGACAAATAAACTGGATGCACATAAACCTTATCTGATAATTCATTCAGAGAATGAAACTTATGCGTTTCCTCTTGAACAATTTCACAAACACTTTTGACCCAAGGCCGTACATTTGTTGTTGTAAAAGGTGTGATTAATTGGGAATAAAAACTATAGACTTCATCAAAAATTATATCATTTGAAGGGTGCTTTTTAAGTTGTAAAAACAATTTGTAGAAAAAAGGATATTTGGCTGCGCTAAACTTTACCGGCCTATCTTTCACTAGTGCAAAGGGCTTTGCTAGGTGATTAAACCAATCTGGTTTGAACTCAATATTAAAACAGGTGCCATTATTTTTCTCAAAACAATTTCTATGTCCATATCCCTTCGGCCTGTAGAGTACCTCACCCGGAGCAATGGTTTGGGTTATTGCTTCTCCCTCTTCAAGATACCTTCCATTGACAAGGAGGCTGACATATGGATTTGCGTGATTATGCGCTGCAATAATGGATTCAGGAGCATAGTTGGTAATGCAGAGTTTCAAATACTGATTTTCCAGCGTTTTGGTGCTGTTTCCAAAATATTCTCCTGTAGCTAAATTGAGCATATGCTATTAGTGTATAATTAATAGAGTACTCAATAGGCCATTTTGTTACATCACATCAAATTCTTTCGATAAGTTCTTCTGCGCTTGTGGGTCACAGGGTTAAAGCTCTTCCACATTTGCCGTATTGCTACGTTATCTTCTAACTCAGGAGTTCTGATACAATTCACAATCCCTCTTTCTTGGAAGACTTTGTAGTATTCATTGAAGATAACTGCAGTTACTCCTTTGTTTTGATAATCGGGATGAATACCAATCAAGTAGAAAATAACATCTTTACTATGTTTTTTTGCTTTTAGAAGATGAAAAATACCCGTGGGAAACAATTTTCCATTTGCTTTTTGCAAAGCTTTGGAAAACGAAGGCATTACAATAGCAAAGGCAACCAGATTTTCATCAGAGTCCACAACGAATTTGATGTACTCGGGATTGATAAAACTTATATATTTCTTTTTAAAATATTCCTTTTGTATATCGGTTATTTTAACAAAGGAAGATAGCTTGGAATAAGTCTCATTGAACAAATCGAACATCTTGTCCACCCAAGGCATAATTTCTTTGCTAGTGGTAAAATTCATTTCTTTTAGGCCATACCTTTTCTTGATTAGTAAATTGGCCTTGGTGAAAATCTTAGGGTCAGCACTGGCAAACAAGAATTTGTTTTCCAAATATTCTTTTTCTTTGACCAAACCGTGATGTTCGTAATGCGACTGATAATAGGAGTGGTTGTACCATGTAATCATAGTTCCAATATGGTCAAAACCATCTATGAGCACACCTACCTTATCCAAATTGGAAAAACCTACCGGTCCTTCCATATAGTCCAAATTGTGTTCTTTTCCAATGCTGGCAACTTTATCCAACAGGGCTTTGGACACTTCTAGGTCATCAACAAAATCAAACCATCCAAAACGCATTTTAAAAAGTTTCTGCTCCTTTACCTCCAACCAGTTGATAATGGCCGCGACTCTTCCAACCAGCTTTTTTCCTTTAAAGGCCAGAAAAAAAATGGCTTCCGCATTTTTGAAGACGGGATTTTTGTCTGGATTAAAGGATTCCATCTCGTCATTTATGATAGGAGGGACCCAGTATGGGGAGTTTTTATAAAGCGAAAAAGGAAACTTTACAAAGCGTTTTAAATCGACTTTGTTTTCTACCTTTTGAATAGTGATCATATAATGAGTTTTCTAAACCCAATAATAGGAATAATTCCAGTCAGGATAGCAATGGAACGAACAAAACCTTAGAAGTCGTCTTTTTTCTTTTTCCTTTTACGACTTTTCTTAAAGTTCTGTTTTTGGATTTTCTTTTCTTTGGATGGTTTTTGGTCCGCAATAGGAACCAATTTATCCTTATGAAAATCCAGACGGTAGGAAAACCCAAGCACAGCGAAGACGCGTGAGGGGTCATTTTTAAAATTGGAGCCTAGATGGAAATCGGCCTGAAAATTCTCGTTGAACAAATGAGCGACTCCTGTACGTAAGAGTATATCATTTTGTATTCCGCCCAAAAAACCCTGGTTTTCAAAAAATACACTCCATTTGGGATTACGAAATGCGTGTGTTAACGAAACTGCGTAGCTCCATTGGGAAAAATCAGTCCCAATTCGATCATAGGCTACATTAGAAATCAGCACAAATCTTGGCGTAAGTCGGCTTTGTGTAGCAATCGCGACTCGGGGAGAGACCGTAGGTGCACTTACAAAAAATGGGTTTTCCCCTAAATTAAAGGTAGCTCCGGCATAGAGAGATATTGCAGGTATCAAGTTTTTTAGTTGGAAAACGTTATTGGCTCTCCAACTGTATAGGTTGGGTTTGTTGCTTTGAGGGTCTTTGAAAGGGTCAAATATTAAATATTTAATTCCTGCCCGGTTTCTGGAAAAATCAGTTCGTGTATCTTCAAGACCTGTATCAATAAACGTAAGATTCTGATTGATGAATGAACCTTCGTAGATAATCTCGAGTTGCTCGAACAAAACCCCATAACGAATGGCAAAATCGGCACCAAAAATATTGGAGTCAGAATTCAGAGATGCATCGTCCTGTTGTTCATATAAAATCCCCACTTCTGCTTGCACAACACCTGTGCCTACGGAATATGCGCTCACTGCCCTACCAGGCCTATTTGAATTGATTACATCAGTATATTGGCCTATGGCCAAACAGGGAAGAAAAAGAAAAATAAAGAGTTTGCTGCGTAAATGATTGATGTCCATATAACTTTTTAATACTATTTTAAGATACTTTATTGCTTTTGGATAGACTTACAAGGTAATTTTGATGCAATAGTTCAGTCATATGGTTTTAATACAAACGATTTTACTTCTCATATTAGTATACTACGCGGTGAAATTGCTTGCAAGATGGTTGGCGCCAAAGCTGTTCGGATATGCCATGAAGAAGACCCAAGAACGGTTTGGAGGTCAGTTTGCGCAACAGGATCATCAAGAAGCGAATACATCCAAAGAAGGAGAAACCTCGGTATTTACGAGACCTACCCGAAAATCGAACCCCTCAAAAAAAGTTGGAGAATATATAGATTTTGAAGAAATTGACTAATATTTGCTTTCTCAAAATCAGCTCATGAAGCCATCTCCAAAATATGCTATCCCTCATCTTGGCGCTTTACTTTTCTTCATTCTAGTAGCTTTAATCTACTTCTACCCGGTTTTACAGGGAAAGGCCATTTTTCAATCAGACATTGCCCAATACAAGGGTATGGCCAAAGAACGTAACGAATATAAAGAACTAACGGGCGAGGAGTCTTACTGGACCAATAGTGCTTTTGGGGGTATGCCAACGTATCAACTAGGGGCCAATTATCCGCATGATTACGTAAAGAAATTGGACCGCCTGATACGTTTTTTACCACGCCCTGCTGATTATCTCTTTTTGTACTTCATTGGTTTTTATATTCTGATGTTGTGCCTAAAGGTAGAATTTAGGTTAGCTGTTTTGGGAGCGTTGGCCTTTGGATTTTCTACCTATCTCATAATCATACTCGGCGTTGGACATAACGCTAAGGCCCATGCTTTGGGATATATTCCTATGGTTTTGGGAGGAATCATATTGGTCTTCCGAAAAAAATACCTGCTCGGTTTTATTCTTACAGCTTTGGCTATGGCCTTGGAAATAAGTGCCAATCACTATCAAATGACCTATTACTTCATGCTTCTGGTTTTAATTCTCGGACTGGTCTATTTGGTGTATGCCATAAAGAAAAAAGAACTCAAACATTACTTTCTTTCGGTAGGTCTTTTAGTTTTAGCCGTGGCTCTTTCCATTACCACGAATGCTACTGGACTTTTAGCGACCAAGGAATATGCAGATTGGAGTACACGGGGCAAATCAGAATTGACCATTAATCCAGATGGAAGTGCAAAAGCAGTATCCAATGGATTGGATAAGGAATACATTACTCGATACAGCTATGGTATAGCAGAGTCTCTGAATTTGTTTTCTCCAAGACTTTTTGGCGGTTCTGGGAATGAAGACTTGGGAACTAGTTCTAAAGCCTACGAGTATCTGGTGGGACAGGGATTACAGCCTACTAAGGCTTTAGAGTTTTCAAGTGGATTGCCCTTATATTGGGGAAGTCAGCCCATAGTGGCGGGGCCTCCTTATGTTGGAGCCATAGTGTTATTCCTCTTTGTTCTAGGTCTATTTTTGGTTAAGGGTAAACGCAAGTGGTGGTTGGCGCTAGGGGCATTACTTTCTTTGGTTCTTTCTTGGGGTAAAAACTTTCCCGAGCTTACCAATTTTATGATTGACTATTTCCCGTTGTACAATAAGTTTCGTGCTGTTTCATCCATTCAGGTTGTTCTGGAACTATGCTTACCCGTACTAGGTGTTTTAGGGCTACGGGAGATTTTTAGGGCCAAAATCCAAAAGAAGAATATGTTGAAGGCTCTAAAATGGAGTTTTTTCATCATGTTGGGATTGGTGGTTACCATCTTTCTGTTGATGGGCTTTTTTGATTTTGTGGGAATGCGGGATGAAACTTTCAGGTCTTATTTTGGAGATGAATTGGTTTCCATGATACAAAGGGATAGGGAAGCTGTTTATATAAACGATACCATACGTTCCCTCATTTATGTTGTGTTGGCCACATTGGTCATATGGTTATTGATAAAGGAAAAAATAAGTAAGAACATTGCTACCATTGCCTTGGGAGTACTTGTTTTGTTTGATTTGGTAGGTGTGGCATTACGTTATGTAAATGAAGACGATTTTGTAAGACAACGCCAAGTAAATACACCTTTTCAGGCCAGTCAGATTGATAATGCCATTCAGCAGGATACCGATATTTACCGGGTTTTTGACCCACAGGAGGGAATAAATGGGGCTAGGACTTCATATTTCCATAAATCCATTGGAGGTTATCATGCAGCCAAACCGAAGCGCCTTCAGGATTTATTTGAATACCATCTGTATAATAACAATACAGAAGTATTGGATATGCTGAATGTAAAATATGTGATACAACAAGATGAAGAAGGAAATAGTGTTCCCGCCATCAACGACCAGAGAAATGGAAATGCATGGTTTGTGGAACGCATAGTTCCTGTAAATTCTTCCAATGCCGAAATTCAGGGATTAGCCTCTTTTGAATCAAAAACGGAGGCAGTTGTCAATACCAAAATGTATCCAACACTAACAAAGCATTATTACACGGTTGATTCTTTGGCCACAATTGATTTAACAGAGTACCGACCTAACTTCATAAAGTATCGTTCTAACAATAGTAACGAAGGATTTGCTGTTTTTTCAGAAATGCACTATCCAGAGGGTTGGGAGGTTACGATTGATGGAAAAGCACAAAATCATTTTAGGGTGAATTATGCCTTGCGAGGTTTGAGAATTCCACCAGGGCAGCATGATATTGTGTTTAAGTTTGAACCTAAAGTGGTTCAGATGGGCAGTCAAATAAGTCTGGCCAGTTGTATTGGTTTGGCCGTTATTATTTTAGGAGGCTTCGGATTCTCCATGTTTTCATCAGGTAAAAAGAAAAAAAGCAAAGCCTGATGCAAAAGGTTTTGATCATAGCGTATTACTGGCCGCCAGCCGGTGGGCCAGGAGTTCAGCGATGGCTAAAATTTGTGAAGTATCTACCGGATTTTGGAATTGAACCCATTGTCTATGTTCCAAAAAATCCAAATTACCCCATACAGGATGCCCATTTAGAAGCCGAAGTACCTAAAGGCATTCAGATTTTAAAACACCCTATAAAAGAACCTTATGCTTTTGCCTCACTTCTCTCCAAGAAGAAAACAAAGAGTATTAGTTCAGGAGTGATTCCCGACAAAAAAGCATCACCTCTTTCAAAGCTCATGTTATGGGTACGCGGTAATTTCTTTATTCCGGATGCTCGTAAATTCTGGATTAAACCCTCCATCACATATCTTTCAAATTTTATTGCAAAGGAAGGGATAGAAACCATAATCACGACAGGACCACCCCATAGCGTACATCTTATTGGCTTGGGTCTTAAAAAGAAGCACAACGTTCAATGGCTTGCGGATTTTAGGGATCCATGGACTTCCATAGGGTATCACAAAAAGCTAAGATTGACCAAATCTTCTCAAAAAAAGCATAAGTATCTAGAGAAGACGGTACTGGATACAGCGGATAAGTTGATTGCGACCAGCAATACCACCAAAGCTGAGTTTGAAGAGATAACAAATACTCCTATTAAAACAATCACCAATGGTTTTGATGATGTTTCCGAAACAAAGAGATTAGATTCAAAATTTACTGTTTCCCATATTGGTTCGCTACTTACTGGGAGAAATCCTATTGGTTTATGGCAAGCACTAAGAGAACTGGTTGATGCCCAGATGGATTTTGCTGATGCTTTGAAGATTCAGTTGGTTGGAGTAGTGGGAGAGGAAGTTAAAGATTCAATCACCAATTTTGGATTAGCTGATTATGTAGATTTTATGGGCTATATATCCCATGAAAATGTATTGCAATTGCAGCAACGAACCCAGGTTTTACTTTTGTTGGAGATAGATTCAGAGGAAACCAAAGGCATTATCCCAGGAAAACTTTTTGAATATTTCAAAGCTGGAAGACCAATTTTAGGTATTGGTCCCAAAGATTGGGAGGCGGGTCAAATGATTAATACCACACAATCTGGAGAAGTTTTTCGCCATTCAGAAACAGAATTAATTAAAGCTGTACTTTTGGATTGGTTTCAGCAATACCAGAACGAGGCACTATATTCAAAGGCAAAAGATATTGAAAAGTATCACAGAAAGGTATTGACAGAATCTTTGGCAAATTACATTCGATGGGAATCGTCCTGAAGCAATCCTTAAAAAATGTGTTTACAACCTATCTAGGCTTTCTGTTCGGTGCGGTGAACACTGTTTTTTTATATACCAAGATTCTTCCTGATTCATATTACGGATTGGTTACTTTTATTCTTGCTTCCGGGGCAATTCTAATGCCATTAATGGCTTTTGGAGTCCATAATACCATTGTAAAGTTCCATAGTCATTACCAAGAAACAGAAAAAGACGGTTTTCTTACCCTTATGCTTCTTACCCCTTTGCTGGGAACTATGCCGGTATGCTGTTTGGTTTTTTGCTTTTATGAACCTCTGGGGAATCTGGTATCTCAGGAAAACCCAATGGTAAAAGACTATTTGTGGTATGTATTTTTTGTGGGATTGTCCATGGCATACTTTGAGGTTTTCTACGCCTGGTGTAAAGTACACTTAAAATCGGTTTTTGGTAATTTCATGAAGGAGGTATTTGGCAGGGTAGGGGTTACTGTTTTACTGGTACTATTGTATTTTGAAGTGTTTTCGTTGGATACGTTCTTTAAGCTTTTGGTAGGATTATATATTCTTAGGGCCATTGTATTAAAGATATATGCATTCCGTATTCACTTTCCGAAGTTGGACTTTTCATTTCCAAATAATACCAAAGAAGTGTTGTTGTATTCTTTGCTTCTTATTTTGGGAGGGTCTGCAGCACTGATACTTTTGGAGATAGACAAGGTAATGATAAATCAATTTGTTCAAATTGAAAATGTAGCTTATTACGGGGTTGCAGTATACATTGCTACAGTCATTATTGTGCCATCTAGGGCAATGCATCAGATTACTTATCCGTTAACTGCCGAATTACTCAATAATGGGGATTCATTTGGTTTGGAAGCATTATATAAGAAAACTTCCCTGACCTTGTTTATTGCTTCCGGTATTCTCTTTTTATTGATTGTTCTCAACTTGGAAGATTTATACCTGCTATTGCCAGAAAATTACCGAGACGGATTTTTTATCGTTTTTCTGATTGGAATGGCCAAGGTGCTTGATTCTCTACTGGGAAACAACAATTCTATTCTATACAATTCCAAGTATTACAAAACTATCTTGATTTTTGGGGTTGGACTGTCCGCTTTGACAATAGCTCTAAATCTGCTTCTTATCCCTAAATATGGAATAGAAGGTGCCGCTTTAGCCAGCTTTATTTCCATTTTTTTATTCAATTTGACCAAAATAGTATTTGTAAAACTAAAATTCGGAATATTACCGTTCACCAAATCCACATTCAAAGTGTTTGCTGCATTGGTTTTATTGGGAGCGTTGTTTAGTGTATTTAATTTTGATTTCCATCCCATCTTGAACATCCTTTTGAAATCGGGCTTTATTGTCATCATGTATTTAGGTATTTTGTATCGGTTTGAAATATCCGAGGATATATCAGGAGTGCTTTCCAAATGGTTGCGAAAAAGCGAATGATTTCAAAGAAAAACCCCGTGGCGGATAAATCCAACCACGGGGTAAACAACTAACCAACCTAAAAACTACTTTTTATCTCGTTCTAGAACTTCTAGTTCTTGATTTCAAATTACTGTTACTTCTTCTTGAAGAAGTATTCCCAGGGCTTCTTTTAACCGTTGTTGAAGAACTTCTTTTTACCGTTCTGCTACCTGAGTTATTTCTGCTCGCAGTACTTCTTCTTGTACTGTTGGGCTCTTTATATGTTTGTGTCGTACTTCGTGTAACACTTCTACTTTTTGGAGTAGTGGTCACTTGTCGCCTGTTCACGGTCCTTGTGCTGGGCGTACGAGATACTTCACGTTTGGTAACCGTTCTACTTACGGTATTACCACTTCTATTTCCATTTCTATTTGCACTTCTATTTATGGTACGTCCAGAATTGTTATTCCTTCGAACCGTAGTCTCTGTGCGACTTACTGTGTTTCTTCTACCATCAGTAGATCTTCTTACTGCTCTATCTCGGCCTACGTTGGAAACCCTGTTTCCATTGGATCTATAAATTGACCTTTCCGCTGAACGATTGGACCTTACCACATCGTTTCTTCTAAGGTTGTTACTTCTTACTGCAACTCTTCTATCATTTCTATAAATATTTGCTCTACGAACCCCTCGGTCATTTCTATGTGTTCTTCCAATTCTTGCGTAAGCTCTTCTATAATTGTTTCTATAAGGTCTATAATATGTATATCTCAAAGGCCTATAATATCTTCTATATGGTGTGCGCCATACGTTACAGAAACCTACGGCCGGTCTCACAAAGAATCTATGGAAAGGTCTATATACGTATCGTCTGTTATATACATTGATGAACCCGGTATAGTGACTGAACACTCCTCCATTGTAGAATACATTCAATCCACCAACTCTTCGTACACGACCATTTCTATACCAAACGTCCACGCTTCCAATTTGGCTAACACGTCCCCAGTTATCATAGAAAATAGGAATATTCTCAACCTGAATCACGGCACCATAATCATCGTACTGAACAAATGGGCTATAATTGAAACCAGAGTTAAAAGTGATTCCTACGTTACCAATTTGTGCACCAACACCTACATTAACTTGATTATTGATGAAGAAATCAAACTCTCCATCTGGGTATACTGAAAAAGTTATCCCATCTTCCGCAAAGATGAAGGAGTTACCATATCGAAAAGTAGCTGATGTGAATGAATCATCTACTTTAGTGGCTGCATTGGAAACAAAACTTCCAAACAGAACTGCTGTTAAAATGAGTACCAACTTTTTCATATCCTACTGATTTAAGTTACCGAATGCAACTATTTACATTCTGATAACTACTAACCAAACAGCGTGCCAAAAAAATTAAAATATTGATAATCAGTTATGTAAATACTTTTTTTGAGTAAAAAACTATTTAAATAGTGAGGATATAAGTTTTCTGTTGTGTTGAAACCAACTTAAAAGTGCCTGAAAATATTACGTGAACTTGATACAATGGCTATTGTTTATGTCCATTGTTGAATTAACCTTTAAGAAAAGATCAAATGGTTTGCAAACAAATTTTTTACAGCTTTTCTGCCAAATATTTTGCGGTAGAAGATTGTTTATTTTTAGCAATCTCTTCTGGTGTACCTTCCGCTACCAGATTACCTCCATTTTCACCACCTTCGGGCCCTAGATCTATAATGTAGTCTGCGCATTTGATAAGGTCAATGTTGTGTTCTATAACAATAACGGAATGCCCTTTACCTATTAATTCGTTGAAGGATTTGAGTAGTTTATTGATATCGTGAAAATGTAGTCCAGTGGTGGGTTCATCAAAGATGAACAAGGCTTTTTCCTTAGTGTTTCCTTTTATAAGAAATGAAGCTAGCTTTATACGTTGTGCCTCTCCTCCGGATAGTGTAGATGAGGACTGACCTAAGGTAACGTAGCCTAATCCTACATCCTGGAGAGGTTGAAGTTTAGAAACTATTTTTTGTTGTTTATGATGCTTAAAATGTTCTATAGCATCATCAATGGTCATATTGAGAATGTCATCGATGTTTTTACCTTCAAATTGAACTTCCAAAATTTCTTTTTTGAAGCGCTTACCATCACATACATCACATACTAAATGCACATCGGCCATAAACTGCATCTCTACTGTAATTTCGCCTTCTCCCTTACATTTTTCACAACGACCCCCATCCACATTAAAGGAGAAATGTTTGGCTTGATACCCTCTAAGTTTGCTGAGTTTTTGGGATGCAAAAAGAGAGCGGATATCATCATAAGCCTTAATATAGGTTACGGGGTTTGACCTAGAAGAACGACCAATCGGATTTTGGTCGACAAATTCAACATGTTTGATATGGGCATATTTCCCTTCCATTTTGGTGAATTGTCCGGCTTTTTCTCCATACCCACCAATTTCCTTTAGTATAGAAGGATATAAAATACGCTTAACTAAAGTACTTTTTCCGCTTCCGGATACACCGGTAACCACCGTAAGCATGTTCAGTGGAAAAGTTACATTGATATTCTTGAGATTGTTCTCGCGGGCACCGATGATTTGAATATGACTTTTAGAAGTTCTGCGCTCGTTGGGTACTTCTATGGCCAAGGTTCCATTTAGGTATTCGGCTGTTAAAGTATTGGCCATAAGCATTTCAGTAAAGGTTCCTTCAGCTACCAATTGTCCGCCTAGTGTTCCTGCCTCAGGTCCAATATCAATTATTTTGTCTGCAGCTTTCATGATATCTTCATCATGTTCCACTACAATTACCGTATTGCCCAAATCGCGAAGCGATTTTAATACCTCGATAAGATTTTCTGTATCCTTAGGGTGCAAGCCAATACTAGGTTCATCCAAAATGTACATGGAACCCACCAAACTACTTCCTAAGGAGGTGGCCAGGTTGATTCGTTGACTTTCTCCTCCGGACAATGAGTTCGATTTCCTATTAAGGGTAAGGTAACTGAGACCTACCTTATAGAGAAAGTCCAGCCGCGTATTAATTTCTTTGAGTAAACGTTGAGCTATTTGTGAGTCATGCTCAGATAATCGTAGATTTTCAAAAAAGGGAATTAGTTTTTTAATAGGTTGTTCTATAAGTTCAGAAATGGATTTTCCATCTACCTTCACATAATCTGCCTCTTTTCTCAATCGCCTCCCTTTGCATGCCGGACATTTGGTTTTTCCTCTATAACGGGAAAGCATCACTCGATTTTGAATTTTATAGCTCTTTTCTTCCAATTGTTCAAAGAACTTATGGATTCCTATAAAATGATCGTTGCCGTTCCAGACCAATTCTTTTTGTTCCTCGCTAAGTTCGTACCAAGGTTTATGGATGGGGAAATCAAACTTATAAGCTGAATTGACCAATTGGTCTTTGTACCAACTCATACTTTCACCTCTCCAGGGAAAAACGGCACTTTCATAAATAGATAGGGAGGTATCCGGAATTACCAAATCCGCATCTATACCAATAATGTCTCCATATCCTTCGCACTTAGGACAAGCGCCATAAGGATTATTGAAGCTGAATAGGTGGACGTTAGGTTCCATAAACTTTATCCCATCCAATTCAAATTGATTACTGAAGCTTTTAGTGGTGTTATCCATCAAACTTTCAATACCACACCGTCCTTTCCCCTCAAAAAAAGCGTTGTCAACGGCATTACCCAGACGATTGTAGAAATCCTCATCTTCTTTTACGATGATTCGGTCTACCACCAATTCAAATTCCCGTCCTATATCTTTAGGTACCTGATCTATTCTTACTACCTCATTATTGTATTTGATTCTTGCATATCCTTGTTTTGAAAAAAGTTGAAGTGATTTTTGTGGATCTCTATCTTCTTTAATTACAATTGGAGCAAGTAGCAAAAGCTTGGTCCCTTCAGGAAAAGATCGCACATGGTCTACCACATCACTGACTGTGTTTTTCTTTACTTCACTTCCAGAAATTGGAGATATGGTTTTCCCGATGCGCGCATATAACAATTTAAGGTAATCGTATATTTCTGTGGTTGTCCCAACCGTGGAACGCGGATTGGTTGAATTCACTTTTTGTTCTATGGCAATTGCGGGAGCAATACCTTTTATATAATCTACTTTGGGTTTATCCAACTTACCCAAAAACTGCCTTGCATAGGAGGAAAGACTCTCAACATATCTCCGTTGGCCTTCGGCATACAGGGTATCGAATGCTAAACTGGACTTACCTGAACCAGATAAACCGGTAATAACAACAAGTTGATTTCTCGGAATAACAACATCAATGTTTTTAAGGTTATGAAGTTTGGCACCTTTGATGATAATATTCTTCTTGGAATCTATGTTCTGAATGGAGGCCATTTGTTAAAATTAGGGGTGTAAAGATACAATACCCCCCACTTAATACGTATATTGTTTGAGTTAACATCTAAAAATGCCCAAATCACAACATAAGTTTTCATCTGGGTACCTGATTTATATATCTTTGAGTTGTAATTAAAAACCTGATAGGCCTATACAGCGATAATTACTTTTTTTTAAATAACTAATTAACAATGCCGCCCTTACTGGTAAGGAGGCACCTAGTGTTAACCAAAAAAGTAATTTGTATGGAACTACAGATTGACGACTCGATATTAGTAAAGAACTACATTGCAGGAGACGAAAAAGCTCTCGAAGTACTCATTAATCGTTACAACCAAAGAATTTCAAGTTTTATTTACTCCAAAGTATTGGATAGGGATGTTGCAGAGGACATCTTTCAAGATACTTTTATTAAAGTGATTAAAACGCTCAAGAGAGGGTCTTATAGTGAAGAAGGAAAATTTCTTCCGTGGGTGATGCGAATTGCACACAACCTTATTATTGACCACTTCAGAAAGAATAAAAGAATGCCCAAGTTTGAAGGTAGTGATGACTTCAACATCTTTTCTGTTATAAAGGATGATAAGCTTAATGCAGAAAAAAGAATCATAAAAGACCAGATTGATAGAGACTTGACTCTTTTGATAGATGAATTACCAGACGACCAAAAGGAAGTATTGGTTATGCGAATCTATAAGGATATGAGTTTCAAGGAAATATCTGAAAATACTGGAGTAAGCATTAATACTGCATTAGGAAGAATGCGATATGCCTTAATCAACCTAAGAAAAATCGTAGATAGGCATAATATCGTTTTAACGAATTAATCTGCATTCCATCGAACGTTGCAATAATTCCAATTCAGCGCCGTTATCTAAGTGTAACATTAATGCTGAAATATGGAAAATATTTACTCTGAAGAACAAAGACTTACCAGAACAGTAAAAGCGAGTCAGGGAACCGTCAAGTTTTTACTGAGCTATTCTAAGTCACTACAAGTAGTAGATTGCCAAAATCAGAAGTTCGAGCTTAACTTGAACTAAGACTTGTAGACCGTACATAAAAAGGACCGCTATTTAGCGGTCCTTTTTATTTTTATAATAGTCGTTGAGCACCGTTTTTCTACCTATTGTCTTGGTGATGATGTCATTTTCCAAATTCCAACCCCTTGCTGGGGAATACTCCCTGCCGTACCATATTATTTGAAGGTGTAATCGATTCCATATATCCTTGGGAAACAATCTCTTACAATCCTTTTCTGTTTGAACTACGTTTTTACCATTGCTTAATCCCCATCTATAAATAAGACGATGGATGTGGGTATCAACTGGAAATGCAGGTATTCCGAAAGCTTGGGAAACTACAACACTTGCTGTTTTATGCCCAACAGCTGGCAGCTCTTCCAATAGTTCTATTTCTTGAGGTACTTGTCCGTCATATTTATCAATCAAAATTTGGGATAACCCGTGAATCCCTTTGGATTTCATAGGGGAGAGACCTACAGGTTTGATAATTTCACGAATTTCCTCTACCGTTAATTTTACCATAGCGTAAGGATTATCTGCCCTAGCAAATAGCAAAGGTGTAATCTGATTTACCCGAACATCTGTACTTTGGGCAGATAAAAGTACGGCAATCAATAAAGTATAAGGGTCTCTATGGTCAAGCGGTATGGGAATAGTGGGATAAAGTTCGTCCAATGTGGTAATTATAAAATTTACTTTATCCTGTTTTGTCATTTTTGTTTAAATTTACTTGAAATAAGTTAAACAATATTAAATCAAGAAGACTATTATGAATATGCTCAAGGCAGGAGATAAAGTACCTGAATTTTCCGCAAAAGACCAAGACGGCAATACAATTAATTTACAGGATTATCAAGGTAAAAAACTAGTGGTTTTTTTCTATCCACGGGCCAATACACCTGGATGTACTGCGGAGGCTTGCAATCTTAGGGATAACTACAGTTTGTTGCAGGAAGAAGGCTATGAACTTTTGGGAGTAAGTGAAGATTCTCAAAAAAAGCAGGCGAATTTCAGGAATAAATATGATTTTCCTTTCCCGCTGCTAGCTGACGAAGACCATACGGTTATTAAAACTTTTGGTGTTTGGGGGCCTAAAAAATTTATGGGCAAGGAATATGATGGTTTACACAGAACCACCTTTGTTATAGATGAAGAAGGGATTATAAATCGTGTAATAGAAAAAGTGAAAACCAAAGACCACGCAGCGCAATTGCTCAACTAAACAAAAACGGCACCTAAAAGGTGCCGTTTTCTTTTCGTAGCCAGTAAGACTAAGCTTTCGGTTTTTCTGCTAGCTCTTTTCTTTGGAAAAGACCTTTTTCCTTTATCATTTCGGCAATACCTTCTGGTAACATTTCTTCCCAGCCATCTTCACCGTTGGCAATTTTTTTCAATACATCTCTGGAGAAGATATTCATAATGTCTGGGTCATAATCAATAATATCCATGACTTTTCCATTGTACTTAAAGAACTTGTAAAGTTCTTTCATCCGTGGATGCACTTTTACATTGTTGCTGGTCATTATTTGACCTGTTTGCGGGTCTTTCATAGGATAGAGGTAGACCTTCAAATCCTTAAAGAACAACTTTCCGAAGGCCTCCAATATTCCGCCACTTAAATGACGATAGTATTTTTCATCAAAAACATCAATCAAGTTGTTGATGCCCATAGTCAATCCAAGCTTGGCCTTGGTATAGTTGTTGAAATACTCCACCAATTTGTAATATTCCTGGAAATTTGAAATAAGCACGGTATGCCCCAACGAACTGAGCAATTCTGCTCTATCCATGAAGTCTTGTTCGTCAATTTCCCCAGCGGCTTTTAGGTTGGACAAGGTAATCTCAAAAACCACAATTGTATTTTCATATTCCACGGTTTGTTCACGAATGAAAATATCATAGGACTTCTGGAACATATCCATATTTACCTTGGTAACAGGCCGGAAGCTACCTCTAAGGGCGAGAATATTCTTTTTATAAAGTACCGCTGCAGGTAACAAATTATTTCCATCAGGTCCGAACATCACGGCATCCGTCATTCCGTTTCTGATAAGCTGTAGGCTCATCAAACGGTTATCCACATCCTTAAAACTGGGACCTATAAAGTTTACCATATCAATTTCCAAGGTATCCTTGTCAATATGGTCGTATAGTTCTTTTAGTAATACCCGTGGTTCACTATGCTTGAAAAAAGCACCGTAGATTAAATTGACACCTAAGGTTCCCAGTGTTTCTTGTTGTAATCTGGCTTCATTTTGTTTAAACCGCACGTGAAGTACGATTTCGTCGAATTCTTTCTGTTTGGGATTTAGCTGAAATCGTATCCCAATCCATCCATGGCCTTTATAGCGCTTGGAAAAATCAATGGTGGCCACAGTATTGGCATACGTAAAGAACAGATAGTCAGGATTGGTCTCTCGGCTAATGCGCTTTTCTACCAAATCCATCTCATGAACCAGCATACGTTTCAATCTGGCCTGTGTTACATAGCGTCCGTCATGTTCTACACCGTAAATAGCATCACTAAACGCTTTGTCGTAGGCACTCATCGCTTTCGCTATGGTCCCTGAAGCACCGCCAGCCCTAAAAAATTGTCTAGCAGTTTCCTGTCCCGCCCCAATTTCCGCAAAGGTTCCGTAAATATTCTTATTAAGATTTATTCGTAGTGTTTTTGCCTTTATGGAGAGAATATTCTCAAAAGCGTTTTCTTCGCTGGCAACAGTAGACATAAGTGAATGGTTTAGCTAAAAACAAAGTTACATTTTCATTCCTTCAATTTACATAAATAAGTTATAATTTTGATTTTAATGGACGATATGATGACCATTACTTTTTTAGGAACAGGTACCTCCCAGGGAATTCCCGTTATTGGCAGCAATCATCCAGTCTGCTTGAGCAAAGATTCGAGGGACAAACGGTTACGGGTCTCCGTTTTGGTTTCATGGAACGATAACAACTACGTGATTGACTGTGGTCCAGACTTTAGGCAACAAATGTTGACCAATTCTGTGAACAGTCTGGATGGTATTCTATTTACCCATGAGCATGCAGACCATACGGCCGGCATCGATGATATTCGACCATTTTTCTTCCGACAAGGTGATATTCCCGTATATGCCCACCAAAGGGTAATCGATTCTTTAAAACGTCGGTTCGATTATATATTTGCTGACGAAAACAGATATCCTGGAGCACCGGCGGTTCAAGTGAACGAGGTTGTAAAAGACGTCTCGTTTGAGTTGGGGGATTTGCAAGTTGTTCCCATAGAAGTGTACCATAATAGGCTTCAGGTTTTTGGTTACCGATTAGGTGATTTTGTGTATTTGACCGATGTGAAGCGTGTTGAAGAAGATCAGATACAGAAAATTCTGGGTGCCAAAGTTTTAGTAGTAAATGCACTTCGAGAGGAACCGCACCATTCGCATTTTAATTTGGAAGAAGCACTCGAATTTGCTCAGATGGTTGACGCGGAAAAAACCTATTTTACACATATAAGCCATATGCTGGGTTTCCATGAAGAGGTGGAAAAAAAACTACCGGAAAACATATTCCTAGCTTATGATAATCTTACTTTGAACATACCAATTTCATGAAGAACAAGATATTTCTGTACCTATTTGTTTTTGCGGCCTTGATTGCTTTATACCAATTTGTCAGCACAAACAACCTTCAAAAAGCAATGAATGCTGATATCAATACGTTGCAAACGGAAAATCAATCACTAAAAGATTCTATTCAGAATGCACAACTCAAGATTCTGGATATTCAGTATTTCTCTTTGGAAAATAATGATGATGCTTTGGCCTATTATGACCATCTGGATTTACAAAACCCCTCCCGCTATATTGCGGATAAGCTATTGGAGACCAATGAGCGCTCAGGGGATAATCCTTTGATTCCTTATGAAGGAATGAACAGTGATTTTAAAATCAACAAAATAAAAGTACTGAACCATAAATGGCTATTGGCAGACTTCTCTGATGGAAAATTCTGGGGTGACTTGATTATCAAATATGAACTTAAAGATGATTTGAGTATTGACTTCACTCTTGTGGACCATCTTCTCTATGCCCGAAGTAATTAAAGATGTTCCTCTAACCAAGTCTTAAACGAATAGAAGTTTTGTGGAGAAACTCCATGTCCTACGGGAAATTCTTCATACTTACATGAAACACCTAGGTTTTTTAGGAATTCTGGTGTCTTTTGTGCCCATTCCAAAGGTATTACTTGGTCAACCTGACCATGGGAGGCGTAAAAACTCAAATGTTTCAAACTCTTGGTTTCATACCCTTCCAGTATAATTTTTTCATTGATATACCCGCTTAGGGCCACTACATTTTTGACTTTTTCCGGATATGATAAAGCCACGGAATAACTTAGTATGGTTCCTTGGCTAAATCCTAAAAGGGTAATATTGTTCGCATCGAGCTGGTAGGTTTCTATAGCTTCTTCTATAAAGGTCAAAATCTTTTCCCGAGATTCAATCGCTTGTTCATCATCGCTCCATTTTCCATATTCCGCATCAAAATTAATAGCATACCACGCATAGCCAAAGGGCTCCAAAGAATAGGGTGCCCTAACCGAAAAAATGGTAAACTCTTCTGGAAGCTCTGGGGCGAACGAAAACAAATCTTCTTCGTTGCTACCGTACCCGTGAAACATAAAAATTGCAGGAGTTTTAGAGTTTTGGGTCTTGGAAGGTTGTACCAGGTAGGTCAGTGATAGCGGGGTGGGGGACATGAATAAAAATTTATGAAATAAAGGTAAACCATTTTTGAAAATAGGTGCCTATTACGGGAATGGATTGTTTTTTTTGGTTTAGCGCACTAAGCAATCCATACAATGCTGCGATAATGTAAGTAATAAATAACCAAAAAGATGCCTGAACAATGCCAGAGAAAGTAAGAACAATTGCTAGGCCATGATAGAGCAAATGAATTCCAAATGCTTGCCGAATATGAAATCGGGCAAAGGTATTCTTGGGTTCCATATTCATGGTTATAGCAATTAAACTGCCCACAATGGTCAAATAAGCAATTGATGCTGTAGTTCTTCCCTCTTTTTCGGTTGTCAAAATCCTATAGGGTTAAAATGTTATTCGAAATTGTTCCCAAAACCTTTCCTTTTTGGGCTGCGTTCAGAAACATACTGTTCTTTGAAGTAGAACCGATATCATTAGTCGTAAAGTCCCATTCTTCATTAGGTTCAAATAGCGTGAGACAGGCAGGACTACCAGTTTCTATTTTTGGTTTTTCAATATTGAAACGTTCCCAGCCCTTGGTCAGCAACTGTATGGTCTCTTCCATTTCAAATATTAGATTTAGACTACCAAAAGCGGATTCTAGCCCTATCGTACCATCAAGGGCGTTGTCAAACTCCAAACGTTTTTCTTCCACATCCAAAGGAACATGATCTGAGGTTACAAAATCAATAGTTCCATCCCTTAATCCTTTGATCAATGCCTTGGTGTCCGATTTTGTTCGTAAAGGAGGACTTACCTTAAAAGCGGTATCAAAGTGGGAGAGACTATCATCCATAAACAGAAGGTTATGGATGGCCACGCTACAGCTTACATCCAATCCCCTTTTCTTTGCTGCGGAAATCAATTTAACAGAATTGGCAGTTGAAATGGTTGGAATATGTAATTTCCCGCCTGTGTACTCTAAAATGAAAAGGTCTCTGGAAATCTGAAGTTCTTCCGCTAATCCTGGAATTCCCTTTAATCCCAAAGATGTTGACATTGCTCCCTCATTTACAACACCTTTTCCTTTGATTTGTATGTCTTCAGGAAATGAAAAAATAAGCCCATTAAAACTTTGCGCATATAGTAACGCTATTTTGAAAAGGTTAGGATTGGTAATTTGACTTTTGAAATCGTAGAAACCTACAGAACCTGCATTCTGCATATCGAAAAGCTCGGCTAAATCTACTCCTTTTGCATTTTTGGATAAACTGCCTAGCGGATGTAATTGCGTAGCACTGCTTTTAGCTCTTTCTATAAGAAAAACAATATCAGAACTGG
Source organism: Flagellimonas ulvae (assembly GCF_049333175.1). NCBI lineage: Bacteria > Pseudomonadati > Bacteroidota > Flavobacteriia > Flavobacteriales > Flavobacteriaceae > Flagellimonas > Flagellimonas ulvae. The sequence continues at coordinate 534,856 of NZ_CP186325.1, forward strand.
TGTCTGGAACAGGAGTCGTGGTGGGGTTTAAAACAATGTTCGTAAACCCACTTTTTGCAGCAACTAAAAGCCCGTTTTCGATGGTTTCGCGTTCTTCGTGTCCGGGTTCTCCAAAGCTAACTCCAGTATCGAACCACCCTATGGATACGTGAAGGTTTTTATGGTCAATTATTTTTGTGCCTGAGGGAATGTTATCAATAGAAGCCGCTATTTTTTCAATAATCCCCTTTTTAATGAAAATATCCCTTTTTTTTAAGTGCAGTGCCGAGTTTTCTGGTGAAACTATTTTGGCTGACTTTAATAGGATGTTCATGAAACAAATTTTTGGATGATTACCTCCACTAACGCAAATAGCAGCGCAAAAATAACAAACCATTTCCAATATGAGGTAATACTGCTTTCTTTCTCCAATAGCTCAAACAAAGAACCAAGAGATTCTTTCAAGGTTACATTTTGGAAGTTTTCCATATCTAGATACTGCAGCTCACTTTCATTTCGGGGATAATTGAAGCTGATTTTCCGAATAACTTTTTCGTCATTGACAACTTCATAAACTCCATCTGTTGCAGGGTTTTCTTCAAAGGTCAATCGTACTTTATTTGGAAAGGATTGCTGCAAGGGGATAAACTGATTTTCAGAGTTTTTTACTTGCACAATGTTTTCGCTGCCCAATTCAATACCAATGTCCACTATATTGGTCTTACCTAGCGTGTGAAACAAATCTGGTGCTTGAAGGCCTGATAGTGCCATATTATAAAATGTGGGTACTATAAGTGACGACCCTTTAAAATTGCATACTTCTTTTTTAAGTGAAGAAGTGAAAAAATAAAATCCGCTACTTCCAATTAAAAAGGGGTCGTTTCCATCAAATGAAAGGATACTCGGTGCTCTGGAACTAATTTTATAATAGTGATTAGTTTGAGGATATTGGAAATTCTCAATCCGTTTTTCGAACACATTTTGATACAAAGGGTGGTCATATGATATAGTCGTAATTCTTTTTTGAACAGCTAAATCGTGTAAAACAGTTGTATTAAAATGTTGTAACAGGAATTGGTTGTACGATTGAACATCAATCGTTTCTGAAGGGATTACCACAAGACTGCCTCCATTGCTTTTGAATACAGATAAAATTCGAGCTAGTCCTGTAGATATTGATGTTAAATTGTCTAAGATGATGAAATTTTGAGTATCAATCAGACTATAATCCAATGCATTTAGAGGATATTGGGAAAGAATAAACTCTTCATCACCAAATAGTCGTTCCAGATAATTATTGGGTTCTACTGTATCCGAAATACTTAAAATTTTGGTCTTTTCTTTGGTATCTAGATTTAAATAAAATTGATTATCAAAAGACAGTCCGCCATCTGAAAGTTTAAGTTGTCCATCGATAGTACCCGTGTTCGGAATTGAAAAATCCAAGGTTGTTCTTTCATTTTCGTTAAAATCCGCTGCGGATTTTGCAATCAATGTTTCTCCGTCGAACAAGGAAACAGGAACAGGCTCAAAAACATTGGTGCCACTAAGAAAAACAGTAAGCTTTAATTGTTCGTTATTGGTGTCTTCTATAGCTACTGAATCTATGGATACGTTCACCAACTTATCTGATTTAATGGGTACTAAATATGTGCTATTTCGCGGAATGGAATCTCGATTTTCGGATTCCATTACGTTTTGAAAATCGGATATAAGAATAAGATTTTTTTTGGAATTCTTATTTTGGGAAAATAAGGTATTAGCCTTTAAAACAATATCATCCATACCTAGCTGCTTAAAGGTAAACGGCAGTGACAACAGGGTGTTTTGAATGTCTTTCACCGAAACGCCTTTATATGTATTGCTGTTGGTAAATAGATTAATGGTCTGTTCGTTATCTATATGCTTTAATAAGTCCTGAGTAGCCTTTTCAAGTAAGTTGACACCATTGTTCATGGCCTGCATACTGAAGGAATTGTCCAAGTAAATGACAGTTTCCTTTTCCCGTAATGCATCATTATTGGCAACGAAAGGTTGTGCGAAAGCGATAATGATACTGGCTAAGAGCAGCAATCTAGTAAGTAGCAGCAGCCACTTTTTTAAGGTATTGCTCTTGCGGGATTCAATTACCACCGTTTGCAACATGGCAACATTGGTAAAAGGAGTTTTCTTAAATCGCCTTAGTTGAAAAAGATGAATGATTATTGGAATAAGGAGCAAAAGAAGGGCCCAAAGAATTTCCGGATGTTTTAATTGCATTCCCAATATTGTTGAACAAATATATTGATTAAAATAGATAGGCTGGAATCCAAATGCTGTTAAGACTTCCCTAATTTCAATGAAAAATTCGGCAATCGTCAATTAACAATGGACAATAACCATTTAAAATCATCCTAAATGTTCATTTATAATTGTTTATGGTATATCAACAAAAAAAGAAGTAATCCTTACTCATAACATGGCCCAACTGATCAAAAAATGATATAATCTTTTTTTGTTCATCTTCGTTAGCAACTGTGATAATGCTCTGTGGCTCACTAATAGAAGATATTCTGGAAAAGTGATGGAGTGGTTGGTCATATATCTTTTTGCCAATCTTATTAGGGTTATCGCATAGCCAAACAAAATCAACGTCCTTTTCTAGGAGTCCTTTGGCAATGCTTTTTCCTTTAAATCCAGCACCCCAAATCATAAGAGGCCTATCGGGATTATAATCTAACTTTAGAAAATAATGCAGCTTTATATCTAGAAAATAATTTTGCGCGTAATGTTCACTTGTTCTGGATGTTCTGCTATCGTAATCCCGCCATAGATGTAAAACTTCATCACAGGGAATAATCTTTAATCCATTCTGATAAAACCTAAAAGTTAGGTCGTAATCTTCTGGGTATCTATTTGAATTGAACCCTCCACATTGCTCAAAATCGCTTCTGAAAACCATCCAACAAGGGGAGGGGACAACGCACTCTTTATAAATTTCTTTATAGTTTGTCCCACTTGAGGTCAATCGATTAAGCCAAGCTTCATACCTTTCGTAACCATTGCTTATGCCTCTATCTGAAAAATACTTTACTTGACCTACCGCCAAATGACCTTCTCCAGATAAAACCAAAGAATCCATCATTTTCTTAAGGCGTTGGGGTAACATAATATCATCAGAATCCATCCGTGTAATGAATTGACCGTTACAATTTTTGTAAGCCGTTTGTAGAGCAGGGATAATTCCTTGACCGTTGTTAGCAAAGACTTTTATTCTGGTATCTTTTTTTTTGTATTGGGAAACAATTTCTAAACTTGAATCGGTTGAGGCATCGTCAATTAAGATGGCTTCCCAATGGGTATAGGTTTGCTTCAAAATAGAATCCAAACAGTCTTTAAGAAAAAGCTCAGTGTTCTTGAAGGGTATTAAAATGCTAATCAATCCGCTTTGCACAGAGGAAAGTTAAGAAAACAACCCAAGAGATGAAATTTTAGGGGGTTTCAAGCGCTTTACTGCGCAAAAGCAAATTTCTGCCCTCATGATTTGTTAAGACATACCGCATCCTTTCAATCTGGTCTTTTGAAAACATATTCATTACATCATCATGAGACCAATTCATATAGTTTTCAATCTGAACCATTTCACCTTGACATCCTTTAAAAGCTGTTCGCCCGTAGACCGGAGTGTCCACGGCTGGGGTATCATCGCAATAATCATTAAACTCGCAGGTTGACCCTCCCCATGTGTGCAACAAGCCTAAATAATGACCCATTTCGTGGGTCAGTGTTCTTCCAAATCTTGCATGACATTCTATTTCGGATTCTCCAAAATGCATCCAACTCACAAGAATTCCTTCCGCATCACCTGGCTGTGGAATGGCCAAATGGTTAATTCCGGGTAAATCGACGTCAGGCCCAGTGGCTATGCCTAATGCCAAACATTCAGTCGAGCGCGGAACGGGTGTGGTCCATATATTAATATACTGCTCTGGATTCCAATAGGCGTATTGCGCATAATGATTGGGTCCATACCCAAGGATATCGACTACGACCGATGTGGTATCTATTCGATTTATGCCATTGAAAGAGGTGCCATCCGGGGTCTGTTTTGCCAAAACAAACTCTATTTTGGAGTCTGCTCCATCAATATGCGTGTTGAATCCCCGTGTACCCGGCTTCCTTCTGAAATCCTCATTTAATATTTGAATCTGTCTTCTAATTCTCTCTTCGGAAAGATTGTTTTCTTCTCCAATAGCATATCCTGAATGGATGACATGGACCACTAAAGGAATTCGCATTATCTCTTCGTTGACCGGATTTTCTTCTTCAGGAACTTGAACACTTTCATCTCGAGAACATGATTGGCTTAGAACCAATACTAAAATAATTTGGATTAATCGTGAATTTATTTTTTTCAAACTATTCGTTTTAATTGATTGATTTTGATGATGTGTTGAGTAGGTAATCGGGAGGAACTGTTGCGCTAAAAGAGATTATTAGTGAAAAACTTCAGAATTTCAGGCAGATTGGAACTATTTCCATTGACTTCTCTAAAATCGTCATAGTATTGGTCCGTAATGGGTAAAAACTTTTCTGCTTGCTTTGCCTCGGACCATCCATCCTTTACTGCTTTCAACGCTTCGGGATTTGTCTTGTGCAAGGTTGATAAAAATCCAATTAGGCTCTTCTTTTCTGAATCCTTGATTCTTTTATTCAAGAGAACTGGACCTAAAGGGATTTCTTCGGACATCCAAAGAACGGAAGTTGATTGAGATAGGCTAGAATCAAGTTGTAATTGCCTAAAATATTCATTGCTTCCCACTGCACAAATATCGGTTTTACCGTTCAATAGATTATCTATTGCAGCTTGATGGTTCCCCGAATAGTCTACTTTTTTGAATACTTTTTCAGGAAACCGAAAGCCTATGGAACTTAAAAAAAGTCGCGGAATCAAGTTTCCGGAGGTTGAACCTGGTGACACAAAACTTATTGATACATCTTCAGGGTTATCCTTGATAAAGGTTAAATTATCAATTGTTTTGGAATTTACTAAAAGAACTGTTTTATAGTTATCTTTTGCATTCTCCTTCACCTTTAGCGTTGCTACAGGGTCCATATTCTCATTATCCAAAGACAACAACAAATAACCTAATGTGTTTATAAACCCAATATCCACTTGGTTGGATTTAATACCCTGTATAAAGGAAGGTACATCGGGATAGCTTTTAACTTCAATAGCTCTGTTGAGCTGCTGCCCCAATGCTTTTGAAAGAGGTTCCAAATTCGCTATTCGATTGTTGGTTGAATAGGTATATGTTGCCATGACCAACGGTTTGCTATTCTTATCAATTTTACTGTTACACCCAGAAAATGAAAAACACCATAGCAATGACAAACACAATACCCTACTCCAAAAATGAAACCCCTTTTTCATTGTTCTAACTTTCTTTTTTTGAGATATCCTTAAACAAGAGCATTTCTCCAACTTTTTCGGATGCTCCATGATAGAACCCAGCTTCATGGTCGTAGCCTTTGGGATTTTTGAATGTACCAAATACGATATCAAAAAATGAAATGTCCGAATAATTGTAAGCGTGTATGCCTTTGGCATGATGAATGGCATGAGCTTCGGGTCGCTGAATAAAGTATCCTATCCAAACAGGTGTTTTGACGTTACTATGTTGAAATATGGCCAGGAATGTAGTAATCAAGATAATCCAAGTTGTCGCTTCCGCTGTAAAACCTGCAATTACCACTAGACATAAACTTCCCAAGAAGGTAAAACCAATCATATCCATGGGACTGAAATAAAAGGCCCCATAGCTGTCCATACGTTCTGCACTATGATGCATTTGATGGAATACTTTCCAGAGTCTATCACTTTTATGCATGCTTCTGTGCCAAACATAGACACCAAATTCATACAACAGAACACCAACTACCGCACCCCAAGCGGTACCAAGTAATGTTAAATCAAATAGTTGATATTCTACCAAATAGGTATCCCAAATCATAGGTAAGTAGGATGACAAAAAGAAAAATAAGGTAAAGGCTATAAACCCTTTTAGTCTCCAATATTTGATTTTAGGTAGCTTTCTTGCAGGAAAGAGAGCTTCCCACGCTATAAGTACGGTGTAAATCCCGTACACCACATAAGAGATAGGGTCTAAAATTAACTCCAAAGGGGTTGGCAAGTTTAAAAGTATATTTTCCATATAAAAAGCTTTTTGTTCAACATCGTTCTTAAGTTTGATTTACGTCTTGGCCGATAGGCTTCTATCGGAACGTGTTCTTCCATTTGTTTGATTAAATTGTTTTTCATGTTTTTTTTTGCAAAACTATGGATGAGGATGCCCCAGTTAAAGAATTCACGGGCTACCTGAAGTGAACCTTATACCGATAAAGGGTAGACAAATTTTAAGGCACGTTAATAATTGGGGTACAATGGGGGAACATCACATTTTAAAAACTTGATTTTTAGGCTTTTATATCAAAACAATTTTAAGAAAGAAAGAGCGTCTTTTTACTGCTCCAGTTCCAATAGATAATCCAATAATTCAGTTTCTGGCGGTAAATCTAGTTTTTTACGCAGTCGATAGCGTGCTGTTTTGGCACTTTCAGGAGATATACCCATAACACCGGCGGTCTCCTTAATGCTCAGGTTCAACCGGGCCAAAGAGCAAATTTTTAAATCGTTGGAACTTAAGTCCGGATGCTTCTCTTTAAGCGTGGTATAAAAGCCTTTGTGCACTTCTTCAAAATACCGCTTAAAATCTTCCCAATCGCGGTTTAGATTGGTGTGGCTTTTAATTTTCTTTCGAAGTTCGTTCAGTATTTTGGATTGTTTTGAAGGCGTGGCTGATTGCAGTGATTCTATTTTTTCCAAGAGTTCACCAAAAAGCTCGTTTTTTTGCGTGAAATTTAGGGTGTAAGAGGTCAATTCTTTGTTTTTAAAATCTAATTCTTGTTCCAACTCCCGTTGCCGTAATTGCGCATTTTCCAGTTCGGTTTGGGTTAGTTTTTCGTTTGACTTCAATAACTCTATTTCCCTTTTTTCACGTTGTTTTTGATGTCTCAGCATAAGTATAGCTATGCAGGATAAAAGAAGTAAGCCAATGGACAAGCTTAGATTGATAATATTCCTAGTTTTCTTGGTCTCTTTCAGAAGTTCGATTTCGGCTTCCTTTTCCGCTAATTCATTATTGAATTCCATCGCGGCAATTTGTTTCGCTTTCTCGTTGTTGATAATGGAATCCTTCAATTGTATAAACCCATCATAATACTCGAGCGATTCTTGAAGCTTCCCTTCTTGACGTTTAAGTAACTTTAATTCTTTTAAAGTACGCAACTGGTATTTTTTAAGCCCTTTTTGTTTTGATGTTTCTAAGGCGGCCAATAAATGGGAGTTTGCAAGCTCATATCTATTTTGCAATCGATACAATTTTCCAATTTGAATAAGATTGCTCAATTCCCCGTCCTCGTCATTCAGTGAAACCACAATCTCCATGGACTTTCGGATGTGATATTCACCCAATTCCAGCTCGTTTTGCATCAGAGAAAGGATTCCCAAACGATTGTGCGCTTCGGAAACTCCATATTCATATCCATCATCCGAATGCATGTTCAAGGCATTCGTTAAATAGCCTTTTGCTTCCTCAAGTTTATTTTGTTGGATTAAAACGGAACCGATTTTTGTAAAAGTGGTGGCTATGCGACGCTTCAAATCCAATTGCCTAAACTTTTCAATCGATTGCTCATAAATTTTTAGTGCCCTGTCAAATTCACCAATATCGGCATAGACCATTCCTGAATTCATAAGTGCATTGGCTGCTCCCACTTTATCGGAAACTAATTCGTAAAGCTCTTGAGATTCTTTTAAGCTTTCCAATGCCTTTTTTGGCTCGCCAAATGTCCAATAGGAAACACCCAATATTCTTTGGGCCATTGCCATACCTGAGGTATACTTAAGATTTTGCGCAATTCCTAAGGCCTCTTCGCCATACTTTGCTGAAGTTTTCGAATCTCGAACCCAAAATTGATAACCAAGACCGTTTAAAAGATCTACGTATTCCTTGGAATCCTTTGGGGTATTTTGGAGTTGAAACTGAAGACTGTCAATTGTTTTTTGAAGTTGGGCACTTGCTATCCCAATCCCAAAAAAGAAAAGAAAGATGTGAACGCAACATTTCATTGTTTACTCAAAACCCCTTTCATTACTGTTTGGAATACATCTTCCATTACCTTATAACCTTCCTTGGTTAGATGAACCTCATCGGTCGTGTACTTTTCCGGTAATCCATTTCGACTGTCCGCCATCTCAGAAAAATAGTCTAAGTAAGTAACACCATTTTCACTAGCCATTTTTGCTAGCATGGCATTCAATTTCGGAATCTTAATATTGGGGTTTTTACCAGGTCTCCAAGGATAGTCATAAGCGGGTAAAACAGAGCAAACAATGGGTTCAATGCCATTGGCTTTTGCCAATTGTACCATGGAAAGGATGTTATCTCTAATCTGTTCCAATGAAATAGGTCCTGTATTTTCGGCAATATCATTAGTTCCGGCTAATATGTGCACTACGGCAGGCTTTAAACTGATAACATCTTGGCTAAAGCGCAACAACATTTGTGGTGTGGTTTGACCACCGATTCCTCTGTTGATATGAGATTTATTATCAAAAAAATTTGGATTCGCAGTGGACCAACCCTCCGTAATGGAATTACCCATGAAGATTACTCTGTTCTCTTGGTTCGTATCTAATTTTAGGGTTTCGTTTTCCTTCTCATACCGTGAGAGATTCGGCCAATCTTGTGCTTCGGCCTTTTTATTTGAAAACAGGCCAAAAAAAGAAAACGCTATCAAAATCAAAACCCTATTCATCAATTATTGAAATTCTTGGCTAAAAGTAAGGAATTTAATTTGCCAAAGCCTTTGCGGCATTAACCAGAATAGGGATGACCTTGTTAGACAAGAGTCTTATCTCTTTGTATTTTATTATTCAAAGAAACTCCTAGATTTAACTAGCCGTTTTAGATAAGTTTTTCCAAAACACATCAATTCTTTGGCGGAGTAATCATAATATGCGCCCTATGGGTGCCAGGGTCCATTAACCACGCATGGCCAGGAGGTGTGGGAGTTGTAGGTAACCCTGTGGATTTTCCGGTGGCGTAGGGAATGTAAAAAACATAACGCACATAGGGATTCTCAATTTCTTTGGTTTCTTGATTTACTGTTCCTGTAAAAACACATAGGGTTGCCTTGTCGGGCATTTTTAGTTTCCCGGATTTCACCTCGTTCTCTCGGATATCAAAAATCTCTTTGAATTCTTTTCCATCGGCCTTCAACGCTCTTCCTCGGGCCATAAAAGGCTCTAAATCTAGGTGATAAGCTGCCGTGGAGAATTTGTTATCTCTAGGGTCGTCCGCTAGGGCGATATAGTCATTAGTTCCCTCCTGAAGGGTTGTGAAGTTCCCTTCAGCATCATATCCATAGATTTTAGCTCCTTCTTTATAATCGTCTGGTACCGCCATTAGAGCAGTTTTAATCTGCCATGCTTTGGACGGAATTTCTTGGGAAACCCCAAAACAAAGGCTCAGTAAAAAAAATAAGGTTGGAACAAATAGTGTTTTCATAAGACGTTGTTTAATATTTAGCACTCTTTCCTTTGGTAGTTGTCCTTAATATAAAAGCCCGAATATCCTCATTGGCTTTTTGCAGGTCTTCTCGCCTAAGGTACATCATATGACCGGAGCGGTATCCTTTAAACTCAAAACGGTCTTTCATTCTACCACTTGGGTCAACTTGCCACATTGTATACTTAGCATTGAAATAAGTGGTAGCCCCATCATAATAACCAGATTGGACCAAAACATTCAGATATGGATTTTGAGCCATGGCTTGCCTAAGGTCGTCACGGGTATTATCATCCTCATTGTTCCAAGGCCTTACCGGACCGAACATATTATATTTGATATCGGTTTTGAAGTTTAGTTCTTCTTGTAAATAGTAATTAATTGCAGGAGTAAAACTATGTAGCCACGAAGTGATTTCTGAATTGTAATCTGGCCGCTCCCCGAACAATTGTTTGTCTATACCTCGGTACCTACTATCCAATCTACCTACTGTGTATCCCCCTTTATCCTTCAATAGGTTTTTCCAAAAGAATCGGGTGGGCACCACCAAATTTTGGTCCAGAATATCCTTTTCTTTTAAGCCAGTATAATAGGCCATCTTTTTGGCAACTTCAGCTCTTTCTGTGCTCTGTATGAATCCGCCTTTAGCTATAGCAGGTATAAGCGTATTTACCGTGTATTCTTCAGCTTCGGGAAGTACATCCAACAAATCTTTACTTTGTAACTCAGAAGGAAGTGCTTTATGATGCCAAGCAGCCGCTGTAAAATAAGGTAGGTTCAATGCATCCGATACAGGTCCGCCAATACGAATTACCTTGTAATCTGCTGGAGAAACCATAATTACACCATTCAAATACATCCATTGCTGGTTTTGTAGCGCTAGTGAAAGCCCCATCACTCGAGTGCCTCCGTAGCTTTCACCAATGATATATTTAGGTGAGCGCCAACGATTGTTTCTTGTCACAAAAGTATTTAACCATTCTGCCAAGTATTTAATGTCTGCGTTTATTCCGAAGAATTTGTCCCTATCAACTTTGTCTCCAGTCTCTGGAATGGTCCTGGAATATCCAGTATTTGCAGGATTTACGTAAACAATATCCGTTACATCCAAAACAGAAAAAGGATTTTGCTTTACCCCATAGGGCTGGACCGGATAACCCTCATCATCAATCTTTAATACTCTTGGACCAGTATATGCCAAATGCATCCACACAGAACCCGAACCGGGCCCACCATTAAAAGAAATCAATAATGGTCGTTCTGCTCTGTTTTTCACCCCATTTCTAGTGTAATAGGTATAGTGTAATGAGGCAATGGGTTCACCCATATCATCCCAAACGGGTTGCGTACCTGTAGTGGCCGTGTAGTTGAAAGAAGTACCGTTTACTGTTACACTATGTTGCGTAGTTACCGTGGTATCAACGGGTAATTTTCTGTTTTGTGAAAAAATATAGGTAAAGGATAGAAGAAGGCATACAAAGGAAATGTTTTGTTTCATTGAGTGATAGATTAGTTGTTTTAAAAATAACCATTTTGGATGACTTCTGATTTTTGTTATAATTTTTATAAATAATTGGAAATCAGTTATGGTAACTTTCTTTAAACCTTAATTTTAGAGGACTTCACAAAAAACTAAGACCATGAGTAAACTATCAAGAAGACAATTCAACACAAAAATGACCAGAGGAGTGGGAGCAGTCACCATAGCTGCCTCATTACCCATTAACTGTATAGTGGCCAATCCTTCTCAGAAGAAAAAATTAGGGGTTGCCCTTGTGGGTTTGGGGGGATACAGCACATACCAACTTGCTCCAGCACTTCAGGATACGGAGCATTGCTATCTTGCTGGAATTGTTACCGGAACTCCTTCCAAAGAACAAGTTTGGTCTGACAATTACGGTATTCCCAAGAAGAACATCTATAACTATGAGAATTTTGATGAAATAACGAACAATGAAGATATTGATATTGTTTATGTGGTATTACCCAATAGCATGCACGCCGATTTCTGTATTAGAGCAGCAAAGGCAGGAAAGCATGTGATATGCGAAAAACCTATGGCAATGAATGTTGAAGAGTGTGATGCTATTATTGATGCTTGTAAGGATGCCGGTGTGAAATTGGGAATGGGATACAGGTTGCATTCCGAACCCTATACCCAAGAAGTGAAACGGTTCGTGAGGGAAAAAACCTTTGGAAAGGTCAATTTTGTAACGGCAGAGGCTGCATATCGTTCGTTAGGTAGTCCCAACCAATGGAGGTTGGACAAAAAATTATCTGGAGGCGGTGCTTTAGTCAACATGGGAGTATATGCCATTCAGAGCCTAATTTATGGTACAGGTGAAAACCCAATTTCAGTTTCCGCTCAAGAATTTAGCACGCGACCTAAATATTTCAAAGAAACGGATGAAACCATAACAGCCCAATTTGAGTTCGACTCCGGTGTGGTTGGCAACATGATGACCTCACATAACATTCGTGCGAATCGATTGTTCGGTTCCTGCGAAAGAGGTTGGTACGAACTTGACCCGGCTAGCACATATATTCCTTTGGCGGGAAGAACTTCGAATGGTGAGCTCAATTTTGAACAAGAGAGCCAACAAAAACTCCAAATGGACGATTTCGCCAAACACATACTTTTTGATACACCTAACTTTGCTCCTGGTGAAATGGGCAAACGGGATATGATGATTATAGCTGCGATTTATGCCTCTATCAAGAACGGTGGTACAAAACAATCACTGAATTTTGAATCCAACTTTGGATTTGGGGTAAAGTAAATCTTGGGAAAAACTTGTTTCAAATGGTTGTTTAGGTTTTGATTATATCTTAAGCTTATAAAAAAAATAGTAAATATTGTAAATCAATTAATTAAATCTATTTTCATCAATATTTTGGGCAGTTCTCAGTAAACATTTTGATTCACTATTAAGACTTGGTTTAAATAATAACATTCAATTAACCATTTAACTTTAAAATGAACTTTATTTTCATTTATGACCACATTTTGTTAACGAGGTGAACCTTACTACAGAAGTACATTTGTTAAGAATCCTATAAAAACAAATTACTTTCTAAACCTTAAAAACAAATGAGAACACTTAAAAATTTGTTGTTACTGTCCGGTTTGGTAGTTGTAACCTCATGTGATAAAATTGATGATTTTATCGGTGGTGGCGATGACGATGACCAACCTACAGGAACAATTTTTGAAAACAAATCAAACCTTGAACCTTTAGTAGCGATTACACCGCAATTCAACTTTGTCCAGGCATATTCTTTAATAAGTTCAAGCGATGTCTTAGATGATGGTTTTCGTTTTGTTGGAGCTGCTGACGGAGCTGGACTTGTGAAAGATCCAAACAGTGATGGCTTCATCTACATGTTGAACGCTGAAGATGATTATGCAGTAGCTAGAATTGAATTGGATGCTAACTTAACACCTACTGGAGGCCAGTGGGTACTAAATTCTGGCGTAGCTGATTTTGCCCGTCAATGTTCTGGAACCATGTTACGTAAAGATGTTCACGGTGGTTCGCGTGACATTTATCTATCAGCTTCTGAAAGTTTTAATTACGATGTTAAGGGATTAGACCCGTACCAAACTAGCCCAACGCCAACTGCCGATTTCGGATTGGATGCACTTGGTGAATTCCAATGGGAAAATGCTGTACCCCTTCCTATGTCTGCTTATATTGGTGAAACAGTAATTATTGGTGGAGATGATGATTCTAGTAACTCTTTGGGACAAATCACATTGTATCACTCTACACACGGAGAGGCCGATCTGGAAGGAGGAGAGATTTATGTGATGAAAATTACTGAAATGTCTGATGGAAATGGTGGTGTTGTTTCAGCGCCTGTTGACATGATAGTTGATGAAAGCATGTTGGACTTTGGGGTAACATATAGGTATGAGTTCGTGAAAATTGAAAATGGGGCCGCATTGACCAAAGATGAAATGGAAGACGCTTGTATCGCTGTTGGGGCTTCTGCTTTCATGAGAGTGGAAGATGTAGATTATAGAAAGGGTAATGCAGCAAATAACAGACAAGTATTTGTAGCCGTGACCGGTAGAGGCCCTGGAAGAGATACTTTCAATGATTGGGGTACTGCCTATAGAATGGATATGGATACAGATAGCGCTCTTACAGGTTCCATTACACAAATTATTTCAGGTAATACAGATACCAACAATATGGACGGTAATCTACCTGAGCTTCAAAGTCCTGATAATATTACCGTAACTGAAAACTTTATTTATCTCCAAGAAGATCCAAATTCTTTTTCTAGAGGTCATAACGCATATATCTACCAAACTGATTTGAATGGAAATAATGCCAGAGTAGTTTTAGAGTTCGTTACGCGTCAGGATTTAGACCCAACAGGAAGCTCTGGCCCTAGTGGTGAATACGGCGCTTTAGAAGATATTTCTGATTTGGTTGGTGTTCCAAATACATTTTTGTTAAACCTTCAACCACACTATTGGGAGAGTGATGATTTTAAAGGAGTAGATGGTCACGACTTTGAAACCAGACCAGAGTTTGCGGCTGGAAGGGGTCGTGAGGATGATCAAGGCGGACAAGTTGTTATCCTAAGAGGCCTACCTAGATAAGCCTGAACAAAACAGTTTACTAGACCTCTGTCGAAAGATGGGGGTCTTTGTTTATCAAAAAAAATGCTATGAAGTACCGTATTGTATTTGCCATCTTTTTTTCCATATTGATTGTTTCATGTAGACAAGCTCCAAAGGAAAAGGAAATTGTGAAGACCCAAAATAATTCCAATGGAATTAACTGGACGGCTGCGCAAGATTACTATTTGGCCAATATGTCAGAAGCTCTTGATTACTTGAGTGAATTGGATTCGCTTCCAATGACAGGCGATGCTACTAAAGAAGCTTTTAGAAAAGCTAGAATTTCCTTCAAAAAAGCCGAACCCTATGGATCTTATCTTAATCCTGAAGTAGGTCATAAGGTTAATGGACCTGCTTTGCCTACTGTAACGGACGATACTCAAAAACTACTGCCTCCGGTTGGATTCCAAAAAATTGAAGAAAGTATTTATAATGGTGAGGAATCTGAAGAAAACTACAGATATGAGGTTTCCATAACAAAAGGAATGCTCCGTAACTTACAACACAATATTCAGAAAAGGGAATTGACCCCGCAACGTTTTTTCATAGCCACCCATCAACAATTAATGCGAATTGTAAGTTTAGGTATTTCTGGATTTGATACCCCAGTAAGTCAATTAGGCCTAGGGGAAACCGTTGTTTCATTACAAGGTTTGGCTGATGTCTATCAATTGACTTTAAAAGATATTATTCAGGAAAAAAATAGAGATTTGGATTCAACTTTTTTGGAATCCATCAATTTGGCCAAAGGATTTATTGCAGAAAATCCTGACTTTGAAACTTTCGACCGATTCGCCTTTCTCAGAGATTATATAAATCCCGTTACCCGTAATTGGGTAAATATTAGAAAGACTGCGAATATCTGGGACCCTGTGGATAACAAGCCTTTTAATTTTGATGCCGAAACCTTTTTTGATGCGGATGCTTTTAACCTTGAGTTTTTTGCACCTATTACAAACCGAA
Source organism: Flagellimonas ulvae (assembly GCF_049333175.1). Taxonomy (NCBI): domain Bacteria; kingdom Pseudomonadati; phylum Bacteroidota; class Flavobacteriia; order Flavobacteriales; family Flavobacteriaceae; genus Flagellimonas; species Flagellimonas ulvae. The sequence continues at coordinate 550,045 of NZ_CP186325.1, forward strand.
ACCCTACCCAGAATAAGATAGATTTGGGGAGAAAACTTTTTTTTGATAAAAACCTAAGCCAAAATGGTGATATGGCTTGTGCAACATGTCATAGCCCTAAAAAAGCATGGGCAGATGGTCTTGTCGTCAATATGGGCAATGACAAGATGGAACTGGACCGAAATACACCGACTCTTATTAATTCTACCTATCAGCAAGCGTTTTTTTGGGATGGACGTGCCCCAAGTATTTTAGCGCAGATTACAGCAGTATTCAACAATGATAGAGAATTCAATAGCTCGGTTCATAAATTCTCCACAAAAATTCTTTCTGATAGCACTTATGTTAGATTGTTTGAAGAGGCGTATGGAGGGATTTCAAAGCGAAACACCGAGGTCATCAAAGCTATTTCATCCTATATTTCCACGTTGAACGGATTTAATTCCAAATTTGACAGGAATATTCGTGCTGAAGAAGAGACATTTACCAAAGAGGAAAAGCTAGGATTTAACTTGTATATGGGAAAAGCGCTATGTGCCACTTGCCATTTTATTCCATTAACCAATGGTACCGTTCCTCCATTTTTTACCGACCATGAAAAGGAAGTAATTGGTGTTCCTGAAACAGCTGCCAATAGGGAGTTGGATGATGATTTGGGTTTTTACTGGCGGCATAACGAAGAATTGGAAGTACATAGAGGAATGTTCAAAACTCCAACAGTACGTAATTCGGAACTCACCGCACCCTACATGCACAATGGGGTTTACCATACGTTGGAGGAGGTAATGAATTTTTATAATCTTGGCGGAGGAGGAGGTATGGGCTTTGACCTTCCATATCAGACGTTACCGTTTGATAACCTCCAACTCACAAAAGAGGAAGAGAAAGCATTGGTTGCCTTTATGAAAACTCTCACGGACACGGACGTCGAAGAAGGGGAATATTAGAATTTTTCAAATACACCTAGACCAAAAAGTGCAAAATCATATTTAACTGGATCCAAAGGGTCCAGTTTTTTTAGCTTTTTATCAAGTTCCTCTAGGGCTTTGGCATCATTTTGTTTTCTCTTTATAAGTTTTAGCTTTCGAGCAACATTTCCTGAATGTACGTCCAATGGACAGGACAATTGACTGGGTTTTAGGGTCTTCCATAGACCAAAGTCCACACCAGCTTTGTTATCACGCACCATCCACCTGAGAAACATGTTTATGCGCTTGGCGGCTGAGCCTTTACTAGGGTCCGAAACATGTTTTTCTGTTCTTTTGAGATGGGGTAGTTCAAAAAAAAGACTTTTGAATTCTGTTATGGAATTCTGTAACGATTGTACTTGTTGATTTTTAGAAAATACCGACTCCAATCCGCCATGTTTGGAATAAATCTGCCCTAGCCCTTGAATAAAAAAAGATAAATCCTCCCCATTAAAAGTTCTGTGCACAAAGGAACGCAACGAATCTAAATCTTTTTGAATGTGGTTACTTATGAAATCGTGAGGTGCTTGGTCCAATAGCTCCATCAATCGAGAAGCATTATTGATGATGCTTTTTCGATTTCCCCAAGCAATGGTAGCTGTTAAAAAAGCGCTGATTTCTATATCCTCCTTTTTTGAAAATCGATGGGGGATTTGTAGCGGGTCATCCTCTAAAAACTTTGGGTTTTCATAGAATGCAGCTTTTTCATCCAAGAATTCTTTGAGTTCCGCTTGGGTCATAAATAAAAAGTCAAGAAACTATAAGACCATCTACCATAGTCAACTTTCTATCTGCCATATTGGCCAATTCTGAATTATGGGTGACCAAAATAAAGGTTTGTCCAAATTCATCTCTTAGTTGAAAGAAAAGTTTATGAAGCCTATCCGCGCTTTCTGAATCCAAATTACCACTGGGTTCGTCTGCAAAAATCACAGAAGGATTATTGATAAGTGATCTAGCCACAGCTACGCGTTGTTGTTCCCCTCCTGAAAGTTCACTGGGTTTATGCGAATATCTATCGGACAAACCAAGAAAATCCAAAAGCTCTTTAGCTCGCTTCTCTGCTTCAGGTTTTGGAGTCTTTTTAATAAAGGCAGGAATGCAAACGTTTTCCAAAGCATTGAATTCTGGAAGTAGCTGGTGAAATTGAAAAATAAAACCAATATGGGCATTTCTAAAACGAGCCAATTCCTTATCGGAGAGTTTATTGACATCTACATTATTGATTAACAGAGAGCTATCTTCCAAATTGGAAGGTGAATCCAAAGTCCCCATAATTTGGAGTAATGTGGTTTTACCTGCTCCTGAAGCACCAACAATGGAAACAACCTCTCCTTTATCAACTGATAAATCAACACCCTTAAGGACATCAAGGTCACCAAAGGATTTTTTAATGTTTTTAGCCTTAATCATAGGTATACTTTGGATAGGTGAAAGTAATCATTCCGAATGAGAGCCAAAAGCTGAAAATTTTAAAAGAAGGTTTTCAAACTTTTACCGACAAATAAGGATAAGCAATGGCGTTTTGTGATATTGTAGAACCAACAACTTTGTTTAATTTTATAATTAATATGGATAAACAAAATAATTCAACTGATTCGATTGCAATTTTTGCTGGAGGATGCTTCTGGTGTACCGAAGCTGTTTTTCAAAGATTGGATGGGGTAAAAGAAGTAATTTCAGGTTATACCGGAGGAGCTATTAAGAATCCGGCATATCGAGAAATTTGTACAGGTAGAACGGGGCATGCGGAGGCTGTTAAAATAGTATATGATGCTTCTAAGGTTTCGTACACGGAGCTTTTGGAGGTTTTTTTCGCCACACACGACCCCACCACGCTAAATCGACAAGGTAATGATGTGGGCACGCAGTACAGAAGCGAGATTTTTTACACTTCGTCAGAGCAAAAAACACAAGCAGAAGGCTTTATTTCCTTATTGGACGAAGAAAGAGTTTTCAGTTCTCCCATAGTTACTGCTATTTCGGAAGAGAAACCTTTTTATAAGGCTGAAATTGAGCATCAAAACTACTACAATGATAACAAGATGCAACCGTACTGTCAATTTATTATCAATCCCAAAATAAAAAAGCTAAATCAGCATTTTTCAAACAAATTAAATACGGCCCAATAGTTAGTTGATAGTAAAGCTTTGCCTTGGTTATGGAAGCATTCCTTGTTTGTATGATGATGTGTGGGGTATAAAACAAAATTCGGTAAGAAAAACTTCTGGATTTATGTACCGGTTTGAAAAGATTGAGACCCGAAATGAATTTCAAAACCTTATTAACTCCGATTTGCCCTAACTATTTTTCTCTTTCATACTGTTTTGCTATTTTTCAGCAATGGCGAAAGAAAATAAATCAAAGTATCAGGACCTATTTTTGGGATTATTGTTTGATGGTATTGGCATGTTATCCTTTGCAATACCTGGAATAGGGGAGTTCTCCGATGTTATTTGGGCTCCGCTTGCAGGTTGGCTAATGACCCGAATGTATAAAGGGAAAATGGGTCAGCTTGCCGGAGTGGTCACATTTATAGAAGAATTAGTGCCAGGATGGGATTTTGTTCCCAGTTTTACCTTAATGTGGTTATATACCCATCTTTTCTCCAAAAGAAAAAAATAAGGGAGCCAACAATGGGCCCCCTTATACGGAAAACTAACAAACCTCACGTTTGTTTTTTTCAAACTAAACACGATTTATTGAATCGTCAAATCAAAAGTTAGGTTAAAATCAGCATCACCGTCCTCGGAAGTAGAGGTGGCTGTTTTTACAGCAGTGTCGTTTACAGGCGGTTGGTGCTGCAATCTCGCTGTAAAAGTACCCATAGTTGTACCTGTGGCTGCAGTGGTCCAATTAGTACTTAAACCTACTGGGTTGCCATTATCATCCGTATCATTGTAGTTTATGGCACCCGTAGCAGGAGCAATATTACCGGTACCTGTCGGACTATCAAAAGCACCATCGGTGAAACTAAAGAAAAACTGATGTTCGTCATCCTCATCTAATATTTCTTCACCTATATCTTCCACATCATCCGGATCCAGAGCATTCAAAATCACAAAGGTCAATGTATATTGGGTGTCGGCCGCTAGGGCGATTCCACCTTGTACTTGTAATGGTGTTATACCTTCTCCATCTGGATCTATGGCTGTGGCAGTTATTACATCCATAGGGTCGGCATTGTTTGTAAATTGCAAAGTCACACTGGTGATAACCTCCAACTCTTCTTCTTCTTCAGGCGCATCATCATCATCACTACAGCTTACCACCATAACGGATAGAAATAAAATGGCCAATAGCCTTACATTCTTGAGTGTTTCAATCGTTTTCATTTTTCTTTTTTTAAAGGTTTTATTATGTTAAGATTTAAAATTGTTCGTAAAGTTACTGTTGATTTTTCATTTAACCATGTTTTTGCAACTGAGTTGCATTAACATTCTTGTTTTTATTGTTACATTATCTTTTTTTTGCTTTAAATGAATAGTTCAGGGTAAATAGTATATTTCTACCGGGTTCATCCGCATAGTATCTCAAATCGTTAAGGTAATTACGGTAACTAGTGTTTAAAAGATTGTTTGCACTAATACTGGCGCTTAGATTTTTCCAATCGAAATTCCAAGTCAAATCCAAAAGAAAGTAGCCTTCAGGAGGGTCCAGGAAATCAAAAATTTCAGAATCGGTTGTAATTATCGCAGAACCATCAGCTAAACTTTGTGGGGATATCGTTCGCGGTGCTTGAAATTGTTCAAAGGTATAACTGGGCCTTAAACTGAGGCGTGATGAATCCATAAACCATAATTTGCCTTGATTCCATTGCAGTTCAAAACTTGTTGATATAGGAGGTTGATTTATTAAAGGTTCATCATCCCCAATGTTTCTTGACCATAAATAACTGAACCCAAAAATTCCTGAGATTCGCTCGGTCCATTCACTTTTCCAAGTATAGTCCACGCCTAGAAAGAGTGCATCTGCTTGGTCAAAGAAAAATGCAGTATTGGGCCCTCTAATGCCTCCGAAAACACCTAAAGGCCTATCAAACACATAGTTGTCAATGTAGTGGGAATAGAAGGTGATATTGTGAGAATTGCCATTTTTATAGGTTTGGAATTCATTTACGAATTTATATCCTCTCTCTGGTTCCACTCCACTGTCTTCCAAGGTAGTGACTTCACTGGTACTTGGGGTACCATCATTGTCCGAAAATCGTAAGAGACCAAAGATGGTCTCAACACCTTGTTGTCCAAAACTAAATAATTCATAGACATTCGGCGTACGCCAGGCGGTTCCAATATTGCTTCTAAATGTACTATTGGTACCAAGTTGGCGGATATAGCCTAATGATAGGATAAGATTGGTAAAACTGTAATTATCCCGAAATATATCTTGATTGGTCTCCCTTCCCCTTACATCATTGGTTTCAAAATCAAACCGAAGCCCTGCTTCCAAGGTATTGTTGCCAAAGCTAAAATTCTCAACAGCAAAAGCACTATACCTATCCGTATTGTAATTGGGAATGAAAGGAGTAGTTTGGGTGCCAGGATTATTGTCGTTGTTTTGACTGAAATATTGTATACCTATAAGACCATCTAAGCCATTCCATCTGGGATGCTCCCATTCCAACTGATAATCATAGGTAAGCAAATCAAGGTCTATAATGGGCAATTCGGAGTTTCTACGTACATCAAATTCGTCTCTTTTATTGAGCTGAACGCCACCTCTAAACGTTAGTTTTCCTTCATCGGAATACCACCAATTTATCTCTGCTTTGGCCAAATGGTGTTGAACCGTTTGATTTGGCACATCGATATTATAAGAAAAGGGTTGTATAATCAAGGGTCTATCCGTATTGATAGCTCTGATAAAATTATCTGGACTGGTTTGAAATGTAGCCCTTAGTAAGGCTAAATTTTGATCAATAAAGCTGTATTGCAATTTAAAGTCCCAATTTTCTAGATGTCTAAGGACCCCAAAACTGAAAGCTTTTTCTTCTTTCCCTGAATTGGTCAAATTGTAATCTGGTGCATTGCGGTCACCAATCCTTGCGAAGCTTCCGTTGAGAAAATAACTCCAATTTTCAGTACCGTTTCCAATTTCCATATTGGCATTATAGCCCCTGCCGTTGGTTTGATAACCCGTACCGATGTTTGCATAAAGCGGATTGTTCAATAGCAAGGGGTTGGATTCTACAATAATAGCTCCACCCAGTGCCTCGGGACCAAAGCGTACCCCTGCTGCTCCCTTAACAACTGTAATGTTATTTGCAGAGTTTATGTCTATTTCAGGGGCATGGTCTCTACCCCAATTTTGAAAACCATGTTTGAGGCCATTATTTAAAACGAGGATACGATTGCCATAAAGCCCGTGGATAACCGGTAATTCTACATTTGTACCCGTAGATGTGAAGGTAACTCCTTGGATAGTGGATAGTGCACTGGCCAGAGATTGTGTTGGGTCGCTCACAATATCTGCCTTATTTACTTTTACTTGAGAGATGGTCTCGGTACCTTTTTCCTTTCTTTTTTCTGCCTGGATGGTAACTTCATCCAGACCTACGAGCTTCGGGGTTAAAAATATATTTGGAACTGAGCCGTGTTCATGTCTATGTTCACTTGTAGCTTCCGAATATCCTAAGCTTGAGATAATCAGTGTGTTCACATCAGAGCACAGGCCTTCCAAATAAAAACTACCATCTTTTTTGGTAAGGGTATATTTTTCTGAGCCTTTTACTTTAACCGTGACATAAGGTATGGGTGCTTTAGTTTCTGCATCCAAAACCTTTCCACGTATCGAGTGTGTGCAAGGCGCACTTTGAGCACATGTGAAGAACGAGATAAGTAAAAACACTAAAAAGGTTAATTGAGACCTTAGCTTCATTATAATTAAACAGAAAATTTTGTTCAGAATCTTTTTATAAGATGAGGGCCAAAAAGCAATCAAGAAATACTTGTACTACAATTCTCATTCAAACAATGGTAATCCTTAATTGATTAATTTTCGAATTCTATACAGAAGGAGGGGGCCTGCAAAAGGATCGATTCAGTTTTGAATCATTAAAGAATACAGGTGAAGTAAAATCTGCAGTCTCTTGAGAAATGATCAATTGAAAGATATGAATAGGTATAGGTTGTGGAATGTCTACATTGGAAGTTTGGTTATCCAATACAATATCACAGATTTCACAATTTTCTATTGAGTCACAATCATCGTAATGATCATGTGTGTAAACATGGAAAGCTGAAACTTTCAAGAGCATCAGCCCAATAAAAAATAAAAGACCTAAAGTCTTCTTTTCCTGCAACATGCTGCAAATCTATGTAAATTGATAGAGTAAATAATGTTAATAAAACTATAATTAGGGGATTAGGAATCCTAATCCCATACGCTTGAGCATTTTTTTCTCAAAATTCCAGAAAAATGCGAATTGACCAAACAACCATCCAAAGAAAACCAAGAGTACTTGATAAATGGGAAAGATAAGTAGGATACGGGCTGTCCAAAAAATCCAATCATTAGTTGTTCCTTGCTTTAGGCCTATCAGTTCGGTTAAAGGACCAGCCAACTTTCCCGAAATGCTTCCAGTAATGGCAAAGACAATGAAGATGGCAATCATTTCCCAACGTTCTTCAACAGGCCATTTTTTTGATAACTTTTTAAAACACCACAGAAAAAACTTTACCATTATATAATATCCTATAGCACCCACTCCAAGAGTAAAAAACCATTCAAAGACTGTATTATTAAGGTCAAAAAGATGTAATAATCGTCTTGAGATTAAATACGAAGTAATTGCAGTCAAAATGACTCCAAATATTGGGAACAGTAGTTGCCAGTTTTTGGAAATATCCCACCGTCTTTTAATTTTCTCCATCAAAGTAAATTCGATGGCAAAAATAGTATATTAAATTCTTGGAATGAATGGGCCAAGACGTTGGTTGTACTTTCTCTGGAAAAAAATGAAATAGTTGTAGAGTTTGTAGTTAACCTCATAACCATAATCTATTCCAGACCTATAATCAATTTCGAACTGATACAACTGTGGGTCAAAATTGAAAGGTTGTTGAACACGTATGTTCCATTGAATAACCATTAAGTTATTTCTGTTTTCAAGGAATTGTTGGGAATAGAAGCCTTCGGGCATGGCAATGCTTTTTAACCAAGCGTTAAAACCAGGCTCAAGAATTATTATTTCATATTCGGTTTTTTCATCTGATATTTCGACAGGGTCATCATCTTCCAACTCAAAATAGGCTTTCTCCTCTTTAGAAATATTCAAAGAGTCTTTTTGCGAAAATGTTTGCAAAGTGAAAAAAATGCATATTCCTATTGGAATGCATTTAATTAGGTTTTTCTTTTTCATAAATCAAAAGATACAAAAAAAGCCATTTGAAAAATCAAATGGCTGTGTTAAAATGAGTTAAGGAATTCTTACTTTCCAAAAAGACCTCCAAGCAGTCCTCCAAGGCCACCACTTTTCCGACCTCCACTGTTCAAGACCATGCCAGCTAAGTCATCAATAACGCTGCCATCACCATCAGAATCCAGAAAAGATTCAATTAGAGATTGCTCCTTTTGGGTATTGCTCCCTCCCATAAGTCCGCCTAAAAGACCAGTCAAGGCATCGGGACTGCTAAGATTCTGTTGTTTAGTTTGTTTACCCAAATATCCAAGAACTATAGGTGCTGCTATTTTAAGAATTTGCGAAATAGAACCCGCATCAATACCGGACTTGCTGCTCAAAGCATTTTCCACTTGTGGTTGCTTGGTTCCGAATACATGTCCCAATATACCTGCTCCATCATCCATAACCCCTTGGTCAACACCACCACCGAAAAGACCTCCCAAATCATCTAAAACACTTCCATCATGCTTTGAGGATAAGGCATTCATAAGTCCTTGTGCACCTCCTGGGGTTGAGGCGTTTTTTTTCATCGCTCCCATAAGCAATGGCATAGCCATGCTAAGAACATCGGCCGTTTGGTTCTCTGATTGTCCCGTTTGTCCGGCAACCCCGCTTATCAATTGTTTGCCCATAGGGCTATTCAGTAAATCTAATAATCCTGACATTTTAAAAAGTGTTTAGTATGAAATGGTAATGTACAAAAAAGAAGGAATACCCAAACGGATTGCTTAAAAACACTTTAATTTAAGAGTGTAATTATTTGAGTGGCCAACTCCAAACCAATTCTATCCTGGGCTTCATTTGTAGAGGCACCAATGTGAGGGGATAACGATATCTTGGGATGCATTAAAATCTTGATTTCCGGATTGGGTTCGGACTCAAAAACATCAAGTCCTGCAAACGCCAGTTTTTCCGAATTCAAGGCTTCAACTAAAGCTACTTCATCTATAGTGCCACCTCTTGAAGCATTGACAATTCCTGCGCCTGCTTTCATCATGTCGTATTCTTTTTTGCCCAAAACATAGCCATTTTTTTGAGCAGGTACATGAATGCTAATGAAATCAGATTGTTTTAAAAGTTCTTCCAATTTGGATGCAGCCAATTTGACGGTAACAGATTGCCCATCAAAAAAATCTAGAGTCAAATCCGCCTCTTTATGATGATGGTCGTTAAAAAGTACTTTCATCCCCATTCCAAGACCCATTTGAGCCGTAGCTCTGCCTATTCTTCCAAAACCTATAATACCCAAGGTTTTACCTTTGAGTTCATGACCTTTTGCGTATCCCTTTTTAAGCCGTTTAAAATTACTATCACCTTCCAGTGGCATATCTCGATTGGAGTTATGCAAAAAGCGTACACCATTGAGCAAATGTCCAAAAACCAACTCTGCGACGGATTGGGATGAAGATGCTGGTGTGTTGATCACATGGATTCCTTTAGATTTGGCATAGTCCACATCAATATTATCCATACCAACACCACCACGTCCAATTAACTTTAGTCCAGGACATGCATCTATCAATGATTTTGTCACTTTAGTTGCGCTTCGGACCAAAAGAACACTAATTTCATTTTGGTTGATGTAGTTTTCAAGTTGCTCCTGAGCAACTTTGGTAGTATTTACTTCAAACCCTTTTTTTTCCAATGCATCAATCCCAGATTGGGAGATACCATCATTGGCCAAAACTTTATGCATATTATCCTTTTTTCTCCAATTCACTCATAATGTCAACGAGCACACCGACACTTTCCAAAGACATGGCATTATACATAGATGCACGATAGCCACCAACTGAACGGTGCCCATTGATTCCATTAATTCCGGCTTCCTTGCACTTTTCATCAAAAAGCTCCTTTAAGGTATCATCTGTAATGTTGAATGTAGCGTTCATTGTTGAGCGGTCTTCTTTGGCCGCGAATCCTGAAAAAACGGGATTTAATTCAATTTCAGAATAAATGAGATTGGCTTTCTTCTCATTAATTTCTTCAATGGCGGCAATGCCTCCCAAGTCTTTCAACCATTGTAAAGTGAGCATGGAAACATAAACTGCAAATACCGGTGGAGTATTGAACATACTATCCTTTTCTACATGAACTTTATAACTTAGCATGGAAGGAATTTTTCGAGAGACTCTGTCCAGAATCTCATCTTTTACAACCACTAAGGTTGTTCCTGCGGGGCCCATATTCTTTTGTGCTCCTGCATAGATAAGGTCGAATTTTGAAAAGTCGAGCTGTCTTGAAAAAATATCGGAGCTCATATCGCATACTAACGGAACATCGGTAATTGGAAAATCCTTTATTTGAGTTCCAAAAATGGTGTTGTTTGAAGTTAGGTGTAAATAATCCAAATCATTAGGAACTTGATATCCCTTAGGGATATAATTGAAGTTTTGTTCTTGTGACGAAGCTACTTCAACAATTTCACCAAGAATTCTTGCTTCTTTGATGGCTTTAAGGCTCCATGTACCTGTATTGATATATCCAGCTTTGTTTTCCAAAAGGTTATACGCTGCCATCAAAAATTGTATGCTGGCCCCTCCTTGTAAAAAAAGGGCATGATAACCCTGGTTTTCCAAACCTAATAATTCCAAAGCCAAGGAGCGTGCATTTTCCATAATGGCCACGAACTCTTTACTACGATGGGAAATTTCTATTAACGAAAGACCAATGCCGTCAAGTTCTACTACAGCCTCAGAAGCTTTTTTCATTACCTCTTGCGGTAGAATACAAGGTCCAGCACTAAAATTGTGTTTTTTCATTTTCTTGGAAAAAATTTGGTGTTCATTTAAACGAAGGCTAAAGGTCTTAAAAAAACTTGGAAGGCAAAACTTGAATTCGAAAGACTTAAAATTATCACAGATTCAACAAGAAATCCATAGTATCTACTCCATCTGCATAGTCATTTAAGCGTGGATCCTGCGTCTGTCCAAAAGGAATTTCATCATCGAACCATCCCTTTGAAACTACACATTGAATCTTTTCCTTTTCGCTAATGAGTTTTTTTCTCAATACCGATTTTTCTTCATAAAACTCATAAAACAGACAAGCTATTGGCGAGGCGAACCCTCTATCCTCCTTTAATATTAGAAAACCATTATCCAATATTTTGACATTACTCATCAAATAAACAGCCTTGTTATAATCATAGTTGTTGGCATATTTATTTTGATGAATGACTTCCTGAAAGTCAAAAATAGCGGTATAGAACTTGTCAAAATCATATCCGTTTGGAACATAAAGTTTAGATACGTTGCGGCATCCCAAGCCAAAGTATCGGAACACGTCTTCACCCAATGCCCTCAGTTCGTCTTCGCTTTCATTTTCCGACAGTACAGTAACTGAATTTCTGTTCTTTCGAATAATATTGGGGTATTTGCCAAAATAATATTCAAAATATCGGCTAGTATTGTTACTTCCAGTGGCAATCACAGCATCAAAATCTTCCAGTTTTTCTTCTGTAAACCTTATGTACTCTTTAAGCTCAGGAACATCTTCAATCAATTTTTCAGTTAAAAATGGGAGCAAAAGTCTATCGTTAGATGAAAGTTTGGCCAAAACCCGATTTCCAGAGAGCAAAACACATAAAAAGTCATGAAAACCCACTAAAGGGATATTGCCGGCCATTATTATGGCCACTGTTTTCGGTTTTTTCTTGCTGGTACTATCGTATACTTCTAGCCATTTGTTTAAGTTATTTTCTGTTAGCATGTTGGCCCATTGTCGTATTGAAAATTTTAAATTTTCTGGAGTAAACCAGCTATTTTGAGCCTTTGCTCTCAAAAGAACTTCTTTAAAATCTTGAAATGTGCCTGTATCCGGATTGTTTTTTTCTGCTAGGTAATTAAACAAAAAGCTTCCAAGTTTAACAAAAGCTTGCAAAGTGGACGATTGTTCCATTATTATATTTGTATACTAGTTTACTAGGATTTATTTTTGTTCAAAAATACGTAGCCTTAGAAGATTCAGCTAAAAGAAGAAGGAAATTATGGCAATTATAATAACAGACGAGTGTATTAATTGTGGTGCCTGTGAGCCAGAGTGCCCAAATACTGCGATATACGAAGGTGCTCAGGAGTGGAGGTACAGTGATGGAACTTCATTGGCTGGAGATGTTGTTCTACCTGATGGCAAGGCAGTGAACGCTGATGAAGTACAGGAACCCATAAGTGATGAGATATATTACATTTCCCCAGATAAATGTACGGAGTGTATGGGCTTTCATGAAGAGCCTCAATGTGCTGCCGTATGTCCTGTGGATTGTTGCGTGCCAGACGAAGATATTGTGGAGACCGAGGAAGAACTCTTAGGAAAACAACGGTTTATGCATCCAGAATAAACAATAGCGCCTTTAGCATACAAAGCCCGAACTAATGTTCGGGCTTTCTTTTTTGAGACTATCTGAATCCTAAATTCTATATTTGCACCCCTTAAACCAAATAATTTCATGAAAGCAGGTATTGTAGGACTACCAAACGTTGGAAAATCCACTTTGTTCAATTGCTTGTCAAATGCAAAAGCTCAAAGTGCCAACTTTCCCTTTTGTACCATTGAACCCAATATTGGTGTAGTGAATGTACCAGATACCCGTTTGGAAAAACTGGAATCTTTGGTAGAGCCAGAAAAGGTGATTCCTGCTACTGTTGAAATCGTTGATATTGCAGGACTGGTCAAAGGAGCCAGTAAAGGTGAAGGGTTGGGCAATCAATTTTTGGGAAATATTAGAGAAACAGATGCCATTCTTCATGTATTGCGCTGTTTTGACAATGACAACATTGTTCACGTGGATGGTTCCGTAGACCCTATTCGAGATAAGGAAACCATTGACATGGAACTCCAACTAAAGGATTTGGAGAGTGTTGAAAAGAAATTGGATAAGGTAAAACGTGCTGCAAAAACAGGGAATAAAGATGCCCAGAAAGAAGCATCAGTGCTTACGTCGTTAAAGGAGGGACTGGAAGCTGGTAATTCTGTTCGTGCTATCTCTATCTCTGAGGAGGATAGGACAGAGTTTGTTAAGCCTTTACAGTTAATAACAGACAAACCCGTTATGTACGTCTGCAACGTAGATGAGGAAGCGGCTGCAACCGGTAACGCTTATGTGGAAAAAGTGAAAGCTACAGTTGCGAATGAAAATGCCGAGGTCATTTTCCTAGCGGTAGGTACAGAAGCAGATATCACCGAACTGGAAACGTATGAAGAACGTCAACTATTTTTGGAAGACTTGGGATTGAGTGAGCCGGGTTCGGCCAAATTAATTCGAGGCGCATACCGACTTCTGGATTTGGAAACATACTTTACGGCTGGACCGAAAGAGGTCAGAGCATGGACCATTCCTGTTGGTGCAACAGCTCCTCAAGCTGCTGGTGTAATCCATACGGACTTTGAAAAAGGCTTTATTCGTGCTGAGGTAATCTCTTTTGAGGATTACTTGAAGTTTGAAAGCGAAACCAAAGTAAAAGAAGCGGGCAAAATGCGCATAGAAGGGAAGGAATACATTGTCAAGGATGGCGATGTTATGCATTTCCGATTCAATGTATAAGCCCTAGTTTACTGGCTCTATCAACAAAGCTTGTTGATTACTTTCTTCATGTCATCCTTTGAATTTTGCGGCTAAATTTTAAATTAGCTAGGATTAATCCTATTCATGGCAGAAACTCAATATACAGAGGATAATATTCGTTCACTGGATTGGAAGGAGCATATTCGTATGCGTCCGGGAATGTACATTGGTAAGTTGGGCGATGGCTCTTCTGCCGATGACGGAATCTATATCCTATTAAAAGAGGTCATCGACAACTGTATCGATGAGTTCGTTATGGGAGCGGGAAAAACCATTGAAATCAACATTAAGGAGAGTACGGTTCATGTTCGGGATTACGGTAGAGGTATTCCTTTAGGAAAAGTTGTGGATGTAGTATCCAAGATGAATACTGGAGGAAAGTATGATACCCGTGCCTTTAAAAAGTCCGTTGGACTCAATGGAGTAGGAACCAAGGCCGTAAATGCTTTGTCCGCATATTTTAAGGTGGAATCCAACAGGGATGGTAAATCTAAATCCGCTGAATTTGAAACGGGCAACCTGGTCAACGAAGAGCTTTTAGAAGAAACTTCAAGACGGAGGGGTACCAAGGTAAGTTTCATTCCTGATGAAACCATTTTTAAAAAGTACAAGTACAGAAATGAGTATGTAGAACGCATGCTCAAAAACTATGTGTATCTCAACCCGGGGCTTACCATTGTTTTTAATGGTGAGAAGTTCCATTCAGAAAATGGTCTTAAAGACCTTTTGGAGGACACCAACAACATAGAAGATATGTTGTATCCCATCATCCACTTGAAGGGAAATGACATTGAGGTAGCCATGACGCATAGTAAAACCCAATACAGTGAAGAATATCATTCCTTTGTGAATGGGCAGCACACTACTCAAGGAGGGACACATCAAGCGGCGTTTAGAGAGGCGGTTGTGAAAACCATTCGGGAGCACTACGGGAAAAATTACGAAGCTTCAGATATCAGAAAATCAATTATTTCGGCAATTTCCATAAAAGTAATGGAACCGGTTTTTGAGAGTCAGACTAAAACGAAGTTAGGTTCCACGGACATGGGAGGGGACCTTCCCACGGTTAGGACGTACATCAATGACTTTGTAGGAAAATATCTGGATAATTACCTTCATAAAAATGCGAATACCCGTGATGCCATACAACGTAAAATAATTCAGGCTGAAAAAGAGCGTAAGGAATTATCCGGGATACGAAAACTGGCAAGGGAGCGTGCAAAGAAGGCCAATCTTCACAATAAGAAATTGAGAGATTGTCGTATCCATCTTCAGGATATGAAAAAAGACCGAAGATTGGAAACAACACTCTTTATTACCGAAGGAGACTCTGCATCAGGGTCAATTACCAAATCCAGGGATGTCAATACACAAGCGGTATTCAGCCTTAGAGGTAAACCGTTGAACTCCTATGGGATGTCCAAAAAGATAGTGTATGAGAATGAAGAATTCAATTTGTTGCAAGCTGCGCTTAATATTGAGGAATCTCTAGAAGATTTGCGTTACAACAATATTGTAATTGCTACGGATGCCGATGTGGATGGAATGCACATTCGCTTACTTCTTATTACTTTTTTCCTTCAGTTTTTTCCAGAGTTGATAAAAGAGAATCACCTGTATATTCTGCAAACACCCCTTTTCCGTGTGCGGAACAAGAAAGAAACCATTTATTGCTACAGTGAAGAGGAAAAACGAAATGCTATTGAAAAGCTATCGGGAAAACCCGAAATCACAAGATTTAAAGGATTGGGAGAAATTTCACCTGATGAGTTCCAACATTTTATTGGCGATGATATTCGATTGGAGCCCGTTATGCTGGACAAGGCTTTGAGCATAGACACACTTTTAAAATTCTATATGGGGAAGAACACCCCAGACCGACAGGATTTCATTATAAATAACCTTAAAGTTGAACTTGATTTAATAGAGGAAAACTAACTCTAAACCAGATAAAATAATCCTTCTTAATGGAAGAGAACGACGCATTGAGCGAAGAAGGTTTTGAAAACCAAGAAACCCCTCAGGACACATTGACCAAAGTCACGGGTATGTACAAGGATTGGTTCCTTGATTATGCATCCTACGTGATTTTAGAAAGGGCAGTTCCTGCCATCGAAGACGGGTTTAAGCCCGTGCAAAGAAGAATAATGCATGCCCTAAAGGAGTTGGATGATGGACGGTACAATAAAGTGGCCAATGTTGTAGGGCACACCATGCAGTATCACCCTCATGGCGATGCCAGTATTGCAGATGCCATGGTGCAGATTGGGCAAAAAGACCTGCTCATAGATACTCAGGGAAACTGGGGCAATATTCTCACAGGGGACAGTGCCGCGGCTTCACGTTATATAGAAGCACGGTTATCAAAATTTGCTTTGGATGTTGTTTACAGCCCAAAAATCACGGAATGGCAACTATCGTATGATGGCCGTAAGAAAGAGCCGGTAAACCTTCCTGTTAAATTTCCGTTGTTACTGGCCCAAGGTGCAGAAGGTATTGCCGTTGGTTTGTCTACGAAGGTATTGCCTCACAACTTTAATGAATTGATTGATGCTTCCATTAAGCATCTGAAAGGGCAGCGATTCAAATTATTCCCTGACTTTCCCACTTCTGGGGTTATAGATGTTACCAACTATAATGATGGGGTAAGAGGTGGTAAAATCCGTGTAAGGGCCAAAATATCAACCTTGGATAAAAATACCTTGGTCATTAAAGAAATCCCTTACGGTACCAATACTTCTTCATTAATTGATTCTATTCTCAAAGCGAATGATAAGGGAAAAATAAAGATTAAGAAGATTGAGGACAATACAGCTGCCGAAGTTGAAATTCTGATTCACCTTCCTAACGGTATTTCTCCCGATAAAACCATAGATGCACTTTACGCATTTACTTCTTGTGAATCTTCTATTTCTCCTTTGGGATGTATCATTGAAGACAACAAACCTTTGTTTATTGGGGTGAAGGAAATGTTGGAGCGTTCCACGGATTATACAGTGGAATTGCTTAAAGCAGAGCTTGAAATACAGTTGAATGAGCTTGAGGAACAGTGGCATTTCGCTTCTTTGGAACGCATTTTTATAGAAAACAGGATTTATCGAGATATTGAAGAGGAAGAAACTTGGGAAGGCGTAATTACCGCTATTGATAAGGGATTAAAACCACATACCAAACATTTAAAACGGGAAGTAACCGAAGCCGATATTGTTCGCCTGACCGAAATTCGAATCAAGCGTATATCAAAATTTGATTTAGAAAAGGCGGAGCAATTCATTGAAGGATTGGAAGATAAAATTGCGGAAACCAAGCATCACTTGGAGCATTTGGTAGAATATGCCATTGATTATTTCAAAGACTTAAAGAAAAAGTATGGCAAGGGCAAAGAGCGTAAATCTGAGATTAAGATATTTGATGATATCGAAGCAACCAAGGTTGTTATCCGGAACACCAAACTTTATGTAAATCGAGAAGAAGGGTTTATTGGAACCTCCTTGCGGAAAGACGAATATGTAACCGATTGCAGCGACATAGATGATATCATTGTGTTCACCAAAAAAGGTGAGATGATGGTTACCAAAGTGGATGCCAAAACCTTTGTGGGCAAAAACATTATTCATGTTGGTGTTTTCAAAAAGAAAGATAGCCGGACCACGTATAATATGATCTATAAAGAAGGTAAGGGAGGCTCAAGCTATATCAAAAGATTCAATGTTACTGGAGTTACGCGAGATAAAATATATCAATTAGCTGGCAGCAAAGCTAGTGCGGATGTTCTTTACTTCACCGCAAATCTAAATGGAGAGGCCGAGATTGTTACTGTAATGTTACGCCAATCTGGAAGTATTAAAAAGCTTAAATGGGACTTGGACTTTGCGGATGTCCTTATAAAGGGAAGAGCTTCCAAAGGAAATTTAGTGACTAAGTATCCAGTAAAACGAATAGAACTAAAAGAAAAGGGTGTTTCTACCTTAAAACCACGAAAAATCTGGTTTGATGACGTAGTAAACCGATTGAATGTTGACGGAAGGGGAGAGCTTCTCGGGGAATTCAGAGGTGAAGATTTGTTATTGGTGGTGGATCAAAGGGGAAGGGTGAAAACCATAGCCCCAGACCTCTTGACCCGTTTTGATGATACTATGATTGTTCTTGAGAAGTGGAAACCGAACAAGCCCTTATCAGTTGTCCATTATGAAGGAGAAAAGGAAAAATATTACGTAAAACGTTTCGTGATTGAAAATCCAAATAAGGAAGAGTTGGTAATCTCGGAACACCCAAAATCCTTTATGGAATTGGTTTCCACAGATTGGCGGCCTGTAATCGAAATTGAATATGTAAAACCTCGCGGAAAGGATGCGAAACCAAATCAAAAAGTAAATTTGGAAGATTTTATAGCCATCAAAGGTATTAAGGCTATAGGCAATCAATTAACCTCGGATAAAGTGAAGAACATAAACGTACTTGAGTCATTACCTTTTGAAGAGCCTGAAGAAGTTAGCGCTCAAGAAATTGAGGTGGTGGACGAGGAGTCAATAGAAATCACTGATACCGATGTAAAAACAAATGATGATGATTCGGACCAACCAACTTTGTTTTAGTCACTAATTCTACCTACTTTAGTCGCTGACACACCAAACCATTAGCTGAATTATTTTTATATGGATTTTACTAACCCGCTGGTTTACGGCGTTCCTGTTTTTATTGCCTTTATTTTATTCGAACTTACTTATAGTAAAACCCATGGAGACGACCATCTTTACAATTGGAAAGACTTGGCCGCTAGTGGTTTTATGGGAATAGGCTCTGCACTTCTGGGCCCTCTGTTCAAGGTTATCTTTGCCATAGTACTTTTTGAAACGGTCTATGGGTTTTGGAACCCCATTGTTGATGGAACAAGACAAAACCTATTGGGTTATGAGTCATTTGGATACGCATGGTATATTTGGATAATCTGCCAGTTAGCGGATGACTTTACTTATTATTGGTTCCATAGAGCAAATCATGAAATACGTATTCTTTGGGCAGCACATATAGTCCATCATTCCTCTGATAATTTTAATCTGGGTACCGCAGTACGAAACGGATGGTTTACCATTTTGTATAAACCTTTGTTCTACATGTGGATGCCTGCTATAGGATTTCCTCCAGAAATGGTTGTAGTTTGCTTGGGAATCGAGGCGTTATGGCAATTTCAATTGCATTCAGTTTATGTTCCTAAATTGGGATTTCTGGAAAAAATCTTCAATACGCATACCATGCACCAAGTACATCATGCGCAAAACGTAGAGTATTTGGATAAAAATCATGGAGGCTTTCTTAACATATTTGATAAGATGTTTGGCACATGGAAAGAACTGGATGACGATATTGATGTGAAATACGGTGTCATTCACTCCCCAAACTCCTATAATCCCGTGGTAATTCTAACGCATGAATTCAAAGACATTTGGAATGATGTCAAGAAATCAAAAAATTGGTATCATAAGTTCATGTATATCTTTGGACCTCCAGGTTGGAGCCATGATGGAAGCACTTTGACCGTAAAACAACAGCAAAAGTTGCACAGAGAACATCAGGAACAATATCCGGATTTGGCATACAATCGTCCAAACTAAATTATTCTTCCAGAGCTTCAGTGGGTTTTGATTTGTTCTTCTTCATACGCAAATCGAAAAACTCCACCATTAGTGAAAAAGCAATGGCAAAATAGAGATACCCTTTGGGTATGGCTCCTATTTCGTTATCGAATACAACTAAATGAGATAGGTGAGCAGCTTCGGTAATAAGCATGAACCCAATAAGAATCAAAAAGGACAGTCCTAAAATTTGAATGGAAGGATGTCTATTTACAAATTCTCCTACCGGATTAGCAAACAACATCATAATTAATACAGAGATGACTACGGCGGTAACCATGAGTATTAATGCATCAGTAGGGTTTGGTGATATACCGTTGGTCATTCCGATTGCGGTAAGAATAGAGTCAAATGAAAAAACAATATTGATAACGGTAATTTGAATGATAGCATTGGTAAGAGAAGAGGAGCGTGCCTTGGTGACCTCTCTTTCATCATGCCCTTTATCCTCTACTTTTTCGTGTATTTCTTTAGTGCTCTTGTACAATAAAAACAGTCCGCCTAAAAAGAGAATGAGCGCTTGCCAGCTAATACCGCCCTTTATCCAGGCCTCATCCAAAACCATAAATGGTTTTTTTAGCTTAGTGAGCCAGGTTATACCAAAAAGAAGAACTATTCGCATGCCCATGGCCAATACCAATCCAAGGTTGGTGGCTTTCTTTCTGTCTTTTTGCTCAAGCTTTCCAGCTGCAATGGATATAAAAATAATATTGTCTATACCTAAAATAATTTCAAGAAAAGTCAGTGTCAATAATGCCATCCAAGCATCTAGACTTGTGAAAATTTCAAACATGGTTAGTGAATTTTAAATGCGGTGCCTTTAAATTTTCGAGAATCACCTATAGCGTTATATTCAAATGTATAAGAAGAATCCGTTGTAGTCAAAATTTTTATGTGGATAGATTTTTCTTCCGCTTTGCTTTTGGGGTTTAGATTTTTCAGGACATATTCACAATCATTTATCCAGCGTATGGAAGATGTGTCCTGTTTTCCTTCAAAATAGTCAATTTCAATATTCTGGGTTCTCTCGAAAGTAGTCTTCCTTTCTTTTCCATCAATTTGGGTAGTGAATGAAAACTTCCCAGCTTTAAAATCAGAGCATTTTCTCTGAGGAGGGGCACTGCAAGAAAAAATAAAAATCAAAACGAATATGGGAATGTATAACCTAATCATGTCCGCAAAGTAAAGGTAAAGTCGATTATAAAGACTAAAAAGCTATTGCTTTTTTTGATTGAACGTTTCGAAGGTTCCATCAGCATAGAAAAGAACAATTTTAGAAATCTCTTTGCCTGAATCAGTATTTGAGAGATTTTCAATCTGGTCTTCTAAACGTTCTTCAGGAATAGTCTTTGGTTCGGCAATGGAGAGTAGGGAAGCAGTTGGATTTTTGTTTTCTGGAAATTCCCCCTTACCATTCAATAACCAATACAAGTTGACCTCAGGAAAAGTTTTTACCAATTTCATTACAAAGTCAAGACTAGGCCTATTTCTGCCATTGAGAATGTGGGACATGCTGGAACGTTGAATTCCAATCTTGTCAGCGAAGGCCGAAACACCTAGCTCATAATGCTCTAAAAGAATTTTAATTCTATTTACAAAACCATCATTCACTATTGTAACATCTTTGTTTCAAAAGTAGTCTAATTACAAAGATTCCACAAAGTATGTCAATTAATTTTTAAAATTAAATTTCAACTCATAATTCTAATAAAGTTATGTAATTAATTGATTAGTAATAATTTAGTTTATCTTAAGAATCTATAATTTACAAATGTATAATCGTTAAGCATGTTCAGAATATTTGATTTTCTATTGTATCTATTTTAATTCAGTATGTTGACTTTTGTAAACTAAATTGAATATAGATTTGTTACTGGATTAAGCGTCGTACTAATAATATGTATCATTCTTTTAAAGAAAAAAGCGTTCAGGGGCGCTACGTAACCTTGACTGACTTAACCAAACTATGGTTGCCGACTTTACCTGAACATGAGGTTCAAGCTATTGGTGAATCTGAGAAAGGAAAAGTTATTTATTCAATTACTAAGGGTGCTGGTGCTAAAAAAGTGCTTATGTGGTCGCAGATGCACGGAAATGAATCTACAACTACTAAGGCAGTTTTGGATCTCATTAATTTCTTGAACTCTAACAATTCACTTGCTGAAAGTATTTTGAAAAATTGCCAACTCGTAATCTTGCCCATGCTTAATCCAGATGGAGCTGAGGCATACACAAGGGTAAATTCTAATGCTGTTGATTTAAATAGGGATGCACAAAATTGTTCCCAAGCCGAAACCAAGGTTCTTTGGTCGGTCTTTGATTCTTTCCAACCGGATTTTTGTTTTAACCTTCATGATCAGCGAACATTGTTCAATGTCGGGAATACTGACAAAGTGGCCACGGTTTCCTTTTTGTCTCCAGCTAGTGATAGTACAAGAAGTGTTACGGATAGCCGTGCTGAATCCATGAAGTTAATTGTTGGTATGAATCATAGATTGCAACAAGAAATTCCAGGGCAAGTGGGAAGGTATGATGATGCTTTTAACGCCAACTGCATTGGAGATTCCTTTCAAATGAAAAAGGTTCCTACGGTCCTTTTCGAAGCTGGGCATTATCCAAAGGATTATGAACGCGAAGAAACTAGACGCCTAATATTCTTGGCTTTGATTGAAGCCTTGGAGATTATCTCGGAAAACAAGTTGGATAATTTTAAGCTTTCCGATTATGCCTCCATTCCTGAGAACCAAAAAGGCTTTTTTGATATTTTGATAAAAAATGCAGAGGTCGTCAATCCCAATATCGAAGTTGGGAACTCAGTGGGAATCCGATACAAGGAGATTCTTCGGGATGGCAACGTCCATTTTGTACCGAAAATTGAAGAGATAGGGGTGCTTCAGGATTTTTATGGTCATTTGGAGTTGGATTTAACAGACTCTGAAGACTTTAATTCACTTTCTAGTCGAAAAGAGATATTGGATTTGATGATTCACATTTAAAAGATTTAACGACTTTATTTGTAAGCTGTTACATTTTTTTTAAAAAAACCCGTTTTTTTTTACGTTTATTTTCTTAATTAACTACTTTTGTTGAAAATACTATTAACTATGACAAAAGTAAAGTTAGACGAAATAGACCACCAAATTCTAGATATGTTGATTGACAATACCCGAACACCATTTACGGATATTGCCAAGAAGCTTTTGATTTCTGCCGGGACTGTTCATGTTCGGGTTAAAAAGATGGAGGAATCAGGAATTATCAAGGGATCTTCTTTGACTTTGGATTATGTAAAGTTGGGGTACTCCTTTATTGCATACGTTGGTATTTTTCTGGAAAAAACCCATCAAACCAAATTTGTCCTTGAGCGTTTAAATCAAATCCCTTATGTGACTGTTGCCCATATAACCACAGGAAAATTTAATATTTTTTGTAAAATTCGCGCAAGAGATACTACACACGCAAAAAATATAATCTTCAAGATTGATGATATAGATGGAATCAGTAGAACTGAAACCATGATTTCTTTGGAGGAAAGCATCAATGATAAAAAACGCTTGATGCATACCATTTTTAATGAGCTATAGTTTGTATTAAGATGTCTCTTTCTTCAAATGAGTACCATCCCTATTATGGGAACTACGTGAATTTGGCAGGTGATGCTCCTTTGTTAGAGGCGCTGCAAAATGGTCAATCGGATTTTCAGCATTTTGTTTTGAACATTCCCGAAGACAAGATGGATTATGCCTACGACGTTGGAAAATGGTCTATTTCTGAATTGCTAATGCATCTGATTGATGCAGAAAGAGTATTCCAGCATAGGGCCTTTAGGTTTGCTCGAAATGACAAAACTTCTTTACCAGGGTTTGAACAAGATGATTACGTACCTGAATCAAAGGCAGGTGAGCGCTCCAAAGAGAGCATCATCAACGAATTTTTAGCTGTTCGGGCCTCCACCATACAGCTGTTCGGCTCTTTCAATGAAGAAGCAATGAAGAGAATAGGAACCGCAAGCGGTTCGCAAATGAGTGTTAGGGCTCTGGGTCGCGTTATTTGTGGACATCAAGTCCATCATTTCAACATACTGCAAGAACGCTATTTGTAGGGAAAAGTAGTTTTTGACTATACGTTGTCTATTTCAGGACCGTTCTCTGGGTCCGTTTCAATATCTGAATGACCTAAATAGCCTTCATCTTGGGCCATTGCTATTTCGTTATCAAGTTTCTTGTCCAGTTCCTTCTCCATGTTTTCCTCAAAATTTGAAATGAAGTTGGAAAGACTTTTGCTGATTTTTACAAGATAAATAGCATCTTCGGTTCGTACCTCTACGGCTTCAACAATTTCTCCGCTTGGTTTTTTCAATACGATGATGTCCTCATCGCCATAACCATAGGGATAAGAGTCAATAAGACGTGCAGCCACATCATGACTCAATTTCTTGTAATCTATTAAAATTCGTTTCATGGCAGGTATTTTTGATTTACCTACCTAAGCTATAAAATTTAGCTTCCCATTTACCTGAAGAGTTGTCAATCCCAATTTTTAGTATATGAACCAATTACTGGTTGTAGTAAGCAAATGCTTTTTCAAAAAGATGGGTGGGAACTTTCACATCCAAAACTGAGGAACCAATATCTTGCAACAAAACGAAGTTGATATTCCCATGCGTGTTCTTTTTGTCATGCTTCAACAATTCCACAATAATCTTAATGTCTTCTTCCGTGAAATCGACTTTATCAAAATGTTTTAGAAAAGTAGTTTTAATATCCTCAAGCGAAAGCATGGACAATCCTTTGAGCTCATGTGAAAGATATCCTTCCAAAATCATTCCTATGGCAATAGCCTCGCCATGTAAAAGAGTTGATTTTTCAGGATTTTTCAAGAAATAAGATTCTATGGCGTGGCCTAGGGTATGACCGTAGTTCAATATTTTTCGAATGCCTTTTTCCGTAGGGTCCTGAATCACCACATCGTTCTTAATGGCTATGGATTTTCGAATATAGTCCGCTTGTGTATAGTCTTCAACGGTCTTTAAAGAATCCCAATACTCATTATCCTTTATCAATCCATGTTTTAGCATTTCGGCAAAACCACTGGTAATTTGTCTTGCATCCAATGTTTTCAACATCTGAGGAAAAATAAGAACCATCTCGGGCTGGTTGATTACCCCTATTTGATTTTTTAAGGAACCAAAATCCACGCCAGTCTTTCCGCCTATGGATGCATCCACCATGGAAAGTAGGGTAGTGGGAATGTTAATAAAATCGATACCTCTTTTAAAGGTTGAAGCTACAAATCCACCTAAATCAGTGAGTACACCACCGCCCAGATTTATTAGCAGACTTTGTCTATCTGCACCAGAATCTGAAAGTTCTCGCCAAACCGTTGTACAAGTCTGTATGGTCTTATTTTCTTCTCCAGAAGGTATTTCGAGGATTTCATCAATAACTGGGCCTACTATTTTTTGAAACTTGGGAAGACAATGCTGCTTGGTGTTTTCATCTATCAAAACAAAAACTTTGGAATAGTCTTTTACCTTGATGTGTTGGTTGATTGCTGCCTCAGCCAATTCTTCCAAGTATACTTCGTATGTACCAGATGCAATAGAATTCATGATGCAAAATAATGCACTAAATAAAGATTATTTTATCGATAATCTTACCGAAAGCCTACTTATATTTGATTCATTAAAGGATTATCAAAAATGCATCTGAATTTTGAGAATACGGCAATAGCCTTTGAGTTGAAAACCGACTCAGAACTTGAAAGAGCTTATTTTTTGTTCAAATTGATTGCCAATGAACCTTTGGTCAGAATAGGGACTGCAGTTACCAACTTTGCCATTAAAGCACATCTTCCAGTAGAAGGATTGATTCGGGCAACGGTTTTTGACCATTTTTGCGGCGGAACTACAGAAGAAGATTGTCTTTCCATTATAGATAAAATGCATCAAAAAGGAGTGTGTTCCATTTTGGATTATTCCGTGGAAGGTAAGGAAGTAGAAGACCAATTTGATTTTGCTCTTAATAAGACCTTGGATGTCCTCGATTTTGTAAAGGAAAAAGATGCCATTCCGTTTGCGGTATTTAAACCCACTGGATTTGGACGTTTTGAATTGTATGAAAAAGTCAGTACTGGAAAACTACTTAGCGCCGATGAACAAGCCGAGTGGAGCAGGATAGCAGACCGCTATGATAAAGTTTGCAAAAAAGCATTTGACTTGGATGTGGCCCTTTTGATTGATGCCGAAGAGAGTTGGATGCAACAAGCGGCAGACGATTTAGCTCTTGATATGATGCGCAAATACAACAAAGAAAAGGTGGTTGTCTACAATACAGCACAAATGTATCGCTGGGACCGACTGAATTTTATCAAGGAACTGAATGAAACTGCCTCGTTGGAAAAATTCAAGGTAGGGTTGAAAGTGGTGCGTGGTGCGTATATGGAAAAGGAAAACGAGCGAGCAAAAGAGATGGGATATCCAACCCCTATCTGTGAGTCCAAGCAGGCGACTGATGAGAACTTTGATGCGGCTATCAGTTTTATGGCTGAAAACCTTGACCGGATGAGCATTTTTGCAGGCACCCATAATGAATTGAGTTGTATGAAGTTGGTAGAGTTTATGGAACAGAAACAGCTCGACAATAATCATCGCTCCATATGGTTTGGCCAGCTTTATGGCATGAGCGACCATATTACCTATAACTTATCCGCTTCAGGATATAATGCCGCCAAATATGTTCCCTACGGACCAGTGAGGGATGTGATGCCCTACTTAATACGAAGGGCTGAAGAAAACACTTCCGTCGCTGGGCAAACCAGTAGGGAACTGGCCTTGTTACAAAAAGAGAAAAAACGTAGGAAGTTGGAAGATTAGTTTTTTATCTGGGAAGAAGTTACAATTACTTCCTTTGGGCAGTTTTTGAAAAGCAACTGAATCATTTCTTGACTCTGTTCCAATTCTACAAGATAGGTTTTACAAGGCTTGGATTCCGTATCACTTTTTGCAAAATCAATGTCCCCATCTTGTAAAAAAGATTGAATCAAAACCGTATCTCTATACTTTTCTTGCAAACCTTCTCCAAAGACTAGTGGTTTGGAGCGCATATCCTTTAATACGCGACAGTTGGGAAAATAGCAGAACTCGGTACCGGTTTCATCTGATTTTTTCTTGAAAAAGAAAACTAAAAAAATGATTCCAATGGATAGGCCTACCAAATACCAGCCCAAGCGTTTTAAAAATCCCATATACTCTTTTAAAAAATAAGGAAGTTAATATCGTTGTAGGAAAGGCCGAACCAATCTCCAACTGATTTGTTGGTCAGTATACCGTGGTACATATACAGACCATTGCGTAGACCCTTATCAAAACGTAGTGAGTGTTCCAAGCCTCCTTCTTCACCTATTTTTAGTAGATAGGGGGTGAAAATATTACTGATGGAAATGGAGGATGTTCTAGGATATCTTGATGGAATATTAGGTACTCCGTAGTGGATGACATCATATTTCTCTATAGTAGGTTTGTCGTGGGTAGTCACCTCTGAGGTTTCAAAACACCCGCCCATATCAATACTTACATCAATGATAACAGCTCCTTTTTTCATATTCTCTACCATGGTACTGGATACTACCACTGGAGATCTATCCTTGCCTCGGGTTGCACCAATGGCCACATCACAACGCTTTAAGGCTTTGAGTAGATTTTTAGGTTGAATCGTAGAGGTGTACACTGTACGGTTCAAATTGGTTTGAAGATTCCGGAGTTTGGTCAACGAATTATCAAACACCTTAATATTAGCTCCAAGCCCCAGTGCAGATCGCGAAGCAAATTCACCTACGGTTCCTGCGCCAATAATAACGACTTCTACAGGTGGTACACCACTGATATTTCCAAACATCAAACCGTTCCCTTTGTTGGTAGTGGCCATAAGTTCGGATGCAATTAAAATAGAGGAAATACCGGCAATTTCACTTAACGAACGAACGGCAGGATATTTCCCATCTTCATCGCGGATATACTCGAAAGCGATAGCGGTCAATCGTTTTTTTGCCATCTTTTCAAAATAAGCCTTGGATTGCGTCTTTATCTGCAAAGCCGATATTATAATGGTCTGCGGATTGAGCATATCCATTTCCGAAAGGGTAGGGGGCTCCACTTTTAAAATGAGTGGACAGGAGAATACTTTTTTGGTATCGCGGGTGATTTCAGCTCCAGCGTTGGTATAATCCGTATCAGAAAAATTAGCGCCTTCTCCAGCACCAGATTCAATCAAAACCCGATGCCCGTGAGCTGTAATCGCATTGACCGCATCTGGGGTCAAACAAATCCGTTTTTCTTGGTATTGATTTTCCTTGGGTAGTCCGATAAAGAGTTCTCCTTTTTGTTTTAGGATTTCCAAGGTCTCTTCTTGTGGCAGAAGTTGTTGTTTGCTAAATGGTGATGAGGGTTGGTTCATACATTGTAAATCCGATGATTATACCCTTAAGGGTATAAAACAAATTTACACTTTTTTGGAAAGGGTATGTTGGCGTTGTTCCAGTTTCTCTCGTTCTTTGCGAAGCTCTTCCTTTTCCTTAAGAATTTGGAGTTCGGTATCCATGGCATCCAAATCAATCCCATGCACATGTTTATCAACAAGTTTCACCCTTATAAAATAGACAATAGGAACAATAACCATGGTTACGGCAATCACATATAGTATTTCATGTTCATCAACCGCTCCTGATTCGTATCGAAAAACACTGTAAAGTTGGAAACTATACATGGCGATAGGAATCAGAATGGCATGATACCACCAATGCTTTGATGTTGTAAACCATATAATTAGAAGCACAAGGGGAACCAGTTTTGCAAAATAATAGTAAATAGCAGTTGATACATCAGGAAAACCGTTTGCATCTATGGTAAAAAACAAAAATTCAATTTCTTGTTTACCATCAGCTATATATTTATAGGAGTAAATAAGGATTGGTGTAATTGTTATAAGAAGTGCCAGTAGTCCTTCAACTATAAACTTATATCTTATGACAGCTCTTTTTTCCATAGATACCTACAATAACTTAAAAACTTTAAAAATATTGTAAAAAAAAACCCCTCGTTAGAGGGGTCATAAGTAATCGGTTTATAACTTCAAGACTTTGCCTCGATCAATTTCTGCCTTTTGGTCAATATCAAAAGGGACATTGTTAGTTGAAACCGCAGCCATTGCTAAAAACGCAACAGCAAGTACTCCAAAAAAAACTTTTTTAGTGTTCATCGTAAAAGAGTTTTTGGTTAATAAATGAATTCATTCACAAAACGAATGTAGGAAAATATTTCAAGCCAACCTACACTTCATCGATAAAACTTGCATTTTATCTGAAAAAGGAGGCCTTTTATCGATACTTACCAACCTCATAAGTGATTTCCTTCAAGATACATGGATTGTTTGGGTTCACGGATTTATCTCGATTGAACGTGTGTTTTCGTCGATAAAGTGTAAATGGATGGATTCTGTGTTTTCTGGCAAAACAGAAGATACTTTTTCCGGCCATTCAATAAACAGCCAGGCATTAGAATTTAGATAATCTTCAAATCCTAAATCATAAATTTCGCTTTCATCTTCAATGCGATAAAAATCAAAATGATATCCCAATAATTTGTTTTTTTTGGAAAAATATTCATTTACCAATCCAAACGTAGGGCTATTGGCTGAATCAATTCCATCCAAGTTTTTGACCAAATGTTTTATCAAAGTGGTTTTTCCTGCTCCCATTTCCCCATAAAAGCATAAAACTTTTCCAGACACGTGATTGAGCAATTCAGTTGCAACCACATCTATATTCTGTAGCGTAAACTCTTTTTTCAATTTTGATTTTATTTTGCTTCCAAAACTACAAAAGGTACAATCATTTCTTCCAAAGAAACCCCACCATGTTGATAGGTGTTCCTATAATACCCTACATAATGATTATAATTGTTGGGATAGGCGAAGAAAAGATCGTTTTTGGCAAAAATATAGCTGCTGCTCAGATTGATATTGGGTAAATGTATTTCTTGAGGATTCTTTGTGGCTAGAACATCTTTGTCCTCGTAGGTAAGACTTCTTCCTGTCTTATAGCGCAGGTTCAAACTGGTTTCACGGTCACCTATTACCTTTGAAGGCTGTTTTACGTTTATGGTGCCATGGTCCGTGGTCAGAATCAATTTCATTCCAAGGTTCTGTGCCTGTTGAATAATATCCAGAAGGGGAGAATTTTTAAACCAACTTAAGGTCAAAGAACGATATGCCTTATCGTTGGAAGCCAATTCCTTGATAACCTCCATTTCGGTTTTTGCGTGGGAAAGCATATCCACAAAGTTGTACACCAGTACCGTAAGGTCATTGTCTTTTTGGGCACGGAAATTTTGGGCCAACTGTTTTCCTTGTTTCAAAGTACTAATCTTATGGTATTCCCAGTTCAAGTTGAGCCCTAATCGTTTTAATTGTTCTCCTAAAAATTCGGCTTCAAAGAGATTTTTCCCTCCCTCATCCGTATCGTTTTTCCACCATTCCGGATACTTTTTTTCCATGTCCAGAGGAGTAAGTCCAGAAAAAATAGCGTTACGTGCGTATTGGGTAGCCGTTGGCAATATGCTGAAATAAGAACATTCTTTTTTCTTTTTATAATGGACGCCCAATACTTTTTCAAAGGCTAGCCACTGGTCGTAACGTAGGTTATCAATTACAATTAGTAAGGTCTTATTGTTTTCCAATTCCGGATGAATCCTTTTTTGGAAAAGCGTGTGGGACATAATAGGTCCATCATCTGAAGAAAACCAATCTTGATAGTTTTTGTCCACAAACTTGCTGAACTGCGAATTGGCTTCAACCTTTTGGGATTCCAATATCTCAAACATTCCTGAATCCTCAATTTGTTCCAACTGCAATTCCCAATAAATCAACTTTTTGTAAAGTTCGGCCCATTCTTCGTGACTGTTCACCATGGATAAATCCATGGCGATTTTTCTAAACTCCTGCTGGTAGTTTGCCGTAGTTTTTTCAGAAACCAATCGAGAATTATCTAAACTCTTTTTAAGAGAAAGCAGTATTTGATTTGGATTTACAGGCTTGATTAAGTAATCCGCAATCTTGGAACCAATAGCCTCATCCATAATAAACTCCTCCTCGCTTTTGGTTATCATTACTACAGGTATGGAATCATCGTATTGTTTTATTTCATTCAATGTGTCCAAACCCGATATTCCGGGCATGTTTTCATCTAAAAAAACAATATCGAAGACTGTATTTTTTATTTCCTCAAGCGCATCTTGTCCACTTTGGCTAATGACCACTTCGTAATTTTTGCTTTCTAAAAAAAGGATGTGGGGTTTGAGTAGGTCGATTTCATCATCAACCCACAGAATGGTGATTTTTTTCATATAGTGCTATCTTTACAGCTTTAAAAGTCGACTGCATTGGTCACAACCAACAAGCTTAAGGTCTTTAACGATCCAATTTACGGTTTTATTGGAACTCCCAGTGAACTTATTTTTGACCTCATTGCCCATCCCTACTTTCAACGTTTGAGACGGATATCCCAAATGGGAATGTCTTATTTGGTATATCCTGGAGCCCATCATACGCGGTTTCATCATGCCCTGGGGTGTATGCATTTAATGACCAAGGCCATCCAAATTTTAAAGCAGAAGGGAATTGAGATTTCCGAAGAAGAAGAATCTGGACTTCTCTGTGCAATTTTATTGCATGACATGGGCCATGGACCTTTCTCACATGCCTTAGAAGGATTTATTGTTGAAGACGTAATGCATGAAGAAATATCCCTCAGGTTTATGCAAGCGCTGAATTCCGAGTTTTCAGGAGCTTTGGACATAGCGATTCAAATATTTCAGGGGAGTTATCATAAGCCCTTTATGAATCAATTGGTATCCAGTCAATTGGATATGGATCGACTCGATTATCTGAAACGGGATAGTTTTTATTCTGGAGTGACGGAAGGGAACATTAACTCGGAACGCCTAATATCCATGCTTAACGTAGTAGATGGAAATTTGGTGGTTGAAGAGAAGGGTATTTATGCCGTAGAGAAGTTTCTAATGGCACGAAGGTTTATGTATTGGCAGGTTTATCTGCATAAAACAAGTCTGGTTGCTGAGCAACTGCTTATTCGTATTATGAACAGAGCTCGTGGTCTTTTGAAGGATGGTAATACCGTTTCCTGTAGCGAAACATTGAAGTATTTTCTTAAGTGGGATGGAGATAAAGG
Source organism: Flagellimonas ulvae (assembly GCF_049333175.1). Lineage (NCBI taxonomy): Bacteria > Pseudomonadati > Bacteroidota > Flavobacteriia > Flavobacteriales > Flavobacteriaceae > Flagellimonas > Flagellimonas ulvae. Next base: position 581,833 of record NZ_CP186325.1, read on the forward strand.
TTTTTCAGAGGAATCTTTGAAGTTTTTTTCAAAATTGGATGATATTGATGTGATGTCCGCCTTAAAAGAATGGCAGTACCATTCTGATTTTGTACTCTCATCATTATGCAAAATGATTCTTGACCGAAAACTTTTGCATATCAAAATGAAGAACAATCCCATTTCGAATGAAAAATTTGAAGAAAAGCTAAAGTGGGCAAAAGATATTCATAATCTTGCGGAAGAAGATGTGCCTTATTTTGTTTTCAGGGGAGAGGTGGCAAATAAAGCGTACCATGATAGTTATCAGACTATAAACATTTTAAAGAAGAACGGTAAAGTAGCACCACTCTTAACTGAGTCTGACGAATTGAGCTTAAAAGCTCTCTCCAAGAAAGTGACTAAATACTATATGTGTTACCCCCGATAACCGTTTATCAAATTTTGTTACTTTTGCAGCAATGAAATTTACGGCCACCCAAATTGCAGGAATATTAGAGGGAGAGGTTGAGGGAAATCCTCAAATTACAGTACACAAATTATCAAAAATAGAGGAAGGAGAAACAGGTTCTTTAACCTTCCTGGCCAATCCAAAATATACCTCATATATCTATTCAACCAAAGCCTCTATTACTATTGTCAATAGAGATTTTGCACCAGAACAAGAACTAACAACTACTTTGATAAAGGTAGATGATGCGTATAAGTCATTCTCCAAATTACTTGAGTACTACAATCAAGCAAAGAGTAATAAGGTAGGTGTGGAGCAACCTTCTTTTGTTTCCGAAACTGCTAAATATGGAGATGCATTCTATTTAGGTGCATTTTCTTACTTGGGGGATAATGTGAACATTGGAAACAATGTGAAGATATATCCCAATGTGTATATCGGCGAAAACGTCACAATAGGTGATAATGTTTTGATTTTTGCAGGTGCAAAGATTTATTCAGAATCCATAATTGGTAACAATTGCGTTATTCATAGCGGGGCTATAATTGGAGCAGATGGGTTTGGTTTCACACCAAACGAGAAAGGCGAGTATAGCAAGGTCCCACAAACTGGAAACGTAATTTTAGAAGAAAATGTGGATGTAGGTGCAGGAACTACCATTGATAGGGCAACATTGGGTTCCACTATACTGCGCAAAGGAGTTAAACTGGACAACCAAATTCAAATTGCCCATAATGTAGAAATAGGTGAACATACTGCAATAGCTGCGCAAACAGGAATAGCGGGTTCTACAAAAATTGGTAAATACTGTCTAATAGGCGGGCAGGTAGGTATCGTAGGTCACATTACTATTGGTGATAAGGTACGTATCCAAGCTCAATCGGGCATAGGCCGGAATGTTAAAGATGGTGAGGTGCTTCAGGGCTCTCCAGCACTTAATTACGGCGACTACAATAAATCATACGTACACTTCAAGAATCTGCCGAAACTGGTAAATACAATCAACGAAATAGAAAAAAAGGCTAAAGTCGACCATGACTAATACAAAGCAACGTACCATTGAAAAGAAGGTAACCTTAGAAGGTGTTGGTTTGCATACTGGAGAGAATGTAACCATGTCCTTTGTTCCTGCAAAAGAAAACCACGGTTTTGCATTCAAACGAGTAGATTTGGAAGGAGAACCCATAATAGAGGCAGATGCCAGCTATGTGGTAAACACGCAAAGAGGTACCAACTTAGAAAAAAACGGAGTTAAGATTCAAACCTCAGAGCATGTTTTAGCAGCTTTGGTAGGTCTTGAAATAGACAACGTCCTAATAGAATTGAACGCTCCCGAACCTCCAATCATGGATGGTTCATCTAAATTCTTTGTTGAAGCCTTGGAAGATGCTGGAATCATTGACCAAGAGCTGGAGCGGGAAGTATATGTCGTAAAAGATGTCATTTCGTATAAAGATGAAGCCACTGGAAGTGAGATTACCGTAATTCCTTCGGATAAATATCAAATTACCACAATGGTCGATTTTGGGACGAAGGTATTGGGTACCCAAAATGCAAATTTGGAACAATTGTCAGATTTCAAATCTGAAATAGCAGATTCGAGAACCTTCAGTTTTCTTCATGAGCTGGAAATGCTTTTGGAGCATGGTTTGATTAAAGGAGGTGACCTAAATAACGCCATTGTCTATGTGGACAAGGAAATTTCCGAGGCCACAATGAAAAAATTAGAGAAAGCCTTTAAGAAAAAGAAGCTCTCTGTAAAACCAAACGGAATTCTAGATAATCTCACCCTTCATTATCCCAATGAGGCGGCTCGCCATAAGTTATTGGATGTTGTTGGGGATTTGGCGCTTGCAGGGACCCGTATTCAAGGTAAGGTCATTGCCAACAAGCCGGGGCACTTTGTAAATACCCAGTTCGCCAAGAAGCTTCAAAAAATAATCAAACAAGAGAGACGCAATTCGGTTCCTGATATTAACCTTCATGCAAAACCGGTGAAGGACATCACTCAGATTATGGAGATGCTTCCGCATCGTCCTCCATTCTTATTGGTGGATAAAATCATGGAGCTCTCTGAAGAGCATGTGATTGGTGTGAAGAACGTGACCATGAACGAACCCTTTTTTGTAGGTCACTTTCCAGGAGCGCCTGTAATGCCGGGTGTGCTGCAAATTGAAGCCATGGCTCAAACAGGAGGCATTTTAGTTCTAAGTACTGTTCCAGACCCTGAAAATTATCTTACGTATCTACTTAAAATTGACAATGTTCGGTATAAACAACAAGTAGCCCCGGGTGATACCTTGATTTTTAAGTTGGATTTATTGAGTCCAATTCGCAGGGGAATCTGTCAAATGCAGGCAAGGGCATACGCCAATGGAAGATTGGTCTCTGAAGCTGAAATTATGGCCCAAATCACCAAAGTAAAAGGAAACTAAATGAATCAACCATTAGCATACGTGCACCCTGGTGCCAAGATTGCAAAGAACGTGGTCATTGAACCGTTCACTACCATACATAATAATGTTACCATAGGTGAAGGTACTTGGATTGGTTCCAACGTAACCATAATGGAAGGGGCACGAATTGGAAAAAATTGCAATATTTTTCCAGGTGCTGTAATCTCTGCCATGCCACAAGATTTAAAATATCAAGGAGAGGAAACCACAGTCCATATTGGAAATAATACCACCATTCGTGAATGTGCCACTATTAATAAAGGAACTTCAGACAGAATGAAAACAGTTATTGGTAACAATTGTCTGATTATGGCATATTGCCATATTGCACATGATTGTGTGGTTGGCGACAATAGTATTTTCAGTAATAATTCAACATTGGCTGGACACGTAACGGTAGGTAGCAATGTGGTTTTGGCTGGTATGGTGGCGGTTCATCAATTTGTCTCTGTAGGAAACCATGCGTTTATAACCGGGGGTTCTTTGGTGCGTAAAGATGTACCACCTTTTGTGAAGGCAGCAAGGGAGCCACTTTCTTATGTAGGGATTAATTCAGTAGGTCTACGTCGCAGAGGCTTTACTTCGGAAAAGATTCGCGAGGTACAGAATATTTACAGAATTCTGTATCAAAAAAATTACAATAACACTCAGGCAGCATCTATTATAGAAGCCGAAATGGAGGCTACTCCAGAACGTGATGAGATTCTACAATTTATTAGAGATTCCCAGAGAGGAATCATGAAAGGATATTTTAGCTCAAACTAAAGCAAATGGCAAATACTTCAGATATACGAAAAGGATTGTGCATAAAGTACAACCACGACATTTTTAAAATCGTTGAATTCCTTCATGTAAAACCAGGGAAAGGACCTGCTTTCGTAAGGACTAAGTTGAAAAGTGTTACTACTGGAAAAGTAATAGACAACACGTTTTCTGCCGGGCATAAAATAGAAGATGTTCGCGTGGAAACACGTTCATACCAATATTTGTATGCAGAAGGGGATACATTTCATTTTATGAATACGGATGACTACAATCAGATTTCTCTGGAAAAGAATTCCTTGGACGCTCCAGACCTTTTGAAAGAAGGAGAAGTGGTGACCATTCTTTTCAATACTGAGGACAGTATGCCACTTTCCGTTGAAATGCCCGCCAGTGTAATTTTGGAAGTTACCCATACGGAACCTGGTGTAAAAGGTAACACAGCAACAAACGCTACTAAACCTGCCACTGTGGAAACAGGAGCTCGTATCAATGTTCCTCTTTTTATAAATGAGGGAGACAAGATTAAGGTTGATACGGAGAAAGGTGCCTATATGGAACGTGCTAAGGAATAGATTGCATGAGATTTCCAAAGGCACAAAACCTAAAAGACATAGCAGACCTTATTCAGGCTGAATTTGTTGGAAATCCAGATTTCCCTGTTTTGGGAATGAATGAAATTCATGTAGTTGAGGAAGGTGACATTGTTTTTGTAGACCATCCCAAGTATTATGATAAAGCGTTGGAATCGAGTGCTACTATTGTATTGATTAATAAAAAGGTAGAGTGTCCTAAAGGCAAAGCCTTATTGATTTCGGACGACCCTTTTAGAGATTTCAATAAACTTACTTTACATTTTAGACCCTTTGCTTCCTCAAATGTTTCAATTGCCAAATCTGCCGAAATTGGCGAGGGTACCATTATTCAACCCAATGTGTTTATTGGGAATCAGGTAAAAATTGGAAAAAACTGTCTGATTCACCCCAATGTATCTATTTACGATCATTGCATCATTGGTGACCATGTAACCATTCATGCAGGGACTGTTTTGGGTGCCGATGCCTTTTACTACAAGAATCGTCCAGAAGGTTTTGATAAATTGATATCTGGAGGAAGGGTTGTTGTTGAGGACTATGTGGACATTGGTGCTTCGTGTACAATAGACAGGGGTGTTACTGGGGATACTACGATTAAGGAAGGCTCAAAATTGGATAATCAAATCCAAGTTGGCCATGATACTGTAATAGGTAAAAAATGCCTTATAGCTTCCCATACTGGAATCGCTGGCTGCACTGTTATTGAAGATGAAGTTACGCTTTGGGGTCAGGTAGGAGTCATCAGTGGAGTAACCATTGGTAAAAAGGCCGTTGTCCTTGCGCAATCTGGAGTTGCAAAATCTTTGGAAGGTGGCAAAACCTATTTTGGAAGCCCTGCCGAGGAAGCAAGAGAAAAAATGAAACAAATGGCATATATTAAGCAAGTGCCATTTCTCATGGAAAAGATTAAAAAGAATTCTTGAATTGGTTGGCACAAATGATTGCCAAAACCTATTTTTGCAAAGCAATTAAGTAAATAATATGAGCGTCTTAGTAAACAAAGATTCAAAGATAATAGTACAAGGCTTTACGGGTAGTGAAGGAACATTTCACGCAGGGCAGATGATTGAATACGGTACCAACGTTGTTGGTGGTGTAACCCCCGGTAAAGGAGGTCAAGAGCATCTGGGGAAACCTGTTTTCAATACGGTTGAAGAAGCCGTAAAACAAGTAGGTGCGGATACTACAATTATTTTTGTTCCTCCTGCTTTTGCAGCCGATGCCATCATGGAAGCTGCTAGTGCTGGGATTAAGGTGATAATTACTATCACCGAAGGAATTCCAGTGGCGGACATGGTTAAGGCCAATAATTATATAAGGGATTTGGATTGCACGTTGGTAGGACCAAACTGTCCCGGAGTCATCACTCCGGATGAGGCCAAAGTAGGAATTATGCCCGGTTTTGTTTTCAAAAAAGGAAACGTGGGAATTGTCTCTAAGTCCGGTACATTGACTTATGAAGCTGCAGACCAAGTGGTTCGACAAGGATTGGGGATTACTACAGCTATCGGAATAGGTGGCGACCCTATCATCGGTACAACAACTAAGGAAGCCGTGGAATTACTTATCAATGATCCAGAAACAGAATGCGTTGTTATGATTGGAGAGATTGGAGGTCAACTAGAAGCCGACGCCGCTAAATGGTACAAGGAAAGTGGAAGCACCAAGCCCATTGTAGGTTTTATTGCTGGCGAAACTGCACCTGCAGGTAGAACCATGGGGCACGCTGGAGCCATTGTAGGAGGTAGCGACGATACTGCGCAAGCCAAAAAACGCATTATGCGCGAATCTGGTATTCATGTTGTGGATTCTCCAGCAGAAATCGGGATTAAGGTCAAAGAAGTAATGGCCTAACCAATCGTTAAAAGAATTGTAAATCCCGTTTTTGACGGGATTTTTTTTCACTTCAACTTAAAAACAACACCTATATTTGAGGTTATAACCATTCAAACCAACATTACTATGAAACTTTTGGAAGGCAAAAACGTAATTATTACCGGCGCCAGTAGAGGAATTGGAAAAGGAATAGCAAAAGTATTTGGGGAACATGGAGCCAATGTGGCATTCACCTACAGTTCCAGCGAAGCACCTGCTTTGGAATTGGAAAGAGAATTAAAAGCAATGGGGGTTAAGGCTAAGGCCTACAAGAGTAATGCCGCCAGTTTTAGCGAGTCTGAAGCATTGATTGCTGACGTATTAAAGGAGTTTGACAGTATCGATGTTTTAATAAACAATGCAGGCATCACCAAGGACAACCTACTGATGCGAATGGGTGAATCGGATTTTGATACGGTAATCGAAATCAATTTAAAGTCCGTTTTTAATATGACAAAAGCGGTTCAACGTACTATGTTGAAGCAACGAAAAGGTTCCATTATTAATATGAGTAGTGTTGTTGGAGTTAAAGGAAATGCGGGACAGACCAACTATGCAGCATCTAAAGCAGGAATGATTGGTTTCACAAAGTCTGTAGCTTTGGAACTAGGCTCCAGAAACATTCGTTGCAATGCGATAGCACCAGGGTTTATTGAAACTGAAATGACCGATAAACTCGATGAAAAAACAGTTCAGGGCTGGCGCGATGCAATTCCTCTAAAAAGAGGAGGCAGTCCTGAGGATGTGGCCAATGCTTGTGTTTTTCTCGCTTCAGACTTATCGGCATACGTGACTGGCCAGGTTCTGAATGTTGACGGAGGTATGCTAACCTAGATTGAATGGATATACGCACGCTACTTCTCATAATATTGGCGGTCATAGCTGCGTTGACCATTGTTTTTTATCAGTATTTTTTCAAAACAAATCAAAAGGGAAGCCTTAGGATTATCCTTGCCTCCTTAAGATTTTTGATGCTCTTTGCAGCGTTTCTTTTATTGATAAACCCGAAGCTTGTTGATAAGGAATATTATTTGGAAAAATCCAATCTAATTTTGCTATTGGATGATTCATCATCTATGCTCAAATCCTCAAATGCTAATGATATTGAGCGTTATATCACCAAAATTCAAGACAATGAAGCCGTGAGGGAGAGATTTTCGCAATTTCAATTCAAATTTGGTTCCCAAATGGAAGAAAGTGATTCGCTTTCCTTTCAGCAGGAGAACACCAATATTGCCAATGCCCTTTCAAAGACAAACGAACTTTTTATTAAGGGAAACAATACCGTAGTGCTTTTTTCAGACGGAAACCAAACACTAGGAAGAGATTACGAATTTTTAAACCTGAAAAACAATGTTCAAGTCAACTCCGTTGTAGTCGGGGATACTACAACGTACCAAGACATTTCTATTGGTCTGGTAAATACCAATACCTATGCTTTCTTAGGAAATAAATTTCCTGCCGAGGCCATTATCCAGTATTCAGGAGAACAAAACGTATCAAAGAACCTCGTTATTAATCTGGATGGCAAGAGAGTTTTTCAAGAAACTGTAAGTTTCAATCCTACCGAAAACAGTAAGCGTATTAACACCTTAATTGAGGCGGAAAGTGTCGGGTTAAAAACGTTGGAGCTTCAAATTTCACCCTTAGAAAATGAGAAAAACGTTATCAACAATAACAAGGTTGTTGCCTTAGAGGTGATTGATGAAAAGACTAATGTAACTTTGGTTTCAGATATGCTGCATCCTGATATTGGTGCGCTCAAAAAAGCTATAGAATCCAACGAGCAACGCCAATTAAATGTGGTCAAGCCCAATATAACGAATGAGGTTTTAGAGGATACCGATGTTTTTATAGTATACCAACCCAATGGTAAGTTTAAAAGAATTTATGATTTTATCAAAGCTGGCAACTACAATCACTTTACTATAACGGGAACGCAAACGGACTGGCGTTTTCTAAATCAAGTTCAAGAGAATTTTTTCAAAGAGGATTTTAATCAAAAAGAAGAAATCTTACCAGTATTGAATAGGTCTTTTTCAGAGTTTGGACTAGGCGATTTTGATACAGCCGATTATCCTCCTCTAATAAACAATCTAGGTGATTTGGATATTTCCGTAGCCCATCAAAATATATTGTACCAACGTATTAAGGGCGTGGATTTGGATATACCCTTGTTGACCACAATCAATTCAGGAGGAAAAAAGGAAGCCGTTCTTTTTGGGGAAAATATATGGAGATGGCGTGCTAAAAGTTATTTGGACAACAACACTTTCGCGATTTTTGATGATTTTATTGGTAAACTCCTACTGTTTTTGAATAGTGACGGAAAACGAAGTCGATTGGAGTTGGATTACAAAACAGTTTTTGGCGGGACCGATGCTGCTAGAATCAAAGCCACCTATTTTGATAAGAGTTATAATCTAGATCCGAATGGTAACGTTCAAATTGAAATAAGAGATCAAAATTCCGATTATAGCAGACAAGCTCCAATGTTATTTAAGGAATCCTTTTTTGAGTATGACCTAGAAAACCTGAATGCTGGAACGTATGAGTTTACAGTTCGAGAAAATAAAGAGAATATCTCCAAATCGGGCACCTTTAAAATAGTTGAATTTAAACAGGAAGATCAGGTTTTTTCAGCGAATTATGGAAAATTGCAACGATTATCAGAAAAAACAAATGGAAGGCTTTATTTTCCAAATCAATTGGATAGTTTGGTGGAAGACTTATTAAGTTCAAAACATACTCTACCCGTTCAAAAGAGCAAGCAAAATGTCGTATCTTTAATAGATTATAGAATGCTCTTGGGCATCATTGTATTTTGTTTGGCACTTGAGTGGTTTTTAAGGAAATACAACGGATTAATTTAAAAAATAGATAGATGGATAGATTACCGAAGATAGGATTGCCCATAATAGTGGCTGTAATTCTGCTGATTATTTTAATTTCAAAATCAGCAATCACAATTGGTTCTGGAGAAGCAGGGGTGCTTTACAAAACTTTTAGTGATGGTGTGGTTATAGATAAACCGCCGTTGGGGGAAGGGTTTCATTTAGTGGCGCCTTGGAACAAAGTATACGTTTATGAAGTACGTAGACAGGAGATTTTTGAAAAAATGAAGGTTTTGTCTTCAAATGGATTGGACATTCAGTTGGATGCTTCTGCTTGGTACCAACCCAATTACAATCAACTTGGTAAATTGCACCAAGAGATAGGTGAAAATTATTTACAGCGTATAATTCTACCTACCATACGTTCTGCTGCTCGTAGTGTTGTAGGTCGATATACTCCGGAACAGTTATACTCCAGTAAACGGGATGCCATTCAAGCTGAAATCTTTGAAGAAACAAAGAAAATAGTGGATAACCAGTATATTGTTTTGGATGATATACTAGTGCGCGATGTAACTTTGCCACCCACAATTAAGGAGGCCATTGAACGAAAATTGAAGCAAGAGCAGGAATCCTTAGAATATGAATTCCGTTTGGTAACTGCTCAAAAAGAAGCAGAACGGCAACGTATTGAAGCACAGGGAAAGGCAGATGCCAATAGAATTTTAAGTGCTTCACTGACTGACAAAATTCTCCAGGATAAAGGAATTGAGGCTACGCTGCAACTTGCTCAGTCCCCTAATTCCAAGGTAGTGGTCGTAGGATCAAGTGGAGATGGTCTACCACTCATTTTGGGAAATAACTAAATAAATCTTTTTTGATAAAAAAATATATTTTAATTTTACACTCATAATGAGAAATCAGAATACACATCATCATTTTTACACTTGCACTCAAGCGAGGTAAAAATGTATTGTTGTAGATAAACTATATTTTAACCCGTTTGAGAAATCAAACGGGTTTTGTTTTTGTACCCTTTTGGTTTTTCATATTAAATGAAAAAGAAGAATGACTAAAATTAGAATAGCGGTTCAAAAAAGTGGCCGTTTAAACCAAGATTCACTTAAAATATTAAAGGACTGCGGTATTTCCATTGATAATGGAAAGGATCAGTTAAAAGCTACGGCCCGTAATTTTCCTTTAGAAGTGTTTTACCTAAGGAATGGTGATATTCCCCAGTATTTAAGGGATGGAGTAGTGGACATTGCCATTTTGGGAGAAAACGTCTTGGTTGAAAAAGGAAAGGATATCTCTATTGCCGAAAAACTGAATTTTTCTAAATGTAGAGTTTCGCTGGCGGTTCCAAAATCCTTTAAATATAACGCTGTAAATGATTTTGAAGGAAAACGAATTGCAACTTCCTACCCAAATACCGTAAAGGACTATCTAGCTTCAAAAGGAGTCAACGCAGATTTGCATATTATCAATGGCTCTGTTGAAATTGCACCCAATATTGGACTTGCTGATGGAATTTGTGATATTGTTTCCAGTGGTAGTACACTTTTTAAGAACAATTTGAAAGAAGTAGAAGTGATTTTGAAAAGTGAGGCGGTTCTTGCCGTTTCTCCCAAAATCTCTACGGAAAGAGAGGCTATTCTGGATAAGCTAAGGTTTAGAATTCAATCGGTGCTCGAAGCACGAAACAACAAGTATGTGCTTTTGAATGCTCCAAATGAAAGGTTGGATGAAATATTGACACTTCTGCCTGGAATGCGTAGTCCCACAGTTCTACCTCTAGCGGAAAAAGGATGGAGTTCGGTACACACAGTGATTCAGCAGGATACCTTTTGGGAAGTAATTGATGAGTTGAAACAAGCGGGTGCTGAAGGAATTCTCGTTTGTCCAATCGAGAAAATGGTACGCTAATGCAACGAATTGAAAATCCACCAAAACAAGATTGGAAAAATATCCTCATACGCCCCACTCAAGAAGTAGGGGATATTGAGTCTACGGTAGAACGTATTTTTTCTGAAGTTCAAAATAACGGAGACAATACACTTTTTAAATACACCGCTCAATTTGATAAAGTGGAGTTGGACAATTTAAGAGTTTCTTCCCAAGAGATTGAAGATGCTTCTTCAAAAGTCTCCAACGAACTAAAACAGGCAATTGATGTTGCCAAAGGGAACATAGAACGTTTTCACAAGGCTCAAAAAAGTGAACCTGTTGTAGTCGAAACAATGCAAGGGGTCCAATGTTGGCAGGAAAAACGACCCATCCAAAAAGTAGGGCTTTATATTCCCGGAGGAACTGCGCCTTTGTTTTCAACAATATTAATGTTAGCAGTTCCTGCAAAAATTGCTGGCTGTGATGAAATTGTGTTATGTACTCCTCCAGACAGTGAAGGAAACATAAATGAAACAATCTTGTACACTGCTAAGCTATGCGGTGTCACACAAGTTTTTAAGATAGGCGGGATTCAAGCTATAGCGGGAATGACTTTTGGTACTGAAAGTATCCCAAAGGTATTTAAGATTTTTGGCCCGGGAAATCAGTTTGTCACCGTAGCCAAACAGATTGCTACCAAATACGGAGTAGCTATTGACATGCCTGCAGGTCCGAGTGAACTTTTGGTAGTGGCGGATGAAACTGCGAACTCAGAATTCGTCGCTTCGGATTTGCTGAGTCAAGCGGAGCACGGTGTGGATAGCCAAGTTGTTTTGGTTTCTACCTCTAAAAAGATGATAGAGCAGACTGAAGAAGCGATTAAAAATCAAATAGAGCTTTTACCAAGAAAGGATATTGCAAAAAAAGCCATTTCCAATAGTAAACTTATTCTTGTTCAAAATGATGAAGTCGCTTTGGATTTAATAAACGAATATGGTCCGGAACACTATATTGTCTGTGTTGAAAATGAGGACTTTTATGTTGCGAATACCATAAATGCAGGTTCTGTCTTTATCGGTAATTACACTCCTGAAAGTGCAGGGGATTATGCTTCGGGTACAAACCACACATTGCCTACCAATGGATATGCAAAACAGTACAGCGGTGTAAATCTGGACAGCTTTTTAAAGAGTATGACTTTTCAGAAAATAAATAAGGAAGGTATTCAAGCTATTGGAACTACTATTCAACTCATGGCGGAAGCTGAAGGCCTTCAGGCACATAAAAATGCGGTGACTCTGCGACTAAAAGAATTGGAAGGAGGTGAGCAATGAAGACAACCGAGAAGTTCAACATTGATGATTTTGTCAGGGAGTCCGTAAAAGGACTAAAACCCTATTCTTCGGCTAGGGACGAATATGTTTCCGATGGTACTGAGATGATTTTCTTGGATGCCAATGAAAATCCCTATGAGAATGGAGTAAATCGATACCCTGACCCACAGCAAAGAACGCTTAAGACGGTTTTGGCGAACCAAAAAAACGTTTCTGAGCAGAATATACTTTTAGGGAACGGAAGTGACGAAGTATTGGATTTATTGTTCAGAGCCTTTTGCGAGCCGGGAGTGGATAATGTTGTCACTTTGCCACCAACCTACGGAATGTACAAGGTTTTGTCTGGGATTAACGCGGTGGAAAATAAAGAGGTTTTACTAACCCAAGATTTTGAACCTGAGGTTGACAAAATCCTGGAAACAGTCGATTGGAAAACCAAAATGGTTTTTTTATGCACTCCGAACAATCCCACAGGGAATAGTTTTTCTTCCGCTAAAATAGAGGCTATTTTAAATGGTTTCAATGGTTTGGTGGTCATTGATGAAGCATATATTGATTTTTCAGAGCAGGAAAGTTGGCTTTCAAGATTATTGGATTTTCCGAATTTGGTGGTTACTCAAACGCTATCGAAAGCGTATGGAATGGCAGGAATTAGATTGGGTATTTGTTATGCTTCAAATCAAATCATTCAGATACTTAATAAGATCAAACCTCCCTATAATGTCAACGAACTTACTCAGCAAAAAGCTTTGTCACGAGTAAATGATAATGATGCGGTGACTTCGGAAGTGGATAAGATTCTGAAAGAAAGGGAAGTCTTGATTCAAGAACTTCAGAGGCTGGAGTTTGTAGAAAAGGTATATCCTACGGACGCCAATTTTGTATTGGCAAAGGTTGATGATGCCGAAAAGCGGTATCAACAATTATTGGACCTGAATGTGGTGGTACGAAACAGGAGCTCACAACCTTTGTGTAACAATACCTTACGGTTCACAGTAGGCACACCTGATGAAAACAAAAAATTGATTGAAGTTTTAACGAAAATTTCGTCACCCTGAATTCATTTCAGGGTCTCACTAAAAAGATGCTGAAACAAGTTCAGCATGACAAAATGGATATGAAGAAAGTACTTTTTATAGATAGGGATGGTACCATCATCAAAGAAACTGCTGATGAGCAAATAGATTCATTCGAAAAAATGATTTTCTACCCCAAAGTGTTCACCTATTTGGGCAAGATTGCCAAGGAACTAGATTTTGAATTGGTTATGATAACCAATCAAGATGGGCTAGGTACTGATATTTTTCCAGAAGATACCTTTTGGCCGGTCCATAATTTCATTTTAAAGTCTTTTGAAAATGAAGGGGTTGTTTTTGATGAAGTTTTCATTGATAGGACCTTTCCAAAGGACAATGCGAATACCCGTAAACCTGGGACGGGACTGTTGACATCCTATTTTTCGGATGAATATGATTTGGCGAACTCCTTTGTGATTGGGGATAGATTGACGGATATAGAATTGGCAAAGAATCTGGGGGCAAAGGGGATTTTCATCAATGATGAAACCCATTTGGGAACCAATGAAATCACTGTAAAAAGAGAAGAACTGGACGAGTATATAGCATTGGAAAGCAATGAATGGCAGAGGATATACGAGTTTTTGAAACTGGAGAATAGAACGGCAGTGATTTCTCGTAAAACCAATGAAACCGATATTTTGATTGAATTGGACCTAGATGGAACAGGTAAAAGTGATATTGATACAGGTCTATCCTTTTTTGACCATATGTTGGACCAACTGGCCAGACATGGACAATTGGATTTAAAAATTAAGGTTGATGGTGATTTGGAAGTGGACGAGCACCATACCATAGAAGATACTGCCATTGCCTTGGGTGAAGTTTTTTCTAAAGCCCTTGGCGATAAGTTGGGAATGGAACGCTACGGTTTTAGTCTTCCCATGGATGATTGCTTGGCGCAAGTGGCTTTAGATTTTGGAGGAAGAAACTGGTTGGTCTGGGATGCACAGTTCAATCGGGAAAAGATTGGGGACATGCCCACAGAAATGTTCCATCATTTTTTCAAATCTTTTACAGACGGAGCAAAGGCCAACTTGAACATCAAGGTGGAAGGCACCAATGAACACCACAAAATTGAAGCTATTTTTAAGGCTTTTGCTAAATCCATCAAAATGGCTGTCAAAAGAGATGTGGAGAAAATGGTTTTACCATCAACCAAAGGAATGCTATAAATGAAAATAGTTATAATTGATTACGGTGCTGGTAACATTCAGAGCATCATGTTCGCCATACAGCGTCTGGGTTTTGAAGCAGCTTTGAGTAGTGATGCCAATGAAATACAGGAGGCTGACAAGGTTATATTTCCTGGAGTGGGAGAGGCGAGTTCTGCCATGGCCAAACTCAATGAAAGCGGTTTGGAAGATACTATTAAAAACCTCATTCAACCTGTTTTGGGAATCTGTTTGGGTATGCAGCTCATGTGCAACAGTTCTGAGGAAGGAAACACAAAGGGTCTTGGTATTTTTGATTTAGATGTGGTCAAGTTTTCAGAAGCCTTGAAAGTGCCCCAAATAGGATGGAATGAAATTACAGAACTTAAATCCAATTTGTTCAAGTCGGTTCCTGAAAAAAGCCATATCTATTTAGTGCATAGTTTCTATGCCCCTAAATCAGAGGACACTATTGCAGTTTCCGAATATGGGTTTGAATACAGTGCTGCGTTGAAAAAAGATAACTTTTATGGTACTCAATTCCACCCGGAAAAGAGTAGTACCATTGGTTCTCAAATCCTAAAAAATTTTTTAGAACTATAGTGATTCCAGAATTTTACATAGAAACAGATAAAAAGAAGCTTGACTTCACTACAATACATCATGCCATTAAAAGCAGTTATTGGGGTGCTCACCGAACAGAGGAAATGACCCAAAGTACGATTGATAATTGTCTCTGCTTTGGTGTTTACTTGAAAGAAACCGATGTGCAGATTGGATTTGCCAGGGTCCTTACGGACGAGGTAGTTTTTGCCTATATCATGGACGTAATCATATTTGATGGATACAGGGGCATGGGAGTTGGAAAAGATTTGGTCAGTTACATTTTGGAATATCCAACAGTAAAAAAGGTGCTTACAGTTGCTTTGAAAACAAAAGATGCGCATGGGATGTATCGCCCATTTGGGTTTGACAGTGTTGGTAATTCATCCATGTGGATGGCTAAAGACCATGCGAAATACGAGTAACTATGAGGATTATACCAGCAATAGATATTATCGAAGGAAAGTGTGTCCGCCTGTCCAAAGGAGATTACGACACAAAAAAGATATATAACCAAAATCCTTTGGACGTTGCCCAAGCATTCGAAGCACATGGCATCAAATACTTGCATTTAGTGGATTTGGATGGTGCTAAATCAAAACATATTGTGAATCATAGTGTTTTGGAGCAAATTGCTTCCAAAACCCGACTGAAAATAGATTTTGGAGGCGGTCTTAAAAGCGATGAAGATTTGCGAATAGCTTTTGAAAGTGGTGCTTCCCAAATCACTGGAGGGAGTATTGCAGTAAAAGATGAGGATACGTTTTTAAACTGGATTGCCAAGTATGGAGCGGATAAGATTATTCTTGGGGCGGATGCGAAAGATGAAAAAATTGCAATTTCAGGTTGGGAAGAAGAATCAGATATATCTCTAATACCTTTTATAAAAGGGTTTCAGAAAAAGGGAATAAAATATGTTATCTGTACTGACATTAGCAAAGATGGCATGCTTCAAGGACCTTCATTTGGTTTGTATGGTAAAATTTTGGAACAAACCAAAAAGTGGGAAACACGCATTACGGGCAGTGGGGTAGAAGATAAAGAAGTCTTGGGAATACATTTAATTGCCAGTGGAGGCATCTCTCATTTTGAAGAATTGGATAGATTGGCAGAACTGGGTTGCGAAGGTACCATCATTGGAAAAGCGATTTATGAAAACAAAATCAGCTTAAAACAACTTGAAAACTATATTTTGGAAAATGGGGTTTCATAAAGATTTTGAACAGGAATTCATCGCACAAGCTGGCTATCGAATGGATGAGAGTCTTCGAATGGTCAAAAAGTGTCTTGACCTACTTTCGGATGACCTGATTTGGAAAAAACCGAATGCAGTCACCAACAGTATTGGGAATCTAATTCTTCATCTTTGTGGCAATATCACGCAATATGGTATTGCTTCGCTTCAAGGGTTGGATGATGACAGAAATCGGGATTTGGAATTTGATACAGTTTCCGGATTTACCAAAAATGAACTCTTGTATAAATTGAAAAGTACCGTAGAAAAAGCGAAACAGAGTTTTGTTGATGCTGACTCCCAAGAATTGCTAAGAAAACGAAAAGTACAAGGGTTTGAGTTTTCAGGGATTGGAAATATTGTTCATGTTGTTGAGCATTTCTCGTATCATACCGGTCAAATAGCGCTTTGGACCAAACTGTTGAACAACAAAGACCTGGGGTTTTATGATGGGTTTGATTTGAACATAAAGAATGAAAACACGTAAGGAAACATGCTAACAAAACGAATCATTCCATGTTTGGATATCAAAGACGGTAGAACCGTAAAAGGGGTCAATTTTGTCAACTTAAAGGATGCCGGTGACCCTGTGGAGCTGGCCGAAGTGTATGCCTTGGAAGGTGCGGACGAATTGGTTTTTCTGGATATTTCAGCAACGGAAGAAAAACGGAAAACCCTCGCAGATTTAGTGTATCGCGTGGCGGAAAAGGTAAACATTCCTTTTACCGTTGGCGGAGGCATTCGTTCCGTCGAAGATGTAGACATCCTGCTCAAAAATGGGGCTGACAAAGTTTCTATTAATTCCTCAGCAGTAAAAAATCCGGAACTCATCAATCAGTTGGTAGCCAAATTCGGTTCACAGTGTATTGTTGTGGCCATAGACGCGAAACAAATTGATGGTCAATGGAAAGTTCATTTGGTTGGAGGAAAGGTACCTACAGAAATTGATTTGTTTGAGTGGGCGAATGAAGTAGAGGAACGGGGAGCTGGAGAAATCTTATTCACTTCAATGAATCATGACGGAACCAAAAACGGTTTTGCCAATGAAGCTTTAAAAAGATTATCGCAAAGCCTTAAAATCCCCATTATTGCCTCAGGTGGTGCTGGTAGAGTGAGCCATTTTACGGATACTTTTAAAGAAGGGGAGGCGGATGCAGCATTAGCGGCCAGTGTGTTTCACTTCAAGGAAATAGACATTACCGATTTAAAAAAAGAATTGAAACTAGAAGGAATACCAGTAAGATTGTAAAAGATGAAAATAGACTTCACCAAAAATACAGATGGATTAGTTCCAGCTATTATTCAAGATGCGCAGACCAAAAATATACTTATGCTGGGTTACATGAACCAAGAGGCATTTGAAATAACCCAAAAAACTCAAAAAGTAACTTTTTTTAGCAGAAGCAAGCAACGGCTCTGGACAAAGGGAGAAGAGAGCGGTAACTTTCTGCACTTAGTAGACATTAAGAATGATTGTGATAAAGATACTTTGCTGGTTTCGGTGAGGCCAGAAGGACCAACATGTCATAAAGGGGACGACACTTGTTGGGCCCAAACTAATGAACAGAGCTATGGATTTCTGAGTGATTTAGAGGATATAATCACTTCACGCAAAGAGAATGCCGAGGATGCCAAGAGTTATGTTGCCTCACTTTTTAGAAAAGGAATTAATAAGATTGCCCAAAAAGTGGGGGAGGAGGCGGTAGAAACCGTTATTGAAGCCAAAGATGATAATGATGACCTCTTTTTAAATGAAAGTGCGGACCTTTTGTTTCACTACCTTATTCTATTGCAAGCCAAAGGATATAAGCTGAATGATATTGCAAAAGTGTTGAAATCTCGACATAAGTAGCATATCACTACTTTTTAAAAAGGGATTTGTCAAGAACCTTTTTGAACACGGCATCCTTAAAATTTCTACTAAGCGGAACTTCGGCCTCTGCTAGTTTTATTCTTGTATTTTCAACGGCACGTATTTTATCAATAGCCACAAGGTATGACTTGTGAACGCGCATGAACTTTTCCCTATGCAATAGCTCCTCCATTCGTTTCATGGTTAAGAGAGGCATAAACTTTCCAGCGGAAGTATAAATGATTACATAGTTTTGGAGAGCTTGTACATATTCCACTTCATCAAAAAATATTTTCTCATAAACGGCATCGCATTTAACAAAAAAATAGTCTCGGGTCGCTTTGATTTCGGTGGTACCATTCTTGCTGCTTTCCATGGTGAAATAGTCCTTGGCCTTGTTTACACCTTTATAAAATCGTTCAAAAGTTATGGGCTTCACCATATAGTCCAATACATCTAATTCAAAACCTTCCAAGGCATAGCTTGGATAGGCTGTGGTGGTGATGACCATGGGCCGATTTTTCGTGGATTTCAAATATTCGATACCGGTCATCATCGGCATTTGAATATCCAGAAAAATTAAGTCAAGTGTATGGTTCTTTTCTATGCTGAATAAGTCCGTTGGGTCACAGCCATCACCAATAAGGTTTAGGAAATCGATTTTCTGAATGTAGCTTATCAGCCCATCCCGAGCCAAGGGCTCATCGTCTATTACCGCACAGTTGATGGAACGCATTAGGCTATTCGATTTTTCTCAATTTGCATTTCGTTTAGTTGTAATCGCAATTGTATTGTATACTTTGAATTGTCCTTAACGATATCCAGTATATGGGTATTTGGATAAAGTAACTCTAACCTCCGTTTTACATTATTGAGACCAATACCGCTGGTGTCTTCTTCACGTGCCAATTGTAACACATTTCTACTATTGCTCACATAGAAAAACAGCTCTTTATCGGCGATATTCAATTTGATATCAATCCAATTTTTGGAAGATTTATGGTGCGAAACATGTTTAAAGGCGTTTTCAACAAAGGGCATGAGCACAAAAGGTACAATTTGCAAATTATAATTTATGGCTTTTTCGAGTTCTACATGCAATTCAAAGTTTTTTCGGTCTTGTCGTAATTTTTGAAGCTCGATGAAGTTTTCTAAATAATTTAATTCTCGGTCCAATGCGATAAAAGGCTCATTACACTCGTATAATTGATAGCGCAATAACTCAGAAAATTTAGCTAAGGATTTTGACGCCTTCTCCTGGTCTTTGTTTATCAATACAAAAATGGAGTTGATGGTATTGAACAAAAAATGAGGATTGAATTGGGAACGTAAAAACTTGAGTTCCGTCTCCAACTTTTCCCTTTCCAAGGTTTGTTGCCTTTTTTGCGAATCGAGCCAAATTTTGGTAAGTTTTATACTAAGACCCAAGGTAGTGGCCCCAACACATGAAGGCAATGCATTATGTTTGAAAATGGTTATAGGAGTTTCAGGAGAAATGTTATACAATTCGTATACCGATTGGTTGGCAACAAGTCCCGCCAGATAATAGTTACTAGTTATGACCATCGCCATAAGTATGATTACGCCAATTGTAGAAAGAAAGAAAACAACATACTTTCCTTTTTGAAGAAATTTGGGAATCAAAACGTACAGACAGAAATATACACCTAAGGCTTGATACACCACATAGCCCAAGTACTTTACGACGCCGTAGGGCACCATTATAGATTCGAACACTTTGGTAACACTGCCCGTAAACAAGGTCCACCATGCAAAATGATAAACCGCCCAGAACAGGATATGGTGAATTTTATAGCGTTCTAAAAAGGTTATAAACACGGCTGGAGTTTTAACAGACATAGTTCTAAAAGTGATATAACCTACAAGATACAACGGTTGTAATCCTGCATCAAATTCAACGTGCTACAACTTGACATCATGTGGACAATAATTGACGAAAGGCAATTTGTGTGCAATATGGATTCAATTCATCATAAAAAACCCGTATTGAAACTCTTGGTAAAGTATATCGACCCATTCATCATTCTCTTTTTCAAAGTGATTTTGATTCTCGCTACTTGCAATCAAATTCAAAAAGATGAAACTATCTATTCTTTGGTTCGCATGTTTGTTATTCTCGGAACAAGCAATATTTGGACAAATTTCGGGCACTGTGGTTGATAGCGGAGGTATTCCAATCCCATATGCCAATGTCATGATTTATAAAGTTTCGGACTCCAGCCTACAAACGGGCACAATTACCAACGATGATGGCACATTTACCATCGAATATTCCAATTTAGGGGCATTTATGCTTCAGGTAGACCTATTATCCTTTCATACCTGGAATTCTGAAATGTTTACTGTTTCTGGAGTTGATTTTAAAAAGGATTTCGGTACAATTACCTTACTTGAAGAGGTCACATCACTTGAAGGCGTAGAGGTTAGGGGACAGCGAAAATTAATTCAGCGTACCCAGGAAGGAAGTATTATTAACGTTCAAACGAGTGTGATGACCCAAGGAAGTACTGCCCTGCAACTATTGGAGCGTTCTCCTGGTGTAATTCTAGACCAGAACAACAATATTTTTTCCTTGAATGGAAAAAGTGGCACCCTTATCATGATAAACGGAAAGGCACAACGTATTCCTATGGCAGATATAATTGCGATGCTCAATGGGATGAGTGCTGATAATATCGAACGAATTGAACTATTGACCAATCCATCAGCCCGGTATGATGTAGACGGAAATACAGGCATTATCAATATTATTTTGAGTAAAAATGAAAATTTAGGGATACGGGGTACTGTTAATGCAAGTACGGGTTACGGAAGAGGACCTAAGCAGACCACGGGAATTTCAATCAATTATGGCAGTGAACGTGCTACACTGTTTGGAAATTATACTTTTTCCTATGACGATACCTTCGGTGGTTTTCAAGCAATAGGAGTAACAGAAATTCCAGTATTAGGCGGGAGTACTGAGGTTGATTTCTTAAATAGATCTCAACAAATTAATCGAAACCATAACCTAAATCTGGGGTATGAGCACAAACTTTCAGAATCTTCTACACTTGGGGGCAGTATATTATATAACGAATCAATGCCGTTGGTTTTTACCAGAAATACAGGTTTATATGATTTTGTGACTAATCCTTTTTTAGAGGCCCAAATACGCTTGAATGGAGATGGAAACCTAAAGAATTTAACAACCTCTGTCTTTTATGAAAAGAACAATGAAAAAAATAGTTTTAGTATAACGGGGGATTATATCAATTACAATAGCAAAACACCCAACCAAGTGAATAACGTCTATTTTGATGAAAACGGAAATTCTTTTCAGCCCGAAAGTTAAATATATAACGAAGGAAATCGGGGGTTTAATGAAACAGATATTAATGTCGGAGTGCTAAAATTGGATTATCGGCGAACTTTAAATGAAAAACTGTCGATTGAAGGCGGTATAAAAGGCTCTTTGTCCAAGACTGTGAACGATGCACGAATAGAAATTCTTCAAGGGGAAAGGTTTATTGCTGATGACAGGTTTATAAGTACTATCGAAAACCAAGAAACCATTGGAGCCACTTACGTACTTTCGGATTATAGTTTTAACACAAAATGGAAAGCCCAACTCGGACTACGTTATGAATATTGGGACCAAGCTTTTGATGACAATTCTTTGGACCGTAGTTTTGGAAAACTATTCCCATCAGTCTTTATAACACATAATTTATCAGACATAACAGCTTTAAACTTAGCCTATACTAAGCGGATAACACGCCCAAATTATGCAGATTTGGCATCCTTTTTAGTGTATAATGGCCCAACTTCAGTATTTAGTGGTAATCCGCAGTTACTGCCTGCAATAACCGATAATATCAGTTTTACTTATAACGACAAGTCCTTTAGCGTTTCTGTAATGGCCTCTAATGAGAACAACCCAATTGCACGTTATCAGATTACCAGAAATGCCCAAAGCAATGTAGCAGTAATAGCTCCAGTAAATATGGATTATCAGCGTAGCTTAGATTTACAAACCAATATCCCCATTCGCATTACAAATTGGTGGGACATTAATCTAAATGGTACTTTGGGGGTTAGGCAGTTTCGTTTATTACATACGGATGAGCGTTTGACCCATGATTATGTGCATTTTAATTTTAATGGAAACCATACCATGCGATTGCCTGCAAACTTTTCGTTCGAATTATCCGGATGGTATACCTCAAGACATTTTAACGGAAGTACCAAAAATCTTGGTTTTGGTGTTTTAAATGGAGGACTCAAGAAAGAATTCAAAAATGGAAGTAGTGTACAGTTTTCTGTGACCGACATTTTTCAGAGTTTGGATATCAATTTCCGAATTGGGACACTTACTAGAGAGGCATTTGGGGATGTTTTTAAAGGTACTTATAGTTCTGAATCAGGTTTCTCCCGTATTTTTAGAATTAGCTATACCTATCCTTTTGGGAACAAAAAGGTAAAAGACACAAATAGCCGAACGGGTTCGGATGCTGAAAAATTAAGAATATAGAAGCTGGACTACCACCAAACAACAAATAGCTTTTCCAGTGTTCCACTGGGTTTTTTCATCCAAAGCAAAGGGGCACTTTTTTTTATCATTCTAAGGTTTACTTCCATTAGTGTTTCCATGAACGGCAACCAAATCACGTCCTCATGGGGCAGCATAGGCCATTCCTTTTTAAATGGCATATAAAACAGATTTTTTCTAAAATCTGCACCTTCAAACTCCTCAAATCGCATCCAATATCCCACAACACAACTTGGATTTAGGGGACGGATATGAACCATACTTTCTTTAAAAGGCCTGAACAATTGAGCTTTAAAGCAACAGCTTTGGTTTAAGTCTTTAGCGTTTTGGCCAATTCCTTCAAGAATGCCTTTAGTTTCGGGGCGATAGATTAATTTGAACTGTTCGTTTTTTATCTTTTCCATCTTAGTAAAAAACATATCCCTTCGGTTAGGGCCCATCAAACGGTGAATCGGTTCAGAAATTGATGAATCAATAATGTAAAACTTGTATGTAAGTTCTATATGTTGAACCTTCTTGGTTTTTTTGTTTTGTAGGATAAAATCAATTTCACCTATAGTGGTTTGGCCCGAACGAACAGCCTGATTTTGCAACAAAATTTCATAAGTACCATCAAAACGTATCAATTGCTCAAATACATGCTCCATTTGATGCCCTAGCCGGATGTTCTGAGGAATTTCAGAAGGTTCAAAACCGATCAAGTCCATGTCAGGAAAATCAAACTGTTGTAATCCAAACTGGTCCTTTTTCCATAAAGGAGGAGTCCTATAAAATCCTTCAACTTGTTTTATGGGCATAACAGTATGGGCCGCTATCGTTAAGGTTTCTTTAAATGCGAAACCAATATGTGCAAATGTGTTATTTTTATATAATGGCTATGAATTTAAGAAAAGGGTTTCGATTCACTACATACGAAGCACCCGATCAAACTCCTTTTGAACGTCTTTTTGAGATTTTTCAAGAACTGGTCACACATACTTCTGGTGATGTGGAAGAAGCCTTGGATTGGCTCCGGGAACTGGACAAGGAATATGAGCTCACGGATGACGACTACACCATTGATGATTTCATTGAAGATTTAAAGGCAAAAGGCTATATCCAAGAGGAAATTGATCCCGACGGAGAACAAGGAGAAGGTGAAGAAGGCGATGGAGGGGGAAATCTATCCATAACTGCCAAGCTGGAACGTATGCTCCGGCAAAGGGCTTTAGACCAAATTTTTGGTAAAATGAAGCGACGTGGTTCAGGAGATCATAAAACGGGAAAATTGGGTAGTGGCGATGAACATACGGGGGATTTTAGGGAATATCGGTATGGAGATTCTCTAGAACGTATTTCCATGACGGAAAGCTTGAAGAATGCCCAAATCAATCATGGTATGGGGAATTTCACCCTGAATGAAGAAGACTTAGTGGTCGAAGACACCCAATTCAAAGCTCAAATGAGTACTGTGCTGATGATAGACATTAGCCATAGCATGATTTTGTATGGTGAAGACCGTATCACTCCCGCAAAAAAAGTGGCCATGGCTTTGGCAGAACTTATCACTACCCGATATCCAAAAGACACACTTGATATTTTGGTTTTCGGAAATGATGCCTGGCCTATACCCATTAAAGACTTGCCCTACTTGAAAGTGGGCCCTTATCATACCAATACTGTTGCCGGTTTGCAGCTGGCGATGGATATTTTACGCCGCAAGCGAAATACCAACAAGCAAATTTTTATGATTACCGATGGGAAGCCTTCCTGTTTGAGATTGCCCAACGGAGAGTATTATAAGAATAGTGTAGGATTGGATGATTACATCGTGGAACGATGCTATGCAATGGCGCAACAGGCAAGAAAGCTACACATTCCCATAACAACGTTTATGATTGCCCAAGACCCATACTTAATGCAGTTTGTACGGGAATTTACCAAAGCCAATAAAGGCAAGGCTTTCTACACAGGCTTAAAAGGTTTGGGCGAAATGATTTTTGAAGATTACGAAGAAAACAGAAAAAAAAGACTAAAAGGATAGATTGCTAATTATGAGCAAAATGGAACATAAGAAGATTACGACCCTAGGACAATTAAAAAAAGTAGGGTACGAAAGCAAAAGCATTAAAGATGAACTACGAGATAATTTACTGGAAAAGATAGCCAATGGCGAAGAGACCTTTCAGGGTATATGGGGATATGAAAACTCGGTGATACCGGAACTGGAGCGTGCTATTTTATCTAGGCATAACATCAATCTTTTGGGGCTTCGCGGTCAGGCGAAGACACGACTGGCCCGTTTGATGGTTCAGCTCTTGGACGAGTGGATTCCTGTTGTTTCGGGTTCTGAGATTCACGATGACCCACTAAAACCCATGTCTCGCTATGCAAAACAGTTGATAGGCGAAAAAGGGGATGAAACCCCAATTGAGTGGCTACATCGGGATGAGCGATTCTATGAAAAGCTGGCAACACCAGATGTAACAGTAGCTGATTTAATTGGGGATGTAGACCCCATTAAGGCCGCTAATCTAAAGTTATCTTATGCGGATGACAGGGTTATTCATTTTGGCATGATTCCTAGAGCCAATCGATGTATTTTTGTGATTAACGAATTGCCCGACCTTCAAGCAAGAATTCAAGTAGCTCTATTCAACATCCTTCAAGAGGGCGATATACAGATTAGAGGATTTAAATTGAGGCTACCTTTGGATTTGCAATTTGTGTTCACGGCTAATCCTGAAGACTATACCAATCGAGGAAGTATTGTAACCCCTTTAAAAGATCGTATTGGTTCTCAAATATTGACACACTATCCTGAAACCGTTGAAATAGCCAAGAAAATCACCAAGCAAGAAGCCGAATTGGATTCTCGACAAGAAGACTCCATTTATGTTCCTGACATGGCTATGGATTTGTTGGAACAAATCAGTTTTGAAGCTAGAAAGAGTGAGTATGTTGATGCAAAAAGTGGCGTAAGTGCCAGAATGAGCATAACCGCTTTTGAAAACTTGTTGAGTACAGCAGAAAGACGCAGTGTAAAGTCTGGAAATAAGAAAACTTCGGTTCGATTAAGTGATTTTATGGGGGTTGTGCCCTCCATTACAGGCAAAATTGAGTTGGTCTACGAAGGTGAGCAAGAAGGAGCAGGTTCAGTAGCGGAAATATTGATTGAAGATGCCATAAAAACCCTCTTTTCAGAATTCTTTCCAAAGATTGATAAATTAGAGCGTAAAGATGCAGAAGGTCCTTATGACGATTTGATATCCTGGTTTTTTGAGGGTGAAGGATTTGAGCTTTTAGATGAGGATTCAGATGAAGAATATCAAAATAAACTTGATTCTGTTGGTCCATTGCAGGAATTAATGCGGCAATATCAACCTTCAATTTCAAAAGAAGACTCTTATTTTCTTAAAGAGTTTTTACTGTGGGGATTGGTTGCTTACAAAAAATTGAGCAAACAGCGGTTTTTGGAAGGATATCAGTTCAAGGATTTGTATGGCAGCTATATTCGTGGTCTTTGATTACTGCCACATATTTAAATTGTCATTGAAGTTTTCAAAATTGTAAACACCTATGTACCTCCTTCTAATCCAAAAGGAGAAGAGGGTAAGTACAAAAAGTAGACAATATAGTACCAAAATTAGGGTAGTCATTGGACCAAAAGTACTCGGTATAAAATGTTCCTGAAGCCCAGCCACTGAATTGATTATTGTGATACTTTCAAATATTTTGTAACCATAAACGACCATAACTGCATATAAAGCATATTCTAAATTTCGCATTTTGGGGTCTGGAAGCTCATGTTCGCTAATTTTAAACCAAATAACGTAGATGTACAAAAAGTGTATTATGCTTAAGAGCGGAAAGATATAGTTGTCCAGTTTGGTTATATAGAAAGTATTGGTATATACCCCGTAAAAGCTTAAAACTACAAGCGTTAATAGAACAATCATCAAAAGAATGTTTGTCCGTTTCCAACTAAGTACATTCAGAATCAAGTCCATTTTTTGTAGGATTTGGTGTAAGCAAAATTGCTCATAAAATGGGAGTTATCCAGATAATGACTCCACCATTTCGATAAATCGGAAAGAATTATAGATGAACTGTGGCCGCTAATTGTTGTTGCTACGTTTCATCGGGAAAACCTTCAAAAAAGTTGCGCTACGCCATAACCATTCAAGTGGGCCATACCTAAATTTCGTTAACCACCATGAACTTATTGCCATTTGTACAACTATCACAATAATGGCAATCGAAAAAGTGTAGATATTTCTAAGTTCTCCCAAATATCCCATTCCCCAGCCGAATAGTAAAAATGTACCTATTATGCTTTGGAAAAAGTAATTCGTTAGTGCCATTCTTCCATAAGGGGCAAATTTTGAGAGCCATTTCTGGCTACTGGTTTTTTTATAGAGAATTACAAAAACACTTAATAGGATAAAGGTCATCGCCACATTGTTCAAATCAAATGCAGTTAAGCCAAACATGGCAATCCATTTATCAAAGGTTACGTTTTCTCCCATACTCCCAAAAGTAAGTGCCATAAGACCTCCGGAAAGCAAAAAGAGAACCAAAGACCAAATCCAAGTACGTTTGACCAATCTTTTCATATCCTTGTATTTCTCAAAAAAGCCCATACGTCCAACAAATAACCCCAAAAAGAAAAAACCTAAGGTAATATAGCCCCTACCAAATACGCCCAATTGAAAATTAGCCTTATTAAGATGTCCTTGATACCCATTATAAGTGAAGACATCCAAAAGAGTGCCTTCCTTTAGGATAGAGAAATAATCTTTAACATCTTGACTATCGGGGGTGAAATCCATGCCTGGAAAAACATTACCTCCTTGCGTAAAATAGAAAACAATATATCTGCCAAAACCTAAAAATAAAAGAGCAGTAAGGCCAAGCACCCATTTATTGTTGATTTTATAGAAGGGAATTAGAACAATCCCTAAGATTGCATAAATCGTTAGGATGTCGCCTCCATAAAACAAACTATGTGCATACCCAATAATGAGCAGCAGAATAAGCCTCCATAAAAAACGACCACCAAAGTATTCCCCTCGTTTATTGGCGTTATCCATTTGGATAAAAAAGCTCAGGCCGAATAAAAAAGAAAATAGCGCGAAGAACTTACCTCTTAGCAAAAAACCGATAAACCCATCAACAATATCATCCCCTATACCTTGGTGAACGGCTTCGTTAAAAGTAGAAGGGGAAGGAGCGCCAATATAGTTTTCCACCATATGGACAATGACTATACCTGCAAGGGAAAAACCTCTTAAGGCATCAATAATTTCAATTCGATTTTGGGGCACAATACCCTGAGTAGATGATTCCATGTTGTTTTTTGATTGATTGAATGATATTTGAAAAATAAGAATTATAAGTTAAAAACACTGAAAAAGAGATATTTATAATTTTTTGTAATTTGGAAAAAACTCTTGCTTTATGCAGACTTGGGTATATGTTGTTTTGGTGATACTTTCTGTGTATATCCTAATAAGTGTCCTTCTTTTTGTTTTTCAAGACCTCTTTTTGTTTAAACCGGAAAAGTTAGATAAGGATTTTCAGTTCTATTATGAAAATCAGATAACAGAAGAATATAACGTTGAAACAAGAGATGGGGCTATCATCAATGGGTTGCATTTTAAGGCCAAAGACCCAAAAGGGGTTGTTTTTTACTTAAAGGGAAATTCAAAGAGCATAAAAGGTTGGGGCAAATTTGCCGTAGACTTTACAAGGCATGGATATGATGTAATCATGGTAGATTATCGTGGTTTCGGGAAAAGCACAGGCCGTCGTACCCAAAAAGCTGTAAAACGTGATATGCAAGTCATCTACAATAAAATCAAAAAGAAGGTGCCTGAAAAATATATTGTTTTGTATGGCAGGTCGTTAGGGTCCGGATTTGCCACAAAATTGGCATCTATGAATGAACCGCGTATGCTTATTTTGGATGCGCCTTACTATAGTCTAAGTAAAGTAGCTAAAAAGTATATTCCCTTTATGCCCTTGTCTTTATTGATAAAATTCCCAATGCCCACTTATAAATGGCTTAAATATGTGAAGTGCCCCATTCATATTCTCCATGGTACTGATGACAAACTGATACCTTACAAGACGAGTGTCAAGCTTTCCAAAATCAATCCAAAGCGTACTAAACTATATACTATAATAGGTGGTGGGCATAAAGATTTAAACACTTTCGAATCATACCACAGTATGTTGGGAGATATAATTAACTCGCGCCCAAAAAAGGTTGACCTAGAAGGTTCAAGCATTAATGTAAAACATACTTCAAAACCGATTAATGCGTAAGTTAGGTCGAGTTGCTATTCTTATCTTTGTTCTGTTTTTAACCCTTACTTTGATGCTTACCCTACTTCAAGAAAAGTTTATTTTTCTACCTACCCAGTTACCGGAAAACTACACATACTCTTTTGAACGTGATTTTGAGGAATTCTTTCTAACCGGGCAAGATGAGGCGAAACTTAATGCCCTACATTTCAAATCAGAAGACCCTAAAGGAGTTATTCTATATTTCCATGGAAATGCTGGAGATTTATCCCGATGGGGACAAATTGCAAATCGATTTCTCCGTTACGATTATGATGTTATCGTTATGGACTATAGAGGGTACGGAAAGAGTACAGGAAAAAGAAGTGAATCCAATCTTTTTGAAGATGCACAGCTCTTTTATGATTACACCCATGAGTTATATGCAAAAGACGAAATTATTATATATGGAAGGTCTTTAGGATGTAGTATAGCTACACATGTGGCATCAAACAATAGAATCAAAAAACTCATTTTGGAAACCCCATTTTACAATTTGACCGATGTAGCTCAGGACCGATTTCCTTTTTTGCCCATGAAGCCCATTTTGAAGTATAAATTAGCTTCAAACCAATTCATTCAACAGGTAAAAGCACCTATACGCATTTTTCACGGTACCGAAGATAGAGTAGTAGCTTATGATTCTGGTAAGCGTTTGTTTGAAGTAATTCCAATTGAGGACAAAAAAATGTATACCATTGAAAAGGGTGAGCATAATAACCTTAGTGATTTCAAACAATACTGGGAGAATATTGAAGCGGAGCTGGCCAACTAAGCTTAATCATATAGATTGGAAGAAAGGTATCGGTCCCCTCGGTCACAAACTATTGATACAATGGTACCACTCTCTAGAGTTTCGGCCAATCGTAAGGCAACGGTTGCTGCCCCTCCACTGCTCATTCCAGAAAAAATACCTTCTTCCTTGGCCAACCTTTTTGCCATTACAACGGCTTCGTCTTGACTCACTTCCATTACTTGGTCTACCTTAGTGGGATTAAAAATCTTGGGAAGATATGCCTCAGGCCATTTTCGGATACCCGGTATTCTGGAATTATCTGTCGGTTGAACGCCGATTATGTTCACCGCATTGTTTTGCTCTTTTAAATAAGTAGAGGTGCCCATTATGGTCCCAGTCGTACCCATACTTGATACGAAGTGGGTTACTTCACCTTTGGTGTCTTTCCAGATTTCAGGACCTGTGGTTTTGTAATGGGCCTTCCAATTGTCATCATTTGCGAATTGGTTGAGCATTTTAAAGCCTTCATTGTGAACTTTTGACTCTGCATAGTCTCTAGCACCTTCAATCCCAACATCTGCAGAAGTGAGTGTCACTTTAGCACCATAGGCGCGCATGGTCTGAACGCGTTCTTTTGTGGAGTTTTCGGGCATTACTAATTCTATATCCAAGCCATAAACGCCGGCTATCATGGCTAAGGCAATTCCTGTATTACCGCTGGTAGCCTCAATTAGTTTTGTGGTTTTGGTAATTTCACCCCGCTCCAAACCACTTTTAATCATATTATAGGCAGGTCTGTCCTTAACACTTCCACCCGGATTATGGCCCTCAAGTTTAAACAAGAGTTTCACATTTTTGTTGGTATTCAAGACCCGGGATTCCACCAAAGGAGTATTACCGATAAGGTCCAAAATGTTACTCGACATCAGCGGTTTTAATTTTTATTTCAGGAGTATGAAAAACTGTGGAATTAGGAGGAACTGAAGAAGTTAACCAAGCGTTACCACCAATAACTGAATTTTCACCGATTACCGTTTCCCCACCAAGAATGGTAGCATTGGCATAAATGGTAACATTGGACATAATGGTAGGATGTCTTTTTATTTTTTGAAGCTTTTTATCCACATAAAGTGCTCCCAACGTAACCCCTTGATAGACTTTTACGTTATCGTGAATTACAGCCGTTTCTCCTATAACCACTCCTGTGGCATGATCTATAAAGAATGATTTGCCTATTTGGGCGCCAGGGTTGATATCGACTCCAGTTTGTCTATGAGCATATTCTGTCATCAATCTAGGAACTAAAGGAAATCCTTCTTTGTACAATTCATGCGCCAATCTGTAAATAGCTATTGCATAAAACCCAGGATAGGCCATATAAATCTCTTGTATGGAAAGAGAGGCGGGATCACAGTTCAAAATGGCTTCTGCGTCCAAATTTAGTTTTTCAAGAATAGAAGGGAGTTTGGAAACATATTTGCTCCAAAGCTTAGCACAAGGTTTATTGGCATCCCAGCATGCTAAATCAACAAGTCTTGTAAATTGTTTTTCAAGAAGGTCTAAATTCTCCTCAACGGGAGTGTTGACATCAAAGAGGGTATAGAAAAGAGTGTTTGTGAATTCTTCCGTTTCCCTTTTTAATCTATAGTCCAGGTAGGGTTGTTTCTTATGTCCCTTTAGTTCTTGAATGATTTTTTCCTTGTCCATGATTGATTAGTAAAGCTTAAAAATATATAAAACATATCCATACCGCTTTGAATTCTCTAACTTTAGCGTAATTATAACATCTTGATTGTCGCATGAATACTCAAAGCATTTCAAAAGAGACCCTCGATTTTTTAAAAGATTTAGAAAAAAACAACAATAGGGAGTGGTTCGAAGCCCATAAACCAACCTTCAAAATGCATGAATCTACAGTAAAACAGTTTTATGCCAATGTTCAGGAGAACCTCAATGTTCATGATGAAATTGAAAAAATGAAGATGTTCCGCATATATCGGGATGTACGTTTTTCAAAAGATAAAACTCCGTATAAATCTCATTTTGCAGGGTCCTTCTCTAGACTTGGCGCTCATTTAAGAGGTGGTTACTACCTTAGAATAAAACCAGGGGAAACCTTTGCTGCAGTTGGATTTTGGGACCCAAATAAAGAAGATTTGTTTCGTATCCGAAAGGAGTTTGAGATGGACGCTTCAGATTTTAGAAAAGCAATTGGGAAAGAAAGCCTAAAATCGGTTTGGGGAGAAATTCAGGGAGATGGAGTGAAAACCGCGCCAAAAGGATTTGATAAAGAACACCCTAATATAGACCTTATTAAAAGAAAGCAGTTCATTTTTGTGCGGAACTTTTCCGATAAAGAAGTACTAAGTGAAACATTTATGGAAGAGGTGAACAAATCTTTCAAAGCCATACGCCCCTTTTTTGATATCATGAGTGATATCTTGACCACTAACCTAAATGGGGAATCGCTACTGGACTAAGACAGTTTCTTGGAGCAATTGCAATTGGTCCTTTAACCGCTCTATGACCATATTCATCATTCTTTTGTTAAGAGCAGAAGAATTTCTGATATACATAGTGTATTCTTCAACGGTAAATTGACCAATAATCATTCCTTTAAGGGAATTCCGAAACTTGATATCCTTTTGAATGGACTTTTCAATATGATTGAGCTTTTTTTCATTGGACAGTTCATAAAATACCCCTTTGTGCTTTCTCACATAGTTTTTAAAAACCTCTACGAGCAAAGCGTTTTGCATCTTGATAATAGGTCGGAGCGTTTTATTCTGGAAATGCTCTTCCATGCTCATATTATCGTGTATGCGTGCGTTGGGAATTTCAGGACGTATGTCCAACAACTTACCGGATCGTGAATCCATGGTGTTTCGTTTTATTAAAATTACAGAAACATCAATTCTACAAATTTAGCAAGAGCAATACTTTTTAACTATGTTATGAACAGAATTAAGGTACAGTCTATTTTTGATTTAAGACTTGAATATCATTCTGCAGCTGGATGTTTTGCTTTTTTAATAATTCAATTTCTTTTTGTTGTTGAATGGTATAAAGCATTAGTTCTTCAATTTTTTGGAGCAGTTTGGAGTTCATTTCTCCAAGTTTGATTCCGTTTTCCTTCACTTCTTTAGCACTTGGGATATCCTGCAAATGCCCTTTTTCTTCTATATGGGCTTCAACTTCCTGTAAAGATGGGAGGTGATATTTTTTTTCAAATACATAATCTGGCCAACCTATCAAATCTACTTTGACCTCTCTCGTATGAATGTTACCATTGACAGCAAGTTTAGCATCGGGCGAATCTGTCGCAATGCCCACGTTTCCATTCCAAAGTATATTTACCGCTTTTTCTATGGAAGAGGTGTTAAAACTAATACCTTGTCTTGTGGAAAATTCGCCAGGCAAACCTTTTATTGAAGATGGCAATTTATCAGCATATCTTTGAAAAATAATACCTCTATCGTTAGCTGAGAGTATTTTGATGTTTCCATCAACATCCAACTTTTCCGATGGGGAAGTAGTGCCTAGACCAATATTTCCGCCATTCGTGATAGACATTCTTTCAGCAAAAGAGTTACCATCATTGGTGAAAAAACCAATTCTTTTTGGATTTTGATGACCGCTCCAACCAATTGAAGCATATCTGGTTGATGATTCATACCATTCTAAATAAGAATATGAGTCGGTATCCATTTCAAATCTCACGTACGGTAATGTTGATTTTAAATGCAAAAGATGTACAGGTGCACTCGTCCCAATCCCTACTTTATTCGCAGTTGTAATAGTATTTCCATTAGGGACCCACTGGGCACTCAAAACATAGTGAAATAGAACTGAGATAACAAGAATTAATTTTTTCATTTTTGTCCAATTAGTATGATTTTAATGTAAGAATTATATTTTAAAAAAGAAATTGGAATCTTCATATATTAAGCATTTAAAGCTATAATGACCTATCTAGTTAATTTGAAACGCAAAAAGAAACCCTACTCCATCTACCGTTTTTATATCTTTAATTCGAATTAATAATGTAAAACTTGTTTCATGAAATTTGGAAAGGTAGAACAACCTGAACTCATCGATTTTACAATACCTGCGGATCACCCGGACACGGCAGGTGTATTGGCAAAAAACACGGACAAAGGTCCTTCAAATATTTTTGTAGGTTGTGCCAAATGGAACAGACAGGATTTAAAAAACTTCTATCCCAGAGGTACAAAAGATGAATTGGTTTACTATTCTTCACAATTTAATTGCATTGAGTTGAACGCTACCTTTTACCGCATATTCCCAGCAGAACAGTATGAAAAATGGTATGATAAAACCCCAGATGATTTTAAGTTTTTTCCAAAGATGACCAACGAAGTCAGCCATTTACGAAGATTAAACGACAAGGTTTATGACGTTGTTGACCGTTATTTGGAAGTAACCTCATTGTTGAAAGAAAAGCTAGGCACCATTTTTTTACAAATGCATAATAATTTCAACCCTAAAAACTGGGATAGGGTAGTGCGCTTTGTGGAATATTGGCCCAAAGAATTTCCGTTGGCTATGGAGTTTAGGCATACAGATTGGTTCAATGATGAAAAAGTAGCACAGGAACTATATCATCTCTTGGAAGAAAATGGAATTGCCAATGTTTTGGTGGATACTGCAGGTAGAAGAGATCTTATGCATATGCGATTGACAAACAATGAAGCTTTTATCCGTTACGTGGGAGCCAATCATGAATCGGACTACCCTAGATTGGATGACTGGGTAAAAAGATTGAAAGCATGGGAGCAGCAAGGGTTGAAAAACATACACTTTTTTGTACACCAAAACTTGGAGTTGGAATCTCCCTTGCTTTCAGCCTATTTTGTTAAGAATTTGAACGAAGCTTTTGGCTCGGAATTAAAAATTCCGTCAACCTTAGTGCAACCTAATCCACCAAGTCTATTTTAATAGGGAATACCCACTTCCACAAAGGTGTTTTTAGCATGGAACCTTGGCGAAACAGGTGCAGCCATACAACAAGTGGATCCCAAATAAAACAATGAAAGCTCTTGGAGTTGTTTCACCTCATTTCCAATTTTGGTATTTGAAGATAGTTCTATGGTTCCTACAGCAGGCCCTCCCACAATGGATAAATACCACGTGCGACCTCCTTCATCTTCAATATCAATGTTGTACCGTTCATTTCTGAATGCGGGGATGGACGGATTCTGTTTATAAATCCAAGGACGTAAAACAATCAAATCTCCTGGAATATGTTGAATTCGAGTGATGGTTCCTGTTATAGGTGAATGAATTCTATGGTAGTTTTTGTTATGTAAAAACACATTGGTGAACGTATAATTTTTGGGAATTTCGTTGTGCTTCAACCCAAAAACAGTTGTCACTGAGCGGATATCGGTTTTCACTTGAACATAATCCAGATTTTCAACTTTATTCTCGTCACACAGCAGACCTTCGCAGGGCCAGACAAAAGGGCTGTCATTCAGCGGTAGTTCCTTGAACTCCCTTATGAAGAAATCCTGAAAGGATTCAAATTCTTCCTTTCCAAAAGGTGGCTTGAATTTGTTCAGATAGTCCTTATCCGAATAATTAATCCGGATATAGGATTTGATGATTTTTTTGGAATATGGCTTGTTGTAAACAGAACTGTACCAAGATGAAAGATAACGTTGAATAGGGCTTGGTAGGTTACCCCATAAATCCAAAGAAAGGTATTTATAAAATTTTGCCCTCCAATCAGGTACTTGAAAAACGGTAAAGCTTGGGTCTGAATAGTATTCGACACTGGTTTGCATGATGGCTGTTGTTTTGATGGATGCCTGAATTTATTTAGAAGATATTTTTTAAGGCTCTTAATTAAGAAAAGTTTATTTCATCCTTAACAAATTTTATCAAAACGATAATGTTTTTGTTAAAAGGGCTACAGAAAATTCAGTCATAGGCCAAACTTTTAATTTTGTCGTATATCCCAAAAACATTCTGATGAAATTTCACTCGAGAAAATGGGTCAAACCTGAAGATTTAAATGCCAATGGGACTCTGTTTGGTGGTAAAGTATTGGCTTGGATAGATGAGGAAGCAGCACTATACAGTATTGTTCAATTGGAGAACAAAAAAGTTGTGACCAAATATATGTCTGAAATAAACTTTATGAGCAATGCCCAAAAAGGGGATATCATAGAGATTGGGATAGAGGTGGTAAAGTTTGGAACAACCTCCATTACCCTTAACTGCGAAGTGCGAAATAAAATGACCCATGAGAGCATTGTTACCGTGGATAATATTATTATGGTCAACCTAGACGATATGGGGAATCCAAGACCTCATGGAAAAACCAAAGTGGAGTATGTAAAGGACCGATTGGCCAAAAAAGAAAAAGAAAGCTCAAACTAGTTTGCATGCCTTTTTAAAGAAATTATCAGCAGAACTTTAACGTTTTAGTTGCCCCTTACCTGTCACTTCAATTTACTCCTAAAATAGTATACCTACGCATATTGCATTTTGACAACAAAAAACTAACCCTTCAAAACAATTAGTTGTACAAATTGGGTTTAATCATCAATTTCCTAGTGCATATTGATAGGTTACATGGGAACAACAGAATTATTGAAATATTTGGAAAAACTTGAGATTGGACTCAGTAGCTTTTCCTATGAAGAACTTAACACTTTTGAAGCTGGTAAGCTAAAGAGGACATTTGACGAATTCAAGAATGACCTTGAGGGTAAGGTTTTCGGTAGTCATCCATCTGAAGAGTTGGAAGTAATTTATGAGGAGATAGGAATCTCAAAACCTAAAACAGATAGTAAGACCGACTACCGAGCCGTATTGAAAAGGATAAATCAGTTGCTCAAAGAGTTTGATGAATCTGAACTTAACTTAAAGCAGAATACGCTATTGCGTCAATTAAAACTGGCGGTCAAGACTTCCGATGAAAATCCCCATTGTGTTGAGAGAAGATTGGGAGCCAAAGAAAACGAACGAATCAATTTGGAGCCGCTTTGGGAAGAATGTATGTTTCAAATGGATTTGATGGAGGAATTGGCCAGACTGTACAAGCAAAACATTTTTGAATTTGTGGGCAAGACAAAAATTCATTTGCAAAGTGGAAATGTCCGTAGCATTGATTTTTCTTGCCAGAAAATAGAACCCTCTTTGCGAATGCTACGTTGCCATAGCCTATTGGAAATCACAGAACAAATGTCCATGGTGTGCAAATCCGATAATGACTTTAAGCATTTGAACTTTTTATACAACGAGTTTTTGCAAGAGTATCCGAAAGTGGAAAAGCTTTTAAATAAAAAAATCCTACTACTTCAAAAATAATGGAACCACAATTATTACCAGATTATTACCAGAGTGTTTTTTATCAGTTGTTCAACTTTACACCGGATGAAGAGTGCAAGTTGCTTTTACTTGATCAAATTCTGGAGTATGGTGATGAAAAGGAAATTCCTTTGTTGGAAGAGCTGGAGTGTATGGAAACTTTAAAAATCAGCAATAGAGCATACGAAGTAAAATGTCTTCTGCAGAGGAGATTGGAATTGGAGCAAGAAGAATTGGAACGTCTTCCTATGAGCTTATGTTTCTTGTATGAAGAATTCGATATTTATCCACCAAAGTCGGATTTTGATATGGAAGTTGATTTTGAGCTTTCTTTGGAAATTTTATCAGATGAATAACAAATGTTCACATTTTTTTCACAACGAAAACCCTTAGTTTCACCACAATTTATTGTAATACCTCAATCTTTGAGGTAGGTTTACTAAGAGTTAATGAATACCCAAACTTAAAACCACCTAAGTTATGTTATACGATACCTACGGAGAAGAATACTTGGCCTTTCTTCAGGAACTTAACGAAATACTGAGCATGAACGAGCTTGTAGAATTGGATTACCTATAGCCACAAATCAAAATACTTAGTCCCATGAAAAATCAGAACCCAGAAAACGCAGCATACTTGAATTTTATTCGAGATTTAAACCAAATGTTGACGGATTTCAACATTACACAGCTTAATTACCCCAATAGCTTTAAATAACCGAACAAAAAAGGGAGCTGGATGGCTCCCTTTTTTTATGTCTTATCCCAAATAGGATTTTAGGTTCTTATTTTTAGAGGCATGCCTCAACTTCCGAATTGCCTTTTCCCGAATTTGGCGCACCCTTTCTCTAGTCAGGTCAAAGGCATTTCCAATTTCTTCCAAAGTCATTGAAGGTTCGTCCCCAATTCCATAATACAATCTTACAATATCCGCTTCCCTTGGAGTCAAAGTATCCAGTGCTCTATTGATTTCGGTGTTTAAGGACTGGTGCATTAACCCCATGTCTGGTTTTGGTGATTCGTTTACATTAAGAACATCATACAAGCTTGAGGTTTCACCTTCTTTTAATGGAGCATCCATGGAAACATGTGGACCTATATTCTTAAGAGATTGTTTTACTTCAGACACCGTCATATCCAATTCCTTTGCTATTTCCTCAGGAGATGGAGGACGTTCATGTGCTTGTTCTAGATAAGAAAACGTCTTCTTTATTCGGTTAATGGTACCGATTTTATTCAAAGGAAGTCTCACCACGCGTGCTTGTTCCGCCAACGCTTGTAGAATGGATTGTCTAATCCACCAAACCGCATAAGAAATAAACTTGAACCCTCGGGTTTCATCAAACCTTTGAGCCGCTTTTACCAATCCCAAATTTCCTTCATTGATTAAATCCGGTAGGGTAAGACCCTGGTTTTGATATTGTTTCGCTACGGAAACTACAAACCTGAGATTGGCTTTTGTCAATTTTTCTAATGCTACTTGGTCACCCTTCTTAATCCTCTGCGCCAATTCCACTTCTTCTTGGGCGGTAATCAAATCAATTTTACTGATATCCTGTAGGTACTTGTCAAGGGATTTGGACTCTCTGTTGGTTACTTGCTTTACAATCTTCAGTTGCCTCATACGAAATAGTGGTTTCGGGTTATTTCGGTATGATATTACTTCAACCACGTTACAATTCCAAGTGCATTTTTGGATACTTATTAAAATGTTATGAAGAATTTTCGCAATCATTTAATCAGCAAAAACATTGTTAATAGTCTATTGATATTAAAGCAATGTTAAACCTGAAAACAGGTGTAAAAAACAACTAATTTTGTAAGGTTTGATGCAGATTAAAACTTAACACCCTTTTTTTTGGAAATACAAAAGGTCAAAAACACGAAAACACTTTACGATTACCAACATGAAGATTTGAAAAAAATCTTCAATCAAATACATGAGCTTCCAGCTGGAACCAACATTTTGTATCAGTTGCCCACAGGAGGAGGCAAAACCGTTGTATTCTCCGAAATCGCTAGACAATATATTCAGAAAACGGGGAAGAAAGTTATTGTTCTTACCCATAGAATTGAGCTGAGCCGACAGACTTCGAATATGTTGAATGGTTTTGGGGTTACCAATACCATCATCAACAGTGAGGTTAAGGAACTTTATGACCAAGATGATTATATGTGCTTCGTGGCCATGGTGGAAACTTTGAACAACCGTTTGCAGGAAGAAAAAGTACAAATCAATAATATTGGATTGGTGATTATTGATGAAGCGCATTATAACTCCTTTAGAAAACTGTTCAAATATTTTGAAGATGCTACCATACTTGGGGTTACGGCTACTCCCTTGAGTTCGAACATCAAGCTTCCCATGAAGGACCATTACAAACATTTGATTGTAGGAGAGTCCATTCAATCCCTAATCAAAAAACAGTTTTTGGCAAAGGCCAAGTTGCACAATTATGATGTTAGCCTTAAGACTTTAAAGATTGGAATAAACGGAGATTACACCGTGAAGTCTTCTGATGAGTTTTATAGCAACCAGAGTATGCTTGGC
Organism: Flagellimonas ulvae; assembly: GCF_049333175.1. NCBI lineage: Bacteria > Pseudomonadati > Bacteroidota > Flavobacteriia > Flavobacteriales > Flavobacteriaceae > Flagellimonas > Flagellimonas ulvae. Next base: position 621,429 of record NZ_CP186325.1, read on the forward strand.
AAATTAGTTGCATCTTATGAAGAATTGGCCAAAGGGACCAAAACCCTGATTTTTAACAATGGTATCAGCACATCGCTATATGTCTATGAAACCTTTAAGAAAGCTGGGTACAATGTAAGGCACCTGGATAACAAGAACACGGCCACGGAAAGAGCCGAAATATTGGAATGGTTTTCTAAAACTCCGGATGCTATTTTGACATCAGTGAGTATTCTTACTACAGGTTTTGATGAACCTACAGTGGAGTCCATAATCTTAAACCGGGCTACCAGGTCTTTGACCTTATACTTCCAAATGATTGGTAGAGGATCACGGGTTCTTCCCAATAAAAGTGAGTTCAATGTTATTGACTTGGGTAATAATATTGCCCGGTTCGGCCCATGGGATTCTCCCGTGGATTGGCAGGAAATCTTTCATTTTCCAGATTTTTATCTGGAGAACATCAAAAATGATGAAGATATTGAACGTGAGTTTGTTTACGAGATGCCAGATGAATTGAAAGCCAAGTTCAGTAAATCAGAAAATATCCATTTTGATATAAAGGCCGAGTATAAAAAGGTATTTGCCGAAGGGTTGAAGTCTAAATTGGTATTGGAAAGAAGCATTGAACAACACGCGCAAATCTGTGTGGAAAACAGCGAGGACGTTTTTGATGCCCGAATCTTGGCCAAAGAACTCAAGGAAGAGATTCAGTATAGGGTAAGACAATATTCCTATTGCATTATGAACAATACCAAAAACTACAAAGAATGGTTAGAGGAAGATTATGAACGTAAATTGCGCTCCAATATCTCCAAGAAGTTTGCGGCCATGATGTAATTTGATGAGCAAGGTACTTATTATTGGGCATCATTGGCCTGAGCCACCTACTACGGCTGCGGGGCATCGAATGCTGCAACTAATAGAAGCTTTTTCACACTTTGGATGGGGAGTTACCTTTGTTTCCACAGCCTCTAAAACAGAATATTCGTTGGATTTAGAGAAATTGGGAGTTGAAACTGCTTCCATTCAGCTCAACCATTTCAGTTTTGATGATTTCATTAAGGAGCTAGACCCCAAGTATGTGATTTTCGACCGATTCATGGTCGAAGAGCAATTCGGTTGGCGTGTTGCCCAACATGTACCAAACGCTATTCGAATTTTGAACACTGAAGATTTACACTCCCTTAGAAAAACTCGTGAAGGATGTCATAAAAAAGGGGAGGAATTCACTGTGGGAACATGGAAACAATTGGATACGACCAAAAGAGAAATCGCCAGTATCTATCGAAGCGATTTGAGTTTAATGGTTTCCAGATTTGAAATGAGTATACTTCAAGAAGAACTTCAGATTCCTGAAAACTTGTTGATGCACCTTCCCTTTATGATGGAAGAAGTAACTAAAACCACCCAAGCTAATTGGCCACCTTTTGAAGAACGAAAGGATTTTGTCACCTACGGTAATGGAAAACATGCCCCAAACGTCGATTCTTTCATCTATTTAAAAAAAGACCTTTGGCCAAGAATACGACAAGAACTCCCTGATGCCAACTTAAAAATATTTGGAGCTTACTTACCACAACAGATTAAACAAATGCATGCTCCAAAGGATGGGTTTCATGTTTTGGGTTGGATAGAAAAATTAGATTTGGAAATTCAAAAGGCGCGCATCGTATTGGCGCCTTTACGTTTTGGAGCAGGAATCAAAGGAAAGATTACGGATGCTCTAAAAAATGGGACCCCTGTTGTTACTACCAAGGTGGGGGAAGAGGGGATGTCTTTAAATTTAATATCCATCCAATCTATTGAGAATAGTGACCCGACGGCATTTGTAAATGCTGCGATACAATTATATTCCAAAGGAGGATTGTGGAGTGAAGCCCAAAAACGGGGCTTGGAATCCATCACCGAACAGTTTTCGAAAGTTAAGCACCAAAATGGGCTACATAAAACCCTTGACTATTTATCTCAAAACTTGGTTCAGCATCGCAATCAAAATTTTTTAGGTGCTTTACTACAACATCAAAGTATGGCCGCTACAAAGTTTATGGGTAAATGGATTGAAGAAAAAAACAGAAACTGAAATCGGTGATAATACGTTTAGCCTTTCAGCTGTTACCACTTGAAATCAAATTATTAAAGTGGGTTTCAAGTTACCAATTTAGGATGTTCCATGTGTTTCAACAAGTTCTATTTTGCTGTTCAAGGCAAGAACATTTTCTGTTACTTTGTATTAGCAATTAAATTTTTATGAAATCACCCAATTGGCAAACTGCCATCGAATTTGAAGACATTACCTATAAAAAAAGTGAAGGTGTGGCACGAATAGCGTTTAATAGGCCCAATGTGAGGAATGCATTCCGTCCCAAAACCACAAGTGAATTATACAAAGCCTTTTACGATGCTCAGGAGGATACTTCGATTGGAGTTGTACTTCTATCTGCAGAAGGACCTTCAACCAAAGACGGGAAATGGGCGTTTTGCAGTGGGGGAGACCAAAAGGCAAGGGGGCACCAAGGCTATGTCGGGGATGATGGATACCATCGCCTTAATATTTTAGAGGTGCAACGTCTCATACGCTTTATGCCCAAGGTGGTCATAGCCGTAGTGCCTGGTTGGGCCGTGGGCGGTGGACATAGTTTGCACGTGGTTTGCGATATGACCTTGGCCAGTAAAGAACATGCCATTTTTAAACAAACAGACGCAGACGTTACCAGTTTTGATGGAGGCTATGGATCTGCGTATTTGGCAAAAATGGTAGGACAAAAGAAAGCACGTGAAATCTTCTTTTTAGGGAGAAACTATTCAGCTCAAGAAGCATATGAAATGGGAATGGTGAATGCTGTTATTCCACATGAAGAGTTGGAAGCAACCGCATACCAATGGGCACAAGAAGTTTTGGAAAAATCACCTACATCTATAAAAATGCTCAAGTTTGCCATGAACCTTACGGATGATGGCATGGTAGGTCAGCAGGTATTTGCCGGAGAGGCTACTCGCTTGGCATACATGACCGATGAGGCCAAAGAGGGCAGGGATGCATTTTTGGAAAAGCGGAAACCCAACTTCAAAAAGAATCAATGGATTCCTTAGTTTAAAAAGCACTAGGGTCTACTCAATGCAATATGTATTTCACGAAAGTATGTGCTATTCTATTGGGATTAGATAGGATGTAGCTTCTTTTTTCCATGCCACCACGTTTGATTTGTCAACAGTAGGCAGACCACTTGAGAACTCCGCTACTACCTTCATGAATTGTTCAGGCTCATCCTTGAAGATACTGTGACCGGAACCTTCAAAAAAAACATATTCCGCGTTAGGAAACTCATCTTTGAAAATAGCAGCTTTTTTACTTCCCCAGGTAAGATCATGCCTGCCTTCCATCACCAGCACAGGAATAGGACAATTTTTAAACAACCCTTTAAAGTTGTAACGTTTGGAGCTAGCACTCATGACTTTGTTGAATTTTTTATCATTGACCCATTCATAAAGGGCGCTTCGAATCATCTGTTCTTTGCTGGGTTTGTAAAAGCTTTGACGTTTCCAATCACCATTTAGGGCCATGTTATACAAAAAGGCTGAAAAGTTTAAATTCCCATTTTTCTTATTTTCAATAGCCCTTTCAGTAATGGCCTTTAATTTATCCCTTTCAACCTGAGTTATATATTTTTGCTGTAAGCTTTTGAATTTCTCACTCTTAAAACCTGGTAATGCACTTACCAATACCAAACCTGAAACTTGCTCAGGATATGATGCTGTGTAGTATTGGGCTAAAAGCCCGCCGTAGGAATATCCACAAACTATCCACTGTGAAATATCCAGCGTTTTTCTAAGACCTTCCAGGTCTTCCATAGCTTGATTAAAAGAATATCCAGTATCACCAGAAATAAAGTCAGATTGCCCAGTACCGCGTTGGTCATAATAAATAATGTGATGGCTTTCTTTCAGAGAGGAAAACCAAGGATGGAAATAGTGATGGGTACCCCCAGGGCCTCCATTAATGAGGACTATGGGTATGCCTTCGCCTTCGGTTTCCACATAAAGCTCACATCCATTAACCTTAATCTTTTGTTTTTTTAGAGGTAACTCATCACAAAGTCGCGTTAGATAGGGTATAGAATCATAGATGGTATCCGATAGAAAAACAACAGAGTCAAACACAGTTTCGCGTTTGTCAATTGTTTCCTGACAATATAGGCCCTGGGAGCCTAAGGCTATAAAAAGTAATAAAAGTTTGATTTTCATAAAGGCCGGTTTAATTTAATGATGCACTTTATGAAAATTTGTTACAGTATGGTCCAAAATCAAAAAGAGCCTTGCCACTTGGGTCAAGACTCTTTTACGAGAACACTATATGAAAATGAAAAAATTTACTTGCTTATTTTTTACATTGTAAATGTAGTGTGAGACCTCAAGTGTAGGAAAATTATGTTGTGAAGTGGCCTTTCTATGTGGTTTTCGGGCTATTTTAAGACATTTAGCCTATTTATTTAAGGGATTTTATCACTTCAGAGAGAAAACCATTAACGTCAAAATCGGGTCTTTCTGCCAAACCGGTACGTACAACTACCAAATCTTTCGAGGGGATTATAAATACATGCTGACCTTGAAATCCGTTACATGAGAACAGATCTCTGGGAACATCAGGATATATGCCTTCGGAGTTTAGCCAAAAATGAGCACCATAGGTACCATCTGAGTCTTGTGTCACCTTAGTGATATAATCCACCCATGAAGAATCAAAAACCTGTTCTCCGTTCCAAACCCCTTTATCCAAGTACAATTGTCCAAAACGGGCCCAATCCCTTGTAGTGGCCCAAGCATAGGACGAACCCACATAATTGCCTTTTACATCAGCTTCCAAAATCATGGAATGCATACCTATCTTATCAATCAAATTCTTGTAAGGGAAATCCAAATACTCTTGATGACTTCGAAACTGTTGCCGTAAAATGCCAGAAAGTAAATTTGTAGTGCCCGAAGAGTAATTCCAGACTTCTGTGGGTTGAGCTATCAATTCTTTTTCCTTTTGTGCGATGGTCATATCATCTTCCAAAAACAGCATTCGTGTCACATCTGAAATTTTGGAATAATCCTCTTCCCATTCCAACCCACTTTGCATACGCAACAAATGATTCAATGTAATTGTCCTCCTTTCGTCATCTTTCCATTCGGGAATTGGGGCTGGCCAATCCATTTCCAGTTTTCCTTGATGTTCCAAAATTCCATAGCAAGTGGCCAGTAGACTCTTTGTCATGGACCAGCCCAATATCTTAGTGTCTTTGGTAAATCCTTCGCTATAGTGTTCACCTAAAAGGTATCCCTTGTATAAAACCGCAACGGTACGGGTCTTTTGTACTTCCGGATTTGAAAAAGCCAATGCAATGGCCTTATTCAACTGGTCGTAATCCACTTCTGGAAGTAGTGTGTCCTTCGCATCTAAATGTCCATAAGGATATGGTTTTTCAATTTGGTTAAAATTACGTTTGGGTTGTAAATAGTTTTTATCTTCATCAAAATCAGAATCAACTAGAACACTTCCTAAACCCTTACGGTCAATAGCTTTGCGATTCATCAATCCATAAACAGAAGCAGTAGCAGTAGCATTTTTTGAATCTAGAGAGACTTCGGCCAATTCCACCAAAGGCATTTTTAAGTCATTATTTACAATGGAGGAAGAATCCCGTTCTGCCAGGTAGGTTGCGGAAGCCATGTATTTTGAAGCATAGCCACTGATGATGTTAAGCTTGGAGTAATTTAGATAAACAACTATAGCGATGACAACCAATAGCACAAGGAGTATTCTTTTTACGTATTTCATGGATTAAGATTTGTTGTAACTTTCAGAAACTAAATATAAAAATTTACTGCATGTCCAACCTAGGAATGATCATTGAAGAGAGGAGTCGGGATATTGGCGACTTTTTAGTAGGCCGTTTAATTCCCTTTCGTAAAAAGCGTATGATAGGTCCTTTTATCTTCATTGATCATATGGGACCTACCCAGTTGGGTCCAAAAAAATACATGGATGTGGACCAACACCCCCATATTGGATTGTCAACGTTGACCTATATGCTTGAAGGTGAGATTATGCACGAGGATAGTATAGGGACCAAACAACGAATTAGTCCTGGTTCAGTGAACTGGATGACCGCAGGGAAAGGAGTAAGTCATACTGAACGCACTCCAGTAGACATGCGAAACGGAAAAGTCTTTACGGCCCATGGATATCAAATTTGGATTGCGCTACCAAAAGAACTTGAGGATATTGAGCCGGAATTTCATCATACTCCCGCTAAGGACCTCCCTAAGTGGCAAGATGATAGTGCGCAATTTACTTTAGTGGCTGGTGAGGGCTACGGGAAAAAATCCCCGGTTCCTGTATATTCACCACTTTTTATGATTGAGATAAAAAATCAAGATGAATATATTCTTGATGTTCAAGATGATTTAAAAGGTGAAATTGGAATATGTATTGTGGAAGGTGGTATTACTGCCTGCGGACAAGACTTGGGAAAAGGGAATATTTTAGTTTCAAAAGTTGAAGATACCTGCAAAGTCATTTTACAACCAAAATCCCACCTTTTACTTTTTGGAGGTGAAGCATTTTCTGAGGAGAGACATATTTATTGGAACTTTGTTTCAAGCCGCAAAGAAAAAATCGAAAATGCAAAAAATGCATGGAAAGATAGGTCTTTCCCAATGATGGAAAATGATTCAAGCTATGTCCCCTTGCCTAAATGATTCAAATTGTAGTACATTTAATCTGATTTGAAAAAGCTGCTGCTCATATTGCCTTTTATAGTTTCGTGTCAAGAAAAAGTGAAGGTTGAAACCCCAAAGTTTGAATGGCGTTCTTTGGAAGTCACTGCTTCTGCATACAACTCAGTATCTTGGCAGACCAAAGCAGAAAATCCAAATATAGCAGCATGGGGGGATACCTTGAAACCCGGTATGAAAAGCATTGCTGTATCTCGTGATTTGATAAAAATGGGATTAGGTCACAATACCATGGTGAAAATTGGAACTTTACCAGATACCTTTTATGTCAAGGACAAAATGAATCGTAGATGGCGAAACAGAATTGATATTTATATGGGGGTAGATGTGAAAAAGGCAAGAGAATGGGGAAAACAAAAAATCGACATTTGTTTTGCAATACCTTTGGATACCATTTCAACACTAAACCGGTAGAATATGCGGCGTTGTTTTTATGTTCTCTTTTTGATTTCCTTGCTGAGCGGATGTGCCGTTAAAAAAGAAATAGTGGATAAACCTATTATTTTTAATGACCAGCGCATACAACTTACCAAGGAATATTTGGAACAACGTTATAATCTCAGCCAAGAGACTCCCACAATAGTGCCTAAGATGATAGTACTGCACTGGACCGCTATTCCCACATTAGATAGGTCATTCAATGCATTTGTAAACCCGACTTTGCCCAATTGGAGGCCAGATATTGAAAGTGTTAGCGGACTTAATGTATCATCTCATTTTTTGGTTGACCAAAATGGCACAATCTACAGGCTTATGCCGGAAACAACCATGGCAAGGCACGTTATTGGACTAAATCATTGTGCCATTGGAGTTGAAAATGTGGGTGGAACGGAAGAAACCCCTTTAACTCGAAAGCAATTAAAAGCGAACATCTGGTTGGTGAATTATCTGGCCACTAAATATGATATTGAATATGTAATTGGTCATCATGAGTATACGGATTTTGAAAATCACCCCCTTTGGTTGGAGGTAGATGATGGCTACCGAACAACAAAGACAGACCCTGGTCCTGATTTTATGCAAAAAGTACGAAACGCTACCAAGGCATTTAATTTTAAACCCCTTCCAACAAAATAATTAATGAAGCCTTTTGTAATATTCATCGCATTCTTGTTTTTCTTTTCTATCTCAAACGCTCAGGATAATATTACCTCCAGACTTTATGATACGTATTCCAACTACAAAGAACCTTCTCTAACTAAAAGGCGAATAAAACATAGACAAATTCAACCTTTGATTCAACGATTCGCGGACAATTCTAAATTTAAAGTACGAAAGGTGGGAGAGTCTATTCAAGGAAGGGATTTGCATTTAATCAGCGTTGGTTCTGGTGAAGAAGACATATTTCTGTGGTCTCAAATGCATGGGGACGAGCCTACTGCCACACAAGCAATTTTTGACATATTAAATTTTTTGGATGCACCTGAGTTTAAAAAGGAAAAAGAGGAAATTTTGGCCAAAACCAAACTTCATTTTTTGCCTATGCTCAATCCTGATGGGGCAGAGGTATACCAGCGAAGAAATGCTTTGGGCGTAGACATTAATCGAGATGCACTGCGATTACAATCTCCTGAAAGTCGTGTTTTGAAAAGAATTCGTGACAGTTTGGATGCTGATTTTGGTTTTAACCTACACGACCAAAGCACCTATTATAATGCCAAATTAACGGACAAGCCAGCTACTATTTCTTATTTGGCTACCGCCTACAATTACGAAAAAGATATTAACGAAACTCGGGCAAATGCGATGAAAGTCATTGTGTTCATGAACGATATTATTCAAAAATATGCACCAGGTCAAGTGGGTAGATATAGTGATGAGTTTGAACCACGGGCTTTTGGTGACAACATCTCCAAATGGGGAACGAGTTTGATTTTGATTGAATCCGGGGGCTATACCAATGACGTGGAGAAGCAAGAGATTCGAAAGCTAAACTATGTTTCAATTCTATCAGCGATTTATACCATTGCTCAAGGTAGTTATAAAGACATTTCTATTGCAGATTACGAGAAAATACCAAGAAACGACAGGAAGCTTTTCGACCTTAAGATTGAAAATGTGACATACAACCTTTTAGGTAAAGATTATATTTTAGATTTAGGTATTTATCGCAGAGAAGTGGACATTGAGGGCCATGAAGACTTTTATTATAAAAGTACCATTGTGGATCAAGGAGATTTATCAACCTATTATGGGTACGAAACTCTTGATGCTTCCGGATATAGCATCGTTGCACCAAAAGTTTCTCAAGAAACTTTGAAAACCAATTCAGCTGGAATTTGGACAGATAAAACTAATCCGTGGAAATCCGGTTATGCTTTCATGAAGTCTGAGTTTTTGCCTCCTGTGCCTTTTTTGAACTTTCCAATTCATATGGTCTCTGAAAACTTTAGTTTACCAGAATTTAGAATTCTTCCAGGGATTAATCCTACCTTTTTTCTAGAAAAAGAAGGTGAAATCACACATGCAGTAATCAATGGATTCATTTTGGATTTGTCCAAACCGCTAGAAGACCAAAAATTTGGTAATGCCTTGATTTATCGTTAGTATCCAAATTGGATATTCATTTCACTTCCATAACGAAGCAAAACGACCAACATTCCAAAAAGGGTACAAACGATTGAGGCAAAAATGGAAAGCACCAACGCTTTTAATCCTTTGTCCAAAGCACCTGCGGCACTTCCTTCAATTATTTCTTTAATTACATCCATGGCTTTTTTTTTGAGTTAAACTTCCGTATTGTAGTTTAGGATGTAAGAGGTTTGTCGTTTACATATAAAACAACTTTCGAGCCAGAAACCCTACTTCATGAATGTTAGAGGATTTTATCTATTCACAACCGCCTATAAAGCCATCAGCCCTAAATTTGGTTTGTACAGCTCCTTGAAGACCACCCTCGGTTAGTTGAATGACCAGATTGTTCTCTCCACTGCCATCTCGTTTTGGGGTGCAATATTCAAACAGATAAAAGCTGTTTGCTTGTTCAGATACGCGTTGTGATATTTGATTGAATGTAGCTTCAAGCTCTTCTTTGTTTCCAGCAAAGACACTGGCGGTTTTACCGATGTCACTCAAGACATCAACATCAATCTCAGCACCTAAACCGATGGTGAAAAAGGAAATATTTGGATTGGCTTCATTCACTGCACGCAGAGCATCTTGTTCCCTAAAGCGTGATGCTTGGTCGGTACCGTCCGTAAACAAAACCACGGAAGCCGCGCGAACAATGGAACTTTCATTGTTTTGTTCCACTAAATCTTCTGCAATATCAGTGGACTTGATTACCGCACCATACAAATCCGTTGAAGGATCACTGCTTATATCCTCAGTTATTCCATTGATTGAGGCGGTAAGCTCTTCAGTTGAAGAAGTCAACGGATTGAGCAAGTGTAATTCATCTTCGCCGTCAAACCAATAGATGGCCATTTGAAATGACTCTGTTTCTGGGGAAGGGATTACATTTTCCACGAAGCTACTTGCCGCAGTTTTAAGCTCTTCTAGACTTCCCTGCAAAACACTATTGCTCAAATCAAGGACTAAAAGAGTACTATTATTGAATACTTGCGAATTAGGCGAAATTCTGGCTAAAGATTCCGAAGCGGATATGGTATTGAAGCAATCGTCGTTTCTTCCCTGTTCGTAAATGGTAAATTGGTCTGCTGTAAGTCCGGAAATAGGATTTCCATTAGTATCGGAAACCTTAAAAAGTATGGACACTTTTCCAGGAAGCGATGTTGCTTGATTTTGTATGGACAACAAAAGTTCGTTTTCTTCAAAACCCAAACAATCATCTGGATTTTCTCCTTGACCCAATTCTCTTTGATTGATGTCAAAATTGACGTCGTCATCGGCGTTGCCGCAAGAAATAAACAAGAGTAACGAAACTACAAGGAATAGCGAGGTAATGAGGTTTTTCATTTTCTTTTAAGCTTTGTTCTACTTGCTCAACGTCAAATTCCTAGGTAAAGTGTGTGTGATTTTTAATATTGAATTAAAGAAAAGTTAAAATAGAGGAGCTCTTGTTAAAAAAAAAGCTATCCATCCAATTTTTGGTAACTTCAAGGACAATTCTTTTGAAAACACTCAATTCAAAAAACTATGCCAACGTATCAATTAAAAGTAAACGGAACTTCAAAAACTGTTGATGTTTCTGAAGACACTCCCGTATTATGGGTATTACGTGACCATTTGGAGCTTGTGGGAACAAAGTATGGTTGTGGAATAGGGCAGTGCGGTGCTTGTACCATCCATGTAGATGGAACAGCTATGCGAAGTTGCTCTTTAACGCTTTCCCAAGTAGACGGAAAATCAATTACAACCATAGAGGGTCTATCAGAGGACGGTTCCCATCCTGTACAAGAAGCTTGGAAAGAAGTTGATGTACCTCAGTGCGGTTACTGTCAGGCTGGACAGATTATGACCGCGTCAGCCTTTTTGGAAAGCAATCCGAATCCTACTGAGGAGGAGGTTAAAAATGCCATGCACGGAAATATTTGTCGCTGTGCATCCTATACTCGAATCAAAACTGCAGTGATGAAAGCTGCCGAGAACATGGGATAACAATTCCCATTCACTTCTAAAACGAAAAAATGTCATCAAATAAAACAAACGCTCTAAGCAGAAGAGCATTCCTTAGGAATTCTTCATTGGCAGGAGGAGGAATGATTATAGGTTTTAATCTCCTTAATTCCTGCAAACCAAAAGTAATAGCTGAACCAGCCATCGACCTTGCCAGCCTGGATTATAATGATTTCAACGCTTTTATAAAAATTGCGGACAATGGTGCCGTGACCATATTTTCGCCAAATCCTGAAATTGGTCAGGGTGTCAAAACCTCCATGCCAATGATTATTGCAGAAGAGCTGGATGTGGCTTGGAAAGATGTATATGTTGAACAAGGAATACTGGATACTGAAAACTACACACGGCAGGTGGCTGGGGGGAGCCAATCCATTCGCCAAGGTTGGGATGCCCTTAGACAGACCGGTGCAAAGGCCAGACATATGTTGGTAAGTGCAGCAGCGGCAAGATGGGGCGTAGACCCTTCCGAATGTTCGGTAAGCGATGGCGTAATTACCAACGCCGCAGGAGAAACTTTGGGATATGGAGACGTTGTAAATGAAGCTGCTCAATTGGAAGTTCCCGAAGAAGTAGAATTAAAGAAGCCCAAGGATTATAAAATCATGGGTAAAAATGCAGGTAATGTTGATATTCATAAAATAGCCACCGGACAACCCTTATTTGGATTGGATTACAAAGCGGATGGTATGGTATATGCCGCTGTGGTAAGGCCTCCGAGTTTTGGACATAAGCTGGTTTCTTTTGATGATACAGAGGCCAGAAACATGCCTGGGGTAATTGATATTGTTACCATAGGTGAAAAAGTACGCAGCTTGTTGGCTGAAGACCCTAGTTTTTCGAGCAAAATATCTTCTAGTGACAAGGTGGTGGTAATAGCGAAAACCACTTGGCAAGCTTTCAAAGCAAAAGATGCCATTAAAGCTACTTGGGAAGAAGAAACTCCTATGGAAAGTACAGAGCAACATAACAAGATTCTAACGGATTTATTGGATGGCAATAAATTCAACACCATGCGTTCAGATGGAAATATAAAAAAGGCTTTTGCGGAAGCGGACCAAGTTTTGGAGCGTACGTATGAATCACCTTTCCTTCCACACAACTGCATGGAACCCATGAATTTCTATGCGAATGTAACTCCTGAAAAAGTTCATTTGGTAGGACCGATTCAGACTCCAGCGTGGAAGGCCGGTTTGGTAGCCAAAATGTTGGGCAGGGATGAAAAGGACATTCTCTTGGAAATGACTCGTATGGGCGGTGGTTTTGGCAGAAGACTTTATGGTGATTTTGTAATCGAAGCTGCAGAAATATCCCAAACTATAAACAAGCCCGTCAAAGTGGTTTATACTCGAGAAGATGACATGGAAGATGGAATCTACCGAATGGCAATTAAGTATAGGATAAAAGCAGGAATTAAAGATGGGAAAGTAACCGCCTACCATTTGAAAGAAGCAGCGGTAAACGATAATATGTATGGGCTTATTCCCAACTTCTTCCCTGCGGGAGCGATAGAAAATTATCAAGTTGATGTAGCCAATTATAAAAGCAACATTACTACTGGTGCATGGCGTGCTCCATATACCAACTTTTTGGCTTTTGCAGAACAAAGTTTCTTTGACGAGTTAGCCGAAATGATGGAGGTGGATAAAATTCAGTTTCGTTTGGATTTATTGGATAAGGTGAAGCCAGAAGATGACGAGCGAATCCAATATTCTCCAGACCGAATGAAAGAGGTCATCAAAATGGCTGTTGAGAAATCAGGATGGGGTACAAAACCCAGCAACGTATACCAAGGATTTGTAAACTACTACTGCCATAATACCCATGTTGCAGAAGTTGCAGATGTGGAGATTGAAAATGGAAATCCCGTAGTCAAGAAAATTACTTGCGTTGTGGATTGTGGTATTGTTGTTAATCCACTAGGAGCTATGAATCAGATTGAAGGCGGGGTAATTGATGGGGTAGGACACTCTATGTTTGGAGAATTGGCCTTTGTTGATGGAAAACCCACGGCCAACAATTTTGACCGATATCGCATGATTCGAATGAAAGAAGCGCCGGTAGTGGAAACCTATTTAATGGAAAACGAACATTCACCAACTGGTTTAGGAGAACCCACGCTGCCTCCAGCAGGGGGAGCCGTAGCCAATGCCCTAAAAGCAGCTACCGGAAATAGACTTTATATCCAACCATTTACCAAAACACCAGAATTGTTAAAAGTTCCAGAGAAGGAGATTATTGGTTGATATTATGACGATACTTTTATTTGGGGTGACCAAAGATATTGTAGGAAGTCCCACCTTATCGGTCCCCACCACTTCCGTTACGGGAAAAAAAATCCCTAATACAGTAAAGGAGTTAAAACGGTTTTTAGGAGATGCCTATCCAGAATTGAACAAGTTATCCTCATTGGCAGTAGCAGTGAACAACGCATATGCAGACGATGAGCAAAGAATCAATTCTTATGATGAAATTGCCTTAATTCCACCAGTTAGTGGAGGATAATAAGTTGGTTTTGTATCTTTCAAGCGGATTGTATTATGGCGTTAATCGATAATCACGGAAGAAAAGTAAATTACCTGCGTTTGGCGGTCACCGACCGTTGTAACCTGCGTTGCAATTATTGCATGCCAGCAGAAGGTATAAACTTTGTCAAAAACGATAGGTTGTTAAGTATTCCTGAATTAGAAAGGGTTAGTAAAGCCCTTGTGAATCTGGGAATTGATAAAATAAGGATAACAGGAGGTGAACCTTTTGTACGTAAGGATTTGATGGTTTTGTTACGCAGTTTATCCAAAATGGAAGTTCTGAACGACATTTCTGTAACGACAAATGCTACACTAATTGGCCCTTATATTGATGAATTGAAGGAATTGGGAATTCGCAACATCAATGTGAGCCTCGATTCAATCAACAGGGAGACTTTTGAGCGTATTACGCGAAGAAAACAATTCGATACGGTTCACAATAATCTTATTCGATTAATTACCGAAGGTTTTAATGTCCGTATCAATTTTATTGTTTTGGATGGCCAAAACGAGCAGGATATTCTTCCCATTCTAGACGTGATGAAACACTATAAGGTTTCTGTTCGATTTCTGGAAGAAATGCCTTTTAACGGAGGTTCCAAGAATTTTTCAACCATAAAATGGAATTATAAAGCCATTTTGGACCATATTGCTACCAAATATGAGTTTGAAAAATTAGTTTCACCTGCCACATCAACCTCAATCAATTACCAAATCAAAGGGCACCAAAGTACTTTCGGAATTATTCCTTCCTTTAGCAGAACCTTTTGCGGCACCTGTAACCGACTACGCGTTACCGCGACTGGAGATGTCATTACCTGTCTATATGGTAAACCTAAAGCAAATCTGAGGGATATTGTAAGGGCAAACGAAAAGGATGACGAAATGAACTCCGTGATTTTGAATACTATAGGTTCCAGAGCAAAAACGGGGTTCGAAGCACAAGATGAACACGTTAAAACCATTTTTGATAACTCCATGACTTCCATTGGAGGTTGATTCAAATCCAGAAACCTATGAGTAATACACCCAAGCTTTATGGATTGGTTTTGGGCGGTGGGAGAAGCATTCGCATGGGTTCGGAAAAACGTCTTCTCAAATATCACGGAAGTGAACAACAAGCTCGCATGTATAATTTATTGGAGCAGGTTTGCGAAGCTTCTTATTTAAGCATCAGACAAGACCAGGTTTCATTGAATGAGGATAAATTCAAAATCATCATCGACGAAAATAGGTATAAAGGCCCGTTTAATGGCATCTTGAGTGCCCATGCAGCCTATCCTAAGGTTGCTTGGCTGGTATTGGCCTGCGATTTACCATTTATGGATAAAGAATCTCTTAAAACTCTGATAGCTAAAAGAAACTCTCTAAAAAGTGCTACTGCCATGGCCACAAAAAAGACAGATATCCCAGAACCTTTAGTTACAATTTGGGAACCAAAAGGACTGGAAAAGGCAAAGGAGTTTCTGGAAGTATCAAAGAATTCAGGTCCCACCGAGTTTTTACGAAACTCAGAAATTGATAAAGTATATCCAAGTACAGATGATGTTCTTTTCAACGCCAACTCTCAAGCAGATTTTGAACAAGTTAAATCCCATTTGAACGCATTGCAAGATGGATAGGTATACCCGACAAACCAGTTTATCCGATTTCGGACAGGCAGGACAGCAAAAATTGTCCGAAGCTAGGGTTTTGGTAGTCGGATTAGGAGGTTTGGGACTACCAGCGCTACAATATTTAAATGCCATGGGTGTAGGAACCCTGGGATTGGTAGACCAAGATATTGTAGATTATCATAATTTACAGCGTCAGATACTTTATAGCGAAAAGGACGTAGGAAAATCAAAATTGAACGCTACGCGTAACAAACTGCAATCACAGAATTCGGAGACGAATTTCATTCTGCATGATACGTTTTTAACTAGGAACAATGCCTTGGAAATTATCAGGCAATACGACCTTGTTCTTGATGCCACGGACAATTTTCCCACTAGATATTTGATAAACGATGCTTGCGTTATCTTAAACAAGCCCTTTGTTTATGGAGCACTTCACGAGTTTGAAGGCCATGTTAGCGTTTTTAATTATCAAGGTGGGCCAACTTACCGTTGTCTCTACCCAGAGATGCCGACAGCGGAAGAGATTCCCAATTGTGATGAAAATGGAGTTTTGGGTGTAATCCCTGGTATCATTGGAAACCTACAGGCATTGGAAGTAATAAAAGTGGTCACGGGAATAGGAAATGTGCTTTCGGGCAAATTATTGGTGTTTGATGGGTTACATCAAAACTATCTAAAGATAGCATTCAAAACTCATCCTGAGAATCTGGCAATAAAGGAACTTAGAGAGAGCTATGAGTCTTCGGATTGCAGTATTATAAATTCTATATCGGCCCAAGAATTTTCTCAAAAACGATTAAATAGGAGTCAGATAGTTTTAGATGTTAGAACATCAAAAGAGTTTGAACATAATCACCTAGCAGAAGCTATAAATGTTCCCTTGCAAGAATTGGATTTGCCCCTTAATCTTATAGAGTCCAAAGCACCCATTTATGTAATTTGTCAATCGGGGAAAAGAAGCGAACTCGCCATAGAGCAGCTTCAAAAAGAACATCCAGAATTGACTTTTTGTAATATCTTGGGTGGCATGAATCAGCTTTCAATTCTTACACAATAATCAGCTTATCCCTTTTAACCAACATCTAACATTATGATTTCTTTTGATTCGGCCTTGGAATTTGTTCTAAAAGATAAACAGGAGTTTGGTACTGAGACAGTTCCTTTCTCCGATGCTTACAGTCGTGTTTTGGCAGAATCGGTTCTTGCCGATAGGGATTTTCCACCCTTTAATAGGTCGACCAGAGATGGAATTGCAGTTAGTTCCACGGCGCTAAACGAAGGAATGACAAAGTTCAAGATTGCAGGTATTGCTCAAGCAGGCGCACCTCAATTGAATTTGGAAAATCATATGGCTTGTATTGAAATCATGACGGGTGCCATGGTTCCTAAAAATGCGGATACTGTCATCATGTATGAAGATTTGGAAAGAGTAGGGGATACTTTCCAATTACTAGAGAAGGTGAAACCAGGACAAAACATCCACTACCAAGCAAGCGATTTTGAAAAGGGTACCACACTCCTAAATCCTGGCATAAAAATCACCGCCTCCGAAATTGGGGTATTGGCATCTGTAGGAAAACACGAAGTTTTGGTAAAAGTCAATCCCAAAGTCGCTGTGGTTTCCACAGGCGATGAACTTGTCGATGTAGACAAAGAGCCTTTGCCTTTTCAAATACGGAAGTCGAACAGTTACTCCTTACAAGCCTTATTAGAAAAAGAAGGAATAACAGCAGATGTTTTTCATCTGGTGGATGACAAAGAAATCCTTGAAAAGAAACTTGCGGAGCAAATTGAGAAGAAAGATGTACTCATTTTAAGTGGAGGAGTTTCCAAAGGAAAATATGATTACCTACCTGAGATTTTGGACAAATTGGGAGTTGAAAAAGAATTCCATAGGGTTTTGCAACGCCCCGGAAAGCCTTTTTGGTTTGGAATACACCATATCCATAAGACGTTCATTTTTGCTTTCCCCGGTAATCCCGTATCCACTTTCGTGAACTATCATGTCTATTTTAAACCTTGGCTTAACAAAACTTTAGGAGCAAAGAACCCAGTATTTACAGTACTTTTAAAGGAATCTATGGAAAACTCAACGGACCTTACTTTTTTTAAAGGTGTTAAAGTAGCTTTCGTAAATGGTACACTTGTGGCTCAAGAGGTAAAAACTACAGGTTCTGGGGATGTAATTGGGCTTACCAACATCGATGGTTTTGTTCAACTCTCACCTAAAGATGTAGTGAAGAAGGGAGCTAAGGTCCCATTTATTCCAACAAGAAGCCTAATATAATATGACACACGAACTTAAAAGCATACTAATTGGGTATAAAGCAGCAAAAGCTGAGGGGATTCAATCCGTTTTGGCAACTGTTGTAGCTTTGGATGGTTCCTCATACCGTCGCCCGGGAGTTCGGATGTTATTGTTGGAAAATGGGAAAATGATTGGAGCGGTAAGTGGGGGATGTGTGGAAAAAGAGGTGTTACGACAAGCTGAATCTGTTTTTCAAAAGGGTATCCCAAAAGTAATGGTCTACGATGGAAGGTATCGATTGGGCTGCGAAGGTATTTTATACATTTTACTGGAACCATTTCAACCTAATGCTCAATTTTTGGAAGTGTTTTGGGAAACGATGAAGTATAGAAAGCCTTTCTTAATTAAATCCTTTTTTCAAAAAGACCATTCCGAAAATAGGGGTTATGGTTCTTCTTTTTTGTTTGAAGGGAATGAACTAGCATTGAACTCTACTTTGGTGAAATCGGATATGGAAGTCTTTGAACAAAAGCTTTCTCCATGCTTCCAACTCATCATAATCGGAGCCGAGCACGATGCTGTGCAATTATGTCAACTTGCAAGTCTCATGGGATGGGAAGTAACCATAGTATCCAATCCCCGTGAAGAAAAAACGGCAAATCATTTTCCAGGGGTTCATACCTTTCTTCAGCAGGAACCGGAAAATCTAGAAATACCATTGGATGAAGAAACCGCCGTGGTTTTGATGACCCATAGTTTTGTGAAAGACTTGGGCTACCTTTTGGCGCTTAAGGATAAGAACTGTGCCTATTTAGGGCTCTTGGGGCCTATGCGTAGACGGGAAAAGCTTTTTGATGAATTGTTGGAAAGACACCCAGACATTGCAGAGGATTTTCTGGATTCAATTCATGGACCAGCGGGTATTGATATTGGCGCTGAAACACCTCAAGAAATATCGATTTCCATTATTTCTGAAATTTTAGCTCGAGTTAGACAGACAGAGCCAATGCTTCTCAAAGAAAAGTTGGGTAAAATCCACAGTTGATTTATGGCAAAAGTTATTAGTGCATTAATCCTGGCGGCAGGTGCCTCTAAAAGAATGCCCAATAAGATTAAGCAAATACTGCCTTGGGGTGACACTACGCTTTTAGGGAATACAATACATCAAGTCCGTCCATTGGTCAATGCTGTCCATGTTGTCCTAGGGGCTTATGCTAACGAAATCCTACCTTTGTTACCGAAACAGGCGGTTAGTCATATAAATCCCAATTGGGAAAGTGGAATGGGCACTTCAATAGCATATGGAGTAAGTGAGATGCTTAAAAATGAAAAGGTTCCTGACGCTATGCTGATTTTGGTTCCAGACCAACCGTTAATGGATGCCATGCATTTCGCTAAGCTAAAAGAAACATATTTGGAAAATGAAAGTGTAAACCTCGTAGCAACCCATTACGGAAACCAAAGACATGGGGTTCCTGCAATTTTTGACCATTCGCTCTTTCTAGAACTTCAAAGCTTAAGCAAGGATTTCGGGGCCAAAAAGATCATTCAAAACCATTTGTCTGTAGGAAGACTTATTCCAGGAAACGGAAAAGAAATTGATGTGGACACCATGGAATCTTACAATAGATTAATCCAAGAAATGTAAAAGTATGTAGATGGCATTCCGATATGAGCAAGTTTAAGATATGGTAAAAAAGGTAGTTCTATTTCTCTTCATGATTTCAATATCAGTTTTAGTTGTAAACTGGTTAATACTTCTTAATGTTTTTGATAGTCTTCCGGAAACTGTCGCTACTCATATTAATATTCAAGGAGAAGTTGATGGATATGGTAACAAGGTCAATCTGATATACGGTCTTTTGGTAAATACAGGGCTGTTAGCAATCATCTTTTTTTTGATAAAAAATCCCAAGTATGCAAATTATCCCCTAGAAATAAATGATTCAAATAGGAAAGCGGCATATCTGAAAATGCAGTATTTCTTGTCAGTTTTAAGCATAATCACATCACTTGCATTTTCATTCATGGTTACCCAGCAATTCACTTCAAACACTCCTATTATTTTGATTTTGGTATATGCCGTTACATCTCCAATTTTAATCTTACTTTTCTTTAAAAAACAATAGTTTCCTTTATCTGATTAAAGTTATACCTAGAGGAAATTCAATCTAATTTCAATGGAGGAGAGTGACCAGGTAATTGGTCTATCGACTTGAAGTAGGTTTTTTTGAAGTGGACTCCACAACCTCTAAATCTTGGAAAATACCGCAGGAGATTTGTTTTTTTATTAACGATTTGGATTTCTTCTGTTTTACCAAAGCGGCTATTTCTTTATTTAAGAATTGCATCGAAAGTGTTTTACATAAGAACGATGGTTTTTCAAAATTAGTCTTTTGCAAATTGATTTTGTACCCGTTCCAAAACAGTCATCCAGTGCATTTTTAAGATAAGTGCCGCTGTGGGAATGTTGTTTTCGGCAATAGCATTCAGTATGGCGTCGTTTTGGGTTTCCATCTGTTGACCCACCAGACTACTTTCCGGTAAGATTTGTTCGTAGAAAAAAAGTCTGGCCTTTAAGTCGTCTAGAATTTGAAGCAGAATAGGGTTGGTACAATTGGCAAGAAGTAGTTTATGAAATTCAAATCGCATGCTAATTGAATTTTTGATTTCCTTATGTTCAAAATAGTTTCGTAGTTCTAAAATGTATTCTTTAGTAAATGGAGTGCTTTCCAAAGCCATAACTTCCAATTGGGAAACCGTTTCATAAAGATGCTTGGCTTCTAATGTACCCAAAGAACGTATTATAAATCCTCGGTTGGGAATGGCCTTAACGATTCGGGCATGTTCCAATTGGCTAAGTGCTTCCCGTACTGGGGTAACACTCATTCCAGTTTCCCTGGCTACCGCCGCTAAATTAATGGTCTTCCCAATTTGCAGTCTTCCCTGTTGAATTTGTTCCAACAAGTGGGACTTTACTTTGTCCCGAAGTATTCGAGGTTGAATCATACTTGGAAGATACAAATCATTGAGCAACATGCTACTTTGTCTTTTATGGATTACCCGTATATTTAAGCGTATTCTAAACTTTGCTACGGTATGAAAAAATGGATTGTTTCCGTAATTACGCTGTTTTTGCTGATTGGTTGCAAACAAAATGAACCAATTCCAGCAGATATCTCATTGTATGAATCTCAGTTGTTTAAAGATGTTCAACTTGCAGCGGTTTTTAAAGATTCCAAAACGTTTGTGGATTTGGTGCCCAAGGAAGAAATTGGAATTTTAGAGGCAAAATACCTTACGGAAAAGACCAGGGAAGGCTTTGATTTGGTAGAATTTGTAGCCAATAATTTTGAGGACCACTCTATGAAGGCCTTGGAATTTAAGACCGATACCACCAAAACCATGTATGAACATATCAACACCATGTGGGATAAACTTACCAGGGGGCCAGATGATGTAATCCCCTTCTCTTCAAGGATTGCGTTACCCCATAAATATGTGGTACCTGGAGGAAGGTTTCAAGAAATCTATTATTGGGACAGTTATTTCACATTGGAAGGTCTTCTGGCAGCTGAAAAAGATGAATTGGCAAAGGCCATGGTAGATAATTTTAGCTTTTTGATTGATTCCGTAGGATTCATCCCAAATGGCACAAGGGATTATTATCGAACCCGTAGTCAACCTCCTTTTTATGCTTTAATGGTAGATGCCGTGACTAGAAAAGACAGTACACAGCTTACCGACTATTTACCTCAATTGGAGAAGGAGTACAACTTTTGGATGGCCACTTCAGGCTCAGCTGAAGATTCACCGGCAGACCAACATGTTGTAAGGCTTGATAGTGCCATACTAAATAGATATTGGGATAAGGCATTTACACCAAGACCTGAAGCCTACAAGGAAGACCTGCATTTAGCCGGTGAGGTTCCTCAATCTGAAAAACCAACCTTATTGAACAACCTGAGGGCAGCTGCAGCTTCCGGATGGGATTTTAGTTCTAGATGGTTTGGAACAAAGGGAGAGTTCAGTAGCACGGAGACTACAAATATTCTTCCTGTGGATTTGAATTGTCTACTTTATTTCATGGAAAAGACCATTTCCAAGGCTTATGAATTAAATGGGCAACCAGAAGAAGCAAACAATTACAAGAAAAAGGCAACTTCACGAAAATCCAGTATTCAAGAATTCTTTTGGAATGAAGAAAACGGCTTTTTTCAGGATTATAACTATGTTAAATCAGCTTCTACTCCAGAGCTTACCTTAGCTGGTGCTTTTCCCTTGTACTTTGGATTGGCTACAGCAGAGCAAGCCGAAAAAACCAAAGAAGTCTTGATGGATACGTTCTTAAAAGACGGTGGATTGGTAACCACCTTGGAGCACTCCGAGCAGCAATGGGATGCACCAAATGGATGGGCTCCCTTGCAATGGATTGCGGCGAAAGGTTTACTGAATTATGGCTATACAGAGGAAGCCAAAGAAATCATGACACGGTGGTTGGCCCTGAACGAAAAAGTATTCAAGAACACGGGAAAGATGATGGAGAAGTATAATGTAGAAGACCTCACATTGCTTTCAGGTGGAGGGGAGTATGAAACCCAAGATGGTTTTGGATGGACCAATGGTGTTGCCCTGGGCTTCAAACAGATTTTGGAAGAATTGGACGAATAGGGTTTTGGGATTTGATTATGGCCAATTACCTAATCCGATTTACTATCCAAATAAGAGCTAAGGTCTTGTAGTTTAGTATCCCAAAAACGCTCATAAAACTTAAGCCAATGATTTACTTCTTGTAAGGGTAGGGGATCGGCAAAACAAAAACGCTCACGCCCTTTGGTATGGATTTGAACTAATCCAGCTTCCTCCAAGGTTCTTAAATGCTTGGTAATGCCTTGGCGACTCATCTGGAACTGCCCAGATATTTGAGTGATGGGCATGGCCGTAGCGGCCACCACCAAAGCATGAAAAATTTCACGCCTTGTGGGGTCAGCAACAGCCTTTAAAACTTTTGTAATACTACTCTGCATGTACTTCTTTGATTAAGAATTCGTTCAACAAAGAAATACAGTTATCCCATCCACCATTGAAATCAGTATACATTTTGATTGCTGTGTTTCCTGCATACTGGGATATACCAGAATGCTCTAAATACAATCTTGTTTTTTCACCCAAATCTTCCAATTCCCATTTTACGGTAGTTTCCACGTTTGTGTTTTTGACCTCCCAAGTATAAATTAGGGTGTAGGGTTCTGCCTTTTGTACAACTCCCATTATGGGCTCACATCCTTCCTTTCCATCTGAGGTAAAAGTATATTGATACCCAACTTCAGCTTTAAAGTCGGCTTCGATGAACCAAGTGGATAACTCTTCTGCCTTTGAAATGGCATCCCAGACTTTGTCAATGGAATGATTCAGCAACTGTGTTTTTGTAATTACATCTTTCATGACTGTTCGTTTATTTAAGGTTAATATGCAACTATATGGTTGCAAATATAAACAAACAATTTAATTACGCAACTATTAAGTTGCATATAAAATTATCTACTAGAGTTTATTTCACATTTTCTTTAGATTTTTCTGATACACTTTTAACTATCTTGTCTCAGACTAATTCTACCAAAACTAACACTCATGAAATTTGCTTTAAAGACTTGGGTCTTCTCCTTTTGCTTTCTATTTTTTTCTGTATTCTTAATTGCTCAACAACCGGATTCAACCACGTTTAAAGGGTTGGAATTTAGAAGTTTGGGACCAGCCCTCACTTCTGGTCGTATTGCCGATATTGCCATTCATCCTGAAAATGAAAGTGTTTGGTATGTAGCTGTTGGTTCTGGGGGAGTTTGGAAAACAATCAATGCGGGAACAACATGGACACCGATTTTTGATAAACAAAGTGTGTATTCCATTGGATGTGTCACTATAGACCCTAACAATCCCAATACAATCTGGGTGGGTACCGGAGAAAATGTAGGGGGTAGACATGTCGGTTTTGGTGATGGTGTCTACGTAAGCCATGATGAAGGAAAAAAATGGAAGAATGTTGGACTCAAAAACTCAGAGCACATTTCTAAGATAATTGTACATCCAGATAATTCTGATGTGATTTGGGTAGCTTCCCAGGGACCTCTTTGGAGCAAAGGCGGTGAACGTGGACTATATAAATCATCGGATGGCGGAAAAACATGGAATAGAACCTTAGGAGACTCCAATTGGACAGGCGTTACCGACATGGTAATTGACTTTACTAACCCAGATGTGCTTTATGCTGCCACATGGGACAGACATCGAACCGTTGCTGCCTACATGGGAGGCGGACCAGGCTCCGGTCTTCATAAGAGTATAGATGGAGGAGAAACTTGGACAGAATTGAAAAATGGAATTCCAAAGTCGAATCTCGGCAAAATTGGATTAGCTATTTCTCCTTTTGATAATGAAGTGCTTTATGCTGCTATAGAGTTGGACCGTAAAAAAGGAGGTCTGTTCATTTCAAGAAATCAAGGCGCTTCATGGAGCAAACAATCGGATGCGGTTTCTGGAGGTACTGGACCTCATTATTATCAAGAGTTGTATGCATCTCCCCATCAAAATGGAAAGCTCTATTTGATGAGCAACTATGTGCAAATCTCCAATGACCATGGAAAGAGCTTTAGCTTTATGAATGAAGATAAAAAACATGTGGACAGCCATGCTATGGCCTTCAAAAAATCGGACCCAGATTATGTTTTATTTGGTACGGACGGAGGTCTATATGAGTCTTATGATTTAACAAAAACATGGAGGTATTTCAACAACTTGCCACTTATTCAATACTATAAAGTTGCTGTTGATGACACCAAACCTTTTTATAATATTTATGGGGGAACTCAGGATAATGGTTCCCATGGAGGGCCATCGCAAACCATTAGCAGTAAAGGTATATTGAACCATGATTGGTGGAAAACCTTAGGGGCTGATGGACACCAATCGGCCACGGAACCTGGAAATCCAGACATCACCTATGGTGAATTTCAGCAAGGATGGCTTTGGAGAATAGACCAGACTACCGGTGAAACGGTATTTATTCAACCACAACCCAAAGCAGGAGAACCTCATGAGCGCTTTAATTGGGATGCTCCAATTTTAGTGAGTCCACATAATCCACAGCGATTGTATTTTGCCTCTTATCGCGTTTGGAAATCTGAAAATAGAGGAGATGAATGGACGGCAATCAGCAGTGATTTAACCCGAAATGAGGAAAGGTTGGCCTTACCCATAATGGGCAGAGCACAAAGTTGGGACAATCCTTGGGATGTTGGGGCCATGTCCAATTATAACACCATAACCTCTTTGGCCGAATCTCCAATACAAGAAGGATTGATTTATGCTGGTACAGATGATGGAATTCTTCAGGTAACCGAAGATGGTGGAAACAATTGGCGAAAAATAATGCTTGGTTCTATCAAGGGAGTGCCGGAAAGAGCCTTTGTCAATGACGTTAGGGCCGATTTGTTTGACGCCAATACTGTGTATTTGGTTCTAGACAATCATAAGGAAGGAGATTACAAACCCTATCTTTTAAAAAGTTCAGATAATGGAAAAACTTGGAGGTTTATGAATGGTAATCTTCCCAAAAAATTATTGACATGGCGCATCGTCCAAGACCATATCAAACCAAATTTATTATTTGCAGCAACCGAGTTTGGTATCTATATGTCAAATAATGGAGGTAATAGCTGGATGGAGTTAAATGGAGGCCTTCCAACCATTTCATTTAGGGATATTACCATTCAGCGAGAAGCAGATGATTTGGTAGGAGCTTCCTTCGGAAGAGGTTTTTATGTGCTTGATGATATTTCGCCTCTACGGGATTTTGATGCATCTAAAATGGGAGAGACGACCCTGTTCAAAGTACAAACTGCAGATTGGTATATCCAAAGAAGTGGTGTTGGGAGTCAAGGTAATACGGAGTATGTTGCTAAAAATCCTCCGTATGGTGCGGTTTTCACCTATTATCTACCCGAAAAATTAAAAAGTCTCAAAGACGTCAGAAAAGAAAGGGAAAAGAATCTCAACAAACAAAATGCGAATGTCAATTTCCCAGGTTGGGATGCATTGGATACGGAAACCAATCAAGAGAAACCATCCATTTTCCTGGTTGTAAAAGATAGCGATGGAAATGCGGTAAATACGGTGGCGGGAACAAACAAGAAAGGTTTTAACCGAGTCTCTTGGAATCTTACCTATGCGGATAGGACTGGGGTACCACTGAAAAAGCCGAAAGGCGATAACGATAACTTCTTTGGCTCTCCGTTTAGGGCAACACCAGGAAGCTATTCAGTTGAGCTTTACCAAAATGTGGATGGTACCATGACCCAGCTATCAGAAGTACAGAGTTTTGAAGTAAAACGATTATCTGAAGGTGCATTGCCATCCAAACCAACAAGTGAAATAAATGCCTTTAGAAGTGATTTTCAGGAATTCCGCCAAGATTTAATGGCCACCAATAACGTATTGGAGAAAAGTTTGATGAAAGTGGATGCCATGGATCGTGCTTTAAGTCAAGCAAAACAACCTTCCGCTAACCTCAATTCAAAAATACACAGCGCTAAAACATCGCTTTTAGAACTTAAGTCAGTAATGAAAGGAAGTGTTGCTAAAAATGAAGTGGGTGAGCGCAACGCTCCATCTCCCGAGGATGGTTCTTTTATAGGATTTGTGGCTTTGGGCAATACCTATGGCCCAACTGGAAACCAAAAGGCCGCTTTCCAAAGAGCAAAAAGCCAACTTCAAGATGTTAAAAAAGAGTTGAATGTCTTTGTAAAAAATACTATTCCTGGTCTGGAGTCTGAGCTTAAAGCTGCCGGGGCACCGTGGATTGAAGGTCAAGGACTTATTCAAAACTAAGGCAGGATGACAAAAGCTAAGATATTTTTTAGTCTTTTGTATGCCTTGTTCATTTCAACCTTATCCCTTGCTCAATATACTTCCAGTGATTGGGAATCAAGGGATAAGTGGATGAAAACGGATTCTCTTATAAATATGGCAGGAGTCTCTACCGGGCAAGTTGTTGCGGATATCGGGTGCCATGAAGGATATCTTTCCATGCACTTGGCACGAAAGGTAAAAAATAATGGCAGGGTGTATGCCGTGGATGTTAGGGACGATAGATTGGCCACCTTACGTGAAAATGCCAATTCAAGAAACTTGAGCAATATCATAACCATTCTTGGGGACTACGATAATCCTAAATTACCAGAAGGAACTTTAGATTGTATTTTTGTTATTGACACCTACCACGAAATAACCGCATACAAAACAATACTTAATCACATTAGAAAAGCTTTGAAACCCGGAGGGCAAATCATGGTGTTGGAAAAGTTGAAAAAACGTATCATCGGAAAATCCAGGGAGGAACAGGTAGCTGCTCACTCTTTAGCTATGTATTATGTAGAAAAGGAACTACAGCAAGCGGGCTTTTCTATAGTTTCCAAAATTGAAAACCATGGCTTATGGGAAAAGGAAGATGATAAACAAATGTGGGTCCTTTTAGCTAAAAAGACCCTTCAATAGTCAAGGTTGCCTTAACTCATAAACAAAACTTTGTATTCCCGGTAAATCTTCTCCTACGTCGTTTACAAGTTGGTCTCCTGAAATACTTAACAAGGTAAGAACATCACCACCTCCAGTAAAGGTCACTTCAGTTTCATCGGAAAACCAATTTCCTGTACCCATTATGGTCCCATTGCACACTGCGCTAAACATGTTTCCTGTAATTGTCGTTATTATAATTTCAGATTGTTCGAAAGTCCATACCAAGTCGCCATTTAATAGCAAACTACCCGTGATACATTCAAGTTCGTCCATCAAATTAGTGGAAGCAGTACCATCCATATTGATGTCTTGAGGTGTACTTACATTGACTTCAACCAAATCCCAAAGGCCTATTACTTCAAAGTTGGGAGGAGGTGTTCCCTCAACCCCATCGTCTAAACTACATGAATTTGAAAGTATGGCCAATAGGACAAATACCACACTTAATCTAATTGCTTTCATAGTTATTTTTTTAATCTTGGTTCAAAATTATAATAATCTGCTAAAAAAGAGCAAAAGCCTATTTGGTAAATGTACTAGCAAATTATCTTTCTATGAGTTTATGTATATTTATTGAAACCTGAAATAATCATTCATGAACAGCATAGAACGTTCCCTAACCATTTTTCTCTTTACTTTTTTGTCGATCATTGTTAATGCGCAATCTGAATTTTTAATTGGTGATGCGTTACCGGATGCCCCTATGTTATCCCAACGCGGAAACTATGGAGTAGGGGTGCAAACTTTAGAGTTTGTCAATAAAAATCAACCTGACATTTTAAATATTGTTGACGGCAAAGCGCCAACATATGATAGAAAAATAACCGTGGAAACATGGTATCCTGCCATAATTCCCAATGGTACTGAAGAAATAGAGGAATACACCCAGGTTTTAGGTCGAAATGGAACTGAAGGAAGACCTGTAGTACCATTCACATTTAAAGGCCGTGCTCTTAGAGATGCAAAAGCACTTCAAGAATCCCAAAAGTATCCTTTGATTATACTTTCACATGGATACGTGGGGTCTCGTTTCCTATTCACGTATTTAGCTGAGAATTTGGCATCAAAAGGGTATGTGGTGGTTTCTATTGATCACACGGATTCAACCTACAAGGATGCCGCGAACTTTACTAGCACTTTGGTAAACAGGTCTCTAGATCAACTTTTTGTGTTGAATGAAGTTGATAAACTCTCCCAATCCAATAGCAGTAGTTTTTTATCGGGCTTGGTAGATGTTTCTAAAACGGGACTTGTAGGATATTCTATGGGAGGCTACGGCGGTTTGAATACCTGCGGAGCCGGTTATAGTGATGCAGCTGTTGGTTTTTATAAGTCGATGACTGGAGGCAACACCGCTCTGGATGAACGTACTATGGCCAGTGAATCCTATAAAAAAATGATGGACTCCAGAATTAAGGCTTTTGTGGCAATGGCACCTTGGGGGATGACCAGGGGTGTTTGGGATGCTAAGGGATTGTCAGGACTTAAAGTCCCTACATTTTTTATAGCTGGCAGTGAGGATGATATTTCTGGATATGAAAAGGGAATCAAAGCGATTTATGAAGGAGCTAAAAATTCTGATAGATACTTGTTGACCTATTTTAATGCCCGTCATAATGTAGCACCTAACCCGCCTACGGTAGAAACTATGCAAGAGGGGCTTAATATTGATGAATATCTTCGCTACGCAGATTCGGTTTGGGATATGCGGCGAATTAACAATGTCAATCAACATTTTATAACTGCTTTTATGGGAATTCATCTAAAAGGAGAAGACAAAATGGAATACCTGGATTTGGAACCCAATGCCAATATAGGAAACTGGAAAGGTTTCAAGCCGCGAACTTCAGTTGGTATGGAACTACTGCATGAAACGCCATCAACTCAAAACTAAAACGCATGAAACGTAGGGATTTTCTTTTAAGCACAGGGGCATTGGCCTTAGCAGCAAATTCGTACAGCAATATCTTAGGAGCAAATGACAAGGTTGGAGTAGCATTGGTAGGAGCGGGGAGAAGAGGAAGATGGGTGTTGAAAGAACTATTGGCGACCAACCGAATTGAACCTGTAATGTTTTGTGATGTATGGGATGAACAAATAAAGCGCACTCAAGAATACACCAACACAAACAATGTAAAAACCACTTTTGATTTGGATGAAGTTCTTTCCAATCCAAAGGTGGATGCGGTAGTATTGGCCACACCTGACCACCTGCACATGGATTATGCCATAAGAATACTTAAGGCAGGCAAACATCTTTTGTTGGAAAAACCGGTCACCTTACATTACAAAGAAGGCATACCATTGAAGAAAGCTGTAATGGAAAGCAATGTCATTTGCCAGACAGGTACACAGCAACGTAGTAGCTCAATGTTCCAAAAAGCAAAAGAGGAGTTTTTTGGGGGTTCTAGAGTGTTGGGTGATATTGTTTTTGCGCGTGCGGTATGGAGTAATTTCGGATGGCAGCGCAGAAAATTGGAAGAACAACCCATGCCTGAAAATTTTAAATGGGATACCTTTTTGGGAAACTCACCCAAGGTCGATTATCATTGGCCTCGATATGATGGTTGGAGACATTATAAAGAATACGGAACAGGAATCTTATCAGACTTACTTACGCATTGGGGCGATGTAGCCCAATGGATGATGGATGATGCCAACCCTATGAATGCGACAACCACAGGCGGTATTTATCATCTAAAAGATGGGAGAACCAATCCTGATACGGTCAACACCATTTTACAATATAAAGATGGATGGAATTTTACCTTCGAGTGCAGCATTTTACCCGTAAAGAATCAACACGACTCTGTATTGTTTCATGGAACGGAGGGAAAACTGGAGCTTTTTAGAGCAGGTTATATTTTTACTCCGCATAAAGGTTCACCGGTTGTTTTTGAAAACGATGAGAATTTGACCAAGGCTCATATGGAAAACTTTTTAGACGGAGTTGTTTTAGGGAAAAAAGTGTCAGCTCCGATACATATTGGATTGGAAGCTGTTAGACCTTCCCACCTGGCTGCAGCATCGTATTGGAGTGGAAAGCGAATGAAGTTCAATGATGATCAAACAGATATTATAGAAGCTTAGTTCTATTAATTAAATTGATTTTAACTTTTCTATTTAAAACTCAAGAAACACACCGGAAGTCCCAAATACAGTACCCTAGCATGATTAAAAACCTAGTAGAAAGCCAAAAGCGTTTTTTTGCCTCACAACAGACAAAAGAGGTTGGCTACAGAAAAAAATATTTAAAAAAACTATATAAGGCTTTAATAGCTAATGAAGATGATATCTGTGATGCCATTTATAATGATTTTAAAAAACCTAAGTTTGAGAGTTTGGTCTCAGAGACTCAAATTGTTCTTGCGGAATTAAAATATATTATACATCATCTTGATGAATGGACAAGACCAGAACGGGTTTCAGGACCTTTGGCCAATATCCCCTCATCTAATTGGCTATATCACGAACCGTATGGCACTGTCTTGATTATATCCCCATGGAATTATCCTTTTATGCTTGCGATCTCACCTTTAATCGGTGCTCTGGCAGCTGGTAATACTGCGGTACTCAAACCTTCTGAATTGAGCCCAAACACATCTAGAATAATTCTTAAACTTTTGGAAGAAGTGTTTCCAAGTGAATATGTGAGCGTAGTAGAAGGTGGGGTAGATGTATCCCAAGAACTATTATACCACAGATGGGATTATATCTTCTTTACAGGAAGCTCACAAGTTGGCAAAATTATTTACAAAAAAGCAGCAGAACACTTAACTCCGGTTACTCTTGAACTGGGAGGCAAAAACCCTTGCATCGTTGACGAAACCGCAGCCATTTCACTGGCAGCCAAAAGAATTGCTTGGGGCAAGTTTATGAATGCAGGTCAAACCTGCGTTGCCCCTGACTATATTCTTGTTCATGAAAGTGTAAAGGATGGATTTGTTGATGCCTTAAAAGAAAATATCCGGAAGTTTTATGGCAATCCAATAGAAACATCCAAAGATTTTGCAAGAATAACAACCAAAAAACACTACCAGTCCTTAAAAGATCTGATGAAAGGACATACTATCCTTTTTGGAGGAGGACATAAGGATGACACGCAATATATTGAACCCACTTTGATTGATGAACCCGATTTGGAGAGTACATTGATGCAAGGTGAAATTTTTGGACCCATCTTACCTATTCTATCCTATGGCTCGGAGGAAGAACTTGAACGTATCATTTTAAGATATGAAAAGCCCTTATCATTATATGTATTTTCAAAAAGAAAAAAATTCCAACAAAAGATTATAAATGATTATGGCTTTGGAGGAGGTTCCATTAATGACGTGGTTATGCATATTGCCAATAAAAACCTTCCGTTTGGAGGTGTAGGAGATTCGGGAATAGGGGGGTACCACGGTAAACACTCGTTCAAGTTATTTTCCCATAAAAAAGCGATCGTAAAAAAACCGAATTGGGGAGATGTTCCTTTTCGTTATCCTCCTTATAATCTTCCTGAAAGATGGATAAAACTATTTAGACACCTTTTTTGAAATCATTATCAATATTACGCGACTGTTACCTCAGTTAAAATCATGAGTTGAAATATTCAACTTAAAAGCATTAAGCATCTTTAGCTATCTTTATAATTCTCAAAAAAACAATCACAATGAAACAATTAACCGCATTAATCCTATTTTTTGGACTTGTATTTATTGCATCCTGCAAGCAAAAATCAGAGCCTACAAAAGCAACTGAAGAAGTTGTCCAAGACCTTCCTGTAAAAGTAAAAGGGGAGGAGGTAAGCTATGCCACGGATTCCACAAACTTAAAAGGATATATTGCTTTTGATGAAAATGCTAGCGACAAACGTCCAGGGGTTCTTATAGTCCATGAATGGTGGGGACACAATGATTACGTTCGTGAACGTGCAGATATGCTTGCCGAGTTGGGCTATACTGCAATTGCCGTAGATATGTATGGAGACGGAAAACAAGCAGATCACCCAGATGATGCTGGAAAATTTGCCATGAGTGTGATGACCAATCTTCCTGAAGCAACAGCCCGATTTAATGCAGCTTTGGACTTGTTGAAAGCCCACGAGTCCGTTGATGCTGAAAAAATTGCGGCTATTGGGTATTGTTTTGGAGGAAGTGTGGCGCTTACCATGGCTAATTCAGGAGCAGACCTAGATGCGGTAGCAGCATTCCATAGTGGAGTTCAATTGCCCATAATGCCTAGCTCAGATTTAAAGGCTAAAGTATTGGTTTGTAATGGGGCAGATGATCCCTTTATCAGTCCTGAATCTATTACTGCATTCAAATCCGCCATGGATTCGATAGGAGCTAGTTATCAATATGTTGCATATCCAGGAGTAAAGCATAGCTTTACTAGTAAAGAAGCAGATGCCAATGGAGAAAAATTTGAACTTCCACTTGCTTATGATGCAGATGCGGACGCCAAATCCTGGGCTAGTCTACAAGAATTATTGCAAGAGGTTTTCTAAATCAAAACTATTTTCAAACTAAGGGAAGATGAGATGATTCTTCCCTTTTTAGTTTGGGCTCTATTAACCAAAAGTTAAACTCTTTAATGGTGGTAGCTTTAGTATTATCTTTATAAACACCTAACAATCAATAGATTTAAATCTAACCTGCTAAAAATATGACGGATTATGGATTCTATGTTTAAGTATCGTATTTCAGTGCTTATGGATTCTGGATTGTCATCAGCAAAAGCATTACAAAATGCCGCAAAATTAGCCAAAGTGTTAAACGGAAGGGTAGAAGTGGTTTGTATTAAATCTCCTCTAAGCGTTGTAAAGCAAGCGAACCAATTTTCTGCCAAAAGAGATATTTATGAAGATAGCCGAACAGTCAAAACCGAGATACAGGGTTTAATTTCGAAGATTGGCGAACAGGAAGGACTAAACATTTCTTTTCAAATTAGCTATGGAAATATTAAGAATAAGCTTAAGGACTATTTGATAACAGCTGAGCCAGATATTCTTGTATTAACTAAAAGAAAATATAAAAGCTTAGGTGGAATAGAAGGGAAGACAAATCTTTTAATTATGGGGGATGATGATAATTTCCATTCTTTTAAGGATATTTCCTTGGGTGTTTTCGGTGAAACCCTTCAAAATACAGAAGTAGACATTATTAAAGATTTAAAGAGAGAAACTTCAAAACCGGTGCGACTCTTTAGTATTAGAAAAGGAAAAAGGAAGACTGAAGAAAACGAACATCAAACAAATGAAGCCGTCACATATGTATTTTCAGAAGGGGCTAATGCTTTGGATGGTTTAACATCGTATGTAAAGAGGACCAAAACTGAGTTGTTTTGCATCTCAAAGCAAAAAGATGGCAAATCTACTTTTCAAAACGACCAAACCGACCAGATTCTTCGAAAAGTGAACGTTCCAGTTCTGCTTATACCTTAGTAGAATTCGTAGTATCTTACCACAGAATATTTTTTAATTTGTATGCTTGGAACAACGGCAACAATGCTTTACATATTAACGATTAACATCTACATGATTTTCTATGAAAATAAATAACCTTTTAAACGTATTTGTATTCCTTATTATTCTACTGGCGCTTGGCTGCAAGGGCAAATCGAAACAAGAAAGTGTCACTGAAACTATTCAATATGAAGAGAATGCATCAGAATTACCTATAGATAAGTTGAAGTTGCCAGATGGATTTAAGATTGAGGTATACGCAGATAAGGTAGATGGTGCACGCTCCATGGCCATGGGCAGTGAAGGCACACTATTTGTTAGTACTCGGAACGATAAGACCGTGTACGCCATTCAAGATCGCGATAAAGATTATAAGGCAGACCGTATAATTGTTTTGGACTCTACTTTAGAAGTGCCTAATGGAATTGCTTTTAAAGATGGTTCGCTATACGTAGCCGAAGTCAACCGTTTATTGCGCTATGATAATATAGAGGAGGAGCTCGAAAACCCGTCTACACCAACAGTGGTTTATGATGATTACCCTACTGAATTTCATCATGGTTGGAAATATATTGCGTTTGGACCAGATGATAAACTCTATGTTCCCGTAGGAGCGCCTTGTAATATTTGTGACAGTACCGTGGCCGATCAACGCTATGCAAGCATTACTAGAATGGACGCCGATGGTTCCAATAGGGAGATTTATGCCCATGGAGTTAGAAACACGGTAGGTTTCACATGGCACCCAGAAACGAAAGAAATGTGGTTTACGGATAACGGCAGAGATATGATGGGGGATGATATACCTCCATGTGAGTTGAACCGAATTACAGAAAAAGGACAGCATTTTGGATATCCATTTTGCCATGGAGGCGTAGTAAAAGACCCAGAATTTGGCGACCTAAGGCCTTGTGAGGATTTTGTTCCACCGGTACAAGCCATGGGAGCCCACACGGCACCATTGGGAGTGAAGTTTTATACGGGCAATATGTTTCCCAAAAAGTATAAAAATCAAGCATTTATTGCCGAACATGGTTCTTGGAACCGTTCTAAAAAAGTAGGGTATAAAGTTTCCCTGGTTGAACTTGAAGATAATAAGGCGGTTAGCTATACCACATTTCTGGAAGGTTGGTTAGATGATGAGAGCCAAGAACAATTTGGTCGCCCAGTCGATATTTTATTTTTGGAAGACGGCTCAATGCTGATTTCAGATGATTACGGAGATGCTATTTATCGTGTTACCTATGAAAAGACACTGGCCAGTAACCTATAAGTATAAAACAGACCACCCACCGAGGTACAATCCCGGGGTGAATGAACTCTTTACGTTTCCGGTTACGATGGGTGTACATGGTCTGATTTTCATTTAGAAAGAATAATTCTAGCTTGATTTTTTTCTTTCAATTCATCAGACACCGGAAAAAGGATAGGGTCACATACTTTATTAAATTATTTGTAAGAATGTAAGGTTGAACTGATAGTAGGCTAGGGTATAAAAAAACAGTCTTAATCTTTTTCCACTTCCTCCATCATTTGGTCAAAATTGGTAATCCAACTGTACAATCTGCCACCCAAACTAATTATAGGAGAAGACAGCGAATCCATTTCTTGGGTTGACTTGGACAGATATTTCGCCAATTGTTCTTTAACCTCAGGTTTTTTATCCAAAGAAACACTTCTAAACAAGAAGTTTTTGGTGTTAAGCTTGCTGACTATGCTATCACAGGTATCACAACCTTGAAAAGTATAGATGGTGATTTGCTTTTTTGGCTTGACTTTGGGAGGAGGGAGGTCCAATTTTGTGTACTCTTTTTTCACCGCCCGTTTTGATAAACTGTCGTTGGTTTTAAAGATTTTAGAATAAACCGGTGTTTTATCCCGTAGTAAAATAATGGTCTTTAAATGAACTTTGGAAGCGGCAGGAACCCTAATCCACCTAGGTTTAGCGGCGCTTTGTCTAAAATTCTTTCCTTTTACCTCAAATAACACATCATAGTCC
The DNA here is from genome assembly GCF_049333175.1 of Flagellimonas ulvae. Lineage (NCBI taxonomy): Bacteria > Pseudomonadati > Bacteroidota > Flavobacteriia > Flavobacteriales > Flavobacteriaceae > Flagellimonas > Flagellimonas ulvae. The sequence goes on from NZ_CP186325.1 coordinate 657,181, forward strand.
GTGTACGTTCTGTTCTCAGCAAAAAAGGTAATTCGATTCTTCGATTTGGTCTCAACAACTTTAATAGAAGCTAGCTGTGCATAGGTAACCGCTGTTGAAAGAGAAAACAACATGACCATAGCCGTATGCATGAACCGAGATAGGCAAGTTTCTTTTTCACTTGATAGCATATCATAAAATACGGCAAATCGTTGAGTTTTTAAAAAGATTAAGGGCAAAGGTGAAGACTTAAAGATTTATTCGCTCCATTAAGGTTTAGGTGCAAACCGTATTACCAAAATATTCTATTTTACATAATATAAATTATAGTACAAATGTATTGTTTTGGTTTCTTGGCTGTTTATCCATTTGTAAGCTATAATTACTCACGTGCTGGTCTATTGTTTTTAAAGGAGTTCGTGAATGCTGTGCATTTCTATTATGTAAAATATCCCTCAGCATTTGGTCATTTATGGGAATTATGAACAGGGTCATGAAACTTTTCCCAATTGTACTTCACAATATCGTAATTCCACTCTTAAACATATTATCAATGTAAATTTAACGTTAATTAAATGTAAATTAATCATTTATTCTTTAAATTTAATCCTTTACAGAAAAGGATAATGAAACGTATTAAAGACATTTTATGTGTAACTCTCGGGCCTTACCATCATCTTATTGAGTACTTAAGAGCCTATGGGCGTAAGTTCAGGAATTTTCAGAGATTGATTTACAGTGTTTGATTTAAACGTCTAATGAACCGGCTATAGGTAGTTTTTTACAAAATATTGGTTTCCCTTAAGCCGCTATTAAAAGCTTAGCTTTTCGTATTTATTGAAATCTTTGGTTTAATTCTGAATTTGGAAAAGTGAAATGTCAGGAACTTTTCCTCACCTTGCCAGCGGCCCACCATGCCCCTACTTCAAAATGTCTACCAGACATTTTTCATTCGGCCGTACCAAAGCTCAAGTTATCCCAAAACAAGTTCGGGAAAGGCGCCACGCGGTACATTATAGTACAAATGTTGAATAATGCCAATTTGAGTCTGATTGGCTTTTAGTAAAATGTCCATAAGACAACATCATAACCTAAGATGGAGCATAGATTTCATGAACACTGGAAAGACTGTAGCCTATAATAATTTATTAATGGTCACATAAGAAATAGCCTCATAAATAGTAGCTACATCTAATTTTTCAAAAAGTTTTTTTCTATGGAATTTTACAGTATCTGGAGAAATATAAATTTTTTCTGAAATTTCATTTATGGTGTAGCCCCTTATAGAGTATTGCAATATTTCTTTTTCTCTTGTGGAAAGTTCAATCTTTTTTATGGATTTCCAACAATCGGTCGTTAAATCATAAGCCATTTTTTGAGTGCCATCTTTTTTGGAAATGGTGATGTTACCAGAATTCTTTTGTGTGGACAGCGATACGAAACAAATGGCTTTCCATATTTTTCCACTTTCTGTCAAAAACAAAGGGGTCAATTTTTGATTGATCAATATGATTTTACCTTCTTCATTTTTTAAACGAAAATCATAGGATATACTGTAATCCTTCCGTTCTTGAAGAGGTATTTTTTCATAAAAGTTGAAACCAATGGTGTTTATTTTTAAAAGCAGTTCCAAATCTTTTTCCGGCACATATTTAAAATAAAAATCGTATCCCATTTCTTTGACCTCTGAAGCTGACTTTCCACATAGAAATAGTGGGTTGTCCGATACATATTCAAAACCCTTCGCTTCATAATCAATTACATAAATACTCTTGTATGTAGTTCTTGTAAAAGCTTCTATGGCTTCCAGATAATTTGCTGTCTGATTGATATCGTTATCCGTTAGATTTCGGATTGTATTTTTTAAAGAGAAAAAAGAATTGGTATCTGCCATATTAACAAATATAAGTGTTAAAAAACTACCCGATAGTGTAGTTTTCAATATCTAAATAAGCTTTATGTGGATAGTGTGTGTTTTTGAAACTACTCTTGGGTGTAGCCTAAAAACATTTAAATACATCTAGTTTTGACGTTAAGAAATAATCTTTAATACTTTGGTAAAATAGGTAGGTGATTATGCTACTTCTTTTACATGCTAACTAAACAGTAATTATGAAAAAAATACTTTTCACACTACATGTGTTCCTTTTTCTTCAATTGTCGGCACAAGAAACCTTAACAGCTAGGCAATGGCAGGAAGACCTTCGGTTTTTGCAAAACACGGTCCATGAAGATTATTCATTTCTTTTTGTGAAAACAACCAAAGAAGATTTTGACACCGAAGTAGAAAAACTATACCAGGACATTCCAAATTTGCAAGAACACGAAATTATTGTTGGAATTTCTCGACTCGTGTCCTTATTCAAATACGGGCATACCTATGTGAGTTTTCATCAAAAGCCTTTTGAGTTTTCACAATTTCCATTCAATTTATATGAATTTAATGATGGGATTTTTATTCAGGGGGCGCACAAGGACTACCGAGAAGCTATTGGGGCAAAAGTCATAGCAGTGGAAGGAAAACCAATTTCAGAGGTGCTAAAGGCAATTGAACCAACAGTAGAAGTAGAAAACTCGCAATATTTTAAAGCCTATGGAATCAATAATGTACGATATCCCGAAGTCTTACATTCCCAAAGAATAACAAAAACCCTTCAAAATAAAGTAGAACTTACATTGGAGAAAAATGGCAACGTATTTACACAAACCTTTACCACGTTGAAAAAAGGAGAGCGCGTTCCTACGCATCGAGGTTATGTGCATCAAAATGACAATTGGTTGGATGCAAGAGATCAATCGACCACCCCTTTATATCTAAGGCATCTGGATAAAGTTTATTTCTCAGAATACCTAGCCGATGAAAAAGCAATGTATGTTAGACATAGCAGAATTCAAGATGACGCCGAAGAAAGCGCCAAGGATTTTTACGCCCGTGTTTTTAATGAAATAGAAAGCAACGATACCGAGAAATTGATTATTGATTTGCGATTAAATGGTGGTGGTAATAACTATTTGAACAAGGAAGTTATAAAAGGCCTTATTAAAGCTGAAAAGATTAATCAAATAGGAAAGCTGTTCGTTATTATTGGAAAACGAACCTTTTCGGCCTGTCAAAACCTTGTTAATGAAATAGACAACTATACCAATGTCATTTTTGTAGGGGAACCCACAGCTGAAAATATCAATTTTTGGGGAGATAACCGCCCTGTAAAGCTACCTAACAGCTCCATTGATATCTCTTTGTCGTATTTATGGTGGCAAGATAAGCCGGCTTTGGAAAATGCAGAATGGATTGCCCCCAGTATTCCTGTTACCATGAGTTTTGATGCATATGCCAACAATCAGGATCCTGTCTTGGAAGCCGCTTTGACTTTTGATGTACCCGATTTTAAGCCCAGACCAATGGACTATGTTGTAAGCTTGTTTTTGTCTGGACAAAACCAAAAATTAGCTGAAGAACTTCCCAAAATGGTACAAGACCCGCTCTATTCGTTTTACGATTTTGAGACAGGGCTCTTACAATTAGGGAACATCTTGTTGCAAAGTGGTCGCACACCTCAAATTCAGGCTTCCACCCAGGTATTTTCGATGGTTTTGCAGTTGTTTCCAAATTCGGCGAATGCCTATAAGTATCTGGGAGAATCGTACATGGCAGCTAGAGATACCCAGAAAGCAAAAGAAGTACTCAAAAAGGCTATTTCTTTAGATGCTGATGGAGAAATAGGGGAAGTTGCTGCAGCACTTTTATCCCAAATAGCGAATTAGTCGTTTAAAACGAAAATGGTAAAAAAAGAGGAACATTTAGGCACACCATATTATAGACCATTATTGCCAAGAATACAAGCTAAGCAATAATATACCTCTGTGTTAGCTGTGGGTCAATATTAGTCGCATCCAAAATAAGCACGCCCATGTTGTCCATAAGGGAAATTTTGGGGAACACAATCCTCTTCCTCGCCCGGGTGCTTTCTAAGATTTCGCAGTCCACCACTAATTTTTTTTTGCTCTTCCTTACTCAATACTTTTCCCGAAAACCCAATTTTTCTAAATTCACTTAAGTTCATAATAATCTGTTTTGTAATATATACATTACAATAAAAGTAAATTTATTTTTACATCAAATACTCTTAACTATACTTTATTATCTCTTTAAACAAAATTTAACAACGGTACGATTACCAGTAAAAAATTTGAACTGAAATGCTATCGTTTAAATATACTTTCGATGTACAGAAAAGTAAAGTTAAATTGATCCAGTCTCGAAGTGCGTTGGGTTTAAGGGACTTTCAAAAAAAGTGTTGACCATGACCTTTTTGGCTGGCACAAAGTTTCTGAATCTTATTTGGGTCAAAGCGCCTAACCAGCCTGAGGTTTCGGTCAATTATCAAATCTTGGAAGCTTTATTTCCGGTGGTTTTGCCCTGCTATGGACCTTTTGTAAGCGTAATATGGTCGATATCCCTTCCCTACCATCCTTCCCGCCCATTGTAGTCTTAATAAACGATATCCTGAAATTCTTTCCAACATGTTCATTGGTATGTAGTGGATATTTTTCGAGTATAACGGATAGAATCTCATCGAAGACCACTATTTCCTCCATGCCAGGCTCCGTTTTGGAGCAAAAGGAATAGCCGCCTTCAACATACCCTAGATATACCCCTTCAACTTGCCTAATTCCATTTACCTCTTGGGCAGGGGAAATGGAAAATAAACCGAGCAATATAATAAACAGAGTTGTCCGCATAGGTATCCTATTGCCGTTTTCAAGGCGTTTTATTTTAGTATTCAGGTTCAAGCTCAAACATAACCCCAATGTTCCATTCCTATCTTAAATCATCAAAATTTAAATCCATTGTCCGGTGGACGCCAAACTATTGGAACGCAAACAAAATGTTCTGGATAAGCAATTGACTGACCCTGATTTTGGAGCACAGGAATTTTCGGGTCAAATAGGGCTGAGTCATATGCATTTGTATCGAAAACTTAAAGCGCTTACCGGTTTGAACACTTCAGAATTCATTCGAACGCAGCGATTAAAGCTAGCGGTAAAATTACTCAAAGATGGAGATGCCAATATCTCCGAAATAGGCTATACCGTTGGTTTCAATCAACCTGCTTATTTTTCTACTGCCATCAGGCAACATTTTGGCTGCACGCCTTCCGAGTACACTGGTAATCAACATACCTGAAATATTGGGTATATTCTTTATTGGCAATTGGCTGTTCTACAAGAAAGAAAAAAGCCCATCTAAATAGATGGGCCTTTTTAAAAAACTAGGTTTTATGAATTTAGATGACCTTTACGTTTACCGCATTCAATCCTTTTTTTCCTTGTTCTAAATCAAACTCAACTTGGTCACCTTCGCGAATTTCGTCGATTAATCCAGAAACATGTACAAAGTGCTCTTTGTCTGCACCTTCTTCGTTAATGAAACCAAAACCTTTGGTGTCGTTGAAGAACTTTACTGTTCCTTTACTCATTTTACTTATTTAAATATTAAAGCGCAAAGGTGGGGCTAATTCTTGAATATTCAGTAATTTATTTCAAATGCTTTAAAAAACTAGCCATTTCATGCCATTTCCCTCTACTGCTTTAGGGGTATTTTATATAGTAGTTTAGATAGTTAATTAAAATGTCATCAAAAAACTCCAGCAATCCCTAGCTTATCATACCAAGGGTTAGGCGTGTTTTTGAAAACAGTCGTAAACCCACACTCTGCACCCAATAAAGACCACATTAGACATCATAAATCGTAAATCCTACATTATAAATACTCATCCTTTCGATGTTGAAAACGTTTAAATTTTCTTCGATAGCCTTATGATGAATAGAGTTTGCATAAATGATTTTAATTTCCCGATTATTACGATTTTTTGAGCTTTTAATATTAAACACCAATTGCTTCAGCGTTTGTTCATCAAAAGGATTGTAAAGAAAAATTATATCTTCATCATCTTTAAAAACATAGTCTAGAGCGTTTATGTTTAAAACTTCTATTTGAGAATCAATGTTTCTTTTTTGTTTAAAAGTGTCTATGTTTTTTTTAGAAATTTGATATAAACTACGAGATAATTCTATCCCTATAATTTTTTTAAAACCGTATTCAGCAGCTACCAAAAGCACACGGCCCTTTCCAGATCCAATATCTATAAAGCGTCTATCTTTGGGAATATCAAGATGTTTAAATAATTTCTTCAATGGACGCACCTTAGTTCCTTCATACCAATAAAAATGCTTTTTATGTTCGTTACTTAAATCCAAATTTTCCAATAACACATGAGCATCTGTGTCAACATTGTATTTGAAATCGTAATAGATATCCCAAACTTTTGCATAAAATGAACGGTACAAACTTGGTATACTCCTTCCTCGAATTTTTTCAATAAACCCTTTCATAGTTTAGATTGTCAAGAATATGGTAGTTTTTTACTTCTTATAAATAATTATACTTTTTTTTCTAATGTGAAAGAAACAGAGTTCAAAAAGAAACATTCCTTTGCGCTCCCCGTGTATCCCATGGTTTCACAATTTAATATCCTAAGCCCTGTAAAAAGCAAAGGCAATTATGCTGCTACCTACAAATTGACTATCCAAAGAGCCCTCATTTTTTTGTTCCAAAAAAGTAAGGCCCTTTTTGGGCTTTGACGTCCTATTTGGGTAACCGGTTCTTTATAGTTGCTATTTGCCCCATGTGATTGGCTGAATGTTCCATCACGTGGTACCAGATATAGTGGTAGTTTAATCCCTCTTCTATATTCGATGAGAACCAAACATCATCTTTAGTTTTGAGTTCATCTAAGGTTTTTTGACGGACTTCATCCCATAAATCCAAATAATGCTTAATCGACTGACCTTTAAGTATGTTTTTTACTTCTTCGCTAAGTTCGCCTGCCACACCAAATCTCGATAGTTCTTCTTCTGTCCATTCTCGCCCCTTCAATGTCGCTGTCAGATAATACGATTCTGTAGACACCAAATGCATAATCAATGAACCTATACTATTGGCATCAGCATCGTACAAGAAATCTATTTGTGATTGGTCCAGATCTTTAACTTGTTGTGTAATTCTATCTTTCAAATCTTCAAGCATATAGACCATTATACCAATCTTTGGAGAATAGCCCTCAACTGATTTCAGCTCTCCTTGAGCGTTCAACAATAGTATAGGTAGAAGTAATAGCAAAGCTGTGACTTTTCTTTTTAGGGATAGTACCATTTTCAAATCAATATCTACGTTTAAAGATATATAATCATTTGTTATCCTTCGAAAGATACTTAATCCACTCCATACTCATTTCCCTCCCCTACTTCCCTTCACTTCGTTCAGAACAAACCCCGAATCAATCACTAAGTATTCCATTACTTCAGGAGTTCGTATATTCTTCTTATTTACATTAAAAAAAATCTCTATACATTTTGTGATTTGCTCTAGACACTGACAAGGTTGTGAAACTGTCTTAAAAGGTCTTTCATCTTATAAAAACTACATTTAAACATAAAGCATTTCTGTATGAATTTTCTTATTTTTATAGAAAGCCCAATTCTTCCCAATGAAATTCGTTCAGTCTTTTTGGTCTAAACCCATATTAGACAGTAAAAACAAAAATAAATGGAGCTTTAGGCATAATGGAGGGTTTCCAAATGCATTTTTGTTTTATTCTGCATGGATATATAGTTGTCTATCCATAAAGAAATACTATCCCAACCTTCACTTAGTCACGGATGATTTTGGAATGTTTGTATTTAAAGAAGAATTAAAACTTCCCTATGCGTCATTTTCATCAAATTTAAATGAACTTGAAAACTACCATGAAAACTTATGGGCTTTAGGAAAACTGTATACGTATAGCTTACAGAAAGAACCGTTTTGCCATATTGATGGTGATGTTTTTCTTTTTGGTCCCGTTCTCGACCCAATCCTCACCGCTCCTGTGTTTTGCCAGAGCTTTAATTATGATTTTGGACAGTATGCTGAAATACATCCATATGTGCATAATCATTTTACCAAAGTACCTAAGGAGTTTAGTACTGATAAAGAACGGACTCTTAAACTGATAAATGCTGGGGTAATTGGCGGTTGCGATTTGGAGACCTTTCAACACTACACCGATAAAGCCTTTGAACTTATCAATAAGAATACGGATAAGATCAGCGATATAAGCAGTAGTATTTTCAATTTATACTACGAACAGTTTTTATTGAGCAATATAATTTCCCTCAAAGAAATAGAAGTTGCCACACTTTTCTCCAAATCTGATAATGAGCTAGATTTAGCAGCCTTTCATAACATACCCCATCACACACAATATGTTCATTTATTGAGCCACTTGAAGTTATCCACAGCTTATATGGAACAAATAGTGGTGAGACTACAAATTGAATATCCTGAATTTTATAATCGTCTGCTGGGTTTCAGTAAAATGAATGGTCTATGAACACACGTAAAAACTTTTTAACCTGGATAAATACACTTAACAATCCGTTTATATCCCAAATCAATCGTTCCCATTTCATGAGCATACATGAAAAAGGTTACCTCTTTAATACTCTTGAAAGATTATTGGAATCAAATGATGCTTTAAAACCTATTGTAGCAGATTATTATCAACTTGAAAAACAAAGGTATCATGTTTTTGAAACATCAAAGCTTGGTACCAAATTGGCCATAGAAAAAATAGACACGGCAATCACCTTTTGTTCTAAATCTGACAAAGAAAAACGTCTGGGTACATTTAAAATGAATTCCTCCATTTCTAACTATTTAGCACAAAGCACATTTTTGTGGGACTTTGATGATGTTAACCATATTGAAGAGATAACGACCCACTATTTTTTTATACCTAGTTTTCTTCCAATAGCTCCAAAAGAGATTTGCTTGACGGGTATGGATTCCCTTTTACTAGATATTATTCATTATGAAGAGAAGTTTACGTATCAGGAGCTTTTTGAACTTGTAGGGAAAACATTGGATATGGAACCTGACGAAATTGATGAGTTACTTTTTAGGTTTGTCCAAAATCAAATACTTTATTTTGGAACCATTTTACCAGTATAATGAAATCATTGGCTAAAAGCCTATGGATATAAAAAAAGTTCAAAGTTTACCATGGTGGAAAACCTTGAACCTTTTCATATTCTTTTTAAAGAATAATCTGCTTGTTACCAGCAGCAACTTGCATTAGGATTGACATACGTGCAATAGTACGCTGGGCACCTATACCCGGATCCTCCTGCAATGTTTTTCATTTTAGAATCATCTAATTTTTGATTACTTAGATTCTTCAGATTCAATTTTTTCATGACATTTAATGTTTAAAACTCTCCGATATTTCAAAATGGGGCTTCGGAGATTTGCCTTGAATCTCCCTAAAAATAATAATAATGTAGGTTTTTTCCTACTTTAATTAATTAAAAACTAAATGTTTAACATTTGTTTGCCATTTTTTACATCTCACCCACTAGGTCCCCAATAAAGGATGCATCATAGTATTCCGATATAACAACTTCATCGATAATCAGAATAGGTGTATGAAACAATTCGTTTTTTTTGCACCATGCTCTTTGTTGATGCAGGGTGTAAACATTTTCATCCTCTGTTTTCCACAAATACTCTTCCAAAAAAGTTGAATTGTGTCGCTCGTTAAACCATTGGTTTAAACTTTGCATCAAGGCATCAAATCCATTGTTTCTATAAATATTGATCAAGCTCACCGCAACCCGATTACGTTTAGAGTTTTTCTCTTCAAAATGATTGAATATTATCTGATACTCATTATCATCTTTGTTATTTAGATAATACTCATAAAATTGGTTAAACGAATCTTTACAGAAATTACAAGTTGTTGAAATTACAAGTCTTATAATATGATGTGCTTCTGTATTATTATGTCCCAGTGGGTTTAAATCAATGAATGAGGAGATTTTCTTTCCTGAGGAAATCATTTGCGAAACTACTTTTGGCGATCGTTTGAATCTTAATAATTCTATGACATCCTTTGTCATTTGATAGTTGTTTTTTCTTAACCTACGATATTGGTCGACCATTAAAAGCGATAAAGTGAAAAGAAAAACAAAGATTGTTGCTTTTGCGACGAACGAACCAGCTTCGCTATATAGGACTACTTCTTTTTGGATATAGAAATTGTGGACAAAAACAAGTATGGCCTGACCGATTATGCAGAAACTTGAAAGCAAACATAAACGACACCAGCTTTTAACGATAAATTTTTGGATAAAGATTGTTGCACACACCATCAAAAAGGCGACTACATATAAGAGAATATGCGTAACATCAAAAATTGTGTTCCATAATGTATAGACTAGTGTAGAAATGAAGAAAGAAAACAAAAAATCGTTCAGGGAAAAGGAGAATAGCCGGTATCGTGTATCATTCAAAACAGTGCTGCATCCCTTTCCTTTTTCCTCATTCCCGCAAATTTTATCCGCTAAATATGAGTCCACCTGATTCGTGGTTTTGAATATCTCTTCGGATAAAACCAGACCAATAATACCTAGAATGCCATAGATAAGAATAAGAGGTTTGGACCAAAAAAATATGAGAGGTATAAGGAGTAAAGTATACAGGATAATACTGTTTTTTGTTAGGGTGTTTCTCCTCTTTTCATCATTTTTTTCAGCTATCAATACAACTCCTGACCACATTTTACAAAAATCTTCATAAGAAATATGGCCCCTTTGTTCATTTAACTGAATACTTCTCTTGAGTTTCTTAACATGTGCAAAATACTCTTCTTTGCCATCATCGTTTATCAAAGCAATAAAGTTGTCAGGCAAATATTCCAACTGTCTATGTTCCACTTCTGCAGCGACATTGTCAATTTTTAGGAAATTAAGCGTTTCAGAAACTGCAAATAAAGAAGGAGTATAAGGATGACTGAATAGTTGAAGTTTTAACTCGCTAGATGAAACTTTAATATTGAGCGCTTTAAGATAACCCAATAATGTATTAGAAAGCGTGGAGTCCATGAGAAAAGGGTTTTCATGAAGATAATTAATTAACAAGTATTATATTACTAATAATGAGCTAAAATATTTCTTTTAATGCATCATCTCAAGCTCCAATTGTGTTGTTTTCGTTTGATGTTAATACAATTCAAACATAGAATACTGATAGGTAGCATAACTTTAACAAAGAAGTTATAGTGGGTTCTATTCTTGCTTTTTACATTTGAAATAGGGTGAAAATCCATTGTTATCCTGTACTATGTATAATCGTATTGTTTGATATGTTAGACGCCATACTCGTATCTATTATTAGCAGTCTTGGTTTGGGGCTAAGCTTTTTTTTCGGAATAGTTTTTTTGAAAAATAGAAAACTCGAAAATCGTATTCTGGGCTTGCTTTTAATTGTTTTCGCTCTTCGTATTACAAAATCCATTCTCTACAATTTTATAGAACTTCCTCTCTTTATAAAAAATTTAGGTTTGGCGGCAAATTTGGCTGTTGGCCCGCTTTTATATCTATATGGTTTGCAATTGTTATCCCAAGATCAGTCTTTTAAAAGGGCTAATTTGTTCCATTTTGTACCCTCCTTGCTATATGTTTTGTTTGGTCAAATAATTCCAAATTCGGCAAGTAGTGTTGTTTGGAACTTCAGTTACACTTTTATTTTACTTCAGTCTTATATATATCTTGGGTTGAGCCTATACCTGTACCTTAAGAAAATGAATCACGTGCAGAAAGAGCTAAGGCTATGGTATATACGACTGATTTTTACCTTGGGATTGGTATGGACGACCTACACTTTGATTTTTGTTGACGTTCTCCCCATTTACTCTGCAGGTCCAGTAGCCTATTCCATTTTTATAGTGTTACTGGCATATTTGGGAATAAACTCGAAAAAAACTTTCAATCTCAGTCTAGCACCCAAATATGACACGTCTAATCTAACTCCAGAAAAGGGCAAAGCGTATTTTAATAAAATTGAAGATGTAATGAAAGAAAAGCAGTTATATCTAAATCCAGGATTAACTGTGACAACTGTTGCCGAAGCTGTTGGAATATCTTCTCGGAACGTATCTGAAATTATAAACAAATATGCCAACCAGAATTTTGCCAGCTACATTAATAACTATAGAATAGAAGAGGCAAAATGTTTGTTGACAACACGAAGTAAAAAAACTAAAATAATAAGTGTTGCCTTAGATGCTGGATTCAACAACCTATCTACGTTTAACGTTGCATTTAAGGCTATAACAAATTTGACCCCTTCGGAATACAGGGCCAGGTATAATTAAAGTTTGCCCTTTTTTAACGGCAAGATATCCGAAAAATCGTTTTCCAATTCATGAATCCATTGGCCGAAGAGGTTCTTGGTATATAATTTACCATCAAAATCTTCATTCATGAAAAGTACTCAGATTCTCCTTTTTAGTGGGTTAATGGCTCTTGCTCTTCAACTAGACCATCTACATGCACAAGAAACCGTTTTTGATTTTGACAGTAATAGTATGGCACCCCATAAGAATGTTAATATGCCATTGTTAGAACGATACTTGAAGTCATACGATAAGAATGGAGTATTTAAGGAAGAAACGATTTTTGATAGAAATAGTGTAATCTATAAAGATGATCTTCCAATACCTGAAGTAAAACGATACGAGGAAATTCTCGGTATATCAGGAAGATATGAATTGGTAGGAGATGTGAAGTTATGGGTCGAAGAAACTGGTGAAGGGGTTCCTTTAGTTTTGGTTAGCGGAGGGCCAGGAACCAGTCTACATTACTTCCATCCTCATTTCCTTAAGGCTTCACAATTTTCAAGAGTAATCTATTATGATCTTAGGGGCGTAGGATTATCGGAAACAACATCAGCCGAAGAAGGATATAATTTAATGCAAGCGGTTGATGATTTGGAAAAGCTAAGAATAAAGTTAGGGATTCAAAAATGGGTTGTTCTGGGCCTATCGTTTGGGGGAGCAATAACCCAGTTATATTCCCTAAAATACCCGGAAAAACTGTTGGGTATGGTTCTGGTCGCTTCAGCGTTACCTATGTCAATTGATATTGGATTGGGTACAAGGCAGTATGATTATCAATCTAAAGAAGAACGCAAAAGAATTGAACAAGTCTATTCCGTTAACGGTAAAAGAGCATTCCCGGTACACTCTGAAACAGTAAGTCCGGATTTGCAGCAAAAAATGTTGTTCAATGCCTTTATGAACGGAGATTGGAAAAGACGGCATTTGAGAAAGTGGACCATAAAGGATATGGCAATGTATGCCAGATATGAGTTTGTTCATGACAAGAACTATTATAGGGATATGCTTAACGATTACTTCAACTATGACCTCAAAGAAGCATTTAAAAGTTGCCCAATTCCCACGCTTATTATTGATGGCGAATGGGATTTGGCGTATTCTTCAGAAAAACATGAACTTACGAAGAGCCAGTTTCCAAACGCCAAAAGTTTGTTGGTCAAAGGTGCCGGACATATTCCCTACGAGGATGATCCACTGATTTTTTTCAAAGAGCTCAAGCGGTTTTTAGAATTCTCAAATGTGTATCAAACTACCACCCTTCAGGCTTGGAAGGAGAAAATCAATCTTAAAGAGTATCGAAAAAGAAATATGATTCAAGACCCAAACTTTCAAAATAGAAGGAAGGCCCAGAAGAAGTAAGAATGAGCTATATGGCTAGACAATCCTTTTTTTTCTTTGTTTAGAATCTTACATCAATTAAATGCAACTCAGTTGCATTAATAATATTACGTCTTATCTTTGTAGTATTGACACATTACTAAATCCATGTTCGGAGCAAGTATGTTTTATAAATACGGATAACATAATCAATACAAAATCGAATGATACAAAGACAAGGCCTTAGAACACACGCACTTTTAATTCTTGTGCTTGGAATAACTGCACTAATATCTGCTTGTGGCGATAGCAAGGAAAAGAACGAAAACCTGCAACAAGCCTTCAAATTTCATGAGGAGGCGATTAAAGTTCGTCAAACGGCCGAAGACCAAATTTCCAAACTCAAGGCAAATACCGATTCTTTATTTGTTGCGACGTATTCAAACGATTTAAAATCCATTAGTAGTGCATTAAAGGCATGGGACGGACAACTCATAGAAGTGCCTGGTTTTGAGGAAGAACATGACCATTCACATCACAATCACTCCGGTCACGATCATGATCATGACCACCACCATCACAATCATTCACAACAAGAACTGACACCAGAACAACATTTGGAGGTCCAACAACATCTATTGCAAGAAATAAAAGGACTTGTAGAGAAAATCAATAGCATAAAACAATAGCCTTGTTTTACACCAATATCTTTTGGTTTGACTCAATAGCCATAACTCTTGATGGATTGCCACGTGTGGACAACATGAAAATAGTGTAGTATGATATTAAGTGGTTTGGAAATAGCCGGACGCATGGGCACGGACATAGCAATAGATCCTTACAACCCAAAACAACTCAACCCCAATAGTTATAACCTTCGACTTCACGATGAGTTATTGGTGTATGCTAATCCGGTATTGGATATGAAAATTGATAACACCGTATCCAAATTAACTATCCCATCGGATGGTTTGCAGCTAGAACCGGGCAAGCTATATCTCGGTCGCACCATGGAGCATACACGTACGGACAATTTAGTTCCTATGCTTGAAGGTAGAAGCAGTATTGGTAGGCTTGGCATGTTTGTACATGTGACCGCAGGTTTTGGAGATGTAGGGTTCAACGGTTATTGGACATTGGAAATTTTTGTGGTACAGCCACTTATCATATATCCAAAAATAGAAATTTGTCAAATCTATTACCATCACATAGAGGGCGACTATACGACATACAAGAAAGGAAAGTATCAAAACAACGAAGGTATCCAGCCAAGCAAAATGTTTCAAGATTTTAAGCAAAACGAATAGGATAGCTATTTGACCATTATGTTTGTAAAACGCTCGTGCCTATTTCCTTAAATCACTTATGAAGTTCCCTTTTTTCGATATGAAGAAGGGGTTGTACCCTCAAACTTTTTAAAAGCTCCATTAAATGAGGATAGACTGCTAAAACCAACATCAAAGGCGATAGATGATATGGTATATTTTTCATTTTCGATATTTAAAAGCATTTTTTTGGAGTCTTGAATGCGCCGGTAATTGATGAAATCGTTAAAGTTTTGTTTTGCATGTTCATTCACAACCAGGGATATCTGTTGTGCACTCTTCCCAAGAATTTTGCTAAGCTTGGATAGTGAAAGGTCCGGTTCAAGGTACAATTTGTTGTCTATGACCAGTTTAGAAACCTCATTAAAAAGGTATTTATTGGTGTTTTCTTTGAACACCATACCGTCCAAATCGGTAGCCTTTAGTTGAAAAGCTCTATAACTTAAAAAATAAATAACCACGGAATATAATATAGGTCCAATGATGTATGGTACAGCATCGTCCAGAATATTGAGTACATAGGTACCCCAAATTAGCATGAAACCAACTAGTAACGAATGTAACCATACAAATACCGCCTTTTGGGATTTTGTCTGCTGTTGTTTTGGAAATTCCTTTTGTGTCAACCGAAATTCACGCCATGCCAAACCGATATAAAAAGCCAAATGGAGATAAATAAAAATAAGCCCACTAGAAAAGATAATGATAACCCACTTGCTATTCTCATACCATCCTCGAGTCACGAACAGGCTTGCACTAAAAATCAGAGTGAAAGGCACCAATTGCAGCAGGTAAGATTTGGTAATTTTGAACTTGGTGCGGGTCATACTAAGCACATACCAACGCAATAGCGGCCCAATCAACAATAGGAATGTGAGTCCGATAAAAATAAAAACTGGCTCTAAACGTTCCCCAAAATTAAGCAGTACGGATTTTCCAATCCGAAACGCCATAAAAATCAGAATAAGCCCCAGAAGGAGATTGGATTGACTTTTTTTCTTTTTAAAGAAAATGAGATAAATGGCAAAGAGCATTCCATGCAGGAGACCTGCACTACTAAGAACTATCAATGCTACATCTAAAACTTTCAAAAACCAATGTTTTGACTAAAATATAAATATTTAAGAGGTCAACCTTATAAACCTATCAGGACTATAAGCCGTCTTTGTAAGTATTTCAATTGAATGTTATCTTTTATTGGACATCTTTTTACTGTAAGAGGTCAACCCTACCAAACCGAAAAAGCTACCAATGTCTCCTTGCATTGCTGCAATCAAACTGTGTTTAGCGATAAGAATACGTTCTATTTCAACTTTCCTATCCATATACATCTCTTCAATTAGGACCTTGGCATTTTGTGAACCAGAATTCTCATACGCTATCAGCACTTCAACCGCATTTTCTTCGGCAGTAAGACTTCTGTACTTCGGAGTATATCCCATTTCTTGGACCATAGTCTCGGCCATTTTCCAAGTAGACCAAGGATTTTGCCCGGTCACTAAATTCTTCTCATGGCTTATCTGTTCCAAATACATCGCACCTTCATTAAATTGGGCTCCTTGATCTACCAATTGATCCTGTAACAGAAAGGGGAATATGGATTTTGCTTCGGGTATGAGCAATAATTCTTCATCGTTGGTGAACCCACTTACAGTTTTGTCTTTCAGTAAATGCTTGCCATTATCTAAAACTACATTGACCAAAGCCGCGGGACCATGGCATACAGCCCCGATTACTTTATCGGACTGATATAATTCGCGAACAATTGCCTGTATGGCTTTGTTCTCTGGAAAATCGAACATGGCACCCTTGCCACCAACAAAGAATACTGCCTGATAGTCGGATGGTTTAATCTGGTCTACTGGGATGGTATTCGTGGCCTTATGTTGCGCAATGCTATCGTTCAAAAAGGCAAAGTCGAACTTTCCCATATCCTCATCATCGATAACTACCTTGGGTTTACCCCCTTTTGGACTAGCAATGTCAACATCAAAACCATTAGCTTGAAACACGTAATAAGCACGTGATAGTTCCGTAAGTTCATAACCAGTGCTCTTACCACTGGCTCCCATGGTTTTTGCACTTGTAACCACGGCCAACACTTTTCCTCTATAAACTGGTACGTTTTGGGTAATATAGGTTAAGTCGGTTGGTTGGACTTTGGTAGGGTCTACTTGCTCATCTTTTTTGGGAATAAGACTCATAAACCACAAACCAAATCCGAATAACAAAAGAATCAAAGAGGTAAGACCAATCAGACTCCATTTAATGATAGGATATTTCTTGAGCATACTATTAAATTTATAATTACGCTACGAAGAAAGGTATCATCCTATGCAAAAGCTGTCGAAATGATAATTCCGTCAGTGTAAAAAATCATTCCGTTAGTACATTGACCTCACCTACTCTAATGCTAAGGGTTTTATGAGAAGCGATATGCTTTACTACTTCTGCAAAAAAGCTGGTAAAATTTGTTCAGCAATTATTTGCAGTGTTTTGTTTTCGTTATCATGGGCAGTAACAACCACCATAAGGTCAAGTTCATCAATAAGGATGATATATTGTCCTCCTCCACCCTGGGCAGACCTACAGAAGTACGTGGCATCTCCAACTTTTAAATCCGCGCTCCACCAATAATAACCATATCCCTGTTTAGAGACATCCTTACCGCCACCATATACATCATCGTCACCCGTTAAAAGTATTCTACTGATGGCTTTGTCAATAAACGCTTCTGAAATTAGCTGTTCGCCGTTCCACTTACCTTTGTTCTTGGTCAATTTGCCCCACTTGACCATATCGCGTGATGTGAAACTAGTACGCCAGCCTGCTTCAGGCAAACCGCTAGGTGAAGTTTTCCAAGTATAATTGGTAATACTCAATTTATCCAGCAATTCAGTTTTGATAAAATCTTCTGCAGACCCTGGAACAACAGCTTCAATAACCTGCATCACTAAATCAGGGCCAGTGCCATATTTAAACTCTTGAGTAGCTGGAGTGATAGGTGCGCTATGCTCAAGAATGGCCTGTATCTGCTGCTGTCCCTGTATTTGATTGGGATTTTTCCGAAATGCTTCCCACTGTTCCTCAGAGATTCGAATCCCAGTGCTCATGGTCAATGCCTTATGTAAGGTAATTAGCTCCGCACCTTCTACAAATTTTGTTGAATCCAACTCTTTCAAAAAACCAACCAAAGGTTTTTCTAAATCAGCCATGGTAAGGTATCCCAGTTGAATGGCTCTTCCAAGTGCCAGGGAAGTATATGCTTTGGTAGCAGACGCTTGTGGATGGGGCAAATTCATACGCCCTCGTGAATAATAAGACTCAAAGACCAGCTGATCTTTGTGGTAGATAAGAAAGCTATCGTAATAGTCGTGTTTCTTGTTTGCAATTTCTTCAGCTAGCTCACGGATCATTTTTGTATTGCCTCCATTATCCGCTATTTTTCCAACGCTAATCCCATCTTTTCTATCCTCCGGCTCAGTACTTATAAATGCTTTATTGGTTTGTGGAATATCAAAAAAAGAGAGGGCCTTAACACCTATGGTATCATGGTTTATTGTTGTTGACAACCATGCTATACTTTGTACAGCAGTCATGGGAAAAGCAGTTTGATGATTACCTTCAATAAGCTTTTTTTGTAGAGATAAACCTCTATCCCTCCTTCCTTTCAGAACCCGAAAGAACTCTTCCATGGGCTCAACCATTTTACTTTCTTGATTACCGTATGAAAGAAACACGTTTGCATGTAAACTTTTATCCTCATCTGAGGTTATGGAATCGAGTTTGGCATTAAGTGAAGATAAATAAGGTACTTCGTTTTGTATAGATGGACTACCTAGAATGTAATTAGAAAAAGTATCCGGTTGGGTCAACAAGACATAGGCACCAAACTCCCCTCCCAATGAATACCCAAAATAGGTACGGCTACGCGAATCTGCGCGATAATTACGTTCCACATAGCTAATGACTTCATCTCGAATAAAATCTAAATGCGTATTGGCCTGACCTAATTGATATTTAGCTTGGATTTCTGGTTTTTTCGATTCTTGCATACTATAATCTCGAAAACGACTAACATGTTCACCAACTTCTTCTTTTAATTTTTTATTGATGTCTTTTTGCCACGAAATCCCAACTAGAATGATGTCTTCAAGCATGTATTCTGTGGAAGCAGACAATATTTCAAGATGCCATGATGCATCAGTAAAATAGATAACGGGATAGGTTACATCTGTTTTTTTGGAATAGTTTTTTGGCAACTTTATATAGAGTTCGTAGTTTCTTTCCAACTTCGCATTGGTAATGGGAATCACCTCAAAATGTGACAATCCTAAGGAAGACCTTTTGGTATCATGTTTTTTGGTTTTTACACTTTTTCCCTGAGCAAATGTTAGGGCAGTATTAAAAAGCACAACGGCAATTAATAACACAATTTGGATTGCTCTCATAATTAATTTCTTTAGTTTTTTATTGGAATCAATCATTAGCATTTTATGCCTAGCTTTTGGCACTCCTGACTAACTATCAGATAAATGTATTGTAGAATATGGGACATGGATTTTTTATAGGATAAACACAAAATTTAAATGATGAAGTCATTTCATCATTGCTATCAGCCTTTCATAAGAAATTACAAGAACTCATACCTATACATAGTACCTTTGGCCTTTTAACCAAAATATTTATGTTCAGTAGGTCTTTGAAGAATACCATACTAATCAATATAGCGGCATTCGTTTTGGTCGCTTTACTTGAGATATTGAGCATTTGGACAATCAAAGACAGGTTTGATACTGATTTTTTGTTTTACCTGCGTGGAATCAATTATGCAGTCATAATAATGATTATAATTTGGTTCAACCATTTTGTACTTATTCCCTTTTTTCTAGATAAACGCAAGTATCTATTATACGGTATTTTGCTCATTGGGAGTATATTTTTGGGCTCTTACATTAAAGGGTACGAAAGCGGATGGGAAGTGGTTTCCAAATTCTTTTTCTTTCTTATATATACCACCGGAACAGGTATGGCTGCTTTTCTTTTACGCAGGAATATCATTATCCAAAGAGAAACCGACGAAAAGGAGAAACTACAAAGAGAGATAGAGCTCAACTATCTAAAAGAACAAGTAAACCCACACTTTTTGTTTAATTCTCTAAACAGCATTTACTCCCTTTCTCGACAACAATCGCCAGAAACCCCTATTGTCGTTATGCAGCTCTCAGAATTAATGAGGTATCAATTGGAAAGTGCAAAAAAAGATACCGTTTTGCTGAGGGAAGAACTTGAGTTTTTAGAAAATTATTTGCTACTTGAAGAGAAAAGACTTAGTAAGCGCTGTACTATTGAATTTGTGATTGGGGATGATTTATTGGATTATGCCATTTCACCTATGTTACTTATTCCATTTGTTGAAAATGCAATAAAGCATGGTGCCCAAAGTACAAACAAGCAAAGTGTAATTGATGTTTCGGCAACTATGAAAAAAACAAAACTTCATTTTTCGGTTGTAAACTCCAAACCTACTATAGTCAATGAATCTAAAAGAGAAGGTATGGGACTTGAAAATGTGAAAAGAAGGCTTAATCTATTATATCCCAATTCCCACACGTTAACAATTAATGATACTGATAAAGTATATCGTGTGAATTTAACTATTGATTTAAAAGCTTAAAGTTAATGTTTAAGGTAGGTATTATAGATGACGAAATATTAGCGCGTAAAGTGATAGAAGAGTATTGTAGTAAAATTGATAACTTTCAAATAGTACTAAGCACCGGAAATCCTCTTGAGTTTATCAATTTTATTCAACAAAACGAGGTTGACCTGATTTTTCTGGATATCCAGATGCCAGAACTTAATGGAATGGAAATATTGGGTGCTTTAGTAAGACCGCCTAAAGTAATCTTAACTACCGCATATTCCGAATACGCCTTGGAAAGTTATGACTACGGTGTTGTGGATTATTTATTGAAACCCATTAAAATTGAACGCTTTCTAAAGGCCATAAACAAAGTTTCGGCTTCTACAATAGTGACTCCGAAAAAACATATTCAAAGTGAAGAGCTTCAGATAAAGCATGACGGTATTCCCATTAATGTTCCGTTTAATTCTATCCTTTTTATACAGAGTTTTGGAAACTATTTGAAAATCTTTACCGATTCAAGGATGTATTTGATATCCGAAACACTAACGAATATTATCACCCTATTGTCTGAAGATTTCCAACGCACGCATAAATCATATATTGCCAATTTGGCTAGGGTTTCCAAGGCATCACGGACCCATTTGTTTATTGAAAATAATCAGGTGCCTGTAAGTACAACCTATAAGGTTATAGTCTCGGAAAAATTAAAAGCTTTGTCATAACTATTCGAAATAAAAAAAACCGGTAAACACCATTTTGGTCATTTACCGGTTTAGTTGTATTACGCGTACTTCGCTAGTACTCTTTAATTATTAATGTAATTGTAAAGTTCTTGTATCTTTTCAGGGGTGTTGAATTTTCCACCGTAAAAAGAGGTAACCGTAGCCGAAGTATCATCTTTTATTCCTCTAGAGGAAACACATAAGTGTTTGGCATCAATAATTACCGCAACATCTTCAGTATCCAAAATGGATTGTAGCTCAAGTCCAATCTGATTATTCAAACGTTCCTGTACCTGTGGACGTTTGGCATAGTATTGAACGATACGATTTAATTTTGAAAGCCCAATTACCTTACCTGATGAAATATAGGCCACATGGGCCTTACCAATGATAGGTACAAAGTGGTGCTCACAATTGGAGTAAAACGTAATATCTTTTTCAACCAACATTTGGTTGTATTGATACTTATTATCAAAAAGGGCCACTTTAGGTTTATTGGCAGGGTCCAGTCCAGAGAAGATTTCATCGATATACATTTTAGCCACCCGCATGGGTGTGCCCTTCAATGAATCATCTGTTAAATCCAAGCCCATAACATCCATTATCTGAGCAAAAAGCCCAGCAATCTGTTTCTTTTTTTCTTCATCCGTTTGCTCAAAAGCATCTGGCTTCATGGGTGTTTTGACGCCAGTATATAAATGGTCATCGCCAATCTCTTCGTGAGTTAAGGTGTTCAATAAGTCTTTTCCGTTTAGGTAATCTTCGAGTAGAAGTTCTTGATTTTTCATACGTTAATTCCAGTGGAGCGGGTAACACTCCCAGTTCAATTAATAAGAATTTTTTATAAAGCTAATGATTTGTTTAATAAAATTCGTTAAATATTAAACAAATTTAACAAACATATAGCCTATCTAAAGAAAAACAAATATCGTACCAATAGTATTTAGCCCTGGCGAGGTCGAAATACTTTCATGGTTTCAGGATTAGATTCCAAATAAGGTCCCCCAATTAAATCGATACAATACGGGATGGCGGGAAACACAGCTTCCAAACATTCTCTAATGGATTTTGGTTTACCTGGCAGGTTAACAATCAATGTGTTCCCACGGATTCCAGCGGTTTGCCTAGAGAGAATGGCAGTTGGCACATATTGAAGACTTACTTGTCGCATTTGCTCCCCAAATCCTGGCAATAGCTTTTCGCAGACGGCTATGGTTGCTTCCGGTGTTACATCTCGAACAGCAGGACCTGTACCTCCTGTTGTCACGATTAGACAACAATCTTTGGTATCGGCCATATTGATTAATTCCTTTTCCAGTAAATCTTGTTCATCAGGAATTACTGCATACTCCGCTTCCCAAGGACTGGTTAGCCATAAGTTTAGCAGTCGTTTCACTTCTTGTCCCGGCAAATCTTCATATTCGCCTCGACTGGCGCGGTCTGATACGTTTATAATACCAACTTTTATGTTTTCCAATTATTCTAAATTTTAAAATTTAATAGATATACGCTTTAAACGTTTACTAATTGTTATTTCTGCGTAGGGATTAGTTTTGTTGTAGTTACCGCAACAGAATCAATTTTACTACGGGAATAATAAACGGGGAAATATTCGTCTTTTGCCCAAGGTTCGAACAGGTTATCATAAAACGAACTATCTGGATTGCCCGATTGTCCAGGACCATTGGAACCTAAAGCAGTATCCCAATTGCCGGTATTTACAATTATACGAAAAGAAGCCCCACTACTCTGCCTTAGATTACTTCCCGTGGAACCAGGAGTGTATGCATTACCTCCTCTTGGCAATGGACCAAGATTCAGTTTAGCCTTAATGGAATCGTTTACAACTTCACCAAGCGCATGCTGGATATATGTATGTTTATTCTTTTCTTGTCCGTATTGCCATGAATCCATATCTGCTCCAAGTTTATTTTCCAATGCATCAACGCCCTTGATAAAAGCATTGCTCAAAAATTCATTTCTTCCCAAAATAGGATTTACCCCAAACCTTTCATCCGGTTCTTTGAGCCATTCCATGATTCGTGCCAATTGAATTCCTTGGACTATGCCTTTTCCTTCCTCTGGAATGAACCGTTCATTGGCCATTTGTTTAATTTGGTTTTCCCAGGCTACATAAATGGCTGCGGGAATGGACGTTGCTTCGAGTTTATAATCCCAATCTCTTAATTTTCCTTTAGCCCTATCGGCCTTTCCAGTAAAAGCGAGATTTTTCAACATCGGTACCAAAATCCTAGCAGGGATGGAGAGATAGTCGGTTTGTAAGGCTTTCATATCTTCCATGGTCAATTTTTTATCTGAACCTAGTACTTCATCCACACGATTTCCACGGTATGGATCAGACCAGGAGTAACCAATGGCATCCCAATGCGTATAATCCTCTGGGGTTACATTTTGGTTTGCTGTTGCCAAGTATCCTTTAGCGGGATTATAATTATTTGGTTTTTCTATAATGGGCAAATAGCTATCCCATTCATAACGCCCATCACCTGGAACAGGAACAAGACCACTAAAATTTTTACGAACTGGAGCAATGCCTACGGCTTGCCAACCTATATTTCCTTCTTTGTCTGTCCATATCATGTTTTCCCCAGGGATATGGCTATAGTTACATGCTTCCCGAAATTCTTCCCAAGTTTTTGCTTGGTCCATCCGTAAAGAAGCTAAATAGGGAGACCCTCCTGGTTCCAGCCAAGCGCATCGCACAGCATAGGCCACATTGTTTTCGGTGTCAATATGGGTGACAGGTCCATGCAAGGTATAGTACAATTGTGCTGTATAGTTTTCTTGGTCCTTTACCTTTATAGTTTCAACAATCTGCTCCATGTCTACCCAATCGCCTTTATATTTATATTGATTTGGGTTTTCAGGATTCAATTCATAGACATACAAATCTTCGCCATCTGTTCTAAAAACGGTAAGTCCCCATGCACCATAATCATTATGTCCGATGGATATACCAGGTATTTCTGGTTCGCCTCCTCCAATAACATTCCATCCTGGCGCTACTAGGTGGCACATATAACGCAAAGAGGGTACTGCAATGGTCCTATGTGGGTCATTGGCCATATAGCTGTTACCATCTGCCATACGACTTCCGTTTATTGACCAATTATTGCTTCCTATACCGTAAATATCGTTTTTGTCCTCATAGGCCGAAGCTACAGTTTCTTCTGCCGTAGCGCTTTGAAAGGCGGGAATAATATCATCTTTGGTAAACTCTACAGGTTTACGATAGGCATTATACAAGGCTAAAATGTCGTCCGATAGCAAATCCGTGTTTATACTGGGGTCAATTGTTAAATCAGGTTCTTTAGGATGAAACCAGTAAAGATCTTTAACGGTCTCCGTACCCAATTTGGCTACTGCACGTCCAATCTGCAACTCTTGACCAATATTCCCTAGTAATCCTTGATGTCTAGAAATCACGACCTCTGGTGTCCATTTTTGAGGTTGGATATCCAACAATTTGAACTCAATCGGTAGCTTTTCCGGGGTTTTTAAAATAGCATCGATGTATGCATTTACCCCATCGGTATAGGCTGTAATGATTTCAACACCATCCTCATGATAATGGTTCATCTCAGTAGTCATATTACCCCTAAATTTAAACAGACGCGTTCCTATGTCCCGGTTTAATTCTTTTTCGCCAAGAATTTCAGCAACTGTACCCGTAGCCTGTCTGCGCCAAATCTCGAATTGGAAAAGCCGGTCTGCCGCTGCTGTGTAACCTTGTGCAAAAAACAAATCATGCTGGTTTTTAGCATAGATATGGTTAATGCCCCATTTATCCCTGATAATCTCCACCGACTCTTGAAGTCTTTCTGTTCGAAGTTCATCTACAGGAGTAGTTTTAGCATTCTTACAGGAAAATAGAGTTATCACCAAAATCAGGGCACATAAGTTTTTCATACGACAGGTTTTATTTTAAGTGTACTAAAACTAATGATTAATTCTACTTATTCACTAAAAAGTACGATACCAAAACCTAAAGTTTCAACCGACGCCTTGAAAACCATCATTGTCCTGTTTTAATTTGCACGATGATCAATGGATACCAGGAAACATAAAAAAACCAGCTTTTAAAAAAGCTGGTTTAGTGTGAATTAGAGTTTTATCGCCTCAATTTAAGCGCTAACCAATGGTATCTAGCATTTTATTCTAAAGCTTTGATGTTATTGTTTATATGCGATATCTCGATTAATGGAGTTGGCGAAATCAAAAATCTGGAACAAATCCTTTTCATCTTTAACATTTAAAGAATTTTTTTTGATTAATGTTGCCACTTGAACTTTTTCACTTTCATCAAATAAATCAATCAATTTCGATTTCTTACTAGGCACTAGACTTGCAATATTGACTGCAATATCCAATACGTAGAGTTCGGTACGCTTTACAAACTTACTTGGCACATCTAACATTAAAGAGTTGGCAGCTTTTTTAGCCTCTTTATAAGATACCAAAGGTCTTTCCATAAGCTGATATCTATTTCCATTGCCCTTAGTCAATAAATACTCTTCAAGTCTGTTTCCTTTTTTGTCAATAAACGCCACAAACCTCATCTCATCTTGGTTGTTAAATACAAATCTTAATTTTTTATCATTAACCAACGCTTTTGCTATTTCTTCAGAGGAGTTGGTTTTTTTGATTTCCAATTCTTTGTTATAACCGTTATACCTTGCATAAAAAGTACCTATGCGTTCTTCACCATAAAAAAGTGAACCTTTTTGAAACGCTTCAACTAAATATGGACTTCCCAGAGTATTCGAAAGTTGCGTAGTTGATGCCTGGACGCTTTTTGATTTCAAATCTGCGAATGTGAAGAAATTGGAAACATTCCTAGTTTCCGTATAACCAACAACACTTGCTTCACAAGCTGCATGCACAGTTCCTTGTGCATAAATATAACTTCCGCTAAAAATGGTAACAAACAAAAAGAGGATTAGATTTTTCATGCTAAGTGGTTTTAAATTAGTGACTTGCATAAAATTAAGTGTTTGTTTTTGTACTAGGTCAAGCAAACTTAATATTCTACAAAAAATCTTAAACTTTTATTAATTCTTTAAAAAAATATTTAAAAGTTTAAATATTTATAACAATTCTGATATTTAATTGATTATTCCTAAATAAATTCTAATGGTAGGTTCATGCATTGTGTTTCCAATTTTTGATTCCTTCATTCGGTAAAGCACTTTATGACCCACTGCCCAACTTTGTAGCCTACCTCCAATCCCACTTCATTATCTGTACGAAAATGCACCCCTCCTTCAAAGCGGGATTCTGAACACTCCTTCGCAAGCTCATAAAACAATGGTTCATCCTTTGGAAACAGAAAAGAGAGCACTTTCGCGATAGATCCAGCGACTGTTGTATGCCCAGCTGGATAGCCAGGGAAATTGGGGGTATCTATCAAAATGGGTTGAAAAGATGGGTCGTATTGAAAAGGTCGGATTCCCCAATAATGATATTTCCCGTCCCAAGCGGCGATAATCCCATCAAAACGTGCTGTGTGAAAAACTGCATTTGCAAAAGCGGCTTCCAAAGGATTCAGGTCATACTCCAAAATCTTACGTTCTATCAAACGGTCCCAAATCGGCTCGCTTTTCCACCTCCAGGCTATTTCACTGGTTTGATGTTCCGCATTAAATTGTCTGAGCTCTTCAATATCAGAAGACCAATCTTCAGGTGGTGGTCCAGGCCTAAACTGATTTGACTGAACAAGAGTGAGAGGTTTCCATTGTCTTTTCATGGGGTCCCAAGGTCCGGGATTCCCTGACCAGAGACTATCCACTTTTGGAACACTCCCTTCCCAACGAAGGTTCGTCCTATCCCCTTTGGCATATTCAATGTATTTATCAGCGATTTTTTGACCGATTTCCAATCCTTTTTCAATGTCCGAAGGAAATTGAAGCCCTGTTGCCAGACGTGTAGATTTAAAAGCAATGAGACTACTATCGAGCAATTCTTTTTGCTTAGGAAAATAATATCCAATTATCCTATGTGCCGCACCCGCTGCCGCACTCCATTCACAAATAAAGGTGGAAGAATCTAAGTCCTGTACAAGTTTCTTTATTTTGGAATCGTACTGATAGGCTGCTTTTTGAAAATGGACCTTTTTGTGCTTCCAAACTTCTACTAAAGCATCATAAATTGTAAGGTGCATGATGGCAACTCTACCCCCATTTTTATAGCCTTTATCGTTTCGACTGACTTGCATAAGCAACTGATGCCAACGGTATGAAGGATAAGAGCCATTCCAATATCGAACAGACCATATATCCTCTTCTTCCATTTCTTGTTGAACAGCGATTATTTCAGAGATTTCATCTCGAAGAAGTGTTTCGTTGACTGGGGAAAAACGTTCTTTAAGTTCAAACTTGAACGCGCTAAATGTAGAGGGTTTTAGTTGTCCAAACCCTCCCAGCGGTGCGATTAACATAACAATCGTGCAAAAAACGGAGAGGAAAAGCGTAGTAGGAATTTTAGTCGATGGGGTCATTTGCAGTCCATTAATTTTTATATAATCCAATACAAATAAAACAGTCGCATCACCTTACTTCTTGCTACCCAACGCGACAATCTGTTTTCCAAAAATGGCAGTCATCCCCGCTGCTAAACCTCCAACAATTCCAGTAATCAAAATCAATAGAAAGGGATTACCCCCAATCTGTAATAATTGGGATATTTTTTTCGCTAAAGCAAAATCATTGGCACTGCTCAATACAATACAGTAAACCGCCCAAAATAATAGTACTCCTAAAAACGGAACAAAAAATACGGCTGCTTTTTTCAGTGGTAGGAACAATGAAGTCACCAGAGCTGCTGTCATTACGGACCACCAAGGTAGAAAGAGTGAAAATAGTGCCGCTAATACAATAGTGGCAATAAAGTTGATAACGTTCTTACTCATGGCTCAGCGGTTTTAGAGTTTGAGTGCCAATAATGGAATTATCGGCTTCATTCGATTGCAAAAAGTTAAGGCTATGGTATTTTCCTGTCGCCCAATCATCAATGAAATTATCGTAATATCGGCTTCCCGGATTACCTGACTGCCCTCCAGGGTAAATTCCCAAAGCAGTTGGCGGAGAGGTCATCTCAACAATCATTCGCCATGAAGGACCATGATTCTTTGAAGTTGCATTTACAATGTTGCGGTCGCCACCAATGGGAATATCGAATCTTGAAAATGCTGGCAGCGCTTGCAATAAATGACCCACATAAGTGCCTTTGTAATTACCCCAAGCATAATCACCTTCTTCTTCTTTTATCTCTTTCAACCGTTCTGCTGCTTTTTTAAAAGAAATAAGAAATAAATCTTTAGCGGTCTCAATTTTATCATCTGTCGCTATTATATCCATAAACTCGTGGTCGCCATGATTCCTCAACAAATAAATGGTCTGGTAGGTAAAAGGTGAAGTCAATGCCGTTTCCTCATCATCAAATTCATCCCAAAGGATACGGTACAATTCTCCATACCATTGCTTCCATATACTGGGTCCTACTTCGTCTATATCATTTTTAAAGTTCCAAGCTTTAATTTCTTTATAAATAGTTCTTTCATCCTCCGAAAGGGATGAACTATCCATGTGTTCTAGCATATACGGGAGAAGTTCTTCCGCCTTAAGATTATGGGTGTTGTTGTGTAAATCTTTAAAATCCTGAACACTAAACTTTTCCTTTGAATTAAAATACGTATTGATAACACGATTTCTGTAGGTTTCATAACCATCATTGAAAACATAATAGGGATAGTTTTCATCCACAGGATGCTGATTGGCAGAGCTTACAAAACCACGTTCCGGATTTTTCGTATGTGCGTTATATTTTTGGGGGATATAGGATTGCCAATCGTTTTCGGAATTACTGCCATCCATTAAAAATTTACCCTGGCCTTCCCACTTATTTGGAAATTTTCCTTGTATCCACAACGCAATGTCTCCATCCGTAGAGGCAAAAACAAAATTTTGTGCTGGCGCATTCCAGTATTTCAGGGCATTTACATAATCCTCATAATTTTTCGCCTTATTGAGTTCGATGAACGTCTTCTGATTATTGCCGCCATCATGACCTATCCATCTCATGGCATAACCCGAATGTTCATTATCGGATTTAAAGTTTTTATCATACACTACCGGGCCATGATGTGTGTACAACACAGAATCCTTAAAGCTTTCTTTGCCTCTTATTTTAATGTCTTCCACTCTAAGGGTTACATCTTTCCATTGGCCATCATATCTGTATTGTGTACTATTCTCATTAAATTCTATTTTATACCAATCGATAACATCCCTGGTGGCATTGGTTTCTCCCCAAGCAATATGTTGATTAAAGCCAGAAATCACGCTCAAAGCACCTGGAATCGTGGCACCAAAGGCATTGTGGTCTGGGGTGCTCAACTGCATAACAAACCAAGTAGAAGGTAATTTAAGCCCTAAGTGTGGATCATTCGCTAAAATTGGATGGCCAGTAACCGACTTTTCTCCAGAAACTGCCCAGTTATTACTGCCATTATCCGGATGTGGTTTTTCAATGGTTTCCACAATGGTATCAAGGACAGCTTCGCTCTCTGACAATTCGGTTTGAGGAACATCAATATAGCTCCAGTCCGTATCTTTTGGGATTACAGGATCATTAACATCAAAAAAATCAGGGAAAAGTAAATTGAAATTCTCTTCTCCAATGAGTCGTAGTACATTGGTATATTCCAAATCATCATCATACCCTGCCAACATCTTGGTCATGTACATTAACAACAAGGTCGTTTTTATTGGTGACCAGGCTTCAGGTTTATAATCCAAAAGCTTGTATTCCACAGGGTAGTTTTTAGGGTCGAGTTGATTGATATAGGCATTCACACCATCTGCATAGTCTTGAACAAACCGTAAAGTCTCTGGATCGTATTGTTCCATATAGGCTATAGCTTGTTCTGCGCCGTAACCCATGCCACGTCGGCGCTCAGTCCTGTCATACTCTAAAGCAGCTTCACCAATAATTTCGGATAAGCGCCCTGCAGCAGCATGCGTTTGAAACTCTAATTGCCATAGACGGTGTTTTGCTGTTAAATACCCCTGGGCTTTGTATAGGTCATGCTCGTTTTGCGCAAAGACATGCGGAATCATCTGTTCATCGTAATGAACCGTAACCTTATCCACTAAATCCGGAATAACGACTTCACCAGTTATTGATTCATCTGTTTCATTTTGCCAAATACCCGATACAGGATTCAAGAATTTTCCTAAGGGCGGAATGGAACCGAGCTTTGTATTTAATGCATAAAAAATTCCAGCGGTGAGTACAAAGGAAATTAGAAGTTTGATGTATTTCATTAGGTATTTTATATGATTAGAGCCCGTTATTTACTGAACTGCGTTTTTAATTTTCATCAAATCAGTCTTCAGCTCATTGTAGCTATTCATCACATCTTTACCAATAACTTGGTCAGCACCGTTGACCATATAATTTATATAAGAAATTTGTGCTATCAGCATTTGCTGCGGATAGGCTCCCTTATCATTTTTTAGTTGTGCAATAGCTGTATTTATCGTTTTCAGCCGTTCACGATTGGCTTTGCTATCCTTGCCTTCCAATTTTTTAACCTCTTTTTCCAGTCTATCTTGTAACTGTCTTGCTTCTGATAGCAAACTCATTATTTTTCGTTGTATTTCGTGTTGCTGCGTCAATAACTCCATAGTAATGCCGTCTGCTTCTACTCGTGGATCCATGACCACTTCAAAATCCTGTGTCATACTTTTATCGCCCACCGTAATCTTGGCGCTATACTTCCCAGGCGAAACCATAGGTCCATTTTTGTAGCGTTTCTTAGCATCTTTGTGCCATGGTCCTTTTTCACTTAAATCCCACTCAAATCGATTCAATCCTTTTTTAGCTTCCAATTTTTTGTTGACGTAACGAAAGGTGGCACTCAAGTTCATGTCCTCCACCTCACTTGCTAATGATTTCAATGGGGTACTGTCATTTAAGATGGTAACAAGCGGTTCATTTTTGCTATTCAAAATCTCTAGCTTCAAACCTTTAGTATCCTCAGGTAAATAATAATCTATAAGGACCGCCGTCCTCGGATATTTGGGAAATGTGCCTCCAGCACGCACCTTTGGATATCGGTAGCGAATAGTATTATCCGGTTTAAAAAGGTGTGGGGTCTTTTCTAAAGAAGTGATGGCAGCATCACGTAAAGAGGTGATGTTGTCCAAAATCCAAAATCCACGACCCATTGTACTAAGTATTAAATCTCCCCTAAAAATTTTGATATCGGTTATCGGGGTCACAGGAAGGTTCTGCTGAAATGATTGCCATGATTTTCCATCATTCAACGAAACATACATGCCGAATTCTGTGCCAGCATACAACAACCCCGGTTTTACTGGGTCTTCACGTAAAACACGGGTCGTATGGTCATTGGGAATACCATTGGATTCGGTACTCAATAACGTCCAACTATCTCCATAATCGGTGGTTTTGTACAAATATGGTTTTGCATCACCCAATAGATGCCTATCCACGGCAATGTAAGCAGTTGCTACATCATGATGCGATACCGAAACAGATTCTACCCTACCCCCTTTTGGTAATTTCTTTGGAGTTACATTTTTCCAGGTTTCTCCACCATCTTTCGTCACCGAAACAACACCATCATTGGACCCCGTCCAAATCAAACCTTCTTGTAAAGGAGACTCCCTGATGGAGTATAGTGTGCTGTAATATTCCTCTCCCGTAATATCACGTGTGATAGGGCTTCCTGAAATCACCTGTTTGTCCTCTTCAAAAGCCGTTAAATCTGGTGAGATAGTCTCCCATTCATAGCCATCTGAATCCGTTTTGTGCAAGAATTGTGAACCATGGTAAACCACATCTGGATTATGCGGTGAAACATGTACTGGGGCTACACGTTGAAAACGGTATTTCAAATCCTTCGGATTATGTCCATAAATGTTACTTGCACCAACATAGTAGCTCTTTTCCACTCCTGTCAACTTGTTGAATACCCCAAAACGCCCTTTGCAGTTGGCGTAAACAATGTTATGATTCCCTGGTTTTGGTACGGCTGGTCCTGTTTCGCAACCTCCGGTATTGATAATCCAAGCCGAACCTGGATTTTGTACCCCGCTAGGTGGAAAACTAGGTACGGCAATAGTCGTATAATTATCTTGCTGACCCGCATACAACCAATAGGGGTATTGATCATCAACTTCCACTTGATAAAGTTCGGCCGTAGGTTGGTTAAATTGCGTAGACCAAGTCTTGCCCCCATTGAAGCTTACATTTGCACCTCCGTCATTAGCCTGAATCAACAATTGTGGATTGTTTGGATTCAACCAAATATCATGATTATCCCCATGGGGAACGCTCATTTCCTTCCAGGTTTTTCCACCATCGGTTGACTTGATAAGTGGATTGGCATTGGAATAGACAATGTCAGGGTTAGTGGGGTCTAATTCCACATTGGTGTAGTAAAAAGGTCTGTTTACCAAACGAATATCATCAGAAACATGAGCAAACGATTTTCCTTGATTCACTGATTTATAAAGTCCTTGCTCCCCTTTAGGTGCTTCAACAACTGCATACAAGATGCTTGAGTTTGCAGGCGAAACGGCTAAATCTATCTTTCCAATGGTGTCCTTGGGCAGGCCTTTTTCAAGTTTTGTCCAATCTTTGCCCCCATTCACGGATTTATATATGCCTCCCTCCTTTTTTGTGCCTCCGGATATGATGGTCCAAGGTTTACGTTCAGCTTTCCATGCTGCAGCATAAATAACATTGGGGTTTCCAGGTAATAGTTCAATATCCGAAAAGCCCACTTTATCAGAAACAAACAACACCTTTTCCCAATTTTCTCCTCCATCAGTAGTCTTGTAAACCCCACGTTCTGAATTGCTTTTAAAAGCATTGCCGATAGCAGCTACCCAGACCACATTGCTGTTCGTAGGGTCTATTTCAACGGCGCCTATTTGACCTACATTTTTCAATCCGATATGTTCCCATGTTTTCCCAGCATCAATCGATTTGTATACGCCCTTTCCACCAATAACATTACTTCTCAACCCATCGGAACCTGTACCCACATACACAATATTCGGGTCATTTTCAGCTACTTGAATTGCTCCAATGGATGGGGTATCGAAAAAACCATCGGAAACATTGTTCCACGTGGTACCATAATCCTCGGATTTCCAAACACCACCTCCTGAAGCACCCAGATAAAAAGTTCCAGGCTGAGTAGTAACTCCGGTTACCGTAGTGACCCTGCCGCCTCGAGCAGGCCCAACTGTTCGATACTGCAGCGCCTCAAAATTTTGAGAGAACAGGGTTGTCCCAAAAGCTAGAAATAAAAATATGAGCAGTCTTAGTTTTAAAGGTAATTTCTTATCAGCCATATGATTTAATTGTATTTTTAGATTGTTGGTTTGATATAATTCTTAATAGCCTGCAGCTTGGCCATCTTTTCTTGATTCTGAAGCTCCTGAATATACTTTGTTTTCCAAATCGACACCGATTGCTTGATATCCACCAAACATACCCACACCGAAACCAATTCGATGTCCTTTTTTTCGCAACTCCCGTAAGGTTTCAGTCTCAAAACCACTTTCCAGAAATAAAGTGCCGCCGTTTGTCATTTTAGAACCAGTCGGTTGAGAGCTACCTCTATGTCGCATTCTTGGGGCATCACCTGCTTCCTGTAAATTCATTCCAAAGTCAATTACATTTACCACAATCTGCGCATGACCTTGAGGTTGCACTGCCCCACCCATAAGACCAAAACTGACCCAAGGTTTACCATCTTTTGTTATAAAGGCAGGGATAATGGTGTGAAAGGGACGTTTTCCAGGTTCCAGCGCATTGGCGTGGTTCCTATCTTGAACATTGAACATTTGTCCGCGGTTTTGCAATACAAAGCCCAATCCGTCAGGGACCATTCCCGAAGCGAACTCGGAATAAATACTTTGTATAAAGGAAACCATATTACCTTCTTTATCAGCAACGGTCAAGTAAGTGGTATTGCCGGTTTCAATTTCCATATCACCAGCAGGATAGGTGTCTCCAGCTTTATTAGGATTGATTAGGTTTCTTCGTTCCGTAGTATAATCCTCAGACAATAATGCTTCAATAGGAATTTTATTGAATTCAGGGTCTGCATAAAACTTGGCTCGGTCTTCATAAGCTAACTTTTTAGCTTCCGTAAGCACATGCAAATACTCGGCACTACCAAAACCCATATTGGCAATGTCATATCCCTCAAGAATGTTCAGCATTTGAAGGGCAGCGGTACCCTGTCCATTGGGTGGGAGTTCCCAAACATCATACCCTCTATAGTTTACAGATAGGGGTTCAACCCAATCAGAAGTATGCTTAGCTAAATCTTCATAACTTAAAAACCCACCATGCTTTTTCATATAACTATCGATGGTCTTGGCGATAGTCCCTTTATAGAAGGCATCACGACCATTCTTGGAAATGAGTTCATAGCTATTTGCCAAATCGGGGTTTTTGAACACCTCTCCTTTAATGGGAGGTTTTCCAGAGGGCATGTAGGTCTCAGCAAAACCTGGCTGGTCTTTTAATCCTTCATAGTTTGAAGCCATTTCATAGGCGATTACTTCAGATACTGGGAATCCGTTTTTACCGTAGTCTATGGCTGGTTGCAAGATGTCTTTCATTGAGAGACGGCCAAACTTCTCATGTAGCATAAACCAGCCATCAACACAACCTGGCACTGAGACAGGTAAAGGACCGTAGAAGGGAACGTATTTCATTTCCTTATCCATAAAATAATCAATGGATAAAGATTTGGGAGCTCTTCCGCTACCGTTTAACCCGTACAACTTTTCATCTTCGGCAGACCAAACTATGGCAAACACATCGCCCCCAATACCACAACTAGCAGGTTCTACGAGTCCCAGCACAGCATTAGCAGCTATTGCAGCATCTATGGCACTTCCTCCCTTTTTCAAAATGTCCAAAGCAACTTGCGTAGCCAAAGGTTGGCTTGTGGCAGCCATTCCATTTTGGGCAAGAATTTCGGAGCGCGTAGTGAAGGTTTCACCGGTTAGTCTATCTTGGGCATTTGAGATTGAAATCAATCCCAATATGGTAATCAAGGAAGTCAAAAATTTCATTTTCAATAAGGTCTTTTATAAGGTCAATGTAGTGCGAATAATTTGGTTGACTTTTACTCTTGTAAAATGCTCTTAAATATAGGGATAGTGGAAGGAAATAAATCACCTATTTTGAAAAAAGTGGGGTATGAAACTGTTTATTTCAATGCAGAAATTCAATTGATTTTTATATTGTGTTTAGTTGGAATTTAAGTAACATTGCGACTACTATGCTTTTAAATATAAAAATGGCAAGGAGTATTCTTTTTGGCCTATCAGTGTTTGTGTTTTTTCTGGTATCCTGTAAGGTTGATAAAAAACATGAGGGCCAAACATGGCGAACCAAAAAGTTGGCCATAGAAAACCAAGTACACAATGAACTTTTGGATGTTGAAAAAGAACGAGGTTGGAGATTACTTTTTGATGGTGAATCCTTAAATGGCTGGCATCTTTATAACAAACCTGATTCCACTCAATTTTCTGGATGGCAAGTTAAAGATGGGGCTCTCTATTGTAACGCTACGGACGAAACCAAGGTTTTTGGAGATTTGGTCACTGATAAGGAATATGAAAACTATGAGTTAGTTTTTGATTGGCAAATGGCCCTACGTGGAAACGGAGGGGTTTTTATAAATGTTAAGGAATCGCTTGAATACAGAGCTACCTATCAAACAGGGCCAGAATACCAATTATTGGACCCCGCCCATTCGGATACAAATACACCCTTAAAACGACCAGGTTGTCTTTGGGGAATATCGCCTCAGATTAACAATGTGGAGGCCAAACCCACCGGAACATGGAATACTGCGAAAATTGTGCAACAAAATGGGAACATAGAATTCTACCTCAATGGAAGATTGACCGCCAAAGAAGATTTGACATCATCAGAATGGAAAAACAAAGTTGCCAATTCAAATTTTAAAGATGTGGCTAGTTTTGGGAAAACGACCCGAGGTAAAATTGCACTTCAGAACTGGTATT
Source organism: Flagellimonas ulvae (assembly GCF_049333175.1). Taxonomy (NCBI): domain Bacteria; kingdom Pseudomonadati; phylum Bacteroidota; class Flavobacteriia; order Flavobacteriales; family Flavobacteriaceae; genus Flagellimonas; species Flagellimonas ulvae. The sequence continues at coordinate 693,565 of NZ_CP186325.1, forward strand.
TTGACTCATGGTTCAGGAATATCAAAATTCGGGAACTCTAAATACCCCATAAAGTATTCTTAGATTTTGTTTTTATTCTTCAAGAATATTGGTCATAGCATATATTTCTTCAATTAGGGGAAGGGTAATGCCATTGTTTCCTGTACCGATATGTACAGAAGTTATCACCGACTCCCCTATAATTTGTCTTCCCTTTACACTTCCATCTTCATCTTTGTGCATTCCTTCAACAGGATAGGTATCCAAGATAGTTGAAAGTTCTTCGTTGGAATATGAAGTTTTTAATCCCCAAATAGCATGAAGAATCAAAGGTTCTCCATTTGGAGAGTCACCTACATATAGCATATTGTGCCCTTTTTTCCTCAAGATTGTCAAAAAGGGTATACCTTTTTCCTGTATCAACTTTACTTTTTCTTCTGTTGATTCCGGTAATTCATATTTATGTCCAACCTCTATTTGGTCATCAGAATCCCTTGGCAACCAAATTCTGTAGGAACCCAACAAATCCCGTATCATGGCAGAACAATCCCTATTCTCCAAATTACCTCCCCATCCATAAGGTCTTTCAACCAGATTTGAAACCAATGATTTCAGAGTACTTCCGTTAAATGAAAAATTGCTGAAAGCAAACGCATTCTTATCTACTTCTGACTTTAAAATTCTTCCATTTTGGTATTCATCCGTGCTTGTATAATACACCTTTACTTTATTAGGATTTTCAAGAACCTCCTCATAAGGTAAAACCATTCCAATTTTTGTAGTGATGGCATAGTTAGATTCAGAAGTTTGGAGATTCACATCATCAGATAAGGGAAGGCAAAAGCTCTTTGAAGACCATTGCTGTATGAAATCCTCATCAACAATGGCAACATCATGCATATTCACCCAACCTTTATAATATGGACTTATAACATAACACCATTGTTTATCCTTTGAGATATGTGCTACGAATATGGGAGTATTAGCCCATAAGCCGGTTTCTTGGAAGTAATCAAATGGATATCCTTCACCCGCTTTGGAATAAGTGTCAAAACCAGGCCGGTTGGTTGGGATTCTTCGTAAATTCGTGTGGGAAACTATTATTCCTCTTTTTTGAAAGTTGGGAAAGGTTCTAATATCCACATTATTTACCACCTGCTCTCTTTGCCATTTTCTGTGTGGTTTTTTATTCTCACCATACCATTCATCATCATCATTTAAGTATTTGTCCAAATAGGACAATTCCTTTCCAGGAAGTTTATTCATAGATGAAAGCAAAGTGTCGGGTGTGGATTCCCAAGGAACAAAGAATTGTTTGATAAATTCATTTCTTAGAGAATCGGGAATTTTAATATCTGCTTCTGGATAGTTTATACTTTCATAGGAATACGTTTCAATCTCATTGACAATCTCTTTTTTGTATTCAGTTTTGCAGCCCAATAGACCACCACAAACACATAGAATAAGAATTAAAAACGTGCGCACAATTATCTATTTTTCTTTAATGGCTTACCAGTATCCTTCTATTCCCCTACTGAAATCTGAGGAATGTTTGCAGTTTTACTGTTGATTACTTTAATCTCGGTATTGATTATTTGATTCATTGCACTCATCGCTTCATTGACCTCACCTTTCAACTGCTCCAATCTTGAAATCTGAGGTTGGGTAGGTTTGGCAAATGCACTATTAACGGCACGCATCAGGGAACGGATTTCTTCTCGCAGTCTTGGTCTTTGGCGATAGGTCATGGCCGGTGGTGGCCTTTTCAAGATATCATCCTGCAAGTCAGAAATACTAGCCTCCGCCTTCTTTATATCTTCAAACAACGATTTGTCTGTGCTCGACCCTTTGCTATGTTCCAATTTCTTTTTCAATTCCTGTAGTTGGGTTTTGTAAGTGTATGTACTATTGATCATAGTATTGGTTTGTGACAAAAGCTCTCGAAGCCCTAACAGTGTTTTTGTTTTGGACTCATAATCTCTGGGCGTAAGCTCTAGTCTAGGGTCGGCGCGAACCTCAATTGGTGTTTCAAGGACTTCTCCATCTACCTTTAATCGAGCCGTGTAGATTCCTGGGGATACCAAAGGATGCATAGGTCCGGAAAAGAATCCACCTCCTGCATCATTTTCCATTTTTGTAGCAGCTTCATGACCTAAATCCCATACAATTCGGTTTATTCCTTTTTTGGCTGTCGAATCTTTCAAAGTCCGAATTACCTGCCCCGTAGCATCAACAATCTCAACCATGGCTGTTTTCTTTTCACCTTCAGCAAGATAAAAGTTGATATTGGCGCCATAATCCGGATTTTTCGCTTTGTAGTGACGATCTCCCAAATTCTCTATTCTCCAATACATATGCCACTGGGTCGCCCTTCGCGCAGGAAAAAGATGCATAGACTTCCCGTTAGTATCTCCCATTTCTTGAAGAGGGCGTATATCGTCTAATACCCATGCTCCTCTTCCATGGGTACCTACGATTAAATCACGGTCTCTAGGTTGAATTCGAAGATCACGTACCGATACATTAGGTAGATTATTATTGATTTTGGTCCAAGACTGTCCTTTGTCCCAGCTTGCGAAAATACCATGCTCCATTCCCGCGTATAATAAGTTGGGGTTGATAGGATCCTGACGTACAACTTTTACATAATCATCTTGGGGTAGACCGTTACTTATCTTGGTCCAAGATTTACCGTAGTCTGTGGTCATAAAAGCATGTGGTCTAAAGTCATCCATTCTATGTTGATCCACGGTGACAAAGGCCGTACCTGCATCATGTTCAGAAGCATGTATTTTGGATACCCAAGCAAATTCAGGCAACCCTTTAATTCGGTCGTTGAGCTTTGTCCAGGTTGTTCCCCCATCTCTTGTTAGTTGCACATTACCATCATCAGTACCAACCCATATCACTCCCGCTTCTACAGGTGATTCATCAATATAGAGGATGGTACAATGGAATTCTGCAGCGGTATTGTCCTGATAGATTTCTCCCCCTGAGGTTCTTTGTTTAGACTTATCATTGGTGGTAAGATCTCCACTGATTTCTTCCCATGAATGTCCCCTATCGGTCGATTTGAATACTACATTTCCCCCTGTGTAAACGGTATTCGTGTCATGAGGGGAAATAAGGATGGGAGCATCCCAATTAAATCGGTATTTATGGTTTTCAATGGCATCACCAGCTGATCCTATGATTTTTGGATAGGGATGTATGTTTCGAACATTGCCATGGCGGGAATCCACATGAAAGATAACACCACCTTGTAAGTTGGCATAGACTTCATGTTCGCTTCCAGGAATAGGCACTGCATAATAGCCATCGCCATAGGCCAATCCTTTCCAATGCCTTTTCAGTATTCCAGCTGAGTAAAGGGAATTACTTGGACCAACCCAAGTCCCATTATCCTGCAATCCTCCATAAATATTGTATGGATCTTTGTTATCGATGAAAATCTGATAGAATTGGGATAGTTCCACATTATTGATAATTTCCCAACTGTCCCCTCCATCATGGGATATCTGATACCCTCCGTCGCTTCCATTCAAAATGCGATTGGAGTTGGTAGGGTCAATCCAAAGAGCTTGATGATCCCCGTGCACGGTAGTGGCAATCCTTTTCCAAGTTTTGCCTCCATCAACAGAGCGACTAAGTCGACCAGAAATGGAAAAGAGAATATCGGGATTATTTGGATCTACACGTACATCGCTATAATAAAAAGGACGGAAGTTGATATTTGGGTCATCATTGACCATAACCCAGTTATCTCCTCGATCTTCTGAACGGAATGCTGTTCCTCCTCCTTCAAATTCAGTCATCAAATAAATAATGTTCGGCTCGCTCTGTGCAATATGAATTCCAGGTCTCGCCATTGGGGTTTCAGGTAGTCCGTTCATGATTTTTTTCCAGGTTTCACCGCCATCCATTGTACGATAAATAGCGGTTTCTTTTCCCCCATCGTCAAAGCGCCAAGGCTTCCTTCTAAAAGTCCACATACCAGCATACATGATACGTGGATTGCTCATATCCATAGCAATATCGGCACAGCCTGTATCTTCGTCGATATACAGTATTTTATCCCAGCTCTTACCCCCATCCGTGGTTTTGAACACTCCCCTCTCAGCATTTGCCCCCCATTCCTTACCCAAGGCACAGACACAAGCAACATCAGGATTATTGGGATCAACCACAATACGTTTTATTCTTTCCGTTTTCTTCAAACCAAGATGTGTCCAACTCTTTCCAGCATCTACCGAACGATATACGCCCCATCCATAACCCACACTGTTTCTGGGATCACCTTCACCAGTACCTACCCAAAGGACGTTGTGATCAGAGGGTGCTATGCTAAGTGCCCCAATGGAATAGGCACGCTGTCCTTCAAAAATGGGTGTGAAATCTACACCGCCATTAGTGGTTTTAAAGATTCCCCCATCTGCTCCAGAAACATAAAACGTACTTGCATCCCCAGGGATACCATCGATATCCGTAACTCTTCCCCCCATATTGGCAGGACCAATGGCCCTCCACTCATAGGATTTTAAAGCATCAGCATATTGATTTTTTTGGGAAAATAGAGGAGTCGCTAATAGAAAGGCTCCTACTAAGGATAGTAAAACGGAAGGTTTCATAATGGAAGGAATTAGTCAGTTGAAAAATATGCAACAAAATAGCCAAAAACCTAGAGATATGGAAGGATTTAACGATGGGTTATTTGTATTTATACTTAATTCCGGGGCACTGATTTCTATATTCCCTTGAAAAGCAGAATTTATTGCATGATGCGCGCTAAAAAGACGAAGTACTAGTACCTAAATCAGACCAGTTTTTCTGTTGACAACAAAGCATTTTCCCTTTATTTGATTTTTAAACAATCAATGATGAGACAGATTTTGATAATAAAAGTGATAGTTGTTTTGTTCATTTTTGCGTCACCTCTTTTAGCTCAACAAAATGACTTTATCAAAGAGTATTTAGAAAGGTTTGAAAACTCCCATAGGTACCTGATTGAAGTGGCAAACGCAATGCCAGAGGAAAAATATGATTTTAAGGCAACACAGGAGTCATTGAGCTTTGCTGAAAGTCTGATGCATATTGGTTATGCGATGGATTGGCATACCCAGTCATTATTGGGAGTAAGAAAATCAAGGGATTGGAATACGGATACAAGATATAATGTGGGCACTAAAACGAAGAAGGAAATAATCAAGGTTGTAGATGATACATTCCAGGAAACTATTGCCTATATCAAACAATTTAACACTACACAATTCAATGAAAAGTTGGACTATTTTGGTCTAAATAGGACGAAGCTACAGATATTTCTATTACTGGCTGATCACATTACCCATCACAGAGGGCAAATTCTTGTATATCTAAGATTAAATGGGGTTGTGCCACCCAGATATGTACTTTATCAATAGATTTTTTGAGAGACTCACTTGTCACTCGTTGAAGAGATTCTTTTGTTGAATCACATCTACTCGTTCAATTTTTCCAGTATCATCAAAAGTAAAAATTTCAACCACAGAACTCCCTTCCTTGCTTTCAGGGGTTAACCAAACGATATCATGCATGATCAGTCTATTATCAATTTCAGCCAAATGCTGAATTTCGTTTCTAACCTGGGGGTGGTTTAAAAGGTGGGCTTTTCTGTTTTTAAACAACGCTTCTTTGCCATCTACCCTTAAAACAAAGCTCCCATCTTCTTCATACATGTAAACCTTTACCTTTTCGCTAAAATTTTTCACATATTGAGAAGCATTTTTTTTATTCACTGCATCTACAATACTTTTTGCCCTATCTTTCTTAGATACGTTTTGTGAAATCGCCAACATTGGCATTAAGATTCCAAATATTACCAATACTGTATTTACTCTTTTAATACAATTAGTTGATTATGATTTCGGTAACCCTTACCGAGTCAGGAATAGTGGAATAGTCTAATTCATACTCCGGACGGTAGTAATTCAGGCGATACATGTGTTTTTTATGGAAGACATGAACCCTAGATTCCAGTTCTGAACCGTGCACCTTAGGTAAAGGAAACAAATCCTTGATTTCTCCAAAAAGTAGTTCCTACCCTGACCCCTTCCATTGTAGCTCCACTTCCATCCCAAATGTGGATGGATTCAACCAAGTCTTCTCCATATACATACCCAAGCGTGTCTCTGTTGTAGAGCATATAATACACTTGAAATTCTCCTTCACCAGTTTTTAATGTTTCCGATGGTAATTGATAATCCTTTATGGGATTTCCTATTTCGATTCCATAGTAACTCTGTTCTTCTACAGGTGGCATAAAGTCCATATCATCTTCAATGATTTCATCCTCTATTTCGTCTAAAGTGACCTTTTCTTCATGGATTATATCAATCATAATAGAATCATTGGTAACGGTGGACTCGATTTTATCCTTTTGGGTATTCTTGTGTTGACAGGATAACGTTGGGATTAAAAGAAATGTTAGAAAACACGCTTTTCGCATTTTATTTGCCTTTAGAATTTGATTAAAGCTGGGCAATCCATTAGTATTTTAAAATTACAATTAATATGACAAAAAAGTCTTATGTCCTTTCATCATTCATGGTTTCGAATTTCACATATTCAAAGACCGGTTTGGATATTTGAAATAGACCTAACCCATCATCAGGTTGATGTATTGCAATGATATTATTCACTTAAATCAGCACTACATTTTAAGGAATTTTGTCCTGACCTTGCAAACTTATCAGTTATCAAAAGCTTGGCATCATCATTTTCAAGATACCAACGATTTTCAGGGATTTGGTCCAAGATAATGGGAACATCCGTGATTGGAATATTGTTCACTGTCGTTTGATTCTCGAATCCGTCTTCAAAGATGATTTCGAATTCTCCAGACATCAATTGTATTCCCATTTCAATATCATCAAAATATACATCGCAACCTTCAGGATTATCCGGTGCAAACTCTGTACCCCGAAGTGCAAAAGTATACGCAGTTAGTGAAGCTTTATCGAATGGCGCATAATTTGGGTACTCCAATGGATTACCTTCAATGGATAGGGTTTTATCCACTTGGTCTCCTTCCAATCGAACAGAGACAAATTCCAATGCATCAAAGTCTGCTGTAATCGTCATTTTATACCACATGTTGGGTCGAAGGTCAACTCCAAAATCCTGAACAATCCAATTATCGGCACCTGTTGGGGTTCCTTCCAAATTCTCTGGATATCCTATTGGGAACCACAGCCTACCTGTTCTGTCAAAACCAGCAAGAGTCATCCAATCAGCACCTTCAAATCGGACAGGATTCTCCAAACCTTCCAGAAGTTCAATGTCTAAACCAAAAATGATATCCTCTGCAAGATTTTCCTCAAAGTAAAAATAACCACTGATATAGGCCAAAGAGGGGGTTTGAAAGAAGTCTTGGGCTTCTACATCAGAGTACGAAAATGCTACGGGAGCGCTCACAATGGCATCAAGCAACTCTTCTGTTGAGTTAGTGTCGCCATTGTTCTGGTCATCACTACAAGAGACGATTGTAAGAAGAAGTAGTACAAGCCATCTTTTCATACATTAAGAACGATTTTATCTATGTACTCGTATATATTGCCAAACGTATTACCAGTGACCTGTACCAGGTTCTCCCTTAAAAGGGCCAACCAAGTCAGGGGTAATCCATCCCGCGTAAAATTGACCTGGTTGCGGTTTCACTTGTATCCCATCAATTTTACAGTCTAAAAAATGTGGGTAAAAGGCTAAGTGATTTTGTAACCTTTCAAACCCCGAAAAAGGTTTGGCATAGGACCAAGCTATGAGTTTATTTGTATTGTCAGTTAATGCCCAATAGGCGGCACTACCCTTCCATTCGCAAAAAGAAGTCTTTTTAGGTATCTGAATCAGCATGGACATTTCGACATCTTGTTCAGGAATATAGTATGTAGGTGGACTTGCAGTTTCAAGAACTGCAAGTGCGCTTTTAGAATCAGCTAAGACGACGCCTTGATCGCCTATGGTTACATGTTTGGCGACATCTTCAATAACTGGTGGGCGCGGGAAATCCCAAACGGATCGTTGCCCCTTTTCGGGAACTACCGCAAACGGAGGTCTTTTATCTCCTCTATAATTCCAATGCTCCCGAGCTTTCTTTAACCATTCCCTGTCTTTGTTTTTATTCATGTTTTAATTTGTAACGGTTTTTATCCTACTGCATGAGTGTTCAGAAGCTATAGTTAACTTAAACGAAGTCACAATGACAACGATTCAACTCAGATATATTCGGAAGTAAATTGGGCCAAATCTTGGCTTTCCTCTAAAAGGTTAATCACTCCCATAGCTGCCAACTCACCCGATTGCATCGCCCCATTTAGCGAACCATTTAAAAGGGTATCCCCCGCTAGAAACACTCTGGAAGTTAATCTGGTTTCTTCTGGACTGATAATGTTTTGGACATTTCCTATATCTGGCAATGCTATTTTTATGGGGTAATGTTTCAAAAATTTAACTTTGGTTAATCCCAAATACATATTCAGTTCTTGCGTTACCTTTTTAATGAGGTCATCAGTGGTTAGCTCATGCTTTTTGACAACCGTTACCGAAAGAATATGATTCGGGTTATTCCATTCAAACAAATCATTTAATGAGAATACACTATTGATAATGGCTTCTTTATTGGCGAACAGTTCAATAACCTTGAACTTGGAATCCTGCTTTTCTACTTCAAAATAGAGCGTGTCACAACCCTTCCATGATATTTCTTGACCTCTTAGGTTAGAAACAAGGGCATTCGCATCTGTTGCGATTATGGTCAAATCACTTTCCATGGTTTCACCGTTTTTGAGGGAAATATGTCCATCGGCAACCTTGGCAACCTCAGTATTGAAAATAAACTCCGTATTCTTCAGCTTTACCTTTAACTGGTTTGGGATTGCGCCAATACCATCCTTTGGAATCGCTGCGTATCCCTCGCCAAACATTTTATAGATAAACTCGAACATCCTACTTGAGGTAGATAACTCGTTTTCCAAGAAAATACCGCTAAAAAAGGGCTGGAAAAATAGCTTTATCATTTCTTCGCTGAAACCATGGCTTTTCAAATATTCCATTGTGGTGGTTTCTTCACTATCAAAAATCTCTTCTACGGTCTTGCTTTTGAGTCTTTTTTGAAGACTTACTATTTTGATTTTATCCCCAAATGAACCTATTTTGCTCAATAAGGTTGGAATGGCAAAAGAAAACTTCCGCAGTGGGTCACCGATGGTCATCTTTTTTTTATCCGTAATAATTGAAGCACCAGGGTCAAAATAGGCAAGTTGTAACTCTTCTAAATCAAGATATTTCTTAACCATAGGATAATCGGTTAACAATACTTGAAATCCATAATCAAATGGAATCTGATTGGAGACATCGGTTTTCACTCTGCCCCCTGCCCTATCAGTAGATTCAATTATAATGGGGTGATATCCATTCTGCTCTAAAACAGTTGCTGCTATCAACCCACTTACACCAGCACCTACAATATGAATTTTGTATTTGGATTTCTCAATACCCATATTCTAAAAGTTTATATAATTAACCAGGAGGTCTTTTTGGCCATTTCCTCTAAAATGTCATCTTCTCTGCTTTGGCGGAGAGTCTAATTGGCATTTATATGAGATTTCCATCTCAAATATTTTTGTTTAATGAATTCTATTCAAATTTAAACAAAATAACGCCTTTGGAAACTCTTTCTAGGATATTTAAATCTTAAACAACCTATGAAAAACACTTATTTAAAAGTATTCTGACCCTAAAAGAAACCAATATATTTAAAATCAATATCTTGAATACATTCTAAAACGTCAAGAGTGTTTGCTTTTTTTAAATCTAACATTTTCCCCATTCTCTTAGTTAACTTTATTGGAATACTGGGGTACAGTGTAGTAATGCCCATACTCATTTTTATTGTTACAGATTTTGGAGGGAATGGTTTTATTTACGGCATTCTTGGTGCCACATATCCCTTCTTTCAATTCATTGGGGCCCCAATTTTAGGGAGGTTATCCGATAAGATTGGAAGAAAAAAGGTGTTGATACTATCGCAGTCGGGTACTTTTTTGGCCTGGTCTTTATTTCTTCTTGCATTCATATTGCCCGAAACGGAACTTTGGAAACAGAATACTGACCTTACAGGTTCCTACTACATGACATTACCTCTTCTAATCATCTTTTTGGCCCGAATCTTTGATGGGTTTACTGGGGGAAACATATCCGTTGCAAATGCCTACATGTCCGATATTTCCACAGATGAAGACCGCAATCAAAACTTTGGGAAGATGGGTGCTTCAACGAGTTTGGGTTTTGTTATCGGTCCGGCATTTGCAGGTCTCCTGGCCAGCACTATGCTTGGGGAGATACTACCTTTATTAATTGCCGCAATCATATCACTAATAGCCATTTTTGTCATTGGCTTCAGATTGGAAGAAAGTGTACCCTGCATTGTTGATACCGGAAACATTTCCTTGAAAAATGTGAGGCGATTTTTCCAGGTGGAACACAAAGACTGTTTTACAGAAGGAAGTATGGCCTTGGAACCTGAAAATAGAAAGGGCCTCAAACAAGTTTTGAATATTGAAGGGGTCCCCCTACTATATGCCGTGTACTTTTTAACCTTTTTTGCTTTTAGTCTTTTTTATGCAGGACTGCCCATTTATGCCAATAGTTTACTAGAATGGTCCGCGATAGACTTAGGTATATTCTTGGCGTATTCAAGTCTGATTATGTTTTTGGTCCAAGGTCCCTTGTTGAACAGATTATCAAAAAAGTTCTCCAGCCATTCTTTGGTGCTCGCGGGTTCATTGCTACTGGCCATAAGTTTCTTTTTGATGTCCAAACAACAAATAGTTCTTCTCTACTGCGCAATTACGCTTCTTTCTTTGGGAAATGGTCTCATGTGGCCTAGTTTTCTTGCGCTGTTGTCACGAGTTGGCAACAAGAATGTACAGGGCGCCATTCAAGGGTACGGTACCTCTATGGGCAGTATTGCAAGTATGTTAGGATTGGTCACCGGAGGAATCCTTTTTGAAAAACTGACCACCCTGGTCTTTATTGGTGGAAGTTTTATTTTTCTAATTATCGCCCTTTTGTTGGCTTCTAATCAATTCAAAAAGAAAAAGAGTAAGGTTTTGCAGCCTGCTTAAACAACTGGTTCCGAGGTAAGAGCTAGCTTGATTTACTTTCGAATTAGTGGTGGCTCCTTTGTTGTTATTCCCTAACCTTTCTCGAAACAGTCATTTAAAAGAAATCAACCTCAAAAAACGTAATTTTCCCCTAAAATTAGCTCCCATTGTACCCAATAGTACGGTTCTAATTATAAAAAAAATCTACTTTAGTCTGGATGAATTGACTTATGAAAGACTTTGATTTTGTTGACCTAATTTTATTTTTGGGAGTTAGCCAAGGCTTTTTTCTTGCCGTTGCATTGCGCCTGATTCATAATAGGAATAAATCCGCTAACAGGGTACTGTCCCTTTTGTTGATTATTGCGGTTCTTATGTTATTTGGACGAATAGCCGCTTTCAGGGTTCCAGAAATTTGGGTGTGGCGTTTTGGAGTTCTTATTGATACAACCATTTTCCTGTTTGGCCCATTAAGTTATCTGTACACAAGGCGATTAGGATTTAAAGAAACCCCTTCCTACAAGCTACCTTTGTGGCACTATATACCTGCCGCGCTACATTTGGGATACTACTTTTGGGCCCTAAGTTTTTCCTTGGAGGCCTTTAATACAATGTATTTTTCCGGCGAGCTTAATATTATGTTTTTTGTAGTGGAAGCCGCTGGACTGATTTCATTTTCCATCTACTGGATACAAAGTATTCTTCTACTTAAAAGGTATACCCGGAAAGAAGAGGAAGAATTGTCATTTAATCAAACAGTTACCAAATACCTATCTTTTTTATTGGGCGTGCTTGGACTTTTTATTATTCTTTGGCTTTTTAGTTTTTTGAGTACCAATATTTTCCGAAGCTATTACAAATACGTTAACTATGTTACTATGTGGATTTCAACCCCACTATTTGTATATGTAATTGGGTATTTTAGTCTTAGACAACCGGATATCTTTAGAATCCCATTTGAATCCACTCCAAAATCTAGTACAGACCGTCTAAAACCAGATGAAATTCAAAAACTCCAGAAGCTATTACATTATTTTATTGATGAAGAGCGGATATACGAACAACCAGACCTTTCTCTAAAGATGCTTGCGGATAAATTGAACACCACTTCCAATAATCTTTCATGGTTGTTAAATCAAGTCTATCAGATGTCGTTCTACGAATACATTAACGAACATAGAATAAAAGCATTTCTGCAGAAAATTGATGAAAGCAAACATACCAACCATACCTTTTTAGCATTGGCTATGGATGTGGGCTTTAACTCAAAGTCCACTTTTAACCGAGTATTCAAATCTAAAATGGGGACTACCCCAAAAGAGTACGTAAAAGACAAAAAGGTGGCCTAAATAACATCAAAGTGCACAAATTACCGATAGATATAGGTTTTAGAAATTAATATATTAAAGAACAGTAAGCCAGCTCATCTTTAAAACCTACCTTTAATATATCAATACTGAAAGACATTTTTCAGTAATACAAGCACGGGAAAAGCGGAAAAATCATTGTGAAGTAAGATGATACAATACGAAACAGACCAATAAGGTAAATTAGCTCTTAGTTTTGTTACCCATGCTCAATACATCAAAAACCATGATAAAAAAAATCTTTTTAGGATTACTGATATGTCTTTCACTAGTGGCATGTCAAAATAAGAAAACAACCTTAAACGATAGTAAAAACACAACACAAGTCGCAAAAGATAGTTTGGACAAAAAGTTGACTATGATTTTGCAAAAAGGTAGCATCATAGGGTATGGAGTGGCCGTAGTAAACCAAGATACCACACTTTACTCCAAAGGGTTTGGCCTGTCCAAGGTTGATGAAAAAAAACCGTATACCAAAAGTACAATTCAAAACATTGCTTCGGTTTCAAAAACCATAATAGGGGTAGCACTCCTCAAGGCCCAAGAAAACGGTGACCTCAATTTAGACGATGCTATAAATAAATATTTGCCCTTCGAGGTTATCAATCCGTATTTTCCAAAGGACACTATCACCATTCGTCAGTTAGCAACGCACACATCGTCTATTCAAGACGGTGAGACGTATGGTGACAAATCGTATGTCCTTCAAAATGGTGATGATTTGGAAATGGCCAAATCACTCCCAATTTCGGAGGAGTTTAATGCTCCAAATGAAATGCTCGATATGGGTACGTTCCTAGAATATTTTCTATCTGAAGAGGGCAAATGGTTCAACAAATCCAATTACTTGGAACTTAAACCTGGAGAACGTTTTGAATACAGTAATGTTGGCGCCACCTTGGCCGCTTACATTATTGAACGTGCTACCGGACAAAGCTATTCTGAATACACTGCTGAACATATCTTACGGCCTCTGGGTATGACCGCAACCGGGTGGCAGGCTTCCAATGTTGATACAGACCAACTCAGTCATCTTTTTACAGTGGAGGGTAGTAGGATACCTGACTACACACTGATTACTTACCCCGATGGTGGGTTGATCACCTCTGTAGAAGATATGGCCAAATACCTTTCTGAACTTATTCAAGGGTATTCGGGCAAGGGCAAATTACTTTCAAAAGCAAGTTATGCCCAGCTTTTCGATGAGTTTCTTTCTGATGACAACTTTGAAGAAGAAAGGGATACAGAACGATTATTTGATGATGAATACAATTCTGGCCTTTTTATGGGGCATACACCTATAGGTTATATTGGACATACGGGTGGAGATCCAGGAGTATCTACTTTTATGTTCTTCAACCCCAAGACCAAAATTGGTAAATTACTTTTTGTGAATACTGATTTAGACCAAAAAGGAGCTAATCAATTCTTTACTATTTGGGATACTTTGGGAGAGTACGAACTTCTTTTGAATGAATAATTCCATGAAAAATGTGGTATCAAAATCTATTTTAGTTATACTTTAAACTTTCTTTAAAGGTATTTCTCTAACGCCATCGTATCAAAGAGAATCCCAAACCAACTGTGGTTTGTCTATAATTGTAATCGATAAGATTTTCCCCATACCCATGAAACACTTGTGCATGTAAGTAAAGATAGTCTAGAATACAGAAGGAATAATCCAATCGCAGACTACCTCTATTGTCATCCCCTCCTTTTAAGGAATGTCTCAAAGCCAAACTAACCGAGTGCTTGTTCTTGGAATAAGCCGTTAGCAATTCGGCTCTACCCACATAGTCCTCAATATCCGGATTATTATCTTCCATGGCTTCCTCTTGAATACGAATCCATGGAGTCAATACTACGCTCAGGTCCTTGGTTTCCCAGCCTGCTTGGAAAACAATGCGATTCCAGCTTCTTGAAAAGGGATTGGAACGTCCATTGCTTTGATGGTTGTATCCAGCTCCGAGATAAACACCGTCCAATCCTAAAAAAGAATAGGATACTGGCAAGACCACCAAAACCTCGGGCTCATAATTGGTTTCCCTAAATGGGCGGGAAATAAGACCATTATAAAATTGCCATTTGGACAATTGGGTATACGCCGCCCAAATATCAATCTTTTGTTTCTTGTTTTTGTTCAAACGAGCAATTCGTGTTTTAAAACTAAGCTGGAATGTCAGTTCTGCGTTATTGAATTCTGTTGGTTCGGTTACCGTATTTAGAGGATTATCACTTTGGGGTAGGTTGTTGATATCATCTATGTAGTTGATGGGCAGCAAATAAACCGGCTTGTACGGAAGTATTTTAAATGACTTTGCTGTATCATTTTGAATCAGCCATCTATCCGATAAACTGGTACCGGAAATGGATATTAGAGATTTATCATGTTGGCCATATCCGAAAAACAGAATAGTCAGCAGAAAAAATTGCAAAGTAATTTTGAAACTTCGGTTCATTAGTTTGGTTGTTGAAACACAAAGTTAAGACTCTCAAATCATTATAAATATCTGTTACCATGAACCGAATTGGTTTCCAAAAACAAGTGCTGAAATTCATGATTATTATCCACTCATAGGCAAATCTTTTCATTTTATCCAGAATTCATTGCATTTATTCTTAAAACCAGTAAGTTAGAATTCCCAAACAAATCTATATTAAAATGAAGCTTGACCTCGTAATTGTTGACGACTCCAACTTATGGCTATCTCTCGCAAACAAATTAGCGGAAAACCATCCGCTTGTAGGTAGGATTGAAACTTTCAATGACTCTATTGATGCATGGGTGTACTTGCAACTAACACGACCTGATTTGGTTATGACCGATATAGAGATGCCAGGGATGAACGGATTATCTTTTTTAGAGATGTTCGGAGACAAACTACCTATCATTTCCAGCTCTACCAAACAAGGCTATGCCATGCATGCGAAAGAATTAGGCTGTATTGATTTCTTACAAAAACCTTTCTCCAAAAAAATCTTTAACAAGGCTATTTCTGAAGCACACGGAAAATGCTATAGTAGGCTTAAGACTAGAAAAAGGAAAAAGTTCAGCACAAACCTTTGGTAAAATACTCGATTCTTAGGATTTAATTGGTGATTGCCTGTTATGAGAAATTTACCGATGATAGTTCGGCAATCAAACTTTCCAACATTTTAACTCCTTTAGCCAACTGGTCCTTTTCAATGAATTCATCTGCCCTATGCGCTTGGGCTATTGACCCTGGTCCACAAATAGCCGACTGAAAACCTTCATTGGCAAACTGACCTGCTTCCGCAGCATAGGATACCGTATCCAATTTTGAATTCCCTGATATTCGTTTTATCAAGTCCACTACGTCATCATCAGCTTTGGTATCCAAGTGGGGAACTGGTGGATGATGCTCAACCGTTTTGATTGAAAAGTTGGGAAATACTTTACGGAGTTCCTCTTCTCGCGTTCTACAATAAGCTTCAAATTCGTTTACAATTCCTTGGATATCGTCTTTGGGAATGGTTCTTAAATCCCAATAAAAATGAGCTTTGTCCGCTATCACATTGGGTGCAATCCCACCATTTACCAAACCAATATGAATGGTGGAATGTGGCGGGTGAAAACGTTCGTCCAACTGTTTATCGGAAATTAATTGATTCATTTTGCCTTCTAACCACAAAATCAATCGCATGGATTCATGGATAGCGCTTACCTCCTGTTTAATCCGACTACTGTGTCCTGCAGAGCCGTTCACATAGGTTTCCAGAATATAAATGCCTTTTTGCCCAACTATGGGTTCCATCATGGAGGGTTCACCTATAATGGCATACTTGGGGGTTTCTGTATAATGTTCGTTAATAGCTCGTGCCAATTCAGGAGCAGCCAAACAGCCTACTTCTTCATCATAAGAAAAAGCAAAATAAATAGGCTTTTTTAAGTCCGCTTTAACCATTTGTGGTAAAACCGCCAAGCAGCAAGCTAAAAACCCTTTCATATCACAAGAACCCCTTCCATACAATTTTCCATCACCTTTATCCGTAAGCACAAAAGGGTCTGTAGTCCACTCCTGCCCTTCAACCGGTACAACATCCGAATGTCCAGAAAGAATTACTCCTCCATCCAAAGCAGGTCCTATACGGCAATGGAGAGAGGCTTTGTTTCCTTCTTCATTAGGCACCAAATAGGTCTCTACGCCAAAAGATTCCACGTATTCCTTTATCCAAAGGATAATACTCATATTGCTTTCACCTCCCAACACAGGAAATGAAACTAGTTTTTCTAAAAATTCTTCTACGGTCATACTAACTATAATTTGAGGCTACGGCTACTATCAAAGCCAAAAAGGCAATGCAAAGTAAGCTGATAAGCACGGGAAATATAAATCGAATCCACCTATCAATAGGAACACGGCACATGCTGAGCATGGCAATCAGTCCTCCTAGGGTCGGGTTAACCAAATTGGACAACCCGTCTCCTATTTGAAAGGCTAAAATGGTGATTTGCCGAGTCAATCCCAAAGATTCTCCCAAAGGGAGCATTACCGGTAAAGTGGCCAAGGCTTGTCCACTACCCGATGGAATAAAAAAGTTGATTGCAGTTTGGGACATAGACATACAAATGGCCGATGCATATAAGGGCAAATCTTGTAAAAGCACGGATAATTGGTAGGATATGGTATCACTTATGTTTCCCATTTCCATAAGTACTTTGATTGAAGTGGCAAACCCGACCATGAATGCTCCCGGTGCCGCTACGCCTACGGCTTTTAGGACCGTTTCGCTCATTTCTGTGGCACCCATCTTTGAAACCAAACCGCTTAGCAAGGCAATCATTAAGAACACTGCAGAAAGTTCATTGATGTACCAGTGTAAATTGAAAACACCATATAAAATAATAATAAGACCTATGGTAAAAATGGAAATCACCATCCAATTCCCCCGGTTCAAACTGTATTCATTGACAGGTTTTGAAAGTGCCAGTTCCGACACATCCAACCCTTTCCCCAAGCTCTTATTTGGGTCAAGAGTGATTTTTTTAAAGTACCTCACGTTATAGTAGGCCATTATACTCAGGGCTGATAGACAAAGAACACTACGAAGCAATGCTCCAGAAAACATGGGTAGTTCGGCTATCTTATGCCCGGTTCCCACCGTGTACGGATTGATGGGCGATAAACCAAACCCGATAGTCATGGCACCTACTGAAATCCCTGCTGCCAAAATTAAATCCCCACCCAACGCCAGGCTCAAAACCGCAGCAATCGGCACCATAGCGATATTGTTTTCGTACCCCACAGAAACTCCCAGTATACCATAAACAAAAGTCATGATAACGATAATGAGATGTTTCTTTCGCAATCCCAATCTATTTACCAAGGTCCCCACTGCATTCTCTACAGCTTTGGATTTTTCCATAAAGCCGAACATAATGCCACCTGAAAGCACGATAAAAATAATTTCAACCGCAGCCTTAAAACCTAAAGGTATTGCACGGAACATATCCAAAAGACCTATTGGGGTAGATGGAATTGTCTTATACGAATCAGGGACCACGGTACTCCTACCATCTACTAAAATGCGTTCATAGGTTCCCGCGGGCAAGATGTATGTCAAAATACTGACTAATACAATTATCCCAAACAACATGGTGATGGCATGTGGAATACGACTAAAAAAAGATGGGGTGCCGGAATTGGATATATTCATGAATTAGAGGAAGTACAAACTGTATCTCTTTTTTGGAGTGTTAATATAAAGGGAATTTCACAAAGGACAGGGTAAATTTTTGAATAATGTTTTTTCGAGATAGTTGATAGTCAGCTTTGGACCTATGAAAAGAATAGATACCTTTTTAAAAAATTACGACAATGACCTATAAAACCGGATTTTTAAGCTGGGCGCTTTTTGCGGCTATAGTGGGAAACTTATCTTCCTGTAAACAAAATCAAGAAAATACTGAGCAGGCCACTGAAGTGGTGGAGCAACCGAAAATGGAAATCCAAGAAAAGGTATTGCGCCATATGGTTATCTTCAAGTTTAACGATGATTCAAGCGAAGCAGAAATTGAAAAACTGAACACAGCCTTTATCAAACTTCCTGAAGCTATTCCTGAAATTGTGGATTTTGAATGGGGATTAAATAACAGTCCAGAAGATTTTGACCAAGATTTTACCCATTGTTACTAAGTTACCTTCTCTTCAGAAAAGGATAGGGATTCCATTTATGCGCCCCATCCTGCACATAAAGCGTTTGTAGAAGGTCTTCAACCTCATTTAGAAAAAGTATTTGTTGTAGACTACTGGACCAATCTGTAAAAACATTGTCTTTACGTTTTATTCTTCATACGCTTCCCACCAGGGATTCAATGCTATGTCCTGTTTGAAAAATATCGGCTCACCAATTTTAGGAGCAACCATTGCTACTCCGAGTTCACTGGATTTCTTGGCAACACGTTTAATAGGGTCGGTCCAAGTATGCAAAGCCAATTTAAAAGCTCCCCAATGAATGGGCATGATTCGTTGGGCTTGAACGTCCACCCCTGCTTGTGCCGTTTCTTCAGGAAACATATGGATATCAGGCCATAACCTATTGTATTGTCCACATTCTATCATGGCAAAATCGAAAGGACCGTACTTTTCGCCAATCTGTTTAAAATGTTCAGCGTAGCCACTATCTCCACTAAAAAAGATGTTTTCGCCATTGGATTGAATTACCCAAGAACTCCATAGGGTTTTCGCCCTATCGGAAAATCCACGACCTGAAAAATGCTGGGCCGGCGTACATACCAGTTTTACATCATCATCTTGAATCTCTTCCCACCAATCCAACTCTACAATGCGCTCTTTTTCCACTCCCCATTCCTCCAGATGAACCCCTACACCTAAAGGGGTATAAAACATCTTGACCTTCTCTTTTAATTTCTGAATAGAGCCGTAATCCAAATGGTCGTAGTGGTCGTGTGAGAGGATTACCATATCTATTTCTGGGATTTTCTCCACCTCTATAGGCAATTCGGAACTAAAACGTTTATTGCCCAACAAAGGATGTGGAGCAGGAACTTCTCCAAACATGGGGTCTATCAGAATTACTTTATCCTGTAATTGCAAAAGGAATGAAGAATGCCCAAACCAATATAGTGTGGATGGCGCGTTAGAGTTCACAATCTGCAAAGAGTCCATTTTAACCACATCCAAACTCGTTGCAGGAACTGAATTGGGTTGTTTGCGAATAAAACCTATGAGACTTTTCATCATATCTCTAAAGCTCATATCCATCTTTACCTCGTTGGTATTTACAAATATCTCATCCTTATAATTTTTGGATTTGGCATATTCCTTTTTCTGTTCTTCGGTAGCCTTGCCTCCAAACTGAGGACTTAGATTGACAAACAAGACTGTGATGAATACCAACAAACCGATTATGATTCCAATTGCTGCCAGCATGCGTTTTATAAATTTTAAAATTTTGAATCTCATTGAATACCAAGATGAAAACAGGTAAAAGTAAGCTATATCTGCTTCAACGGCTATCGATTAAGCCACTCTTTAAATTCTGAAGTTTTCGGCCGGCTTACAATAAACTCTTGTCCTCTGTCTTCTACTATGGAAAGTTTTAACCTATGGTTAAAATACTTTGCTATTTTGGTTATGGCTGTTTTGGCCACAATCTGGCTTCGGTTAATGCGAAAGAACTGAGCATGGTTCAAGGTAGTAAACAACTGGTCCAAGGTTTCGTCTATAATTACCCGTTTGTCTGAGGTGACCCCAAACGAAATACTATCCTCAGAATACACGTATAACAAATCTGAAATTCGAAGCTGGGCAAAGCCGTCTCCTTCTTTTACCAAAATACCCTCTCTCCTATCTGTTCGCTGCAAATCTGAAAGAAAGTTTTGAAGCATGGCAGGGTCCAGATTCGGTTTTTTGGTAGCATTGAGAAACTTGTCCAAAGCTTGTTGTAAATCATTTTCTTGAATGGGTTTTAAAAGGTAATCCACACTATTTACCTTAAAAGCACGAATGGCATATTGGTCAAATGCGGTAGTGAAGATTATGGGACATTGCACCTCTACTTTTTGAAATATTTCAAAACTGAGTCCATCGGCTAGTTGGATGTCCATAAACACCAATTCGGGCAAAGCATTCTTGTTAAACCAAGCTACGCTATCTTCAATGGTATCTAAAATATCCAATACCTCATGCTCAAACTCCAGTGTGTTCAGCAGATTTTGCAGCTGATTCGCTGCCCGAGGTTCGTCTTCAATAATCAGGATTTGCATAGACATGTTTTTGGTCCGTAGCGTTCAACAAGGGTAATTTTACAGTAAACGAGCCATCTTCCCCATTGATTTCGACTTCTTTATTGGCAATGAGATGATAACGGCTTTCAATATTCTTCAATCCCAGTTTGGTAGTTGGCAATTGTGTTGACTTGGGCCTTATTTTATTGCTGACCGTTAAATGTCCATCTTTTGCCACCACTTGAATCAATAAGGGTTTGGCTTTGGAAACCACATTGTGTTTTACGGCATTCTCCAGCAGTAGTTGTAGACTCATGGGAATGATCATTTGTCCTTTTAGGTGCTCCGGCACCTGCCAATCCAGTTGGAGGTTATCTCCAAAACGTTCTTTTTGAATATGGATGTATGCCTTGGCAAATTCCAATTCTTCACGGAGTTCGATTACATTGGCGTTTCCCGCTTCCAAAATAAAACGATACACTTCAGATAAGCGGTTTACGAACTCCTTGGCCTCCTCCCTTGTGTTTTGGTCAATGATATCACGAAGTGTATTCAAGGTATTAAAAAAGAAATGCGGTTGAGCCTGGTTTCGTAAGGTATCCAATTGCGACTGTACTATAGCTCTTTTGGCCTGTTCCTCTTCCTGAATGGAATTCTTCAAAAGAATATAGTAGTACACAGCTTCATAGATGGCCATGGTCATGGTACTTATCAATATTATGGGCAATAGAATTCTGGAGCGCAAAGGATTGTTATAGCTCTCATTAAAAATCAAACCTAAAATGGTGTTCCCCATATAATCCACAGCTATCACCGTGAACACAATGGAAAGAAAAAATAGGGGAATTCTTATTTTATTGTCCTTTAAGCTTGGGTATTTTTTACGTAAAAAAATCAAGATGGTCCGCATGATAAGCCAGTTGATTGTTGAAAACATTAAGGAAACGCTCCAATTGATTGTGGCTTCAATAAAGGGAAGGCGGGCAAAAGAATTTCTTGAAAACATGATATCCGTTAGGAAACTTAAAAGAATGATTCCTACAACGACGAACCATCCATCATCGAAACCCAAATGCTTTATTCGCTTTGCTTTGTTGAAAAAACCCATGTTTACCGGTTTACAGCCTTACCAAAGGTATACCCTGTTTAGCTTGATAGAATGTGAACGCTATCCATGAAGCATATAACAATCCAAAAAGGATAACCACGATACTTTTTGACCTATTGGAAGCTTTCCACCTATTGGTAAGGGCTACTGCGAATAAAGGAATTATTTGAATGCCATGCAATCCGAAGAAATGTGCAATTCGTAAATCGCCAGCAATGGTACTCCAGTTAATCCATGGTAAGCCTTCTCCCCCATCGGGAACACCCACATTGTGACTCATTTGGCCAATCATTTGACCACCTACCCAGCTACCAAAAAACACAACCAGCCATCCAATCAGTATACCCCATTGCACATGTCGTTCCGTCTTAAGTCTTAATCGTATGGTCTCTATTATGAAAAACACCATGGTCATGACTATGATACCAATCAAGAGTCCCATGCTGGCAAACAATAGACCATCAAACAAACTGGATTGGTTATAATGCGACTGAACGCCTCTAGCGGCTTGGAACACCACTATACAAATTTCCAAAAACATGGTCCAAGAAATGATATTGTTTATAATGTTCTTCTTTCTCCTTGAAAAAGGATATAGGGTTATTAAAAAACCCGAAGTCAAAACATAAATACCTCCAGAAAGGGAAAACTTCATGGGCTTTACCCATACGTTGAGGCCTGTTAGCATCCTATCGTCAATCATCCAACCGAAAAGACAAAGCGTGGCCAGGGCAAAGTGAAACATTCCAATCCAATATAGAATAGGGCTTTCGGTTCTTATGGTCCGTAATACGTTTTTTAAAGATTTCATGATCTAGACGTTTTTATGGTTTTAAGAATAGTGAAGAGAAGAAACCCTACTGGTCCTAACATAAAGGTTGCAAAGAGACACGGCGCCATAAGTAGCTGATGAATACCTAGGGTTCTGTTCTGATTAATCATCCACATTCCGATGAGCAAATCGAAAGCCAGATAATGTACCCATCCGGCCATTACAGCATCTTCCAATGTAAAAAGGGACATTACGGCGGATAGACTTCCAAAATCCAGCCCTGCTCCAGATTGTATATGCAAACCGATGTAAAATGCATAAAACAAAGAGAGCACCAGCGGTATTACTTTGTAGTCAATTAAAAATCGGGTAACCTTCCATTTGGGAAGTATAATCAGGAGGAGCCACATGGGCATCGCCATCATATTGGCTGCGGAGAAAACTTCAGCATTTGTCATTGATGTTTGGTTTTATGGTTAAACACGAACCAAAAATCAATGTTTGGACAGGAAAAAGGAAGGTGAGTTTATTGAACCGTCGTTATCGGTTATTGAATTGTTATGTAAAAAAGGACAGCTCCATCCAAAAATTGGTTAGAGCTGCCCAGCTGCTATTGATTCAATGAAATCACTGAATTTTTAAACCCTCTGAATTTGGAAACTTGCCGGTAACCAACCAGCCTCCAAAGTTTTCGGAAACCGCTAGTAGTAAGGTGTTTTCTCCTTTCTTTAAATTAAGATAAACCGAATCGAATAGGCCAATAGTTCCCAAGTATCGATAGTCGCGGCTTCTAAAACCATTATTCCCGCGATAAATGGGCTTACCATTTAGTAGCACTACTACCCTATCACTATACCCGAATTCAAAAAGTCGAGTCGCATCCCTGCGGGAATTAATATTTATTTTTGCGAAAACGGTATTGCCAGGGATATCTCCGCGTAGTTCGACTTTACGGGAAATGTTGGCCGCCACCCCTTCTTCCAGCACTAATGTTTTATTCCATTTTCTGTTATTTATTAGGGCTTGTAAAGATTCAGGATTCTCCAATAGTTTTTCATCGAACTTATCCGAAATCTGCCATTGTTGAATTGCGCCTTTAATAGGTTTTCGAGCACCAGGATTGAAGTCTTTGATTTCATACTCGTCATTTTTTATGATAAAGTTTGCCAAATGGACTCCAGCATTTAGACCACCAGTAAACCTTAGGTCGCCAGCTTTGGCATCATGAAACAAATTCCATGATAAATTGGGTTTTTCACTATTATCCAAAAAAACTTGTGCTTTGTCCTCATGCACCACTATTTTAACATGCATCCATCGGTCTACAGGGTAGGTATAGGTGAAAGAATATTTTGGTCCAAAATGAAGTTGCCATGGCGATATTCCATTAAATAAGGCAGTAGCTTGATTGGCATCAGGATTGCCCGACTGATGAGGTCGAACATAAAATTGCTCTGCATTGCTCCCATTCGCCCTAAAGTAAACACCCGGAAAGCCACGATTTCCAGTCATATAAATGTCGTACTCTATTGTACCATTTAAAAAATCCGCATCTTTTAGGGACATAGAGCCCGCTTGTAAATAAATAGCATCTTTTCCCTTAAACGGCTCGAATACATGTGCCCTTGCATCAATGTCCCAATGGACCGTGTCCAATGGTATGGTCTCTTGTGAAAAAACCATAGACAACTGAAAGCAGGCAACGGCATATACTAATACTGTTCTCATGTTTTTTGATTTTTGATGGTACTAAGTACGTTTTTAAGTCAGAGAGGGAACGAAACAAGTTCGTTCAAGTTGATTCATTCACATTCATGCTTTGGTTTTTTTACAATCTTTGTGGCAATTAGTAAGGCATGCACGACGACCAATATTATGTACAATACTGTATACAACACATTGAAGCGAAATTGGATTGGGGACCTTCCAGTTTATGGCACAATGATATGTTTGTTGAGCTTAGTGAACGGATTCAGCAAGAAACCAAAGTACTACTAAGCCCAGTTACGTTAAAAAGAGTATGGGGTAGGATAACATATTCAGGCGCACCTAGTATTACTACATTGAATACTTTAGCCCAATTTTCTGGATTTGAAAATTGGAGAGATTTTAAGGTTAGTATACCCAAAAAAACTGGTTCGGGACTATTAAAAAAGGTTCAACCCAATTTGGGCATTATCATGTTGAGTGCCTCTGTGATGACTGTAGTATTTATATCGTTCTTCTCTTTAAAAGGAGTACCATCAGAAAAGGAACCTATAGATGCCTCTAAGGTTATATTCAAAAGTAGACCTATTTCACAGGGTTTGCCCAACTCAGTAGTCTTTGACGTTGATTTACAAGGAATTGATTCCGATAGTATTCATATTCAGCAGTATTGGGATCCTAAAAAAACCATTTCATTGACCAAACATCAAAAACAAGCAACCGGTCAATATTATTTTCCAGGCTATTTTAGGGCTAAACTTTTAGTGGAAGGAGAAGTTATAAAGCAGCACGACCTATTTATTAAAACTGAGGGTTGGTTAGGAACATTGGATTACGGCCCTATCCCTAAGTATTTTGAATCCTCCAAGGTCCATATCAATAAACTATCATTCCCTGAAGAAGCTTTCACTGAAATTATCTCTAATGAAAAACCGCTTACTTCAACCTTTCATATGGTAAAGGCGTTTGACTCTATTTCCGGAGATAATTTTGAGCTACATTCGGTACTTAAGAATACGTATAATGAAGTATGGGCAGTTTGCCAAAAAACCTCAATCATTGTTTTGGGAACGAAGGGCGCTATGGTGGTCACATTAGGTATTCCTGGATGTGCATCAGAACTCTGGGTAATGATGAATGATACTTTTATGAATGGAAAAAAGCATGACCTTTCCCATTTAGGTCTTGATTTGTCTACCAAACAACAAATACACCTAAAAGTGGAAAAAAAGATACTTCGGGTAAGTTCTGGAAATAAAACCCTTTTTCAAGGAGAATATGCAGAAACTTTGGGTAGAATTGCAGGAATTCGGTATCGCTTTCTAGGTGCTGGAGAAATCTATCAAAGCACCCTCTCTAATTTGAAAGGTGATACACGTATTGATTTTATGGAAACAAAGTAGAGTAGTAAATCAGTATTGAACTGCTTCCAAAAAAAGAATGCCCGCTTATTATTCCTGAAGCTTTACTTGAACAGCATTCATTCCTTTGAGTCCCTTTTCAAGAAGAAAAGTCACTTTGTCATTTTCACTGATTTCGTCAATTAAACCAGAGACGTGAACAAAATGCTTTTCGTCGGTATCAGAATCCATTATAAACCCGAATCCTTTGGAAGTATCGAAAAAGGCTACCTTCCCTTTTCTTGTAGGATCTAAGTCTTCGTCGCTTTCTTCTTTTTTAGGGATACCCAATTCTATGGTAGACGCATCAATCTCTTCCTTTTCTGTGGGTTCTGGTGGTGTATCCGTTAAATTACCATATTGGTCAACATAGGCAAAGGGAATTCCACCGCCACTTTCTTTGCTTTGGGCTTTCCGCGCTTCGCGCTTTTTTTGCTTTTCTTCGCGCTTCTTCTGTTTTTGTTTTTCTTTTTCGTTCTTACTGTATGTTTGCTGTGATTTAGCCATAGGATTCTTTGATACCCTTAAATTAAAACTATTTCTTAAAACTTCACACTCTTATCAGGAAAATACATAGAAAAATTGTTTAGATTTTTCAGAAGTATATTCCACTATAGTTGTTTTTGATTTTAGTACATTGTAAAAGAAAGCCATTGGGGCTTACCATTTAGAATTTAGTACAAAAATGTAAATTAAGTCAAAACTTTTAAGGTTTTGCCCATAGATTGATCATAAACTTTAAACCGCTATGAAAATCGAAATAAAAGAAAGGGAAAACAAAGGATTTGCCATTGCACGTGAAAATGGCCAAAAAGCGGGACTAATGTCATATTCCATTCCTGCCAGTAATTTTATTATCATAGATCATACGGAAGTTGAGGAAGCTTTTCAAGGCAAAGGCGTTGGAAAACAAATACTGTATACCATTGTGGGCATGGCCCGCGAAAAAAACCTGAAAATTCTTCCGCTTTGTCCATTTGCAAATGCTATGTTCAAAAAGTTGGAAGACATTCAAGATGTACTAAAAAAATAAAAACCCGAACAAAATGGCAGAAGCAAAAGAATACGCAAAAGGAGATTTCACTGTGGTTTGGAAAGCAGAAAAATGTGTTCATGCCGGTGAATGCGTCAAAAGGCTTCCTGAGGTCTATAACCCAAAAGAACGCCCATGGATAAAACCGGAAAATGCATCGGTTGAAGCATTAAAAAAACAGATTGATGCATGTCCGTCCGGAGCTTTGTCCTATAAATAGTTTTACCACGACTACATTGGAAATTGGAAATACCATAAAACACGCTTGAATCGAATATTGGTTTTCCAGGCTCAATCCAAAATATAGATTTTCAACAAAAAAATAAGTAGCTTTTAGCCTTGGCCAATATTTTACATGCCAAATAGATAATTTGATGTATTATAGGTTTATATCTCCTGTTAATACTCAAACAGTTTTTCAGTTCAACTGTTCTTCAGTTTTCTTAAAATTCCCGGTGTAACTAATGGGAAAACGATGTGAGCTGTTGATATTAATATTGCCTTTTTTGTTAGGAAAAAACTGCGCGTTTACCTGATAGGTTTCTGTTTTATTTTTGATATCAAACGCTAACGTATAACCCTTTTCGTTTTTATCCATTTTCATATTCTCCGGAATTCCTTCAAATTGAATGGCATTATCGCTGCCCAAATATCCCGCGCCTCCCAATTGGCGTTCCCCAAAATATGGAAAATAAGCCTTGATACTGTCCCCAGACATTTTAAAATAATTGCTATTACCAGTCATGTCGATATTGTTGTTTGTACTACCTGGGGGAAGCAACCCTGCATTTGCTATGCTGTTTAAACTATTGGTTGTCAATGGCCTAGCCCATCGCGCATTAAATTCAAAAGACTTGCTATTAACAATTGTTTCTAGTTCTTTCATCTGTTTAGCAGTAATCTCTGGCGTTGAGGTAGAAGCACAACCCATTGCTAAAACCATTACGAATAGCATGATTACTTTAAAAATTGATTTCATTTTCATCATTGTTTTTCCTTAAAATAAGAAAGACTACTCAAAAATGAAACCATTTTAACTTTTACGTAAGAGCTTTAGTCGTCCTTCTTTGTAAAACTCATTTGATAGATCAAGTACATCAAAGCCAAAACGGAAACTCCAGAACAACAATACATTACCAATGGTATGCGCAGAACATTACCTTGGTAATACCCCCCTGACACAAAGGCTCCCAAACCTATTCCCACTTCAAGGGCGATATACATGGTAGCAATGGCCCTTCCTTTTCGCATTGGTTTACTTAAATCTATGGTCCAAGCATTTATTGCTGGAGATATAACCCCCATGGCCAGACCATAAATTCCCGCCGAAAGCAGTAGACCCTTTACAGATTTTAAATGACCTATTAGAAATGTAGATATGATAAGGAGCATTATTCCTATAAGCATAACCGGTATTCTGCCATACCTATCTGAAAATGTACCCGCTATCAATCGCACCAAAAGCGAAGAAACGGTAAACACAATAAAAAAGGAACCCTTATTGGTCAGCCCCAAATGTCCACTCCAATCTGGAATCAATGTAAGTACAACACCAAAAGCCACATAAGTCAATAAAGTGACAATACCAGCAGGAATTGCTTCCTTGGCCAATATTTCATCTTTTTTTATTTTCAGACTTGCAACACTAAACTTGGTTTTCTCTTTAAGAGTTTCCTTTAAACCCATCATTAGTAAAATGGCAATGAAGGCTAAGAGTGATGAGCTACAAAATAGAACTTGATACGAAAAATAAAGTTTGATTAAACTGCCAAGAGCAGGTCCTAAAGCCAATCCTGTGCTGAAGGCAATTCCTTGTATGCCCATTGCCTCTCCAAGTCTTTCAACTGGGACTATGTCAGATACATAAGTAGAGGTGGCAGTTGGTGTAAATCCTGTGGAGAAACCGTGGAGCAGTCGCAAAAGCAAAAAAGATAATACACCTACTGTAAAACTGTACAACACACCACAGGCAACGCATACCAAAGCTCCAAAAACCATAACAGGTCTTCTTCCAATAGTATCGGTTAACTTACCACTGAAAGGTCTGGACAAACCGGCAGTCAACGTAAATAACGAAATAATTAGTCCAATGTATTCAGCCCCTCCAAGACTTGTAAGGTATGCTGGCAACTCAGGAATAAGCATATTAAAGCTTGCAGAAAAAAGTAAAGAGGCCAGACAGACCTGCATAAAATGTGAGGTGTACATTCTAGGTTTACTTGCTTTTTTTGCTATTTGACTGGACATTGCCATTGAGATTCTGTTATTTTGAATGGTAAAGAAATCGTTTCCACAATAGGAATAAAAGGACATTTGTCCCAAGCTCTAAAAAATGATTCGAACCAATAAGGACTTCATTGTTTATGTTGATAAGCTTAGAAAAAAAAGCGGGAATCAAATTAATGAGCAGGTTTTTGAGCCAAAGACAACAGTCTTGAAGCAAGATAGGCGCTACAATTCTGTGTATCTCATCAGACAAGGAATTGCCAAATGCTATATTACGGATGAAAATGGCAAAGAGTTTATACAGGAGTTTCTGGGTGAGGGCATGGAGTTTGGCGAATTGGAGATATTTAGTAATAACCTAACCATCTGCTCAGTAACTTCAGTAAGCGAGTTAGAAGTCTATTCCTTTTCCCATAGTACATATAGGACTTTATTGGAAGAAGACCCCTTTTTTAATCAACTTGTGATGAAAGCGCTCGCGGATAAAATACGCTATAAAGCTCCAAGACATTCTTATCAACATTCCTACCCCATTAAAGATAATATTCTCCGTTTGCAAAGATTGTTTCCTGAGCTTACCGAAGTACTTCCAAAGAAAGATATTGCCAATTACATAGGCGTAACCATACGAAGTCTAAACCGTGCATTGAAAGAGCTGAAACTAAAACAAGAAAACTCTAAGTAAGTCCTTCAAACCATTTTTTAAAATCGGTAACCTTTTCTCGACTCACTATAATCTCTTTTTCAGGTTTTGATTCGGTAACGAGTTTAAGGCGTCTATTGGAATATACGAGTACATCATTAATGGCATTTAAGTTTACCAAGTAACTGCGATTTACCCTAAAGAAGAGTTTTGGATTTATCATTTCTTCCAATGTTTCGAGTGTAAAATCCAGCATATACCTTTTTCCATCATGGTTAATGAGATAAACGTCCCTGCCTTCAGCGTAAAAAATGTGTATAGATTCTGTGGATATAGAATTCAAGTGATTTCCCATTTTTACCAAAAACCTATCCTTAAATGTTTTTTTTCCAACCAACTGTTGTAAGGAATTAAGTTTTGTAGTGTTCGCGTATTGTGACTTTACCGTGTCCAATTTTTGTAACGCCTTGGTCAGGTCTGTGAACTTTATTGGTTTTAGGAGATAATCAATACTATTTACCTTAAAAGCATCAATTGCAAACTCATCAAAAGCTGTGGTGAATATGATAGGCTTATTGAGCCGAATTCTATTGAAGATTTCAAAACTAAGTCCATCAGACAACTGAACATCCATAAAAAATAAATCGACCTCGTTTTTATGGCTTTCAATCCATGGTATTGCCATGTCCAAGGAGGGCATAATGTTCAAAATTTCAATTGCCCCACTGTATTTTTGAAGATAACGTTCAAGTTTCTCTGCGGCCAGTGGCTCATCTTCCAATATAGCTACTTTCATCCGAGTTGGATTTTTGGTAATTCAATGGTTCTCACATCTTTATCCAGATACATTTCAAAAGGTATTGGCGCAAGGTTTTTATAACTTTTACTTATTAAATATAAATCATTGATTTTAAATGTTTTATTCAACTTTTCCTCATGTTTAAATTGAAGTCTAATTCTCTGGTCTTTTAGAGTCATCTCAATCAAAATACTTTGAGATTCGGAAGATATGCTGTACCTAAGAATACATTCACATATATACAGAAGACTGCCTGGCACTACGTATGTATTTTTTACGTCATAAGCTTTAAACTCAATCTTTCGAAAGGGTAGACGATTTAGTACTTCAATAAAATTTTCCAATACAGCAAGCTCCTCTTCAATACTTACTATTTCCTTCTTTTTACTGGATAAAATATATCGGTAAACCGATGCAAAATCTTCCGTTAAGGATTCGGCCGCTTCTACATCTTTCTTCATCAGGACAAGAATTGTTTCTAAACTGTCTATTAACAACCTAGGGTTTATGTCTTGTTTAAATGTTGAGAAATCCTCTTCCATTTTAACCCTAGCCATCTCTTCTTTTTCCAACTTTTCTGTATTTATAATATGAAGAAATTGATTACTGATGTATAAGAGAACATAAAACACCGCTATAGTAGCAAAAATGCTGTTGAAAATAAGGAGCTCTGAGTAATTTGGCGTATACGATAGTACCTGAGTAAAGTAAATGTACATAGTCAAGCTCACCAAAATTATGGTAACCACTAAAGTAGTTCCCAGATGTAAAAGTGATTTTGCCCAAAAGGTTTTTGGCCGGTTCAAACGATTGAAAAGGACAATAATGATGCGGGCAGCTTCCTGAATAATATAAGACAATCCAATGCAGACATAGAGTTCCTGTGTGAAAAAATTTGAGTTTAAGTCCTCTATAGTGTTGTTAATCAAAAGGATGAGCAAATACACCAGACTGCCGACGAACAAAGGACCCAGCATACGAAAAAGTGGATGGTGCACAAATAACCTTTTCATGACAGTATAGGTATTTTTACCCTGAATTGTGAATTGATATCTTCTACAAGGATTGGTTTGTTCGCCAATAGTTGGTAGCGAGACTCTATATTCTGAAGACCTATTTGGGTTGATTGAACTCCTTTTCTTTTCTTGGTGATATTGTTTATTACCTCCAAAAATCCCTTGTCACCTATAATTCGAATTTTCAACTCATTTTCTATGTCCGCAACGTTATGCTTCATTGCATTTTCTACTAACATTTGCAGCGTCATTGGCGGTATTCTAGTATGCAATATGGACTCGGGGATATCAATTTCCAGAGCGATACTTTCTTGAAAACGGGTCTTCATCAAAAAGCAATATGATTTCACAAATTCCAATTCTTCAGAAACCTGAACCAAAGTGTTTTGATAGTTGCTAAGGGTATAGTCATAGGATTTTGCCAGAGCACGAATAAACCGTTCAGCCGCATTTATATCTTTAGTGACCAAAGTAGATAGGGCATTTAGGCAATTAAATAGAAAATGAGGGCTTAATTGGGATTTAAGTGCTTTTAGCTGCAGTTCGGTTTGCCATCGCCTTATTTTTGACTCCAGCAATTGACCTTTTACATATTGCTGGTAAGAATAAAAAGCGAAGTAAATGATATTGTAGACCAAAACTACGCTGAACAACAAGACCAACATTTTCACAAAAGCCATTTCCTCTTTATTTGAAAAGAAACTGTAGCCGGGATAAATCTTTTCATAGGCCCGTAGACTCAGATAAACAATCCCGGTTCCCACAATCAAATGAATTACAATTCCGAGAAGCAGTCTCAGTCCTGTTTGTTTTTTCCAATTAATACTCTTGTTAAGAAATTGATTTATGAAATGAAATGTATAACTGATACCTATACCAAGAAAGCCATTAAGAAAAACTTCTAAGAAATTTGGTTGTTCCTTGAAATTATGAAAGGCATAAAAAAGAATACCAATGGCAAAACCTAAGGTAACGATAAGAAGGTGTTTTCGCATGTTTGGTCTGGTGAAAAAAGAATCCAGTGGCCTCATACCACCAAAATACTCATATTTGAATTATATCAAAACGGCAGCTTGGTGAGTACCCATATTATTGAATGGCATCTAAAGCTCTTCTATAGTGGGAATCAGAGTTTATGGAACGACACGTATTAAGATAGGCCTCCTGAATACTTGTCCCACTTTGACTGACTTGATCTGCAAATCGGACCAAAGAATCGGCTTTGTGATGATCTGAATCAATTCTTCTGATGGCTTCAAACATTGCCATAAGTTGTTTGTCATTAAGGTTCAATTTAGAGGCATATCTAAGCACATCGGCGGTATGGCTATCAGAGCTAACTCTGCCTAGAGCAGAAACAAAGTCTTCGGTATTTGAATCGGAAAGCTGTTGTTTTTGCACCAACTTCTTCAAAACATTGGCTTGATGGCTATCTGAATCCATATATCCCACACATTTAATAACATGGGAAATAGCAGACGACTCTAAACTTCCTTTATTCACCATTTTTGACAAAACATCGTCAATATGATAATCCGAACTCATGCCCTCCAAAGCATTCAGAAAGGTGTGCTGCCCACTTGATGGTAAATTGCTGTTATTGATTGCAGTTTTCAATACATTGGCTCTATGGTGGTCGGAGTCTATACTTTTTGAAGTAGAGGCCAAAAGTTTAATGTTACTATCGTTCAGGGAATTGCTTTTGAGCGCAGTTAACAATACGCTGGATTTATGATGGTCCGAATCAATGTCTTTTGCCACAACCAACATAGATTTCATTTGATTCTCCGTTAAATCCCGTTCCTTGATGGATTGCTTAAGAACTTCCGCCTTATGGTGGTCAGAATCAATTTGGGATGCTGCATTTATATAAGCAGAGATGTTTGCTTCAGTTGATAGAAACCGTGATGTATTGCTCTTCAGGATATCCGCCCTATGGTAATCCGAGTCCACATCATTCTCAATAGCTTTAAGCACTAGAGCTATGTCAGGATTCTTTAGGTTTTTCTTTAGAAGTAGTTTTAAGTAACGAGATTTAACGTGGTTACTATCCATATACCCCACCTCCTTAAGAACGCCATATGCCCCGCGTTTTTTGTAAATCCTATCCACCCGTTGTTGCGAGCCCAAAGTTGTGGTACGAACCACATCCAATAGGATTTCCGCAAGCCATTTCTCCCCTTCACCTTCAAAGCTTTTCTGAGAGCTTCCAACATAGTATTTTTTGATAAGTCTTCCAGAGTCATCTGGTTCTATGAAAATGCGTCTTCTACTTCCAAAAGCCGAGCGCTTGATTTCCATATACCCTCCTGGAGAAATGTACGCTATATCTTTATCGTCTTCAGAGAGTTTAATTTCACCCTCATATTCCACACTAAAGTTCTTTCCAAATGGGTTGCTTACAGAAATAGAGGTTTTCCCTTTATTGCTGATTCTTACAGATGTACTCTTTTGTTGGGCGGTAATGGAATTACTGCCAAACAGAAGAAAAAGTAAAATAAGTTTGGCAAATAATACGGCAAGGATTTTTGTAAGTTGTTTCATAACTGTTCGTTTTTTGATTGATGATTGAATTGTGATTGATGTTTTTGATTGATAGGACAAAAGTGTCTTAAAACGAACTAAGTAAAAAATGAAATGTAGTGAATTGGCCCTTTTTTGTGTTGAATCGTACATGGTCAATTGAAACATGTCACAAAATCAAAAAAAGCTATTTTTTGAATCGCTCAAAAATCGCCAGGGTCTTTTTTGTATTAATAAAATAGACACCTGTCAATAAAACTATCGCAGCCACAATGGACTGGTTTGTAATTTCTTCCTTTAAAAAATACCAGCCCAGTAACATGGCCACTATGGGATTGACATAGGTAGATGTAGCTACCTTTTCTGGCGAAACAACTTTCAATAGATAATTGAACGAAGTAAAGGCCAGTATACTCCCAAAAATGACCAAAAGCACCATAACCAGTTGAACATTAAAACTCCAAGCTATAGGATTTGTCCATTGTTCACCAAAGCCAACACTCATTAAAGCCAAAATTATTCCTCCGGTAAACATTTGGTATCCGGTATTTACAAAATAGTTTTTAGGCAAATCCGCTTTGGCAACAAAAATGCTCCCGTAAGCCCAGCTTAGCATACAGGCAAAAATCATTATCATTCCCAAAATGGAATTTTCCTTGGAGATTATCTGTTTTTGACTGACCAGCAAGTATATTCCGATTATTCCAAAAAAGACCCCGATCATGGACATAGGCTTGATTTTTTTACCTTCTAAAATCCACATCATTAGTAAAATAATAAGAGGTTGAGAAGAAATCTCCAGTGCTGCAAAACCTGTATCTACATAACGAAGTGCCCATACAACCATACCGTTCCCAAAACTTAAAAAAAGAAATCCAGCAAAAATGGTATTCCACAACTGTTTTCGACTGATTCTTATTTCAATGCCCATTAGTTTGGCCAGAAGAAAAATAAGAATGCCGGCTGTCGTAAACCGAAATGAAGCCAACATAAAAGGAGGAAGTTCCAGAACAGCAATTTTATTGAGCAAATACGTGGAACCCCATATTACATAGATTGCAAAAAAGGCAAGAATGATAAGTGTCGTGTTCCTGGACTTACCCATGAGACAGTATTACTTTGGTATACAATAATACTGTGGATTTCAGAATAATCTGAAATATTAATTCATTCGATATAAAGAAAAATAGGAATTACCTGTAAATCAATAGTATTTGTTAGTGTCCAAAAGATAAGCAGCCATATCGCTTTCTAATTTTTTAAAGCTGCGAAGATGTTTCTTAACTTCCGAATCCAAGTTCCTTCCTATGGCTTTACTCCCCTTTAGAAGTCCCATTATTTGGTTATGTCGGTTCGCAAAACTTTTAAAATCTTGTCGCAACTCGTATAATTTCTCAAAACAAGACCTGTTATTGGGTTCGCAGGTATAGGAGCTCAATTTTCGGGATAATCTAAGCATTGCCATGTTATTTCTTTCCAAACGAACAAGCAATTCTTGGCTAGGGATTACACTACTAGTTGTTGAATCATTCATGGTTTTGTTTACTTATTAGTGTTTTGCAATCGCTACCCTTAAAATACAAATAATCCTACATTTTTACTCAAAATTAACTTCATTTTCTGATTTTTAACACTACGACAAAAATAGGGCCTTCATATTCCATTTATATGAATTTCAATGTTTTATAATTTATTTTTTGATAAAGCTAGGCAGCGCTTAACGCCAAGGTCACAGAAAAATAAACAAGTCTTAACTGCCTAAGAGAACTATTTTCAGCCATTTAAAGTGTTAAACAAAAGTAAAAGAAGGATAAACGTTCTCGCTTTTCACTTTCGACATGAATATGTACATTTAGCAAAAAGATTACGCTATGAAAATGCTCACCTCTTTAGTACTTATTGCACTTGTCTTTTTCAAAACAAACCTACATGGGCAAAGCACGGGCAAGATAACTTCTGCAAAAATTACATTTGAATTCGTTTCAAAAGAAGTCAAAGGTACTATTGAAGGCTTTGAGTCCCAATCCAAAATCGATTGGCAGAATTTGGAGAATTCCTATTTTAAAGGAGCCGTGCAGTCCAAAACACTGGATACCAATAATGGTCTGCGTAATTGGTCCCTGAGAAGCGGTAAGTATTTTAATGTAGATGATTATCCTAAAATCACCTTTGAGAGCAAACGAATACGAAACGAGAATACTAAACTTTTAGTAACCGGCAATCTCAATATTAAAGGCGTTGAAAAAGAGATTACCATAACTTTCACAAAAAATGGACAACAACTCGTAGGCACCACCTCTCTATATTCTATTGATTATGGAATCAAGATAAAGAAAAGGCGAGAGGATAATCTTGTGAAGGTAAAAATGGTCTTTGAAACTGGTTCTTAATTAAGGATGCTCCTTTCCGAAAATCATGACATATATTCTTCCCACACCCCAATTTCCGAGCGGAAAATATAGAGCAAAGAACAGAGCCATACCTAAACTAAAATTTCTAATGTTAAAGAATTGATCCAATAGATTGTTTGGATATGCATAGGAGGTCTGCAAGGCATATCCCCCAAACTCCAATAAACCCATAGCAATCAAACCATAAGCGTATTGTGCATGGAAGGGAAGACCCCTCAAAACCAAAGAAATTGGCACCATATATAAAATGTAGCAGGTGATCACTTGCCACCAATAGGTGAATTTTGCAATTTCCACCTGAGCCCCAAACCAATTCATCCCAAGGCCCCATAAAAAATATACCGTACAATAGATAAGCAATAATCGCTTATCCACATTCACTTTTTGCAATACGTACTGTACAAATTCCTTCATTTTGTTTTTAGGGCTTTGATTCAATTTTTGAGTCCACAATCCTGAGGGCATCCTGCACGGTTTCCATTTGATCCATATCCTCATTTTCCAACATGATGTCAAAAGCATCCTCTACATCCAAAACAATATCCACAAGGTTTGCAGAATTTATATTCAATTCATTGATAAAATGGCTTTCCAATGAAATGCTTTCTGCAGAGACGTCGTCCGGCAGATAGTTCGCCACAATGCTTTTAAGTTCTTCGTACCTCTTTTCTTTTTCTGACATTTTTAGTTTTTCAAATACTGCTTAAAAATAACACAGGCATTTACATCACCAAAACCAAAACTGGCTTTGGCGATTATTTTTGGCCTATGTCCAAAAGTCTTTTGGGGTATTCTAGATTTATCGATAGTTTTTAATATCTCCGGATGCAGATCATTACAATTTACATTTCCAAAGATTTGTTGTTGATGGATTTGAAGGACTGTTCCAACGCATTCAATACTTCCTGCAGCAGCCAAGCAATGCCCAAACATACCCTTGAATGAGTTGATATAGGGAAAATCTTTTCCTTTTCGATTTAAGGCCGCGCTCCAGTTCTCAATCTCTACTGGGTCTTTGGTGGTTGCTGTTAAATGCCCGTTGATTACATCTATATCCTCTTCAGAAACATCTGCATTTCGGATAGCTTGTTGAATACAATGCTGAACAGCTGTGCTATTGGGAGCTGTCATGCTGCCCCCTCCTCTATGGCCACCACTGTTTACTGCACCCCCCAGAACTTCGGCATAAATATGGGCATCTCGCTCCAAGGCACTTTCCAATGATTCCAAAACCAAGGCTCCAGCCCCACTTCCAGGCACAAAACCAGACGCCGAGGCGCTCATTGGCCTACTAGCCGATTCAGGATTGTCGTTATAGTTTCTTGGTAAAATTCGCATGGCATCAAAACCGCCCCAAATGTATGGACCGCTATCACTGCAACTCCCCACCAGCATTCGCTTCGCTTTACCGGATTTAATACGGTCATATCCCATTAAAAGCGCTTCAGTACCTGTAGAACAAGCAGAGGAGTTGGTAGTCACTTGGTTTCCAAAGCCCAGCATACCACCCAAAAAAGCACTTATGCCACTAGCCATGGTCTGAATCACCGTAGTGCTTCCCGAACGTCTTACGTTTCCTTCATCAACCGCATAGATAGCATTTCTAAAACGGTCCACTCCCAACATACCCGTCCCAAATACCACCCCGTTTTCCCAATTGGGTTCATCCTCACCGGCCGTATTAAGACCAGCGTCCTCCCAGGCATCTTTTCCAGAAATGACTCCATAAATCAACCCAGATGCTTCCAATCCTCTTAACTGGACATTAGTAAAGTATTTGTTTAAATCAATTGATTCAATATTCGGTTTTCCAGCTATTTGACACGAAAAATTTAGTTCCTTCAAATCTTGATGAAAATGGATGCCACTTTTACCATCTGCTAAGGCTTTTCCAAAATTTTCAAGGCCAATTCCGTTTGGAGCACATACCCCTAAACCTGTTATCACCACCCTATTTTCCATTTCTTTCAGATTTTAGCATTCCGGCCAAAACGCCTTTACATGCAAGCTCTCCGTTTTGATTGTATAGTTTCACCTTACATTTAAGTTTGCCAAAGCGGAAATATACCTTTTCCGATTCTACCCGTACTGTTTCTCCGGGATAAACCGGGATGTAAAACTCCATCTCTGAACTCGACATCCCTATTTGAAGTTGGTTACCATCCATATCCTTTCCCAAAAGGAAGATTCCCAGACATACAAGACCTATCTGTGCGCAGCATTCAGTTAAAATAACTCCAGGAGTAAGGGGAACATCTTTAAAGTGACCTTGATAAAAGTCCATTTCCTTCTTAAAGATGAAACGTCCCACTACGCCTTCAGAATGAACATCCAACAATTCATCCACAAACAAAAAGGGTTGCGAATAAGGCAGTAAATTGAGAATTTCAGTCTTTTTCATTCTTAAATAGTATTACCGTAGGCTCTCCCCGCCATCTACTTTTACAATGGTCCCGTTTATCCATTTGGCTTCTTCCAAAGTCAAGAGATACACGGCGTTGGCAACGTCCTCAGGCATTGTCAATCTTTTAAATGGATTTCTCTTTATGGCTTGTTCTTTCAATTCGGCACTGTTGGGAATCATTCGAAAGGACTTGGTATTTGTTGTCCCAGCCTGAATACAGTTGACCTTTAAGCCAAAGGGAGCGAATTCCAAAGCCATACTGCGCACTATGGACTCTAAAG
Organism: Flagellimonas ulvae; assembly: GCF_049333175.1. Lineage (NCBI taxonomy): Bacteria > Pseudomonadati > Bacteroidota > Flavobacteriia > Flavobacteriales > Flavobacteriaceae > Flagellimonas > Flagellimonas ulvae. The sequence goes on from NZ_CP186325.1 coordinate 732,584, forward strand.
TAGCTTTGGCAGCTGATACAGCGGCATACCCTTCCCAAGCTTTTGAACTTCCCTCACTGGTAAATGCTATAATTCTAGAGTCTTCTGCCAACAATTCGTTGCTTAAAAGGGTTTTTGTCCATTCATACAGATTGATACCCATGGCTTGAATGGTATGTTGAAAATCAGATGTGTTCAATGAAGCTGCTTCATCAATGTTTAAGGGTTTCAAATTGCCTTTGGCAATACTATGCACCAAAACATGCAGCTTGTCTCCTTTAAGCAATTCCAGCATTGCAGCAACTACTTCCTGAGTCTTTTCAGGATTCAGAGCATCTTTATTGAAGGTGTGTAATTCAACTCCGTATGAGCGCATTGAATTGAATTCATTTTCTATTTCTTGAAGTTCTGACCTTCTATCGCGATGCAAAATGAAAAGGTTATACCCCTCTTTTGCTAATTTATGGGCCGTGGCTAGCCCCAAGCCACTGCTTCCGCCCAATATCAAAGCCCATTTAGATGAATTTTTCAACTTAAAACTATTTATTACCAACGCAATAATACACGTTGCGCCGAGAAACCTGGCCCAAAGCTGAGTACCAATCCTTGCTTTTCTTTTTCATAAGGTTGGCTTAAAAATTGCTCCAACACGTATAGTACCGTTACGCTACTCATATTACCAAAATTTCTAAGTACTTCTCGGGTTGCATCAATATTTTTGCCTAATTCCCCAAATAAGGATTCAACCGTCTCTACAATCTTTCGGCCCCCTGGATGAAATATCAAATAGTCCACCTCTTCAATTTGAGTCCCATTTTTTTCGAGAAACGGATGCACAATTTTAGGAAAATGCGAAGAAATCATTTCAGGAACTGCAGGGTCCAAAATCATTTTGAGCCCTGTGTTGGTCAAATCAAAGCCCATTAAATGCGTAGCTTCCTTAAAATGATACATTTCCTCTCCAATTATTTCAGGTCCTGATATTATTTCTTCCGATGACAACAGTGCACAAGCGGCCCCATCACCAAAAATGGCAGCACTCACCATGTTGGCCATTGAAAAGTCGTTTAACTGAAAAGTTGCCGTAGGACTTTCAACCGCTACCACAGCAGCTCTTTTATCTGGATTCGCTTTTAAAAAGTGTTTTGCATAAATCAATCCTGAGACCCCAGCCGCACAGCCCATTTCGGTTACAGGCAAACGGACAATATCCTGTTTGAACCCTAATGCATTAGCCAAGTAAGCGTCCAATGAGGGAATCATAATTCCCGTACAACTTACGGTGATGATAAAGTCCAATGAGTCTGCTTGCCAACCAGCAGCATTCAATGCTTTATTTAAAACCTCTTCCCCGAGCTGCTTTACTTCACGTATATAGATATCGTTTTTCGCTTGGAAAGAAGTGGCTGTAAAGACCTCTGCAATATCCATGATTCCATAGCGTTTATCCACTCCAGAGCCTTCAAAAATCTTTACAACCTTTCTTCTAAAGCGCTCCTCTTGTTGAGAAAGCCATAACTCCACAAAAGGAAGTATTTCCTTGGTAGTCCTACTATATTTTGGCAATTGCTTAGCTACCTGTACTACGCGTACTTGACTCATGTTTTACTTGGTTGGTTAATTTGTATTATCCATACATACCGAAAGGCCCATTTCCATTGAATTGTATGAATAACATTTGGTATTTTTTTTGACAGTTTTATGAGGTCATCCTTATGAAACCCCTTGCTTATGGATATCAGTCCGTCCACTTGGGCAACCCTAGTACGAATGAAGAAAAAACTAAAAATCTTGAATAGGTTGTACGATAGCTTGCTACGCTGCAAATCATTGATTACAACACCCACCTTGGACAATCTTACAAATTGCTTTAAAAAGGTGTCTATACGGTCCTCATCAAAGTGGTGCATCGTCAAGGTATTGATTATAATGTCACAGGTGAAGGAAGCATCTGCTTTTAAAATGTCCATTTTTTTGAACTCAATTTGCGGATATGCCTCGCTACTCTCACGAGCAATTAACAAAACATCATCACGGAGGTCAATGCCCATCATTTTATGTGAGACCCCTTTTTTATTGAGAAAATCGGAAAGTTTACGAAGCATGGTACCGTCTCCACAGCCCATATCTAAAATCGTATACGATTTTTTTCGCTCCTGTTGAATGAGTTTCCAGACACCATCTATGGTGATTGCGTCACCGCCCAAAAGGCTATTACAGCGATTGATGTCCTCATAAGCCTCTCGTAACTTTGGCAACTCCATATTGGGGTCATCCATTAATTCATCGACCCTACTTCGAATTGAAAAATCCATCATTGTAAAATTGGTTTCCCATGCGTCCCCGAGATAACGCCTTTTAGTATTTTTTCTGAACTCGCCACAGTTGATAGCATAAAATCAAACCAATTGGTATGTAACATTAGGCTCTGTAGCATTCTTCCCAATCTCAATCTTTTTTGAAATTCCTCTGTCCATACTTTTTTATATGCTTTTTCCATAGCTTCTCTCGTGAATTCTTCCTTTTCCAAATACATGTCGACACATTGAGCGGCCATTTTAGCGCTATGTATGGCCATAGCCATTCCATTGCCACAAAGTGGATGAATCAGTCCTGCTGTATCCCCACACATCAGCACATGATTTTCTATGAGTTTCTTTTTATCGAAAGAAACTTGTGCTATGCTCAACGGTTTTTCAAAAACTGGTGTTGCTGACTCAAAAAAATGGTCGAGAATTGGATTCTTTGCTAACACTTTTCTTTGAAATTCTTTTAGACTCCCCAAACATTTAAAGTCTTCATATTTCGCCAGATAACAGAAGTTGATATGGCCCTTTTCGGTTTTTGATAGTCCGCCATACCCTCCAGGAAAAGTCTGCAGCGACACCATATGATTGGGAAAATCATAGCCATTGTAATGGCATTTGACCGCCAACCATGCTGATTTTTTTGAAATAAAGGGACGCTTGAGTCTTTTATCCATATTGGATCTTTTTCCAAAAGCTCCAATCACCACATCGGCCATGATTTCTTGTTTGGAAAGACGTAGTTCAAACCTGTTTTCATTGAACTTGACGTCTTGAACAGAATCAAACAAAAACTCTGCCCCACTCTGCATAGCCAATTGATACAATCTTTCATCAAGGGCATATCTACTTACCCCAAATCCCCCTAAAGGAAGTGTGACTTGCGTTGTTTTGCCGGTATATGTGCCAAGTTGCAGGGTAGATATATCAACTGAGGTCAATTTTCCAACATCAAGACCTAGTTGTTGAAGATAAGGGCGCACTTCATTGGAAACATATTCCCCACAAACTTTATGGTGTGGGTAAGTATTCTTTTCAATTACAAGCACTTGTTTTCCTCGCTGGGTTAAATCAATTGCCGCGGTCAATCCTGCCAATCCCCCTCCAATAATTACGACCTCATTCGTATTCACATATTGAAGATACATCATTCAAACAAAAATCCCGACCAATTGGCCGGGATTCAAGTAAACTTTTTAAATCTTTACTATTAGTTGGTGCTTTGGTATGCCTCTTCTTTCAATTCTTCACTTGCCATAATAGCCAACTCCACTCTTCTGTTCTTGGCCTTGCCCTCTGAAGTCTCATTGGTTGCCTTAGGCTGTGCTTCCCCATACCATTTTGTAGTAAACCTTCCACTGGAAATCCCTTTACTGACCAAATACTTGGTTACAGATTCTGCACGTTGCTTAGATAAATTTAAGTTATAGTCTTCTGGGCCTGCACTATCCGTATGTCCTTCAACCAAGATTATAGATTTTGGGTATTCTTTGAAAATACCTACCAATTTGTCCAAAGTAGCTGCAGAAGTCCCTTTTACATCTGACCTATTGGTGTCAAAATACACTCCAGCATCTTCATTGAAGGTAACGTTGATTCCTTCTCCAACTCGTTTTACTTCAGCACCTGGAATTTCTTCTTCAATGCGTTCAGCCTGTCTATCCATCCGGTTCCCAATATATCCTCCTGCTGCACCGCCAACAACAGCTCCAATTATGGCGCCAAGCGCAGTATTGCCCTTTCCTACATTGTTTCCTATGACCCCACCAATAACGGCACCTCCAGAGGCACCAATAACGGCTCCTTTTTGAGTGTTATTTGCATTTTTGACAGCATCACAGCTTAGAAGTAGCCCGATGGTCAATACATATACTGTAGTTTTCTTTACTATATTTTTCATGAATTATTGTTTTTTGGAAAATTGATAAACTATGGTAACGGGTTGCCCGTCCACTGAAACATTTGATCTTAGTGTCATAGATTGCTCAGTAAGGCTGCTGATATTCAAGCGATACCCAAATCCACCTGAAACATCTTTTCTTTTTTCATCAATGAACTTGAACTGCAACTGACTGCTATAGTTCTGTGTTGGTTCAACTACCGACCATCTGAAAAAACGGTCTCCACCCTGACAAAGTGAACTTTGGGAAATGGTGTATCTACCCGTACTGTTGTTATCCCTAAAGAACCAGTCACTTCCCTCAAAGCATATATCTTCTGCATCATTAAAGATTGTAGATTTGAAATTACCCGTGTTATTTTCATATGAGATATCGTCCAGAGTCCAGCTGCCACTGAATAAGTTACGTTGGGTTCGAGCACTTTTTGAGACCGAACAGGACATTAGCAACAGACCGAATATTGTTGCTACTAAAAAAGTTTTTTTTGCCATAAGATTAGAAGTTTTATTGTTGATATACGTTTAGGACACACAAATTTGCGGTTTGTATTGTTAAAAATTTGTTAAGTATTTTCTCTTAATAATCATAAAGTTCTAATAAAGCATTCGCAAACCGTTGTTTGGGCAAAAAGTTCTCTTCTAGATTCTTCGCAAAAGGAACCGGCGTATCCAAACTGGCCACCCTTTTGATAGGTGCATCCAAGAACTCAAAGCAATTCTCCATTACGGTTGCCGATATATCGCTGGCTACACCGCCGAAAAGGGTATCTTCTTGCAATATGATAAGCTTACCAGTCTTTTTTACTGAGGTGAAAATGGACTCAAAATCCAGAGGTTGAAGTGTACGCAAATCTAACACATCCGCTTCAATGTCTGGGTATTTTTTTAGTATTTCCAATGCCCAATGGATTCCAGCACCATAAGAAACCACAGTCAATTCTCCACCTTCCTTTACTAGTGACGCTTCACCAAATGGCAACGTATAATAATCAGCTGGAACATCTTGATAAATACTTCGGTACAGCCCTTTGTGCTCAAAAAAAAGTACAGGATTGGGGTCATTGATAGCCGTAGCCAACAGCCCTTTGGCATCAGATGGAAAGGCAGGATACACCACTTTAAGGCCAGGAACTTTAGTAAACCACGCTTCGTTGGTTTGCGAATGAAAGGGTCCGGCCCCTACCCCACCTCCGCAAGGCATTCGGATGACCACATCTGCCTTTTCGTTCCATCGATAGTGCACTTTAGCTAGATAATTAACAATGGGATTGAATCCGGAGCTCACAAAATCCGCAAATTGCATCTCCATTACGGCCTTCATGCCATTAATGGAAAGCCCCATTGCTGCAGATACGATTGCCGATTCACAAATAGGCGTATTTCGCACACGACTTTTCCCAAATTTCCCCGTGAATCCCTCAGTTATTTTGAATACGCCTCCATATTCAGCGATATCTTGCCCCATTATGATAAGCTCATTGTATTTATCCATGGATTGTTCCAGGCCTTCGGACACTGCATCCACAAAACGAATGTTTTTGGTCTCCAAACCTGGTTCAGAATGCTCGTATTCAAAACTATAGTAAACCTCATTTGTTTCCTTTGCTGTATCTGTAGATACCTCTGGTTCTTCAAAGGCCTTTTTTAAATGGGTATCTATTTCGTTCGTAATCGATGCCTTATACTCTTCAATACTCTTATCCGACAATAGTTCTTGCTCTTTTAAGTAGTCTTCAAAATTGGAAATAGGGTCTTTCTCGGCCCATTTTTTCATCAACTTATCAGGAACGTATTTGGTTCCGCTAGCTTCTTCATGGCCTCGCATACGAAAGGTCTTGAACTCCAGCAACACAGGTCTTGGTCTTTTTCGTAAGGATTTACACAACTCATCTACCTTGGTAAATACTTCTGTGATATTGTTTCCGTCAATTATTCTGGATTCTATACCATAACCTTTCGCTCTATCGGCAAGGTGCTCACAATTGTATTGCTCATTAGTGGGGGTAGATAACCCGTATCCGTTATTTTCAATACAAAACAGCACCGGAAGATTCCATACAGATGCAACATTCAAAGCTTCGTGAAAATCACCTTCACTGGTTGCACCTTCTCCCGTAAAAACAGCAGTTACCCTTTTCTTGCGTCGAATCATGTCAGCCAAAGCAATTCCATCTGCAACACCAAGTTGGGGACCTAAATGGGATATCATTCCCACAATTCTATATTCCTGAGTGCCAAAATGAAAGCTACGGTCTCTACCTTGTGTAAAACCACTTTGTTTTCCCTGCCATTGTGCAAAAAGCCTATACAATGGGATGTTCCTAGTGGTAAAAACACCTAAATTTCTATGCATAGGTAGAATGTACTCTTCCTTTTTCAAGGCCATGGTTACCCCTACTGAAATGGCTTCTTGCCCTATTCCACTAAACCACTTGGAAATCTTTCCTTGCCGAAGAAGAATCAGCATTTTTTCTTCTATCATTCTGGGTTTCAACATACCAAGATATAGGTCAATCAAAATCTGTTTATCCAGATGGTCAGTATGGTATTGCATAAAGGATTTTTTACAAAGACTAAAAGTACTAAAATGCCCTATGTTGCCATGAATTCTGTTTAACCTTTATCGTAATTCCGTATTTTTGAGGGTACCTAAATTATATCGTTATGAGTGCTATACCCAGTGTCGACCTGCAAGACTTCGTATCTGGAGATTCTTCCAGAAAGGAAAAATTTATCAAAGAAATAGGAGCTGCTTTTGAAAATATAGGTTTTGTCGCCCTTAGCGGACATTTTTTGGAAGATGAACTAGTGGACAAGCTCTATTCCGAAATCAAGGAGTTTTTTCATCAACCCCAAGATTTAAAGGATAAATATGAGATTGAAGGCATTGGAGGACAAAGAGGATATACCTCATTTGGAAAGGAGCATGCCAAAGGAAAAAAAGAGGGCGATTTGAAGGAGTTTTGGCATTTTGGACAATATGTAGAGGACAATCCAGAACTTGAAGAACAATATCCGGACAATGTTGTGGTCGAAGAACTACCCAATTTCAATTCTGTGGGTAAAGAAACCTATCAAAAATTGGAGAAAACGGCGAAGTATGTATTGAGAGCTTTGGCCCTTCACTTAGATTTAGAGGAAACTTATTTTGATGAATGGATAAAAAATGGAAATTCTATTTTAAGACCAATCCATTATCCTCCCATACAAGAAGAACCCAAAAATGCCGTTAGAGCTGCTGCCCATGGCGATATCAACCTTATCACGTTGCTTATGGGTGCGCATGGTAAAGGTCTTCAAGTACAAAATCATGAAGGCGAATGGGTAGATGCCATAGCACGACCCGACCAATTGATGATCAATGTTGGGGACATGCTTTCAAGATTAACCAACAATAAGCTTAAATCTACCATTCACCAAGTGGTCAATCCACCTAAGGAGTTATGGGGCACGTCAAGATATTCCATCCCTTTCTTTATGCATCCCGTTAGTGAAATGCCTTTGAACTGTTTGGCGAACTGTATTGATGAGGACCATCCGAAAGGTTTCGAGGATACTACCGCAGGTGAGTATCTGAATGAAAGATTGATTGAATTAGGGTTGGTAAAAAAATAAGGCAGCACATCAATGAGTTTACAAGACCAACTTCGTAATCTATTCCCAGACCATACTCCCGAGGAACCTGAAAAAGACCAAGTAAAACCAACATATTGGCTACAGGACGAGCCTCTTATTTGTAAGTATGAAAAACGAAAGGGCAAGCCCATTACTATTATAGAAGGATATAATGGCGCCGATGCAGATTTCAAGAAATTGACCAAGGATATCAAGTCCATGTTAAGTGTTGGTGGGAGCTTTAAAAATGACACAATTATTATCCAAGGAGATTACCGGGATAAAATAATGGAGTTTCTAAAATCCAATGGGTTTTCCGTAAAACGGGTCGGTGGCTAATTGTCAATTTTACATTTTGAATCCTCTATTCTGTTTAACTTGTTAAAATTCGCTATTGAAAACCAAGGTTTTACGAAAAAGTTTTTGAGTTTTTCGTTTTAATCTTACTTTTAATACTTCTAACCGACGAAAACTAAAACTGAAAATGAACTCACTGTTGCACATTACCAACGGGGACAGTTTTACCTCCAGATTAAAAACACTTGACCTCAAGGGAGACATCATAACTTGGCGTGAAATGCTCTGCGAGGGCAAAACGTTATGCAATGTTGGGAGCGAATCCTTTTGGAAAACCAGATTTGAGTTTTTAAACAAGAACTACCGAGTATCTAAATCGTGGTTTGTAGAAAAGACTCTCAAGGAATATCGTTCGCTATGTAACCACAAACAACAGGACCAAATAGTTTTGTGGTTTGAATACGATTTGTTTTGCCAAATCAATATGTTAGCAGTCATTAGTTGGCTAAAAACACATAGAAGACATGCTGAAATCTCTTTGGTGTGCAGTGGCAAAGAAGATGAAAGTGACAAAATGTATGCGCTCAATGAGCTCGACGATGAAAAGCTTTTATCCCTATACCAGAACCGAATCAATCTTACTCAAGATGATATAGAATTTGCGGATTATGTTTGGCAGTTATATTGTAGCGACAATCCCATGCGACTTGAAAATGTAATTACCCATAATCCTTTTCAGTTCAAATATCTTTCAGAAGCTTTAAAAGCCCATCTGAAAAGATACCCAACTATAAAAAACGGGCTTAATTTATTGGAGAACAAAGTATTGGCCACTATAGAAAATGAAACTCTCGAATCCAAAGATGACCTGCTCAGAGCACTCCTAAGCAGCCAAGGACACTATGGGTTTGGCGATACCCAATACAACCGTATTATTACATCCTTGCGCCCTCTAATCAGCTCTTTTGATCCAATTAAATTAACAAAAAAAGGTAGGGAAGTATTAAATAATAAGATAAATTACTATTCGCAAATACGTGATAATCAACAATATCTAGGCGGTTCTTTAAAGTATAACTTTTTATATAATTCTTCAACAGATAGAATTCTAAAGCTCTAAAATGACGCTTGGAGAATCCGAGTTAATTCTGAATCCAGACGGAAGTATCTATCATTTAAACCTACTTCCCCAAGATATTTCTGAGACGATTATCACAGTTGGTGACCCCGAACGGGTTAAAACGGTCTCTAGATATTTTGATTCCATAGAAATCAAAAAAGAACGCCGAGAATTCCATACACATACAGGTTTTTATAAAAACAAACGCCTAACAGTCATCTCTACAGGTATAGGAACGGACAATGTTGACATTGTTTTCAACGAATTGGATGCCCTTGCAAACATCGATTTCAAAACCCGGAAGGTAAAACAGCATAAAACGCAATTAGATTTTATACGTATCGGTACATCAGGTGCTATTCAACCTGACATCCCTGTAGATTCTTTTCTTTTGAGCACCTCTGCTGTGGGATTGGAAGGTTTATTGCACTTTTACAATTCTGAGCATTCCAGAAACTTGGATTTAGAAAGGAAGTTGATCTCCAATCTAAGATGGAATAGGTTTGGCATACATCCTTATGCAGTAGATTGTGATAGCTCGCTTGCAAAAAAAATCGTATCAAATCGTATACGTTCTGGTATAACTGTTACAAATTCAGGATTTTATGGACCTCAAGGAAGGGTGCTTCGTATTTCTGCAAAGCTCAAGGAGTTTACCGAAGACCTTTCCAAGTTTTCCTTTGAAAATCGCCCGATAACCAACCTGGAAATGGAAACAGCTGGTATTTACGGACTAGCAAAACTATTGGGGCATAGAGCAATCTCTCTCAATGCTATCTTGGCCAACAGGATTACAGGCGAATTCTCGACCAATGGTTTTGAAACTGTTGATAGATTGATTCAATACACCTTAGAGAAACTGGTGGAATAACTCTAGTAAAGATTGCTTTAATGAAAACTGTTAGAATCATAGGAGTACCTGAGCACTTTAACCTACCTTGGCATCTAGCTATTGAGGAAGGCGCTTTTGAGGAACGAGGCATTGACTTGGTTTGGACCGATATCCCAGAAGGGACGGGAAGAATGTCTGAAATGCTTCAGCGAAATGAGACAGATTTGGCCATTATTCTTACCGAGGGAATCATCAAAAGTATATCACATGGGAATCCGGTAAAAATTGTACAGGAATATGTTTCCTCACCTTTAGTTTGGGGAATTCATGTGCGTCAGGATAGCGAATATCAATCGGTATCCGATTTGGAAAAAGCAGAAATCGCCATCAGTAGAATGGGGAGTGGAAGTCATTTAATGGCCACAATTCATGCCCAAAAAATGGGATGGGATACCAATTCACTACGTTTTCGGATAATAAATAACCTGATGGGCGCATTGGAAGAATTTGAAAATGGTTCTGATGCCTACTTCATGTGGGAGCATTTCACTACCAAACCCTGGGTGGACAAGGGAACGTTAAAGCGATTGGGAGATTTTCCAACACCATGGCCCTGTTTCGTAATTGCCGCTACCCAAGCGTTTATTCAAGAAAATAGCGGTTTATTAAAGCATATACTGGAAATCATCGATACCTATACCGTTGAATTTAAGACCATTCCAAGTATAGACCGAACCTTGGCCAATAGGTATGGTCAAAAACTGGAAGATATTCAAGATTGGCTGTCCAAAACTATCTGGGGCCAAAGTCAGTTAAAGGAAGAAATCTTAAACGAGGTTCAGAGTCAGTTGAAACACCTAGGCCAAGTTGAGAAAATTAAACCTTCCAGTACTTTTTTGCTATAGTTAGGAAAAGTGTTTTTTGATGAGTTCCTTGAATTTTAAATCGGATAGAGGTTTCTGCGCTGTATCGGACACACTAGGGTGAGCCAAAGCCATTTCTGTTGTCTCTTTCGTATCCAAAGCGGTTAACATTACTACAACTATATTCTTCTTAAACTCAGAATCAAATTGCTGGCTGTATGTGTCCAAAAACTCCCATCCGTTCATAACTGGCATATTGGTGTCCAAAATCAACAAACAGGGCATTTCTTCAGGATTGGTTTCATGCTCTAAATAGTCTATGGCTTCCTTTCCGTTATTAGCAATGCTCACAGGAAGATCATCACTAAGCTGCTTCAGAAAGAAACGGTTCAAAAAGTTGGTAGTCTCATCGTCATCGACAAGAAGCACTGACTTCAGTCTTTTCAACGTACGGGGTTTTGCGTGTATTACTATTAAAGTAATAAACGTACGAAATATCTTATTATTTTAACAGTTTTACTTATAGTTTATTCACCAAGTTATTAACGGTTTTCCCAATGAAGTTAAGATGGAATTTGTTTTACTAAAATGTTGATTTCCAAACCATAAACCTCTATTTGCGCTTAATGGTGAAGGGTGTCCTGAAGTAAGGATATGATGTTTGGATGCATCTATTAAAGAAGATTTTTTCTTGGCAAACCCACCCCAAAGTAAGAAAATCACTCCCTCCAATTCGGCAGAAACTGTTCGTATTGTGGCATCCGTAAACTCTTCCCAGCCCTGCTTTTGATGACTTCCTGCCTGATGCGCCCTCACCGTTAAAGTGGCATTTAATAATAATACACCTTGATTGGCCCATCGCTCTAAATCCCCACTTTTGGGATAAGGAGTGCCAACATCCACTTTGATTTCTTTAAAGATGTTTACCAAAGATGGTGGGTGTGGAACTCCATCTTTGACTGAGAAACATAATCCATTGGCTTGATTGGGGCCATGATATGGGTCTTGGCCAATAATTACCACTTTCGTTTCATAAAATGGGCAATGGTCAAAGGCTGCGAATATATCCTTGCCTTTGGGGTAGCATGTGTTGTTTTTATATTCTCCTCTCACAAAAGCGATCAACTGCTCAAAATAGGGCTTATTAAATTCAGGCTGAAGATTTACTTTCCAACTGGGTTCAATAGTGACATTCATCATGTGAAAATAGTTAAAAAAACTTCTGGGACATAGTTTTGAAACCATTGGTAAAACCAATATTTTAGATAAACCAAAAGCCCAACATGCAAGGACCAAAAGTTGATTTCAAAATCCTTTATCTTAAAAAAAAGTATCCCTTACGTATTAGCAGAGGAGTCCGAGATGGCCAATACAACCTGTATGTTTCTGTTACGGAAGATGGGCATACTGGCTGGGGAGAAACATCACCGGGAGCTTCTGAGGGTGCAGAAACAGCAGAGATTGCCCAGTCTGAACTGGAACGTTTTTTGCACCAATACGACGCTTTCAATTCTCCACACAAAGCCTACGATGCTGCATTGCAATTAGAAATTGCACCCTGCGCCTTGGCCGCGTTGGATATCGCGCTGTGGGATTTAAAAGCAAAAAAAGCGAAAATGCCATTGTATCAGCTTTTAGGGTTTGCAAAACCTAAACATGCTACCTCAATTACCCTGGGCATTATGTCTCCTGAAGAGGCAAAGGAACGCCTTCCACTCATTTTGGAAAACGAAGGTATTCGCACCCTAAAGGTAAAACTAGGCAGTAATGATGGTATTGAAGCCGATAAAGCCATGTATAATCAAGTGCTGGAATACCATAGAAAGTATCCCATATCCATCCGGGTGGATGCCAATGGTGGGTGGGATGTAAAAGAAGCGCACCACATGATGCAATGGTTGTCTGAAAGGGAATGTGAATATGTAGAACAACCACTTAAAGAAGGACAAGAGGTAGATTTACCTTATTTATTTAAAAACAGACCTTTACCTATTTTTTTAGATGAATCCTGTCGGTTTGCAACCGACATTCCGAAATGGGCCGATGCAGTGGATGGCGTGAACATGAAATTGATGAAATGTGGCGGTGTAACTGGAGCGCTACGGATTATTTCAACCGCCCACGCATTTGGTTTAAAAACAATGATAGGTTGTATGGGGGAATCATCCATTTCCATAGCAGCAGGTGCAGCGGTATCCGGAGCACTGGACCATATTGATTTAGATTCCCATCTCAATCTTAATCCAGACCCTTGTGAGGGTGCGCCATTAATAAACGAAATTACCATGCCCATGGATGTACCAGGTCATGGAGGTAAATTTAAATCCGAAGCATAAATGTTTAGCACAACACAGAAGTTATGCATCTACATGGAAGGAGCTCTGGATAATGATTCTGGTAAAATGGGCTTTGGGCTAATGCGCTTTTCAAAACATCCCATCGTCTGTGTAATCGATTCTAAATTTCAAGGCAAAACAGTAGCAGAAGCCGTAAACCTTCCGTATTCAATCCCGGTAGTGGCTACCGTTGAAGATGCCCTAGTCACGGGAAGCGAAATAATGGTGCTTGGTATTGCTCCGAGTGGGGGCAAATTCCCTGATTCATGGGATAAACCAGTTTCTTTTGCATTGAAAAATGGACTATCTCTTATAAATGGCCTGCACGATGACTTAAATGCCCGTTTTGCCCATCTTTTGGGTGTCAACCGGATTTGGGATGTACGAAAACCCAAATCTTCTTATCCCATCGCCACAGGAAAAGCGGCAAAATTGGATAACAAAAGAATCCTAATGATTGGCACGGACATGGCCTCGGGAAAAATGACGGCAGGATTGGAACTCTATGCAGCTTTGCTGAAGAAAGAAGCTAATATAGGTTTTGTGCCAACAGGACAAATCGGGATAACCCTTATGGGAAGCGGCATTCCTTTGGATGCCATAAAAGTAGACCAAGCAGCGGGAGCTGTGGAAGAAGCAGTTTTGGCCGAAAGGGATAAAGACATTGTTATTGTGGAAGGTCAAGGGTCACTGGCTCACCCAGGAAGTACCGCTACCCTACCCCTTATCCGTGGCACACAGGCTACCCATTTTATACTTTGCCACAAAGCAGCTAATGATCATTTAAGATTTCCGGTATCCCACGTGCCTATACCTCCTCTGGATGAATTCATTAAATTGAATGAAAACGTGGCTAAAGTATGTGGCTCACAATCTCCTGCCGAAACCGTCGGGATAGCCCTAAACACCATTGGTTTATCCAAAGCAGAAGCCGAAAACAAGGTAATGGAAATAGAAAAGCTTACAGGACTGCCCACAACCGATGTAGTCCGTTTTGGGGTAGAAAAACTAGTACAAGCAATTATGCAATAAAATACATCCTTTGATATTATGACCGATTTACAGATTGCCAAGAAAGTAAGCCTTAAACACATTACAGAAATAGCGAAAGCATTTGGAATTGGTCAAGAGGATATAGAAATGTATGGTAAGTTTAAAGCCAAGCTACCTTTAAGCGCCATCGACCCAAGAAAAGCGGCCAAGAGCAACTTGGTTCTAGTTTCTGCTATCTCTCCTACCCCTGCAGGTGAAGGAAAAACAACCATGTCCATCGGTTTATCCGAAGGTTTAAACCGATTGGGCAAAAAGACCACTGTGGTACTGAGAGAACCATCTTTGGGCCCTGTTTTTGGGATAAAAGGAGGAGCAACAGGTGGTGGTTATTCCCAAGTGCTTCCTATGGAAGACATCAATCTTCACTTTACCGGTGATTTTTCAGCCATTGAAAAGGCACATAATCTGTTGGCAGCTTTGATTGATAACAATATCCAAAGTAAAACAAATTCCCTGGGAATTGATGCAAGAACCGTAAGTTGGAAACGTGTTGTGGATGTTAACGATAGAGCGCTTAGACAAGTAATTGTCGGCTTAGGGGGAACAACGTCAGGAGTGCCAAGAGAAACCGGTTTTGATATTACAGCAGCCTCAGAAATCATGGCCATTCTTTGCTTAGCTGATGATTTGAATGATTTAAAGCGAAGACTGGGCAACATTTTTGTGGGCTACACCTACGACAAGGAACCCATCTATGCCAAAGACCTCAAAGCTCAAGGTGCGATGACCGCACTTTTAAAAGATGCCATCAAACCTAACTTGGTCCAAACCATCGAAGGCAATCCTGCCATTATACATGGCGGGCCTTTTGCTAATATCGCTCAGGGAACAAATTCAGTTATCGCAACCCTAATGGGAATGTCGCATTCCGAATACACTGTGACCGAAGCTGGTTTTGGTTTTGACCTTGGGGCGGAGAAGTTTTTTGATATTAAATGTCAAAGTGCCGGATTAAAACCAAAAGCTGTAGTGCTTACCACAACCATTCGTGCTTTAAAATATCACGGGGGAGCTGACCTTAAATCGCTAACTGAACCCAATGTAGAAGCGCTTAAAAAGGGACTGCCCAATCTTGAAAAGCACCTGGAAAACATTTCTAAGTTCAATATTACACCGGTCATTTCAATCAATAACTTTTTAACGGATACGGATGAGGAAATTGATGTAATCAAGGAGTTTGCAAAATTGAAAGGAGTTCGTGTGGCTTTGGCCGAAGTTTGGGCCAAAGGTGGTGAAGGCGCCCTGGAGCTGGCAAAGCATGTCATCAACATAATCGAATCGAATACCTCTGGTTTTAAGCCTTTGTATTCTTGGAATCAAAGCGTCACTGAAAAAATCGAGACCATTGCCAAAGAAATTTATGGTGCCGAACACGTGGATTATACCGCCAAAGCCAAAGCACATTTAAGGAAAATAGCAAACCTTGGATTGGACCACTTACCTGTTTGTATTGCCAAAACCCAAAAATCCTTGTCTGATAATCCAAAATTATTGGGGCGCCCAAAAGATTTTATCATTACGGTGCGAGAGATTGAAATAGCGGCCGGTGCTGGATTTTTGATTCCAATAACCGGAAATATTATGCGAATGCCAGGATTACCGGCCCACCCAGCTTCGGAAGGAATGGATATTAATGAAGCGGGTGAAATAACAGGCCTATTCTAATATTCTTGGCTTTTAGCAATGCACCAAAGTCCTATCTTTGCGCTGCTATAAATAGAAAATGCGGCAAATACATCCGAAAACATTACAAGATCTAGAGTTTCCAACCATTTTGGAACAGCTTTCTGCACGCTGCAATACCGAATTGGGCAAAGCTGCAGCTCTTGAAATACAGCCTCTTGAAAACAAAGAATTACTGTTGAATGCCTTGGGGAGAACCTCAGAGTATTTAGCTTCGTTTTCCAATGAAAACAGAATTCCCAATCACGGTTTTGACACCATTAATGGAGAGTTAAGGTTATTGGCCATTGAAAATACAACCTTAGAAGTTTCAGGGTTTCGAAGAATTTCAGCCATTTGTACAACCTTGAGTCTGCATAAAAAGTTTTTCAAAAAGTTCAAGGAATATTATCCTTTGCTCTTTGAATTTTCAGAAAGTTTTGAAGAGAACAAATCTATTCCTGAAGAAACAAGCAATGTCATAGATAAGTTTGGGGAAGTAAAGGATACCGCCTCATTGGAGCTAAAGCACATCCGTCAACAAATCAACGAAATACGGGGAAAAATCAATCAAAGTTTTGGTGTGGCGCTTCAACGCTACCAAACTTCGGAGTTTTTGGATGAGATTCGGGAATCTGTAGTGGAAAATCGAAGGGTATTGGCGGTTAAGGCCATGCATCGTAGAAAAGTGAAAGGAACTGTAATGGGTTCTTCCAAAACAGGAAGCATTGTTTACATTATTCCTGAGGCTACCCTGACCTACGCACGGGAATTGAACAATTTGGAATATGACGAGAAAGAGGAAATTCAACGGATACTGAATGAACTCACAAATTTCATACGCCCTTATCAAGAATTGCTAAAAGCATATCAAGAATATCTTATTGCAATAGATATCATTGCAGCCAAAGCGAAGTATGGTTCAGAAATGGATGCTATCCTTCCAGAAATCAATGAAGACAAACAATTGCATTTAAGGGATGCTTACCACCCACTACTCTATCTTTCCAACAAACTCAAAAAAGAAAAAACTTGGCCACAGACCATTCAACTTCATCCTGAAAACCGAATCATTGTAATTTCTGGGCCTAATGCGGGTGGAAAAAGTATCACTTTGAAAACCATAGGTTTGCTTCAAGTAATGCTAAAAAGTGGTTTTCTGATTCCTGTGCATGAGCGAAGTTCAGTCTGCTTTTTTGATAGGATTTTAACGGATATTGGGGATAACCAATCTATTGAAAATCATTTAAGCACCTATAGTTATAGGCTCAAGAACATGAATGCTTTTCTGAAGAAGTGCAACAACAAAACTCTTTTCCTCATTGATGAATTTGGTACAGGCTCCGACCCAGAATTGGGAGGTGCTTTGGCCGAGGCTTTTCTGGAAGTTTTCTATGAAAGAGAAGCCTATGGGGTAATCACTACGCATTACGCCAACCTTAAAGCTTTGGCCAATGAATTACCCCATGTTACCAATGCTAACATGCGTTTCAATTCCAAGACCCTAGAGCCCACTTTTCAATTGGTTTTAGGCGAAGCAGGAAGTTCGTTCACCTTTGAAGTAGCTCAGAAAAACGGTATCCCCTATAGCCTTATCAACAAGGCCAAAAAGAAAATTGAGCGTGGCAAGGTTCGGTTTGATGCCACTATAGCAAAATTGCAAAAGGAACGCAATAAAATGGCTCAAACCGGTTCTCGACTACAAGAAGAAGAGAATAAAGCCCGTGAAGAAGCAGAAAAGTTGGAAAAACTGAATTCCAAAATCAAAAACAAACTGGAAAACTACCAGGAACTATATGACCATAGTCAGCGTATGATACAACTTGGCAATAAGGTCAATACTGCCGCAGAACGCTATTTTGTTGATAATAAAAAGCGACTCTTGATATCAGAACTACTTCGTATTGTGGAAACGGAGAATAGTAAACGTAAGAAAACCACAGCGAAGCAGGTCAAAGCCAAACAAGCGCAACAAAAACAAGTGGCCCAAGAACTGGAAAAAAAGATTGTCAAGGTTAGGCATGAAAAGAAAATAGAAAAAAAGAAGGCGGAAAAAGCAGAAAAGAATAAACCTAGACCCATATTTAAGATTGGAGACCGGGTTCGCATGTTTGACGGGAAAGCAGTGGGTAGTATTGATACCTTAGAAAAAGGGAAAGCTGTGGTGAATTATGGTATGTTTACCACTAATGTGAGTGTGGACCAATTGGAACTTGTAGAAGCTAAAAAATGAGAACATCTTTTACATTATATAAAAAAGGACTCGCTATTAGTGTTGAAGTTATGGTGCATAACAGCAAAATATGCATCCGTGAAAACAGCAATAGCGGAGAACATTTGACCCTTGTTGCGAATAATTCTGAAGCGGATTTATTAAAAGCTCTTGAAGCCAAATCCTGGTTACAAAGCCTGTTCTCCAGAAAGAAACCAGAGACCTTGTCAACAAAGCAAAGAATTCTTAAACTAATGGCTGAAAAATTCACTTCTCCGGATAAAGACCCTTATCAAGAGATTACTGCTTTTTTTAAACAACACAAGATTCAATATTCGAATTCGTATTGGCCAGATTCCGATAGATTTTAAGAAAAAAATTTATCTAAAACAACAATTATTAGTCTACAATTGGAGTATCTACTGAAAGCTATTCAAATTTGAAGAAACAAAAGTTAATCATTGTTTATTGGTCATTACACATTGAATATTGCTGTTAAAAAAACAGCCGACATCAAGTTGTTGAACCCAACTTGAGCGGCCGACTGCATTTTTAGATTATAAGGTTCGCTTTACCGTAAAGGTTACTTCTACCTGGTCGTCAAAATCATCTATTACAATTTCTTTTTCCTCGTTCAATTCTAAGTCTTTTAGTCGAAGTTCATCATCATCCGCGTCTGTCATATGATTCCCCAGCCTTGAAAAACCAAAGATACCGTTGTCATCGAACAGTTCGCCATAGCATTCTATATAATCATTGGCCATATCCGGTCGATACGGTCGCAACGTGTAGGGTTGTACATCGTCATCATCTTGAGGGAAATTTAGAGGCTTGTCATTTTGAACATCTACGAAATTGTCTCTGTTTTTTTTCCAAATTGGGCCATCTCTAAAATCATTATTATTTATGTCCAGTGGCACACCTCCTACTATCATCCGAATCCCAACTTCGCCATAGAGTTCAATGTCAGAGGGTTGTGTAGAAGTAATACTTTTGATGGTAACTAGATATTCAGGATAAGCTACATCGCAGTTTCTTACCTGATATTCAGTAGCTAATACTACCCTTGCCGCTGGGAAACCCTGCTTCACAAAACTTAATTTGTAGGCTATGGGCGCACCAGGCGAGTCTTGGGAATAGTTGCCTCCCTCCGCAATAAACTCATATATTTTGGATAGGCTATCCCCTCCAACGGTTTGGGCAGCGCTCGCTCCGGACCCCCCAATAATTAAAGCTTTGATGCTGGAATTTTCCAGAATTTTTTCTGAGTCCACATCCAATTCAAATGAACCGCCTTTCTCCCCTGCTTCAATAGCAGCTTCAAAAGCCGTTTTTACTTCTGTGATACTTGACTCGGATTCGACGGTATACAGAACCATACGACCATAGGTGACCGATGAAACATATACCGGACTGGTGGAGCCCAAACTTTCAATACTGGGAAGGTCCGTAAATAAATCACTGGGTGATTCCCCGGGAGAATCTAGGTCTAGGGTAAAATAGCGTTGGATAAACTTTAGCACATACTTTCGCTTCGTTGTTGTGGTATTAAAGTCAAAACTACCGGAAATATCCTTCGTCCTATCTCTATAATTGGCTCCCAGTGCCACGGACAATTGTTCCTCTGAAAAAACTTCAGATTCGTCAAGGGTAAGCAGTGCGGGTGTAGCACCAATAACTTCGCGATTCAACAACTCATTGATACCTTCCCTGACCTCACTAAGTTTATTAGGGTCATTGATGGTCACACTTGGTTTTCCGCTAATGTTACTTAAAGAAATAGACATGGTAATGGGTGCCCTATCTACGTTTATTCGTGCGTATTCACCCGTAGGGATGGTTTCTCCCTTTAACATGGAGCCCGGATAAATGACATCTGTCGTAGGGTCCAGCATAAACAGTTCATTAAAACCGGGGGCTCCCTCAAAGTTTTGGGCAGAGCATTCAAACTCCGTGGCACCTACCCTTTCCGGAGAGGTCGAAGCAGTCTCAACAATTGAAGATTCAGATGGTTGGCTAAACCCGCTTAGGTTGGCAACAGCCGCATTAAATTCATCTGCTTCATTACCGGAAAATTGAGGTTCAGCAGGGGCATCTGAAGTAGGTTCGTCTTTACTACACGCACAAATAATGAATACGAATGCCAATGTCAGCATTCGTAAGGTGGTTTTTAATAGTGATTGATTTGTTTTCATCATTTCTTGGTTTTTTAGATTCAACACTTCAAACCTAGAAGAGAAAAAAGCCAGTCCCTAATTTTGGGCATGGACAAAGTATGGACAGGGAAAAGGACAAAGGTTAAATGAGGGCATGGACAATAAATCTGGCGGACAATATCTATTATTTTTTAATTTATTGATTATCAATTATTTATAATTATTTCAATAAGGTGTCTGCACGAAAAAGCTATGGACCGATTATGGACAGCATATAGGACGGTAATTTCCATCCTCTTTCACCTAATAGCCATTTAGAGTATATTTAGATTATTCAAAATCAATGATACATGAAGCTTCATATTGCTCTATTTACCATTTTTTCGTTCTTTTTCCCTTTAAGCATCATCTCACAATATGATGCAACGCCAGCACAAATTGATAGTTTAGAACAGCTGTTACGGACATCACCAAGAGACACAACACAAACCTCTATTCTTACTAATTTATGGAGGGCCCACGTTAATAATGATATTGACAAGGCTTTCTTCTACGCTGACGAACTGATTAAACTAGGGATGGATTTAAATCATGTTCCTGCGGAATACACTGGTTATCAGCGCATGGGTATCGCTTATTCCTATATTGATGACTATGAGAAATCCAATGAATATTATCGTAAAGGACTGCAATTAAGTATCGAAAGAGATGATTCCAGTTGTATTGCCGTTATGCACTTGAATATTGCTACCAACCATAATATAATGAACCGGGAAGATAGTACGCTGTACCATGCGAAACATGCCATCCCCGCTTTCTTGGTAAAGAATGATTCGTTGGGATATGCGGGTTGTCAAGAATTGATATCCAGTGTTTACTTTAACAAGGGGCAATACCAACTTTCGTTGGAATATGCGCTGGAAGCCATGAGGACCTACCAAAAATATGACCATTATAGGGCCAAAATGGGTGAAGTTGGGTCGATGACCAGAATCAGCCGTAACTATTTGCAAATGAAAGATACAGTATTGGCTATTGATTATATAAAGAAGAGTATTTCTATTCATAAAGAACAAAACGACAAGCATGGACTGATGTACAACACTTTTCTTTTGGGACTAATCCAATCCAATAATCCTCAAAAAGTTGAGGAAGCACAACAGCTACTCTCACAAAGTGAATCTTTGGCGAAAGAGATGAAGTTCTCAAGTGGACTGGTCAATGCCTATTATGGATTAGGATATAATTCGAATAAGCGCAATCAATTGGAAAAGGCCAAAACCTATTTGGAAGCGTCCTTACGACTCTCAGATTCTTTAGGTCAAGTTGCCAATAGCATCGACAATAAGCTATTGTTGGCAGAAATTGCCTTAAAGGAGAACGATAATTCAAAGGCAATTGGGTATGGCAATGAAATTCTTGATTTGGCAAAGTCCAAAGAGTTTCTGGAAGATCAGGCAAAAGGTTTCGAGGTGTTGTTCAAAGCCAACCAAAGCATAGGAAATGACATTGAAGCTCTTGCCAACCATAAATTGTTCAAGAAACTTAATGATAGTATCTACAACCTAAAGAACGGGCAGCGTTTGTCTGAACTCCAAACCATTTACGAAACCGAGAAAAAAGAAGCTGCTCTGGCCCTCCAAGAAGAAGAAATTAAAACACTAAATGAAAAATCACGCGCAGACAACCTGCAAAAAGGGTTATATGCGGGAGGAATGGCCTCTGCCCTAGCCTTGTTTGGACTTTCCGTTTTTGGGTATCGCCAGCGCATTAAAAGAAATCGAATTGCCAGAGAAAAGCAGGAGGAAATCTATAAACAGGAAATTGCCCACAAACAAAAAGAGTTGGCCAGTCAAACCCTGCACCTGGTCCAAAAGAACACCTTTATCCAAGAGTTGAAAGAGAATTTAGAAAATCTAAAAAACTCGCCAGAAAAGTTCAAGGCAGAATTTCGTCGCATTGTGATGTTGCTCAAAAAAGAAAATGCTTCGGACAAAGACTGGGAGGTGTTTAAGACCTACTTTGCTGATGTACACAACGACTTTGACCAAAAATTAAAAACCCTATACTCTGACATTTCAGAAAAAGAAATCCGATTGGCAGCCTTCCTTCGCATGAATTTGACCACCAAAGAGATTGCAGCAACCCTCAATGTTTTGCCAGACAGTATCCTTAAATCCAAATATCGCCTCAAAAAGAAATTGGGATTGGATAAGGAAACCGATTTAACCAGTTTTTTGAATACCCTATAGCCAGGTCTTTCAGATTCTGATGTATCTTAGGGCTTATCTAAAATCAAATTCTTGTCTTCTAAAACCATCCTTCTTTTTCTGCTATTGCTCATTTCTAAATTTGGAATAAGTCAATCAAAAATCAGTGTACTTATTCCCTCCGTGGATGAGGAAACCGACTATATTTGGAGGAATCTTCAGGATATCCCCTTTTTTGATGAAAATGGGTATAAAATTAGTCTTCCCAAAGGGAAATTGATTGATGAATTGGTCAATAAATCTCGAAAAGGAGTACTAAATGACAAGGATTATCCATTGCTAAAATCGTTCATCTCAGATAGCGTCTATAAAAAAACAGACTATATATCGGGGTACAAAAAAGTAAAAGCAGTTGAGAATTTAGTACATCGCATGTTGGTTGATATCAATGCTTCCCATTTTAACGGGAACTTTAAAAAATTTGATGAGTATAAAATCGTTTTAACTTTATATGGTCCCGGTGGAAGCTATGACCCAGATACAGGCTCCATATTGCTATTTACCACTACCGAAGGAAAATTCAAGAATTATGACAATCCTGCGAATACCATAATCCATGAAATTATCCATATCGGAATTGAAGAATCCTTGGTTCAACAATGCAACATTCCACATGCTCTAAAAGAACGGATTGTAGACCAATTTGTATCCCTTTATTTTGGAGCTGTTCTTAAGGATTATAAAATTCAGGATATGGGTGACTACCGCATTGACTCCTATCTAAAAACAAAGGTTGATGTTCTCCAGCTGGAAAAATGGGTCAAATCTATCCTAAACTAGTTTCCAGCTTCAAATTGTTGTGCTTTTATCCTAATAAAAAACTTCAATTACTGGATTTTTAGCCCTATTTTGAAAGCTATTCCACGAAACAAACCTTAAGAACCACATCAAATGAAAAAATCCGCTTTTACCCTTGCTTTTGCATTACTGTCCTTTCTGGCCCTTGCCCAAGAAAAGGAAATGAAAAAGGAGATTCCTCAGGCAGAAACCTTTACTTCTACCCAAACCGTTTCCATTAAAGGAAAGACCATCACTTTGGCCACAGAAACTGGAACCCATCTATTGCGGGACGAAAATGACAAGCCCATTGCCTTGTTCGGGTTTACACATTACAGAAAAACCAACTCTGGTAAAAACAGACCTATCGTTTTTGCATTTAATGGTGGGCCCTTATCAGCTTCGTTCTGGTTGCATTTTGGGGTTTTAGGGCCTAAACGTATTGAAATCAACGACCCAACGTATACCAAACCAGCTCCTTATAAAGTGGTCAATAATGAATATTCTATTTTGGATAAAGCAGATTTGGTAATGATTGACCCCGTGGGCGTAGGTTTCAGCAAACCGGTTGGAGAAGCCAAATGGGAGGACTTTTGGGGTGTGGACCAAGATATTCGAAGTATCGGTTTATTCATCGAACAGTTTATCATCAAAACTGACAAAATGAATTCGCCAAAGTATTTGTTGGGTGAGAGCTACGGTACGTTCAGAAATGCAGGTTTGGTGAAACATCTTCAAGATAAGGGGATTGCCATGAATGGCGTAATCATGGTGTCCGCGGTGTTTGATTTACAGCATTTGTTGTTTGGTCCGGGAGACGACACGGCATATATCATTCATTTCCCTACCTATGCCGCTACGGCTTGGTACCATAACAAAGTAAAAAACAAAGGGAGCAGTCTGGAAGCATTTTTAAATGAAGTTAGGGCGTTTACCCAAAACGAATATGCCCCTGCCCTACTCAAAGGTGACCAGCTTAGTGCCTCAGAGAAATCTTCCATTGCCCAAAAATTGGCAGATTATTCCGGTTTGAGTCAAGACTACTACCTAAAAGCAGATTTACGAGTGACCAATGGAGAGTATTTTCAAGAATTGTTGCGCAATGAAGGAGAAACCGTAGGTAGATTGGATTCCAGATTTACAGGAATAAGCGAGGACCTTCTATCCCAGAATGCGCTTACCGACCCGCAGAGTGATGCCATATCCACCCCGTATATAGCAGCGTTTAAGGATTATCTCTACAACGACCTTAAGGTTCGAAAAGATTTGAGCTATACCACAACCGCAGGCTCCCGAAAAGGTTTTAAGTGGGACTGGAAACACAAAGGCAACATTAGTTGGAACATGCAAGTGGCCACCACTACCCTTCCAGATATGACTTCGGCCATGAAACGAAATCCTAACTTAAAAATTCTAATCCTTAACGGTTATTATGATTTGGCCACCGTATTCTATGGTGTGGAACATTCCATCAACCACATGGGGTTGGATGCTGAGCTGAAAAAAAACATCATTATGAAGTATTACGAAGCGGGGCATATGATGTACACTCACACCCCTTCCATGGCCAAGTTTAAAGTGGATGTGGATGAGTTTATAGACGAAACTTCCAATTAAAATCTGCTTAAAAGTGCTTTATGGTCCTTTTTAAAAAGGCATCCACAAAAGAAGAATATAAACTAGGTCAGTCTCTATTTTCAAAATATGCCGAAGATATTGGGATTGACCTTTCCTTTCAGGATTTTGAGAAAGAACTGAAGCAGTTAGAAAAACAATATGGGGCTCCCGAAGGCAGCCTGTTCCTCATCTTTGAAGACGCTACCCCTATTGGTTGTTTTGCCATAAGGAAGTTGGAGCCTGAAATTTGTGAGTTAAAGCGCATGTTCTTGGAAAAGCAGCACCGAGGGAAAGGAATAGGAAAACAAATGATGGGCGAAGCGTTACGAGAAGCTCGTCATTTAGGTTATTCCAAAATACGTCTGGATAGTATAAAAAGTATGAGGTCTGCCATTGCAGTGTATACCGCGTTTGGTTTTAAAGAAATAGAATCGTACCGGCACAATCCCTTTGATGATGCTATTTACTTTGAAAAAACCCTTTAATATAGGTTCTCCTGAAAAGGTGTAACACTTGCAAAATTCTACCCTCTTTAGGGTACACAAATCACAACGATATCGGTAATCAAGCATAGAACCTATGAAAAATCGAATTGTCTGCATTATAGGCATATTACTTTTTTGGTCAACTTCTGGAGTATTGGCTCAAATGTCATCAGAGCCCTTTGAATTTCAATTTGAAGGCAAAACCTTGAGAGGTTTGATTGAAAAACCGGAAAATAAAACCTCCAAAGCCATTGTTATTATCATTCCAGGTTATGGCAAAACCAATTTTGTACAGGGAAAATGGTTCAGTAGGCTACGACACCATTTGGTGGCCTCTGGTTTGACCGTTGTTCTTTGGGATAAAATGGGATGTGGTGATAGTGAAGGGGTGTTTGATGCCCAGCAACCGGTTGAAAATTCTGCTGACGAAGCACTGGCAGCGATTGAAGAAATTAAAAGAAGGCAAATACCTGGGGCTGATAGCATCGGGTTTTGGGGCATTAGCCGTGCGGGTTGGATAGTTCCCTTGATCAATGAGAAATTCCCCATCGATTTCTGGATTTCTGTTAGTGGCACGGACGACAAGGAGAACTTTGGATATCTGCTAAAATCCAACTTGCGCATTGGAGGTAAAGAAGAGGCCGAAGCGGAACGTTTATACCAAGCGTGGATGTTGGGACATAAAATCTACAATACCCAGGGAAGCTATACGGACTATTTGAAAGCAATAGAACCTTTGGTGCAAGATAGCACGAGTCAAAAACTCTTCGGATATCGGGAAGTACGTGAAATAACCGAAATGGATATTGAAGAATTTAAAAAAGAACAAAAACAATATACCAGCAAAGGACATTTTGATGCAGAAAGTGGTCTTTGGGTCTATATTGATGATTTTGATAAAACCCTGTTGAAGATTACATGTCCCGTTCTGGGTTTGTTCGGTGCCAAAGACTCACAAGTGGACTGGCACAAAACCAAAAAGCTGTACGAAGAAACCATGGGTGTAAATCCCAAAGCTGACCTTTCTGTTCGTGTGTTTGAAAACTGCAATCACGTATTGCAAAAGTGTGTCACCTGTGCTTGGCAAGAAGATTTATCCGCTTTAAACTGGGCTCCCTGTGATTCCTATTACGAAACCATGCAAGAGTGGTTGAAAGAGCAAAAAATTGTGGACTGACCTTTACTCAAACGACATGGGTTGAGTCAAGGCTTTGATTATTTCCTCGTCCCCTTCAAACTGTTTTTCAAAATTGTAGGGCACCCTTTTGTAGGGATTATACCCAAGCTCAATAAACTTTTGTTGGGCCTTAACTTCTACAAAGCGATACATACGCCACGACTTGGTGTCCGGGTTATCGGTCATGTACTGTTTTATGGCAGGAGAGATTTCTTTTCTGATGGCAAGTGCTCCCAGCATGGCTTCCCGAGTTACTTCATCATAACCTGGAGCTTGGTCCAGTTCTTTGGTCTTAGCTTCAGAAAAAACCCATCTTCGAGTCAGTTCCTGCCAAGCTGGCAATCCTTTTTCTGAATATGTGGTTTCAAGGGAATCAGAATCATCGGTAGGATAATAGATACCAATGGATTTGATAGCCCCATCCTGAAGCCACCTACTGGCCATTAATGCTATGGCCCCTTCTCGGCTTCTATTGGTGACAATATATATAGAATCATTTATGCGCTTTTCGATAAAAACAGTATCTACTCTTGCAGGATAGGGACTCTCCTCCTCCCTTACGGGTTCGTAGGTAATGATATCCTTGTATTCTGTGATTTTCTGTTTATCGCCTTCCATGCCATAAGCATACCAGGTGCTGTTTTCTTGCCCCAAAACCGAGACAAAAGGGAACAAGCCAATCCACAAAGCGATTGAAAAGATTCTATATATCCTCATTTTTCTAGTTTATGACCTTAAAATAGGAATGAAACCCGTCTTCCGGTTCCAATTCTGTGTAAACGCCGGTTTTTTATGTACGCTTGGGCCTGAATGCCATAAACCTCTCGTCATTCTGAACCTGTTTCAGAATTCGTACCAATAAAAAACACTGTCATTCCGCACTTGATGGGGAATCTGCTGAAATTGAAACAAATGTCATTTCGAAGAAGCGCAGCAACTGAGAAATCCCCTCTTGTTCCAGATTTCTCGCTAGAGCTCAAAATGACAAAAGAAAACCATTCGTCATTCTGAACCTGTTTCAGAATCCGTACTAATAAAAAACACTGTCATTCCGCACTTGATGCGGAATCTACTGAAATTGAAACAAATGTCATTTCGAAGAAGTGCAGCGACTGAGAAACCCCTTCTTGTTCCAGATTTATCGCTAGCGCTCGAAATGACAAAAGAAAACCATTCGTCATTCTGAACCTGCCTCGCCGGCAAGGCTGGCTTGGTTCAGAATTCGTACCAATAAAAAACACTGTCATTCCGCACTTGATGCGGAATCTGCTGAAATTGAAACAAATGTAATTTCGAAGAAGCGCAGCCACTGAGAAACCCCTTCTTGTTCCAGATTTATCGCTAGCGCTCTAAATGACAAACCTTAAGGTTCCTTTGCAATCGCCTCAATACGTTCCCAAAGACATTTGGTAGCGTAGAGGGCATTCTTCTCTGGCCCGTCGATAAGGCAGTAGGAATCATAAAGCGCCATATCATGCACCAGTTTAAGGGATTGCACCAAATCTGGCCCATCCAGCGCATCGGTAAACGCAAGGAGTTCCCGTTGCTTAGGGCTAATTGATAATGAAGTTTTAGATAATTTTTCTGAATCTTTTGAAGAGATGTCAACACCAAGTTCTTTACATCGCTTATGACTTTTTGTTTTAGACATAAGATTATGTTTTTGAGTTAAACCCAGAATGTGTTGACAACACAAAAATACAGTTTCTACAAAAACAACATAGTATGCACCAAAACCTTTAATTGCGGATAACCTTCCCAAAGGGAACATAATTCATAGTGGCAGGATTATTTCTTTTCTTTAAAAAAACTACGATTTACCCTCTCATATGGGTAGGATAATGGCAAAAATTGGATAAATTGAGGATATAAACGAGTTGCCAGTAATTTAAGAACCCATTGCAATGAATGAACCAATAGAACGAATCAAAGCAAAATTTGACCAATTAAAACGGTTGGATAAGAACTTTGAAGTGTTCGGTTCTGAAAAACACAGATATGTGTTCAACCAAACAAAATCGGAAAAGGAATTAACTCAATTTGAAAAAAATAACGGAATAAAATTACCGACTGAATATAAAGAGTTCTTAATGCAAATTGGAAATGGCGGGGCTGGACCATATTACGGATTGGAACCAATTGAAAACGGACTTTTTGCCGACCTAGACTACAAAGATAAAAATGACCTAAATGACTTATCCATACCATTCCCTCAAACGGAACATTGGAATCTGGATTTTGGAGACATAACTGACGAAAATGAAGACGAATATTTTGCAAAAAAAGACGAAGAATATTACCAAAATAAATGGGCAAATGGACTTTTGAGAGTTTCAAATTTTGGTTGTGGTGTTTCAATAAACTTAGTTGTCAACGGAAAAGAATACGGTAACTTATGGGTTGATGACAGATGCAACGAACAAGGAATTTATCCAAATCCATACATTGAAAATCCAGATAGAATTACATTTCTCGACTGGTATGAAAATTGGATTGACACCGAAGTAAAAAAACTACTGGCAACAACGTATAAAAATAATGGCGGAAATCCAGCCAAAACAAAGGATAATAACAACAATAAACTTTGGTCTAAACTGAAAAGTTTGTGGACTTAAAACCGCCACTATTCTTATACAAGACCGTTGTGGGTAATGTAAAAAAAAACGAAATGGATAGAGGAAATATAGCATTGAGAATAAAAGGACTTCGAGCAGGAACACCATCTGAATTGATTGAATACTTAAAAGATTTGAATAATGCATATAACAGCCTCTATGTGTTCAATGCATTTTTAGACAGTCATAACCCTTATTACAAAAATAAAAAGAGAAGAAGACTTTTCTTTTATGAATTAGGTTATCCTTATTTAGGCAACCATAAAATAGATAGTAGAGAAGAATTGATTTTACCAGAAAATCGCCTTTTTGTAAATAAGATTGTCATTCAGTCACCTGGCTTTTGGGAAGTTCTGGGGTCTTTAAATCCCCTTCAACAAATAAGAGAATACTTAAACGACCGTCACAGACGTAAACAAGATAGAGAGTGGAGAAACCAAACTGAAAAAGATAAAGCACAACTTGAAAATGAATTAATACAAAGACAGATTTTTGAGTCAGATAATCGAATAATGAGAGAACGAATTGAAGTACTGAGAGAACTTGGATTTACTGAAAACGAAATAAAAGAACTCATTTGGACAAATATGGGAGAACCTCTACAAAAATTAGGGCGACATCAAGATAGTGGATTAATTCAGGGAACTAAAGAAACTGACGAATAAACACTACCCACAACAATGGCTATAAGTAATTGCTGGCTCTCGCCTACTTCTGAAAATCCTCGCGGATTTTCAGTTTGGTGTGTACTTGCTAATTTTCGTGCTAAACCACGCAACTACTCATAGTCGAGACCGTTGTGTACCATTTGAATGAAGCAGAAAACTAATGACATACTTTTCTACCTTGGAATAACACTTTTGCTAATCGGAGCATTCGGATTGACATTCGCTGCTTTTTTTGCAATCATAGGTTTACCCGTTTTTACAATTGGTATAATCCTAATTCTATTATCCAAGAGAAAATTAAAAACTAAAGCGTTATGGATTTTAGGAAGTGTTGTCGTAATTGTTGGATTTTGGCCCTTTTGGACAAAAATCAACACCATAGAACCTGAAACTTATCTTGTTCCTGAAGATTTCAGTGGGAAGATTAAAATAATTTATGGATTGGAATGCGGAATCAAGCCGAAAATCGAAAATGGCAGAAGAATTTTAGAAATTCCAAATGATGGAATTTTGTTTGTCGACTATGAATTCAAAAGCGGAATAATTGACCACGAATATTATTCAATTGATAAAAGTGGAAAACGGGTTAAACTTGAACGATACGAAAACTATGAAAAAGGAACTAAAAATATTCCTGGAATTGGATTTGGGGCTTCGGGTAATTTTCCAGGGGAAATGCCAAATGGCGGATTTTCATCCGAATCACCTTTGACTGTCCATTATTCGGAATTTCAAGTAATTCGTGATTCCACAGTTAAATATGATTTTAAAACAGAAAGAAAATTTGACTCTATTGTTAGAGCAAAAATTGAAAAATGTAAATAAAAACGGTACACAACAATGGCTATAAGTAATTGCTTGTCCTCGCCTACTTCTGAAAATCCTCTCGGATTTTCAGTTTGGTGTGTACTTGCAAAATTAAGTGCTAACCCACGCAACTACTCATAGCCTAGACCGTTAGGCACAATTAAAAAATCAAAATCAAAACATGAATTTAATCAATGATATGTATAAAAAGATTGAAGGTGAAAATTTGTGGTCTGGAAGTGTTTCACTTGATAGAAATGAAGTCTTGAAACCTTCTGGAATGAAAGATAGCAATCTATATTATATTGTATCGGGTAGCCTTAAAATGTCCATTTTCAATAAGAGCAAAGAACACATTATTCGATTTGGTTACAAGAATAACTTCATAGCTGCCTTAGATAGTTTTATATCAGGAAATCCATCAGATTTCTGTATTCAAGCTTTAAAGAAAACGGAATTAAAATATATTTCAAAGGAAAAACATTCGACCTTAATCAACAGAAACGCTGAAAACCAGATGCTTTGGAGAAAAATTTTAGAACAACTGGTTTTGGAACAATTAAACAGAGAAAAGGATATTTTAATGACATCTCCAAAGGAGCGATTCCAAAAGATTTTTGAAAGGAGTCCACATCTGTTTCAGGAAATTCCAAACAAGTATATTGCATCCTATTTGAGAATGACCCCTGAAACGCTCTCACGACTCAAAAAGTCTTGATTTCAATCAATAATTAATAGCATCAGAATTAGGAACTTTGTGGTTTGAATTTTTACCAGAAAGAACTTTTATAGGTTCTTAAATTTTTTAACCACATATTGAAAAAACATGATGAATAAAAGCAAAGAAATCTTGATTGTTGGTGCAGGTCCATCAGGTCTATCAATAGCTATTTTCCTTAGTGAGTTAGGATACATTCCTAAAATCATAGACAAAAAGAAAAGTATTAGTAAATACTCAAAAGCATTGGGGGTCAATCCCCGAACCCTTGAAATATTTGAACCATATGGAATAACCAAAAGATTCATGGAAAATGGGAGACGAATGAACGCTATGAATGTTTGGCGAGGCAATAATCACGTACTAAGAAACGACTTTCAAAAAGCTAAACATAAGTATCCATTCATGCTTGTTCAAGGGCAAAAAGAGTCAGAAGAAATTTTATTAGATGAAGTTCGTAGGAGAAATATACAAGTAGAATATGACCATGAATTTATATCTATTGATACAAATAACACAAGACACCAAGCCAATATTCAAGGAAATTCTGGTCAATATAAATTACCTTATGATTATCTGATTGGCGCAGACGGAGGACATAGTAAAGTTAGAGGGTTATCAGGCGTAGAGTATGAAGGACTTCGGTATGATGAAGAGTGGGAGTTATACGATGTTGAATTAGAAATGGACATCGCCCCAGATGAAGGACATATAAGAATGTTTCCCGAAGGTGGTGTTTTGATGATTCGTTTAAAAGACAATGTATGGAGAGTGGCAGGCAGGATGAAGTCCATTCTCAATTACTTGCCAAAAAACACCAAAATTGGAGAAATATCATGGGAATCACGATTTAGGATTCATCACAAAATAGCAAAGAAATTAACTTGGGACAATACTGCGATAATTGGCGATGCTGCTCATTTACATTCTCCAGTTGGGGCAAGGGGAATGAATTTGGGAATTGAAGAAGGATATATTCTATCAAAATTAATTCACGAAAATAAATTGAATACATTTGATAAAGTTCGCCGTCCATATATAAAAGAAACCGTAAATAGCATCAATACGGCAACAATGGCTGTGGCAGGCACTTCAAGTACTTCAAGAATGCTACGGAATAATATTGGCATAATAAAGTTCCTTTCGCCATTTATAATGCCAAGAGCTACCAAGTTTGTTTTGGGAATAAATTGAAAAAAGAAAACTGTACCTAACAAAGGCTAAAACGGCAATATGGGCTATGCGCCCATACTGCGTTTAGCCAGACCGTTGTGTTTCATACTGAAAAACGAAACAGATAATAAAAATGGGAAAGCCTAAAACCGACTAAAGTAGGCACTAAACAATGAGGATTATGAAAAAACTAACCAACCGAATGAGTTTACTCGCAACACTTTTTGCATTGGCTTTTGGATTCCAAAGTTGTGAACATAAACAAAAGGAAGAAAATAAAGAAGTGGAAAAAGAAGTAATTATTGATTCTGAAAAACCTGAATATTTTCTCTTACGACCAGAAGTTGAAAAAGCTTATGGATATTCTCACGCAGTAAAAATTGGAAATGATATAAAAATTTCTGGAGCTGTTAGTATGGACGATGAAGGAAATCCAACCGCAATTGGCGATATAGAACAACAAATGAAAAACTGCTATGCGGATTTGGAAAAAATATTAAAACACTATGGTTGCACATTTGACGATGTGATAAAAGAAGACATTTTTACAACTGATATGGTACAAATGCTGGAAAAATCAGCATATCGAGCTGAAATTTATAAAAACGGGTTTCCAACTGGCTCATGGCTTGAAGTAAAGGGATTGGCATTACCTGAATTTATGGTGGAAATCGAACTGGAAGTACATAAATCGGAATAAAAAGTACGAACGCACAACAATGGCTATAATTCAGCTTGCTGAATGAAAAAAGAAAAAGAAATACTAACTTTAAAAACAGCTGATTTTTACTGCGGAAAAGTCTCCGACTTGTTCCACGCCGAAATAATGGCCGGACCGTTGTAACACATTAAAACAACCATAGCGATGAAAATTAAAAATTTAAATTTATTAGTAATCCTATTCTCCTTAATTGGATTTAGTCAAAATGAATCAATTATTGCCAAAACTGCGGAATTTGATTATTTAATTGGAACTGAATACTCTGATCTTTCTGAACTGAGTAGCTTAACTTATAAAGGGCAAACGCGGAGAACAGACAAAGATTCAAGACAGACATGCTCAACAACTTTTGTAAAAGGTGATTATCAAATTATAACCTCAGAAATTGTCACGATTGACCCTAAATCTTTTAAAACAACCCATATTATAAAGGATATTATTGTGCTTGATGGTAATTATTACGGTTGTGAAGGATGTTTTATCTCAAATAAGAAAGATTATACGATAAAGTCATTTCATCCTTTTAACAACGTCGGAAAAGAAACTGCTCTAGTGGTTTTTGAAAAAAATAATGAAACTGGGAAATTTAAACTTTCTGACTTTAATAAGTATAAATGGAATAGCAACTCTGATAAACTGAGGAGAAGGAATTAACGGGTTACAACATCGTGTATAATTAATTGCTGCTAAAGGCTGGCAATTTGGTCATTTCTTTGTTGCAAAATTACCCTTAAAGCAGTTTAGACATATTTTTTAGTTTTCAGGTTTTGCAAACCCGTTTTATAAAGCTTATACAGCTTTAATAGCTCGTCGCTAAATTCGAAAATTTAATCGTACTTTCTCGCACCATACACAAGCACGTTGGTCGTAATATCTCTATTATTATAATTTTCTTCCATTAGGAATTCAACCTTGTATACTGTAACAAATTTGTATTTGACTTATCTCTGATACATAAACTACTTTAAACTCTCAGAAAATGAAGAAAATAGGAATCTATTTATTACTATTATTTACCACGCTTTTTTCTACACATTGCTATGCGACCTGGTCTATTATTGCTGTAGATAGAAAAACAGGAGAAATAGGAATTGTAGGGGCTTCTTGCACCTTTGATGTATCATGGATAGGGTCCATAGAACCGGGAAAAGGGGCCGTTATAGTGCAGGCAGCGAGTAATTACTATGCCAAAATGCGAGGTGTTACGCTTATGGAGAATAATGCTTCAGCTCAGGAAATAATGGATGCAATGATGGCCAAAGAATTTGATCCCGAACTACAACAATACGGGGTAATCTTAGTTAATGACAACAGCAGCCCTTTGGTTTATTCTGGAGCTCAGATTAAAGATTGGAATGGCGAAATGTTAGGTGATGATTTTGCGGTAATGGGCGACATACTTGCAGGAGAGGAAGTAGTTCAGAAAGCCTACGAGGCCTTTGATCAAAATAGGGACAAATCTTTAGCTGAACGCTTAATGCTAGCCCTTAAAGCTGGAGAAGAAGCCGGAGGTGATAAAAGGTGTGGAACACAATATGCCAGATCCGCTTTTATGATGGTTTACAAACCTGAAGATGGAGCTATTTTAAAATTAGCAATTCAAGGTATTGAGAAAGGTGGTAAACCCGCTGTAACTTTACTAAATCAACAATTTGATTTTTGGCGTAAAGAAGAAAAAGAAAAAAACTAGAAACTACCCCCAACAACGTATTTAAAAATTAGCGGTTTAGGTGCAAATCTAAACCGCTATTGCGGTTAATTAACTATATTGATTTCCGAAAAGTTAGTGTATTAAATACCGTGACTTTTTATATACTAGACCGTTAGGCTCAATACTGAAAAGCTTTTGATATACAGAAAATCACAAATCGGATGGTTAATACTCGGAATTATAGTTCTGACAATCATTTTACTATTCATCTTATTTGAAACTCAGTGGGATGATAATCCTTTAACCATGGTTCCTTTTGTAATAATATCCATTCTTCTATTAATTATACTACTCTTATTTTACAAACTTACCATTGAAGTTGGTGGATCTTATTTAAATGTGATTTATGGAATTGGATTGATTAATATCAAATTGAATATTGATGATGTCCTTGGTACAAAGGTGATAAGAACACCATGGTATTATGGACTGGGAATTAGGTTTACGCCAAGGGGAACGCTATATAATATTCAAGGACTAAAGGCAGTGGAGATAACATACAAAAACAAGGGAATGAGCAAATCGGTCATGGTTGGAACAGCAGAGCCAGAAAAGCTAAAGAGAGTCCTGGATGAAAATTTCAATAGAACATGAGCCTAAGATTGGCTATAATTCATTGATGTTTTTTAACTAACTTGAAACATATTAACAAGTAATCCAGCTGGATTTCGGCGGAATCATACCCAAGTCCCTTAGCATCCATTCGAGTCGAGCAGTACGAATGAAAAACATTGAAACCTATATCGTTGACTCATTTACCGACCAACCTTTTAAAGGAAATCCAGCTGGGGTTTGCATAGTAAAGGATGAACTTTCTAATTCAGAAATGCTTTCAATTGCAAAAGAATTGGGATTGTCAGAAACAGCATTTATTGGAGAGTTAAATGAGAATAATGAATATCCAATCCGGTTCTTTTCACCTAAAATGGAAATACCTTTATGCGGGCATGCTACTCTTGCGTCTTCAAAAGTTCTTTTTAAAAAAAACGGACAAAATTCAATTGTTTTTGTGAATATTCAGAACTTAAAATTACCCATTGAGTTCAATGAAGAATTTATAAAAATGGAATTCCCCATTTATGAGACAGTCCCTAACGAAGTCCCTTTTAAATTACTTGAAGCCCTTGGAATTAAAGAAGTAAACCATAGTAAGTTCAATGCTGAAACTAAAATACTTTTACTTGAAATTGAGAGCGCTGAATTATTAAAAAACCTTGCACCCGATTACGACAAATTAAAGAAATCGCATAAA
Source organism: Flagellimonas ulvae (assembly GCF_049333175.1). Classification (NCBI taxonomy): domain Bacteria; kingdom Pseudomonadati; phylum Bacteroidota; class Flavobacteriia; order Flavobacteriales; family Flavobacteriaceae; genus Flagellimonas; species Flagellimonas ulvae. The sequence goes on from NZ_CP186325.1 coordinate 768,906, forward strand.
GGGATTAATGGAGTACTTGTAACAGCACTTTCAGCAAAGTCAGGATTTGATTTTGAATCAAGGTATTTTTGGCCTTGGAGCGGAACAAATGAAGACCCAGTAACCGGGGGAACACATACTTTTTTGGCAAAATATTGGGGAAAGAAGTTAAACAAGTTAAAGATGAATTCTTTTCAATGTTCTGAAAGAACTGGATTTATGGAAGTTGAATTATTGAACGAAGAGAAAATGACGATAAAAAGTAAGGCTCAAATTGTTTTAAAAGGGGAATTGAAAATATAGCTTATGCAAGCAATGGCTATATTTCCACGTTGGGCAAAAGCCCGCTACCACTAATACACGAGCCCCTTGCAACACCTTTAACCAAACCGGAAAAAGTAGTCTAATAAAATGAAAATACTGATATTCGGAGCATCTGGTTCGGGAACCACAACCTTAGGAAATGAAATTGGTAAAAGAACTGTTTTTAAACATTTGGATGTTGACGATTACTACTGGAAAAAAACCAATCCACCATACCAAGTAAAAATACCCTTGACCGAACGGAACATAAATCTAAAAGCGGACTTCAAAAAGTTTGAGAATGTCGTCGTAAGTGGTTCATTAGTTAGCTGGGGAATGAAATGGAAAACAGCATTTGACTTAGCAGTATTTATCCAATTGGAAAATACCAAAAGAATGGAACGACTTAAAAAACGAGAAGCTGTACGTTACGGAGAAAAATTACTGACGGACAAAAATATCCAAAAGAACTCGAACGCATTTTTGGAATGGGCAAACCAATATGAAAATCCAAACTTTGATGGTCGCTCTTTGAAAGTTCATAATAATTGGATTGAAATGCTGGATTGTAAAATATTAAGGTTAAATGGAGCGACTGAATTGAATAAAAATGTAGAAATAGTATTGAACAAAGTAAAAGCGTGTTACAACAATGTATAACCATAATGTACTCACCAATGTTCATCCTTAAAGGTGTTCGTGGGTCTCTTTGCTCTAGTTGACTGATTTGGCTACCCTTCGACTTCGTTCAAGATAAATCAATCCATTCAGAATGTCTTACGCTATTCTTATTCGAAAAACAATAACTTAAAACCAGTAACTGAAGGCTATGGCCGCTAAATACGATAAAATAGGAGTTGATTACAATCTGACACGAAAAGCAGACCCCCATTTAACCCAACAACTGCTTTACCATTTACGACCCATCCAAAACGGAAGATATTTGGACATCGGCTGTGGTACCAGCAATTACACCCATGCTTTTCAAAAAAAAGGATATGATTTTATGGGTGTTGACCCCTCTAAAGTCATGCTAGATAGAGCAAGGAGAAAAAACCAAGAGATTGTTTGGAAAATAGGTTCAGCAGAAAACACTGGACTTCCTGAATCAAGTGTTGATGGTATCACTGGCACTCTTACTATACACCATTGGACCAATTTGGAGTTAGCTTTTTTGGAATTGTTTAAGATCTTAAAACCCAACCGGCGCATCGTAATCTTCACTTCAACGCCTGAACAAATGAAGGGGTATTGGCTCAATCACTATTTTCCAAAAATGTTATTGGATTCCATAGTTCAAATGCCAAGCTTGGAGCAAGTTAAAGAAGCGATGACCTTAAGCGGATTTGAGTTTCTGGAAACACACAGATATTTTATACAACCTGATTTGCAAGACCAGTTTCTATATTGTGGTAAGGATAATCCAGAACTTTATTTTGATGAAAGAATTAGAAGTGGTATTTCCTCATTTTCTTCTTTGTCCAATAAAACAGAAGTGAAAAATGGATTGTTACGATTGCGAGAAGATATAGACAGTGGTAAGGTTAAAGAAATAGTAAACTCGTACGAAAATGATTTCGGAGACTATTTAAATGTAATTGGAAGAAAGCCAGCTTATAATAATGCATAGCTACAACGGGGCACTATTTACCATTTTACTTTTCAGAGTTCATCTGTTGCTTAGCATTGGTGCACAATTGGCAAAATACGTCAAAGACTGAATTCAATGCAAAGAATTATCTTTAGTCTGTACCAAATCACGTTTTATTCAGATTGATATTTATGAAAAAAAGAACTACGCAATCACTACTAATTCTCTGTATCTGTAGTGGTCTATTTATCTCTTGTAAACTTTCTAAAGAAAAGGAAACAAACGAAGTAACTCCTGCTCAACCCACGGCCTTGCAAGTGGTGGAAAAAGGGATAGAGACTTCGGGAACCATGGAGAAGTGGAAAAACATTGCCTCCTTGCAATACACTAAAAAATCAAGATTACTTCTTGAAAATGGAGAGGTCGAGTCTGACGTAACCCAAAGGCATCACTACGTGTACAGACCCAACAAAAGTGTGAGAATTTCTTGGGTCGTGGATAAGGATAGTTTTTTAATTGTGCATACAGATTCCATTTCCCAAAAGTTTAAAAATGATAGCCTTGTTGACCAGGGTGCTTCCGTAAAATCCACTGTGAATAGCGCAACGTATGTGTTGGGAATGCCCTTTAAACTATTGGATAAGGGTACCGTGCTCTCCTATGACGGATTAAAGTCTTTCAATGCTATCGACACCATACATGCGGTTAAAGCTACCTATGCCCCTGAGCAACACCAAAACCATTCTACCAAAGATGAGTGGTGGTATCATTTCAACAAAAACACCGGGGCCTTTGTGGGCTCAATGGTACATCATGCACCCACATATGCCCTTATCGAGAACCTATCCATGATTACAGAAAAGGGACTTACTTTTCCAAAGCACCGGAAGAGCTATAGATGTGATGCAGATGGCAACAAAGTTTTCCTACGCGCAGAATTTTGGTATTCAGATTACTCCATTGAATTTCTAACTGAACATTAAGACGAATACAGTACGACTTATCAGGGCAAACATGAAAAAACAAATCTTATTTAGCCTATTGATTTTTACAACGGCATTTGGTTGGGGTCAAACGAACTCAATTGACCTTTTAAAGCAAGAAATGGAAGAAGTGATTGAAGGAAAATCAGCTACCGTAGCTGTTTCAATGCAAGGAATGGAGGCAAAAGAAAACCTTTCAATAAATGGAAACCTGCGCTTGCCTATGCAAAGTGTCTTTAAGCTTCATTTGGCAGCCGCAGTTTTACATGAAATTGACAAAGGGAATTTAGGTATAAATGATTCCATCAAGTTGGCTCCGGAACTCATACTGAAATATAAAAACCTTTGGAGCCCCTTGCGAAAAAAATATCCGAAAGGAGGAAAGGTTCCAATAGAAGAGCTCTTAAAATACAATGTGGCTTGGAGTGATAACGTGGCCTGTGATGTATTGCTTGACCTGATTGGCGGACCAAAAGCTGTCCAAAACTATATACACGGACTAGGAGTAAAAGACATTGCCCTAATTGACAAGGAGATTGTATTGCAATCTGATTGGAGCCGACAATACCTTAATTGGTCAACTACCAATGCTTCTAATTCACTCTTACAAATCCTTTATGAAAACAAGGACATACTAAGTGCTTCGAGTCACCAGTTTTTGATGACTACCTTAAAAGAAACCTCAACAGGGAAGGGTAAAATTCGTGGACAACTTCCAAAAGATGCCATTGTTGCGCACAAAACAGGTTTTTCAGGTAAAAATAAAGATGGTATAACTGGGGCAACAAATGATATTGGAATCGTTTTTTTGCCTGAAGGCGGATACTTCTACGTCAGTATTTTTATTAGTGATTCAAAGGAAGATGAAGCTACTAATCAAAAAATAATGGCAGATATAACCAAACTCGCCTGGAACTATTTTCAAACAAAAAAATGACAGATACCTGGCTACAGCGTTGGAACAATAGATACAGTGAAAAAGGGTTTGCCTATGGCACTGAACCTAATGTCTACCTAAAAGAGCAACTTGATAAATCCACCCCTGGAAAAATCCTCTTTGGCGCAGAAGGTGAAGGTAGAAATGCCGTATATGCCGCCAAAATGGGTTGGAATGTCTCTGCTTTCGATATTAGTATTGAAGGAAAAAACAAAGCGTTAAAGCTCGCCGCGGAAAACAATGTTTCCATTGATTATAGCGTTGGGCAGTTGCCCCATTTAGATTTTGGGGACGAAGAGTTCGATGCCATAGCGCTTATTTATGCACATTTCCCACCGAACATCAAATCATCATACCATAGATTACTTGATACAAAATTGAAAAAGGGAGGCATGGTTATTTTTGAAGCCTTTGGCAAAAAACATCTGGGGTATCGCGATAAAAACCCAAGTGTCGGTGGGCCTTCGGATTCGGCTTTGCTGTTTTCCACGGATGAATTAAAATCTGACTTTAAAAATTATAAGGTCCTGGAATTGGTGGAAAAGGAAATTGAATTAAATGAAGGACTTTACCATATAGGTAAAGGTTCCGTAGTTCGATTTTTGGGGCAAAAAATGTAAAACCATTCAAGAACAGCTACTAAACACACAGCACAAGTACTTTTTAGATAGCTTTGTCGTAAATAAAGATAGAGAGAGAATATAAATATGGAAAGTAAGTATATCGTTGGTGATTTAATCTATGATGGGGTATTTATGATGGCATGAATACAAATCTGGGCGATTTGGAGTTTTACAAAAGCTGGATGCCCAAAAACAAAAATGCCCGCATTCTTGAGCTTTGCTGTGGCACAGGTAGACTTACACTTCCCATTGCCAAAGAAGGGCACAATATTACAGGTGTAGACTTTACACCCTCTATGTTGATACAGGCAAAAGAAAAAGCTGCCACCCTAGGTTTGGACATTCCATTTATTGAAGCAGATATGAGGAGCTTTGACTTACCCCATAAATACGACCTTATTTTTATTCCCTTCAATTCCATCCATCATTTGTATACCAATGAAGATGTATTTCAAACATTCGCAACGGTTAAAAAACATTTACATGAAGATGGCATATTTCTGTTGGATTGCTTTAATCCAGACATTCAATACATTGTTGAAGCAGGAAGAGAACAAAAACAGATAGCCGAATATACCACTGAAGATGGGCGGGATGTGGTTATTAAGCAGACAATGCGCTATGAAACTGCTACCCAAATCAACCGCATTGAATGGCACTACTTTATTAACGGTTCGTTTGATTCCATTCAGAACCTGGATATGCGATTGTTTTATCCTCAAGAACTGAATTCTTATTTAGAGCGAAATGACTTTACCATAGTCCATAAATTTGGAAGTTTTGAAGAAGAAATATTTGGAGATAGTTCTGAAAAGCAAATTTTCTTTTGTCAATAAGTAAACGTGGTCAACTCAAATAACTGTCCATTGGGTTTTATTTATGACAGGGAAAATCAAATATCAGTTCAAAACCAAAATGTGGAGACACAATGCGCCTGGCGGATGGCATTTTGTTTCTATCCCAAAAGATATCTCCAAAGAAATACGCAAAAATCTACAATGGCAGGAAGAAGGATGGGGCCGGATGAAAGCAATTGCTCGAATAGACCATGTGCAATGGGATACCGCCATTTGGTTCGATAGTAAAGCAGACACCTATATTCTTCCCATAAAAGCAGAAATCCGAAAAAAGACCAAGTTAGAAATGGACCAAAAGCTCAGTATGGCTATTTGGGTTTAAAGCCATTCTCAATTTTAGCCCATTCCAAGTAACAGAATCCATCTCTGTTCGTCCTATTTTAAAACCAAAGAATGACCAGTAAACATTTGCAAAAACTAGGTGGACTATCCGCAATTCTTGAAGCGCTTATTTACATTTCTGCCTTTATCGTGTACGGCGGTGTACTGGTGTATCCCAGCCCGGTAGCCAGTCCTCTCAGCCAATATAATTTCTTATCTGATAACTATCGGATTCTTTCTATTCTGAACCTTACCAGTTATGTGCTGTTTGGTATATTGTTGGCCGTTTTGGTCTTGGCACTCCATCAACGGCTAAGCCGTTCTTCACCAACTTTATCCAAATTGGCATCTATTTTTGGAATTATCTGGGTCGGCTTGGTAATAGCCAGCGGCATGATTTCCAATATAGGTTTGGAGGAGGTTTTGTCCATAGGTATTGAAAATCCCGAACATGCCATGTTGGTCTGGACAAGTGTAGGTATTGTTACAGAAGGACTTGGTGGGGGAAATGAAATTGTTGGAGGTCTTTGGGTTTTATTAGTAAGCCTAGCTGCATGGAAACACCAGTTATTTCCAAAGCTATTGACTTTCTTGGGCATCTTTGTAGGTGTTGCTGGAGTTTTAACCATATATCCTTTGGATACTTTTAAGGAGCTTTTTGGCTTAAGTCAGATTGTTTGGTTCGTATGGATTGGGATATTCATGATTCACACGTCAGCGCTTCAAATGGATGATACATAAATTCAAAGCCCTACCCTGCTTTAGCATTCAGCAGTTCAATTTGGAACATGTTCAGCATTCAAATTCAAAATTTAACTCATCTATAAGACGAATCCTCAACTATCTTCATTAAGATTACAGCAGCTTAAACCACCAATAAAAACAAGAAACATGAAACTGTCTTTCTTTTTTTGCGCCCCAGCTGCTCTCCTATTTCTACTTTCTTTTACAGTACAGAGTCAAACACAGGCCGATTCTTTGGCCATTAAACAGGTAGCTTTGGATTACATTGAATCACAACATAATGTGAATCCGGGCCAATTTGAACGTGCAGCACACCCCAGAATGGTTAAACGAACCTTTTGGACCAACAAAAAAACAGGTAAAGAGTATTTAAGGGAAACCTTCACCGATGCCATGATACTGCTTGCGGAGACCTATAATGTGGATGGGGATGCATTTCCCGAAAATCCAAAAAAGGAAGTAATCATCTTGGATATCTTTGATAAAACCGCATCAGTAAAGCTTATTGCCGACGATTGGATTGACTACATGCATATTGTAAAATTGAATGGAAAATGGCAACTAGCCAATGTGTTATGGCAATTCAATGATTCCAATGACCATTAATATGGCTTCATAAGATACCCTTATAGTCCAAACTAGGCTTTTATTTGCCCAGTATGTATCTTTGCATAGTGGAAAAGAATAAAAAACTCATATTGTTTGATGGCGTCTGCAACTTGTGCAACGGGGCTATTCAATTCGTAATCAAACGAGATAAAAACGATACTTTCCGCTATGCTGCGCTTCAAAGTGAAATTGGGGAGGAGCTAATAAAAGAACGTGGTATCGATACCAGAAAGATTGATTCCATTATTCTTATTGAGCCTGGTGTAGCGTACTTCACCAAATCGGATGCTGCCTTGCGCATTGGCCAGAATTTTGGAGGACTCTGGAAAGGCCTGGCTATCTTTACATGGATTCCAAGACCCATACGCGATGGTATTTATGACTTTATTGCCAAAAATCGCTATAAGTGGTTTGGCCGTAAGGATGCTTGTATGATTCCCACACCAGAACTCCAGGCAAAGTTTTTAGGGTAATCCGCTACATCATTCCCTAAGCCAAAGTATGCTTTCCCTTTATCAAAGACCAATTTTACGTACTGCTCCTTTTACGCAAATGTTGCTATTGTTAGGTTTGGATTGAACATCTAAATCCAACTCACATGAAAAAGCTAATTCTTCTCTTGTTCCTAGTTCCCGTACTAATTGTGGCTAACGAAAAAACCGTTCCATCCAAGATTAAAGAAGTTACCGTGTACTTAAGCGGTGCACAAATCCATAGAAAAGCAAAATGCACCCTGAAGGCTGGAAAAAATGAGTTAGTGTTTACTGGGCTATCAGCCAAGATTGATGAAAGTAGTCTACAAATTTCAGGATTAGGTTCAGCCTCTATCCTATCTATGTCATATGACCTTGATTATTTGAGTGAACTGGAAGGTAATCCAAAGGTAAAAGATTGGGAAAATCAGATTGTATCACTCCAACACGAGATTGCTCTATACAAAAATCTGATTATAGGTCTGGAAGAAGAAGAAAAGATAATCACAACCAACCGAGTGGTCAGTTCTGAAAATCAAGCTTTGGATTTAACCAAAATAAAAGAGATTGGCACGTACTATCGTGAACGCATCACGGCGATCAAAAACGAAATCTTTCAAACTAATCTAAAAATCAATGAGGCCAATCTGGAAATAGGTAATTTAAGAAAGCAACTTCAAGAAGTGAACAATGCTTCAGAAACAGAACAAGGAGAGCTAACACTTATATTGGATGCTCCATTACACATGAACTTGGAGCTGTCTCTGTCCTATTTAGTTTCAGATGCAGGATGGATACCCAATTATGACATCAAGTCGGAAAAACTGAACGCTCCTATAAAGTTGGCTTATAAAGCCCATGTATATCAAAAAACTGGAAACCATTGGGATAACGTAAACATTACTTTATCTGCAGGCAACCCAAATGTAAATGTCACAAAACCTGATTTAGGAACGCAATACCTAAATTTTACAAATAGAAATTCCAGAGGGCGGACAGGAACAGTAAAGAAAAATATATATCCCTATAATCCAACCGTAAAAACAGTTACGGGAACCGTTATAGACCAAACGGGATTACCGTTACCTGGGGCCAATGTTATTGTAAAGGGCACTAACAACGGTACACAAACGGATTTTGATGGAAACTTTTCCTTACAAGTAGGGGAAGGAAGGGAAATTGTGATTTCCTATATTGGTCAAGTATCCCAAGAGCTTCCCATTTATTCTTCGGTCATGAATATTCAAATGGAAGAGGATTATCAAGCCTTGGAAGAAGTTGTGGTTGTTGGTTATGGAACATCGGATGCTTCTAGCAATGTTCGTGTAAGAGACTATTCCAGTACACCAAAGGTACAGCCTCCACTATACATCATTGATGGCGTTCCTGTAACAAATTACAATGAAGGAGACCTTGACGGCAATGAGATTCAAAGTATGGAAGTGCTTAATGGTGCTGAGGCTACTGCTATTTATGGAAATAGAGGTGCTTCTGGCATAGTGGTCATCACTACACGTCAAAATTCAATAAGGGATGATTTAACAAATACTAAATTTAGTATTAGGAAACCCTATTCTATCGTTTCGGATGGAGATATTACCGCAATTCAAATAGATAGTTTCAAATTATCGGCTGAGTATGAGTTTTTTGCTGCACCTATCATCAACGAAAATGTATTTCTTACCGCTACCATGCAAGATTGGGAAAAGCTCCAATTGCTCCCTGGTGAAGCCAATATTTATTACGAAGGTGGTTATGCCGGGAAAACTACATTGAACCCATTTACCGTCAAAAAAGAGTTGACTCTATCTCTGGGCATAGACCCCAATATCACAGTAACTCGTAAACAACAGCGCAATTTTAAGAGCAAATCCTTCACAGGAAGTAATCGTGTCCTTAATCGCACCTATGACCTAGAGGTAAAGAACAACAAGACTCTAGCCATAGACCTTAAGTTAATGGACCGCATTCCTATTTCCCAAAATAAGGATATAAAGGTTAGCGATGTAGACCCCATGTCCGCAGAATATGAAACAAAGACCGGTTTATTAACTTGGAAGATAAAACTGGACAGCGAGGAATCCCAAAAAGAAAGCTTCTCCTTTCAAGTTAAATACCCAAAAGGACGTTACATTTCCTTATGATGTTTTCAGTCTTTTATGTCCAGATTGGGTTTGTGTGAATTTTTTGTGATAACAATTAACGTTAATTAAGAGTTTTCCGAGGGTTTTTCCCACTATCTGGCATTGATTTTGTGGTAGTTTAATACGTGGATTTCCTATGTTCTAAAGGTTTTGCACCCCGCTTTCCCGATTAGGAAAAAGACGTTCATTAGTTTACTAACAAAAATCAAAGATTGAAAATGAAAAAGGTAATGCTACTCCTCGTAATGTCACTATCCTTAGTGGCGTTTGCCCAGCAAGGCAATGTAAACGACATTTTGTTCACCAAATCAGGTGAAATTATCCAAGGTAAAGTGGTCAAAGTGACCAGTTCAACCATAAGTTTTAGTTATCCCGGTGAATCTTTAGTCAATGAAATCGGTTCCGACCAACTACAAAAAATCGTTTTTTCAAGTGGAAGGACCCAGAACTTTGCGAAGGCCTCTTCAGGGAACACGTCATCTACAAGTGCTACAAATCCAGCTCCTCCAAAGGAAGAAATAACCACCACAACAATTCCCAAAGAGGAAATATATTTGGGGCCAGGTGATGATACCGCTGTCGAGAGCAACAGCAATAACCGTTTAGCGGTTACGCCGATGACTTTTTTGGTTAATGGAGAGTATAGCAAAGAAATATCAGGTCAAGCTACCCAATTCGCTACAGACTATTTGGCCAGACAAAATCAATCCCAGCCTATTGAGGTGCAGAATATGGGAGCTACCATAAAAAAGCTTGTAGATGCCGGAATTGGTTTTCAGCAACTTTCCCAAACCACCTCTGAAAAACTTCAAAGTGTTTTGGGTACCGAATATTTGGTATTGATTGAGGTAAATGAGACCCATCAAAAAGCTCAACCCAAAAAGGACTCCGGTTTTTTTGATGCCCAAGGGGAACAAACCGACCCAAGTTCCAATGTTCGCTATGAAATTGAAGTTGTTCTGTTTGGCGCAGGTGGTTCAGAGAACTATTCGGCCAAATTTTCCAATGAACGTTCTTTTAAATCAACTTTGGGAAATGGAGGTGCAAAAAGCGATTGGAAAACCGCTATGCGTTATGTCTTGGACCAAATTTTGACCTCAGGCAGTTTGTAAAAAATAAAAGGGCAGACCACCCAACTGGGTACTGCCCTTATCTATTTAAATCGTTTTATTACTTGTAGAAACTAATTGGCTTATTCAAAAGTTTCATAATCTCCTCCTCACTTTCTAATTACTTGTGTCAGTTATAGTCTGCAAGCTAAATAAAGAAGTAAAAGAGAAATAGTGGATATTATGAAAAGGATTTTTGCTTGGTCTTGAAGCTTATTTTAGATTGTTCAAGATAAAATCCAATGTTTTGTTTGTGTTCAGTTTCTGTGTAAATGAAAGGGGTTTGTGTGTGATAGGTTGGGCAAGACCACGATTCAGAAAATATTTAATGATATCTTCATCCTCAATAGCTACTTTCCCCATAAGTAAAGGGTCCAGGCTTTCTTCGTTCTTATACTTTTTATAAATTTTTCGAAGACCACTTAGGTATAATCGATCTTTGGTAAATCCGCCTCCCCGGTGCACGCGCAAAGTGATACCAAAAGCTTCATTTCTATTCAGTTTATATTGTCCATGTATCAAATCGAAGGTATCAGCAAATGTATAACCTTTAATTAAACTATCCGCAGCTAAAACCCTGTATGCTAATTCTTTAAGTCTCCTCAAGGTTAATGCGCCACCCATGTACTCGCTGAAAACCGCTAAACCTTCTTGCGTCTCAACATTTTTTGGAAAACCGTTGGAAAAAATGCGCAGGGGTTGTTGTAAACCATTATGTGTTGTTACTAAATGAACACCAATTTCATGATTCCCCAAAGTAAGCAGTTGATTTTTACTGAACTTGACATTTTTTTTGATAAAAAGTGCTTGCTCCGAATTACTTACCATAGCCTCGGCAGCTATGTGGTGTGAATATTTAATCTTTAAAGGAAAATCATAGGACTTGGCAAATTCTTCAAAATAGACTCGGGCTTCTTCAGGAGTATAAATCTTTTCCATATCTCCAGAATCGGGTTCATCTGCAAAATGAAGAATAAATCGTGCATTTTGCACATCCTTTTCCGTGGGCGTACCATAAACCCTAAGTGAATTGTAATAGAAATGCTTTCCGCGACCAATGGTTTCAATACATTGAATCATATTGGCGTAGAAATAGATAACATCTTGATAAAACTGCCTAATAATATCATCTTCAATTCGTTCCAAACGCTGTGAAAAGAAGAGTCGATGCAACTTATAGGGATTGAACTTAAGCTTGGGGTATTTAAAGTTCGGTTCGGACTTATATTTTGAAGCGAAAAACTGCTGCTTTTCTTTCTCTATATTAAGGGGGTTCACATAGCTTAACAACTCTATGCGACGTACCAACCTATGAAGGTTGGCATCAATCTCAAATACATGGCTATATTCCTTTTCCAATTCCTGTATTCCTTGAGCCTTTATCATGCAAACATTGCTTGAAATTCCTTAACCATTTCAGGTATGAGTTTTTTAAGTTGTTCCTCAACCGACTTGACCACTTCGGGATAAATGATACCACTTAATTCATCACAATATACTTTGGAAATTTCTGTGGCCAATACCAACGTATTATCAAAATTTCGGGTAATATATTTTAAAAAATAGCCATTCCCTTGAAAAGTATCATTGATTTTAGATGTATTTACAATACTATTGGGCAATTGTATGGAACCCAATTTTTTACTCCATACTTCGGTTAATGCCCCAAAACGTTTTTGATCTATATTACTAGTTCCTAAATTCCATACCGGTACTTCCCTATCCCAGCGTTTCCAGTTATAGCTATGCATATCAAAAACAATCACATTCTGAAAGTCCGATTCAAGTTTCTGAACCAAAGCGTTGACCACTTTGTAAAAGTTGGCATGTTTTTTTAAACTCAATTCCTTCTCTTCATTACTCAGTGGTTCTGTCCACAGTTCTTTTCCCCAAGCGTCATCGTAAACGGCTCTTTCAGGCTCTCGGTTTAAATCATATTCAAATCTGCTATCCCTTCCTGCTATCACAATGGGAAACGTTTGCACCATCTCCTTCGTACAAGGGTCTTCCTCATACCAACGTTCGTATTCAGTATGTTTACAGTTTTCCCATAGCGAGGACCGAAACTGATGCCCATCATGAACGGCCCCACAAACAATGGGAACATAATCTTCAATCTTCAAGGTGAAGGAATAGTCCGAAGAAACTGCTTCAAATTGTTTCCCTGCAGTAATATACTCTATGATTTCTTCAATGGAAAGTCTATGCATTTTCTACTTCACTGCGTAGTCTTGAACGTCTGTCAAAAGCTTGTAATTTGTCTACCACCTTACTCTCAATAAAGTCGATTACCTTGCACTGAATCTTGGTTTTGTACACTTTGTTCATATAGGTAATTCCGCCAGGCGACATAACATTGACTTCCACTAGTTTACCACCAATCACATCAATACCAACAAAGAACAATCCATCATTGACCAGTTTTGGCCCAATTTGCTTACAAAGTGCTTTTTCTTGCTTGCTCAAGCTATGCTTGGCCACAGAGCCCCCCGCAGATACATTGGAACGATGGTCATCACTTCCGGGTATTCTTCGCATGGCCCCTATAGGTTCTCCATTCAATAAAAGGATACGCACATCACCTTGGTCTGCCCCTTCAATATATTCTTGTAGGATAACATAGTTGGAAGACCCATCTGAGTTGGTAACATAGAAATCCAAAAGGGAATTGATGTTGGACATCGCCGATTTTTCAATCAAAATAACACCGGAACCTCCGAAACCATTCAAAGGTTTCAATATCATTTTATCCGCAGTGGATTCTTTTATCTGTTGAACCAAATACCTTTTGTTTTTGGAAACATGCGTAGCAGGTATGATATTACTATGACTGTCACCGAAGGCGGCCGTGTACAATTTGTTATTGGCCTCACGTAAACCTTGAAGGGAATTGACAATAAAGACATCATCCTTTACAGAATCCAGAAAATTGAGCATCAATGGGTCTAATGGTGGATTGGCCCGCATAAAAATCACATCAAACCCTGCTAGAGGTAACATCTCTTCGCGAATTACCGCTTGCTTGTAAAAGGTTTTTAAACTACTGGAAACCTTATCCATACGATTGATTACCGTACAAAAGGCACTGGTTACACTGTTTCGAATGGTTAGGTTTGCGGGTGTACACAAAGCGACACCATGGTTTCGCTTGACGCATTCGTGGATCAAAGCTAAGCTTGTATCATTCTCTGGTTGGATTTCATCCCAAGGATACATTAAAAAGCAAATGTTCATGGTCTTGTATGGTTTATTGATAGCATTAAGTTAAACTATGTAAGCCAACTACGCAATGGGCAGGCACATATATTTTCCTTTTACTTCACTTCTTCATAATGATCATCCCACTCCTTGATATTGGGTTCGCCAAGCTTATTTACAGATTTGGCAACTGTCATTGATACGGTAGCATCACCGGTTACATTAATAACAGTCCTGCACATATCCAAAGGCCTATCGACAGCAAAAATCAATGCTAATGCAACGGGATACAAATCTGCAGGAAAACCAATCGATTCCAATACTATTACAAGCATTACCATTCCAGCACCTGGGACCGCAGCGGAACCAATGGATGCCAATAAGGCGGTTAGGATAATCGCCAATTGATTTGAAAAAACCAATCCCTCCGGCCATAAAACCTGCATGATAAAAACAGCAGCAACACCTTGATACAGGCTAGTGCCATCCATATTAATAGTAGCGCCTACTGGAAGCACAAAACTGGAAACCTCTTTATCAACACCAATATGTTCCTCAACCCGTTCCATGGTAACTGGTAAGGTTGCCGCACTGGAACTTGTAGAAAAGGCCAGAAGTTGGGCAGGACTCATTTGCTTTAAAAACCAAAATGGGTTCTTTTTCGTGTAAAATGATACTATGATGGTGTAGAATACTATCATTAAAATCAACCCAAGGACCACTACCCCAGAATATTTTAATAATGCAAGGAGCAAATCGGGGTCACTTGAAGAAACCATCACGCTCGCCAAGAGTGCGAAAACGGCATAAGGCGCAATTAACATGATTAAATCGACCATTTTCAAAACCACGTCATTCAAAGAATCAAAAAAATCTTTCAACGGTTTAGCTTTTGATTCACCAATGAGCAACATCGAAATAGCAAAAATTATTGTAAATAGAATTACCTGTAACATTTTACCATTGTCACTAAACGCCTTGAAAGCGTTATCAGGAACCATATCTTCAATAAAACCTAATGGACCGCTCTCCTTTTGTTTTGAAGCTTCCTCCAATTTGGAAGTAACTCCAGAATCGTTGGCATACGTTTCCGAAAGCTTGGTAATGGTTTCTTCTGATATTCCATCTCCGGGTTTTAAAATATTTACCAAAATCAACCCTATTGAAATGGCAACTACAGTGGTTCCAATGTAAATCAGCATAGTACGAACTCCTATGTTCCTAAACTTGGAAATATCCTTCAAGTCAGAAATACCCTTAATCAGTGAGGCCAATATTAAGGGAATAGCAATGAGCTTGAGCAACTTGACAAAAATAGTCCCAAAAGGTTGAATCCAATCGGACACAAAGCCAGGGCCCCAAGCAAAGCCGGTCATAACAAAACCAAAGACAATTCCCAAAACCATCCCGATCAGGATTTGCCAATGAAGTTCTAGTTTACGCATAGGTGTAATTTTGGTTGGTAAGATAGTATTTTAGAATAGAAACCGCGAAGGGCACCTATATTTTGTTGTTTCGTGACAATAGGCAGAAGTCTGCCAATACCAAGGCGGACATGGCCTCCACAATGGGTACTGCTCTTGGCACCACACAAGGATCATGTCTTCCTTTTCCTTGCGTAGTTACTTTTTCACCATCTTTATTGATAGTCTCGTAAGCTTGTAATACAGTTGCCACTGGTTTGAAGGCAACGTTGAAGTAAATATCCATTCCGTTGCTGATTCCGCCTTGCACTCCCCCACTTCTGTTAGTAGCCGTGGTACCATCGGGATTATATGCGTCATTATGCTCACTACCCTTCATAAGTACACCAGAGAAACCACTGCCGTACTCAAATCCTTTAACTGCATTAATGGACAACATGGCACCACCCAGTCTTGCATGCAGTTTATCAAAAACCGGTTCACCCAAACCAACCGGTACATTTTGAATAACTCCAGTAATAATGCCACCGATGGTGTCCCCTTGTTTCTTTATCTGTTTTATATATTCCTCCATTTTCGCTGCTGTTTTTGGGTCAGGGCAACGTACGGGATTCGATTCAATCTTGGAAAAATCAAGCTCGTTGTAGGGAACCTCTAACTCAATTTCCCCTACTTGGGATACAAATGCATTGAATTTGACATCTGGCAAAAGCTGTTTTGCTATGGCCCCTGCTACAACTCGGCTGGCGGTCTCTCTAGCAGAGCTCCTTCCCCCGCCTCTATAATCTCGAAAACCATATTTTTTATCATATACATAATCTGCATGAGATGGACGGTAGGAATCTTTAATATGGGAATAGTCCTTGGACTTTTGATTGGTATTATGGATTGCAAAACCGATTGGCGTTCCAGTGGTTTTTCCTTCAAATGTTCCTGAGTAAATCTCCACAGTATCGGGTTCTTTTCGTTGGGTTACAATTGCGGATTGCCCAGGTTTTCTCCTGTTCAAATCCAACTGTATTTTTTCCAAATCCAATTCCAACCCCGCCGGACAACCATCAATGATTCCACCAAGGGCTCGCCCGTGCGACTCACCAAAGGTGGTCAGCTTAAATAATTCCCCAAAACTGTTTCCTGCCATGTTCTTGAAGTAAAATCCAAATTTAGGTTTTAGCATTCGTTAAAAAAAACAAGGGTGCCAGTTAATCTTTAAATAACATAACAAGATGTTTATTGATATTTTTTTAACCGTATGCTTAAAAATTATTGAAACGAAATTGATTTTCAGTTTATTCCTACGCACTTACTTTGCATTTAAATCTTAGACGATTGAAAAAAAGGAAGATAGAACTGGCTGTAATTTCCGATGTGCATTTGGGAACTTATGGCTGCCATGCGGATGAGCTCATTACTTACCTCAATAGCATTCAACCCAAAAAGTTGGTTCTGAATGGCGATATCATTGATATCTGGCAGTTTAAAAAACGGTTTTTTCCTGCGTCTCATCTTAAGGTGCTGAAAAAGGTGATTGGAATGGCCTCTAGGGGTACCGAAGTATATTACATCACAGGAAATCATGACGAAATGCTTCGCAAGTTTACTGACATTTCAATGGGCAACGTTCAGATTTCCAACAAATTGGTGCTCAATCTAGATGGAAAGAAGGCATGGATTTTCCATGGTGATGTTTTTGATGTCTCCATACAAAATGCAAAGTGGCTTGCTAAATTGGGTGGGTATGGATACGACATGCTTATTTTGATAAATAGTTTGATCAATTGGTGTCTTATAAAAATGGGGAGAGAAAAGTATTCCCTATCCAAACGGATAAAGAACAGTGTCAAAAGAGCTGTAAAATATATAAACGACTTTGAAAACGTTGCCGCAGAGCTCGCCATTGAAAATGATTACGATTATGTAATCTGTGGACACATCCATCAGCCAAAAAAGGAAAGAATTGAGAATAAAAATGGTAGTACACTATATCTCAACTCTGGAGATTGGGTGGAAAACTTGACCGCCTTGGAATATTCTTTTAAAAGATGGCGTGTTTATCACTACAACCATGATAAGTTATCTCCATTTTTTGTGGATGAAGATTTAAAAGAAATGGACATGAACGACCTTATTGCTTCTATAACGGATAAAGAAGTTGAAGCAGAAGATGTTCAACACTTTCGGGAAGTTGAAAGAGAAGAATCTACAAATTCGGACCACGAGACCTTATAAAGTGCTTTTTAATGCCGATTTCAAAATAGAAACCGGGTGTAAAGCCTGTTTTTTGGTTCCATCCATGATTTGATGTCGACAACTGGTGCCATTGGCAGAAATAATGGTATTTTCCGAGGCCTTTCTGACGCTAGGAAACAACTTTAGCTCTCCAACTTGCATGCTCGTTTGGTAATGTTCTTTTTCATACCCGAATGAACCCGCCATGCCGCAACAACCAGATGGGATAATGGATACTTTATAGTTTTTGGGCAAGTTCATAATGTCAAAAGTGACTTTCTGATTGGACAAAGCCTTTTGATGACAATGGTTATGAATTTTTACTTCACGCGTTTCTTCTGTAAAGAGTTCAGAAGAGAGGTTTCCTTCTTTTATCTCATTGGCGAGAAACTCTTCAATTAAAAAGGTGTTTTGGGTTAAGCTTTTCAAATATTTGCTTTGAGGACAAAGTCTTTTATATTCATCCCTAAATGATAGGATTGCTGAGGGTTCTAAACCAAGAATAGGAAGGTTTTCATCCAACATACTTTTCATTCTCTCCAAATTGGACTGTGCCAACGCTTTGGCTTGTTTCAAAAACCCTTTAGAAAGGTAGGTACGTCCACTTTCTGCATGAAAAAGGGTCACATCATGCCCTAATTGAATAAGTAGGTCGATAGCATCCTTACCAATTTCAACATCTAGATAATTGGTGAACTCATCTATGTAAAGTACTATCTTTTGCTTTGTAGGTTTTTGGCTGTTTTTCTGATTCTTCAGGTATTTTTCAAAATCAAAACGATATACTTTAGGAAGGTCTCGTTCTTGGGCCACACCAAAAGACTTCTTAAGAAGCCCTCCCATTATGGAAGATTTATAAACAGCATTGGTCAAAGAAGGTATTTTACTCCCCAGTCTGTTGAAAGTGGTATTGTAGGCAAACAACTTGCTTCGTAAAGAATACCCATTGGATTCCTGATATTGGTATTGAAACTCTGACTTTAAGGTTGCCACATCCACATTACTGGGACACTCGCTGGCACATGCCTTGCAGCTTAGGCATAAATCAAAGACTTCTTTGAGTTCATCGTGGTTAAACCGATTGGTTTTATCAGAATTTGTCAAAAACTCCCTCAGTGCATTTGCCCTTGCTCTGGTAGTATCCTTTTCATTTTTGGTGGCATGATAACTGGGGCACATTCCACCATTCATTGTATGGCTTTTTCTACAATCCCCACTTCCATTGCATTTTTCGGCTGCTTTTAATATCCCCTCGCTATCCGAGAAATCGAGAAGTGTGTTTACTTCAGGTTCTTTTCTATCCACTTCGTAACGAAGGGATTCATCCATAGGAAAAGCATCAACTATTTTTCCCGGATTAAAAATTGAATTGGGGTCAAATACTTTTTTTAGGCGTCTTAAAAGTTCATAGTTATCCTTTCCTATCATTAACGGAATAAACTCAGCTCGCACAATACCATCTCCATGTTCGCCACTAAAACTGCCTTTGTATTTCTTGGTCAAATGGGCCACATCTGTGGTAATGGAGCGAAAAAGAGATACGTCCTCAGACTTTTTCAAATTTAAGATGGGCCGCAAATGAAGTTCTCCCGCACCAGCATGTGCATAATACACCGCTTCTTGACCGTAACCATCCATAATTTTGGTAAACTCACCTATAAAATCCTTTAAATCATCAAGAGCTACAGCCGTATCTTCAATACAGGCAACCGCCTTTCGGTCACCTACCATATTTCCCAAAAGACCTAAGCCCGCTTTTCGAAGTTCTATGGCCTTATTGATTTCTGTATCTTTTAAAATAGGATTTGCATAACTTAATCCTGATTTTTTGATGGTTTTCAATAAGGCTTCCAGTTGCTGCTCTAATTCAGAATCTGTGTTTGTCTTCACCTCCAACATTAAAATAGCGGCAGGGTCTCCATCCACAAAAAAGCGATTCTCCAGCTGCGCACGATTGTTTTTTGTACAATCAAGAATCACCTTATCCATCATTTCGCAAGTATGCAGATTATGAGCCATTACCGGGGCTACGTCTGCCAAACAATCTTCTAAGGTTGCATAATGCGTACATACCATGGCGGCCTTGGAGGGTGGAATATCATCCAACTGGAGAGTGATTTCAGTGGTAAATGCCAGTGTACCCTCACTTCCCGAAAGGAGATGGGAAAGATTTAAGCCTTTATTTTCCCCGCCAAAAATGGTACTCTTCAATAATTCATCTATAGCATATCCGGTATTGCGCCTGTGAATCTCTGGCTTGGGGAATTCATTTTGAATATGTTTTTGGATTTTAGGGTTTGAAAGCTCGTTGAATAAAAAGTTATAGATTTTTCCTTCCAAAGTATCTTCATCTCTTTTCTTTTCAACAACTTCTTTTGATACATTCTTGAAAATGGTTTCGGTACCATCGGAAAGTAGGCATTTTAGCTCCAAAACCTTATCGCGTGTAACACCGTATTGTATAGAAGTGGTTCCGGAAGAATTGTTTCCGACCATCCCCCCAATCATACACCTGTTTGAGGTTGAAGTATTTGGGCCAAAAAAAAGACCAAAGGGTTTTAGATACTGATTTAACTCATCTCGAACAACGCCGGGTTGAACCCGAACTGTTTTATTTGCTTCATCCAGCGCTACAATTTGAGTAAAATGTTTACTTACATCTACCACAATACCATCGCCTACACATTGGCCAGCGAGCGATGTCCCTGCCGTTCTTGGAATAAGACCCACCTTATGGGCATTTGCAAAATCGATTAAATGCTTTATGTCACCCTTGGTTTGAGGGTAGGCCACTGCTAACGGTAACTTTCGATATACAGAGGCGTCTGTGGCATATAAAGAACGCTGTAACAAATCAAACTCCAGTTCCCCTTGAAGTTTATCAGCTAGTTTTTTTAAAAAAGATTTATCCAATCTGGAACAATTTTTGGTCCTGTTAGTGAGTTTTATTGCAGATAGCAATACAAAACTATCTTAATTTTTACACTAAACGAGAAACTTATGAAGATTACCACATTATTTACCGGACTTTTTTTATTCGTAACTCTGAGCATACAAGCGCAAAGCATTTCAGAACACACTTTGGGGTTGCGTTTGGGAGACAGCGACGGTTTTGGCGCTGAAATATCTTATCAAAAATCCATTGGAAGATACAATCGTGCCGAATTCAATCTGGGATGGCGAGATAGCAGAGAATTTGATGCCTTTAAACTAACCGGAGTTTATCAATGGGTTCATCAGTTGGATGGAAATTTTAACTGGTACTACGGTGTTGGTGGCGGATTGGGAAGTGTTGAATTTGAACCAGTACCGGAAGGCGATGACAATGATGGCCTTTTTGTTTTTGCGGCAGGTAATTTGGGTGTTGAATATGATTTTGATATTCCCCTTCTACTATCCTTGGATTTCAGGCCGGAAATTGGATTGCTGGGGTATGACGGATTTGACAACAGTTTTGACTTTGATATAGCTCTTGGAATTCGCTACCAATTTTAGCTAGGGCAAAATGTAAGGGTTTTTATATGAGACAACTTATGAATACCTTAGCACCTTAAAATCATTTCAATGAAAAAAATTGCTTCCATAGCGTTGATTTTGGCCTTTTTGGCAGCCTGTAGTTCAAAACCTGAAGGTTTTGTTATAAATGCCAAGGTCAGTGGGGAACTGGAAAACGGAACCAAGGTTTTCTTGAAGACCACGGATTCCTTGAACCAACTGCAAGATATCGATACCACAACGGTAGAAAACGGTATTTTTAGCTTCACTGGAAAACAAGACAGTCCTAAATTGTACTACATCTTTTTAGAATCAAATAGAGGTAATATTCCTTTGTTTTTAGAAAACGGAGATATAGACTTGAAATTTCAAAAGGATAGTTTAAACTATGCCCAATTGAAGGGAACTCCGCAGAACGAACTTTTTATGAAGTTTTTGGGTGAATCCAGAAAAATGGCAGAAAGGGCACGTTCCATGCAACGTGATATGAATCAAGCTGCGCAGGCACAGGATACAGCAACTGTGGCTTCTCTTAGGGAGGAGTATGTTGAGCTTCAGGATGATGTAAAAAGCTTTAATATTGATTTTGCTAAGGAAAATCCAGATGCTTTGATTTCGGCTTTAATCTTGGGGAATCTTCTTTTTAGTAAGGCTTTGCCCAATGAAGAAATCCAACAAATATATGATGCCCTTACTCCAGAGATAAAAGCTTCAGAACCTGGAGAAAGTCTGAAAGAGCAGTTGGATAAATTAAAAAATACTGATATTGGAAGTGTAGCACCCAATTTCTCCGCTCCTACTCCGGAAGGTGAATTATTGGCGTTGAGCGATGTTAAAGGAAAAGTGACTTTAGTTGATTTTTGGGCCGCTTGGTGCCGTCCTTGTCGGGCTGAAAATCCAAACATTGTATCCGTTTATAAAAAATATCATGATAAGGGTTTGAATATTGTTGGAGTCTCTTTGGATGCTAGAGCCGAAGACTGGAACAAAGCTATTGAAGCGGATGGTTTGGAGTGGAACCATATCTCCAATTTGAAGCGTTTTCAAGACCCCATAGCACAACTGTATAACATTAATGCAATACCTGCAGCGTTTCTGTTGGATGAAAATGGGGTAATTGTTGCAAAAGATTTGCGAGGCCCCGCCCTGGAACAGAAAGTAGCTGAACTTTTGAATTAAAATATAAAACAAATAGAACTCTACGAAACCCGGGTAATATTCTGGGTTTTTTATTTTTTAGATTTTACCCGTTTTTTCCAAAGCGAAAAGAATAACTATTGGAATTGCAAGTAAAATAACAATCAAAGTTTCAGTGACCAATAGCTCGGGTTTAAACAAAAGTGTAACTGCATACCCTGCAATGGCTCCACCAAAATGGGCGCTATGGCCTATATTTCCCAATCTACTTTTCATACCATAAATGGAATACAACAAATACGCAATTCCCAAAACGTATGCTGGCAAAGGAATAGGAATAAACATAATGCCCAACTGCATGTCTGGATTTAGTAGAATCGCAGCATATAACACACCTGTAACCGCCCCACTGGCCCCTACTGCACTATAAAAGGGTTCATCTTTATGAAAGAACAGTGCAAGAAGACTGCCCCCCAACAAGCTAGCAAAATAGACAATCAAAAACTTAAATGCCCCAAACCATCCAATAACGGTATTGGCAAAAAAGTACAGGGTGAACATATTAAAAAACAAATGGGATATGTCCACATGCAGAAATCCGGAAGTAACAGTTCTCTCACGTTGACCTGCTTTTACACCTCCGATGCTAAACTTATAGCGCTCAAAAAAAGTCGTATCATTGAACCCTCTAAGGGACACCAAAACATTGGCTGCAATAATGGCTATGGTGGCCATATGTAAATTGTACATAAAGTAAGGTTTGGGTTCAAATATAGCTATATTTGCCCATAAGAATCATTCATGCAATTTTTGGTTTTTATAATAGCTTACCCCCTACTATGGCTGGTTTCCAGACTTCCATTTAAACTTCTGTACGCGCTATCGGATGGCGTTTTCTTCCTATTGTACTACGTTATTGGTTATCGAAAAAAGGTAGTGCGCAGTAACATATTATTAGTA
Source organism: Flagellimonas ulvae (assembly GCF_049333175.1). Classification (NCBI taxonomy): domain Bacteria; kingdom Pseudomonadati; phylum Bacteroidota; class Flavobacteriia; order Flavobacteriales; family Flavobacteriaceae; genus Flagellimonas; species Flagellimonas ulvae. Next base: position 792,022 of record NZ_CP186325.1, read on the forward strand.
TTTCCTGAAAAAGATATCAAAGAGCGGTTGGATATCGAGAAAAAATTTTACCAGCATATGTGCGATATGTTTTTGGAAATGATTAAAACTATGGGGATTTCTACCAAAGAAGCAGAAAGAAGATATCGTTTTACCAACATTGAGCTTTATCACCAATTGGAAAATGAAGGCAAGAATACAATGATCATGCTTCCTCATTATGCAAGTTGGGAATGGGTTTTTAGCCTTAATTCTCAAATCAAATCAAAAGGGTATGGCATTTATCAAAAAATTGGGAATAGGTATTTTGACAAATTGGTTAGAGATATACGAAGTAAATTTGGTACTACCCTTATCGTAACCAGTGAAAGTAGAAAAATTACAAAAAATGCCAAGGCCTCCGGGGAATTGTTTTCGCTTGGAATAATAAGTGACCAATCGCCAATGGCAAGTAGGGCAAGACATTGGAGCAAATTTATGGACATCATGGTACCTGTTCATATTGGAGGAGAAGAATTGGCTAAGCAATATGATCTTGCACCGCTTCATTTAAAGGTTAGAAAAGTAAAACGGGGGTTTTATGAGGCAACATTCATAAAAATATCTGACAAACCTAAAGATTTACCAAACTATAAAATCACAGAGATTTTCTTGTCAGAAACTGAAAAATCAATCATTGAGGCCCCTCAATATTATTTTTGGACCCACAAACGTTGGAAGCATAGGGATAAGGTGCCTGAAGCTTTTAAACCTGTAGATAATGTCCAAACCAACCCTTAAACGTTTCAAAAAACGATATTTAATACTCATGTTCACAGGTGGGTACCTATTGTTCGCCAACTCATGTATGACCATGCGTACCTCTACCAAAAAGACTCAAACTTTTTTTAAGAAAAAAAACATAGAATACATTTCCAAGGTCGTGGAAATTGAGGGTAAAAAAGTACACTATATCCAGACTGGAAAACTGGATGCTCCTACTCTAGCCTTTCTTCATGGGTCACCAGGAAGCTGGGATGCCTACAAGAACTATTTGGTAGATTCTACCCTCACATCTAGGTTTCGAATTATTGCTGCTGACCGTCCGGGTTTTGGCAAGAGCGACTTTAGACGGAGCGCATCCTTGACCGAACAATCAACCATATTGAATCAACTTTTTAAAAAAGTCGATAATGGAAGACCGATTACTTTGATTGGACATTCTTATGGAGGTCCTTTAATCGTAAAGATGGCTTTGGATTTTCCCAATTATAACAATTTAGTGATTTTGGCAGGAGCCTTAGACCCCAAGGCCGAAAAACCTGAAAAATGGCGTATTCCCTTAACTTGGATACCCTTAAAATATTTGGTTCCGGGTGCACTCAAACCTTCGAATGATGAGCTTTGGTTGCTCAAAAACGAACTCAAAGAGATGGAACCCCATCTAAATCGCCTCGAGTCCAAGACTCTAATTATTCATGGTAAGAAAGACAAGTTGGTACCATACAGCAATGTTTCCTTTATGGAGAAAAACTTCAAAAATGTGGATAGCTTAAAGGTGATTACCTTGGAAAATGAAAATCACTTTATAGTTTGGACCCAAGAAGAATTGGTTAAGAAATCTATTCTTGAATGGACTATGGAAAACTAGTTTTTTCAACCTTAAAGTAAGGTATTACGTTTTTCATACGACGAAGGAGAAAAAAATTGCTATGAAAAGAAAATTTTTGCTGGCCAGTCTTATATTTTTTGGAATACTGCAACATATGAACGCTCAGGAGTTCAATCGTATTCCATACGATTCTTCTCTAAAGACGTTATCCAATGGTTGGTACAAATTTAAAATTGAAGGAGCTTCTTTTGATGTGGAACTGGCAGGAGGCAGATATGTAAAAGGTAATATCAAATGGTTTGATGGTTCTGAATATTCAGGAAGTCTTGCCGGGCAGAACATCCAAGGAAAAGGAACATATAAATGGCCTGATGGAAGTAGATACGAAGGTGCTTTCAAAAAACATCAAAGGCATGGAAAAGGTTCTTTCATAAAAGCTGACGGCACAAAATGGAGTGGAAAATGGAAGGCCAATGCAAAAAATGGAAAAGGAACAATTTTTAACTCCGAAGGAACTGTGATTCAGGAAGGTGTCTGGGAATCGGATGAACTTGTAGCTGATAAACGATAAATAACACCATTCTTTATATAGTAAGTTAGCCCGGTATTCTCCGGGCTTTCTTTTTTAGGACACATGGATTAAATACCTGCTATTTCCTTGATTTCTTCTATAATCCGGTCTGCTAGGTCATCCGCAGCTTCTTGACTTTTTGCCTCGGTATAAATTCGGATTATTGGCTCTGTATTGGATTTTCTAAGATGCACCCAGTTTTCAGCAAAGTCAATCTTGACTCCATCAATGGTCGATACTTTTTCATTTTGATACTTCTCATGCATAGCTACGAGCAAAGCATCTACGTCCAATTCGGGTGTCAATTGAATCTTTTTCTTGCTCATAAAATAACTTGGGTAGCTAGCGCGTAGTTCGGCAACAGTTCCTCCCTTTTCTGCCATTAACATCAAAAACAAAGCGGTACCTACCAGAGCGTCCCGTCCATAATGGCTTGCCGGATAAATAATGCCGCCATTTCCTTCTCCACCAATTATTGCCGTATTGGCTTTCATTTTGGTGACCACATTCACTTCGCCTACAGCTGCTGCTTCGTAGGTTCCTCCATGCTTTTCCGTCACATCCCGCAATGCTCTTGAGGAGGAAAGATTAGAAACTGTATTGCCCTTTGTTTTGCCCAGCACATAATCGGCACAGGCGACCAAAGTATATTCCTCACCAAACATTTCCCCATCATTGCTTATAAAGGCCAAACGGTCTACATCCGGATCTACCACAATTCCAAAATCAGCTTGCTCTTTAACCACCAATTCACAAATATCTTGAAGATGTTCTTTAAGCGGCTCAGGATTATGCGGGAAATGCCCTGTAGGTTCACAATATAGTTTTATGTTCTCCACGCCAAGTGCGTCCAAGAGCTTAGGAATGGCAATACCTCCTGTTGAGTTTACTCCATCAACCACCACTTTAAAACCTGCTTTTTTGATGACATCAGCATCTACTAAATCTAACTTTAGAACTTCATCTATGTGAATATCAATGTAGGAATCATTTGTTGTGATAGTCCCCAAAACATCTACCTCAGAAAAATCAAAGGCCTCATCTTCGGCAATTTCCAAAATCTTTTTACCCTGATCTCCATCCAAAAATTCTCCTTTTTCATTTAATAGCTTAAGAGCATTCCATTGTTTTGGATTATGACTTGCCGTTAGTATTATACCACCATCGGCTTTTTCAAGAGGTACGGCAATTTCAACAGTGGGCGTTGTGGACAGTCCTAAATCAACTACGTCAATCCCTAAGCCTATTATGGTGGATACCACAAGATTTTGAATCATTTCCCCAGAAAGACGTGCATCCCTACCTATGACAACTGTTAAATCCTTTTTATTGGAATACTCTTTTAACCAGGTCCCGTATGCAGCGGCAAACTTTACCGCATCTATGGGTGTTAGGTTATCTCCAGTACTGCCCCCAATGGTTCCTCTAATTCCTGAAATGGATTTAATCAATGTCATATTGTGAAAAATTTTAGCAAATATAATCGCCTATATTCTTTCCAAGGTTTCTTATTTGTAAATTTCAACAGAAAACAGAATTACTGCGTGAACTTTTTGGCCCATATATATCTCTCCTTTGATGACCCGGAAATAACCTTAGGAAATTTTTTTGCCGACCATATTAAAGGAAACAAGTTCAAACACTTTCCTGAAAAAATCCAAAAAGGTATTTTACTGCATAGAGAAATAGACACTTTTACAGATTCCCATCCCATTCCAAAACAAAGCAGTAAACGTCTCCATAAAAACTATAGCCATTACAGCAGGGTGATTGTGGATATTTTTTATGACCATTTCCTAGCAAAAAACTGGACTACCTACTCCTCTACTCCTCTGGAGGAATATGTATCGAACTTTTATGATTTGCTTAAAGAAAATTTTGAGGTTCTTCCCCTAGCCACACAACGCATGATGCCCTACATGGTAGCTGATAATTGGTTGTTTAATTATGCAAATCTGGATGGAATTTCCAATGTATTGAACGGTATGAACCGTAGAACACAGAATCGTTCCAAGATGAATTTCGCAATTATGGACCTTAAAGAAAACTATAAAGCCTTCGAAAAGGAATTCACAGATTTTTTTGAAGAATTAATTACCTTTTCCCGACTAAAACTAAATGACCTATGAAAAAAACCGTACTTCTCCTATTCATCCTTTGCTTATGTTACCAATGCAAAAAACCATCAGCTTCCCCCACCGGACTAATCACTAAACAAGCGATGGTGGTATCCGCACGTGAGGAAGCTTCACGAATTGGTTCTGATATTATGCAAAAAGGAGGTAACGCTTTTGATGCAATGGTGGCCACTGAGATGGCGTTGGCGGTAGCCTATCCTTTTGCAGGTAACCTTGGTGGAGGAGGTTTCATGGTCTATAGAAAAGACAATGGTGAAGTTGGAGGATTGGATTATAGGGAAAAAGCTCCCTTATCCGCACATAAGGACATGTATCTTGATTCCCTGGGCAATGTTATACCCAATATGAGCACTATGGGAGCGACAGCGGTGGGTGTTCCAGGTACCGTAGCCGGCGTTATGCAAGTTCATGAAAAATTTGGGGCTCTTCCTCTAAAAGAAATTCTTCAACCAGTTATAGCGTTGGCAAAAAGAGGGGTTATAGTTACCGAAAAGCAAGCCAAACGACTGGATAGTTATAAGGAACGTTTTATCGAAGTAAATGGAGATAGCACAAAATTTGCATCAGGTTTTAAAATGGGAGATACCATAAAGTATCCTGAACTGGCCAATACCTTGGAAAGTATTGTGGAAAAGGGAAAAGATGGGTTTTACAAAGGAGAAGTTGCACAAAAACTAGCCACATTCATTCAAGAAAGAGGTGGTTTCGTTACTGAAGAAGATTTAGCCAAATACGAAGCCAAATGGAGACAACCCATCGTATTCAATTATAAGGATTTGAAGGTGATTTCCATGAGCCCCCCAAGTAGCGGTGGTGTAACCATTAATCAGATTCTTAAGATGATGGAACCTTATAATGTGTCTTCATATGGGCACAATTCCTTAAAAACAGTTCAGCTTTTTACGGAAGCGTCTAGGAGGGCCTATGCCGACCGAAATTATTTTTTGGGAGACCCAGATTTTGTAGATATTCCGCTTGATGTGCTTTTAAGCGATTCCTACCTAACAAAAAGAATGGCCGATTTTTCATTTGACAAGGCCACCTTATCCTCGGCGGTATCCCATGGTATGGTGGATATTGTTGAAAGTAGAGAGACCACGCATTACTCCATTGTGGATGCCGACGGAAATGCCATCTCGGCCACCACAACGCTAAACGGTGGCTATGGTTCAAAGTTATACTGTACTGAGCTCGGTATTTTTTTGAACAACGAAATGGATGATTTCAGTTCTAAGCCTGGTGTGCCCAATATGTTTGGTTTGATTGGAGCTGAAGCTAACAGTATTGCCGCAGAGAAACGTATGTTGAGCAGTATGACCCCTACCATTGTAGAAAAGGATGGAGAGTTATATATGGTGGTTGGAACCCCTGGAGGCTCCACGATTATTACAGCAGTGGTCCAGACGATATTGAACGTTTATGAATTCAATTTGAGCATGCAGGATGCCGTAAATGCACCTCGTTTTCACCACCAATGGCTACCCGATATGGTAACTTTTGAAGAAGAGGGATTTTCGGTGGATTTAAAATCACAATTAGAGTCCAAAGGGTATAAGATTTTAGAAGGAAGAACCCCAATCATTGGTAAGGTAGATGCCATTCGGGTGCTTTCAGATGGAAGATTGGAAGGTGGTGCAGATAAACGGGGAGATGATACTGCCATTGGATTTTAGACTGTACTATGAAATATGATGTAACTATCCTTACAGATTCTCGCTATCTACAACCAGATAAAGACAATATTTATGTTTCCAATGTCATCTTGGAAGACCAGTTGATTATAGAGGCACTCGAAAAAATAGGATTGTCCGTCACTCGAAAAGCTTGGGACGACCCAGAATTTGATTGGGAGTCTTCCCAATTTGCTCTTTTTCGTGCTACGTGGGACTATTTTGACCGTTTTGATGAGTTTTTTGATTGGTTCCAAAAGACCAAAAAAAAGACGCAATTTATTAACAGTGGACCATTAATTCAATGGAATATTGATAAGCACTATTTACGAAACCTGGCATCAAAAGGAATCAATATTCCGAAAACCCTCTTTATTGAAAAGGCATCCAAATTAACCCTAGAAGAAGCTATTCAACAAGCAAAGGAACAGTTTGTATCCCGCAGTAGCGAATTTATCTTAAAACCATGTATTGCTGGTGCTGCTAGGCACACCTATAGATTTGAAGCGGATAAGGCTGATGAACTTGAACCCATATTTCAAAAGCTAATTGCTGAAGAAGCCATGATGCTCCAAGAATTCCAAAAGAACATTGTATCTGAAGGAGAAATGTCACTTGTGCTTTTTGATGGGGTATATTCCCATGCCGTTTTAAAGATTGCAAAGCCAGGTGATTTTAGGGTACAGGATGATTATGGAGGAAGTGTTCACGAATACCAACCATCTTTCGAAGAAATAGAATTTGCAAAAAAGGTAGTTGAAGCCTGCCCAGAATTGCCAACCTACGCCAGGGTAGATATTTTTAGGGACAATGATGGAAATTGGGCCCTCGCCGAATTGGAAATCTTTGAACCCGAGCTATGGTTTAGAAACAAAACTGAGGCAGCAGTGGTTTTGGCTGAGATTATTAAATCAAAAATAGCTCATGAAAAAGTTTCTTAAGGTTTTAGGTTTCCTTTTCGTATTTGGGATTCTTGTACTGATTGTTTTTGCATGGTCCGCCAACGAAGAACTGTCGGAAGGCACTACGGGTCCGCAAGCGGAAGAATTAGCTCATAAAATGCTCAAAGCCTTAAATGAAGAAGCGTACCAAAACACACGATTTTTAGAATGGTCCTACCGTGGTGGTGCAAATCAATATGTTTGGGATAAACGCAACGGATTTGTTACTGTAAAGTGGGATGAAGTCCGCGTCGAATTGAACTTAAACGACCCTAAAAGCAGCAAAGCCTACACGGAAAAAGCCCCGGTTCAATCTAGCAAAAAACAAAAGCTAATTGATAAGGCTTTGAAAAACTTCAATAATGATTCCTTTTGGTTGGTTGCCCCTTATAAGGTTTTTGATACAGGAACCGAACGTTCCTTGGTTACATTGAAAGATGGAAATGCAGGTCTTTTGGTTACCTATCATTCTGGTGGCACCACTCCTGGGGATAGTTATCTTTGGATTTTAAACGAAAATGGATTTCCTGTAGCCTATAAAATGTGGGTCGATATAATCCCTATTGGGGGCCTTGAAGCATCTTGGGATGAATGGCTGGTTACAAAAAGTGGGGCTTACCTGCCAAAATCACACAAACTTGGACCCGTAAACTTAAGTATGGGAGATGTCAAAGGTTATAACTAATTATCCTTTGCCCTGACCCATTTGACGTTTAAGTTCCTCCATAGATTGTTGTAGTTGCCTCAATAATCCAGTTTCTGTGGTAGCATCCACATTAAAAGTGAGCTTACTACTAACTTCCCATATTTCCTGAATCTGAAAAGGCTTGATATCATAAGCAGGATACGTTTCGTTCAGAGAAACCAGAGTTATATTGTTAGAATTGGGTCGTTTTTCAATTTTCTTCACCATTACCGAATCCTGAAGAACCACAACATACATTTTATTAGCACTTACATGGTCAATATGTTCTATTGCCCTTGCCAAAACCCATTCACCCGGTCTTAAATTGGGCAACATGCTATCTCCTTCAACTTGAAACCCCCGATACGTAGCATTTCGGAATTCTGGAATTGGTAAATCAAAAGCCGGTAATTGCTGATACCAACTTGTATCCTGTATGTTCTGGGGATAACCTGCTGCCGCCTTTGCATTCACCAAAACCATGTTATCTCTATCTGAGGTGTCTACGGTCACTACTTTAGGGATTACACTGGTCCGTGAGGTTTCCAAATACTTTTCATCACTTTCACCGAAAAGCCATAACGGATTTATTTTAAATTGTTTCAACAGTTCAGCCACTACCCTACCGGATAATTTGGTTCTTCCTCTTTCAATATCAGCTGTAGTATTGGAAATCCCCAGCAATTTGGCAAACTCCGCCTGTGTATGGCCCAAATCTCTACGAATATCAGTGAACCGCTTTAAACTAATTTCATTTTCCATGATGTCCAAATATACGGAATTTGGATTATTTCCAAAAAATATTTGGATTATTTCCATTTTTAGGAATATTTCCATAATTTTGGATTAATTACATGCTGATATGAACTTTGAGAGAATTAGAGAAAAGCTGAATATCCTTGCGGACGCTGCCAAATACGACGTTTCATGTGCCAGTAGCGGGAGTACAAGGAAGAATTCCAAAAACGGTTTGGGGAATTCTACGGGAATGGGAATTTGCCACAGCTACACTGAGGATGGAAGATGTGTTTCCCTTCTCAAGATTCTTTTAACCAACTATTGCATCTATGATTGTGCTTATTGTGTGACTCGCAAAAGCAATGATGTGAAGAGAGCGGCCTTCAAGATTCAAGAAGTGGTTGATTTGACCATCAACTTTTATCGCAGAAATTATATAGAAGGCTTGTTTTTAAGTTCCGGGATTTTTAAAAATCCAGACTATACCATGGAGCGTTTGATAGCTGTGGCTAAAAAGCTTCGTGAGGAAGAAAATTTTAATGGATACATTCATCTAAAGTCCATTCCCGGGGCAAGTGACGAACTGATGTACCAAGCAGGACTTTATGCTGACAGGTTATCCGTAAATATCGAAGTACCAACAATTTCGGGCCTTAAACTATTGGCCCCGGATAAAAAACATGAAGACTTCACTAAACCAATGCTCAAGGTCAAAAACGAGCTACTTCGTTACAAAAATGAAAGGAAAATCATCAAAAGTACGCCCAAATATGCCCCTGCAGGGCAGAGTACCCAGATGATTGTTGGCGCTACTGATGAAACGGACAAGGACGTAATGTATTCAGCAACCTTTTACTACAAAAAATACCATATGAAGAGGGTATACTATTCAGGATATGTGCCCGTGGCCAAAGATGACCGCCTTCCGTCCATCGGTTCACAGGTTCCCATGTTGCGAGAAAATAGATTGTATCAAACAGATTGGCTGCTACGATTTTATGGTTTTGCTGTTAATGAGATTTTGAATAATGACCATCCTAATTTGGATATGGATGTTGATCCCAAATTGTCATGGGCTCTTCGCAATCTTCAACACTTCCCTGTTGATATCAATAAAGCAAATAAACACATGTTGGCTCGCGTTCCTGGTTTGGGTATGCTTTCGGTGGGGAAGATTTTAAAAGCTAGACAGTTTAGAAAATTGAACTGGGAGCATCTCAAGAAAATGGGTGTGGCCCTTAATCGTGCCCAATATTTTTTGGTATGTGATTCCAAAAGTTGGGAACGAAGAGATTTGGACGCCGAGCGAATAAAAGGAATGATTCTCCAAAATTCGAAAGGAAAATTTAGGAAACAATATAGTCAACAATTGGCATTATTCAATTGAAAAACAAACACTATGGAAAAAGTAACAGGAAAGAAAAGATACTTGGAACAAAAAAGAGAGGCAATTCTGGGTTTGGGTTATGAGTATATCAAATTCAGAAGCAATGCAAGAAAATCATTGAATAGGCTAAAGCATATAATAAAAAACAACACCCATCATTTTGAAGAAGTCTGCGACCTATAGCTTAGGGTTTATCAGATACGTTTTGAATGGTCTTAAAAAAATACATCATGGAAAAGTCAACAACCTTAATTTACGATGGCAGTTTTAATGGATTTCTTACTGCAGTATTTACCGCTTTTGAAGAAAGGTTAAATGTGGCAGATATTCAAACCAATAACAAGGGACAGAGTGGTCTTTTTTCAGAAAATGAAACCATTTTTACCAATGTAGAGAAGGCAAAACGTGTTTGGAACGGAGTACGTAACAAAAGTCATGCTGCAATTTCAAATATCTACTTTGCTTACTTAAGTGAAATGGAAGGTATTGAAATTGTATTGTTCCGATATATTCAAAAATTGATGGGAACAAAAAGTAACAAGCATCTTGACTTTTCCGATGATACCATGTTGCGTATTAGTCAATTGGCACGTTCTGTGGGAAGAGAAAAACACAGAATGGAGGCGTTTGTGCGATTTCAGCTGACTAAAGATGATATTTACTTTGCCAACATTGAACCCGACTTTAACGTGTTACCACTGATCTCAAAGCATTTTCGAAATCGGTATGCAGACCAACAATGGCTCATTTACGATGTAAAAAGGAAATATGGCCTTTTTTACAATCTAAAAGGTGTTGAGCTAGTGTCTCTCAACCTAAATGAAATTCATTTTAATAAAATACATAAGAGCGATGCCTTTTTGAACGAAGAGTACGATTACCAAACACTTTGGAACGATTACTTCAAAAGCACGAATATCAAATCCCGAATCAATAAAAAGCTACACACCCAACACGTACCCAAGCGATATTGGAAGTATCTTTCCGAAAAGAAGGAAACTGCTTAACACGGTTATATGGCTTATAAACAACTTAAACTTTGGTTTGATGAAGAGTTGGCTGAATTGTTGGCCAATAAGTTTTTGGAAAACAATGTGGCTATCAACAAAAATGCATTTATAGACTTTATAGCTCAGGGTATTGGAGAATTGGAACTAAAGGATAGGGTTGAATACATAGCCGATGCATTAAAGCAGAATCTCAGTGGCAATTATGAAGAAGATATTTCACACTTCATGAAAATTCTTGGCCCTGAGAATGAAAAAGAAACGGGTATGTTCAAAGAGTTTTACTGGATTATGCCTTTGGCCAAGTATGTTGAAAAATATGGTTTGGAATATTTTGATACTTCCATGCAAGCAATTTATGAGATTACAAAACGTAACACTGGTGAATATACTATTCGACCGTTTCTGGAAAATTACCAAGACCGGACATTGACCACTCTTTTAAAATGGTCCAAAGACCGCAACAAGCACGTAAGGCGTTTAAGCAGCGAAGGCATTAGACCTCGGCTACCATGGGCCAATAAACTGGATGCTTTTAGTAAAGATCCAACACCAATCATACCTATTTTGGAAAATCTAAAGGACGATTCAAGCAAATACGTACAAAAATCGGTTGCCAACTGTATGAATGATATTCTCAAAGATAATCCCGAAGTAGGAAAAAGTGTTCTAGAAACATGGTCTGTAGATGCGGGTAAAGAACGTAAATGGATTATTAAACATGCCCTAAGAAACTTAATCAAGAATAATGATACATGGGCCCTACACGTGACTAAGGGATAACTCTCTTTCCATAGCAATCCATATTCTTTTCCAAAAAAGAATAGTATTTCAACGTTTGATTTGTCCTTGTAGCTAATCCATAGTTGATTAATACATGCTTTTATAACCCAAATTCAAACTATTCTGATTGTTACTTTTGCCATTCTTTCCCAAAGAATCTTATCTTTCCTAGGTTTTATGAAGACTCAAAGAATCGTTGCTGCCATTTTTCTATTAATCGCTATGATATTGGGATTTTATTTCCACTCCAAGATTCAATTCCCCACGGAAATAGGTTCTTATTTTAGAATTGGCACTTATAATCAATTTGGACCGTTGGCTATTAGTATAGAGCTACTTGTTGCAGGGTATTATCTGTTTGTGGGTCACAAAAAAACCAATTTTGCTTTAGCGCTTTTCGCTTTTACGGCGCTATTGGACCCTTTTTTCAATTTCACTGGACTTTTTACAAGTTTGGTTCCCATTTATGCGACAATTATTTTTGTGGTCTGTGCCCTAATCGCTCTTTGGATTGCCTTCTCCAATACTTTTGGAACAGGTAGAATAAGTTTTTTAAATGCTTTGGGAAGTTTTATCCTAGGTGCTGTTCTAGAGTTATTTTTTAACTATTTGTAAATGTTCAATTACTTCGAGCGCTCACCCACCATTTGATCACTTTTGTTCTTAAAAAGAACATTAAATGAAGTCAAACTCCCATAGATTCTGGTAATATATTGCTGCAAATCTATTTTTTCCTGATCATCCAAATTTTTACTGCTGTTTATCTTCTGTTCCATAACTCGGATGCGGTCGCGTACCATAACAATTTTATGGAAGAAAGTATCTATGGGCATTTCTTTGGGAGCCAAATCGCCTCCCGGCTCCAAAATCAATTTACCCCCTTTCCATTTGTCCGCAATGGCTACTTTTTCATGGGTATCGCTCCATTTTTCCAGAATCTTTACAAGAGAACGTTCCACATCAAAATAGCTGACCGTATCGACCTCGTCCTCTACCGCTTCAATCACTTCAAAATCTTCATCTAAATCAATGGTTTCCAGACCATTTTCTAAAAAAGTTACCCAATAATGTTTGGATGATACATTTGTCACCACTCCTTTACCATAGTCCGCATGTTCAATTCGCGAACCAATACCTAATAATTTCATATGAATTTATGTGAATGAATATTTCAAATCAATTTTTGCTGAAGCGTCTTTTAACCAAAAGTAATTTACTCCTTAGAAAATGCCAATAGCGTTTTGTAAAAATCTTGATAGATTGCTTTGCCATCTAGAGAATCATAAAAACTAATCTCACGGTCTCCACTATCTCGGGATGTTTTGATTTTTATGGTATGGGCCAAGTTTGGTTTAATAAATGCACTTACCAAAGCTAAATCCCAAAGTATTCTAGATTTACGTGAGCCGTCTAAATGATTGTCCCATCTTTTGAGAAGATATTTACCCAAATCTAGACTGCCAATGGCTTTCTCAAGGTCATCATACTTAATCTCCATATCCACTGCAACGTTAATTGGCATAATCACTAACTCAACATCCGAGTCAAGTAACATATCCAAAGCAAAGGGGTCCATCAGAGGATTAAAATCGTTCCGTTTTAGTACACCAGTATTGAAGTCCATGGTTGTTCCCAACCAATACACTGTTATTTTTTTAGCTATTTCAGGTTTAATATATACTGCTGAGGCTAAGTTGGTCAAAGCGCCTAAAGCCAAAACATTCAATTGCTCAGTATCCTCCGCTTGGGCAATAATCTCATAAGCAGCTGCAGAATGCTGTGCCCTATCACCCCAATCATACATCCGTGCATTTGCTCCACGAAGAGTTTTTACAGTGGCATCCATTTCTCCCAACAGTTGCTGATTCAGACGATGGCTATTTTCCATAGTATTGGGAATCGCCCATAAGCTGGTTTGCCAATGTGCAGCGTTCAAGGCAGTAATCTCAATGGAAGGCTCCATGATAATCCGGGCCAAAGCGAATATATCATCTACTTCATTACCTGTATCCGCATCAACAATTACCTTGGTTTTTTCCTGACTATAAATACCATTGCATGAAAATATAAAACAAGTAATAATGGTGCCAATGACTAGTTTTTGGGATTTCAACATACGTTTCCAGTGGTTAATTAAAGTAATGCCATAATTTACAAAAACGAAACATAAGTCAACTTCCTTTTTAACTGCCAAATCCCTATTTTTGAAGCTTTGCTATGATTGAATATGAAGAACATATTGAGGTTAAGGGGGCTAGGGTCCATAACCTGAAAAATATAGATGTAACCATCCCCAGAGAAAAGCTGGTAGTGATTACAGGGCTCTCTGGTAGTGGGAAATCTTCTCTTGCTTTTGATACCATTTACGCAGAGGGACAGAGGCGTTATATTGAAACTTTTTCTGCCTATGCCCGTCAATTTTTAGGCGGATTGGAACGACCGGATGTAGATAAAATTGATGGTCTCTCCCCCGTTATAGCCATTGAGCAAAAAACCACCTCAAAATCGCCTCGTTCCACAGTAGGCACAATTACTGAGGTTTATGATTTCTTGCGATTGCTCTTTGCACGCGCAGGAGAGGCATATAGTTACAATACGGGTGAAAAAATGGTGAGCTATAGTGATGAGCAAATCAAGGATTTGATTATCGCTTCATACGCAGATAAAAGAATCAATGTATTAGCTCCTGTTATTAAATCGAGAAAAGGGCACTATAGAGAACTTTTTGAGCAAATTGCCAAACAAGGTTTTGTTAAGGTAAGGGTTGATGGTGAGATTTTGGATATTGTAAAAGGTATGAAAGTAGACCGTTACAAGACCCACGATATCGAAATCGTAATCGACAGGCTTAAAGTAGGTGAAAACGAGGATTTTCATAAACGTCTATCAGAGACCATCAACACAGCTATGTACAGTGGCAATAATGTATTGATGATTTTGGAAGAAGGTGAAACTATACCAAGATACTTTAGCAGGGATTTGATGTGCCCTTCTACGGGTATTTCGTATCCAACTCCCGAGCCCAATACGTTTTCATTTAATTCACCAAAGGGCATGTGTCCAACCTGTAACGGATTAGGGCACATTTACGAGGTTAATGAAGAAAAGATATTTCCCAATAAAAAACTATCCATACAAGCTGGGGGTATCGCTCCATTGGGTGAATACAAAAAATCGTGGGCCTTTAAACAACTGGAAACCATTGCACAACGCTACGGATTTGAATTAACGGACCCAATTGAAAATATCCCTCCCGAAGCCTTGGAGGTTGTACTGCTTGGTGGAAAAGATAGCTTTGAGGTTGATTCCAAAACACTTGGGATAAAGCGGCAATACAAAATTGACTACGAAGGCATTTCCAATTTCATCAAAACCCAATTTGAGGAAGCGAATTCAACTTCCATTAAAAGATGGGCCAAGGAATACATGGACAAGGTACAATGTCCGAGTTGCCATGGAGCAAGACTTCGTAAAGAATCTTTATACTTCAAGATAGGAGAAAAGAATATTGCAGAACTGGCACATTTGGATATTGCTGAACTTGCAGACTTCTTCAAACAGTTGGACGGTTCTTTAGATGGTAATCAAAAAATTATTGCTGAGGAAATCATCAAAGAAATCAAAACCAGAATCCAGTTCTTATTGGATGTAGGATTGGATTATCTTTCCTTGAACCGAAGTTCCAAGTCCCTATCCGGAGGAGAGGCGCAACGCATACGTTTGGCTACTCAAATAGGCTCGCAACTGGTTGGGGTACTATACATTTTAGATGAACCTAGTATTGGTTTACATCAAAGGGACAATGAGCGTTTGATAAATTCTTTGGAATCCCTCCGGGATATTGGAAACTCGGTAATAGTAGTAGAGCATGACCGAGATATGATTGAACACGCGGACCACGTGATAGATATTGGTCCAAAAGCAGGTAAACATGGTGGAGAAATAATTTCGGAAGGCAAACCTGAAAATCTTAAGGACCATAATACGCTTACGGCCAAATATATTTCTGGAGAGCTGGAAATTCCAGTACCCCCAAATCGAAGAAAAGGAAACGGTAAAAAGATTGTACTATCTGGTTGCACGGGAAACAATTTGAAAAATGTAACGGTAGAATTTCCTTTGGGGCAACTTATTGGAGTAACCGGAGTTTCGGGAAGTGGCAAGTCCACACTAATCAATGAGACCCTCTACCCTATTATGAATGCCTATTACTTTAATGGCGTAAAAAAGCCAATGCCCTACAAGAAAATCAAAGGTCTTGAGCATATCGATAAAGTAATTGATATTAACCAGTCTCCTATAGGGAGAACCCCTCGTTCTAACCCTGCAACCTATACCGGTGTTTTCAGTGAAATTCGTTCATTGTTTTCAAAGACCACAGAAGCTATCATTCGTGGATATAAACCCGGTCGATTTAGTTTCAACGTAGCAGGCGGGCGATGTGAAACTTGTCAAGGGGGCGGACTTAAGGTCATTGAAATGAATTTTTTACCCGACGTTTATGTAGAGTGTGAAACTTGCAACGGAAAACGATTCAATCGGGAAACGCTCGAAATTCGATATAAGGGCAAATCCATTGCCGATGTCTTGGAAATGACCATAAATGAGGCCGTGGATTTTTTTGAGAATATCCCCAAGATTCACAGAAAACTCAAAACAATAAAAGATGTTGGTTTGGGTTATATATCTTTAGGGCAGCAGTCCACAACCTTATCCGGTGGTGAGGCACAGCGGGTCAAGTTGGCTACTGAGCTTTCCAAGCGCGATACCGGAAATACGTTTTACATCCTAGATGAACCCACAACGGGACTACATTTTGAAGACATACGGGTATTGATGGAAGTACTCAATCAACTTGTCGACAAAGGAAATACCATATTGATTATAGAACATAATATGGATGTGATTAAAATGGTAGATTACATCATAGATATCGGGTATGAAGGTGGCCGTGGAGGAGGTATGATTGTTTCAAAAGGCACTCCTGAAGAAGTGGCAAAGGACAAAAAAAGTTATACGGCAAGATTCTTGAAAAAAGAATTGGAAAATTCAAATCACAAAATAGCCAAGGCGGTTTAAAATATTAGTATGCAAATGCGAAAAGAACAACACACTAAGGGTTGGAACGAGATAAAGACCAATGACTCATGGGCTCTTTTTAAAATCATGGGTGAGTTTGTGACCGGATTCGAAAAAATGAGCGCTATTGGTCCTTGTGTTTCCATTTTTGGTTCTGCTCGAACCAAACCTGGAGACCCCTACTACGAATTGGCCGTAAATGTTGCCCAAAAAGTGGCCGAAGCCGGTTATGGAATAATAACTGGGGGTGGCCCTGGAATTATGGAAGCTGGAAATAAGGGAGCAAACCTCGCGGGAGGTACTTCTGTCGGTTTAAATATTGACCTTCCATTTGAACAACATGACAATCCTTTTATTGACAGTGATAAAAGTCTTGATTTCGACTACTTCTTTGTACGAAAAGTGATGTTCGTTAAATATTCACAAGGTTTTGTTGTAATGCCCGGCGGCTTTGGCACCCTAGATGAATTGTTTGAATCCATTACCCTTATCCAAACCAATAAGATTCATAAATTCCCTATAGTTCTGGTAGGTTCAGACTTTTGGAGAGGATTATTGGACTGGGTAAAAAATACCATGTTGAAAGAAGGAAACATCAGTCCGGGAGACCTAGATTTAATTAAACTAGTTGATTCGGCAGAAGATGTTGTAGAGGTTATTGATGACTTCTATAAAGGGCATACTCTAAGCCCTAATTTTTAATTCCACTTCTGTATTGCAATCAACTAAGGCCTCATATATTCAATTTTTAACCGTATTACTGTTCATAGGGTCTTGGTTTTCTGTTGTAGGCCAGCACACCAATGATGTTAAAGCAGAATTGGATTATGAAACGAATGTCATTAAAATAAAACAAAGTTTTACCTACTTAAATCAATCAAACAAAGGACTGAACATACTTTATTTTAACGATTGGAACCACTCCTACTCAAATAAAAAAACTGCACTGGCCAAACGGTTTGGTGATGAGTTTAAAAGAAGCTTGCACCTGGCAAAAGACAAAAATCGAGGATTTACAAGAATTGGTAGCATTGTGGATGGCTCTTACTCTGGTCTGGATTGGGAACGCACAGGCGACATTGACATCATAAAAATTGAGTTAAACAAAACCCTTGATCCTGGAGAATCCATAAACCTTTTTTTTACTTACGAAGTTGACCTGCCCAACAGTCGCTATACTGGATATGGTCATGGCTATAAAGGAGGGTATTATCTAACGGACTGGTATCTAAGCCCAGCAATGTTCGATGGCGAATGGCACTTATATCCCAATAAAGACCTAAAGGATTTACAAACAGACGTTGCCAACACAAAAGTTGTATTTACCTATCCCAAAGCATTATATCTCGCCACGAACTATAACGTTGATTCTGATATTGATTTTTCAATTGGAAAACAGGCTCTTTTAAGTGGTACTAATAGAAAGAACTGCGAAATAGTACTTACTCCCGTAAAAGACTTTACTACCCATAAAACTCCCTTTCTTTCGGTAACCACAGATATTGAAACTTCTAAGTATGATGATATTTCTCAAGGTCTGTCCATTAACAAGATTGCTCAGTTCATCAATGAAAACTTAGGACAATATCCCCATAAAAACTTATTGGTCAGTGAATTGGAATACAATCGCAACCCACTTTACGGAATAAACCAGTTACCTAGCTTTATTCGGCCATATCGAGAACAGTTCCAATTCGAGATGAAATTCTTGAAGACTGCCCTAAACAATATAGTGCGGGAAACTTTGTTTTTAGATGAACGAAAAGAACGCTGGGTCAACGATGCCATTGTCAACTATTTGCTTATTAAATATGTAGATCAGTATTACCCAAACCAAAAATTCGCTGGAAAACTGTCCCGTTTATGGGGATTTCGTTCTTACAATCTGGCCAAATTGGATTTTAACGACCAATATTATCTACTACAAATGTTTTCGGTAAGGAGAAATGACCATCAATCACTATCAACTCCAAACGATTCATTGATAAAGTTCAATCAAAAAATCACCAATCGGTACAAAGCTGGTTTGGGAATGGCATTTTTAGGAGAGTATATAGGATATGAGGTAATAGACACTGTTATATCCGATTTCTATAAAGATTTCAAACTGAAGCCGCATGTATATGCCAAAGATTTTGAAAAGCTATTGAAAAAAAGGTCGTCTAAAGAGATTAGTTGGTTTTTTGATGAATATGTTGCCTCAAGAAACAACATAGATTTTAAAATCAGAAAGGTAACCAAGACAGAGGATTCCATCACCTTTACAATAAAGAACAAAAGTGGAACCAACGTCCCTATTTCAATGTTCGGATTGCAAAAAGATTCTGTAGTCTCAAAATATTGGTTTTCTGATATTGATACATCCAGGACTTTTACCATTCCCAAAAGTGGAGAAGATAGGCTGGTTTTGAATTATGACAAAAAAATTCCAGAAGAGAACCAACGCGACAACTGGAAAAGTTTAAAAGGGTTTTTCTCTAGCAACAAAAAACTTCAGTTCCGATTTCTTAGGGATGTTGAAAACCCATATTATAATCAACTCTTTTATTTCCCAGAGTTTAAGTTCAACGTTAATGATGGTTTTAGGGTGGGCATCACATTGAACAATAGAACCTTTCCCTCTCGAGACTTCTTTTTTAGCCTAAAACCGCAATACTCCAGTAGGGAAAAATCTTTGGTCGGATCCGCTGCAATAACTAAACGACAATTTTTTAATGAAGGAAATCTGAATTCCATAAGTTATTCGCTGGGTGTAGGAAGTTCCTTTTTTGATGTAGGTTCTAGATTTACCACCATAACCCCCTTAACAACATTCCTTTGGAGACCAGAAGGTTTTATTTCTAACAGAAGACAGTTCCTTCTACTAAGGTTGCGCAGTGTTTTTAGAAACATTGACCCAAGTTTGGTGGACCAAATCGATACAGAACCCGACTTTTCTGTACTAAATGCCCGCTTTGGTGATATAGACAATAATATCCTTCGATTTAGGTCATGGGTAGTGGATGGTCAATTAGCTGGAAATTTTTCTAAGGTTTCATTTGAATGGGAATACCGAACGCTATTTGAAAATAACAGACAGTTAAACCTAAGATTGTATGCCGGAAAGTTTATTACCAATAATACAGATTCAGACTTCTTTAGCTTCGCCTTGGATAGGCCAACTGACTACCTTTTTGATTTAAATTATCTAAACCGCTCCCAAAATGCAACTGGATTAACCAGTCAACAATTTGTTTTGGCCGAAGGTGGTTTTAAGTCCATTTTTGATGACCGTTTTGGAAACGACTGGATACTTACCGGAAATCTCAGTTTCAATATTTGGCAATGGATTGAGGTATATGGCGATATCGGCGCTATTAGAAATCGTGGTGAAGATGCTCGGTTTGTGTACGATTCAGGAATACGGCTGAATCTGGTTACGGATTTCTTTGAATTATATTTTCCCGTGTATTCAAACAACGGGTATGAAATTGCACAGCCAAACTACAACGAAAAAATCCGATTTGTGGTTACATTGAGCCCTAGAACGCTTACCGGACTCTTTACCAGAAAATGGTTTTAATTTTTGAATATTTATCAATAAACAAGTTTCAAAAATTAGTTTTTTTATAGAATTTATTTTTTTATCGCCTTTTTGTTGACTTTTTGTCAACTTATTAACAAGGTTAGCTCTTGCCTTTCTCTTCACTATTTCTTACTTTTATGGAAATTTTCAAACCTTGATGAAGCCCAATCCTAGCACCAGTAGTGACATTTCATTTGACGATTTTCAGTCTCAAATTCTCCACGATTACGAAGTTGCGGTAACCAGTAGGGAATGTAGCTTACTCGGTAGACGGGAAGTGTTGACCGGAAAAGCAAAATTTGGAATTTTTGGAGATGGAAAAGAGCTTCCACAGTTGGCAATGGCCCGATCGTTTCAAGACGGAGATTTTAGGAGTGGATATTACCGAGACCAAACCTTTATGATGGCCCTAGGTCTTTTGAGTCCAAAACAATTTTTCCATGGGCTTTATGCAACCACAGACATAGAGAAAGACCCCATGAGTGCCGGTAGACAAATGGGAGGGCATTTTACAACACATAGCTTAAATGAAGATGGTTCTTGGAAAGATCTGACCAAGCAAAAAAACAGTAGTGCAGATATCTCTTGTACTGCAGGTCAAATGCCCAGATTACTAGGTTTGGCCCAGGCTTCCAAAATATATAGAAATGTAAATGGTATAGATTCCGCTTTGTTCTCTAAAAACGGGAATGAAGTAGCATGGGGAACTATAGGTAATGCAAGTACCAGTGAAGGTCATTTTTTCGAGGCTTTTAATTCGGCAGGTGTTCTTCAAGTTCCCATGGTAATTTGTGTTTGGGATGATGAATATGGCATTTCTGTTCCTGCAGAATTCCACACCACAAAAGGCAATATCTCTGAAGTGTTGAGTGGCTTTCAAAGGGACGAGGAAAACAAGGGATATGAAATCTTAAAAGTAAATGGCTGGGATTACACTGCGTTAATACACACTTTTGAGAACGCTTCAGACATAGCTAGGGAAAATCATGTTCCTGTTCTTATACATGTTAAAGAACTAACACAACCCCAAGGACATTCCACCTCCGGATCCCATGAGCGCTATAAGTCCGCCGAGCGTTTGGAATGGGAGAAGGATAACGACTGTAATAAGAGATTCCGCGAATGGATTTTACAGAATAAAATTGCTACGGAAGAAGAACTGAAGAATCTTGAAAAGGGCATTAAACAAAACGTGCGCAATGCAAAAAAAGAGGCCTGGGCTGAATTTTTGAAACCACAGCTTGACGCCAAAAAGCAATTGGTCCAACATCTAGGTGCTATTGCTAACAAAAGCTCTAATAGAGCTTTTGTCAATAAACTAAAGAACGATTTGATAGCCATCGAAGAACCCCTTAAAAAGGATTTGACTTCAATTTCCAGAAAAGGATTGCGATATGTAATCAATGAAGATTCTGCGGACAAAGCTGGATTGGTTCAATGGATAAATGGTTACATGGATTCCGAGCAACCCAAATACAGCGCATACCTCTACAACGAACTACCAAATAAAGCCACTCTTGTTGAGAGCGTCTCTCCAAATTTTGATGAAAATAAAGAGATGGTAGACGGGCGTGTGATTCTAAGAGATAACTTTGATGCAATTTTTGCCAAGTATCCAAACACTTTGATTTTTGGAGAAGATACCGGTAACATTGGAGATGTAAACCAAGGGCTTGAAGGGCTTCAAAAAAAATATGGATCGCATCGTATAGCTGACACCGGAATTCGCGAAACTACTATTATAGGACAGGGTATCGGTATGGCCATGAGAGGTCTTCGTCCCATAGCCGAAATACAGTATTTGGACTATATTCTATATGGCCTTCAAACTTTAAGTGATGATTTGGCTTCTTTACTATATAGAACAGTTGGGAAACAAAAAGCACCTTTAATTGTAAGAACAAGAGGGCATCGGTTGGAAGGTATCTGGCATTCTGGTTCCCCAATGGGAGGGCTGATACATCTTTTACGGGGAATGCATATCCTTGTTCCGAGAAACATGACACAAGCTGCTGGTTTTTATAACACATTGCTGAAGAGCGATGAGCCTGCATTGGTAATTGAAAGTCTCAACGGATATAGGCTCAAAGAACCAAAACCAACCAATCTTGGTGAATTCTGTACCCCAATTGGAAAAGTAGAAACTGTTCGTGAAGGAACAGACATTACTCTATTATCCTATGGCTCCACATTACGTATTGTTCAAAAAGTCGCGGAAGAATTGCTTGAAGTCGGGATAGATGCAGAAGTAATTGATGCACAATCTTTATTACCTTTTGATTTAGAACACGACGTAGTAAAGAGTATTCAAAAAACCAATAGACTATTGGTTATCGACGAAGATGTTCCCGGGGGATGTTCTGCATACTTGGTACAAAAGATAATTGAAGAACAGGATGCCTATCGCTATTTGGACAGTGCTCCTCAAACATTGACTGCGAAAGCGCATAGACCGGCATATGCCTCGGACGGGGATTATTTTTCAAAGCCCAATGCTGAGGATATTTTTGAAAAGGTCTATGAAATTATGCATGAGACAGACCCAAAATCATATCCCAAACTCCGTTAAACAATCTTTGGCTTTAGCTCTCATATTTGGTAAGTAGATTAAAACGCATCAATAAGTTTTCATCACTTTTTGTATTTTCAGGACATAACTAGTATGTAAAGAATATGTTTCTCACCTTTCCCTCATTTGGAAAGTATAGCACCCCTCTTTTGTTTCTCTCCTTACAAGGCCTAATTTTTGCCTTTCTCCTATTGCGTAGGTATCTAAAGGAAAAGAATATCTCGGATGCATTCCTATTTGGTATTCTCATTTTTGCCTGTTATGGCCAAACATGCTATACCATGGGTTTTATGGGATGGTATGATACGTATCGAAACACCAAGATAAATTACGCTTTATTTAGTGTTGGCATTGCAGTGGCGCCACTTATATATTTATATATAAAATCAATTACAACCTCTGAATTTAGGTTAAAAGCAAAGGATTTTTTTCATTTCTTGCCCTTAACTCTTTTCGCGCTCTATAGAGTCTTCATTTATATGTTTGATGCCGTACAGCCCGCCTTTCATGAGGTTCAAAATGGTGTACTCAAACTCAGCTTAGATGAACCTTATGTACAACCATTGATGACCGCTTTTGGGTTTGCCCAGATGCTATTGTATTTGGCATTTACCCTTCAATTATTCTATCATTACAGACGAAAAATAAATTCGTTCTTCTCCAACACTTATAAACTGGAATTGAACTGGATTCGCAATTTTCTTTTTGTCTACACGTTCCTATTCACATACGATGTTGTGCAAACTATTGTTTCATCCTTTTTCTTTGAATTATGGTATACGCAACAATGGTGGCTTGTTTTTATCTCTGGAATTGCCATCATCTATATAGGAATAAAGGGGTTTTTTACGGATACTACCAAATTGAAAAAATTGAATTTTAGTTTCAGCCCTAACAAAATATCTGTCCCAGAATTACAAAATCATCAGAAGAAGGAGATTTCCGAAGAAGCAATCAACAAAATAAAAAGGCTTATGGAAGTTGAGAAACCCTATCTAAATCCTGAACTAAATCTTATTGATTTGGCAAAACTTGCCAATATGAGTCGCTCACAGCTTTCAGAAACCATCAACGCGGGATTCAACAAAAACTTTAATGATTTTGTAAATATGTATCGTATAGATGCTTTCAAGAAAATGATTGCAGCTGAAAAACACGAACAACTTTCTCTACTTGGAATAGCCTTCGAGTGCGGTTTTAACAGCAAGGCAACATTTAACAGAGTATTTAAAAAATTAACCCATACCTCCCCTACCGAATTCTTGAGGGCCACGGTCTAATTTTTCTTTTGATACGTCTCAAATCGTATTTTGAGCACTCTTCATACTATTTGAAGCGCAAGTAATTCCATGGTTTTTCAACTTTGACCTGTTCAATCTTTAAAAACATTCAAAATGAAAAACTTGGTACAATTACTACTACAACCTGTATTACAAAAACATTGGATAGCTGATTTATTCTTTGCTTTGGCCCGCTTCGTATGTGGAATGCTATTGGCCATTGATTTTGGTGCGTCAAAATTTGGTATGCCATGGTCACCGGCAGAAAAAAACCTTGGCTTTTTTGAAGTGGTAGATTGGTTCCCTCAAGATGTTGCTGAATACGGAGGAATTTTTGCCACATTTCCAGTGTTTTTTGCGTGGATGGGTGCCTTTAGCGAAGCAGTCGGAGGCTTGTTTCTTGCTTTGGGCCTTAAAACTCGTGCGGCATCATTTCTTATTATGTGTACTATGTTGGTTGCCATCTTTTTACAAAAATGGGGACAAGGAACATGGGGTATGCTACCTGCAATGGGCTTCCTATGGATATCCATGTACAATCTATACTTAGGGTCTGGGCGTTTTGGATTGGATAACCTTTTGTTACATTTGATAAAACCCAAGGAAAAGTAGAAAAAGATGCCTAAAGGCATCTTTTCTCTTAAATGAGTTGTAGGTGGAATCTTGTTTAACTCATTTTTTTTGGTAGGACAGCATCTCGGTAGAAGAAGAATTTATATTTTCACTAAAATTTAAAATTCCCCTCCAATGAAAAACAATCTTCTTGTCCACTTAGGTTTGGCCCTACTGCGAATTTTACCATCCGCAATGATGCTCACACACGGCTTTCCTAAACTTCAAAAATTACTTAGCGGTAATATGGAATTTCCCAATCCCTTGGGAATAGGTTCCGCACCATCTCTTTTTCTATGTGTTGTAGGAGAATTTTTGTGTCCTGTTCTATTGATAATTGGATTCAAGACACGCTGGGCAGCCATACCCGCAGCAATCACAATGGCCGTGGCCGCATTTATTGTTCACGGTAGCGACCCATTTGGAAAGAAGGAATTGGCTTTACTGTACTTTACGATTTTCGTTGTTGTTTTTCTTTTGGGTCCAGGTAAATACAGTATCGATAAACGATAGGCTGATTAAGTAAATTTTATCAGCAGCTCTTTGAGCAAATCTGCCTGTCCCATGTTTTGGGCACCAACACCTTTGCTTTTCAAATCCAATTCGCGTAAACCAGAGATTATAAGACTAACACGTTTCATAGGATAGTTTTTGGCGGCAATAGCGTATTCATTCACAAAGTAAGGGTTAACACCAAGAGTTTTGGATACAGTATTTGGTGAACGGTCAGTCAATCCGTGATATTGGAGCAATTGAATGAAGAAATTGTTTAGGGTTGCAATCGTAACTACAAAAGGATTCTCTTTTTGATTGTTTGAAAAGTAATCTATAATTCTGGAAGCTTTTTCAATATTCTTTTCTCCAACCGCCTTTTTCAGTTCAAAGTTGTTAAAGTCCTTACTAAAGCCAATATGTTCCTCAATAATATCTGGAGTAATCTCCATGGTTTTGGGAATTATGGTCATTAGTTTACTCAGTTCATTATTTATTTTGCTTAAATCCGTGCCCAAAAACTCTACCAATAAAGCACTTGCCTTAGGCGAAATTGAATACATTTTACCACTCAATGTTCTACGAATCCATTCCCCAACTTGATTTTCATACAGCTTTTTGCTTTCGTATAATTCCCCGTTCTTTTGTATTGCTTTATATAGCTTTTTACGCTTATCCAGCTTTTTATATTTATAGCAAAATACCAAAACGGTTGATGGCTGGGGGTTTTCAGCATATCTCACTAGGTTTTCTATTGTTCGTGAAAGATGTTGGGCTTCTTTTACAATTACTACTTGACGATCAGCCATCATGGGAAATCGCTTGGCATTGGCAACTATTTCCTCAATATTGGTCTCCTTTCCATAAAGCACCATCTGATTGAAACCTTTTTCATCTTCGGAAAGCGTATTATTTGAGATATATTGAGAAATCTTGTCAATGTAGTAGGGTTCGTCACCCATTAAAAAATAGAGGGGTTTAGGTGTCTTATTGTCTATCTCTGCGACGATTTCCTTTATTCTATCCATATTCAAAAAATTGTCACCTTTGCGACATGCAAGTTTTGAACTATCCTACCTATTCGTTTCGTTTCAAAAGTAGCGAAAATACGGTCTCCATTTTTGATGTGATTCGTAAAAAATTTGTTCTTCTACAACCTGAAGAATGGGTTCGCCAGCATACCATCCACTATTTGATTGAGACCAAGGGCTATCCCAAGATTCGCATCAACGTGGAAAAACAACTGCAGGTCAACGAACTAAAAAAAAGATATGATATTGTTGTTTTCAATCCACAAGGTGAAGTGGATATTCTGGTAGAATGCAAGGCTCCGGATGTGCCAATAACCCAAAAAGTTTTTGACCAAATTGCCCGATATAATTATAAACTAAAAGCCAACTATCTTATGGTTACAAATGGGCTGAATCACTATTACTGCAAAACGGACCATCACAATGAAAAGTATTCTTTTTTGAAGGATATTCCTGATTTTCGCCGTTAATTTGCTTCCGTTTTGAAAATCGCTGTTGTAATACTGAACTGGAATGGGGAAACACTGTTGGCAAAGTTCCTTCCCAAAGTACTGGAATACTCCAAAGGTGCCTCGGTTCATGTTGTCGATAACGCGAGTACGGATGGTTCAATCGACTTCATAAAGAAAAATTTTCCTGACGTAGAGTTGGTTCAAAATACAACCAATGGTGGCTTTGCTAAAGGTTATAATGATGGCCTTAAACATATAGATGCTGACATTTATTGCCTATTAAATTCTGATGTGGAGGTTACACCAAATTGGTTGGAACCTATAAAAGAACTATTTCAAAAGGAACCAGAAGTATCCATTGTGCAACCCAAAATTTTGGATTTAAAGCGTAAAACACATTTTGAATATGCCGGTGCAGCTGGAGGTTTTATCGATAAATTAGGGTATCCCTTCTGTAGAGGCCGTATTTTTCAAGCTTTGGAAGAAGACCAAGGGCAATATGATGATGTAAAAGAAGTATTTTGGGCTACTGGAGCATGCATGTTTGTTAAAAGCCATGTATTTCAAACCCTTAAAGGGTTTGATGAAGATTATTTTGCCCACCAAGAAGAAATTGATTTTTGCTGGAGGGCTAAAAACGCTGGGCATAAGGTTTTCTACACTGGGAAAAGTCATGTGTACCATCTAGGAGGATCTACCTTGAGCAATATGAACCCGAAAAAAACCTTTCTCAATTTCCGAAACTCTTTATACTCCATTACCAAAAATCTGCCCACTAGAAAAGCGTTTCTTGTAATTTTTATGCGTTTGATTCTGGATGGTGTAGCAGCATTTCGATTCATTTTACAATTTAAACTCAATCATTTCATTGCGGTTTTAAGAGCACACCTAAGTTTTTATTGTAATTTTAGAAAGATATACCGAAAGAGGGAAAAAGCTAATTTTATATTAAATTACTATACTACAAAATCCATAGTTTGGTCTCATTTCGTACATCAAGTAAATAATTTTAACATTTTAGTAAAAGATTAACGATAGCGGAATATTGAAACCTTGGTTTTTATATAATTTTGGCTCTAAATCAAGGAAACAATATCGCTAATTTATACTCAGATTTATGAAAAAAGTACTTCTAGGAACATTGACAATGGCTGTTTTATTATCTTCTTGCGTCTCGCAAAAGAAATATGCAGACCTTGAGGCTAAACAAAAAGAAACTCAAGATTTATTGAATTCTGCTACGGTCAAATTGAATGACTGCCTTGAAGAAAAAGCTACCGCTTCTTCTAGGCTAAAGACACTTGAGGACCAAAACGCTTTCTTAAAGGCAAACAATCAAGAATTAATAAACAACATGGGGAATTTGACCACCTTAACAACTAAAGGTGCTGAAAACCTTGAAAAGTCCCTTGAAAGCTTGAAAGAAAAGGATTTAACCATCCGTAGACTTCAAGATGCTGTTACTCGTCGGGATTCGGTAAACTTGTCGTTGGTACAAAGCCTTAAAGGTGTATTGGGTAACTTAGATGATGAAGACATTGAAATCAGTGTTGAAAAAGGTGTGGTATTCGTATCCATCTCAGACAAGTTATTGTTTAGAAGCGGAAGCTACAACATAACTTCAGCTGCAAAAAGTGTACTCGGAAAGGTTGCCAAAGTGGTAAACAACAAACCTGATTTTGAATTCTTGGTTGAAGGACACACGGATAATGTACCATTCTCAAGTGGTGTATTAGTAGACAACTGGGATTTGAGTGCAAAACGTGCCACATCCATAGTTAGAACTCTGCAAAATGAGTTCAATGTGGACCCAAAACGTATGACCGCTGCCGGAAGAAGTTACTACGTGCCCTTAGCTTCTAATGATACGGCAGCTGAGAGAGCAAAAAATAGAAGAACCAGAATTGTAGTATTACCTAAAATCGATCAGTTCTATAATATGATTGAAGAAGGAATGAAAGATCCAGCCATTGGAGGTACTGGAAAATAACAATATTCCAAACTTAATTATAGTAGGCCGCTTTTAGCGGCCTACTTTTTTTAAAAGATATCTGTACTGCCCTTTCCCTCCCTAACCACTTCGGGAATACCTGTGGACAAATCAATTACAGTAGAAGCAACATTTCCTCCATATCCACCATCTACTACAATATCAACCAAATTCTGCCACTTTTCAAAAATGAGTTCAGGGTCAGTAGTATACTCTAAAATATCATCCTCATCGTAAATGGAAGTGGACACAATTGGATTGCCCAACTCAAGCACCAGTGCTCTTGCGATCTCATTATCCGGAACCCGGATTCCAACCGTTTTCCTTTTCTTGAAATCCTTAGGTAAGTTATTGTTCCCTGGGAGAATAAATGTATAAGGACCGGGAAGTGCCCTTTTTAGAATTTTGAAAGTGGCCGAGTCAATCTGTCTTACAAAATCGGATAAATTGCTCAAATCTGCACAAACAAAAGACCAGTTGGCCTTAGCCAGTTTAATCCCCTTTATACGAGCAATTTTTTCCAGTGCTTTTGTATTGGTAATGTCACATCCCAAACCATAAACGGTATCTGTTGGATAGATAATCAATCCACCTTTGCGTAGAACATGGGCAACCTTCTCCACTTGTCTTGGATTGGGATTCTCTTCAAAAAGTTTTACTAGTTCTGCCATGAGTTACTTACAAAGTAACGAAGAATACCGTTTAAATCATGCCAACGAACCAACCAAATGAATTATAATTTCTCCACAGAGAAACACATCTATCAATTGAGAATGGAGTTACATAAATCTATTAAGTTTTATTCAAGGATATTTAAAGAAATTGCTCGAAAAGCAATTTATGCCCAAGTTTAATGCAACTTTTATCTTAATATTTACATTCTTTTCAATCCTTTGTTGTAAGGAAAACAAGAGGGATTTAGGTAAAGTAAAGTTCAATGATTCTGAAGAGTTTAAAGTTCAAGATAGCATTTTGGTATGGTCAAAAAAATTATTGGCCCTGAATTCAAATTCGGAAGGTTTTGGAGAACAAGCTACGCAACTGAACAGAAATATTAAAAACGCCTTCAGTAAGTTAAAAGACGCTTCGCAATTAGACCAATTAGCTAAATACTTTCATAAGAATAGTGAAAAACACGGTTTTGTTCTAGCACAAACAACTGACGGACGCTTACATCTTTTCACTTGGGGTACTCGGTTAGGAGGTTCCACGAAGATGTACGAGAACTGTGTTTTGGTTAAAAACCAAGGAGAAGTTCAAGTAAACGAAATTGAAAACAAATCGGTTTTATATAACAAGATATATACCTTTGCAAATTCAACAAACCAATCAATATATCTCTTTTCGGGTTCAGGAAAGTCATCAGGATTTGAATTCTTTCATCATCTGCAGGCATTTAGCATTGCGGAAGGTAAACTCGTGGCCAAGTCCATTTTCCCAGATGGTAAAAATGATTGGAACAACCCATTCTCAATAGAAAACGTATATAGCAATACCAAGTTAGGTTTCATCATAAGCGAAAATGGGACAGAAATATCCAAATCATCACCATTGCCCAATGGGACTATGTGGCATCAATACATTTTTGACGGAAAAGAATACATTCCAAAGAAGTACTCCTCTAAAAATCAGTTTAATGAAACTAGTTTTAATATAGAAAATGAGTATCAATTTATTAAAGGGTCAGAAATTCCTTCTAATGTTGAATCTAATCTAGATAGAAAGGAGTATTCATTTGAAGATGATTATACGGTGGTAGAAACGGCATTTCAAGAAGGAAAAAAACTAAAAATGCCCGTTTTGAACAGCCCCGATGGCAAAAAAGAAATTCAGGTTAGTAAACAAGTACGCCTTATTGGCAAGTCTGAAAACTTCATTTTTCTTGATGCTGGAGGAGTTCCTGAAGACTGGCTGTTACATATCTACGACATAAATCAACAAAAAATCATACTTTCCAAATACGTGGCCAAGGCCATATTACAAGATGAATTGCTAATTTTTTCCGAATTGTCAAACACAATAAATTCCGGTTGTGAAAATGAATCATTTGGTCATTTTAAAATTAACGTGCTTCACTATCGCCAAGATTTCCCTACTCTGCAACCAACTGGGCAATCGTATTGCTCTTACATACAGTGAGAGATTGGCAAAATCATCGATGTAGTGTTGCATTATATCGATTAATTGCAATATTGGCCATAAAATCACGTTTTATGGACTAGAAAGTTTAAGTCCAAATCTTACGCTATGAACACCATTAGAGGTCGGGTGCTAATTGCATTTCTCTTATTGTTCCTTCTTATAGGGCCCTTCCTTTTATTTGCATTCAACAGTCTTAAAAAAATTGACAATGCAAAGACTTTACGTGAAAGCGTAGCTGTTTTTGATGGAAATCGATTGAAAGCAGACAATAAATTTTTCCAAATCCTGGATTTTGATACAAAGCAGGACGAATTTTATCTGGAGAAGTCCTCCAAATACTTAAAAGAATACCAAACGTATATCAAAAACTCCAAAGAGGCACTTAAAGATATTCGCGCAGCCAATTACAATACCAACAATACGGTTAATAAGCGGTTAAGACGTATCACAACAGATTTGGACGAACTTAACTACAAAATTGTACAAGTTCTTGACCTGATTCAAAAGAAAGGGTTCAAAAACTTCGGAACCATTGGCGAAATGCGAAGAAGCATCCATCAATTGGAAAGTGAGGCAATAGGCATAGAGCTCGTTGAAGTTTTACAGATAAGAAGACTGGAAAAAGATTTTTTTCTTAGAAAGGACCCGGCTTATGTAAAAGAACTCAATAGTCTCTGCAACAACATACTGGAACGTTTGCGAAATGCCCCAGAAGCGGATATGATAACTTTCGAGCTTCTTAGGGGGTATCAGAGAAACTTCAATGTAATCACCTCGCTTGATGGTAAAATTGGAAATAGAAATTCTGGTTTGATCAAAGAAATTCAAGCTATACAGGCCAAGTTAAACACTAACACTGCGGCACTCTATACCTTGGTAGATGCAGATTCAGAACTGATGACCGCCTCTATTAAATCCTATTTGGTGCTGTTCTTTACCATTACCATGCTTTTCGCAATTCTATCTGCTTTTGTTTTTTCCAGCCATATTGCCAAGCCCATCAAAACCTTGATTTCCGACATGGATTCCATTGTTC
Source organism: Flagellimonas ulvae (assembly GCF_049333175.1). NCBI lineage: Bacteria > Pseudomonadati > Bacteroidota > Flavobacteriia > Flavobacteriales > Flavobacteriaceae > Flagellimonas > Flagellimonas ulvae. Next base: position 823,760 of record NZ_CP186325.1, read on the forward strand.
AGAATAATTTTGAGGGGCAGTTGAATAAATCAAAAAGTTTAAAAATCACCGAAATAGATAAACTCACGGGTACCTATAATGGCTTGGTGACCAAAATAAGAAAGCAGATTACCACATTAAGTGAGAAAAATAAAATTCTGCATTCCTTAAATGGAAAGTTGGTCGAATCTGAAAATGAATTAAAGGAAGCCTCCAGAATTAAGGATAAGTTCTTCTCCATCATTTCACACGATTTAAGAGGCCATACTGGAAATGTGCTTTCGCTTGCAAATATCTTGAAAGAGGATAAAGATGAATTAGGCGAGGAAGAAAAGAAAATGTTTGTAAAATATTTGTCTGATGCCTCACAAAACCTGCAGTTGTTATTGGACAATCTATTGAATTGGGCCAAATCTCAAATGAACGACCATGAGGTCTCGAAAAAATCGTTCGACATATTCAATGTTATTGAAAAGAATGTAGAACTCTTTAAGGAAAATGCATTTCGAAAAGGCATCCTCATCAGTCATGAAGCAAAACAAGTTACCAAAGTCTATGCGGATAAGGATATGATTGATTTTGTGATTCGGAATTTGCTGTCCAATGCCCTAAAGTTCACAAAAAGCGGCGACTCAATTAGTGTTGATGTTTTGGAAGAAGAAGGACATTTAAAAGTCAAAGTAAAGGATACTGGTATTGGCATGAGCAAAGCTCAACGTGAGGCCCTTCTCAATTCTAAAAAGGAAAACCCTTCAACCAAAGGAACGGATAATGAAGAGGGAACGGGTCTTGGTTTTGCCATATGCAAAGATTTCATCCAACGCAACAATGGCATAATCTATATTGAATCCAAAGAAGGAAAGGGCAGTACATTTTCTTTTACCGTGCCCACAAATTTAACCCGAGAAAGTATTCTTAAAGTATCTTAGTCATTCAATATTTCCAACTTGGCAAAGCGAAGCAGTAGTTTTTTTATATCCCCTTTTTCAAATTGAATTTCGGCCTTCTTATCGTTTCCTACTCCTTCTATTTTCAAGACCTTTCCTTTTCCAAATCGCGTATGATTAACTCGCATCCCAGCTAAAAGGTTGGCATCCACAACATTGGTGTTTGATGAAGGGGAGCTCAATTCAGGTTTCAATTTACGAAGCTTTCTAAGCTGATTTTCATTGGGTCTTTGGCTTGTTGGCGGGGTTCCACTGACGGGTTTGGTAGATCTAAGTTTGCTCTTATCAACTTCTCCAAAAATATTGGCATCAATCATGGACTTATAACGGTATCCATCATTTACTGGAGTTAAATTCTCCACGTACTTTTCATCGATTTCTTCCAAAAACCGGCTTGGCTCTGCATCTATCAACTTACCCCATCTGTATCGATTTTGAGTGTAGGTCAAATAGGCCTGTTTCTCAGCCCTTGTAAGTGCCACATAAAAAAGGCGTCTTTCTTCTTCCAGTTCACTTCGCGTATTCATGCTCATAGCTGAAGGAAAGAGAATCCTCTTCCATTCCAACAATGTACACATAGGGAAACTCCAGTCCTTTGGCCAAGTGAATGGTCATAAGTGCCACCCGGTCATCATCCCCGGTTTCCTTATCCATATCTGTTGCCAAAGCCACGTCTTCCAAAAACTCGGTTAAGCTTCCAGTTGCATCTGCCAATTCTTTCTGCCCTTCCACAAAGTCTTTGATACCGTTTAATAACTCTTCAATGTTTTCCATCCGGGCAATCCCCTCAGGAGTACCATCTTTTTTGAACTCAAGAAGCAATCCTGTTTTTTTGGACACATGCTCAGCTAGAGTAAAGGCATCACTTCCCGCATTCATGATTTGGAAACTTTTAATCATGGTAACAAAGTCCTCCAATTTACGTTGGGTTCCAGCATTTATCTTTAATTGGAGTTTGTCCAGATTTTCCATGACTTCAAAAATGGAACGGCCATAGTGATTTGCAGCTACTACAAGCTTGTCAATGGTTGTTTGCCCAATTCCCCTAGCCGGAAAATTGATGATACGTTTTAACGCTTCTTCGTCCTTAGGATTGATAACCATGCGCAGATAGGCCAAAACATCTTTGATTTCCTTTCGCTGATAAAAGGAAAGGCCACCATAAATTCGATACGGAATATCTCTTTTGCGCAGTGCATCTTCAATGGCCCTGGATTGTGAATTGGTTCGATACAATACGGCAAACTCTCCATTCTGCAATTGATGTTGCATACGGCTTTCGAAAATGGATGAAGCAACATACCTGCCCTCTTCCGCATCAGTGACACTTCTGTGGATTTTGATGGGACTTCCCTCATCATTGGAAGTCCAAACCACTTTTTCCAGTTGGTTTTTGTTCTTGGCGATGATGGAATTGGCCGCATTTACTATGTTTTTCGTAGAACGGTAGTTTTGCTCCAACCGATACACCGCAACATCATCGTAATCTCTCTGGAAATTGAGAATGTTACTTATGTTTGCCCCCCGAAACGAATAGATACTTTGAGCATCATCGCCAACTACGCAAATATTCTGGTAGCGGTCAGACAGGGCTTTTACAATAAGATATTGTGAGTGATTGGTATCTTGATACTCATCCACTAAAATATATTTAAAACGCTCCTGGTATTTCATCAATACTTCAGGAAATCGGGTCAAAAGTTCATTGGTCCGCAGTAGTAAATCATCAAAATCCATAGCGCCCGCCTTAAAACAACGGTCCACATAATTTTGATAAATCTCTCCCAACCTTGGCCGTTTGGCCATGGCATCTGCCTCGACCAATTCGGGATTCTGAAAATAGGCCTTAACCGTAATTAGACTGTTTTTGTAGGATGAAATTCGGTTTTGAATCTGCTTGTATTTATAGATGTCCTTATCCAACCCCATTTCTTTGATGATGGAAGCAATCAAACGCTGCGAATCCTGAGTGTCGTAAATAGTAAAGTTGCTCGGATAGCCTAATTTATCACTTTCAAACCGCAGTAACTTGGCAAAAACCGAGTGAAATGTGCCCATCCAAAGGTTTTTAGCCTCTGAATTTCCTACAATGGTAGCAATACGCTTTTTCATTTCTTTAGCAGCCTTATTGGTAAAGGTCAATGCCAAAATATTGAATGAATCTACCCCCTGCTCCATCAAATGGGCAATACGAAAGGTAAGAACCCGTGTCTTTCCCGATCCTGCTCCCGCAATAACCATCAAAGGACCATCCTTATGCAAAACCGGTGCACGCTGCGCATCATTTAATTCATCCAAAAACGTACTCAAAAGCTATTCTATTTTAAAAGCAAGGGTGAAATTAGCCAATTATAAACTCATGATAAAATCATCCTTTTAATAGTTATAAACAGGGCCGCATTCCCCTGAATTTGAATATATTTAAGCGTTTAAACCTATTTTCATGAAGCCATCCAACCTTTTGTTTGCTCTTCTTTTAATTTTTCCGATACTGATAATGAGCCAAGAAAAAAAGGCTGGGCCCATATTGGATGATTATGGTAAGGTGTGGAAGATAGAGAATCCTGACTTTGCGACTGACACTACCATGGAGTATAAGGTGGTTTTTGATATTATGAACAGTCCTGAATCTTATACAGAACTCAATCGGAGCATTGAAACTGCTGCGCGTTTTTTGAACATGCATGCGCAAAATGGGGTTCCTGAATCCCAACTAAAAGTGGCTTTGGTTGTGCATAGCAAAGCATCCAAAGATGTAATCACAAACGAAGCATACCAAACCCGATTTGGCACTCAAAACCCTAATCAAGATATGATTAAGCAACTCATGGATTCTGGTGTGGAGTTTATTTTATGTGGCCAATCTTCAAAATCTAGGGATTACCCCAAAGAAGACCTGATTCCTGGTGTGCAAATGTCACTTTCGGCCATGACAGCATTGATTCAACTTCAAAATAAAGGCTATCAACTCATTAAATTTTAACACAATGAAGAAGATTTTAACCCTAGCATGTTTTTGTTCGTGCTTTGCCATTTTGGCTCAAGGACCCAATTTGGAAAAAGACTATGCTGCCATCGAATCCAAGGTTATCGAATGGCGGCATGACATTCACCAAAACCCTGAATTAAGTAATCGGGAGTTTAAAACTGCCGAAAAAATAGCTTCCCATTTAAAATCATTGGGAATTGAGGTAACCACTGGGGTGGCTCACACAGGTGTTGTAGGCATTTTAAAAGGTGACAATCCTGGTAAAGTTGTGGCACTGCGGGCAGATATTGATGCGTTACCTGTTACCGAACGAAACGACCTTCCTTTTAAATCCAATGTAACTTCAGAGTTTTTGGGGGAAAAGGTTGGGGTAATGCATGCCTGTGGTCATGATACCCATACCGCCATCTTGATGGGTGTGGCTGAAGTTTTATCGAAGAACAAAGACAAAATAAACGGCACGGTGAAGTTCATTTTTCAACCTGCCGAAGAAGGAGCGCCTCCTGGAGAGGAAGGTGGGGCTTTGCTTATGGTGAAAGAAGGGGTTTTAAAGAATCCAGACGTAGATGCCATTTTTGGGTTGCATATCAACTCACAAACTCCTGTAGGTACCATTCGTTTTAAAATAGGTGGTGCCTTGGCAGCAGCACAAAGTTTTACCATAAAGGTAAAGGGAAAACAAAGTCACGGTTCCCAACCATGGAGTGGTGTGGACCCTATTTTAATCAGTGCAAAAATAATTGATGGGCTACAGACCATAATCAGCCGAGAGGCTAATCTAACCAATGAAGCAGCAGTTATCACTGTGGGTAAAATCAAAAGTGGGGTTCGATTTAATATCATTCCTGAATCTGCTGAAATGCTCGGTACCATTAGAACTTTGGACTATGATATGAAAGATCATATCAACAAGCGAATGAAAGAAATGGTGGCCGACATTGCCAAAGCTTATGGTGGAGAAGCTACCTGCGAAATAAAGGATGCCACTGACATTACCTATAATGTGCCTGAATTGGCCCGACAGATGTTACCAACACTTCAACGTGTGGCGGGTGACGAAAATGTTATTGCCCAAAAAGCTATCACTGGAGCAGAGGATTTCTCATATTTTCAAAGAGACGTCCCCGGGTTTTTCTTTTTTCTTGGTGGCATGACCCCTGGTAATACAGAATCCTATCCTCATCATACCCCAGATTTTTTAATCGATGACGCGGGTATGCAGTTGGGCGTAAAGGCTATGACAGAATTGGCGTTGGATTATTTGAATAAGTAGTTATGGACACCTTTATGGATTTTCTTATAAATATTCCTTGGTGGGGTTGGATACTCTTCTTTTTGCTTCTTGTGGCTATCTGGGATATCTTTTTTCAGAAAACTCATACCATTAAGCATAATTTTCCTGTTGTAGGGCACTTGCGATATTGGTTGGAGAGCATCGGACCCGAAATGCGCCAGTATTTTGTAGCCAACAATCGGGAAGAGCTTCCTTTTAACCGAATTGAGAGGAGTTGGATATATGCTTCGGCCAAAAAGGAAAATAACTATGAAGGTTTTGGTACGGACCGAGACATTTATGCACACCAACACATGTTTGTGAAAAATGCGATGATAGGGTATCAAATTCCTGAAAAGCATCCTAACACCGAAAATCCCTACTTTTTGCCCTGTGCGAAAGTGATGGGTGCCCACCACAAGCGTAAAAAACCGTATCGCCCTGCTTCTGTAATCAATATTTCTGCAATGAGTTTTGGTTCTTTGTCGGCTACTGCAGTACAATCCATGAATCAAGGAGCTGCAAAATCGCATGCTTTCCACAATACAGGCGAAGGAGGGCTTTCCCCCTACCACAAACAAGGTGCAGACGTGGTCTTTCACTTCGGAACTGGATACTTTGGAGTTCGAAACAGCGAAGGCAGCTTGTCCATTGAAAAACTGAAGATTCTGGTTGATGAGAATCCATGCATCAAAGCGATAGAAATAAAGCTATCCCAAGGTGCCAAACCAGGAAAAGGAGGTGTGCTACCAGGAGCAAAGATTACTCCAGAAATTGCTAAAATTCGAGGTGTGGAAGTAGGAAAGGATGTCCTCTCCCCTTCTACACACAAAGCATTCAAGTCCATTCCAGAATTGGTTGACCTTATTGAGCAGATTGCAGAAGAAACGGGCTTACCCGTAGGCATAAAAGGTGCCATTGGAAAATTAGACCAATGGCAGGAACTCGCCAGTTTGATGAAGAAAACAGGAAAAGGTCCTGATTTTATTACGGTAGATGGCGGTGAAGGAGGAACCGGTGCTGCACCTCCCAGCTTTGCCGACCATGTTTCCTTGCCCTGGGTATATGGTTTTTCCTGCATCTATAAAATCTTTCAGGACGAAGGACTCTCCGAAAAGATTGTTTTTGTTGGAAGTGGAAAATTAGGTTTTCCTGCAAAGGCTGCCATGGCCTTTGCCATGGGAGTCGATTGCATTAATGTAGCACGCGAAGCTATGATGAGCATTGGCTGTATTCAAGCTCAAGTATGCCATACCAACCGATGCCCTGCTGGAGTGGCCACACAAAACAAATGGCTCCAAAATGGAATCAATGTACCCTTAAAATCAGACCGCTTGGCGCAATACTTTAAGACCTTTAGAAAAGAGTTTTTGGAGATTACCCATGCTGCCGGATATGAGCATCCTTGTCAATTTACAATGAATGATATCCAAGTAAATGTGGATGATGATTATCTTAGCAGCGATTTATCCAAAGTATATGGCTACAAAAAAAATGAAGTGCCATTTGATGGAATGCAAAAATTGTATGACTGCCCCCATTTAGGAGGAAAGTCGCCTGAATATTTAAATAATTGACCTAAATCTATATTGTATGCGAACAAAATTACCTATCGTTCTGTTATTTGTTTTATGCTCCGGAATTGCATTTGGGCAAAAAAAGAGTGAACTATTTGCCCAAATTGAAGAATTGAAATCTGAAAAACAAAATCTGGAGCAAGAACTTGCATCCGTCAAAAGGGAAGTCTCTTCCAGCAAAGCAAAAGCCGAAACATTGAAGACAGAAAATGTGAGCCTACGGGAAGCCAATGCCACTCTTTTGAAAAACTTGACAAGTTTTTCGGAGCTTTCCAAAAAGAGTAGTGAAAATGTGAACAAGACACTTGCCGCACTACAACAAAAGGAAAAGCAGCTTGGTGGCATCAATAAAATGATAACATCCAATGACTCTACTGCCATTGTTGCATTGACCCAAGTGAAAAAGACCCTGGGCGAAAATGCAAATGCCAATTTTTCGGAAGGGGATATCATTCTATCAGGAAGCTTGAACACTCTTTTTGGCTCAGATAGCTCCACGGAACTAACAGATGAGGGCAATGAATGGCTATCTAGGGTTGCAAAAATTATAAAAGCAAATCCAAATCGAAAAACGGAAGTAGTAGGGCTCAACATTACAGGGGAATTTGCTACAACCTATGATCAGGCCATAATGGTCACCAAGAGATTGACAGACTCTTTAGGTGTAACTACAGAAAAACTATCGACTTCCGTTCAAGACGGTAACTTTAAAGAAGGTATAGCCATTAAACTACGTCCAGACTATGAAGGTTTTTATGGTAAAGTCAAAGAAAGTGTAAAAGTGGCGCAATAAGTTTTAAAGGATTGTTGGTAGAAAGATACTTGAGGCTACGCTAATACTTTTTCTAAATTTAGTTCGTTCTATTTTCTAGTAAAATCAAAAAAACCAACTACCCATGAACGGAGATGAAATTTTGCAACTGTTTGCCTTTTTATTACCAGCAGTTGTAACTGGCGCAGTAGCGTTTTATTTTTTCAGATTGCATACCAGAAATGAAGATGGAAGAAGGCGCTATTTGCTTCAAAAAGATGCTCAAAAAGATGCTTTGCCCATTCGTTTGCAGGCCTATGAGCGAATGGTTCTTTTTTTGGAAAGGATTTCTCTTAACAGTCTTGTGGTAAGGGTTGCGCCAGTTGGTACTAGCAAAAGTGACTACGAGAATTTGTTGATTAAGCAAATCGAAACCGAATTTGAGCATAATCTTTCTCAACAGATTTACATGTCAGATGAGTGTTGGAATATTATAAAAACAGCCAAAAACGCTACTATTCAAGCCATCCGTTCTGCTGGTATGAGCCAAACCGAGTCTCCTGATAAACTTCGTGAAGATATTCTTAACCAAACCATGGAGAAACAGTCTCCCTCCTCTACCGCTCTTTCTTTTATAAAGAAAGAGGTAAGCGAGCTTTGGTAGTTTATTCAGAATGTTTGGGGTCTATCGGGCTGGTCTCTTCGTTTTTGTTTTTTGCGTAGAGATAGCCACGTTTCCACCATAAAGTCATTCGTTCCTTATTGAAAATGAGTGAATTTGTGGTTAAAACAGTGGGGGTGTAGTAAAAATTGATAATGGCATCCTTTTGATTGGCCACCAGCTTTCCAACACGTACATTTTGGTTCTCGATTCTGTCCAGCATAAACTCGAAACTAGTGGTTATCAATTCAAATGGGCTGCGAACAGGCATTCTATTTAAATAATTCACCTCGGTACGAAGAACCACAACATCCAATTCTGTAGCACCTCGTTTCAAAGCTTCTTCAATGGGCACCAAACTTCCCAATCCCCCATCGGCATACTCGCATCCATTTCGCTTCACTAAGCTCATAAAGGGCACGTAGTTGGAAGAAATCCATATCCAATCGCAAAATTCATCATACGTACAATCATTTATGGATTTGTATTCTACCTGATTTAAAGAGAGATTAGATACCGTCACTATTACATCGGTGTGTCCGTTCCTTAATACATTAAACTCTTTTTCCGTAATGGACTCGCGAATAAGTTCTCTCAAATTTTCGCTTTCACCGAAAGTCTTTTTACCGTTCATGAAGTTTTTGAGCACGTTCCAGTGATTAATTGCAATGCGTTCAACCCCATGTTTCTTCTTGATGATAAATGGACAATTATTGAAAATGCTATGCTGGTTTACCGATGAGTAAATATCCTTGATCTTGTCCAACTTGTTTAGCGCCAAATGGGTAATTAAAAGACTACCTGTAGAGGTGCCTACAAATAAGTCATATTCGTGTTTGGCTTCTTGAATAAGAAATTGGGCCACCCCTCCTGCAAAAGCGCCCTTGCTTCCTCCCCCAGATATGACCAAAGCTCTCATTTACCTAAAGTTTTATCCAAATATTCCTTCTCTTGTTGATTCAAGGAAACATATATGGTTTTTAGTCGGTCCTTATTTCCTTCTCCTTTCAAAAACTTCTTCAAAAATGTTCGACTCGACTTTTTGAAATACCATACATGATGGTTGCAGGCATTGACCAAGTTTTTAATTACTTCATCAGAAAAAGCACCAAGGTTATTTAAGTACTGGAACGCTAATAAACGTACTTCAAAGTGATACTTGGGATGGGTATACCCGCTCAATTCAGTATAGAACGAGCGTTTTTGTTCTTTTTTATACTCTGGAGTGGCCAAGGCCAAAGCGAGCCACAACAGTCTAACATTCTTATTAGGTAAACCACTTGTCATTGAAGTTTTTTCTAAATAATCAAAACGATTTGCTGGAAAATCACTCCACAGTTTGAATAAGGCAGCTTCTTGGGTCACGTAACTTTCATCGTTCAGCATGAACTCAAAAATTGGTTTTAAAGTCTGTGATACCTTCGGAACGCTTAAAGCTAGGGCTTGGCGCACCCTAATTCCTTCTCCTTCCATCAGTTTAGCTAATCTTTCATCTGAAATATCCATTGCAAAATCAAAAACCAGCTGTCTCTTAAAATGAGAGGATTCCGTAGTATTCCAATATTTTTCCAACCTGAAACTTACCAAGCTATCTACGGATTTCTGTTTGGTTTGCTTAATACCCAAATAAGCTTCAAGGGATTTGTTTTTTGTCAAAAGATAGTTTTCCGCCAAATCCATAGGAAATTCTGAATTCTGAAGCCATATCTGCTCGAAATCCATCAATTTCATACCCGAAGCCTTTCTCATCTCCCACATGAAATCGGAAATTGTCACATTTTGATACGCAAATTTTTGCAAATAATTCTGGATGCCTTCTTTAAAAGCTTCATCTCCTACCCTTTCCCTTAGCATGACCAAAGCCCAGGCTCCCTTTTCATAAAACGTAAGACTCCCCGCATTTGGATTGGTCAGCGCCTCTCCATTTCCATCCTTTGAAAAGGTATATAAGGAAGTAGCCGTTTCATACAACTTCCAATAGTAGTAATCATCTCCGAACAGTTCCTTTTCAGCCAAATATGCATAATACGTGGCAAAGCCCTCATGTAGCCAATGGTGTTCCCCACTTTGTTCGGTCACCATGTTACCAAACCATTGATGCGCCAATTCATGGGCATTTACGTTGACGTAGTTTTTATCAATAAAGGCTATGGAATCTACTACAAAGGTATTTGAAAAAATAGTCGCCCCTGTATTTTCCATCCCAGCATACAAAAAATCCTGAGCGGGTATCTGTTTGTAATTCTGCCAAGGGTAAGGGACCCCAATTTCATCCTCTAAAAAATCAAAAATCTCTTTTGTGTAGCGATATGTTGGTTCAAATTTTGAGCTGTCCTTTGGCTCATAGTACAACTCTATAGGAATTCCGGAAGAGGATTGAATGGTTTCCTTGTCAAAATTACCAATTGCAAAGGCGACCAAATAGCTGCTCATAGGCTTCCACATATCAAAACTCCAAGCTGTTTTGGTATCAATTTTTGTTTGGCTTTGCAATTTACCGTTTGCAATTACTTTGTACGATGAATCGAAAACAATCCCCAAATCAAAGACCACTTTCTCGTTCATATCATCAAAGCTTGGCAACCAATTGCTTGTATATTTTCCCTGTCCTTGGGTCCATATTTGCTCGTTCCCTAAAACATCATCTTCCCACCCAAAAAAGTAAACGGTCTGCTTCGGTTGAGCTGTGTAGACCAGCTCAAAACTATATGTGGTATTCGCCTTGAATCTCTCAAACAGCGTTATCGTTTTTTGGTTATAGCTGTATTTTGCTCGCTTCTTACTATCAAAACGCACCGATGAAAACTTCATGTTCTTGGCATCCAAAAAAACCGAATCCACATCTTTTAAGGCTTTAAAACGATAAACGACAGTACCATGTATTTCTTTTGAAACGGGTTTTGGACTAATCACCACGGAAGCATCTAGGACGTCAATTTTTTCTTGTGTTTGCGCAAAGCATGAAGAAAGGCTTAAAAGAGTAATAGATATGGATAAAGGTAGCTTCATATAATTTGGGGTAGCAAAAGTCTTTCCAAATTACATATTTTAGTTTGATGAATGCCAATTTTCTACAAACTCCAATTACCTATCTTAAAAGTGTGGGTCCCAACCGTGCGGAAACACTACAAAAAGAATTGGGCATTTATACGTATCGGGACTTGCTTCAGCTTTTTCCGAACCGATATTTGGACAAGACACAATACTATAAAATAAACCAACTACAACCTAGTGGGGCCGATGTACAAATAGTAGGTAAAATTATCCACCTAAAAACCGTTGAGCAAAAAAGGGGGAAACGATTGGTAGCCAATTTTGTGGACGACACTGGGCAAATGGAACTGGTTTGGTTCCGTAGCCATAAATGGATTAGGGAAAATCTGAAATTGAATGAACCTTATGTGGTTTTTGGTCGCATATCAAGATATGGTAGTACTTTTTCAATGGCGCATCCTGAGATGGAGCTCTTTTCTGTACATCAAAAAGGATTAAAAATTGCCATGCAACCTATTTACCCATCAACAGAAAAGCTAAGTGCTCGAGGTATTACCAATCGCGTCATAAGCCAAATGGTTCAACAACTCTTTTTGGACTGCAAAGGGCAATTCAATGAGTCCTTATCCCAGCAGATTTTAGAGGAGTTAAAGTTTATTTCCAAAAGTGAAGCATTATTGAATATTCATTTTCCCAAAAATCAAGAGCTCTTGGCTAAAGCACAGTTTCGTCTAAAATTTGAGGAATTGTTTTTTGTGCAATTGCAGCTCATTTCAAAAAAAATCCTACGGAAACAGAAAATAAAAGGAATGCCTTTTAGCGAGGTGGGTTCATTTTTCAATACTTTCTTTGAAGAACATTTACCTTTTGATTTGACCAATGCCCAAAAAAGAGTAATAAAGCAAATTAGAAATGATTTGGGGAGCAATGCCCAAATGAACCGTTTATTGCAGGGGGATGTAGGTTCTGGTAAGACCATTGTAGCTCTTTTATGTATGCTTCTTGCCTTGGACAATGGATTTCAGGCTTGCTTAATGGCACCTACCGAAATCCTGGCGCAGCAGCACTTTAATGGTTTGAAAGATTTGTTGGGCGAAATGGATGTTACAATTAATTTATTGACGGGTTCCACAAAAAAATCAGCACGAAAAGAAATACACACAAACCTACAAAGTGGTGAACTCCACATTTTAGTGGGAACCCATGCCGTTTTAGAAGATACCGTTCAGTTCAAAAATTTAGGTTTGGCTGTAATTGACGAACAACATCGCTTTGGAGTGGCACAACGTTCCAAACTTTGGCATAAAAATGAGATTCCGCCCCACATTTTGGTCATGACCGCTACACCCATTCCAAGAACGCTGGCCATGAGCCTATACGGAGACTTGGATATTTCCGTTATCGACGAATTGCCTCCCGGCCGTCGCCCCATAAAGACAGTACACCGTTTCGATTCCAATCGTTTAAAGGTTTTTCAGTTTATAAAAGATGAAATCAAAAAGGGAAGACAGATCTATGTGGTTTATCCGTTAATAGCGGAATCTGAGGCTTTGGATTATAAGGACCTAATGGATGGCTATGAAAGCATTTCCCGAGATTTTCCTTTACCGGAATATCAGATTTCCATAGTCCATGGAAAAATGAAACCGGCGGACAAGGAGTATGAAATGGAACGTTTTGTAAAAGGCGAAACCCAAATCATGGTAGCCACAACGGTGATTGAAGTTGGCGTGAATGTTCCCAATGCTTCCGTAATGATTATTGAAAGTGCAGAACGATTTGGGTTGTCACAGCTCCATCAGCTTAGAGGAAGGGTGGGTCGAGGAGCCGAACAAAGCTTTTGTATTCTAATGACAAGCCACAAACTATCTGAAGATTCCAAAACTCGTTTGGAAACCATGGTTCGCACCAATGATGGTTTTGAAATAGCTGAAGTAGACCTAAAATTGAGAGGACCGGGTGACCTTATGGGAACCCAACAGAGTGGAATGCTGAATCTTAAGATTGCAGATATTGTAAAAGACAATCAAATTCTACAAACGGCCCGTTTCTATGCAATGAATTTACTTAAAAAAGACCCAGCTCTTCAAAAAGAGGAAAACAGAAGTATTCTGCAAGCCTACCAAAATCTATCTCAGGATAAGACCATTTGGAACTATATAAGCTAATCAAATATAACTAGATCAATAGCTCTCGGTCTTCCCGTTAAAATGAGTTAATTCCCTGTTAATCAATTCTCTTTTTAAAACAAAAGAATTTACCTTACAGAAAACTAACTATCATGAAAAAGTTTGTAGTGCCAACCTTGTTGTTGGTTTTTGCCTTTTACGGTCTATCGTCGTGGACTACCAATGAAACCTCCGAAGACCTTACCCCCAATTTTATTTATGGGAATCCTGAAATTGGTTCCATCAATGCTTTAAGTTTTGGTCCTGAAGGATTACTATTCGTTGGAGATTCTGAAAATGCCATGGTTTATGCACTGGATACTAAAGATGTAAGTGAAAAAGGGAATGCTGATGAAATCAATATCAGAAAGTTTGACCAAATGATAGCTGCATCATTGGGCACCACTGAAGACAAAATCAGAATTAGTGATATGGCTGTAAATCCAAAGTCAAAAACCCCATATTTTGCAGTAAGTATGGAAGATGGCACAACAGTGCTTCTTCGATTGAAAGGTGAAACCCTGGAAAATGTATCCCTAAAAGAGATTAGCTATTCAAAAATTTCGCTAAATGATGCCATTGATGCAGATGCCAAGGATAGAAGAGGAAGACCGCAAAGGGTCTGGGCCATAGCTGATTTAAAATTTCATGGAGACCGTATTTTGGTATCAGGACTCTCCAACAAAGAATTTGCTTCTACTTTAAGAAGTATCCCTTTTCCATTTACAGATTCGCAAGACCAAACTTCCCTTGAAATCTGGCATGCCGCTCATGGTCAATACGAAACTCATGCGCCGATTAAGACCTTCGACGTAGTTTCTTTAAATAATCAAGACTATTTGATGGCAAGCTATACCTGTACTCCTTTGGTTTTGTTTCCAATGAGCCAACTCGAAAATGGAAAACACATTAAGGGTCGTACTGTTGCCGAACTGGGAGCAGGCAACTCTCCTTTGGATATGATATCCTACAAAAAAGAGGGCAAGCAATACTTTTTAATGTCTAATACCAACCGTCCTGTAATGCGATTGGATTACGAGGATATTGCCGGCTTCAAAGAGACCTTGACTGAGCCGGTAAACGAATTTGCCGTGGCCACTGGTGTTCCTTATGACAATCTTCCTTTTCCCTACGTTCAGCAAATGGACAATTTGGATGATTCCAATGTACTTTATATCCAAAGAACAGGAAGCGGTGAATTGGTATTGCGCAGCAGATCTACCAAATGGATGTGATTTACCCTTACTCAATCATAAACAAAAAGATCAAGTTATCCTTGGTCTTTTTTTGTGTTGCCCTTTTCTTTAATTGTGCAAAAAACAAGTCTTCAGAAAATATCCATGTTAACTATAGCAATGGAAAGGCAGTAAGTGTAGCATTTGAAACAGAGGAATCTTCTGGGTATGCCTTGTATTTGAAACAAAATAATCTAAGCCCAATTTTGGGCGATCTTACCTGTGAAAAGGAAACCTGTACCTTTATTCCTATTGTTCCATTTACCGCAGGTCAAACCTATGAGATACGAAAAAATAAAAAACTCATTGGATCTTTTACAATAGACCGTTTTCGCAAACAAAAGAATCCAGAACTTATTGCAATTTATCCTTCGGTGGACACCGTACCTCAAAATCTTTTAAAAATGTATTTTGTGTTCTCTCAACCCATGCAGCATTCCAAAAGTGCCTTGGATTTCATTTCGGTTTTTGATAACACATTACAAAAGGAATCTGATATTTTTCTGGAAATGCAGACTGAACTTTGGAATAAAGAGCGTACTAGACTGACTCTTTGGTTGGACCCTGGTAGAATTAAGACGGATTTGATACCAAATCGGGAAAAAGGACCTCCCCTTCTGCAAAAGCACCGTTATACCATTTCGATAGATAGTCTATGGACTTCTGAGCAGGGCTATCCCTTGGCCAGAAAGTACATTAAAACGCTAAATGTTGTTGGAAAGGATTCACAAAGGCCCAATCCAAAGCTATGGGATGTTAATATTCCCAGAGCAAATACCAAAAATCCATTGGAAATTCGTTTTAACGAGCCTATGGACGCTGTTTTAATATTAGAAACTATTCAGGTCAAAAACCGTGAGGGCGAATTAATGGAAGGTACTTTTTCTCTTTTGGAGAATGAATTGAAGCTAGAGTTTAAACCAAAAGAAAAATGGGTTCCAGGAAAATACTCTGTTCACGTCAACCCAGTTCTTGAGGATTTAGCTGGAAACAATCTAGAACGTCTTTTTGATACAGATCTTTCCGATAATAGTGTGGATAAAAAATCAACCGAAAACACATTGAACTTCAGTATTGAGCGTTAAAAAAGAAAGTGCCCCAAGGAAAATTCCCGGGCACTTTTTTAGGTATAACAGAATATGCTTAGTTGATTGCTTCTCCTTTTTCTGCTTTGGCAATATTTGCAGCAACTCGGTCTTTGTTGGCTTGTGCCGGCGCATTATCCATTGCAATTTTTAGATGTTTTAGAGTGGATTTGTTATCCCCCAAAGCCGAATATCCTCTTGCCAATCCATAATGAACAGGCCAAGTTCCTTTATGGGCCTTTGCATTCCATTTAAAGATTTCCAGGGCTTCATCATTTTTCCCTTGGGCAATCAATTGTCTGCCATAACCATGAACTTGGAAAACTGTCCCCAATGGTAAAGCTTCCTCCATCAGCGTTTTGGCCTCTGTAGTTTTACCTTGTTTTGCCAAAATTTGGGATTTTATATTCAAGTTATTGAACGTCTTTTGGCTAAAGAATTGACCTGCAATAGCAGCATCCGCCCATGAGAGCGCCTCATCCAAGTCGCCATCATTATTCAATGCAAAGTTTGCAGCTTGTTCCCAACTCTGTCTGACAAAACCTGGTGTGGTTTGCAATTGTTTACGTACTTCCGTCAAAACGTTGTTGGTCACATCAGTTTCAATCTTGAATGGAATCTGTTTCTTTTCCCAGCTTAGTGCAACAACTGCTGAATTAGCATCAACAGTATTGAAACCATAAGTTAACTGTTCAACATGAGGAATTTCCTCTGTTTTAATATCAACACGGAGTACATCTTCTTCCGGTTTGTAAAAATAACTTCCCCAAGCATTATAATTTTTGGAAAAAATCACTGTCGCCGTATTGTCTTCGTTGACTATCATATGTAGTCCATACTTTCCTGCAGGCAAAGTTTTTCCGTTAATGCTAAGGTCATGGGATGTTTTGAAAATGGTGTTTTCGTTGGCGCCTGCTCTCCACGGAGATTCAGAAGCGGTGCCAAATCCTAAGTTGTTCATACCATAGGGCACCAAAGCTCCCCATATTTCGCGGTCATTTACACTAGGACGGGAGTAAACAATGGTAACGTCGGTGTTTCCAATACGCTGCATCACTTTAGCCATTTGACTGCCGCGTGGTAAAAAGTTCAATTGAGCGATGGAAGATGTTGATGAGAATAAAATTCCTAGAAAAAAAATGGCAGAAATAGCCGAGTAACATTTTTTCATTGGTTCGTTTTTGATTTTGTTAATGAATAAACTGTAAAGGTTGTGGCTCTAAAGTAGAAACGTGATTGTTTGTTTGACGTTACAGCAATGTTAAAATAAAGGCCAACCTGTTAAAATACAGAGTTTTAAGAGGGTATTATATTAATAGGTAGACACTGTGTTAAATACGTTAACACAAATGAAGGTAAGTTCTTATCGGTGTTTACTTTGGAATTTGATGAGAGACAAAAAAGTCATCAAAACGAAGAAGTAGAAAATCATTTTAGGTAGGAAATATCATAAATCATAAGTCTTCTTGAGCTCGAAATATTTGAATCGAAATCGTTGGACATCGTAATTTCAATTCCTTTGTATTGGCTTCTTTTTACCTTAAAATTACTTTTATCCGTTATTAAAAGTTTATTATTTAGGTGATGAGCAAAACTCTTTTTGACAAAGTTTGGGACTCCCATGTGGTACACCATATCGAAAATGGACCTGATGTCCTTTTTATTGACAGGCACTTGGTTCATGAGGTAACAAGTCCGGTAGCATTTCTTGGGCTCAAAAACCGGGGAATAAAAGTACTCTATCCAGAACGCACGTTTGCAACCGCAGATCATAATACCCCAACCCGCAATCAACATTTGCCCGTTAAGGACAAGCTATCGGCAAACCAGTTGAAAGCGCTTGAGGAAAATGCAAAAGCACATGATATTCCATATTGGGGACTTGGGCATGAAAAGAATGGAATTGTTCATGTAATTGGTCCTGAAAACGGCATTACCGTACCGGGAGCGACTATTGTATGTGGCGACTCGCATACTTCAACACACGGGGCTTTTGGTGCCATAGCTTTTGGTATCGGGACAAGTGAGGTGGAAATGGTCCTCTCTACGCAGTGCATTATGCAGCCTAAACCTAAAAGTATGCGGATTACAATCAATGGGGAACTGAATAATGCGGTTACTCCAAAAGATGTTGCCCTTTACATTATATCTCAACTAACTACTTCAGGAGCAACAGGATATTTTGTGGAATATGCAGGCGAAGTATTTAGGAACATGTCCATGGAAGGAAGAATGACAGTGTGCAACCTAAGTATAGAGATGGGTGCCCGTGGAGGAATGATAGCACCTGATAGTGCCACGTACGAATACATAAAAGGAAGAGAATACACTCCCAAAGACAAGGACTGGGATAAAGCCATGGAATATTGGAATACCTTGTATTCTGACAATGATGCAGCATTCCACAAAGAGATATCTTTTAATGCATCTGATATCGAGCCCATGATTACCTATGGCACAAATCCAGGAATGGGCATCGGAATCCAGAGCGGTATTCCTACAGCTAAAGCTATGGATGCCGGAGCTGCAACCTATCAAAAATCTTTAGCCTATATGGACTTTAACGAAGGTGAGGCGATGATTGGAAAGCCCATAGATTTTGTCTTTTTAGGAAGTTGTACAAATGGACGGATTGAAGACTTTAGAGCCTTTGCATCCATCATAAAAGGTAGAAAAAAAGCCGAAAATGTAACAGCATGGTTGGTACCAGGTTCTCACAAAGTGGAAGAAGCGATTAAAGCAGAAGGTATTTTGGATATTCTTAATGAATCTGGGTTTGAGTTGCGCGAACCCGGTTGTTCCGCATGTTTGGCTATGAATGATGATAAGATCCCAGCAGGAAAATATGCGGTAAGTACTTCAAATCGGAATTTTGAAGGCAGACAAGGCCCAGGTGCAAGAACATTGTTGGCTAGTCCTTTGGTGGCAGCTGCGGCGGCAGTAACTGGAAAGGTTACCGACCCTAGAGAACTTATGGAGCTTCAAGAAACATAATATTTGTAATGACCAATATACAATGGTCAATGAACAAAGGCTACCCAATAGGGTTGCAAAGAAATTATTGATAATTGGAAATTGATATTTGATAATTGAAAAAATGGCATACGATAAATTCAGCATATTAACCAGTAGTGCAGTTCCATTGCCCATAGAAAATGTGGATACGGACCAAATCATACCTGCACGTTTTCTGAAGGCGACAGAACGTATAGGTTTTGGCGACAACTTATTTAGGGATTGGAGATACAATTCCGACAATACACCTAAAGAGCATTTTGTTCTAAACAACCCTATCTACTCTGGTAAAATTCTTGTTGGAGGAAAGAACTTTGGCTCTGGCTCATCTAGGGAGCATGCGGCTTGGGCTGTATATGATTATGGTTTCCGTTGTGTGGTTTCCAGCTTCTTTGCGGATATTTTCCGAAATAATTGCCTTAACATAGGAGTGCTTCCAGTTCAAGTAAGCACTGAGTTCTTGGATAAGATATTCAAAGCTATTGAGGCCAATCCCAAAACCGAAATTGAAGTAGATCTTCCCGAACAACGCATTAGCATACTAGAAACGGGAGAAAGTGAAAGCTTTGCTATCAACGACTATAAAAAGCAAAATATGCTCAACGGTTTCGATGATATCGATTATCTCTTGAACATTAAAAACGATATTCAGCAATTTGCGCAGAACACTCCGCTATAACTTCTGATACACAATTGGGTTAGAACCGCGAAAATGGAAAGAAGAACGGTTGAAATCATGGATACCACCTTAAGGGATGGTGAGCAAACTTCTGGGGTTTCCTTTTCCTCTTCGGAAAAGCTGACTTTGGCCAAACTGCTGCTAGAAGAGCTTAAGGTAGACCGTATCGAAGTAGCTTCTGCTCGCGTTTCCGATGGAGAATTCAATGCCGTAAAAAACATAACCGATTGGGCAAAGACCGAAGGGTATATTTCCAAGGTTGAGGTACTCACTTTTGTAGACGGTGGGGTTTCCTTGGATTGGATGGAAAAAGCGGGTGCCAAAGTCCAGAATTTATTGACCAAAGGATCACTAAATCATCTTACTCATCAACTTAAAAAAACACCTGAACAGCATTTCAAAGCTATTAAGGATGTAATTGATAAAGCCCAGCAAATGGGGATAGAGACGAACGTCTACCTCGAGGATTGGAGCAATGGTATGCGAAATTCCAAGGAATATGTTTTCCAATTCCTGGATTTTCTCACCAACCAACCCATCAAACGGGTTCTTTTACCGGATACCCTTGGAATACTCACCCATTTTGAAGCAAGTGAGTTTTTAACTGAAATCGTTGAGCGCTATCCTAAAACTCATTTTGATTTCCACGGGCATAATGATTATGACCTAAGCGTGGCCAATGTAATGGAAGCTCTTAAGGCTGGTTGCCATGGCTTGCACTTAACTGTAAACGGTATGGGTGAACGTGCAGGGAATGCACCATTGGCTAGTGTAGTTGCTGTTGTGAATGATTTTATGCCGGAAATAAATATAGGTGTAAAAGAGTCTTCACTATTTAAGGTTAGCAAATTGGTCTCAGCATTTACAGGTTTTGGAATACCAGACAACAAACCCATTGTTGGAGATAATGTTTTTACTCAAACTGCTGGTATACATGCAGATGGAGATAATAAAAAGAATCTTTACTTTAATGACTTATTACCTGAGCGATTCGGAAGAAAACGCAAATATGCTTTAGGGAAAACATCTGGAAAAGCCAACATCCAAAAGAACCTTCAGGAATTAGGGTTAACCTTAAACGATGAGGAACTAAAAAAAGTTACCGAAAGAATTATTGAATTGGGTGATAAGAAAGAAAGAGTGACCAAAGACGATTTGCCCTATATCATTTCAGACGTCCTAGATTCAGATTTGTACCAACAACGCGTTTTTGTGAAGTCTTATGTGTTGACCCACTCAAAAGGGTTAAAACCATCCACTACCCTATCCATAGAAATTGACGGGAAATCCTATGAGGAAAATGCTCAAGGAGATGGACAGTTTGATGCATTTATTAATGCTTTGCAAAAGGTGTACAAAAAAGAAGGGGTAGAATTACCCAAATTAGTGGATTATGCAGTACGCATACCACCAGGAAGCACCTCGGACGCTCTTTGTGAGACCGTTATTACCTGGAAAACTAAAGAAAAAGACTTTACAACGCGTGGATTGGATTCTGACCAAACGGTATCTGCTATAAAAGCCACGGAAAAAATGCTCAACCTCTTTTGATTCATTGGAGAATAAATTTATATGAGCATCAGTCATTGAGAAAAACCATATTGAAAACTGTATACTAATAACTCAACCAAATGAAATTCAACATAGCCCTTTTAGCTGGAGATGGAATAGGTCCAGAAGTAATAGACCAAGCTGTAAAAGTATCCGATGCCATTGCAGAGAAATTTGGACATGAAATCAATTGGACACCAGCGCTAACTGGGGCTGCTGCAATAGATGCCGTAGGGAATCCCTATCCGGATGAAACCCATGAAATTTGTGAGACTGCAGATGCCGTTTTATTTGGAGCCATAGGTCATCCCCGTTTTGATAATGATCCTTCCGCCAAAGTAAGACCTGAACAAGGTTTGTTGAAAATGCGTCAAAAGTTGGGATTGTTTGCCAACGTAAGACCTACGTTTACATTTCCCTCACTTATTGATAAATCACCTTTAAAAAAGGACCGTATTGAAGGAACAGATTTAGTGTTTCTACGTGAATTGACAGGTGGAATCTACTTTGGAAAACGAGGTAGAGAAGACGATGGAAACACTGCTTATGATACCTGTACCTACACCCGGGCAGAAGTTCAGCGTTTGGCCAAAAAAGGATTTGAAATGGCCATGAAACGTTCCAAAAAGTTATGTTGTGTAGACAAAGCCAATGTTCTGGAAACTTCCCGTTTATGGCGAGAAACCGTTCAAGCTTTAGAAAAAGACTATCCAGAAGTAGAGGTTTCCTATGAGTTTGTGGATGCGGTTGCGATGCGTCTCATTCAATGGCCAAATTCATATGATGTGCTTATCACAGAGAATCTTTTTGGAGATGTGCTTACAGACGAAGCCTCGGTAATCTCAGGCTCCATGGGTTTGATGCCATCAGCTTCTTTGGGCGAAAAAACATCTCTTTTTGAACCTATACATGGTTCTTATCCTCAGGCTGCAGGAAAAGACATTGCCAACCCTCTGGCCACAGTACTATCAGCAGCCATGATGTTTGAAACTGCATTTGGATTGCAAAAGGAGGCGGAAGCCATTCGAGATGTTGTCAACAAATCACTTTCTGAGGGAATTGTTACCGAAGATTTGGCAGAAGGTGGCAAAGCCTTCAAAACCTCAGAGGTTGGAGATTGGTTAGCAGCAAATCTTTAATCTTTGTTCCCAAGTAGATTCTAGTTTTTGATGGAATGTGTTTGGACAAACTCGTAATTATAAAAGAGTTTGTACAATCCATCAAATCATATCCTGCAACCATCAATTATCAGCAAAAACACCCAACTAGAGTATGTAACGTTGTATTGAAATTACAATGTTATGAAAATCAAATACTGCAGGAAAAGGTTGCTCTTAAATCTATTCTTTGGTTTATCTTGGATTGTTTTGGGAGTGATTCAACAAAACACATCCCCCACTGATAATTATGACTTTATAGTTTTTGCCTTCATAATGGCATTACTTTACTTTATTAACCTACTATATAAGATCTTTATCCCTTATGCCATTATTGAAAATGGTGTTTTTCAAAAATCACCTCCGTTCAAGCGCTCTTTAAACATCGCTGATGTTGATCTGTGGTACAAAACAAGAGATAGCATTTTTTTATGCAGTTCTTCGCACTCATTGGAAATCCCAAAATATAAATTGGATGAAAGCTCCTTGGATGGCCTTCAGAATTATTTAGATACTCATTTAAGAAATCTTCAAAAACCCATAACCCATAAAAACAAATGTTCTACTGTCAGGTTTCTAAAGATTTGCATCCTTTTTATGATTGTATCTTTTGGAGTCAGTGCTCAAAAAAAGATAAAACCTATTAAAAATCCAGTAGCTTGGTCCTATACGATTGCACCAAAAAACCCCCTTGAGCAAGACATTACATCATACAATATTCTTATAGATTCCCATCTAAGTCCAATGGACTGGTGGGATGAAGTCTCTTGGAGCGCTCAAGTTTCCACAAAGGATTCTTTTGAAAAAGAAAGACTGTACAAAGAGGCCATATCAGATACGTTGAATGTATGGGCAGATAGACACATGGCCTTTAACAAATACCCCTATCGCAAAAATTCAAGTGACCCAGATGTAAATATCACTTTAAAAACAGAGGAATATAAGATTGAAAATGTCCAAATGGATGTTGATTTTTCAGATATGGAAAGTGCAATATGTGAAGTGATTGCTTCTGCTAGACTTACTGTATCCAACAGAAATGGGGATATTCTACTCGACATCCCCATTGTATTTTATGTGGATGAAGAGAACAAATCCACTCTTCTCCCTATTCGTCATTTTATGCTAAACCCAGTTTTTAAGATGAAGTACAACTTGAAGAAAAAGCCTGAAAAAAAACGAAAATTATTAAACAAGAAGTTAGCAAAGTATGAGTCAGATGTTCTAAGGTATTTCTATATAAAAAGTGGTGAAATACTTCGTGAGCATTTTATGGTGCAAAAGAAATCCGTTTATGCTGCTACATTTGGCATAAAAAACAAAGGGCATGAGGCTTTGAATGATGCCAGTGAGTCAACAAAAAAAGCCATTAACGCTCTTTCTGCGTTGAGCAAAAAGAAAAGAAAAACCATAAAAGACATAAGACCTGAAATTGAGACTGCTATTGACTATTGGCTGGATAAATTAGAAAGAACGACTGACCCAGAAATTAGAAAATTGCTACATGCAAATCTATCCTTGGGTAATCTTTTTTTAGGCAATATTGAGGACGCAAAAAAATGTATACATCAAATTCCTGAATTTGAAACATTGGAAAAGAAAACATTATTTCAAGGCGGATTCAATTATTACCTTTCTGGCTTATCTGAAGCTATTTCAACAAAAGAGCGCCATGGAGATCTTGCTCAAATACAATAATGGCTATAAGATATAATCCGTACTCAAAAAATTACTAACCTTAGCCTCCAAAAGCTGCTCAACAGTTTCGTTGTTAAGCTCATTATCCTTAAAGGCAACAAATGTTCGTATAGAAAACGAACGAAGCGCGTCATGTACGCTTAACGTGGCCTGAGCAGAATCTTTGCGTCCAGTGAACGGATAGACATCAGGACCGCGCTGACATGAGCTGTTCAGGTTCACACGACACACTAAATTGGCCAAAGTATCAATTAATGGAGATAGAGTATACACATCTTTCCCAAAAAGGCTTACTTGTTGTCCATAATTGGATTCTGCCATATCATCCAACGGCTCTTCAATATCTTTAAAAGACAGGACTGGAATAATAGGGCCAAATTGTTCTTCTTCATATACCCTCATGTCTTTGCTTACCGGGTATAATACTGCAGGCCAGATATAGTTGTCCTTGTGTTTTCCTCCTTTTTTGTTTTGAATTTTGGCTCCCTTTGCTTTAGCATCGTCTAAAAGCTCTTGAATATAAGCTGGTTTACCTGGTTCTGGTAATGGGGTCAATTTTACATCCTTATCCCACGGATTGCCAAATTTCAAAGCATCTACTTTTTCCGAAAACCGTTTTAAAAACTCTTCCTTGATATCTTCATGTACATAAACTACTTTTAAAGCTGTACAGCGCTGCCCATTAAAGGAAAGCGTCCCAGCTATACATTCGTTGATAGTAAGATCCAAATCAGCATCAGGCAACACTATAGCTGGATTTTTGGCTTCGAGTCCCAAAACCAAACGAAGCCGATTGCTTTTTGGATGCTGCTCTTGTAAAGCGTTAGCAGATTTGCTATTGCCTATCAATGCCAGAACATCCACCTTTCCGGTTTGCATAATGGGTGCCGCAACGGCCCTTCCCCTACCAAAAAGAATATTCACCACTCCTTTAGGAAAACTCGTTTGAAAAGCTTCTAGCAATGGGGTTATGAGCAATACGCCATGCTTGGCCGGTTTAAAAACCGTGGTGTTACCCATGATGATTGCCGGAATAAGCAATGCAAAGGTTTCGTTCAAAGGATAGTTGTATGGCCCCAGACAAAGGACAACACCTAAGGGGCCCCTTCGAATATGCGCATAAACACCATCATGTTTGGAAAACTTGGCAGAATTTCTATCAAGTTGCTTGTACTCTTCAATAGTGTCATAAATATACTCAACGGTACGGTCAAACTCTTTATAGGAATCGGGTTGGTTCTTGCCTATTTCCCACATCAACAACTTCACAACCTCCTCGCGCTTTTCTTCCATCTTCTTGACAAAAGTTTCCATGCATTCAATGCGGTCCTTTACCTTCATGGTTGGCCAAACACCTTGACCTTTATTATAAGCGGCCAACGCAGCTTCCAAAGCCTCCAAAGCCTCAGCTTCTCCCATATCAGGGATACTACCTAGAGGTGTTGGGGCATACTCCTTGGTTGATGAGATAGTAGATACGACCGGTGAAGTCTTTCCCTTCCAATCTTTTAGTTCCCCACTTACCAAATATTTGGTCTGGTGGATTTCCTCAGTAATTTGAAACTGCTCTGGTATCATAAGTTCGTAGTTAGTTGAGTGAAGATACGTATCAAATGTAAAAAAGTTATTACCCGATAGGTTTCATAGCAGTCATAGAAGCACGGAGCTGTTCCCCAATTACTTCAACCGGATGCTCTCGGATAGCCTTGTTTACAGCAATTAATTTCATATTATCCACACCATTATCTGTGTCTTCCCCATAAGCCTTACCAATAATATCGGTCTCAACGGTTTTCATAAAGTCCTCCAATAAAGGTTTACATGCATGATCAAACAAATAACATCCATATTCAGCTGTGTCAGAAATCACCCGGTTCATTTCAAACAATTTCTTTCTGGCAATGGTGTTTGCTATCAATGGGGTTTCGTGTAATGACTCGTAATAGGCCGATTCATCAATTATCCCAGATTCCGTCATGGTTTCAAAAGCCAATTCTACTCCAGATTTTACAAAAGCCACCATTAATACGCCATGGTCGTAGTATTCCTGTTCCGAAATATCGTCACTCCCTGCAGGAGTCTTTTCAAAAGCGGTTTCGCCGGTAGCAGCACGCCAATCCAAAAGATTCTTGTCTCCATTGTCCCAATCTTCCATCATGGTTTTAGAAAAATGACCGCTCATGATATCATCCATGTGCTTTTGAAACAAGGGTCTCATGATTACTTTGAGCTCTTCGGCCAAATCAAAGGCCTTAATCTTCGCCGGGTTGGATAAACGGTCCATCATATTCGTAATACCTCCCTGTTTGAGGCCTTCAGTGATGGTCTCCCAACCAAATTGAATAAGTTTAGAGGCGTAACCGGCATCAATTCCCTTTTCAATCATTTTATTGAAAGAAAGTATGGAACCGGTCTGCAATAGTCCACATAAAATGGTCTGTTCCCCCATTAAATCTGATTTTACTTCGGCCACAAATGAAGATTCAAGTACTCCAGCCCTATGGCCGCCAGTCGCGGCAGCATAAGCTTTGGCTTGTTCCAATCCCTTTCCTTCGGGGTCGTTTTCAGGGTGCACCGCTATCAATGTAGGTACTCCAAATCCACGTTTATACTCCTCCCTCACCTCAGAACCGGGACTTTTAGGTGCTACCATGATAACGGTGAGGTCCTTTCGTATTTGCATCCCCTCTTCAACTATGTTAAACCCGTGTGAGTAGGACAATGTAGCTCCTTGCTTCATTAAAGGCATTACCGTACCCACAACATTGGTATGTTGTTTGTCCGGAGTCAAATTAATCACCATATCGGCTGTAGGAATCAGTTCTTCATAAGTGCCTGCCGTAAAATTGTTTTCGGTAGCATTCTTATAAGACTGCCTTTGTTCTTTTATTGAGGCTTCGCGAAGTGCATAGGAGATGTCCAAACCTGAATCCCTCATATTCAATCCCTGATTCAAGCCTTGGGCCCCACATCCTATAATTACTATCTTTTTATCTTTTAAAGCTGTTACACCATCACCAAATTCATGAGATTCCATAAACCTACATTTACCCAATTGGGTTAATTGGTCTCGTAATGATAGGGTGTTAAAGTAATTTGCCATTTTCAGTTTTTATTTAGTGCTTATTTATTTTGAAATTCTGCAAGTATTTCGGTAATCGGCATACTTGCCTTAGTTACAGTTATACGCCCTGAACGCACAAATTGCATAATACCATAAGGCTCCAAGGCATCATGCATTTCGTCTATTTCATGCCTTCTACCTGTTTTGGCGAGTACAAAGAAATCCCGTGAAACCGTAACAATCTGGGAATTGCTTTCTTTGATTATGTTTTGGATTTGCCTTTCGTCAAACAATAAATGGGAAGCTATTTTGAACAAAGCGGATTCCTGATAAATCGTTTCATCATCTGTATGGTAATACGCCTTAATCACCTCAATCTGCTTTTCTATTTGGCCCACTATTTTACGGGTCCAATCTTCTGTGGTGAAGACAACTATTGTAAACTTTGAAACATTTTCAATTTCTGATTTTGAAACATTTAAACTCTCTATATTAATGTGACGCTTTAAGAATATTCCTGATATTCTATTAAGTAAGCCCACATTGTTTTCGGAGTACACAGATATGGTATACCACTTACTTTCCATAATTGCTCTTTTTTACTGCAATGATTATTCCTGTTGACCAATCCAACTTTGTAATTGTAAAATCCTCTCTCTTTTCTAGAGTTTCAACTAGCTGTTTTGCCTTCTCTTCATGACCGTCTGGCCAGTTGGGTTGCGGATTCATATCGTCAATCACATAATACCCCCCACTTTTGACCATGCTTAGCGTTTTTTCCAAATGCGTATATTTCCCGGCCCAAGTATCCGCAAAAATCAAATCGAATCCTTCGCCCTTGTACTCAGAAATCCACTCACCACCATCTACACACAAAAGCTTAAGCTTGGATTCATTTTCAAAAGCATTTTCTACAAGTTGAATCAAGCGTTCGTCATTATCCAAACTTGTCACTTTAGATTCCAATTGCATCCCTTCAAGCATCCAAGCCAAAGAAAGTCCTGTGCCCGTGCCAAGTTCTAAAAAAATACCATTTGGTTTAGAAGTTATCAAAGTTTGAAGTAAGTTTCCTATGGAAACGTCTGAAGGCATAGTGAAACCAACCTCTTCAGTCATTTTAAGCAGCTCCGGATAAACCACAGGTCTTCTTGTCATTTCCGATATACTCATACTATTTCAATCTAATATCGGAAACTGATGCTCCTGAAGGAATCATGGGAAACACATTGTCCTCTTTCTCTACCCTAACCTCCAAGAAATAAGGATCTTTGGAAGTAATCATTTCATTGACTGCCGATTCCAAGTCAGCTCTTTCCGTTACTCTTCTTGCTTTAATGTGATATCCTTCTGCAATTTTGACAAAATCCGGATTGGTCATAACGGTTGAAGCGTATCGGCTTTCAAAGAATAACTCTTGCCATTGGCGCACCATGCCTAAGTGGTCATTGTTGAGGACAACGATTTTAACTGGTATATTATGTTGGAAAATCACCCCAAGTTCTTGAATGGTCATTTGATAGCCTCCATCACCAATGATAGCTACCACTTCACGCTCAGGTGCACCTTGTTTTGCTCCAATAGCAGCAGGAAGCGCAAAGCCCATTGTTCCCAAACCGCCAGAAGTAATATTACTCTTGCTTTGAGAAAACTTCGCATAACGGCAAGCTATCATCTGATGTTGTCCTACATCTGTAACTATAACTGCATCGTTATTTGAAGCTTTGTTTATCTGTTCAATTACCTCACCCATGGTTAGGCCGGGTTTGGTAGGTTCTAAGTCTTTTTGAATGACCGCTTGATATTCCTCTTCGTACTTTTTATCGAACTCAGATTGCCATTCTTTATGTTCATTTTCATTGATGAGCGGCAACAACAAATTCAAAGTCTGCTTTGCATCGCCCAGCACGGCAACATCTGCCTTTACATTTTTGTTGATTTCTGCAGGATCAATCTCAAAATGAATAACCTTTGCTTGCTTGGCATAGGTTTCAAGATTTCCTGTTACCCTATCATCAAAACGCATACCTATGGCAATCAACACATCGCACTCATTGGTAAGTACGTTTGGACCATAGTTTCCATGCATACCTACCATTCCAACATTCAATGGGTGGTCCGTTGGAATTGCTGATTCTCCCATTATAGTCCACGCAGCAGGGATTCCTGATTTTTCTACAAATGCTTTTAGCTCTTCTTCGGCTTCACCTAAAATTATACCCTGCCCCCAAATGATATAGGGTTTTTTAGCGTTATTTATAAGTTTCGCTGCTGATTGTATTGCCTCCAAATTTGGTTCTGCTACGGCCTGATAACTTCTTACTCCAGTGCATTTTTCATAAACGAAATCCAACTCATCAAATTGAGCATTCTTAGTGATATCTATTAGAACCGGTCCCGGTCTTCCAGATTTTGCGATATAAAATGCTTTGGCAAAGATTTCAGGAATCTCAGAAGCTTTAGTAATTTGATAATTCCATTTGGTCACTGGAGTAGAAATACCTACAATATCTGTTTCCTGAAAAGCATCAGAACCCAATAAATGACGAGGTACCTGTCCTGTAATACAGACCATTGGAGTTGAATCTATTTGAGCATCGGCCAGTCCTGTAACCAAATTTGTGGCGCCAGGTCCCGAGGTTGCCATGGCCACTCCCACTTTTCCACTTACTCTTGCATATCCTTGGGCAGCATGTGTTGCACCTTGCTCATGTCTTGTAAGTATATGGGTCAATTTATCTTGAAACTTGTATAATTCATCATAGACAGGCATTATTGCGCCTCCAGGATATCCGTAGATTAAATCTACTCCTTCTTCAAGTAAACAATGAATAATGGCCTCAGCGCCAGTTATACGTATAGCCTTTTTCGTTTCGGAATCTTTTTTTTGTATGTTCAATGTTTCCATAATCCTTTCCTTTTAGATTCTGGTGTACTTTCCTTTCACAGAATACTTAAATCATATCCGTAACGCAACCTTCAGAGGCTGATGATACAATTTTTGCGTATTTATATAAACTTCCTTTATTCACCTTTAATGGAGGTTGCGTCCATTTTTTGCGTCTTTTTTCCAATTCTTCATCAGAAATTGAAACTGACATGCTATTCTTTTCTGCATCAATGGTAATTACATCTCCTTCTTCAACAAGGGCAATAACACCCCCATCTTGTGCTTCTGGAGCTATATGTCCAACCACAAATCCATGGGTTCCCCCAGAAAACCGTCCATCGGTAATCAATGCAACATCCTTACCCAAACCTGCTCCCATAATAGCAGCGGTTGGTTTTAACATTTCAGGCATTCCAGGCCCTCCTTTTGGGCCCTCATATCTAATTACAACAACATCTCCTTTTTTGACCTTTCCATTGCGTATCCCATCATTTGCCTCAAACTCCCCATCAAATACTTTGGCCGGTCCTGAAAAATGTAACCCTTCTTTACCTGTTATTTTTGCTACGGCACCCTCTTTTGCGAGATTTCCATAAAGAATTCTTAGGTGCCCCGTTTCTTTTATCGGCTTGTCAATATCTTTTACAACCTCCTGCCCTTCAAACAAGTCAGGTAGATCTTTCAAGTTTTCGGCGATGGTCTTACCTGTAACGGTTAAACAGTCACCATGCAGCATTTTATGCTTCAACATAAACTTCATTACAGCTGGTATACCTCCTACATTATGAAGGTCTTCCATTAGGAATCTACCACTAGGTTTTAAATCTGCTAAAAAGGGGGTAGTATCACTTATGCGTTGAAAATCATCAAGTCCGAATTCAATATCCGCGGCCTTGGCAATAGCTAAAAAGTGTAGTACAGCATTTGTAGAACCTCCTAAAACTACAATCAACCTAACGGCATTTTCCAAAGATTTTTTTGTGATGATATCGCTGGGCTTTATATCCTTTTCCAGTAGATGCTTTAATGCTTTTCCAGCAGCTATTGCATCTCCTGTCTTCTTATCTCCAACAGCGGGATTGGATGAGCTATATGGCAAAGACATTCCAAGCGCTTCAATTGCCGAGGCCATGGTATTCGCCGTGTACATTCCACCGCAAGCGCCAGCTCCAGGGCACGCATTTTGAATTACGCTCTTGTATTCTTGCTCGTTCATAGTACCAGCAACCTTTTCACCCCAAGCTTCAAAAGCGGATACCACATCCAATTTTTTATTATTTAGGCAACCGGGGGCTATGGTACCTCCATATACCATTACCGATGGTCTATCCAATCGAATCATTGCCATAAGGGCACCTGGCATATTCTTGTCGCATCCTACAACGGTTACTAAACCATCATAGTTCATGGCTTGTACCACCGTTTCCATGGAATCTGCAATAATATCTCGAGAAGGAAGGGAATAGCGCATACCGTACGTACCCATGGAAATACCATCACTGACCCCAATGGTATTAAATATTAGCCCTACCAAATCCACTTCTTGGGTTCCCTTTTTTACATAGGTAGACAAATCGTTAAGGTGCATGTTACAGGGATTGCCTTCATACCCTGTACTTCCTATTCCCACCAAAGGCTTTTTCAAATCATCCTCAGTCAACCCAATAGCATGCAACATAGCCTGCGCCGCAGGTTGTGTAGGGTCTTGGGTAACATTTTTACTATACTTATTCAATTCCATTAACAGATTTCTTTGAAATATGTATTTTATCTGAAATTATTCTAAGATTCAAAGATATACCTTTCGCATACCCCAGTTTTTTAACATAATTCACACCTTCAAAGCCATTTGATAGAGAAAGCTTTTATTTTATTGATAATCAAAATCTTAAGTTGAAATAAAATATCATATTCAACTCTATTTGTAAGTTTTTTTTGCCCTCAAAAAAGACTTTTAGGTTCTCTCATTTTGGTTATTTTTAAACATGGAAAAAACCGTAAGTGAAGCTATTGCCCACAGGAGGTCTGTTCGCGTTTTTAGGGATGATGTGGAATTGGACACCGAGAAAGTTCAAAAATGTATTGAAAATGCCGTATTGGCACCAACAAGCAGTAATCTCCAGCTCTGGGAATTTTATCATGTTATTGAGAAAGACAAACTGAAAAAACTAACTGAAGCCTGCCTGGGTCAAAACGCTGCAAAAACCGCCAAGCAAATGATAGTGGTGGTCAGTAGAAAAGACTTATGGAGAAAACGGGCCAAGTCCAATGTTGCTTTTTTAGAGAACACTTACGGACACAAACCTGAAAAGGAATACAGCCGAAGGGAGAAATTTGCGCTTAATTATTATAAGAAACTCATACCTACGGTGTATTTTGATGTTTTAGGGATTCTAGGCTGGATAAAATATCTCATATTTAGTGTAATCGGGTTGTTCAAACCAGTTTATCGTCAAGTAAGACGGTCCGATATGCGCATAGTAGCTCATAAGAGTGCCGGTTTAGCTGCTCAAAATTTTATGATAAGCATGGCAGCAATAGGATATGATACCTGTCCTATGGAAGGAAGTGACACCCTAAGGGTAAAGCGTATTTTGAATCTTCCGCCAGGTGCTGAAATCAATATGGTTATTGGATGTGGAATCAGAGCGGAAAATGGTGTTTATGGCAAACGTTTTCGCATACCTTTTAAGGAAATATACCAAAAGGTTTAAAAACTTTACAGAAGTTTAAATGAAATAATATCTCCGAATTTTTTTTGCGCCAATACACTTATAGATTTATCAGATAATTGTAGCACCCTTGGGTAACCTCCCGTAGTTTGTCCGTCTTTCATTAAGATGATCAATCTTCCTGTAGGAGTCAACTGTACAGTGCCTGGTAATGTTCCCGATGTTAAAATAGAATGGGAATGTGTTCCTATTTCTTCGGTAAGTTGATATGCCATTCTATTATTCTCTTTTGAAACAGTAAAGTCTTTTGAAAAAAGTGGTTCCAAATGAGCATCTGTCAATATTGAGAACTCTGGTCCTTTGAAAACTTCAATATACTGCTGTTCTAAATGATTTTCGAGTTTCAACTCCGAAATTGCCGGCTCATACTGCGTTACAGGTTCGTATGGAATTTCATCAGAATCTTTGAAGCATTTTGTTGATGTTACTGGATGGTATTGAGAGTAACTTCCTAGCACCTTACCTCCTTGAAATCCATTTTTTATGGCCAAATACGTTCTAAAACCGTTTTCCAACTTTCCATAAGAAAGAATGTCGCCTGCTTCTACCTTGATTACTCGGTAATTATCAATGGGGTTATTGTTTAGCGTAGGCGACATGCGAGCCCCTGAAAGACATATATAAGTAGGCGATTCAAACAATAGGGTTGGCCCGGTCATGGTAATTTCCAAAACAGCATCTTCTTGCTTGTTTTCCAATAATACATTCGCCTTTTTTACAGAAACCTCATCCAAAACCCCAGAAACGGGAACTCCTATATTGCGATACCCAAACCTACCAAAATCCTGTAGCGTTGTATAAAATCCAGATTTTAAGAATTTAAGCATCTAAAGGTATCTTTTCAAGATTATAAATTCCTATTTCGCCTTCAATTTTACGCAAATCATACTCTGCTTTGGAAATGGATTGAAATTGAATTTTATCGCCTGCTTTTACAAAGCAAGGCTTCTCATGGGAAGCATCAAAAACCGGTACCGGACAATTCCCTATTATGTTCCATCCTCCTGGAGAGTCTTGTGGATATATTCCTGTCTGTTTTCCTGCAAGGCCCACCGAACCCTTTTCTACATGAAGTCTAGGTGTTTTGCGTCTGGGCAATTGCAAAGATTTTGGTAACCCACCCAGATACATAAATCCAGGTAAGAATCCTATTCCGAAAACAGTATACTCGTGTGAAGTATGCTGTTTTATCAGTTCTTCCTTAGTTAAATCTAGAGATTTGGCAGTTTCCTGAATATCAATCCCAAAATCAGATTCATAGCACACGGGCAGTTTCCATAGAAAACGTTCATTTTGAACAGACCTGGTATTTTTCTCATAAACCTCCAAAACTCGAGCTTTTGCAGTATCAAAATCAAGTTTTGCGCCCGACAACGAAATCATGGTTACGGAATTATACGCCGGAACCAACTCCCATTCGCGCTGATATTTGTTGGTAAAAGAGCTAACAAACGCAAGAATATCATTCAAAATGGATTCCTTTACTTCATTGGGCCATTCAATCAAAAGAGCTTTCTCTCCAAAGGGTCTTATGGTTAGGGGGACTTCTTTCACTTGCTTAAAACTATATTGTGCTTTGGCAATTCTTTTGAAAGATACTGTAATATTTGTAATGCTGAGGGGGTATCTCCATGAACACAAATCGTATCCACCTGGATTCTCAAGGTTTCACCTGACAAAGTTCTTATTTCTCTATTTTGTATCATCGGTAAAACATGTTGAAGTACCTTTCCCGGTTTTGAAATCAGAGCATCTTTATGAGTTCTTGGAACTAAAGTCCCATCCGAATTGTAATTTCTATCGGCAAAAGCTTCACAACATACCTCTATTTTAAATGTTTTTGCCAAAAGAGCGACTTGGGAACCAGACAATGCATAAATCTTCTTTGTTAAATCCGATTCGTTAACCACTTCCAAAAATAACTTGGCTAGTTCTGCATCTTTAGCAATTTGGTTGTACAATGCTCCGTGTGGTTTTATATGATTCACAGGGATTTCTTGCTGTTTTGCGATTTTACCGAACATGGATAGTTGCTCTGAAAGGCTATTTCTTAATGCATCCTTTGAGATATCCATTACTTTCCTGCCAAAATTAAGCTTATCAGGATATGATGGGTGAGCACCGATTTTAACGGTGTGTCTTTTTGCTAATCCAATGATTTCAAATATAGATGAGCTTTCACCCGCATGACCCCCACATGCAATATTACACGAACTGATATGTGGAAAAAGTTGAGCTTCGTTTCCTATCCCTTCGCCAACATCACAATTTAAATCTACATACCACTTTTTCATCTAAAAAAACTCCAATACCTTAAAAATGCTCTTTACCCCTAAAAATATCGCGAATAGTACAATCAATACGCCAACAACATTTTGAATGGGTTTATTCACATGGTTGCCCATTACTTTCTTCTGGTTAACCATCCATAAAAGAAGTATTGCCATTATGGGCAACAATACTCCATTGGCCACTTGAGCAAATTGAATGACTTGTATTGGTTTAATGTCAAAAGAAAGAAAAAATACTCCCAAGAAAAGAATTGAAATCCAAATTAATCGAAACTTAGCATCTTTCATCCCATCCTTCCAACCAAAACAACTACTTGCCACGTAGGCAGCTGCCAGAGGGGCGGTAATCGCAGAAGTAATTCCAGCTAACAAGAGTCCCAGTCCCATGAAATAAAGTGCCATTTTTCCAAAGAGGGGTTCCATAGCCTTTGCCATATCCACTGCATTCATAACATTATCCAAATCTGCGGCCGCCGCAGTAATAATAATTGCTATGGAAACCAACCCACCTACTCCAACAGAGACCAAGGTATCCCAACGCATCAAGGACAAATCTTTTTCAGAACCCCACTTTTCTCTTACCAAAGAAGCGTGTAAAAAAAGATTATAGGGAACAACTGTTGTTCCCACCAGAGCCACTATGGTCAATATGCTCTGTTCTGGTAAGGTAGGAACAAACGCTCCCTTTACTATTTCAATAAGTGAAGGCTTGGTTATCATGGCAGCGATTACAAAACAAAGTCCCATCATGCCAACCAAGCCCATGAATATTTTTTCAAGCGATTTATAGCTTCCAAACCATAGAATGACAAATGCCAAAAAGCCGACTAAGACCGGGTAAACTGGAAAATCAACAGGCATCGCAAATATAGCGTTCAAACCAAGTGTGGCCCCACCAATGTTCCCGGCTTCATAGGCAGCATTGCCAATAAGAATGGCTGCTAGAACTACACCTAGGATAATGTTTCTTGTCAACTTTGTTGGTAACTGATTCCCAATAACATCTACAAGGCCTTTTTGGGTTAGAACCCCTATCCTACCCGCCATCTCCTGTAGAATTATGGTACAAACTATTGAAACCAATAAAGCCCAGATAAGGGCAAATCCAAACTTCACTCCTGCAATTGTACAAATAGTGATAGTACCTGGGCCAACAAAGGCAGCAGCAACTAAAATACCGGGGCCAATTTTTTTTAGCATTTGTACTACATTATAGTCGCTGAAATTAAGCTCTTTTGTATTAAAAGTTGCATTTCATCCAAAAAAATGCATTTCATCTAAAAATTGCCCCCACATAGTACTTGTTTTATACGAATATGGAAATGGTAGAGTTATAATAATCCCAAATCTAATTATTAAACTTAACCGACCAATACTTATGACCTGTAAGGAATGTGGTACTAAGATTACCCGTGAAGAAAATGAAGCTTCATATGATGTTATTGGTGTTTCTCTTTGTGAAAAACACCTTAAACTTATTAAGAGAATCATTTTGAACAATAACACGCCACTTGAGGCCATTCAACTGTTTTATGCCCTAAAGGAAAAAGGAGCCCAACCTATGTTGGAATGGTGGGATGGCAAAAAATCCGTCGACATCGCCTTCTCTAGGGTAAAACTTAATATTGAGATTGACACCCAATATGACCTGATAACCCATGAGCAAGCGTTAAAGGACCTTGAGGAATCCATGCATTCTTTTAAAAATGGGTTCACTACCATACGAATTCCGCATTTGACCGTCAAATATTACCTTGAAGATACGGTAGAGAACATTCTGGAAATTATTTCTAGTTTAAAGTCTAATATTAAGGTTATATAAAAATCTTCATTCACGAAAGGGAGAATTCCATTGTTGTCAAATTGTAACTTTCAAAATACAGTTCATCCGAAAAACAGTGAGTTGGTCTAAGACTAAAACTTGTCATAGGGTTTTGTGCTTAATTTGAGAGCCGATATTAAAGTCAAACTAGATTACAAAAAGCAATGTCAGAAAAACTTATCATAAATTTCACGCCAACAGGGATGATACCCACCAAAGATTTGACTCCACACGTTCCCATTACGGTTTCAGAAATTGTGGATGATGTTCTTAAGGCCGCCGATATAGGTATCACAATGGTTCATCTCCATGCAAGAGATGAAAAAAATGGTAGGCCGACCTATAAAAAGGAGTTGTATGGAAAAATAATAGAAGGCATAAGGACTTACTATCCAGATTTGGTCATTTGTGTTTCCCTAAGTGGAAGGGATTTTTCCGAGTTTGAAAAACGATCAGATCCACTATTATTGAAGGGGAGATTAAAACCTGACATGGGAAGTCTTACCCTTAGCTCATTGAACTTTAACAGCTCAGCAAGTGTAAACTCGCCAGAAATGATTCAGAAACTGGCCAAAGCTATGCTAGATAATGGTATTGTTCCTGAGTTAGAGGTCTTTGATGTAGGCATGATTAACTATTCAAAATATCTGCTTAAAAAAGGATTGATAAATCCACCCTTTTATTTCAATTTGATTTTGGGAAACATAGCTTGTGCCCAAGCTACCTTATTGAACACAGGTATTATGATCAATGAATTACCTGAAAATTCAATTTGGAGTATAGGTGGGATTGGCAACACCCAACTGAAAATGAATTCAATAGCAATTGCCATGGATGGAGGGGTTCGAATAGGTATCGAAGATAATATCTGGTATGACAATGGAAGAACAAGACTTGCCTCAAACGCTGATTTTATAAAAAGGATACATACTCTTGCGAATGCAAATGAACGCGAAGTGATGACAGCCGCCGAATTTAGAAGTATTATGAATTTAGAAAACGGTAAAGATTCTTATGGGCGCTTCAATCAATGAAAACATGAAATTAAGGGAGGAAAAAAAGTTTTATAGGTTCCAACATTTGTTCCTAAGAATTAGGCATGGGTTGCTTTTCTTAACCTTAAGAAACATTTTGGTGAAGTTTGGATTAGACATTGGGATATACTTCTGGGTGTTAGAAGGAACAGGAACTATTCTTCCTCCAACAATAAAAGGTAATACTGAAGATTATGATTTCATTTTTTTGTCTCACAATGACATCAAAAGTCTTGGAAATTTACATTTTTTAAACCCTGATAGTCTGATTAAAAGAAATGGTAATGGAATGAAGGTGGTGGGATTAAAGAACAGGAACGGTCAAGTAGCTGCTTTCATGTTTATTGAATACGAGAATTTTGGATATGAAAAAAGAAATTTTCGACTAGAGGAGGGAGAAGTATATCTCTCAAATATGTACACTTATCAGGATTTTAGAGGGCAAAATCTCGCTCCATACTTAAGACATAAGAGCTATGAAATACTAAAAAAGGAAGGGGTTACAAGAATCTACAGTATCACTGATTATTTTAACAAATCTTCTCAAAAATTTAAACAAAAGTTAAAGTCAAAAAACTTGTATCTCTTCTTCAATATGATCCTTTTCAAAAAATATCATAAAACTTTTAAAATTAAAGAGTACTAAGTTTAATATTATCCTAACCATCCCTCTCTATCCAAGCTGCGATATTGGATAGCTTCAGATATATGCTCCTTTCGTATATTGATAGCGCCTTGCAAATCTGCGATTGTTCTTGCTACTTTTAAGATACGATCATAAGCTCTTGCAGACAAGTTGAGGCGCTCCATAGCCTGTTTTAACAAACTCAAGGAAGCTTCATTTAGATTACAGTATCTACGAATCAATTTTGTGTTCATTTGTGCATTATAGTGAACGTGTTCTAGAGCTGAAAAGCGTTCGGTTTGAACCTTCCGGGCTTCGATAACGCGATACCGAATTTGACAACTACTTTCGCCTTTTCTAGCTTCGGAAAGTTTGTCAAAAGGTACAGAGCTCACTTCTATATGGATATCTATGCGGTCCAATAAGGGTCCGGATATTTTATTCAAATAACGCTTCATTTCAGCATGTGAAGAAGTAATTGGAGCGCTGGGGTCATTAAAGTATCCGCTCGGACTTGGATTCATGCTTGCAATCAACATAAAACTACATGGATAAGTTACAGCGAACCGAGTGCGGGCTATGGTGACCTCCCTATCTTCCATGGGTTGACGCATTACTTCCAACACTCTACGCTCAAATTCTGGAAGTTCATCTAAAAAGAGAACCCCATTGTGAGAAAGGGAAATCTCGCCTGGTTGTGGATAACTTCCACCTCCCACCAAGGCGGCACTGCTTATGGTATGATGTGGATTGCGAAAAGGTCGTTGTCTCATCAATCCGTGGTCTTTGATCTTGCCTACAACACTATGGATTTTGGTGGTTTCCAAAGCCTCTTCCAATGTCATTGGAGGAAGAATGGACGGCAAACGTTTGGCCAACATGGTTTTCCCAGCTCCAGGCGGACCAATTAGAATAAGATTATGTCCTCCTGCAGCGGCAATCTCCATACATCTTTTTACTGTTTCCTGCCCCTTAACATCCGAAAAATCAAAGTCGGTTGATGTTTTTTTCTCATCTAATACGGAGAAATTCTTAACCTTAGTAGGTTCAACTTTATTCCCTTCATTAAAAAAGTCAATCACCTGAGCGATATTTTCCATAGCATATACATTTAACCCATGAACAATAGCGGCTTCTTCCGCATTGGCTTTTGGCAGAATAAACCCTTTAAATCCTTCTTCTTTTGCTTTTAGAGCAATCGGTAATGCTCCCTTTATTGGTTGTAGACTTCCGTCCAAAGAGAGTTCTCCCATTATAATAAAGTCTTCCAAATTGGGGCCTTCAATCTGTTTGGAAGCAGCAAGTATTCCTATACTAAGCGTTAAATCGTAAGCCGAACCCTCCTTTCTCAGGCTTGCGGGAGCCATATTGATTGTGATACGTTTCCCGGGAATCTTATAGCCATTATTGTTGAGCGCTGAGGCAATTCGATATTGACTTTCTTTAATAGCATTGTCAGGAAGACCCACCAAATGATATCCTATACCTTTATCAATATTGACTTCCACAACCACTGCTGTAGCCTCAATGCCAAAAACGGCACTTCCGTATATTTTCGTCAGCATGACTTAACTTTATGGTTTCACTCTGCTGAATATACTCTTTGAACTAAAGAATTGAAGTTATGTTTTGATGAATGGGAGTTTTGAGTTGATGTATCTATTTCCCGATTGGTTCTTTGAAACCGTTATGCATCATATTGATTGGAAGTAACAAAAATTCGTTTAGATGCAATGGTCTTCTATATTATCACTTCGTTCGGCATCATTTCTAAACCCAAAAAAATAAGAATGTTTACAATATCCTTGTCAATTTACTTCCAGAGAAGTCGTTGATGAAATAGGTTCGCCAGCTTTATTAAAACCATATAAGGTAATATCATAAATTCCTTTAATACTTGACGTATAGAATTCCAAAAGCTCTTCTTTTTCTAACTGCATATCCGGAATCCATAACAATTGTCTTCTAAAATCAGGAATACGTGTCCAATCTTGACTATCTTCTTTATTATAGTTTTGTTGGTAATAATTCTTTTTTCTTTCTGGGGTAGTAAGTTTTACTTTTAACTGATTTTCAGAATAGAATGTTTCGGCAAAATCACCATCAATAGTTGTAATTGCTAGTATCCCGTCAAAAGATACTGGGCCTAGCTGATATAAACCCTTGGAAAAACTGATTTCCTTTATTTTACGAGCATCATAATCCATAAATCCTTCATGTTCACTTATGAACACGCCGTCTACAAAAAGCATGGGCTGCAATCCACTTTTATCTCTGGCTAAATCCGTAAACACCTGAAATACACGTTTACCATTCGGATTTCGCCGTATCCCCACTTGACTGATAATCTCAACAAAAGTTTCTCTAAGGGTTTTGAAACGGGTAAAATTATCTAAATAAAAAGTGCGTTCCATTTCTCTATAAAATGGAGTTCGTAAATCTGGATCTAAAGTTGTATCCAATCTTAAATAGGAATAGGCATTAGCAATTTGATTTTGCACGCTACGTTGCCGAATTGTCTCCAACATTCCAGTATGCAATTCAAATGGTCTGAAGTCAAGCTTATTATATATCATCTGATGATTATCCAATAATAGCTCGTAATCACCCCAATCCCCTGATAAATTACTGATGATGCCCGTGGTATTTTTGTAATTTTCATCAACATTTATGAAAAACACACCTTGTTTATTGGTAGTAGCAGTCTTTAAAAGATAATTCTCCCCTGGAATTGAAAAGGCAATGGTGCGCTGTGGAACGGGCAAATCAGTACTAGTATTTACAATACGTCCAGAAATGAGTTCACCTCTTAGTTCGGGTAAACGAAAAATTTCGTTGGATGTCTTACTCGACGTAAAAAAAGACACTTGTTTCTTTGCCAAAGGACTTTTATCGCCGCTATTCCTTAAATACTCCTCCATAGGTTCATTCTCGTTGGGAAACAACTCACTTCTTTTTGATACGGATAAAGAGTAGCTTCCATTAACCAAGGATGAATCCATTCCTTGTATACGAAGTGCGACTTTCTTACGCTTTCCAACAATTCGATTGTCAAGTTTCAATTCTATTTTGCTTGAAGGAAACTTAGATTCTGTTTTTTCCGATATGCCCTTCGGATTTAACGGTAAACCAGATATTGAATCGCTATCCAGCTTTCGGTGTTTTTCAGGAACTTTTTGGTATGGATTAATAACGATTATATCCGTTTCAAAAAACGATTCAACACCAAAGTTTTTCATCCAATTAGTATAGGCCAGTAATTTATAACTGCCTGTCAGTTGTTTTTCGGATACAAAAAAGTCCCCATAGCCCCTACCATTATCTAATTGGACCTTTTGCTTTACTATTGGTGTTCCGTTTTCCGAAATCAATTCGATATAAGCAACCTGACTTAGATTACTTAAGTTATTCTTTTCTTTATCCAAGCAATACAAAGAATAAAAAAACCGTTCTCCGGTAAAAAGAACATGACTGTTATAATGTAAAAAAATGCTTTCTTCTGGGAGAGATGCAAACTTGACAGCCCGCTCTGCATTGCCCTGTTCATTTAATCTCAATTGTGAGTAAGAACAATAAGTAATCCCAATCAAAAGGAAAATAAATAAGGTGTGTTTTCTTTTTTGCATTTTTCTTTGATTAGTCAACCCAGAATGAAGGTCTTACGTTACTTCCTAATTGTGTACAGTCTCCACATGGGGCTGGCACAACAATATGAGGCCCCACTGGCAGTCCTCCTTCTGAAGTAATTTCGCCTTCATTTGGACCTACATATTCAACTGCTTCATTGGCAACCAAATCACTTAACAAACAACCTACAAAAAGTCCAAACTCATTAAATACTACAAAATCAGGAGCGAGCTTAATGCAATCAACGGCGTATGAGGGTAAGTCTTCTCCTGGGAAAAAGTCATCATAATTGAAGAAAATACGCTGTTCAGACACACTTGATACTTCAAAATAACCAAGAACAATTTCGTCTTCACTCTCTTCCGAAAATACATTACCCACCAGAAGGCCTGTTTGTGTTTGAGAAAAGAGATCGTCACTTTGGGAGAGTTCCTGTAAACGTACATAAAACGTATGTGCCGCAGGAGATTGCACAAACTGCCTAACAAGAATGCTATACCTATGGGTCAGGATATAGTCATTTCTATTAATAAACCGGACTTGAAGTCTTGATACCCTGTCCTCATCCAAACCACTGGTATTGGTCAAGATAATTCTATTGGAAATATCAGTTCCATAACAAATACGTTCATCGTTATCTCCAGTAAATACCAAATCCACATTACAGTCCTGTGGTAGACCAGGAACTGTTTTCACCAAATCGGTATCTGCCCAATCTGGGGCTATTATTAAAAAAGTTTCCTCATATTCATACCGATATAAATTGCTATTGTTTGTAGGGTCAAAGCTATTTACCAGAATAGCCATTCCTTCATTTCCATCGTCATCAGTAGTACGAGCTGCTTCAACGCTTTCAATCGATGTCTCTTGAGTGAGTTGGGCTGGGTCTGAGGTATAACTTCTTCCGTCTGAAGTGCTAATAGATAATTGATAATTCCTATCACCTACAGCCTGAAAGACTTGATCAGACTGATATAAACCCGGCTCTATTTCAGAAAATTGAAATACCATACCTTGATCATCCAAAACCGCTACACTTGCGTTGTTCTCAGCCCTAGCACCATCCTCTTCAAGCTCAAAAGCTCTCGTTAATTTTATTTGATGTTGTTTTAACTCATTTGTAATTGTGGCCTCGATCACCAAAGCACTTTCAAAATTTTCGACAATACCTTCTGCGTCAAAAGGCTCTATACAAGCCTGTATGAGAACAACTGCCGATAGCATTATTAAAATGGAGAAAACTCGCAATCTTTTTTTAAATATCTTCAACATGCACTCTCAAAATTAAAATTTAAAGTTATAGGTGATTGTTGGAATCGGAATTGCAAAGATTGAACTTTGTAGAGCTCTCACTTGCCCATTTTCCGTTACAAAAAATACTGAAAATGGATTATTTCTTCCCAAAACATTATAAATGGAGAGACTCCAAAAACTATGTGCAAATTTTTTGATTTTGTGGTTTCCTTCTAGATTAATACTCAAATCCAATCTGTAAAAATCTGGAATCCGAAATTCATTTCTGTCGCTAAAGAAAACAAAATCAGCGTTATCGAACTCAAACTGCCCCAATGGAAAAGTTACGGGACGACCGGTTTGGTACACAAAGTTGGTTGAAGCACTTAAACGTTTTGTGATTTTATAATTGGTCACCAGACTTACATCGTGAGGCCTATCAAAGTTTGTGGGGAAAAAATCCCCGTTGTTAACCCTTTCTTCCCTGAACGGACTATCCAAACGTATGAAAGAACGGGAATACGAATACCCTAGCCAGCCATTTAATCTACCTTCGTTTTTTCTTAAAAGAAATTCAACTCCATAAGCCTTACCGTCTCCTTGGAGGACTTCGGCCTCCACCGTCTCATTCAATAATAATTGCGCACCTACTTCAAAATCCAATAGGTTTTTTTGTCTCTTGTAAAACCCTTCAATACTTAATTCATATTCGTTTTCTTTAAAGTTTTTAAACAGCCCTAAAGAAAACTGATTTGCCTGCTGTGGCCTTATATTTAAATCTGACAGCTTATATGTATCTGTTTGGGAAACTGTGGTGTTACTGTTAAGGGTATGTATATACTGGAATGTATTATTAAAACTAGCTTTTAAGGATAAATCTGGATTTATAAAGTAACGTCCTGATATTCTAAATTCTGGACCTCCGTAGGTTTCAATGACCTCGTTTTGTCCAAACTCTTGTGTTTCTATTAAGGTACTCGAATTTCTTGGCGCATTTTCTTCATATATTCTTTGAACACCTTCTCCTAATGCCGCATAAAAAGAAAATCTAACCCCCGCATCTATAAGAAGCTTTTCGTTTACTGTATAGGTGTCCGAAAAGAATAGGGCTGATTCCAGAGCCCTTTCCCTAGGTATTGATAATGGAGTAACTTCCGAATCTTGATTAAGGGGATCAACATTCCCTGGATCAATCTGATATAATTTGCTGGAAATTCCGTATTTAAATTTATGCGACTCGTTATGCAGATAATTGAATTCCAATCTTAGTTCACTTTCATTATTAATGTATCCCAAATCAAAATCCGTGTTGGAATCTCCATCAAATTCTATATTGAACCGGTATTGACTATTGGTCAAAATTAAACTACCAGTGTTCTTTTCGTTAAACTTATGATTCCATCTTAAGGAAGATAATCTGTTACTATAATTGAAGATAGAATCAGACGTAATACTAAAAGCATCACGACTAAAATATCCTGTTGCCTTAATCTCATTTTTTTCGTTAAGGGTATGATTGTACTTTGCAACAACATCAAAAAATGAGGCCTCACTATCATTAAGCTGCTCATCTTCCAAAGACCGTAAAATCCAACCTGAATAGGTTCCACGTCCGCCTACCA
This sequence comes from Flagellimonas ulvae, assembly GCF_049333175.1. Classification (NCBI taxonomy): domain Bacteria; kingdom Pseudomonadati; phylum Bacteroidota; class Flavobacteriia; order Flavobacteriales; family Flavobacteriaceae; genus Flagellimonas; species Flagellimonas ulvae. Next base: position 868,456 of record NZ_CP186325.1, read on the forward strand.
ATAGTCCTGCTTTGTCTTTTTTTATGGGCACCTCCAAAACCAAATTACTTGTTACAGGACCAATCGCGGCCTCACCAGAAAACTTTTCGGTATTCGGTGTTTTTGTCTTTAAATCGAATACAGAGGACAACCTTCCGCCAAATTGTACCGGGATACTCCCTTTGTAAATATCCGCAGAACCCGTGCTGAATGGGTTTAGTGCAGAAAAAATACCAAAAAAATGGGAAGGGTTATAAATAACCCCGTCATCCAATAAGACTAGGTTTTGGTCGGTCTTACCTCCCCTAACATTAAATCCAGAAGCTCCTTCCCCTGCGTTTGATATACCAGGTAGAGTTAATGCCGCCTTTAAAATATCCCGTTCCCCAAGAACAAGAGGAATGGTCTTTATTTCTTCTATTTCCAAACTAACTAGGCCGGTTACTGGAATTTCAACATTTCGTCTTGCCTTTTCACTGACCACCACTTCGTCCAATGCCTCAACACTTTCTTCAACACTAAAATCAAGAACACCACTATTATATATTATTGCCTTTTTTACTCTATCCTTATATCCAAGCCCGCTTACTCTAATTATATGTGTTCCTCGTCTTATATCAAGACTATACTCTCCGTTGTCATTTGTAGATGTTCCCTGTTTACCATCATCAACTAAAATAGATAAATCCGGGACAGGTCTGCCAGTAAGAAAATCTGTAATTCTGCCAGTTAGCTTAACTTCACTTTGACTTCTATTGGCCGTTGCTTTTCCAATTCTTACTGTTTCTATTCTTTCACTAACACCTGTGCTCTTATCCTCAAAAACTAACCCCGTATCACTTGTTACCCCCTCCATTTCGGTTACAATGGAATCTTGTTCTCGCTTTCCAAAAAAATCGTCTCGCAATTTGTCGTAGACAAAACTATTTCTAGTTAGATATACGTTGTTATCATTATCTAGGTAGAAGTTAATATCCGTACTTTTTAGAATATCTTTTAAGACCGTATCAATCCTTGCATCTATGTAAGACTTTGTAAACACTTCTGTCCCAAACCATTTGGCATCATAAAAAAACTTAAGACTTGTTTGTTCTTCTATACTTTCTAAAATAGTTTCAATTGACTGGTTTTCAGCATTTAGGGTGACATTGGGCAGCTTTTCCTGTGCCTGAGTCTCAAAAATGAAGACACTTAAAATGGAGAAAAGGAGTACCTTGATTGGTTTTGAAGTTTTGTGTAATCTTTTAATCATGCGGTACTTCCAATTTGCTTTACTAATTCCACCATAAACCTATTTTGGTCTTTGTATTTTCGTTTAAGCTTCTTGTAAAGGATGTTTAATTCTTTCTTATTTATCTTGAAGGCTTCCAAAATGTCTTTTTTTGAATTTAAACTATAAAACTTCTCATCATAAAAGAGTGAGTATTGTTTTTTTAAATCTGGAAATTCATAATAAACAAATGAACCTCCCTTAAGTTCCACCTTGTTTTTGCTATGCCTAACGAAAAGCCTTAAATCATTGTTCTGATAGAGGCTCTCGTAAAAACCAGCTTTCAATATTTGGTTTTCTTTTGGAAACTTTAATTGAACAAAGCGATGTTTAAGAAGGTCAAATGAATCAACATCACTTTTAAATAGTTGTAGAGTGGCTTGTTGTCCTGTTGCTTGACTTTGTACTTGGACCAGTACTTGATCATGATGAGCATCATATTTCAAGTATTTTTCATAGTAAGGTTGTCCTTTATACCAAATATTTCCATTTTCGAAATTGGACGATTTAAAAAACTGCTTGTTTTCGTTGATGGTCCTATACTTTTCTGAATACAAAAGACCTTGACTCAAACCCGTGTTTTCAATACCAACTACAGCGTCAAAAGCTACATAACCATCTATGGCATCAATTTTACTGGTTTGAGCGATTACATAAAAACCTAGAAACAAATAAAAATAAAGGAGGGAAAATATTCTAATCAACTTAAGGGTATATTATAGCTATCATTCTTTGTTAGCCTTAAAAATACGGAAGTATAGATTAATTCTAAACAAGAATCGTTTAGAATAAATTATATTATTTGTGTTTTTAATTAGCCGCACCATAATAAGGGATAATATTTACTGATAATCAGCTAGGTAGCTGTATTAAAAAATGAAAGTTAAAACTTAAACAATTTCTTGTTAGATTACATAATCTTAAAAAGAGACCTAACGCTATTTAAATAATCAGCCAAAAGTCTAGATCCAAAGCAAGCCATCTAGTCGTTTCAATTGACAAAATATTCATTATTAGTAGTCAGATGGAACAAAAACCAGTTTAGATTTAGCAGTTTCCTCTATTTCGACTTTGTTCATCATCATTTTTCTAAACTCTCCATTTACGAACATTTTTGCCTGGTCATCGTAGTGTTCACTCAATGGATTTCCAGATTGACCTGTTGGGAGTATACTTAAGCCATTCTCAATATCCGAAAAATCGATAATCCGGCGCGTAGAGGGACCTGAGTTTACTTTGTAATATCCTGTACTATCATAAGGAAAGGCCAAATTGTTAATCACCTCTCGCGTTCCAACAATGGGGAATGGCCCTACGTTGAAATACTTACGCAAGCTTTCTACCTCTCCAACGGGGTGCTTATGCTCTAAGGTGTGTACTTTTTCCCACGTCCAATCATCCGTATTAGGCCCCAAATCCATTTGTAAGGAAACCCAAGCGTCAGCAAAAGATTTCAATACCACATCATTTCGTGTCTCTTGGGTATTGGGTGTAAGCACATTGTCCCACCATTTTCCAACTTTCATTATTGCTCCCCAAGCTATCTGTCTTTTCATTAAATGTGTGGAAATAAACTGCTCAAATCTTTCCTTCCCTAGCTCGTCTTCAAAAGTGTTCTTCAACACGAAGTACTCACAGCGATGATACAAAACAGCGCTTTTACTATCCAGTGAATAGGTTCCATCCCAATTTCTTAGCTCATCTATCAATACCAATTGCTCTTGTTGTAGGTGGGAAACATCCAGAAGTTTTATCAACTCCCTTACCAATTCTGGATTAACCGAAGAAGTTACATCCAAAATCATTTCTGAAGCTGATTCTTTGTCCCAGTCGTCCTTTGGGTCCAATAACTCCACTATTCTTCTAGCGCGATTTTCAGGTAGATAATAACCAGGATACAACATCCCAGAAATAGAATCAGGCTGATTGTTTGCGGAATACACATAATTCCAAGGTGGATTGATTGCACTTGGATTTTCAGAAAAGTCAAGATAGCGAACAGGTTCTTGAGTTCCCGAAGCCCCGTCCAAAAATAACTTGGTCGATGTGCTGTCGGGCATTTGATATAATTGAGCAGAAGCCCACCAAGCTACGTTTCCCTCTGCGTCACCATACATTACATTTAGGCCTGGAGCATGAATTTTTGGGAGCGCATCTTCAAATTCTTCTATATTGCTTGCATGTGAAATCCCATACAACGCATCCAAAACACGATTTTCCCATTTAGTGTACATCCAGGACATGGCAATTGGACGTTCATCTTTTACTTGTTTGGCAATTCCGTTTAAGATAGGTCCATGTCTTGTTTTTTTATAGTTGAAAGAAATTGGATCTTCACCTTTAACCGGAATCGTTTTTTTTATAATCTCGTATTTTTCCCATCCTGTTTCTGTCTTATACAACGTAGTATCAGAAGCATTGGTTTCCTCAACATAAAAATCAAGGTCATCGTTTTGAAACATGGTTAGTCCATAAGCTAGGTTTCTATCATGTCCTAAAAGTGGAAAGGGAACTCCTGCTAAATGATACCCATATTTTTCGTAAGTGGGGGTGCTAACATGAGCTTCATACCAAACCGAAGGTTGGGCAAAGCCAATGTGGGGGTCATTTGCCAAAATGACTTTCCCCGATTTGGTTTTATCCGGACCCAAAACCCAACTATTGCTCCCCTCAAACTGGGGAATGGGCAATTTTTTAAGCGCTCTTGATACGGTGGACATTAAATCCTTAGAAATGGTATCAACTGCCTTTTCTTTGAAGTTTTTTATCCAAACGGTAGAAGTGTCTGAATAAATGGCCAAATCATCCAAATATTCTTGGCCCAAGTCATGTAACATGTCTGTGAGTAGTGGGTCTGTCTTATGGGCTTGTGCAAAACTAAAGGCCATATATCCTACAGCATCATAAATATCCTCTATGGTGAATGGTTCAACATCCAGACCCGTTAGATAAAACTCCACTGGTTGAGGACCTTCATCGATAAATGCATTTATTCCATCCAAATATGCATTGCAAAGCAGAACGGTACGACTGTTCTTATCCAGTGCCTGAACTGTCTTTCTTGTATTCTCATCAATTCCAAGGGAAAGAAAAAGTTTATCAGTTTCAACAAGGTCGGGGCCGAAAACCTCGGATAATCTTCCTTTAGCAACCCTTCTAAGTAGTTCCATTTGCCATAATCGGTCTTGGGCGTGAACATAGCCTAAAGCCCGAAATGCGTCTTCTTCTTTTTCCGAATATAAATGGGGAATGCCATAGGCATCGTAAAATACTGTAACCTCACCGTTTAAGCCTTCTAAAGACTGCTGGCCACTATAGTTAGGTTTTAATGAATTGATGAAAAAGGTAGCTCCCAAAACTATGAGAACTATCAGAATACCAAGTACCCAAAGTACTTTCTTAAAAGTTTTCACTATGCCTTCGGTTAAGTTAGTTAGTTGACCGAAGTTACATTTTTTTAAAAGAATTTAAAATGAATAACCCTTTTATTGGTTCATTGACAATTCGTAATTGACCAAACCGGATTTGAGCCATTTTTCATAGGTTTCAGTATCAACGTATTGCACAGCCTCATTGAGCACTTCGAGATTGGGAGACAATAAAACATAATAGGGTTGGGAAGCTGCATTAAAGTTTATCGTCTGAAAGGTACCCCATTTTTGACCTATGGTCTCGATAGTTTTTACTCTCCCTGAATCGTATTTGAAATCAAATTGTTGGTCGCTTGGTAGTTCTTTTCTATCATCCACATAAAGAGAAATTAAGACATACTCTTCTTTGAGCATTTGGTAGATACTGGGCTGACTCCAGACATTTTCTTCCATTTTTCTACAATTCTGGCAAGCCCATCCGGTAAAATCCAATAGAATGGGTTTGTTTTCGGCTTGTGCATGGGCCACGCCCGCATCAAAATCTTTAAAGCAGTCCAATCCTAAAGGACAATCACTTTCTGTTTGCTGAACGCTGTAAAAGTCTGGAGGCAAGAGCCCACTTAACAACTTCAAATGGATCACACCCGAAAGCCCCAAAATCAAGTAAAGAGAAAAAGCGGTGGATAACACCCCAACCAATCTACGAGTAGAAGATAGCTTTTGTTTTGGACCATCATGAGGAAATCTAAAAATACCAAAAAGGTACAAGGCAAGCAGGACAAATAATACAATCCAAATCCCTATAAACACCTCCCTTTTTAAAATCTCCCAATGCCCAACCAAATCTGCATTGGACAAGAATTTGAAAGCTAAGGCCAGTTCCAAAAAACCTAGCACAACTTTTACAGTGGTCATCCATCCTCCAGATTTAGGTAGTGAATTCAACCAAGCAGGGAATAGAGCAAACAAGGTAAAAGGAAGGGCCAATGCCAATCCGAATCCTACCATTCCTGCAGAAAGATTGGTAGCCACATTACCCTCTGCCAAGGTGGTGCTTCCCAAAAGACCTCCCAAAATGGGACCTGTACATGAAAAGGAAACAATGGCCAAGGTCAACGCCATAAAAAAGATGCCTAAGCCACCACCAACTTTAAAAGATGCTTCATCCATTTTATTGGCCCATGAACTGGGCAGGGTTAATTCATAGTATCCAAAAAAGGAAAAGGCAAAAAAGACAAATATGACAAAGAAAAAAACATTGAGCCATATATTGGTCGCTATGGTATTCAGAATTTGCGAGTCTACTGAATCGAAAAGGTGGAAAGGAAGACTCAAGAGAAAATATATCAACACAATAAAAAAGCCATAAAGCACAGCGTCGATAATTCCTTTTGACCTCTTTTTAGATTTTTTTGTAAAAAACGAAACAGTAAGGGGAATCATTGGAAAAACACAAGGTGTCAACAAAGCAATCAATCCTCCCAAAAATCCTAGCCCAAAAATCATCCAGAGATTGAAATTTTTACTTGAACTCCCCAGCTCATTTTGGGCAAGTAATTCTGTGTTCTTTAAATCCAATTTAAGCGAGGAACCCAAGGCCTGACTATTTTCATCAATTTCTTTTTCAGTTGCTACGAAGGCACTCCCATCCAAGGATATTTGGAAAAGTTCGTCCATAGGAATACAGACTTCCTGGCATATTTGATAGAACAAATTGACTGTTATTTGGTTTACATCCGGTTTGAGGAGCTTAATTTTTTGCGTGAAGATGGCCTTCTTCTTGAAGAAAGTTTCCTCAACTTCAAATATGTCACTATACTCTTTGATGGTTTCGCTTTCTGCTGTTTTTCCAACCAACACGTAGTCTTCATCCACCCGCTCAAAAGTAAATTCGCTCGGCAAAGAACCACCTTCGGCTGTATACTGCGAGTACACATGCCACCCTTCTGCTATTTTACCCTTGAAAACCAGCTCATATTCCAAATCTGAAAGCCTATTCACTTCATGCGTCCATGTTGCTGGATTTTCATCCAATTGACCAAAGGTTGAAAACAGATTTCCAATCAATAAAAACAATATGCTAACCAAAATCCTCATGTTGAATATGTGATTTTTACAATTTGAGTAGTGTTCCCGTCTATTTTATAACGTTCGTCTGCCCTTTTTCCTATAACCCAAACAATGTCTTCGCCCGAACAGAGCAGCCATTGGGCTTCCTTAGAAAAAACATCCATTCTCTCATCTTTGAAAAATTTGGACAGTTTCTTTTTTCCTTGCATCCCCAGTGGGTAAAAATAGTCGCCCTTTTCCCATTTTCTTAACGTTAGTGGATAGTTTAACTTTTCCTTATCCAAAAATACGATGTGTCTTTCCAGTTTTTCAAACTTTGCTGTGGTCTCGAAATGAAGGCTAATGGGATGTTCTACCCTGTTTTTATCTTCTTCAATAAAAAAAACTGATTTGGATTTTTCTTTTCTGGGTTGAAGCAAAAGGGAATCCCGGTCTTTTAGCAATCTGTGTGTTTGCGAATGGATTTCCTTGCCACTCATGCCATCAAGCAAGGATTTTACATCGTCCCATTCTGTGAATCCATAACTCTTTAATAATCCATATAAATGGATTTCCAAAGGTTGCAAAGCATGTAAATCCGGCAATTGGATTCTAATATGACTACCCTCGTTTTTAAAGATTTTCTCCTTTACTTCCTTAAATCTATTCTGTAAAACAGCTTTTGATTGTGACAAAAAAGATTGGGTAGTTAAAAAATTGTCTAAAAAAGTTGGGTGCAACTCTTTTAACCTAGGTACTATATCCTTTCTGATTTTGTTCCGTAGATATTTTGACTCGGAATTACTACTGTCCTCTCTCCATTTGAAATTTTCGCTTTTAGCATATTCTAAAATCTCTTGTCGAGAAAATGGAAGAAGGGGCCGTAAAATCTTTCCATTGAATTCAGGTATTCCTGAAAGTCCATCAATGCCCGTTCCCCTAGATAGGTTTATGATGAATGTTTCCAGAGCGTCATCTGCATGATGGGCAGTAAGTACATAGTCCAGTTTTCGTTCGTCCAAAACACTTTCGAACCATTCATACCGCAATTTCCTCGCTACCATTTGAACAGAACCTCCCGTTTTGGCCATCGCGTTAAGTGTATCAAAAACAACGGAGGTATATCTCACTTTTAATTCCTCCGCTAATTGTTTTACAAAAATTTCATCCCCATCACTTTCCTCACCACGAAGTTTAAAATTACAATGCGCCAGGGTAATATTAAGATTGCATTGTAGACATAAATGGGTCAAAACCACGCTATCCAAACCTCCACTACAAGCTAATAGGAGATTCTTTTCTTTTACAAACGAGAAATTGGCTTCTATATGTCGTTGAAACTTTTTAAGCACGACTCAAAAGTACACATTAACTGTTTTCACCTTCCAATACACTTCGCATGGCCTTGGCCTTTATCAAACATTCTTCATATTCCTTTTCAGGAATGGATTGAGCGGTAATAGCACTACCAACAGAGTAGGAGACGTATTTTTTAGTGGCGTTGTACAAAATACTTCGAATTACCACATTAAAATCAAAATCACCATTAGGGTCAAAATACCCAACTGTCCCACTATACAATCCCCGCTTGCTTTCTTCCAAATCTTCAATCAATTTCATGGCAGAAACCTTGGGAGCCCCCGTCATACTTCCCATAGGGAAGGTTTGTTTTATTATTTCTATCGATGGAGTTGTCTCAGATATTTCTGCGGTAACTGTTGACACCATTTGATGCACTTGTTTATAGGTGTAGACCTTGCAGAGCTCATCCACAGTGACGCTTCCTTTTAAAGCACTTTTTGATAAATCATTGCGAACTAAGTCAGTAATCATAATATTTTCAGCCCGTTCCTTTGGGTTTTTGGCTAATTCCATCTTCAATATTTCATCCTTTTCCCTAGTAGTGTCCCGTTTGGCTGTACCTTTTATGGGTTGGGAAACTATTCTCCCCTTTTTTCGTTTAAGATATCTTTCTGGAGAAGCGCAAAGGAGGTATTTGTCTTGCAGACGTAAAAAAGTGGCAAATGGCGGTTGGGAAATCTTGTTCAAATTCCGATAGGTGGACCAGGGCTCGATAACACTTTCCGAAGAATAAAACTCCTGGCAGAAGTTGGCTTCGTAAATATCTCCACGATGAATGTGTGCCAACATACTATTAACTTTTTCAAAATAAGAATCCTTATGTATCCTCATTTGGATACGGATTCCTTTGGAAGGAAAATCCAGTTTGGTTTCTGTTTCTTGAACAAGGTTCAAAAAATCATCTTCCATTTCATTTTTACAACTTTCTAGATAATGAAATTCGGCTACATCCTCTTTTAGAAAAATGATTTTTTCAGGACAAAAGAAATATAGTTCTGGAAAATGAAGATGGTCAGGATTTTTGGATTTCAAGGATTCCAATTTATTTTTAAAATCATAGGTTATGAATCCAAACAACCAATCCCTCTCTTTATCGATGAATTCTTGAGTTTTATCGATGTTATTTGTCTCAAAAACAGACCCATTGGTCTGTCTGGAAACTGCAACAATAGCGTTAACAGAGCTAAATTTATCTACATGTCCATTGCTGTCAAGCCATACCACTTTTTCATAGCCTCGGGTCCACTCTAAAACAGCATCCTTAAATTTTTGATTATCAGCAATCGGGAATGAACGTGATGTTCTTGGCAAGTCTTTTAGTTTAGTTTTTGAAGAAAAACCTGAAGAGCAGCAGCATGCTGTTCCTTCAATGCTACATCGGTTATTTCACCTGTCGCAAAGGTTTCATTAAAAGAAGGTAATGAGAATGTAGAGACAACTTCTGCCCCAAAACGAGGTAAAATTTTGTCTGTAATTCCCAGCGATCCTTTTCCGCCTCCCTTACCTGTGGATGCCGCCATTAAAAAAACCACAGTGTCCTCCAAAAACTTTCGTTCCAACCTAGAAAGCCAGTCAATCAAGTTTTTAAAATAGCTAGATGGATTACCGTTGTGCTCATTAACGGAAAGAACAAGACCTTGAGATTGTTGGATGTACCCTTTAAACTCTATCAAAGAGTTGGAGAATCCTTTTTTCTTTTCCTCATCGGCGGAGTACATGGGAAAAGGGTATCTAGACATATCCAAGGTCTGCACCTTATGATTATCCATTAATGAAACAGTATATTTAACCAGTTCATAATTGATAGATGTGGAGGAATTACTTCCCGCAAATGCCAAAACCTCAGTCATAACAATAAATCTTTGATTCTTTCGCTAAAATACCGTAAAGCGTTAAAAGATGAGCGTATTTTATCTAATTTTGGCGTGCCAAACATCCAAACCCGCTGTAAAGCAAGTATATAGGGTAGCCTTTTAACATGAAAACCGGAACTAACAGATTATTCTTTATTGATGCCATGCGCGCTTGGGCCATCTTAATGATGCTCCAAGGACATTTTATTGATGGTCTGCTAGATCCCATATTTAGGGATGGAAACAATCTTGTTTTTAATACATGGCAATACTTTAGGGGAATAACTGCCCCTGTCTTTTTTACCGTTTCCGGCTTCATATTTACCTTTTTGCTTATTCGCGTTCCTGAAACTGGATTGGCAAATCCTCGGGTAAAAAAAGGGATTAGAAGAGGCCTGCAACTTTTACTAATTGGCTACTTGCTGCGTATGAATTTGTTTGGGCTGTTCACTGGTACTATTTATGATTCCTTTTATTTGGTTGATGTACTGCATTGCATAGGGCTATCTATATTGGCAGTTATTGGTCTGTATCTATTCAGCGCGAATAAATCCAAAATAGTGTTCCCCATACTTTTACTTGGGACAACCCTATTGCTTTTTGCATTTGAACCAATATACAAACAATGGTCTTTTTCGTTTTTGCCATACGCTATTGCTAATTATTTTACCAAAGCCAATGGTTCAGTCTTTACCATAATACCCTGGCTGGGTTATGCCACTATAGGTGGATTCCTTTCAGTTCTTTTTACCAGATACAAGAATTTCAAACATTTATATCCTACCGCCATTACTTTGGCAGCATCTTTGGGTTTCTTGCTGATTTTTTATTCTTCCAAAGGTTTTATTTGGTTATTCGAAACAACCTCAATCGGACTTTTTGCACTAATTGAACAGAACAACTATCTGTTCATTCGGTTGGGTGATGTATTTGTCATTTTTGCGATTTTCATGATCTTACGAAAATTCATGAGCAATGCAACTGTATTGAAAATTGGCGCTAGCACATTGACCATCTATGTTGTCCATTTTATCATTCTTTACGGCAGTTTCACAGGGTTGGGACTATATCGCTTTTTTAACCATTCCCTTACCCCGGCAATAGTTGTTCCGGGAGCATTGACCTTTATGTTTGCCTGCACTTTTCTATCCTTGAGGTACAAAACGCATGAGCAACAAATAAAAGCTAACATCAATGCTATAGTGCAGACCGGTAAAAATCAAACTTTTGAATTATACAAGATTTCCACACCCATTCTAAAGGAAATTGCAATTAAAATTCGTGTTTTTATCATTCGTGTTTTGGGCCTTGCTAAGAATTAACATTCCCTCAGCTCATCACAAAAAATAGTTAAAAGCTTCAGCGATTTCAGTTTCTAGCGACACATTATAAAAAATTATAATGCTCGCTGTACCCAAGACAAAAAAGAAACTACTCTTTTTTACTTCCCTTGTATTTACGTTTTCCTCGATTCTGGCCATAAATTTTCCAACAGATTTTACGGAAAACAAGATTGTTGAAGAAGATCGTACGGCACAATTCTTTTTGGACCTTCTACGCGAAGATGACCCTTATTTAACTGTGCGAGCTCTAAAGCATATTCAAGAGAATTGGAAAGAAGGCTACGAGATCATGCTTTTGGAGGCCACTTATTTTGCACGCTCAAAAGGACATTCCAAAAAACTGTTGCAAATACTTCGACAAAAAACCGGTAAGAAATTCGGATTGGATTATGACAAATGGTTTCAGTGGATTTGGAAGAAAGATGCCAAATATCCAGATTCTTATTTTGAGTACAAATCCAAACTTCATCAATTAATCGACCCTAGATTTGGTAAATACTTCTTGAATCGAAGTCATCAATCCACTATACGCTTAGATGAAGTACGTTGGGGTGGGGTTTTGCAAGATGGTATTCCACCGCTTCGCAATCCTAAAATGATCCGTCCCTTGGAAGCCACTTATCTAAAGGATAGCGCTATCGTATTTGGTATTGAAGTAAATGGAGATGCCAGAGCTTACCCAAAACAGATTTTGGCTTGGCACGAAATGTTTGTTGATGAGGTTGGAGGAACACCTGTAGCCGGAGTGTATTGTACTTTATGCGGTACTGTGATATTATATAAAACAGAACATGATGGTGTAAATCACCAAATGGGGACCAGTGGTTTTCTGTATCGTTCCAACAAATTGATGTACGATAAGGCCACCCAATCGCTATGGAGCACCTTAGAAGGGGAACCTGTAATTGGACCTTTGGTTGGCAAAGGAATCCAGTTGGAGTATTTAAGTGTAGTGACCACAACCTGGGGCGAGTGGAAAAAAAGACATCCAGATACCAAAGTACTTTCTTTGGATACTGGACATCGGAGAGATTATCGTGAAGGTGTTGCTTATCGGGATTATTTTTCAACAGATGATTTAATGTTTACGGTACCTGAAATCGATACAAGCTTAAAAAACAAAGATGAAGTTTTGGCTATCCGCTTACCCAATGCATCAGATGAAAACTTAGCTATCAGCAGTAGTTTTTTACAACAAAACACCATCTATCAAAACCAGATAGGAAATACAGAATTCACCGTTTTCACCGACAAGTCCGGAGCCCATAGGGTTTTTAAAACAGGTGATACCCTGTTTTCGGAATACGATGGAAAAACTACCACAGAAGATTCAGATGGAAATACATGGACGCTAAAAGAAAATAGTCTAGAGGGCCCCGAAGGAGAGATTTTGGAACGATTACATTCCTTTAATGCCTTTTGGTTTGGTTATAAAGCGGCTTTTCCTGATGTGACTTTAATCAAATAAACATAATCCCTTTCAAAACGAATAAAAACTAAACATCTATTCATATGAACAATACCAAAATAACCGTAGTTGATAAAGAAAATGTACCCTCTCTTAACTTCCCTAAGAGTGATGTACTCCATAAAAAACAGGACCAAAACCAGCGTTGTACCAGCCTATTCAAGGCTATGCGCTTAGGTAACCTTGAGCGTCACAAGGTCAAAATCTTGTTTAAGGACGACGAAGGCATGAAACAAGTTGAAACCACCATTTGGGGCGTTACCAACAAACGAGTCATACTTAAGAAGGCAATTAACCTTCCCATCAATAGAGTACTCTCTGTTTCCTAAATATGTATGGGTCTATCTTCAGTGGCGGCTAAGGCCGCCTCCTTTACAGCTTCAGCATAGGTTGGATGCGCATGACTCATTCGTGCCATATCTTCGGCAGATGCTCTAAATTCCATTGCCGTAACTCCTTCCGTAATTAAATCGGCACAGCGGGCTCCGATCATGTGTACCCCAAGTACTTCATCCGTAGCTTTATCCGCCAAAATCTTTACGAAACCATCGGTATCCATACTAGCTCGTGAACGGCCAAGGGCACGCATTGGAAATTGTCCTACTTTATAATCGATTCCCGCCTCTTTCAGTTCCTCTTCTGTTTTTCCAACAGCGGCTACTTCCGGCCAAGTATATACTACTCCAGGAATTAAATTATAGTTGATATGTGGCTTTTGACCTGCCAAAATCTCAGCAACCATGGTGCCTTCCTCTTCTGCCTTATGCGCTAACATAGCTCCTCGAATCACATCACCAATTGCATAGATGTTTGAAGCCGTAGTTTGTAAATGGTCATTGACCACTACCCTGCCCCGTTCGTCCAACTGGACTCCCGCAGCATCGGCATTAAGACCATCCGTATAAGGACGGCGACCCACAGAAACCAGGCAATAATCACCTTTAAACTCCACTTCTTGGCCTTTTTTATCATCTGCTTTTATAATGACCTCATCACCAGAACGTTCCACAGATTTTACTTTGTGCGAAAGATGGAATTTAACCTTCTGCTTTTTCATCACCTTCATCAATTCTTTGGACAATGCCCCGTCCATTCCCGGAATGATGCGGTCCATATATTCTACTACGCTTACTTCTGCACCCAATCTTTTGTATACCTGTCCCAATTCCAGACCAATAACACCACCGCCGATGACAATCATATGTTTTGGCACTTCCTTAAGTTTCAAAGCTTCTGTTGACGTTATGATGCGTTCTTTATCAATAGAAATAAAAGGAAGCGTAGATGGTTTTGAACCCGTAGCAATGATAATATTCGTGGCTTCAATGGTTTCTACACTACCATCGTTCTTGGCAACATCAATGTGTGTGGCATCCTTAAAACTTCCCAATCCTTCATAGACATCTATTTTGTTTTTATCCATGAGGAATACGATTCCCTTTGTAGTTTGCTCCACTACCCCATCTTTACGGGCAATCATTTGTTGAAGATTGACTTTTACCTCACCAGGAATATCAATACCGTGTTCTTCAAAGTGTTTTATGGCATCTTCATAATGGTGCGAAGAATCCAAAAGTGCTTTTGAAGGAATACACCCTACATTCAAACAGGTTCCCCCTAAAGTTGGATATTTTTCAATAATCGCAGTTTTCATTCCCAATTGGGCGCAACGAATCGCTGCTACATATCCTCCTGGACCAGAACCGATAACGGCCACATCATATTGACTCATAAAGAAAGGCTAAAAAGTTTAGAAAAATCTTTTACAAAAACGGATGTAAAAATACGAATGTTTTTTGGGAAACCCCTTGACTTTTACATTGGAGCCAATGGGAATTTGGACGCTCCAAGTGACCCTAGCCATAATCCTGCTATAAGTGACAGATGTTGACCTGTTTCAAACCAAAAAGGACCACTCCATTCTCCACAGAGAACTAAAAAACCCATTTTTCCCACAATAAGGAATGAAATCAGCACATGGGGCCAGTTGTTATCACGTACCACTATAAGGGAAGCCAAAAATCCAGACACTACAGAAGAAAGCAATACGGCCATTCCACTTAAAAGAAGGGTGCCCGAGGAAGAAGTACAATAACTTACATTGTCAAATAATACATCTCTGGAAAGTGTAGTATACAAAATGAGTGAAAGAGTACCTATTAAGGTGGCAGTTGCCGTGAGCAACACCCGGTTTTTTGATGACATGGTTAAGGTTCGTTTTTTGATTGAACCTAAATGTCACAAAAAAATTGCCTGCTCAATCCTATTTTAACAGCGATTTAGGTTAAAGTTTCTAAAAGAATCGCTGTGGAATTTTTGACCTCGTTGATAACAAAGGCACTCTGAGTGCTACCAATATTTTTTATAGCAGTAAGTTTAGTGACCATAAATTTTCGATAGGCTTCCATGTCTTCTACACTAATTTTAAGTATGTAGTCGTAGTCTCCACTGGTATGGAAACATTCTGAAACTTCATTTAATTTTTGTACTTCTTTTTCAAACTGTAGTACATTTTCCTTGGTATGCTGAATCAATCGAACATGACAAAGAACCATAAAACTTCGATTGACCTGTTTACGATTAACCAGGGCTACATAACTTTGAATAACCCCTTTTCTTTCCAACCGCTTAATGCGTTCATATACAGCGGTTGTTGAAAGCCCCAGATGATATGCCAATTCTTTGTTGGTACGCTTGCTATCTGTCTGAAGCAATGTCAGCAATGCTTTATCCTTCGAATCCATCCTGAAAAATTTTCAACTTACAAGTTTAAATCATTTTAAATATAGAATTTTATTCAGTATTAATTGATTAATATAACTTTATTTTCATCAAAAGCTCATGAATACTGATTTATGTTCTATTCATGGTTAAATTTGAAGAAAGTAAATAGTATGAAAAAAAGTGCTGCACAACGTATTCAAGATTTGCAATACTTCGGTGAGTTCGGAGGAGTAAATCCTTCAATTTCTGATTCTTCAACCTATACTTTCCTTTCTGCCAAAACAATGTTCGAATACTTTTGAGGGCAATACAGAAGGATGTTATTTATATAGTCGACATTCCTCTCCATCCAATTTGTATTTGGGTGAGGCACTTGCTTCTCTTGAGGGAACAGAGTCTGCTAATGTATATGCCAGTGGTATGGGTGCCATTTCTTCAGTTATCTTTCAATGCTGCGATGCCGGTGACCATATAGTGAGTAGCAGAACCATTTATGGGGGCACTTATGCCTTGATGAAAAATTTTCTAAAGAAATTCAATATCCAAACTTCTTTTGTGGATACTACTGACATTTCAAAAGTTGAGAACAGTATTACCTCCAAAACTAAAATGATTTATTGTGAGGCGATAAGTAATCCCCTATTGGAAGTTTCAAATATTGAGGCCTTAGCCCATTTGGCAAAGAAGTATACTATTCCATTAGTCGTTGATAACACCTTTACGCCTTTAAGCATAGCTCCTGCAAAACTAGGGGCAGATATTGTTATTCATAGTCTTACCAAATTCATCAATGGAACAAGCGATGCAGTAGCGGGTGTAGTTTGTGGTTCCAAGGAGTTCTGTCTTCAATTAAAGGATGTGAATGACGGAGCTGGAATGCTTTTAGGGAGTACTCTGGATAGTCTTCGCGCAGCATCTATTCTGAAGAACCTCAGGACGTTACATATTCGGATGAAAAAACATAGTGAAAATGCCATGTTTCTTGCGAAACAATTTGAAAAGGATGGTTTGAAAGTAGTCTATCCAGGATTGAAAAGCCACTCCGGCCATGAAACCATGAAAGCTCAAATGGAACATGAATATGGATACGGAGGCCTTTTGACCATTGATGTAGGTAATCTAGATACAGCCAATGCCCTCATGGAAACCATGCAAAAGCAAAACCTGGGATACTTGGCCGTTAGTCTTGGTTTTTATAAAACTTTATTCAGTGCTCCTGGCACTTCTACTTCATCCGAAATTCCGTTGGAAGAACAGCAGGCTATGGGACTAACCGATGGGCTTATACGGTTCTCCATAGGCCTCGATGATGATGTGCACCAGACATATCTTGCCATGCGGGAATGTATGATTAAGCATGGTGTTCTTGCTACGGATAAGGTCGAAGCATAATCTCCAAAGTACTTCGTTTTTTGCAAAGCTAGGGTCAATGTTGTAATATTACCCTTAACCAAACGCGGACCAATGTCAGAGAAAAAGCAAAAAGCCAAATACAGACAAAACGAAAAAGTTATTGAAAATAGGGAATTGAACATATGGGAAGCTTTAATACCGGTGTTCGCCTTGGTTGCTATGCTTGCTTATAATGTATATGTGTTTGGTGATGATGCTTTGAGTGGGTCCAACCAATTTATTCTCCTTTTGGGTGGGGCCGTTGCCGCCATAGTTGGTTTTTTTAACAAGGTATCTTACAAACAGATGATTGCTGAAGTAGCTGAAAATGTAAAATCAACTACCGGTGCACTTCTCATTCTATTGATGGTCGGAGCGTTATCGGGTACATGGTTGGTAAGTGGAATTATTCCAGCGATGATTTACTATGGCCTACAAATATTGAATCCTACAATATTCTTAGCAGCCTGTGTGATTATTTGCGCCATTATCTCCATAGCTACCGGAAGTAGTTGGACCACGGCTGCAACTGTGGGGATAGCCTTAATCGGAATTGGGGAAGCGCTTGGCATTTCATTGGGTATGACGGCGGGAGCCGTACTCTCTGGAGCTTATTTTGGTGATAAAATGTCTCCTTTGAGCGATACCACCAATTTAGCACCCGCGATGGCAGGTGGTGATTTGTTCTCTCATATTCGGTATATGGCCTGGACTACCATACCCACAGTCTCAATTACTTTGGTTGTCTTTATCATCTTAGGGTTTACCATAGATACTTCGGGAGTTGCCGATACAGCATCTATTCTTCAGAATATTGATGGGGCATTCAATATAAACGGATGGCTTTTCCTCGTTCCTGTGGCGGTTATTTTCTTAATTGTAAAAAAGGCCCCTCCTCTTCTCGCACTTTTAATAGGGACTCTTCTTGGAGGTGTTTTTGCTTTAGTATTTCAACCCGATATTGTAGCTAATTTGGGTGGCAGTAATAGTTTAAATTTTGAATCAGGATATAAAGGCATTTTAAATGCCATTACCATAGATACCTCGATTAATACTCCAGACCCTGCACTCAATGACCTTTTTTCCTCTGGGGGCATGTCAGGCATGTTGGGCACCATCTGGCTTATAGTATGCGCTATGGTTTTTGGAGGTATTATGGATGGTATTGGAGCTCTGCAACGAATTACTAAGTCACTTTTGAGTATGGCCAAGACCACTTTCGGTCTTTTTGCCAGTACCGTGGGAAGTTGTCTTGCATTAAATGTGACTGCATCCGACCAATATTTAGCTTTGGTAGTTCCGGGCAAAATGTTTTCAAAGGCGTATAAAGAAAGAGGGCTTGCCCCTGAAAATTTGAGTCGTACACTTGAGGATTCCGGTACGGTAACTTCCGTTTTGGTACCATGGAATACCTGTGGCGCGTACCACAGTGGTGTTTTAGGTGTTAGCGTTGGTGAATATTTCTTCTATGCCATTTTTAATTGGCTAAGCCCATTTATGACCTTGTTGTTCGCCGCTCTTCAAATTAAAATTAAACAATTGGCCAAACCTGCCGCAGTGTAGTACAGACTATATTTTGTTATTAAATATTCTACAAGAACCTAGTTGTTCATAGGTAATATTTTTACCTTCACACCAAACTAAAAAATACGATATGGCATCAATAACTTTAGGCGGAAACCCCGCTACAACTGTAGGTGAATTGCCTGCTTCAAACAATAAAGCTCCAGGTTTCACATTGACCAAATCAGACTTGGCCAACGCCTCTCTGGAAGATTATAAAGGGTCCAAAGTGGTCCTAAATATTTTCCCAAGTGTAGATACTGGTACCTGTGCAAAATCTATCAGACAGTTCAATAAAGAAGCAGCAAGCTTAGAAAACACCCAAGTATTATGCATTTCCAAAGACCTTCCTTTTGCCCAAGCAAGATTCTGTGGTGCTGAGGGAATTGAAAATGTAGAAATGCTTTCAGATTATAAAACCGGAAAATTTGGAAAGGATTACGGTGTCGAATTTGCGGACAGCGCATTCGAAACCCTTCATTCCAGAGCCGTGGTGGTGCTGAATGAAGAAGGTACAGTGAAATACACGGAGCAAGTTTCCGAAACTGCGGATGAACCTAACTACGAAGCGGCACTGGAAGCGCTCAAAAATGCCTAAGGAATCTTTTCTGGTCAATAGGATAAAAAGTGTTGGCTTTGCCTTAAAAGGCATGTTTCTTTTATTAAAGACCGAAGCAAGTATCAAAATACAGTTTATTATTGCGCTTTGTGTTACTGCAGCTGGGTTTTACTTTAATATTTCGCCAACCGAATGGTCCATTCAATTAATCTCCATAGGTTTAGTCATGGGAATTGAAGGTGCAAATACTGCCATCGAAAAGTTAGCGGATTATGTGCAACCGGAATACGACGAAAAAATCGGGCTCATAAAAGATATTTCCGCAGGAGCCGTTATGATTGTATCCATATTGGCCAGTATTGTAGGATGCATTATCTATATACCCAAACTATTGTAAACTCATCCAGAAGCACTACTGGAAACGTAAATTTGTAAATTAGCCCCGTTATCTAAGTTTTTAATGGCCAAAAAGAGAACAAAATCAAAATCTTCAACCTCAAAAAAAAAGAAGATATCATTTGTACTGTCCAAACAGAACAAGATCATTTTTGGGAGTTTGCTGATTGTGTTAAGCATTGCCCTCTTTTTTTCGTTTATGTCCTATTACTTCACTTGGCAGGAGGATCAAAGTCTTCTGTCAGAATTCAAGGATAGAAATGCAGAGGCCAGCAACCTCCTTAACAAGTTTGGGGCAGCTGTTAGTCATTTTTTTATGTACAAGGGCTTTGGATTAGCTTCGTTCGCCTTTCCTTTGCTTTTGGCCATAACCGGTTTGTACCTTTTTTTAGGGTTGAACGGCAAAGGCCTGATTTCCAAATGGATTTGGGGTATTTTGGGAACTATTTGGGTCTCCATAGCATTGGGATTCTTTGCCTATGAACAACCTTTATTGGGAGGGTCTATCGGTTTTGAAATGAATGACTTTCTTCAAGACTATGTAGGCAAGATTGGCATATTCTTGATTCTGGTTTTTGTTTTGATGGTAATTCTGGTGCGACTTTTCAATTTTACACCAGAGGGATTCGCCAATTTTTTCCGTACACAACGTAATTCCTTTAAATCGAACACTAAGAAGAAAACCCCAGCCATGGCCACAGTGACTACAGGTGATAATAGCATTGAGCTGAGCATGGAGGACACCGAAACGGAAAAGATAGATACATACACCCATAAAAAGGATATCCCTCCTATTATAAAGGAAGCTGGGCTGGATGTCAACCTTCCTGAGAAAGAAGAAGAAACAGAAGATATAGGATTGAAGGTGGAGAAAGTGGTTGAAGAGAAAGAAGAAAAGGATATAAAATCAGAAAAATTGGTCAAGGATTTTGGTGAATTCGACCCCAAATTGGATTTGAGCCAATACAAATTTCCACCTCTGGAGCTTTTGGACCCACATGGCGTATCCGGGGGAATCACTATCAATCAAGAGGAGTTAGAAGAGAACAAAAATAAGATTGTAAGTACGCTTAAAAACTATAAAATTGGGATTGCCCAAATTAAGGCCACCATTGGACCCACGGTTACTCTGTATGAAATTGTTCCTGAAGCAGGAGTCCGAATTTCAAAAATTAAAAATTTAGAGGACGACATTGCACTCTCTTTGGCCGCTTTAGGTATACGTATTATTGCGCCTATACCTGGCAAAGGAACTATTGGTATTGAGGTGCCCAACAAAAATGCCACTATTGTTTCCATGCGGTCCGTAATTGCATCAAGTAAATTCCAAAAAGCAGAAATGCAACTGCCTATTGCCTTTGGAAAAACCATCAGCAATGAGACTTTTGTGGTGGATTTGGCCAAAATGCCTCACTTACTTATGGCCGGTGCTACGGGTCAAGGGAAATCGGTGGGATTGAATGCAGTCATTACTTCTTTACTTTACAAAAGGCACCCAGCAGAAGTGAAGTTTATTTTAGTGGACCCAAAAAAGGTTGAGCTTACCCTATACAATAAAATTGAGCGACACTTTTTGGCAAAACTCCCGGATTCTGAAGAAGCCATTATTACAGATACCACCAAGGTAATCAACACCCTAAATTCCCTATGTATTGAAATGGATAACCGTTATGAGCTTCTGAAGACGGCCATGGTGAGAAACATTAAGGAGTACAATACCAAATTCAAAGCTAGAAAGCTCAATCCAAATGATGGGCACAAGTTTTTACCATATATCGTTTTGGTGATTGACGAATTTGCTGACCTTATTATGACAGCTGGCAAGGAGGTGGAAACTCCGATTGCTCGCTTGGCGCAATTAGCCAGAGCTATTGGAATACATTTGATTATTGCCACTCAACGTCCATCTGTAAATGTAATAACAGGAATCATCAAAGCAAACTTCCCAGCAAGACTTGCTTTTAGGGTTACCTCCAAAATCGATTCAAGAACCATTTTGGATGCGCAAGGGGCCGACCAATTAATTGGACGTGGAGATATGTTGTTCACTCAAGGAAACGATGTGACACGATTACAGTGTGCTTTCGTTGATACCCCAGAAGTGGCCAAGATTACAGAGTATATTGGATCTCAACGCGCCTACCCAGAGGCTCATCTCCTACCCGAATATGTAGGTGAAGATTCTGGCACGGGGATTGATTATGATATCGCGGATAGGGATGCCATGTTCCGAGATGCCGCGGAAGTTATTGTAACGGCACAACAAGGTTCCGCATCTTTGATACAACGAAAACTGAAATTGGGATATAATAGAGCAGGTAGAATCATTGACCAGTTGGAAGCAGCAGGCATTGTAGGACCTTTTGAAGGAAGTAAAGCACGTCAAGTGCTGGTTCCAGATATCTATTCCTTGGAACAACTATTGGAAAACGAAAAAAAATAAACACACCATGTTCAAAAAGATACTTTTTGCCATTTTTATTCTAACTATTGGATTTTCTGGGTTTTCCCAGAATTCTCCTAAAGCAAAAGCCTTGCTTAATGAAGTTTATGATAAGGTCACCAATTATGATAACATTTTTGTCGATTTTAAGTACAGCTTAGAAAACATCGAGGCCAATACCAAAAGTGAAACTCGAGGTAATGCCACGCTTATGGGTGATAAATATCTTGTTGACCTCTTTGGCTCCAAACAACTTTACGACGGTAAAAAGGTATATACCGTTGTTCCTGATAATGAGGAAGTCACCATCGAAGATAAATCGGATGATGACAATACCATCACCCCATCCAAAATGCTTACGTTCTATAAAGAAGGGCATACCTATAAATGGGACATTCTTCAAGATGTGCAAGGCAGAAAAATTCAATATGTGAAGCTTATCCCGATAGACACCAACTCCCAAATTACCTCAATTTTATTGGGCATCGACGCTGAAACCAAGCATATCTATAAACTTATTGAAACTGGCAGTAACGGGACCAAAACCACGATAACCGTTAATTCTTTTAAAACCAATCAGGCCTTATCAAATACCTTGTTTACCTTTGACGAGAAAAAGTACGAAGACGAAGGGTATTATATCATAAGAAACTAGGCATTGGATTTAAAAATTCTTGACCGGTATATTTTATCGCGATTTCTTTATAATTTTTTTAGTTCCTTCCTCATCTTAATGGTCATATTCATATTTCAAGGGATATGGTTATTTATTGATGATTTGGCGGGAAAAGGACTGGGATTGGTCATTATTGGCAAGTTCCTTTTTTATTATATGCCCAGTTTGGTGGACAAGGTTCTCCCCCTGACCGTCTTACTTTCTTCCATTCTTACCTTTGGTACTTTTGCCGAAAACTATGAATTTGCGGCTATGAAGGCTTCAGGCATTTCACTGCAACGAGCCATGAGAAGCCTTATCGTATTTGTCATTCTTTTGGGCGGGGTTACCTTCTTTTTTGCCAACAATGTCATTCCAAAATCAGAACAGAAAACTTTTAATCTTAGGAGAAATATTGCCAAGGTAAAACCCGCTGCTGCTATAACCGAAGGGGTCTTCAGTGATTTTGAAGGAACCGGGGAAGGCATGAATATAAAGGTGGACCGTAAATATGGAGAACAAGATAGGTTCTTAGAGAACGTCGTCATCCATAAAAAAACCAAACAAGGTGTCAATAATACCGTAATAAAGGCCAAAGAGGGTGAGTTGATAAGCAGTGAGGATTCAGATATTATCCAATTGGTACTCAAGGATGGTAATTATTATGAGGAGCTTAAACCAAAGGCGAACAAGGACAGAAGAAAACATCCTTTTGCAAAATCTAAGTTTGAGACCTACACTATCAATATTGATGTATCCGAACTCAATAATCAAGATTTGGAAGAAGACGGGAACATCACTACAAACAAAATGAAGAATGTCTCCCGTTTGATAAAGGATATCGATTCTCTAGGGGATGACAATCTTAAAAAAGTAGAGGCGTTTTCCAAAAACATCTCACGGAGAATGGGAGCTTTCCCCCTACTTACAAAAAAAGATAGCCTAAAGCTTGAAAGCGTAAATACCCAGTTACAGAAGGATATTGACAGTACAAAGCAAGTAGAATCAAAATCAACAAAGGATAGCATACAAAGCGTAGAGGAACTCTTAAATGGATTGGAAATCTGGCAACAGCTTCAAATTGTGAACAATTCCAAAACTACGGTCTTAGGTGTTTTGAACACTGTGTCATCCAAAAAGGAAGAGTTGCAAAAGAGATTTAAGTTCTACAACAGCCATATTCTGTCCCTACACCAAAAGTACGCCCTTGCCTTTTCATGCATAATTCTCTTTTTTGTTGGTGCACCTTTAGGCGCTATAATTAGAAAAGGAGGTTTAGGGCTCCCCATGGTTGTGGCCATTGTATTATTTTTGACTTATTATTTTATCGGTGTGTTTGCTGGTAATTATGCCAAAGAAGGAAATGTTCATCCTGCATTTGGAGCTTGGTTATCTACTTTGATTATGCTTCCTTTAGGGATATTTTTGACTCAAAGAGCTACAGCTGACCGCGGACTGATGGGAGATGGCAATTTAGCAGAACGAATAACCAAGTTCTTTAAGTTCAAGAAAAAAGAAAAAAAGAGTTCTTAGTAATAAAATGGTGACTAAAGAAAAAATACAGCTTAATACGATAAAGGAGGCTATTTCCGATATCAAACAAGGAAAAGTGATCATCGTAGTGGACGATGAAAATCGTGAAAATGAAGGCGATTTTGTTGCCGCAGCTGAACTGATTACCCCCGAAACGGTAAATTTTATGGCAACCCATGGCAGAGGGTTGATTTGCGCACCTTTAACAGAAGGACGCTGCAAGCAACTTGGCCTTGGCATGATGGTGACCCATAATTCTGATCCGCTTGAAACTGCTTTTACAGTTTCTGTTGATTTACGTGGCAACGGAGTCACTACAGGTATTTCAGCTTCAGATAGAGCAAAGACCATTTTGGCTCTTACGGATAAATCCGTTAAACCTCATGAATTGGCACGACCAGGCCATATTTTCCCATTAATCGCAAAAGAGGGTGGTGTACTGAGAAGAACCGGGCATACCGAGGCTGCCATTGATTTTGCACGTTTGGCGGGTCTTCAACCAGCAGGGGTAATTGTAGAAATTATGAATGAGGACGGGTCCATGGCCCGTTTGCCCCAACTAACCGAGGTTGCTAAAAAGTTTAACTTAAAAATTGTCTCTATCGAAGATTTGATTGCCTATCGGATGGAGCATGATAGTCTTATTGAGCGAAAAGAAGCTTTCGATATAAAAACACGATTTGGGAGCTTCCGACTTCGTGCCTACAAACAAACTACCAATGACCAAATCCACATTGCGTTGGTACGAGGTACATGGAAAAGTGGCGAACCCATTCTCACAAGGATTAACTCCACTTTAATCAATAACGATATGCTGGGAACTTTGACCAGTAATCCGGACGAGGTGCTTCATAAAATGTTCCATGTTCTAAATTCTGAAGAGAAAAGCGCGATGATATTTATAAATCAAGGGAATCAATCCATGAATCTCTTAGGTCGACTGGCTGAGCTTAAGGAATTACAGGCCAATGGAATCACCAAAGCTCCTAAAATTGAAATGGACAATAAAGACTTTGGTATTGGGGCTCAAATTCTTCACGACCTCAATATTTCAAAAATCAGATTATTGACCAATTCTGGAAAAACACGGAGAGTTGGAATGGTAGGCTACGGACTTGAAATTGTAGAATACGTCAACTATTAGTTGAAAAACCACAACTTTATAGCCATGGCAATCACCATGACTACCAAAAAAGTTTTAATAAACCCGTCTCCTTTTTTTACGGAAAATCTGCTGGCCACCCAAGCTCCTGAACCATTGCCAATAGCCAAGATAAGGCCAAGTTTCCAGTTCACTTTGTCGTTTAGAACGAAAACGGCCAGAGCAGAAAGCATATAAATAAAAACCACGGTTACTTTGGTGGCATTCACTCGCACCAAATTCATTCGATTTACAAAATGCATAAAGAGAATCATTAAAAATCCAAGTCCGGCATTAATAAATCCACCATAAATCCCAAAAAAGAAAAACACCACAATTCCCAACCAAAGATATTTACCGGTCAAACGTTCCTCCATTTCCTCCAATTTCATCTTGGGTTTGAAAATGATGATAAGTACAACAGCCATCATAACCCCGGCCAAAATCCGGTTAAATGCCTCTCCATCAATGTCGACAGCAATTTGTGCGCCGATAATAGAACCCAAAAAAGCAGAAATACCTAAATACAGACTGAATGGATACGTAGAAACCCCTTTACTTTTGAACCCAGCTGTTGCCAAAGCTGTTTGAATAACAATGGCTACCCTGTTGGTGCCATTGGCGACTGCAGGCGGTAAACCCAAAAAAATTAGGGTAGGAAGTGATAAGAGAGACCCGCCCCCGGCTATAGTATTAATAAAACCCACTGCAAAACCCACAACAACTAAAAGTGGATAATAATACCATTCCTCCATGACAACAAAAGTACTGGCTTACTATTGAATTTTAGTCGGGAAAAATTAAACTTTACAAACTTTCACAGAAACAAAAAAGCTTGTTATATTTGCACCCGCAAAAGGAGGAATGGCAGAGTGGTCGAATGCGGCAGTCTTGAAAACTGTTGAGGGTCACACCTCCGGGGGTTCGAATCCCTCTTCCTCCGCAACCAAGCGCAAGGCTTGAAAACAGAAAACCGCAGAATTGTATTTTGCGGTTTTTTCTTTTTAAGGATGTTGTTGTTTTCAAAATTCCTGTTCCTTAGTATCACCAAAAGTTTTGATTATTCTAGTTTAGAGCTTTGTAAGTAACCAAGGGCATGGTAATCAATCTAAATACCAAATCTCAACAAATTGCCAATACTACAGCCCCATGGGTTGTGGTCTTTCCTTTAATTCATTTAACATATGTTTTACCAAAGTGTCGGCTTCGGTCCCTTCCAAGTAATACTGTTCATTTATTTTGCGGAATTTTTCGGTATTGTATTTGGAGAATATGCGGTTCACGTCCAAAATCATCTTATGCTCTATATTAAATTTTGATAATTCGTCCTGAGTTGCTCGACCACATAGGTAAAACATGCTTGCATGCCATAGATTCCTAGGAAACTTAATTCCTAACTCAGCACTCATATCATATATCTTATCTCGCATAGGACTTTCTCCAAATAAATACAGAAGGTGCGATCCTTCATGAAGTATTGTTTCTACAAATGCACTTGTTATTTTTGAAGGATCGGTTGTAGACAACACAATATTCATTTTTGGAATGGAAGTGGTATAGGCTCCGGCCCAATTGGCATAGCATGTAATGTCCACCCTTACTTTTGTGGAATCCGGCCATGTATTCAGGGAAAGTCGTTCCATCTTTTCTATGACTTCTTCCTCGATTTGGTCTATGGTTTCAATGTGTTGTGACACTATTAAATTATTATGTTTCCTGTGAATATCCCAATAATACTTCTGGTACACCGGGGAGACCTTATTTAGCATTTCCGTAAAGCTTTTACCGAAAGCTGTATCGGTAATCCTTTTGAACTTTTCTTTTTTCTGCAACCAAACCCTATGATCATTTAAATCCCTTCTTAGGCTTTTTTCTATAAGGTTGTCTTTATAGTATTTAATGGCCATATTTAGAACTTCTCGGTCGGTATGGGATATTTTTTCTTCAATAGCGGATTCCCCTATATCTACAAAACCAAATCCATCTTCCTGTAGTTTTCTAAGTTGACTGCTATCCGCTCGTTGATACATAAAATGATGGAGATTTACCCAATAGTTGTTTTCAAATTCGAAATAATCCGTGCTAAATTGGATTTGATTTTCTCGATTCTTACAACAGAAAATCGTACTTGTTAAAAGAACTAGAAGAATATAGAATCTCATGGGTATATAAGGTCATTGACTGTTCAATTATAAAGGACTTATAAATATAGTCTTTGTTGCAAAAAACTTTCATGGTAACTCTTGAGCAATAAAACAAACATTCAACCTTTTACCCTAATGTCTGAAGATATCAGGTTCCCAGAGAATTCCTTAACACCCATGATGACCCCTTACAAGATTTCATGTACTTCGCTAACCCTGTTTGAACATCATTTTTAAAGCATACTAATATCTTGAAATTACTTAGTTTTCAAATTCCCTATTTCGATGTATTGATTTCTAATCACGATATGCATATAGTGAAACTTTCCTAAATTGCCTTTCACTAAATATTAGAAACTATTTATGGATTTAAGCAAACAGCTTTTATTCTTCTTCAGCGCACTTGGAGCATTCAACGGACTTTTTTTGAGTGCATATTTTGCTTTTTTTATTAAAAACAAAAGTAGAACCACTCACTTCCTGGCCGCATTGCTATTTGTTATTAGTGTACGAGTAACCAAGTCTGTTTTTCTTATGTTCTACCCACAAACCTCCTCTACTTTTATACAGATAGGTTTAACCGCCTGTTTTTTAATTGGACCTTTTTTATACCTGTACACCAAGAATGCTATTAGCGACCGCGAGGGAAAGGGTTTTCTGTGGCTCATTCATGTATTACCGGTAATACTGGCAATGATTTTTCTAGGGATTAAATACCCGTACCGAGAGTATTCGCACCTTTGGCAGCGTAGGTACAATGGTATATTTGGGATTATTCTGTTTGCTCAGTGGTCTGTTTATGTACTCGCTGCATATGTGTTAGTTTGGAATTCTGTTAAAAAACTGTTTTCCAAAAAAATGAAAACTACAAACGCAGAATTTTGGGCCATAACCATTGTAATTTGCGTTTCCATTATTTGGTTGGCATACAATACCACCCAGTACACCTCGTATATTGTAGGCGCCTTTTCTTTTTCGTTTACCTTTTATATTACGCTAACCATTTGGTTCTTTAAAGTCAAGAAAATACCTGTAGCATTTTCGACCACCGAAAAATATGCTGATAAAAAAATTGAGGTAAATGAAGCGGAGCAAATAACCCAGCATCTCAACGCATTAATGAGAAGCGAAGCATTGCATAAAAACCCAAATATGAAATTGAAGCATTTGGCCGAAAAATTAGAGATTTCTCCGCACTACCTCTCTCAATTGCTGAACGATAATTTGGGTAAATCCTTTTCGGAATATATCAATAGTTGGCGTGTGGAAACGGCCAAAGAATTGATAAAAAATAATGACCAGTTTACCTTGGAAGCCATAGGTCTTGAAGCTGGGTTTAGTTCCAAGTCTTCATTTTACAGCACATTCAAAAAACTTACAGGCACTACACCTGCCACTTACAAAAAGCAGGTTTCATAGGGGTTTCTTGTCCAAAATTATAATCTTGCACTTTTCCGTTACGGTTACCGGAAGAATTTTTAATTCAATTATCGATTTTTGATACCATCATCAAAAAAACGATAAAAAATGAAACGATTAATTCTAACTTTTGCATGTTGCCTGTTAACATTTAGCACCATTAACGCGCAAAATTCCGACTACGCGCAGATAGAGCAAACAGTATCCTACTACTTGGATGGGGGTACTAACAATGATTTTGAAACACTCAAAAAAGCCTTTCACGAAACGGCTACCATGAAGTTTATCCGCAATGGAGAATACAAAGAGGTCAATGCTCTAGATTTCTTTGAAAAAGCCATCAAACCAGGGTCAAAACAAAACCGCACTTCTGTTGTGGAGCAAATTAATATAGCTGGTAATGCGGCCAATGCAAGGCTTCGTATTGATTATCCCAACTTCTATTTTATAGACTATATGAATTTGTTGAAAATTGATGGGAAATGGAAAGTAGTAAACAAAATATTCTACAGGCAAAACAAGAAGTAAGGAAATGAAAAAAATAACACACCTCTTAGCCATATTACTCCTACTCACTTGTTGTAATATCACTCCAAAAGAGCCAAAATCCATAGATGGAAAAATAGAAAAAGCCCTGGCCGATAACAATATCCCAAGTGTATCCGTGGGTGTTATAAAAAACGGAAAAATAGAATTAATGAAAGGTTATGGCAATTTATCACGAAACGACAGTACAAAGGTTGATGAGAATTCAATTTTTCAGATTGCTTCGCAGTCAAAAATGTTCACCGGTATTATCACCAATACTCTAATACAAGAAGGAAAATTAAATATTGATGAACCCGTCATAACATATCTTCCAAAGGAAATCAGCGAGAATTCCCGAAAAGCCTTATCGAAAATAACTTTAAAAAATATCTTGAACCACACTGCAGGAATACCAAGTGATGCCTGTTCAGTCTATAGTGAACGCATTGAAGGGGAAGCTTGGTCAAAAGGGTATTCAAAAGACAATTTAGTAGAAGATATAGATAAACTAGGTTTAGAATTTAATCCAGATGCTCAGTTTCAATACTCAAATTCGGGTTACGCCATGATTGGTCTTATTCTTGAGGAAGTTAGTGGGCTTTCATACAAAGCGCTTTTAAAGAAATATGTAAGCGATGTGTACAGTTTAAAGAATACGGTGGTTGACCTAAACAGCGAACAAAAATCAGCATTGGTAACCCCTTATAAAAAAGATAAAAGAGAAATCGCCACTAAACCTTCAAATATGGGCATGGCAACACCTGCAAGTGCCATTTTTTCCAATGCCGCTGATTTGACTAAAATATTATTAGCACAACTGAATGCATACCGTGAAAACAAAACGCAAAGTCCGCTCATATTAACCAATCAAACCTCACAAATGGACGATGGTTTAGAATATGGCTTTGGGCTTATCAAGGAAACCAAAGGTGAAAACGTCAAGTATGGTCATGGTGGTGATGCAGATGGTTTTGCTTGCGAATATTTCTTAAACCCAGAAAAAAACATAGGTGTCGTCCTGCTAACCTCCAGCGGAGGTCGCTGGGTTGGCGAATTAGCAAATAGTATTCTGGAAGATTTAAAATAACCTCATAAACGGCTGATAAAAGACCTCCTAGTGACTATCCCAACTTCCTCTTATTTGGGTCATTTTAACTTTTTGAAAATTAGTGGTGAATGAACAACATTGAACAAGATATTCCAAAGACAGAGCAAAGAAGAATGAATTTGAGATTTCTCCTTTTTCTATTCATTGTCTTCCTGACCCTTTCCTGTCAAAAAGCAGTTGAGACCGGCTCTGTTGAGAATACAGTTACCAATAAGATTGACGCCTACGTCAAAGATTTGATGGTGGTTGATGAAATTCCAGGACTTGCCATAGCGGTCATTCAAGATTCAATGGTGTTACATAAGGGACATTATGGCTATGCAAACTTAGAAAACCATGTGAAAGTCAGTGACAGCTCAGTTTTTAGGCTGTATTCTGTAACTAAACTGATGACTGCTGTAGCTACTTTTCGCTTGGTGCAGCAAAAAAAAATGAAGCTCCATGATACCCTATCACAATATCTTGATGGGTTACCAGAACAGTGGAAACCAATTCAGATAAAACACTTGCTGACCCATTCATCTGGGCTTCCAGAATACAAAGACTTTAATCAATCGCTGTCCAATGAGGAACTCCTAGAAAAACTGAGTGTTCAACCTTTACGATTTCCTATGGGGGAACGATTTGAATACAACCAAACGGGTTTTTGGCTCCTACAACAAATCATTGAAAAAGTTACGGGAGAGGCTTTTGAAAAAGTTGTATTGGACATTCAGTTTCCAAATGCAGGTAATGAAGCCTTTTTTGCTTCCAACTCCTTGGCAGTCTATCCCAATCGTAATGCCAAATACATTTATGACCCTCAATTAAAGCGTTATGAACATTCAACCTTTGAAGCTGGAAATCGAAGTCTAGCGGGCAACGGTCTTAATACCACTCTAGACCAACTCATCTCTTGGAATAAACTGTTTGATACCGGAAAGCTTTTGGATGAAGAGACTAAGACCCTGTTTTTGTCTCCTTTTGCCTATAACAACAATGAAAAGCGATTCCTCCATGGCAGTATGGACGAATATTTAGTAAATGGTCATAAAATGTATGGTTTTTCAGGGGGTGCAGTGATAGATTTCAAAAAGTTTGAAACGGGTTTGACGGTAATCATTCTTAGCAATGGCTTTAAATACACGCCCAGAATAGCTAACATGATGCGCCTCATAGCTGGAATGGCAGACAGCAGACTGAAGGAACCTAATCGAATCGCTCAAGAACAACTGCGGATTGATATTATGAAGTCCAACAGTAGCAAAAACTTCAGAAAAGTATATGAAAAGGCTAGAAAAAAGAATCCTCAGTTATCCTTTGAAGGAGTCCTGAACAATACAGGGTATGATTTTATACTTGACGACGATCTAGAGAGAGCCATTGAGATTTTTCAAATAAATGTAGAAAAACACCCAAATTCATTTAATGCTTTTGATAGTCTTGGGGAGGCTTATATGCTAAATGGCAATACGGCCTTAGCTATTGAGAATTATAGAAAATCAATGGAGTTAAACCCAGCAAACACCAATGCCATTCAAATGATAAAAAGAATAAACGAAAATAATCAGCAAAAATGAAAACACTACTTACAACTACCTTCATAATGTTCAATGCTTATTTAGGTTTTTCACAAGCCTTTGAAGGCAATCCAAAAGACATTAATCAAATATTGGAAAACACCAAAAAGTTTTCGGAATACGTTATGAGCTCAGATTACGATGGAATCGCAGCTTCCTATACCGATAATGCCAAGATTTTTCCCAATAATACTTTGATACTTGAGGGCAAAGACATCATTAAGTATTGGACACTTCCTGATGGAATAAGTACTCCGTATCACAAAATCACGCAAAGTGAAATCACGGTAGTTGGAAATACCGCATATGATTATGGGTATTACGAGGGCAAAACCAAACGCAAAGAAGGCCAGATTTCCTATTGGAAGGGAAAATATGTGATTGTTTGGAAAAAAGTGGATGGTGATTGGAAAATGTATTTGGATATCTGGAACGGCGTAAAATAGAATGGAAATGAAGAGATTAATTGCACTTCCATTGCTTTGCCTTGTATTGTTAACGGCAAGCTGTCAATACAAAAACATCGATGAGTATATACAAAAGCAATATCTTGACGGAGAACTTAATGGCAACATACTAGTAGTAAGGGGTGATACAGTTCTTTACGAAAACTCCTTTGGTATTGCCCATCCTAAAACAAAAGAGAAATTAACAGATTTACATCGTTTTGCGATTGGTTCCATTTCTAAAGAATTTCCTGGAGTGGCTATTATGCAACTCTACGAACGTAAAAAAATAAACCTTAACGACAAGGTAGGTAAGTATCTCAAGGATTTGCCATCATGGGCATCCTCAATAAACATACAGCAACTGTTCAAATACACTAGTGGTTTACCAAGGGTATCTTGGGAGCGCTATGGGGAAAATAAAATGACGGTTACCCATGAATTGTTGATGAATGACTTAAAGAAAGTAAAGGAACTTGCCTTTGAACCCGGTTCAGATTACCTCTATTCAAACTACAATCCCATCTTGCTCATGCATATTGTGGAAAAGGTTTCTGGTCAATCATTTGAAGACTATGTGTCACAAAACATATTTAAACCAGCAAAAATGAAGGATAGCTATTTTGGAAAGGCTTTTCCTTGGAAAAACGAAGTGTTACCTGCTCATTCTTTTGATAAAGACAACAAACTTGATACTGTTAAACTTGATGGCCTTAAGTTTTTAATGCTATTTACCGCACAGGATCTTTACCAATACCTATATCACTTGCACAGTTATCAATTGCTATCAAAAGAATCTGTAAAACTTCTTTCGGAAAGAGAAGGCGCCCAATCACCTTTGGGTGTTTTGGAGTGGGATGAAGATACTTTAGAAGTTCACCATCATCATGGCGAACAAGGAAATTATGAATCCGTAATAAGATATTACCCGGAAGACGACTTATATATCATCATTTTAAAGAACCAAAAGTATTTCAACGTAATGGAAATGGCAGATAAAATACATCGTATACTTAGGTCGAAATGAAGTTAGTAGTTGATTTCTCCTCAAATAAAGTTTTAAGCAGCTAATTTTCAAAGTTTTACTATATAAGAACAGACCCTACGAAAACTTTATTCGTAAACTACCGCAAGAAAAGTTATAGAAAAGCATCTAATTCTTAGTGATACTTTTTTAATCAAAAAACCACGAAAATGAAGTACTTAAGATTTACAATTTTCCTGCTTTTCATAGTTTTTGCTTTTAGTTTGTCCTGCAGCAGCGATTCAGAAAATACGGACGACACTGACGATACAGATGACGTTTCGGATGCTGTCAGTACACCATTGGCTGCATTTGATGAGTTTAATACCGATGCAGTAACCGTTTCTTTCGACGGAGATAACATCACAATAGAATCCAATGGTGTTCCCAACCATACTTCACCCTACTGGCCCGAGACGGACCCTTTGTATATTGAACCTATCGTGGCCGTTGCATTGACCCCTGGTCGCATTGGCGGCAATCGGAGCTATTCCATTACCGTACCTTCCGCGCCAGAGTTGGCCTCATCAAGTACGGCAACTGGATTAGGACCCATTGGCATTGCAGTAACAGGAGTTCCTATTTTTAACGATTTGGAAGGAGACAACAGACCCATTGAAGAAGTAATCGCTGAAACATTTGACTATGCCGGAGCCCATAATGGACCTTCTGGCTATCACTACCATATAGAGTCCTCTGATATCCCAGAAAACACGGTGCTCTCCCACGATGATGAGAAGTTGGTAGGTATTATGGCAGATGGTTTTTTGCTGTACGGAAGAAGGGAAATGGATGGCTCCTACCCTACAGACTTGGATGAATCTGGTGGACATTTTGGCGTAACACAACATAGCAACGGGGAAATAATCTATCACTATCACGTCGTCAACGAGTTCTATTTCGGGAATGTTATAGCCCTTTTTGCAGGTGATTTGCAAGGCACGCCCAATACTGTTCTGTGAGTGGCGCAAAGAACTTTTGTAGAAGCGAAATCCCTAAAATCAAATGATGCGAACCAAACCTCTATTTTCTTTATTGATAGCCTTTGTGGTTCTGTCTATTGGGTGTACAAAACAAAGGGGCAAATCCTTTGTGGAGATTAACTCCAATATATCTCCAGAGGTACCGAATATCATCATTAAAAAATCAATGTTGCATTACAATCCGGAAAACTCCACATGGACATTGAATGGAACCCCTTACTCAGGATTTGCCGTAAGTCACTATCCAAACAATACTTTGAAGGAGAAGTTCGGAATCTTTGAAGGGAAAAAGCAGAATACGTTTATTCAATGGTATCCGGACGGACATTTAAAAAACCTAGCTACTTATCATAGAGGAAAATTGCATGGAGAGAAAAAAATCTGGTCGGACCAGCCGATCCACCTTCTGATTGCACACTATAATTATTACAAGGGCAAGCCACATGGTAAACAGACGAAATGGTATCCTACAGGCGAGCTTTTCAAAAAAATGAACCTTAATAACGGTAAAGAGGAAGGTATACAGCAAGCTTTTAGAAAAAATGGGGCCCTTTATGCCAACTATGAGGCCAAAGCAGGAAGAATTTTTGGAATGAAAAAAGCAAAGCTATGCTACTCCCTTGAAGGTGAAAACATTAAAGAAAAAAGGAAATAGTATTCTTTTCAATGGATAATCTCCTGATTTTGTTTACAACATGGAACCTGATTTGTTTTTGGTCTATTTATTTCAAAACTGTTATTACGCTTTTAGCGTCTAAAGCATCTCCATTTGATTAAATAAAAAGCCCCAAAATGGGGCTTTTTAGGTTTAATCCGTTGTAGGACAATAATCAATTTGTTCTAATTCAAATTTCTTATCGGTATAGCGTAAAGTGACCCACAAATTCACGTTGGTCCGCTTCGCCATTTAGACGAATAATATACCAGTAGTCTCCCGTTGGCAACTCAGAAAATTGGTACTGTCCGTCCCAACTATCTTGATTCCCCGCAAAGAAGAACAAGGCTCTACCATATCGGTCAAAGATTTTAATAAAGATATTGGGATACTGATCAATATTATCTGGTGCCCAAGTATCGTTCATTCCATCTCCGTCCGGTGTGAAGAATTTTGGAATTTCTATATCGATAAACTCCATAAAAATCTCCTGACTTATACTACAGCCATTTTCATCAGTTACTGTAACCGTGTACACCGCAGTCTCAGTAATATTGAAGGTATCTTCTATTCCAAATGGTCCATCGTTTATACTAAAAGTGTATTCACCAGAACCACCCATAGCCGAAGCATCAATTTGATTGATCTCTCCTTGTCTAAGTTCTAGGGTTAAAGGTTCAAAAATCGTTACTTCAAAAGTTAGAGTGTTGATGCAACCATTGTTATGGACCACAGTAACGTAATGTTCCCCTCCAGTTAAATTTTCGAACACGGGTTCCAATTGCATTAAGGATGTGTCACTTGTATCCAGACCATATAGTACATCTTGAGCGACTGTGTCATCATCAAAAACCACTTGAATACTGTTTGAAGTGAATCCATTCCCATCACATTGATACAATACTTCTACTTCTCCCTCTAGGTTAACGCCATTCTGTACTTCAAAAACTTCCGAAAACTCACATCCATTGGCATCCCTCACGAAAACAACATGGGTTCCACTAGATAAATCGGCATAATCTGTTACATCTTGAACAAAGTCTGAATCCAAATTACTATCAAGGGAAGTGAAATATGGCATTGTTCCTCCTGTAATTTGTAGAGAAATAGTTCCATCACTGCTATCAAAGCAAATCTCATCGGTTACCGTGGAGACCACATTTAAAGGCTGGGGTTCGATAATATCAAACTCAATCAGTTCAAAACAACCGTTTTCATCCTGTACGATTACTTGATAACTTCCTGGAGTCAATTCATCAAAGGTATTATCAGATTCAAACTGATTAAGATTTGGTGAAATGGCATATTGATAATTTCCAGTTCCCCCTTGTACCTGGAGTGCAATGCTTCCATCTTCAGCACCTGAACAAGTAACATCACTAACTGTAGGATTAACTACAAGTACATCTGGCTCTTCAATTATCACTTCTTCGGAAGTTACTTGACAATCTTCACTTTGAACTCTTACGTAATAGGAACCTGCAGCCAATCCAATAAATGTACCTGTACTCTGGTTTGGACGAATCTCATTCGTCAAGGCTAAATCTGTAAAAAGTGCATATTGATAGTTTCCAAGGCCACCATCGGCTTCGGCAGCAATCAACGCATTGCTTTCTCCATTGCAGTTCACGGCAGCAGCGGAAGTATCTAGCGTCACGATCAATGTCTCAATAGGTTCCAAACTCACTTCATTAGAAATGGTAGAAACACAATTAAAGCTATCTCTGATATAATACTGATAGTTTCCTGCGGTGATATTGGTGAATAGATGCGTGTCTGTGGCCACTGTTTCGTTCATCGCATTAAAGGTGTTTCCATCAACACTCCAACTGTATGGGGCGGTTCCGCCAGAGGCAACCAACAGTAATTCAGCATTACTATTACATCGCAATGGTTGATTGGTAACCAGCAAAGCATCTACATCTGTTGGTTCAACGATTTCTACTATGCTAGTTTCAAAAGTACAACCCATATCATCCAGTACGTTTATACTGTAGAATCCGGCACCCAAGTTGTCAAAATTCTGAGCTGTTTGAGAGGTAGAAGCGCTTAATAGAACTGAACCTACTGCATCATTATATGTGTTTAAAATATATCGGTATGTTGTAGTAACATTTCTTGGATTGACGTTAACTGACACAGAGGCATCCGTATCACCTTGACAAACTAGGTTTGTATTGCCAATCGACCCTGAAATTGGGTCAGGCAATAAGAGATCAAATGCATTGGCAAATGGCACGGCACATCCTAAATCATCCGTAACACTTATCGAGTATTGACCAGCGGTCAAGTTTTGGAACAAGTGGCTATTTACAGAGATCACTGTGGTAGTCACAGTAGTACCATTATGTGTCAACGCTATGGTATATGGGGCAACTCCGCCAACAGGTGCTATCAAAGCACTACCTTGGTTGTTTGAGCATCCCACATCAGTTAGATCAATAGGACTTAGAGTAATTGCAGCTGGAGGAGTGGTAATGTTAAATGCCCTAACCTGCAAACATTCAGGGAAAGCGTCTTGTACTACCTCAACCAAATAATCTCCAGCAGGTACATTTATAGCACCTGTAGGACCTACGTTTACCGATGTTCCGGTTAAAACAGCTGGACCATCATCGGTTCTATCCAAAGGTGTGCCATTTGTATCGAAGATATTCCATGTAAATCCAGAAACATACGTAGCATCCACCAAGGTAAGTCGTATACTTCCCGTATCACCAAAACAAACCACATCTCCTAACTTTTCAACAACCACGTCGAACGTATTGGGTTCATCCACTACATGATTGATAGTCAATTCACATCCCGTATTCACATTGCGTATTCCGAAAGTATGATTGCCTGCTGCAAGGTTCGTGAATACATTGGATGTTTGATACGTTACGGAAGGTAATTGTCGGAACTCATAGTTACCAGGGTGGGAACCAAAGTTTGTCAAACTTCCGGTTACATCTATAGTAATGTCCTCACCACTATTTGAACAGCTTATTATATCATCAACAGTAATTGACGCACTAAGCAGCTCATCAAACGCAGGAATGGTGACCAATTCCTGGCCTGAACAGCCATTAGAATCCACAACACGTACTAAAACATCAACTGCCGTGTAATCCGTTCGAGTGTATACTGGATTCGTCCCGGTCTGCAGCATGTTGCTTGTTGCATTGTCGATAAACTCATATCTAATATAAGTCCCACTACCTCCGGCAATACTCGTTTCATCAATGGTAATGGTAGCCAAATTAACCGCATTTCCAGTAGTACATCCAAAAGGAGAAACGGCTACCGGGTCAAATGATAGGGTGTTTGGTTCATCTATCTGAATATTGCTGATGGTTGTTATACATCCGTTTTGTCCTGTGGCAGTCACCTCATAGGTTCCTTGAGGCAAGTTTTCAAAACTATTGGTAGTCGTATTGAAAGTAGCGATATTAGGATTTAACGCATAGGTCAATGGGCTAATTCCAGTATTGTTTTCAGCGATGGCTATTATCCCATCACTGGCACCAGAACAACTGGCATCTGTAGTAGTTGGAACAAAACTTGGTGTAAGCGCAGGTGATACTTCAACTGTGAAAACCCTTGAACACTCCGGACCAGAAG
Source organism: Flagellimonas ulvae (assembly GCF_049333175.1). Classification (NCBI taxonomy): domain Bacteria; kingdom Pseudomonadati; phylum Bacteroidota; class Flavobacteriia; order Flavobacteriales; family Flavobacteriaceae; genus Flagellimonas; species Flagellimonas ulvae. The sequence continues at coordinate 907,026 of NZ_CP186325.1, forward strand.
TATTGTTGTCATAAACCGTAACAGTATAGGTATCTGCTACAGTCGCCAATACCGTAAGAGGATTTGAAGATAAAGACTGTCTTGAGGCCAAAGTACCCAAAGTTCCAACAACTTGATAGTCATAACTGCCTGAACCATTGGTTGCCTCGATTAAAATCTCTGCCTCGTTTCCTGCACCACATCCTAAAACCTCTGCCAATGTAGCATTCGCTTGAATTTGTGGATGCACAGTTACCGAATCTGTATCGGTACAGCCATTGCTATCAATAATACTTACGGCATAAGTTCCTGGGGCTACATTGTTGAAGACACCTCCATTAGCCACATAATTGGCACCACCATCCAAAGAATAGAAAATCTGGGCGGCCGCACTACTTGCCGTGATGGTTACATTCGCTTGAACATTGCAATTATCCACTGCAATAGCATCGATAGTCGGGTTGGGTGAAAGATTCATATTTACGCTACCCAGATTGGCTGAGCAACCATATTGGTCGGTAACGGTTATTGTATACGAGCCAGACGGTGAATTTGCTGGAATCTCAATAGGGTTGTCCAAAGTTCCGGCAATAGGCGTAAATGGTGCTGGACCTGTTACACTATAATTATAGGTGCCACCGCCTCCAGATATATTAGGAATCTCTATAAGCCCAGGTCTATCACAAGTAATATCTTGCAATACTGTAGGTGTACCTGTCATGGCATCCAATTCTTCCAAAAGTTCATTTTCGGATGCACTGATACAACTAGCTACAGCACCATCCATTTTGGTGACCTCCAAGAAATAGTCGCCAGCTCCCAAGCTGTTAAACGTCAGGGTTTGTGGGGAAGAAAATACAACATTTCCACCACTATCACTTACCAAAACTGGTGTACCTGTTGCAATATTATAGAAAGACCATTGCATTTCTGATCCTGGCGAGACCGTATTTTCAACTATGGTATAAGTAATACTTCCGTTAGTACTTCCGTTACAAGAAGGTGCAACGGTTGAGGTAATACCTAAGGGTTGGGTAATCAAATTATTTACATTGACATTACTCTGTCGTACACAACCTACAGCATCCCGCACATAAAAGGTATATGTCCTTCCAGGAACCAATCCAGTAAACACGAAAGGTGTTACGGCATCCCTTGCAGGAGTGGTCCATGGAATTGTAGGAGCCAATGGGTCAAATGTGGAAGCATCCTCAGAATAGGTATACTGGTAATCAGGTGTTCCTTCAGCACCTTGTACAGTGACTTGCAGCTCATTACAATTTACTACCAAAGCAGAAATGGTAATGTCCAAGTCATCTAGTGGAAATGGAATAACAAACTGGGGTAAATCTGTTTGACATATGGTGTTTCCAGACCCATCAACTGTTCTTAAGGATGGGAAAACTGTTGCTCCAGAGATGTATCCTCTGAATTGGTCTGAAGTTTGCCATGTTGCTCCTCCATCATCACTAAATTCAACAGTACCAATCGTCCCAGGATAACCGATAATATCGAAACCAAAATCCGTGATGGGTCCGCCACAAGCCGATGGTGTAATCCCTAACACGGTTCCTACAAGTTCATCTGGGTTATTTATGGTTATTGGTGTGTCAGTTAAATTACACCCGTATGCATCTGTTATAGTTATTGTATAATCTCCTGGCAGCAGATTGAAAAACTCATAAGTGCTTGTCAAAACATTGGTAACCGTCTGGTCAGAAGCTCCAGCATTGTCCAAATCAATAATTTGGACGGTATACGGCCCATCCCCTGCTGTAATATTTATTGCAATGGAACCTGTTCCGTCATGACATTCTGGGTCTGTTGGTGTGGGTGTAAATGCTAAACTGGGTGTGTTGTTTACAGTAACGGTCTCCATATATTGACAATACGGAGCTGTACCTGAATTGTCACGGACATAAACATCGTAACCCCCTGTATTTCCAGATGTGACTACAAAAGAATTAGGTGCCGCAAAATCGGAGTCAGACACTGTGGAACCTGTAGTCAAAAAAGCATACGAATAACTGCCATCTCCACCTGTTGGTGTCACGGTAATACTACCATTTCCACAACTTGTGACATCCACCACATCAACCTGAGCTGATAGTACCGGTGCTATAGTCACGGTTTCCACGTTAGAAACACATCCAAAAGCATCAGAAACTTCAATGGTATACGTGCCATTTGCAAGGTTTGAAAATGTATAGTCTGTATCTGTTGTTGGTGTGGGTGCTTGCCATGCGCCTCCATTGATTCTAAACGTATAATCGCCATTACCAGCTGTAACACTTGTGGTTATCGTGGCATTATTGGTTCCGTCGTAACATGCGGTAGAAGAAGTTGTAAATGTTATGGTTTGAGGAGCGGTAACCGTTACAGGGGTGGTTGTAATTTCCGAACACCCGTTAACATCACGCACTCGAACGAGATAATTTCCAGCAACTACATTGGTAAAGGTTATACCGTTTTGATAGGCAACCACAACACCTAGAACGGTATCTTCCAATTGGTATTCGTAAGCTGGGCTTCCTCCCGTTGCGGAGGCTTCCAAAGTAGCCCCTGTATTAAAACAAGTGAACTGGGCTGTAAGACTTAAGGCTGGAACCAATGCTGTAGGTTCCGTCAAAGTGGCACCAAAACTGGATGTGCAAGCATTATCATCTGCCTTTCGTACTTGTACAGTATAGCTACCGTCACCTAAGTTGGCAGCGGTAGTAACTGGAGAGGCAGTTTCCGGAATCCAGGTTGTTCCACCATCCAAAGAGTATTCAAATCCTGCAACCGCATCAAAATTAGCCACCTCAAAGCTGATAGTTCCATCTGTAGCACCATTACAACTCGGATCTGTTACACTCAATAGTTGACTATTGAACGCTCGGTCTGGTTCAACAACTACAATAATATCTTGTGTTTTTTCACATATTTCAGGTAACTGAACTACCTGAATGTCATCCAACACTAAATCATTACCATCATTACTATTTACATTGGACCTAAAGACGATATCAATATCCGTATTGGTGCCAGGATTAAAAGTAATGGTACGATTGTGCCAATCTGTATCGCTTGTATTCTTTGGAATTTCAGGAGCCACCTCACTATGAATCAAAGTTCCCGTATTATCCAAAATCTCAATCAAAACTTCAGGATTGTTTCCCGCACCCGTAAGGTTCATCAAGTTATACGCCCAGAAGTTCAATGAAATATCTTCATTCGGCAATACTTCAATATTCTCTTTACGCCATAGCACTGAGTTCAATACTGTGGAACCCGTATCAGAAAATGTACTCACGTCAATGGCCAAGAACCTTCCATCTGTAAGACCGGTATGATCTCGCGGATTGGTCAAAGTGGTAAGGTTTAATGCATTTGTTACTAAGTTGGTTACTGTGTATTCACCATTTACTAGAATTCCTGCTGGTCCTCTATTACAATTTGTCAAGGAACCATCCTGGGGTTCATAACAGTAGTCTGTACCCACCTCAGCTATTTGTGTGGTTGGACCTGCTCCAAAATCCTCAAAGAAAATGGTGCTCTGGTTGGGTGCAATGCTGCTAGCATACCCAACTGTAATGGTTTGACTGCCATCGGCTACACCTGTAAACACATTATTGTTCGCTGGAGTGTTTGCCGTAGCGTTCAAACTGTAGGTATAGGTAAAATCTGTTGTATTGGATGTAGAAACCGTAATAGATGCTGTACCATCACATGCATAATCTACTGCTGCACTCAAATTTGGGTCTGGCACTGCGTTGGGTACAGTCAAATCCATATCATGTGTACAACCCAAAGCATCTCGGAGAACCAATTGATAATTTCCCGGAGCTAAATTTCTTTCATTGTTGGGGTTAAAGTTACTTCCTCCATCAAAACTATATTCATAAGGAGCTTGTCCTCCGCTAGCATTTAGTATTCTAACCCTTGCACCACTTGGACTACATGAAGCATCTTCAATTATTGCAGGAGAAGCGTTCAATGGGAAAGGCTGAACAATTTCGTAATCAAAGTCTTGAACACAACCTGACCCTCCACTACCGCTTGAATCCATTACGGTAATGGTGTAGAAACCAGCTGGAAGATTCACAAAGGTATCACTATTCTGATAGCTGGTTCCACCATCCAAACTGTATTGATATGGTGCTGTTCCTCCTGTTACGGATATGGTTAAGGACGCTGTAGCAGAATCGGCACAAACTATTCCACTATCAGATGCCGAAATATTCAATCCCCCAGGCTCGTCCACGCGAACGCTATTGGAAATTGTGGAACAACCATTATCGTCAAAAACAATGAATTCGTAATCACCAGCTTCATTTGGAAAATATGTTGTTGGGGTGCCACGATAGCCAAACAAAAAGTTTGGATTTGTCTGTAATTCAGTTGAAGGCACATCTGCTGGAGAGGCATATAAATCCACACCGTCTTTGCTCCAAATTGCCATTTGATAATCGGGATTTGGAGTACCTCCATTAGGTGTCAAAGTAACAATTCCGGCTGTACACGTGATGTTTTCAGTAGTAAGCGCCACAAGCGTTAGCTCTGGAATTTCGTTTACTGTTATTGTTTGGGTATCTGTACAACCATCATCTGTAGTTGTGATTACTATGTAATTTCCAGGATTTACATTGGTAAACGTATGGGTGTTGTTTGCAGAGGCAACTCTATTGTCCATAAATGTTCCCTGTCCCCCATTACTTCCGTCGTCCAATCGAAGTTCATAGCTGTAATTGGGCAAAACATTTAGTGCTTGAACTGTTATAGTACCCAGTTGATTACAATCAGCTGGGGTTTCGCTTAAGTTAACCTGAAAATTCCTTTCCAGTATTCCAATTTCCTCCGTTTCGAAAATACAGCTTCCAGGGATTGGGTCTCCGGTACCAGGATTTAATTGGGTAACCTGAACTACGTAGATTCCACCAGTGCTTAAATCAAAATTTGGGCCGTTGTTGGCTGAAAAAGGCACTACAATATTATCATTGGATGCATCAACCAATTGGAATCCGTAGTTTGCCCCTAAGTTGGTGATTCTGATATTACCATCCGTGCTACACAAAACATCAGAAGCTGTATGCAGAATATCCAAAGTGTTCTTGAATACATTGAAGTAGAAACGACTGAAACATCCGTTTTGATAACGGATAACCACCCTGTACTTGCCACTATCGGTTAAGGTATAATTATCTTGAGTAACAAGGTCGTTCCAAGTGCAAGTACTGTTTGTATTTGCACAGTCATCTCCCGCATCTGCACAACTGGTTTCGTCGAGTCTTTGCCATACAATACTTTGGGCGTCTGTTATACCTAATTGAATAGTTGGTTCATCATTCTCCCCGCACAAGAATATCTTTGGCAAAAGACTTCCATCAATAGAACATGTCGCAATTTCTCCTTGTAAATTGTTATTAGGATTAGAATCAGAATTTACCTGATTGAAGTAGGAGATAATAGGGTTTGTTTGCGTAGTTCCGAATCGCTCAACAGTTATCAACTCGGTTAAATCCAGGCAACCTCCTCCTGAAGACTTCTCTACTATATAATTTCCAATATTTGTTACAATAAGCGTACTTGGATCAGAATCGGGGTCACCATCGTTCAAAATGGTATCCGCACCATCAATTTGACCATTTCCATTGTTATCCAGTGCCCAGGTATAAGTGGTGAACCCTGAACCTGCGGTTAAAACTACATCCGCTCCACAAAGTTGAACTGTTCGTGCTTGTCCACAGTTTGCCAAATCATTTAAAATGGTATTGTTGGCAACCTCAGGTGTTGTGTTACACGGAAAATTCGATGTCCCCGGTTCATCAGTAAATACGGTGGAATTATTAACTCCCTGAAAAGTGGAAAATGCTAAATTTTCCAATTCAGAAGAACAAGCATTGACAAAATCAGAACAATTTCCTGAAATGGTGACCGTAATGCGAATGGAATATTCGGGATCACCTATTTCCACTAGATTATCTGGAACTTGAAATGTTATAGTGTTTGTATTTATATCATGGGAGTGTGTGGTTCCCAATGCGTTGGAAACGTCAACATTATCTAAGGTAACATTGGATGGTAAAACATTCCTAATTGTGTAATTAGTAGCATCATCGTCACCCGTATTTTGAAAACGAAGCACATATTGAAAAGTATCTCCCAAACTTACTCCTTGTCCGTTGATATCTGTTCCGCCAAGATCTTCAGAGGTATTGCCCAAAACAATTTCTGGAGCCAAAACCTGAATATATGAGGCAGCGGTTACTGCGCCATCAGAAGAATCAACAACAGGTACTCCTGTACCATATTCACCGCCATCACCACCATCTGCATTTTCATCTTTGTAAAATTCATTGGCATCACTACAGCCGTCTCCATCGCTATCCAAATCCAAATGATTGGGAAAACCATCAGAATCCGTATCGCATCCAGCGGTAAGTAGGGCACCTTGCATATTGGTTGGGCCTGCAACAGTTTGACCAATTATTATCGAATTGGTTCCAGATGTATTCCAACTTACCACATTGGCAGGTGTAGTTAACGTTAAAGATTCCAATGGTCCATTGTTAGTTCGAGTACCAAACAATTCAAACTGACCTGCTTGATCTACAACTACACGTAACAAAGGGGTTCCATGTGTTCCAGTAATTGTCCATATATCTGGGTTACTTCCTTGTCCGTAACCAGTTCCATCTTCAAACAGGGCTATGTTGCCGGGTTCGCCATTTTGTAACTGAATCTCACCAGCGACATCATTCCCATTGATTTGAAGGTTAAAGGAGTTATCTACACTGAAAATATTAAGAACCAGATAATCATCTGAGGTGATTAAATCGCTTGTGTGCGACGCTCCGCTAGCAATATTGAAAAGAAGCGTATCACACTCATCGTTATCATAAATTCCGTCATTATCATCATCTAAATCAGTACTATCATTTACACCATCATTATCAAAGTCATTGTGGACCACGATTTTGGCCGAAGGTTGGTCTTGGGTTAAATTGGTATCTACCTGATCTTGGGTATTAGTAGCTGTATTTGTTAAGCTTAGTAGTGGTAGGGCGTCTATTTCATCAGCTCGTACCTCCAATTCCAAAATGGCAACATCGCCACCATCCAAGGTTCCAATGTTCCATGTATTTCCACTCCAGCTTCCAGTTATGGTAAAGGCCGATAAAAAAGTTAATCCAGCTGGAATGTTATCCGTTATTTGTAAGTTGGTCAGTGGACCTAATCCTAGATTTTGTACCCGAATTGTGAAAGTTGCTGTCTCTCCTTCCATAATTTCGGCATTATCCACAGTTTTTTGAACAAAAACATCGGGATCACAATAAAGTGCCTGTATGGCATTACTATCATAGGTACAGGGTCCTTTAGTACCTCGTAAGAAGAAATCGCCAGCTCCCGTAGGTGCATAGCTGGGACCATTGGCACCCGGTATGGGTTGTCCGTTTTCAAACCATTGAAAAGCATCAAAATTATTACTGGTAGCTTCAAAAAGCTCTGATCCTACAAAGCAACCGCTTCCCCCTCGAATTTCTAGGGTTACCTCTGGTAAAGTATCAAATCCAGAAAAGTAACCTGCTACCCCACGGGCACCGTTAAATCCAAAGAAACCAACGGCCATTGGTCCTGTAGAATTTACACTGACATCACCATTCAGGTTAGGGATATAAAAGGTTTTCCAATCCGATGAGCCCGCAACAGGATTTGAAGCTGGCAATGTTACAGCGCCATTACCGTCAGTAACCACAATATTTGTATCTGGAGTATTTACAGCGGCAATAATGGTCATTCCTCCTGTTACAGTTGTACCAGCCATATTTCTGATATCCGGGATATTATCCATTACATCAGGGAGCAAACAGTTTACTGGAGCTACAAAATTGAGTCCTTGGGTATAGACCTGGCTCGCTCCAGCCATACATTGGTAGGCATAAACATCTTTTGAAGTCTGCAACAACATATTGGCACCAACCGTATTGGACGAATAGAAGTTACTTGGTACTTGAAAATATTCACCATTGTTAATGGTTGCAATCGGTGTTGTGCCACCGTTGACGAAAATTTGAGTATTGTCAGAAATGGCAATTACCAAGGGAAATTCGGTAGAACCATTGGTATTACCATTACCTCTGATAAAAACATATTCCTTTCCTAACCTATTCTCTGGAACCGGTTGATCAATACCAGCATCTCGATTACTGGCTCCGGCCTGACGACCAAAGTTTATGGAACCATTGCTTATAACAATATCTTTATCGGATTCAACTGTAGCACCAATCCATCCATCTTCATGAGCTTGTGTAGGGTTGTTACCAATATAGGTTTCAAAAACAAAGGATTCATTTGCATTTAGGGTAACGGTATGGGTATTCGCGGTTATCCCTGCTCTGTTATTCCCCACCCTAAACTCACAATTTGGGTCATAGCCAAAAAGTCTTACCGTAGTATTGTCTTCAGTAGCCATAATCCCCAAAGTGTTGGATTTTGAAGGGTGTGACCCCAAGTTAGGAACACCACCCCATTTAAAACGAGTCCCTAAAGCCTGCCGTCCTTTTGCTGTCAAAGATGCTGCCTGAGCACTTGAGTTACCTCGATAGTTTACATAAAAACGATTACCGCTCGGAGACTCAAAACGTAAACCACTATTGTTTAGAACTATACCTGTATTGGCATTGTTGACCAATGTTATATTGTTATCACCATCTCCCAAAGTCCAAGCTGCCGGACTCACATTAGAAATATTAAATGTTGCTACCGGTGTGGCATTAGTACCACGGTAGGCGTTTACCGTAAAAGTTGTAGGTTCTGGTGTAGAGAGATAAATGGCCTGATCGCGAATACCAGCATTATTCTGACCCTGCTTTAGGGGTGGTAAATAATGAAGGTCGCTTAACTGAGCATTTACAAAAGAAGAAACAAAAAGAAATACAAATAGCAAACCTAACTTATGCAAGGTTTTGCTTGACAGGTCAATAATTCGGTCCATTTGGGGTGGAAGTTGAAGTTATTCCCAACAAAAAAAGCAGCTTTATCTGTGATTACCAGATATTTGTTGTTAGATACAATAGATGCTTTGTAAGAGTGGTGGAATTTGTTGTCAGACCCAATAAAAACTGGTGTCTTCAAGGGTGTAACATCGATTTATTGTAGCTTTTTTCCGATGAAATGGTAGGTGCTAGGGGTCATTCATTCCATTTAATCAATCCTAACCTTATGCTAAAAGTCATTACAATATCAATATTTTAATCCTAGATTTTTAGATAGGTTTTCGAAGAAGTAAAGTCGAAGGTTATCTATCAAAAAATAATCACTAATTCCTATTTACCCTGATTGTAATCCGCCTATTTGTAATTACAGTGGTTGGTGGAACAAAATTGACCTGTACATCAACTGAGGGGTTATCTGTGGTGATATTATTATCTGTTTGGTCTTGTGAATTGGTAATTGTATTGGTATAGGTCATTGATGAAAGATAGATATTGGTCATTTTCGCCCTAGCGACCAAAGTCATGGTTACCAATTCGCCACGGGTCATTGTTCCAATACTCCAATTGGGATACGTAAATGAGCCTTTTGATACCGTGGCAGAGACAAAATCCAATCCATTGGGCAACAAATCAGTAACTTGTAGGTTGGTCACCGGATCATTGCCCAAACTTTCAACAGTAATGTCAAAGGAAACTGTATCACCATCATTTACAACCAAATCTGTTGTGGATTTATCTAAAACAATATCAGGATTACAATAATAGACTTCTATGTTATTCGAGTCATAACTACATGGACCTCTCGTTACCCTAAGAAAATAATCCCCTGCCATTGAAGCACTAAAAGTTGGTGAGGTTGCACCTGGAATTAATGCTCCATCACCATACCATTGGTATGCATCGAACGATTCACCACTAGCAATCTGCAAAGTTGCACCCGGCAAACAGCTGCTTCCTGATATTTGTAAATCTATATTGGGTAAGGTATCAAATCCTGAATAATACCCTGCTAAACCACGCGCACCATTAAAACCAAAGAAACCAACGGCAATAGGTCCAGAAGACTGCACGCTTACGTTTCCGTTAAGGTTTGGGATATAAAATGTTTTCCAATCCGAAGACCCAGCTACCGTATTTGCAGCGGGAAGTGTTACTGCTCCCCCTGAATCGGTTACAATGATATTGGCATCCGGTGTAACTGTCGATGCTATAATAGTTACTCCTCCAGAAATTGTAATTCCAGCTGCGTCGGTAATGCTGGGAATATTGTCCATCAAACTAGGTAAAAGACAATTGACAGGAGCTACAAAGTTCAACCCTTGGGTATACACTTGACTTGAGCCAGCCATACATTGGTAGGCATAAACATCCTTTGAGGTTTCAACGTACATATTCGCCCCTACAGAGTTCGAAGAATAATTGCTACTGGGTATTTCAAAAAAATCACCATCATTAATGGTGGCAATAGGTGTAGCAGAACCATTAACATAGATTTCTGTGTTGTTTTGTGTGCCAATAATCAATGGAAACTCTGTTGATCCATTCGTATTACCGTTTCCGCGTATAAAAACATATTCCTTGCCCAATCGATTTTCTGGAACAGGTTGGTCTATCCCCGCATCCCTGTTTGTAGCTCCTGCCTGACGCCCGTAGTTTAAAGATCCGTTGCTTATAACGATATCCTTGTCGGCCTCAATTGTGGCACCAATCCAACCATCTACATGAGCTGGGGTAGGTGAATCGCCTATATACGTTTCAAAAACAAAGGATTCATTGGCGTCTAGGACAATCTGATATGTGTCCGCTGTTATTCCTGCTCTATCACTACCGACCCTGAACTCACAATCTGGATCATATCCGAATAAATCTATAGTTGTGTTATCCTCAGTGGCCATAATACCCAATGTGTTGGATTTAGAAGGGTGAGACCCTAAATTGGGTACGCCCCCCCATTTGAAGTTTGTCCCCATGGCCACTCTACCTTTTGAGGTCAAAGAAGCTGCTTGAGAATTTGAACGTCCTCGATAGTTAACGTAAAAATCGTTCCCTCCAGGTGCTTCAAAACGTAGACCGCTATTGGTAAGTACAATCCCTGTATTCGCATTGTTGACCAGAGTTATATTGTTATCCCCGTTGGCCAGATTATATACTGCCGGATTTGTATTGGAGATGGTAAACGAGGTAATCGGTGTTGCGTTAGTACCCCGATAGACATTTACTGTAAAAGATGTTGTCTCAGGTGTGGAGAGATACACCGCCTGTTGTTGAATGGCGGCATTGTTTTGGCCCTGTTTTAATGGGGGTAGGTAATGTAAATCACTTAATTGCCCATATGAAAGAAACCCTATGAACAAAAACACCAAAAACAAACCTCTTTGAAGAGTAATTACCAAAGCCAATAGATTAAGCAGGCTCAAATTAATTCAACGAAGAGGAATGGCTCAACTTATTGTTGTATAACAGAAAATAGATGTTGTAAAGGTGACTATTTAGGTTTAAATCCGTTTTTTGTCCGCATTTTTATCAGATGATAGAAATGTGGCATTAAAAAAATCAAAGACCCCATCCCGATAGCTTGGACCAATTGGTAGTTCCAGTTCATCTATCTCTATGTCAAGTTTTGTATATCCTGTTAAATAGTCCAAATTTACAATGTAAGAACGATGAATTCTAAGAAAATTCCGATTTAGTTTTTTCTCAAAAACCCCAATGTTTTCTTTGATTCGTATCTCTCCGGTAATACTATGGATTGTTATGTAGTCCTTAAAACTTTCAACATATTTGACTTCGTTTAAATCTACTTTGATCTTTCGATGCCCTTGATTGACAAAAATGATTTTTTTTCCTGAACCACCCTTATTTTCTGTTCCGTCTTTATTTACAAACTTCCTTGTCTCCATAGCTTGAAAGAACTTCTGAATGGCCAGAAAAAACCGTTCAAAGATTATAGGCTTCAAAAGGTAATCCAAAGCACTTACTTCAAAACCCTCTAAGGCATACTCCCTATGGGCTGTGGTAAAAATAACTTTTGGTTTATTGACAAGGTTTTTAAAAAATTGAATCCCTTTGATTACCGGCATATTGATATCCAAAAATAGAAGGTCAATCTGTTCTGATGCAAGAAAAGAAGAAGCTTCTAAGGCATTACTACACCGACCTACTACTTCTAACTCTGGTATTTTAGAAACATACTCTGCAATAAGTTCTTGCGCCAAAGGCTCATCGTCTACAATCAAACAGGTATATGTCATAGGCATAGTTCCAATTCTGTGGTGTATGTATTTGGCTTCTCTATGATGTTTAATTGATGTTTGTTTGGATATAAAAGCTCTAACTGCTTTTTTACATTGGACAAGCCCAACGATTTTCGCCCATCATTGTTTGAAATTAAGTCCGGCCTGGTATTTTTCAATTCAAAAAATAGCCTGTTTTCCCTGTTTTCCACCTGAATCCTAATAGTAGCATTGTTAATGGCCTCAGAAACCCCATGTTTAAAAGCATTTTCCACAAATGTCAATAACAATAATGGAGCAATTCTTTCTTCACCAGTGACAGATTCATCAAAGGAAATGCTTACCCGTTTTCCGTATCTAATCTGTTCCAACTCGATGTACTTGTTGATTAGAAGGAGTTCATCTTTAAGTAGCACATACTTTTTATCACAGCGATACAACATATAATCCAATATATGTGACAAGTTTTCAATAACCCTGACAGTCTTGTCGGACTTCTTAAGGGCAAGTAGATAAAGACTGTTTAGTGTATTGAACAAAAAGTGAGGGTTCAGTTGATTTTTAAGTGCGTTCAATTCGGCCTCTCTCTTTTTTTCATGCAGTACCAATAATTCTTGACGTTCCCTATAGAACAAAATGGCCAATAAAATAATGCAAGGATATGCGTAGTACAATGACCTGGAAAAGAACTGATTAAAATTAAAAAAGATGCCTTGAAAAGTAGGGCTCTCAAATCGTTTTAAAAACACTTCATAGGACGTAGGGTAATTGGGTACCAAGTATTCCACCAAAAAAAGGGTACAAAGGGCATAGACCAAAGCGAATAATCCCATAACCAAGATAGAGAACAAAAAAGCTTGCTTCCTATTCAAAACTTTGGGTATTAAAAGACCAATAATGGTATACGCTACTACCATTTGCAGGAGCATCCTAAAAACATACACCTCAAACAATTCCCTGGTTTCAGAATAGTACCAAGTAGCACTGGCCGTGGAAAACAAAAAGACACAACTCCAAAAAAGAAAATGTAATAGTGCCTCTTTTTTTAATTGTATGGGTTTCATGTTCGGGTTATCCTTTTTATAAAACCTTTCCAAGATACTGGTATTTCCTAAAAAACGAAGAAGTAGATGACGAATAGCCAGTTTCCGCATACGAATAGTGTTTCCAAAGTAAAAAATCGATTCATCCTCCAAAACGATACATACTAATTCAAAAACATACCATACGTCTACCTCATAGGTTCTGAATCCAGTACCCCTTTAGATTTGACTCAAATAAAAACAAACAAAGTGCGATACATCTTTTTATATATCTCCTTTTTATGTAGTAGTGCTGTTTTAGCTCAAAGCACGGGTTCCATTTTAGGCTCGGTTGCCGATAATGCAGACAACCAACCCCTAGCCTATGCTAGTGTCGTCCTCAAGAATGAAAGTGGAACTGTACTCAGTGGTACCATTACCGATGGAAAGGGAGGGTTCCAGTTTACAGAATTAGCTGCTGGGACCTACCTTCTGGAAATTGAGTTTATTGGGTATTCCACGCAACAAATCCCCGTTGGATTAAAAGCGCAACAAAAAGTGAAGTTGCCTACAATCGTTTTGTCGGAAAATGCAGAAGTTCTTGAGGGCGTCACCATTACCGGTGAAAAATCCACTGTTGAACAACGTTTGGATAGAAAGGTTGTGAACGTGGGCAATGATTTGATTTCCCAAGGACCTTCAGCTATAGATTTAATGAACAATCTACCTTCTGTAAACATTGGTTCCGATGGAAACATCTCTTTTCGGGGAAGCGACAATGTCAGAATACTGATAGATGGAAAATTGAGCAATCTGGAAAATCCAGCCGATGTTTTACAACAGATTCCATCAAACTCTATTAAAAAAATCGAACTGATAACCAACCCGTCAGCCAAATATAATCCCGATGGCCTCAATGGCATTATAAACATTGTACTTAAAAAAACAGCACAAGAAGGTTGGAATATGGCCTTTGGTGCTAACTCGATTATTGCACAAAGGGAACGTTACAACAGCAATGTATCCCTCAATTTTAAACCTAATAAAACCAATTATTATTTTGAATACAGCAATGGTTTTGGAGATCAAATTACTGATGGTCTATTAAACCGTTTTGATTTGAACTCCAACCAAATTACCCGAAACATTAACAATAGGGAATCGCATTTCATAAAACTGGGTACGGACTTTTACCCCTCAGGTAAAACGATACTCTCCGTTTTCACGACCCAAAATCTTTACAATGCCGCTTTTGACGGTCAAAAGGATGTGGTCTTCGAAGAAAACCCCGAAAGTAACTTTTCTTTAGATGACTTTTTAACCAGAGATAACCACACACAAAATTACAATACCAATTATAAGTGGTTATTTGATGGTGAATCACACTTCATTGAAATTGAAGCGAACTATAATTTGTTCAATAGTGACCTTATCAATGATTTTGATTTTTCAGGAAATACAACTGTACCTTCGTATGTTGAAAATGTTGAGGACAACCGCTCGGTGTTGACGTTTAACCTAGATTACAGCATACCGCTAAACGATAAATCAAAACTGGAAATTGGTGGTGAGGGACGTATAAATCGTATTGAAAATGAATATACTTCCACCAACGTATTATTGGAGAATTCCAATTTTCAATACAATAGGGATATCTTTTCGTCCTATTTTATTTACAACCGTTCTCTGGGAAAATTCAAACTTAATCTTGGGGCAAGGTTTGAGCAATATCAAGTTAGCACTCAATTTGACCAAGAACTATCTGGCCAAGAAGACTTTGACCAAAAGCTGTTCAATATTTTTCCGTCCTTCTTCTTAAGTTACCAAACATCTGAAGAAAGCCCTCATCAATATCAATTGAGTTATGGAAGAAGAATTGAGCGCCCTTCTTTCCGACAGGTTAATCCCATTAGAAGTACTACCACACCTCAGATTTTAGCTACTGGAAACATTGAGTTACTCCCTCAGTTTAGCAACACTGTTGAGGCAAATTATTTGTATCGATTTAATAAAGGTTCCATCAGTTCAGGGGTTTTCTACCGGTATATTCAGGATGAAATCAATCGAATTGGCATATTTGACCAAGAAGACCCCAATCTCTTGAGATTGAGCTATGATAATTTTGATAGCAACAACGCGTATGGGATTGAAATTGGGGGAAACATTAGACTTACTGATTGGTGGCGTACCAATATAAACCTAGAATTGTACCACAGACAACAAAGAGGTTTTATTGAAGACGAACAGGTAGAGGTACAAAATACCTTGACCAACATAAAATGGACCCAAAATTACAGATTGGGCCAAAAAGTGAGCGCCTCTGTATTTGCTTTTTATAGTGGACCTCAAGAGATTCTACAGTATGAGTTAAAACCCAACTATTATGTGAACGCAGGCTTACGTTACAGTTTTGCCAACGGAAATGGAAGCATCAACTTAAATGCCAATGACATTTTAGGTACAAGGCGTTTTGCCTTTAGGACTTTTAGAACCGTGTTCCAAGCAGGTGAATTTTTAAGGGACACCCAGCAAATTTTCCTAGGCCTATCATATCGTATGGGAGGTAAGCTATCGTCACGCTCTCGCAAAAAAAGAAACAACAACATAAAAGCCGATCGCTTTTTATAATCATAAACAAATCATTTAAATTTTAAACTATGAATTCCAATCGAGTACGCTTACTGTTTATATGTATTTTCACTAGTTCATTGTTAACCTACGGCCAAGACAATTTGGTCTCCTACGACCTAAAGAAAGGAGAAGTCTTTGATATTTTGTTTTTAACAACCCGAGAAGGCACTCAGGATCTTTTTAAAGAATATAGACAAACAGCATTCCCTGTAGCTTCGGAAATGAGCTTTTCTCCCCTACCCGGCTTTAAGATAAGAGAAATTGTCCAAGGTGATTATGAACCCCAGAGCTTGATTTTGGCAAAATGGACGAGCTTGGCTTTGCGGGAAAAATTTCTCGATGAAATTGAGGGGCGCGTTCCAAATTTTCATGAGATGCGAAAAAAAATCTGGCCTCTTTTCAATTTGACCTATTATGAAATACAAGACGATCATGCCATCCAATTGGATAGGAAAAAAGTGATTATTGCTACTGCATATTGGAAAAAAGAAAACATGCAAGGCAATTTTACAAGCTTTTTGACCCAATGGAAGAAAGCTTTGAAGAAAACTAATGGTACCCTAAAAATAGAACTGGTCAATGGCCGTTCACCAAAAGGCTATGTTTATAATCCAGATTATATGGCTATTACACAATGGGAAACAAAAGCGGACTTTGAAGCTTTTCAAAAGGAAAGTCTTAAAATGGATACCGATTTCCTGAAAAAAATCAATCAATTTAGGTTAACAGATTAAGCCATCCTGTACGAAATCTTGGTACTTTGTTGTGAAACAAAAAAGGCAGCCATAAGCTGCCTTTTTCAGTTTTAATTAAGCATGGCTAAGCCAAATCAAATCTGTCTAGATTCATCACTTTGTCCCAAGCTTTAACGAAATCATTCACGAATTTTTCCTGTGCGTCATTCGAAGCATAGACTTCGGCAACTGCTCGTAGCTCGGTATTCGAACCAAAAATTAAATCCGCTCTGGTTCCAGTCCACTTTAAGTTACCGGTCCGTCTATCTCTTCCTTCAAAGACCGTATCTTCATCATTAGCGGCCTCCCATGTATAGGTCAGGTCTACTAAATTCTTGAAGAAATCGTTGGTCAAGCTTCCCACATTTTCTGTAAAGACTCCGTGCTCTGAACCATCAAAATTAGCTCCCAATACTCTCATACCTCCAACTAAAACTGTCATTTCTGGGATTGATAGAGTTAAAAGATTAGCTTTATCAATCAATAAGTTTTCAGCAGCAATCTCCTTGGTATTGGCATTCTGATAGTTTCTAAATGCATCACCAACCGGTTTTAGGTAATTGAAAGATTCAATATCCGTTTGCTCTTGTGAAGCATCTCCCCTACCTTGAGTGAATGGTACTGAAATATTATGTCCTGCATTGTTTGCAGCTTCTTCTATAGCAGCAACTCCCGCAAGTACAATTAAATCTGCCATGGACACTGTTCCACTAAACTCGTTCTGAATACCTTCCAAAACACCAAGAACTTTGTTCAATTCCTCTGGGTTATTAACTTTCCAGCTGCGTTGTGGTTCCAATCTGAGTCTACCTCCATTGGCACCACCTCTTTTATCTGAACCTCTATAAGTAGAAGCAGAAGCCCAAGCTGTTTTAACCAATTCGGATATACTTAATCCTGAAGCTAAAATCATTTTCTTAAGATTATCAATGTCAGCATCAGAAAGTGTGTAATCTACCTTTGGAATAGGATCTTGCCAGATAAGCTCTTCACTAGGAACTTCTGGTCCTAAGTAACGTACTGTAGGCCCCATATCCCTGTGGGTAAGTTTGTACCATGCTCTAGCAAAAGCATCTTCAAAAGCTTTGTGGTCTTCATGAAAACGCTTGGATATTTTCAAATATTCCGGATCTGTTTTCAAAGCAATATCAGCCGTTGTCATCATTAACGCCTGCGTTCCATTGGCGTCACCGGCTTTAGGCGCCATTCTTGCTTTAGATTCGGCAGTAGGTGTCCATTGATGAGCTCCAGCTGGACTTTTTGTTAATTCCCAATCATAATTTAACAGCACATCAAAATAGTCTGCATCCCATTGGGTAGGATTTGGAGTCCATGCTCCTTCAATACCACTTGTAATGGTATCATCCAGTACACCACTTTTATAGGTGTTTTTCCATCCCGTGCTCATTTGCTCAATTGGCGCTCCATGTGGTTCAACACCAACAAATTTTGAAGGGTCTGCTGCACCGTGCGCCTTACCAAAGGTATGTCCTCCAGCAACCAAGGCTACAGTTTCCTCATCGTTCATGGCCATTCTGCCAAAAGTTTCACGAACATCATGTGCTGAACCTATAGGGTCTGGGTTACCATTTGGACCTTCTGGGTTAACATATATCCATCCCATCATTACAGCAGCTAATGGGTCTTCTAGGTCACGACCGTTATAACGATCCTCATTAGCTCCCCACTCTGTTTCACTACCCCAATACACATCTTGTTCTGGCTCCCATATATCTTCTCTTCCTCCGGCAAAACCAAAAGTTTTAAAACCCATAGACTCTAAAGCGCAGTTCCCTGCCAAAATCATAAGGTCTGCCCATGAAATTTTTCTACCGTATTTTTGTTTGATGGGCCACAGTAAAAGTCTTGCTTTATCCAAGTTTCCATTATCTGGCCAACTATTGATAGGAGCAAAACGTTGGTTCCCGGTACCGGCGCCACCTCTTCCATCTCCTAATCTGTAGGTTCCTGCACTATGCCATGCCATTCGAATCATCAACCCTCCGTAGTGACCGTAATCCGCAGGCCACCAATCTTGGGAGTCGGTCATTAAATTTACAAGGTCTTGCTTTAATTCTTCATAGTTTATACTATTGAATTCAGAGGCATAGTCAAAGTCTTCTCCCATTGGGTCTGACTGAGCAGTGTGTTGTCTTAGAATGTTCAGCTTAAGTTCATTGGGCCACCAATCTCTGTTCGAAGTCCCTCCTCCTGCAGTTTGATTCACATCACCACTTAAGAAAGGGCACATGCTTGGGTCACCATTGGAATGTGTTTTATTGTCCATTGTCGATAGTTAATTTATTTTTTCAAGTTAAAAGTACAATCCTTAATCTACCAAAAAGTATTCTCTTCATTAATAAAACTTATTTTTTGATTGGCTCACTTTATGGGTATGCTCTTATTCCCCGTTTTTTTCTATTAAAATACCTTTTTAGATGAATGGAACTATTTAGACGACAAATGGACCAAAAAGCATCAATTTGAGTGAAAGCACACTCATAACATTCAAAATTTATTCGATAAACGGTAATTTTTCGACGATTAACGTAAAAACCTATGAAAAATTCATAAGTATTTCTTCATTTTCTTTCTACAACTTTGTCATGTGTTAATCCCCAAATCTAATAATCATGACACATTCAATTACCTACAGATTCGTATTTATTTTAAGTTTTGTTTTGTCTATTAGCCTAAGCGCACAGACTAGTTTTGAAACTACAGTTCAACATGAAAATAATCAACGTGTTGAAGATTATCTTGACCTATTGAAGCAAGGATATTCTGAGATAGAAATTTTTCAGGACCTTGGGAATGCCAATTTCCTGGCAGAGAATTATGAAACTGCTGCTTTTTGGTATGAAAAGTTGCTAAGCACTAACGGAACTTCTGCATTGGAAACCAATTATAAAGGATTGTTAGAATTTGCCCAAACACAATTGGAAAAAGGTCCTGGCCATTTTCAAAATGAGAAGAATCTTTGGAATGAACATATTCAATCCCACTATTCCGGTGAAAAACTTAACCAAAGAGTTGCATCCAAAGAAGCAGGTGAAAACAAAATGAAAGGGAAATTGTCCACTTTGGACGGGTATATGCCTTCCATGACTGTAACTCAAGATGGTCAGACTGCATACTTCAGCAAAGCAACCCATCAAAAACCGTTATATGGTGTTTTTTCCAAAAAGGAACTAGTACACGAGATATTCAGAGTTGAAAGAATTGATGGAAAATGGAAAAATGCCACTAAAGTTGCTGTATGCCCCAAATATGCCTCTGCAAAACACCCTACTATTTCTGAAGACGGCACACGTTTGTTCTTTGCTTCAAACATGAAAGGGAGCTATGGTAACTATGACATCTACGTGGTTGATATAAAAACTAATGGAAAGCTAGGCATTGTAAAGAACCTAGGACCTAAAGTAAACACCAAAGAAGATGAGCTCTACCCTAATTTATACAATGGAACTTTATTGTTCTTTGCTTCTGCCGGTAGAAAAGGGTATGGTGGATTGGACCTATATGCCACCCAAGTAGCCAAAAGCAGTCTTACCGCTTCGGTAAATCTTGGAGGACATATTAACAGCAACAAAGATGATTACAGTATAGCCTTAAACCTGGATAAAGGAACTGGCTTTGTAGTCTCCAATAGAGGTCAAAACAGCACTATTGCACAGCATGCCGTTTCATACGGAAAACAGGAAAACAAAAATACAGCAGTGGCCAATCGTGAAAATAGATTGAAAAGTATCATGAATGATCAGTCCACTGTAGAATACAGCAATACAGCTTTTGAAGAATAATATACCCTAGAACAATCGTGTAGGTAATAAGATTTAAAAATCGGTCAGCTACCTGGGGGTTATTTGATATCCAAAATTGTCAAAAAATAGTGTCCATAGCCTAAAACGGACAGGGGAAAAGGCAGTTGTATCATATAAAACGGGTTGTACTATTTCAATCTGACCGATTTTTCCAAAATATAAAGAGATGTCTTGAAAAAGGCATCTTTTTTTTATTTAAATATCTGAAATACAAGTATTTGATTTTATCAAAGTAATACTGTCAGCAGATAATCGAATCAAAACGTTTTGTGCATTTGAACGAAAAATTCTACAAATAAACGATGTCAAATGAAAAAAAGTGTAATTTAATTTTTGAAATAGTACTAACCCAAATCTTATTCTTACATGAAAAAACTGCAACTCCTAAAATTCCACTTTCTATAAATAGAGTGGTTTACCTCAACCAATTTTAAGCATCTTTTTTAATTGAACTTTGGTTCATCGGTTTTTTACTGGCATGAACCATCATCCTTAATTTAAGGTCCAGACTACTATTGTCTTAATTCAACTAGTTGTTGAGACAATAATTGAGTCTGAGCCTTATGACAGGAAGGAAATGTATTGTCCAATATTATAGGCTATGGACTTACTTAAAAAAATATGATAACCCCCAAATCTATTTTATCATGCAAAAACATCAAACAAAAATTGTAATTATAGACCATGAAGAAAAACTACACTTAGCTTACAACTACTTTCTTGAGGAAAATGAAAGGTTTACGCTTTTAGGTATTTTCAAATCCGTAAATGAACTCCTATCCCATTTTGGGAAGATGAATCCAGATATCATTATATCAGAAACATCCCTCCAGGGTATTTCAGGTATAGATGGTATAGAGTTTATTCGTAAAAAGAAGAAGAACGTTAAAATACTGATGGTGAGTCATCAGAATGATTTTGATTTGGTCAGGGAAGCTTTTAAAAAAGGAGCTAATGGCTATCTGTCAAAACCTATTGGCAAGGAACGTTTTCTCAATGCTTTAGACAATATGGATGAGCATGGAGTGATTATGGAGCATGATATTCTCAAAAAGGTAATCGGTTCATTTCAGAAAAGATCTTTTGATTCTTTTTCAAAAAAGGAAAACCAGATTATTGAACTGCTAACCCAAGGTTTTACGTATAAAATGATTGCGGATAAACTATGTGTCACTCCCAGCGCAGTTAATTTCCATATCCAAAATATCTATGTAAAACTCAATGTTAACTCTAAGTCTGAAGCACTTCAAAAGCTTAGAGAATTGGAAGTGCAGCGATTAAACGCTGCTTAATTTTCATTTGAATTAGTCCCAAATGAAAAACCCTTGACATAGTGTCAAGGGTTTTTTCTCTTTATATGAGGATGAAGTTTACTTCACCTCTTCAAAATCAACATCTTCTACGTTGTCGCCTTCACTTGCTCCACCGCCAGCGTTTGCTTCAGGTCCGGCACCAGCGTCAGCGCCCGCCCCATTGGCTTGGGCTTCAGCCTGTGCTTTGTACATTTCTTCAGAAGCTGTTTTCCAAGCTTCATTGATTTTTTCCAAAGCGGGCTCAATCACAACCAAATCCTTGGTTTCGTAAGCCTTTTTCAACTCTTCTAGTGCTTCTTCAATAGGCTTTTTCTTATCGTCAGAAAGCTTATCACCAAACTCCTTAAGTTGTTTTTCTGTTTGGAAAATCATTCCATCTGCTTCATTCAACTTATCTGCAGTTTCTTTGGCCTTTTTATCAGTTTCAGCATTTGCTTCAGCTTCAGCCTTCATTCTTTCGATTTCTTCTTCGGTCAATCCAGAAGATGCCTCAATTCGAATATCCTGTGTTTTATTTGTAGCCTTATCCGTTGCAGAAACCTTGATGATACCATTTGCATCGATATCAAAAGTTACCTCAATCTGAGGTGTTCCTCTTGGTGCGGGTGGAATACCATCTAAGTGGAATCTACCAATGGTTTTGTTATCTGCGGCCATTGGACGCTCTCCTTGCAGTACATGGATTTCAACTGAAGGTTGATTATCCGCCGCCGTTGAGAAAACCTGTGACTTCTTGGTCGGAATGGTAGTGTTTGCTTCAATCAATTTAGTGAAGACACTTCCCATGGTTTCAATACCTAGAGAAAGAGGCGTTACATCTAGAAGCAGTACATCCTTAACATCACCGGTCAATACGCCACCTTGGATTGCAGCCCCGATAGCCACCACCTCATCTGGGTTAACACCTTTGGAAGGTTTCTTTCCAAAGAATTTTTCAACAGCTTCTTGAACAGCTGGAATACGGGTTGAACCACCTACCAATATTATTTCATCAATATCACTCTTGGAAAGTCCAGCAGATTTTAATGCAGTTTCACAAGGAGCAATGGTTCTTTTCACCAAGTCATCAATCAACTGCTCAAATTTGGCTCTTGACAAGGTTCTCACCAAGTGTTTTGGTCCAGAAGCAGTTGCCGTTACATAAGGTAAATTAATTTCCGTTTGTGCAGAGGACGACAATTCAATTTTAGCCTTTTCAGCTGCCTCACGTAATCTTTGAAGTGCCATGGCATCATCTCTCAAATCCATGCCCTCGTCTGATTTGAATTCCTCGGCCAACCAATCGATTATCTTTTGGTCAACGTCGTCACCTCCCAAGTGCGTATCTCCATCAGTAGCCAATACTTCAAAAACACCATCACCCAATTCTAAGATAGAAACGTCATGCGTTCCTCCACCAAAATCGAACACAACGATTTTTTGATCTGTATCCTTTTTATCCAACCCATAGGCCAAAGAGGCCGCAGTTGGTTCATTTATAATTCTTTCTACGGTCAAGCCAGCGATTTCGCCTGCTTCTTTCGTAGCTTGTCTTTGGGAATCATTAAAGTACGCAGGTACCGTGATTACCGCTCTGGATACATCTTGTCCCAAGTAATCCTCCGCAGTTTTCTTCATTTTTTGAAGAATCATGGCAGAAAGTTCTTGAGGTGTATATAAACGACCATCGATATCCACTCTTGGGGTATCATTATCGCCTTTAGTTACATTATAAGGTACTCTGTTTGCCTCCTTTTGGGATTCAGAGAATTTGTTCCCCATAAACCTTTTGATGGAATAAATGGTTTTGTGTGGGTTGGTCACCGCTTGTCTTTTTGCTGGGTCTCCAACCTTGATTTCGCCACCTTCCACAAAAGCAATTACTGAAGGAGTAGTCCGTTTTCCTTCCGCATTTGGAATTACCACCGGTTCATTACCTTCCATTACAGAGACGCAGGAGTTGGTCGTACCCAAATCTATTCCTATAATCTTGCTCATCTTATCTAAAGTTATGTCTGTTATCAATTATAATTCTGCTATCTGAATGTCAATGATTATGCCATCCAAAAGAATATGACAAGCTGTCATATTGATTCTTGAAATCAATGACGAAGTATTGGCTAGAGGTTCCTATCTTTGAAATAGCAAATTGACCTAACCGTGGAATGCATCAGTGTATTTGATATGCTCAAAATTGGGGTTGGCCCCTCTAGCTCCCATACTTTGGGGCCATGGCGTGCCAGCGAACAATGGTTGTCTGAGCTAAAAGAGAAACAACTTTTTACTTCAATAAAAGAGGTAACTGTAGAATTATATGGTTCCCTGTCACTTACTGGAAAAGGACATGCTACAGATACAGCAGTCATGATGGGGCTTTTGGGAAAAGATCCTGAAACAGTTCCTACGGAAACCATACCAGACCTGATTTCTTCCATCACTGAACAGAAAAAAATTTTGCTCGATGCAAAGCATATCATTCCTTTTGATGTAGAGCAAAGCATTGTTTTTAAAAAAGAATTTTTACCCTTTCATGCCAATGGCATACGCTTTTTGGCAAATCTTGAGGATGGTAATGTAATTTCGGAAACGTACTATTCCATTGGTGGTGGATTTGTAGTTAAGGAAGGTCAAAAATCCAAAGATAAAGAAGCCGTTTTTCTATGCTTTCCGCATCCTGTAACCACCGGTGATGAATTGCTCAAATTCTGCACAGACTGGGAGAAACCCATCTCAGAAATTGTTCTTCAAAATGAACGTTATTTACGAAGTGATGAAGAGATTAATGAAGGACTACACCGTATTTGGGATACCATGTTACAATGCATGTTTGAAGGGTGTCATACGCAAGGTATCCTACCTGGTGGATTGAATGTGAGGCGCAGGGCATATGAAATGCATGAAAAACTAAAAGGAAACCTTCTTTATCCCAATGCGCATGAATGGTTAAAGGTTATACGAAAAACTGAGGTGAAATTCCGTCAGATTTTCAAATGGGTAAGCTGTTTTGCTTTAGCAGTAAATGAGGTGAATGCTTCACTAGGCAGAGTAGTTACCGCACCTACTAATGGAAGTGCAGGAGTAATACCTGCCGTTTTGATGTACTATATGGTCATTGAAAACCACGAAGCAGATTTTGAACACATTAAAAAGTTCTTATTGGTGGCGGGTGAAATTGGAAGTATCTTCAAAAAGGGTGCTACTATTTCAGCAGCTATGGGTGGTTGTCAGGCGGAAATTGGTGTGTCCTCTGCCATGGCGGCGGGTGCTTTATGTGAATTGTTGGGAGGAACTCCCCAACAAGTGCTCGTTGCTGCAGAAATTGCCATGGAGCATCATTTGGGACTTACTTGCGACCCCATTGGAGGATTGGTTCAAATTCCCTGTATTGAACGAAATTCAATGGGTGCCATTAAAGCCATTAATGCAGCGGAACTGGCTTTGGAAACCAACCCCGAAGACGTAAAAGTTCCATTGGACAAAGTGGTTAATACCATGTGGGAAACCGCTAAGGACATGAACAGTAAGTACAAAGAAACCTCTAAAGGAGGGCTTGCAGTAGGCGTCAACATGAGTGATTGTTGATATTGCAGAGTATAGGATTTTTATTCTAACTTTTTATTTAAAATTATTTGCTACGGCATAGAATTTGTTTCATTTTTTGAAACAAATGTCATGGTCAAAAAACTACTTTTCACGATTTTAATCCTACTCTCATGTGCTGTTGTTGCTCAAACCAAAAAGACACGCAAAATGCTGTCCGAAATCAAGGAGCAATGGACACTGGACGACTCTGGCAATGTTACCTACCAAAAAATATTGGAGCTGCCTAAACTCCAAAAAGATATTATCTACCTGAGAGCATTAAACTATTTTTCTTATGATTTTGAAAATGAGCCTCTAAGCCTGACTGAAGACAAAGAACTGGGAATGCTTCTGGCCAAAGGTTTTTTTGAGAGAGTGCACAGCACAGGGGTATTTCTGGATTATACACATATCCATTGCTTACATCTAATTAGAATTGATGTAAAAGATGAAAAGGCCAGAATTTTACTAACACTATCATCGTACGAAATTGAGTCAGGAGATGTTGGTGAAGATGATTTACCTGTGGTTACCTCATCAAAAGTAAATCAAGAGTTTCCGATAAATCCGAGTGGTCGAAATAAAACCATGATGGGTAAGGCATTTTACAAATCGCACATGAGGGCAATTTCATTGTTGGATAAAATTTCCAATGCAATGGAAAATGGAAATACCTCTCCTTCTTTAGAGAATAGCGATTGGTAAATATTCTATTACTCAATACAACCTTTCCTGCCCCTGGTATCGATTAAATAAATTATTTTCCATTCTCCATCAAAATTCACCATTTGAAAGGAATTGATACCACAATGACTGAAATTACCATTTAACCAAAACTCATATCCTACCCAAGCATTGGCCATCGTGCGGTCCACTTGAATAGACCAAGAAGTTAGTTTTTCTTCGAATTGAATACTATCAGGAATGCTGACTATCGAGGCATACAGTTTTTCTATCGGTGTGGTTTGAAACTGTGTTTGGCCTTCTTTGTTTCTACCCGTGGTCTGAAGCACTACGTTATCCGCAACAAAACTTTTCATGGCTACAGAATCCTGTTTATGAAAGGCTTCAAAAAAACCTTCAACTGTTTTTTGTACCAATGCCTTGTCATCCATCTGGGCATTTACAGAAATAAAAGTGAAGAGCCCTAATAAAATACTCGTGGAAAATCTCATCATGTTCGTTTTTGATTAGACTCCAAATTAAACAAATCTGTTTACATTTAGGCTTACAAAATAGAAAGAATGTCTGTCGCGAAAAAAGAATACAAAAGGGTAACCGTAAAGTCTTTGGTGGAAATGAAGCAAAATGGAGAAAAAATATCCATGCTTACTTCATATGATTATTCCATGGCCAAGATTGTGGATGCTGCCCAAGTAGATGTAATCCTAGTAGGTGATTCTGCCAGCAATGTGATTGCTGGGCATGAAACCACGCTGCCCATTACATTGGACCAAATGATTTATCACGCAAGTTCGGTAGTAAGAGCCGCAAAACGCGCTTTAGTGGTTGTGGACATTCCCTTTGGAAGTTATCAAAGTGATTCTAAAGAAGCTTTACGTTCTGCTATCCGAATTATGAAGGAAAGTGGTGCACATGCGGTTAAAGTAGAAGGAGGTTCTGAAATTAGACAATCCGTAACCCGTATTCTTGAAGCTGGTATTCCTGTTATGGGGCATTTGGGACTCACACCACAATCCATTTATAAATTTGGCACTTACACCGTTAGGGCCAAAGAAGAAAGAGAGGCTGAAAAACTTAAAGAGGATGCCAAAATGCTTGAAGAACTGGGCTGTTTTGGTATTGTATTGGAAAAAATACCTGCAAAATTGGCACAAGAAGTAGCTGAGAGTGTATCCATACCTATTATTGGAATTGGTGCTGGGA
Source organism: Flagellimonas ulvae (assembly GCF_049333175.1). NCBI lineage: Bacteria > Pseudomonadati > Bacteroidota > Flavobacteriia > Flavobacteriales > Flavobacteriaceae > Flagellimonas > Flagellimonas ulvae. Next base: position 934,188 of record NZ_CP186325.1, read on the forward strand.
ATGGGGTTGACGGACAAGTTTTGGTTGTACACGATCTTTTAGGTATGACCCATGAGTTCAATCCCAGATTTCTTCGGCGTTACATGAACCTCTACGAAGATATGAGCAAGGCTATTTCCGAGTATGTAACTGATGTAAAAAGCCGAGATTTCCCTAATGAAGATGAGTCGTATTAGATTTTTGGATTACTGGATTTTTAGAGTGCTAAATTTTCAGTTTTTCTTGTCGTAACGTCATGTAATTTTCAGCTTATTAAAGATTGAAATAATTCCCAAATCAATTAATCAAATTATGCATCGATTTAAAGATTTAGAAATCTGGAAAATGAGCAGGATTTTCTGTTCAGATATTTACAAGACTACATCTTCCTTTCCTGAAACAGAAAAGTTTGGTTTAGTAAATCAATTGAGAAGGGCTTCGGTATCTGTTCCTTCAAATATCGCTGAAGGTTGCTCAAGAAAATCAAATAAAGACTTTTCAAGATTTTTAGAAATTGCAATAGGCTCGTTATATGAAATTGAAACTCAATTATTGATTTCCTGCGATTTGGGATTTCTTCGGAAAAACAAACTTGACATTCTTCTATTAAATCTAAGTTCGATTATTAAAATGACTTCTAAGTTCAAGTCTTCTCTAAAGTGAATTCTAAACCATCCAAAAATCCAAAAATCCAACGGTCCATTCCATCCAACCTACAGGTTTTGTATGAGGACAATCACTTGATAATTGTCAACAAAAGACCTGGGGATATTGTACAAGGGGATAAAACAGGGGATATTCCATTGAGTGAAGTGGTGAAGGAATACCTCAAAATCAAATACAATAAACCCGGTAATGTTTTTTTAGGCGTGGTTCATCGATTGGACAGACCCACTTCTGGGATTGTTGTTTTTGCAAGAACTTCCAAGGCTCTTCCCAGATTGAATGCTCTATTTTCTCAAGGTAAAACCAAAAAAACCTATTGGGCCATGGTGAAAAAATCTCCTCAGAAAACTACCGATACCTTGATTCATTGGTTGGTTCGTAATCCAAAACAGAATAAGTCTTATGCCCATGCATCCGAAGTACCCAACTCAAAAAAGGCAATTCTCTCGTATCGGATACTAAATGAGCTGGATAACTATACACTTTTGGAGATTGATTTGAAAACAGGGAGGCACCATCAAATAAGAGCACAATTGGCAGCTATAGATTGCCATATAAAAGGGGATTTAAAATACGGAGCACAAAGAAGCAATCCCAACGGTAGCATCCACTTACATGCCAGAAGCTTGGAGTTCGAGCACCCTGTCAAAAAAGAACCTGTTCAATGTATTGCACCCACACCAAAGGACCCTTTGTGGAAGCTCGTGGATTAACGTGAAGCCACTAAGGCTTTCTCCCGGATTATTTCACCAACAGGTCTGTTTTGAAGATGACTTTCCAACCATGAAAGGATATCCAGATATAAAAAGGCCCGTTTTTCATAGGGATGGTTTTCGTACTTCTTCAATTCGTTATATAGCTTTTGGAACTCATTGTGTAATTCACTGGGGTAGATGTCGCCTAGACTCCTTAAAAACTTAATCATCTCGCGTTGAACCGCCTGTAAATCATTCATCTTTAAAAGAAACTTATAGGTGCTTTTTAACTGGACTTCCAAGTGATAATCCATACCCGCCTCATAGTGGGCCACTAAACTCAATACGCGAGCGAAACACATCAGGTCCTCGCGCATCTTTAAGTTTTTGTTGGTGATAATTCGCTTCAGATACAAAATACAGTTCTTATGGTCCGAATTTCCGAAATACAGACAGGCAATTTTGTAATATAGCAGCATCACATGATGCTCATCAATACGGTCTCTGTGTTTTTTGATTCCGTATTCAATAATGTTCACCAAATACAATCCCCTACTGAATGTACCCTCCAGAAAATGAAGGTTCAATTTATTGGAGTTCACATATAAAAATGTAAGTGAAGCGATATTATCGTTCTGCGGAAACTTGGGATGACTCACTTGTGCCTCCAAACGTTCTAAAGTATCCTTGAACTGAGTGCTATACTTCACAAAGAATAAAGACTCTAGCAAGTAGTGATTCCCTTTGAGAAAAAAAACAGGGTTCAAGGATATCATATCCTCATTATCATAGAACAAATCCACCCACTTACTGGCATATTTATAAGCGGATAAAAAATCTTGAGTTAAAAGGCTATACCAGAGATAGGCCTTATAAAGCCAGAGTTTTTCACGAAAACCCAAATCCTCTAATCGATATGACGGCAAATGTGAATCAAAATAATCCTTCACACTTCTCAGGTCTTCGTCATCTTTAACATATCCCACCTTCAGCATCATTCCATACAATTGTAGGGATAGGTTGGACAATTTGCTTGTCATCACGTTATGTTCCGAAAGTTCCTTGGCTTGTACCGCTAACTCATCCGCCCTAGCCGGAATACTTCGGGTTATATACTGAGTCTCGATTATCTTTTCAAGTTCAACAATCTCATACGCCACATTTTTTTCCTCATTCTCAATGGCAAAATTCTTGGCCTTATCGAGGATTTTAAGACTTTGTTTGTACAATCCTTTTTGATAGAGAATTGTAGCAAAATCAAGCTGTTCCCGTATCTGTACACGAATGTTCTGATTTACTGGATTCAAACGCAGGCTTACCAAAATCTGTTTGTAAAGATGTGCCTTAAGGTTTGAAAGCTGAGCTTTTTTCACGATTCCACTCTCCAGAATCTGCTTTTCATTGTACAAACGCATTTTGTCCAATAAATTGAAAAGTGCCAAAAACTTCGCATCAGCATTCACCCCCAATCTACCCACATACAGCTTAAATTGCCTCTTTTCCGATTTGGATAAAGATTTAATCAATATGAACAATGTATCCTTATGGGCATTTGTCATCGTAAAAAATAGAGTTTAATATATTGAATATTAGATATTTAAAGTATTAAAAACCTAATTTAACATTGTAATGGATTTAAGTGTATTTCTTTACCGGCAGACTCCTACCATATCTTCGTAATAGGAGTAAAAAACCGACTACACGAATGGATAAAGATAAGGTACAAATTTTTGACACGACTTTGAGGGATGGTGAGCAAGTCCCGGGTTGTAAACTGGACACCAAACAAAAGCTGGTCATCGCCCAACGATTGGATGAGCTAGGAGTTGATATCATCGAGGCTGGGTTTCCAATTTCGAGTCCAGGAGACTTTCAATCAGTAAATGAAATTGCCAAACTTGTTAAAAATGCTACAGTTTGCGGCCTCACAAGAGCGGTCAAAAAAGATATTGAGGTAGCAGCCGAAGCAATAAAAGTTGCTAAGAGACCCAGAATCCATACTGGGATAGGGACTTCAGATTCGCATATTAAATTTAAGTTCAACTCCACCAGAGAGAAAATAATTGAGCGTGCGGTTGAGGCCGTCTCTTATGCAAAGTCTTTTGTGGAGGATGTGGAGTTCTACGCCGAAGATGCTGGTAGAACGGATAATGACTACCTGGCCCAAGTTTGTGAAGCTGTGATTAAAGCAGGTGCCACTGTACTCAATATTCCTGATACCACCGGATATTGTCTTCCAGAAGAGTATGGTGCAAAAATGAAATACCTAAGAGAAAATGTAAAAGGAATCGATAAAGCCGTTCTTTCCTGTCATTGCCACAACGATTTAGGATTGGCCACCGCCAATTCTATAGCGGGAGTAGTAAACGGAGCGAGGCAAATAGAGTGCACCATTAATGGTATAGGTGAAAGAGCGGGAAACACTTCCTTGGAAGAAGTGGTGATGATTCTTCGCCAACATCCTTATCTCAACCTTGATACGGACATAAATAGCACTTTATTATACGATACAAGTCAGATGGTGTCCCAAAAAATGGGAATGCCAGTACAACCCAATAAGGCCATTGTTGGCTCCAATGCTTTTGCCCATAGTTCAGGGATACATCAGGATGGTGTAATCAAGCAAAGGGAAACCTACGAAATAATTGATCCTAAAGACGTAGGGGTAAGCCAATCATCAATTGTGCTTACAGCGCGCAGTGGAAGGGCAGCCTTAGCATACAGAGCTAAAAATGTGGGGTATGAACTGACCAAACTTCAATTGGATGTAGTTTATGATAACTTTTTGAAGTTTGCGGATAGACAAAAGGAAATATTTGACGAAGATATCCACAAGATTATTGAAGCAAGTGATATTCGTATTGCCAATCTCGCTTAAACATACTTTACCAAATCGATTCGGCCAACCCAACTGAAAATAGTAGTTGTATATGAAGTTAAACATTGCCCTATTACCTGGAGATGGTGTTGGTCCTGAGGTACTTTCGCAAGCTGTAAAGTGTTTGCAAGCAGTGGAGGAGACCTTTAATCATCAGTTTATTTACAGGGAAGCACCCGTAGGAGCTTTTGCCATAGACCGACATGGGACTCCCCTTCCTAAGAAAACTTTGAATCTTTGCAAAACATCCGATGCCATTTTGTTCGGAGCTATAGGCGACCCCAAATATGACAACAATCCAAAAGCTAAAATAAGACCAGAACAAGGTCTACTTGAACTTAGAAAAGCTTTAGGTCTCTTTACCAACGTTAGGCCAATAAAGGCATTCTCAAGTTTACTGGATAATTCTCCTTTGAAAAAGGAAATTATAGAAAATACCAATTTTCTAATCTATAGGGAGTTGACCGGTGGCATCTATTTTGGTGAGAAAAAAACCAATGATAGTGGTACTATCGCTTCCAATCATTTGTGAGTATTCCGAGGAGGAAATCAGTAGAATTGCCCATCTCGCTTTTAAAGCTGCAAAAAACAGGGAGGGAAAGCTTACTTTGGTAGATAAAGCCAATGTTTTGGAATCTTCAAGACTATGGCGCAAAGTAGTCTCCAAAATCGGTGAAAGTTATCCGGAAGTGAAACTGGACTTTTTGTTTGTTGACAATGCTGCTATGCAGCTCATCCTAAATCCAAAACAATTTGATGTAATCCTTACCGAAAACATGTTTGGAGACATCCTTTCTGATGAAGCAAGTGTTATTGGTGGTTCAATAGGTCTTTTGGCCTCTGCATCTATTGGTGAGGAAAATGCCCTCTTCGAACCGATACATGGGTCTTATCCGCAAGCCAAAGGGATGGACATTGCCAATCCTATAGCCTCAATCTTGTCGGCTGCCATGCTTTTGGAACATCATAATCTTTTTGAAGAAGCTATGGCAATAAGAGAAGCTGTGGACAAGGCCTTAAATAAAGGTATTGTTACCACGGATTTAAACCAAAAGAGTCCATATGGAACCAATCAAGTGGGTGATTTTATCGCTGACAATATTGTGGACAGTGATGAACCCTTCATCATGAACGATGAAAATATTGATTTGGGAAAGTCAACAATTATTTAGTAGTCTCTTCCGCGGTCAACTCCTTTATTGTATTCTCGAAATCCTCTATGTATTCCGTATATTTCTCTCCAGTGGCAGGACCATTGAATCCCGTATGAATCTTTTTAACATCTCCCCTTCTATCAATAAAAATAGTAGTTGGATAGGAAAGTACATGGTTTAGCATGGGTAATTTTTCATTGGCCAGCCTCTTATCAGAGGTTCCATACTGAGCCAATAAAACGGGATATGGTATGTTGATTCTATTTTTTAATCGATTAATACTCTTCCAAGCTTTTTCTTCGGTCTTGGCATACTCAAAAGCCAATCCAATGAATTCAATTTCCAAATCTGGATTTTCTTCCAAGTAGTTTACATAAAACTTGGTTTCATCCAAACAGTTAGGACACCAAGAACCTAAAATCTGTACCACAACAGGTTTGTTTTCAAATTGGGAGTCTTGCAAACTTACCATTGAACCCTGTCCATCAGGAAAAGAAAAATCAAAGTTCTTATACCCTTCTTTCAAAAAAGTAAGGCTGTTGGCATCTGGTAATTCAAAAGCCTCGTTTCGCTTGGCTACGAATTTTTCTTTGGAATGATTACCAGAATAAAACACCCCTTCCAACGAATCTTTCTCAATTTTTGCGGTGAACAGAAATACGTGGGCACCGTCAAACGTGGATAATTTTAATGAATCTCCATCAACCACACCCTCCAAATAACGATAATCTCCTGTAGTGGTCCTAAATGTTCCTTCAATTTTGTTCCCCTGTTGAACAAACAATCCCTTTGCCGCGTATTGCCCGGTAGTACCCGGTTCAAAATAAGTTTCCCAAATACCTGAAAGGTTCTCTTTCGGTTCTTGGTTAACTGAAAACCGATCCCTTTTACCATAAAATGCTTCAAAGGGCACTACCCTGTTCAAGCTTTCTTTAATAAAACTTCCTTTGATTTCATTCTCAGAAAAAGTTCCTGAGATATATCCCTCAAAAACTGGCATTTGAATACGTATAGTATCTTGCGAAAAAGATATTTCATCTACTACCACAACCTCATCCGAATTGTACATTTCGAGCCTATAATCTCCCTCATCTTGTCTTTCCAGAGTGAAGGTAAACGGTAAATACTCATTATCAGATACTTGCATTGTGGCCCACCAGTCTCCTTCCGCCAACACTATTTTTTTTTCTTCTGTTTTACATGACCAAGTAAAAAGAGTAATCACCAATATTAAAAGAACACTTCTTTTCATAAAACCATTCATTTACCTAAATATCGAAAATACTTCAGAAATCTTACATTACAGATAAGTTGACCGTTAATTATTTACGTTGAATCTCTTTCGCTATTGTTTTATATTTGTCCACTTTAAATTTGGGGTATGAAAATTTCTTACAACTGGTTGAAGCAATTTTTGAGTATTGATTGGAATGCTGAAGAAACCGGAGAACTTTTGACCGATTTGGGTCTCGAAATTGAGGGTATCTCAAATTTCGAATCCATAAAGGGAGGGCTAAAAGGCGTAGTAGTGGGTGAAGTTCTAAGTTGTTCCCAACATCCTAATGCGGATCGATTGAAAATCACCTCTGTAGATATTGGTTTGGAAGATCCTGTTCAGATTGTTTGCGGTGCCCCAAATGTTGCTATGGGTCAAAAAGTACCTGTAGCCACAATTGGAACCACGCTTTACACTCAAGAAGGTGAACCATGGCAAATAAAAAAAGGCAAAATTCGAGGTGAAGAAAGCCATGGGATGATATGTGCAGAGGATGAACTAGGCTTGGGCAGTGGACATGATGGCATCATGGTGCTGAGCGATTCATTGATACCGGGAACTCCGTGCAGCGAAGTTTTCGAAGTGGAGCATGACCAAGTTTTTGAAATTGGACTTACACCCAACCGAGCAGATGCAATGAGTCATTTTGGAGTCGCACGCGACTTAAAAGCAGGCTTGGAACAGAAAGAAATACAGAAGGGGCTTCTCACTCCATCTACCAGTAATTTTTCCATAGACAATCGTTCGCTAAAGATTGATGTGGAAGTCAAGGACAATGATTTGGCGCCACGATATTGTGGAGTTACCATAAACAGTCTTATTGTACAAGAGTCGCCAGATTGGTTAAAGAATAGGCTGAACGCAATTGGCCTGTCCCCTATTAATAATGTGGTTGATGCCACAAACTATGTGCTTCACGAGCTAGGACAGCCCTTACATGCTTTTGATGCAATAAGAATTAAAGGAGGGAAAATTGAAGTCAAACGATTACCTAAGGGAACTAAATTCATCACTCTTGATGGTGTGGAACGTGAACTCCATGAAGAGGATTTGATGATATGTGATAGTGAAAAACCCATGTGTATTGCTGGTGTTTTTGGAGGTATCCATTCTGGTGTCACTGAAGACACAACATCCATCTTTTTGGAGAGTGCATATTTTGACCCAGTTTCTATTCGAAAAACCGCAAAAAGACATGGTTTAAACACAGATGCATCTTTCCGTTTTGAGCGTGGAATCGATATTGAACTTACTGAGTATGCCCTTAAAAGAGCTTCAGTACTTATTCGGGAGATAGCTGGTGGTGAAATAAGTTCGGAAGTAGTGGATTTGTTTCCCAAAAAACCAAAGGAGAGACAAGTATTCCTAACTTTTGAGAAAATCAACTCTTTGATTGGACAGGAAATTCCAAGAGATACAATCAAGTCCATTTTATCTTCTCTGGAAATAAAGGTGAATAATGTTACCGAATCGGGATTGGGTCTCACCATACCGTTTTATCGTGTGGATGTAGAACGGGAAGTGGACGTGATTGAGGAAATTTTGCGGGTCTATGGATATAACAACATCGATTTTAAACCAAAATTGAATGCTTCGATTGCCACAACCTCTCGATTGGAGAACCATACCATTCAGGATACCGTTGGAAATATGCTGGCCTCGCACGGTTTTTATGAAATAATGACCAACAGTTTGGTATCCAAAGAAAATTTAGAAGCGCTTTCCTCTTCGGATGATGCGGTTCGCATGATAAATCCGCTAAGTATGGACCTATCCGTAATGCGGACTTCTATGCTTCCATCTGGATTGGGAGCCATAGCCCACAATCTCAACAGGCAGCAAAACCGTCTTAAACTTTATGAGTTTGGAACTACGTATCACAAAGAAGGTAATTCGCATAAAGAAAAGGCGCATCTAGCGCTATATCTCACTGGCAATCGTTTACCTGAAAATTGGTCGGTGGGCAGCAGTCCAACAGACTTTTTCTTATTAAAAGGTACAGTGGAAAGTATTTTGAAACGCTTAGGACTTCAAGATTTAAAGACTCAACCCGTTTCCAATGACCCTATTTTTACGGAAGGCCTAATCTGTACTAAAAATGGAAAGTCATTATGTAATTATGGTGTAGTCAACAAAACCTTATCCAAAAAAATGGATGTGAAGGTGGATGTGTTATATGCTGACTTTGACTGGGCCGCTATAATGAGCTTTTTGAAGGAAGAAGAAATTGTGTATCAAGATATTCCTAAGTTTCCAGAAGTAACGCGTGATTTTGCCTTATTGCTGGATGAAAGTGTCAGCTTCCAAAACGTTTATGATACCGCTTGGCAAACTGAAAAAAAACTACTCAAAGATGTCAATTTGTTTGATGTTTATCTAGGAGACAATTTACCACAAGGAAAAAAATCTTACGCGGTAAGTTTCACACTTCAGGATGAGAACAAAACTTTAACGGATAAACAAATTGATAAGATAATGAAGAAGTTGCAAGCAAATTACGAAGCTAAGCTTGGGGCTACTTTGAGATAAGGGTGTTTTTACTACATGTGAGTAGGCACAATTACACTGTCTATCTCATGGATAATACCATTCTGTTGACTTACATCGGCCTGTGTGATTCTTGCCGTATTTCCCAAAGGATCAGTGAGAACAATGTCATACCCTTCCATATGAGCTTGCAATTTCTTGCCTTGTATTGTCGTGAAAGATGCCTTACCATTCCCTCTGCACATCGCTTTTAACATGCGGGAAGCGGTTAATTTTCCAGCAACAATATGGTAACTCACTAAAGACTTCAGCTTAGATTTGTCATTAGAAGTCATGAGCTTTTGTAATTTATCAGAGGAAAAACGTTGGAATGCAGCATCAGAAGGAGCGAAAACCGTAAATGGCCCTGATTTTTCCAAAACCTCATTGATCTCCGTGGCCTCCACAGCCGCCATCAACATGCTGTGGCTACCGGTAACCCCAGTAGTGGATACAACTGACTGATTTTGTGCTAAGGATGAAATGGAAAAAAGAAAGGAAAAAACAAGTAGGCAATTAATGATTGGGGACTTCATTGTAGTGTTCTTTGGGGCTATAAATTTCAAAATTACGTATGACTTAAACGTCGAACGGTAAAAATCATCGGTAAGTTACACTTTTTTTCGAAGACACAGATAAAGTTAGGAACATTACTATTGTTTTAACAAAATGTTAACATTTTAATTTACTTTGGCTATTGCCCTTGACACATTCTAATGGTTAACTTTGAGTAATTGCTAAGAAAAAAAAAGATGATATTTCAAAACACCAACATTGAGCAAATCCTATCCCAGCTCAAAAACAAGGAACTTTCTGAGAACCGTATTTTGAATGAGGTACATGCTATCTTGGACACTTCCGTAAGTCAAGAAGAAAAAATTACTAAGGAACTAAAGTCCAAAAAGGCCATTGAAAACAATGACTTTGTTTTTGATTTACTTGAAACCTCACGGATTTATCATATTGATCAGATAAAACAAATATGCATTGATTATCGATTACGATTTTTAGATTCCAAATACTTTAAAGGACAGATACCGCAAAAAGCCTTCGATATCATAAAAGAAATGGAGGCAGAACATGATACTGAAATCAAGGGCTTCAAGATAATGGCTCCATCCAAACTCTTTAAATTAGAAGATAAAGATGATCCTTTATTGTTTGCTCCTATAGGAAATGGTTACTTCTATTTGATTCACAAATGGGGAAATGATCTCAGTCCTTTCAGAAAACTTTTGGTCTGGCCTTTTAAAGGAATTGTTAACCTTACCATGCTTACGCTAGTAGTAAGCTATTTTGCAACGCTGTTGGTACCTAATGGCCTTTTTTCCAAAAACGATTCAGCAACCGAGTTTTGGATTATCTACTTTTTTATGTTCAAGTGTATTGCTTCCGTGGTAATATTTTATGGGTTTGCCTTAGGCAAAAACTTTAATCCAGCCATTTGGAACAGCAAATACTTTAACGCATAGTTTAGACGGTTGCCATTTCATACATTTTCTCTCGCTGTGCTTTGATGTTCTTATCGGACATGTAGTCATCAAAACTCAAATAGCGGTCTATGGCTCCTTTTGGTGTAATTTCAATAATTCTGTTGGCTACCGTTTGAACAAATTCGTGGTCATGGGTGGTTAACAGTACCGTTCCCTTGAAGTTTTTCAAAGAATTATTGAAAGCCGTTATACTTTCCAAATCTAGGTGATTGGTAGGTTCATCCAAGAGTAGCACATTGGCACGCAGAAGCATCATACGGCTCAGCATACAGCGCACTTTTTCACCTCCAGACAACACAGTACTCTTCTTTAGTGCCTCTTCCCCACTGAACAGCATTTTTCCCAAAAAACCTCGAACATATACTTCCTCTCTTTCCTCCTCTGTCTTGGTCCATTGACGTAACCAATCTACCAAATTGATATCTTCTTCAAAATATTCGGAATTGTCGGCAGGCAAGTAGGATTGTGTCGTAGTCACTCCCCATTGATAGGTTCCGCTATCTGCCTTGGTCTTGCCTGAAATGATATTGTAGAAAGCAGAAGTTGCTCTGGAATCCTTTGAAATAATAGCTACCTTATCACCTTTGGCCAAATTGATATCAACTCCTTGGAACAATACATCACCATCATCCGAAGTTGCCGATAATTTTTCAACATTTAGGATTTGATCGCCCGCTTCACGCTCGCGTTCAAAAATGATTGCCGGATATCTTCGGCTGGAAGGCTTAATCTCGTCTATCTTCAGTTTATCCAACATCTTCTTTCTGGAAGTGGCTTGCTTACTCTTAGCCACGTTTGCACTGAACCGTTGAATGAATTCTTGAAGCTCTTTAGCCTTCTCCTCTGCCTTTTTGTTTTGCTGTGCCCGTTGTCTTGCAGCCAACTGGCTACTTTGATACCAGAAGGTGTAGTTCCCAGAATACACATTGATTTTTCCAAAATCTATATCTGCAATACTGGTACATATGGCATCCAAAAAGTGTCTGTCGTGAGATACCACGATTACGGTATTATCATAATTGGCCAAAAAATGTTCCAACCATTGTATGGTTTCATAATCCAAGTCGTTGGTAGGCTCATCCATAATCAATACATCCGGATTTCCAAATAAGGCTTGCGCCAAAAGCACACGTACTTTCAATTTGGAATCCATATCGGCCATTTGGGTGTAATGTAAATCTTCTGTGATACCCAGGTTGGACAAAAGAGCAGCAGCATCACTATCGGCATTCCAACCGTTCATCTCCTCAAACTGTACTTGCAGCTCCCCTATTTTCTCGGCATTTTCATCTGTATAATCTGCGTATAGGGCATCAATTTGAGTTTTAATGTCGAAAAGAGGTTTGTTACCCATTACCACTGTTTCCAAAACCTGGTGACCATCATGTGCATTATGATTCTGTTCAAGAATCGACATTCGCTTTCCCGGCTCCAAATGTACATGTCCTGAAGTTGGGTCTATCTTTCCAGACAATACTTTTAGGAAAGTAGATTTTCCGGCTCCATTGGCACCAATAATGCCATAACAGTTGCCCTCTGTGAAAGCAACATTCACCTCATCAAACAACACGCGCTTACCAAATTGGACAGATAAATTGGATACTGATAACATCTCTCAAAATTTTTGGCAAAAATAGACAAAAGCAATACGTATTTCTAATAGAAACTCAGATATTTAAATTTCAGAAAAGCAGGGTTTTACAACATTTAACTAGCCATTAACAAGGCAGTTGTCAGGTATGTTTAAATTTGTAGGTCGAATATGATGGAGATTTTTATATGACTAGACTATTACTCGGCCTCTCTTTCTTATCCATACTTTCCTGCTCAGATGGAGCTAAAGAGTGCCCCTCCGTTATTCTTAGTGGAGAAATTGTCAATCCTACGAGCCAGTTTGTGGTTTTGTACAAGGATGATGCTGTTATAGATTCTGCGAAGCTTAATAGCAATGATCGGTTTTCATTTAAACTTCAAGGCATTGAGGAAGGGTTGTACCATTTTGATCACAGCCCAGAACTGCAATATGTATATCTTCAAGAAGGGGACAGTTTACTCATTCGTTTGAATACCATAGAATTTGACGAATCGTTGGTATTTTCTGGTCAAGGTTCGGAAATCAATAATTTTCTTGTTGAAATGTTCTTGGCGCATGAGAATGAGGAAATGATGATTTACGATTTGTATAAATTACCTCCAAATGCGTTTAGCCAAAAAATTGATTCCCTTCGTTCATGGAAAATTCAGCAGTTGGAAGAATTGGTAAAAGAAAACGATTTGACAGAGAATGTTTTCTTAATGGCCAAAGCTTCCATAGACTACAGCAGTTATCTCTACAAAGAAAAATATCCGTTTTACCACAAAAAGAAAACGGGAGAGGAAACCATCCATACTTTAGAGGACTCTTTTTATGGCTACCGAAAAACCTTGAATCTTAACGATCATAACTTAACGTATTTCCGCCCATATTTTGATTTCATGAAACACCACTTGGGCAATTTGGCATATATGTCCTGTATGAAGGATTGTTCAGATGACGGAGAAGTTGTAATCAGTCATCTTCATTTTAATAAGCATATCCTAAAATTGGTGGATAGCTTGGTCGAAGTGCCAGAAATAAGAAACAATTTGTTCCGAAACGTTGCCATGGATTATTTGCTTAAAGAGCACAATACCAATGAAGAATCTCGGATTTTTATAGATAAGTTCAAGAAACTTTCTACCAATGAGGAACACAAGCAAGAAATTGCCTATCTCTACAAAGGCATCAAAAATTTGCAACCCAATGAAAGCTTACCTGATTTAGAGGTTTGGAACACCGATAACCAAAAAGTACATCTAAAAGAAATAAGCAAGCAGAAAAAAACCGTTTTCTATTTCTGGACCTCAACGCAAAAGAAACATCTAAAGAACATACTGAGGCATGTGTCTCATTTGGAGAAAAAGCATCCTGACCATAGCTTTGTGGGCATTAGTATAAGAACCTCTCAACCCCAATGGCTTAAGACTCTAGAAGAGTATGGACTTGATAAGAACAAACAATTTAGGGGAGAAGATTTTGAAAAAGTACAAACAGCCATGATTGTGGATGGTCTTAATAAATGTGTTATTGCAGAGGATACCCTTATTGTGGATGCCTTTGCCAACCTTTACAAATCTTTCTAACTAAAAAACCCTGAAAATTCATTCAGGGTCTTTCGTTTTTTATCAGGAATTCTTTCTTAAGCATTTCCCTTCTTATAATCTGCCAAGAACTTTTCAAGACCAATGTCCGTCAAAGGGTGTTTTAACAATCCTTCTATTGCTGATAGTGGACCTGTCATAACATCGGAACCAATCTTGGCACAATCAATAACATGCATGGTATGACGCACGGATGCTGCCAATATTTGGGTTTCGAAACCGTAATTGTCATAAATCATACGGATTTCTGCAATCAGATTTAGTCCGTCAGTGGAAATGTCATCCAGTCTTCCAATAAACGGGGACACATAGGTAGCTCCTGCCTTAGCGGCCAATAGAGCCTGACCCGCAGAAAATACCAACGTACAATTGGTTTTAATGCCTTTGTCAGAGAAATACTTTAACGCCTTTACTCCGTCTTTTATCATGGGCACTTTGACCACAATCTGCTTGTGAAGAGCAGCAAGCTCCTCCCCTTCTTTCACCATACCCTCAAAATCTGTAGAAACCACTTCTGCAGAAACATCACCATCCACAATGGAACAGATATCCACATAGTGCTTTAAAATATTCTCTTTCCCGGTAATCCCTTCCTTGGCCATAAGTGAAGGATTGGTGGTAACCCCATCCAAAACCCCGAGTTGTTGAGCTTCTCTAATTTGGTCTAAGTTGGCTGTATCTATAAAAAATTTCATGCGCTCTTGTTGTTTAGATTTGATTCTAATTTCACGCTAATTTACGATAATAAGAAAGCTTTGCATTCAAAATGATGTAAAATAAATGTAGTGATTTTGCTACCCTTTCATTCAACAATTATGGTTTCCCTCAAGGAAATAGGTTTTCCGTTTTTAGAAAACCCTTCAACCTTTATTTCGAACTCCCCCTTTACATCAGAGGTAAAAAAAGAGAAGCTTTTGGGTTTATCTATAAAAACCTTTGGCATCCAGAGGAGTTGATATCGGTAATCAGGAATTCTTTGGTCACTTGAGATTTCATTCCCTAAATATTCCTGCATAAAATACTTTTTCCTAGCTTGAGGCCTAACCAATTGTATTCCTATGCTTGATGTTCCATTGGATACGAAGTTGTAATCCTGTTTGAAAGTTTCTATGCTTATTACTCCATCATAGACTTCTTTGCCAAAAACATAGCGCCCCCTCCCTACCGATATTTTTTCGATTTGCCTTGCATTGTAATCCATCAGGTTTTCATGATTTAAGACTTGAAGTCCGTCCATCAACACCAATGGTTTTTTATCGGATTCTGCATAGGGCGGATTTACACGAACCTTAAAGGTTCTTTTATCTGCAGATTCCCTTTTTATCCAAAGATTTTCCAAAATCTCTACTACCGTTTCCCTTAGCGTTGGGAATCGTGTGTAATCATCTAAAATGTACTCCAAGCTATTCTCTAGGAAAAAAGGAGTTTCGGCACTCACAGTCTGTACCGTATCTGGTTTTACACTAAAAAAAGCATTCTCAATTTGGTTATGAAAACTGCGTTCCAGTATATATGATTCCATTTCTTCTGTTAATTTAAAAGAATAGAAATCCTCTTCTTTAAGTATGGGTCTTTGGCTATCTAAGATTTCAAGTTTATATGCTTCATTTTCATCACCAAGAGCCTGAACCACCGCTGTTTCCCCCTCGTATTCGTTTTGGATGGAAAAATGAAACGTTCCGTCCGAATTGGTATGGGCTGTTTTAAAATGTGAGTTGTACCCAGGAATGGAAAGAGAAACTCCAACTGCTTTGACGGGCTTCAGTGTCAATTTGTCCAAGATTCTTCCGGTAAGCAACTCACCTCTAATCTCAGGAAGATATGAGTACTGATTCTGATTGAAAGATCCTTTGGCCCCATCTTTCCTATTGGTCATTTTTAAAGAAGTTGACGATACGGGAGATGGAGAGGATAATGAAGGTGTTTTTCTCACTGAAATAGAAATGTTATACTCTAAAATTTCAGGTGATTTGGGAACTAAGGCGCAAATCACTTTCTCTCTTACCCCAAACTTGGAAGAGCTGAGCTGTAAGGCCAGTTTGGAATTAGGATTGGATACTGAATTGTTTTTAGACAAAGCCGGTTTCCCCACTTTTGAAGAGCCTAAGACCAGTGAATCTGTGTTCTTTTTTAGAAACACTTTCTGGTCATTAGTATAGGGATTGATAACCGTAATGTTCTGTCTAAAAAATTCCTTGTTATCAAAATTTTGCATCCATTGCGTGTATGCAATCAATTTATAGTTTCCAGAGGCAACATTGGTAGGAACGAAAAAGTCTGAATACGAACGACCGTTATTCAACCTAACCTTTTGTTGAAAAACCCTTTTTCCATCTTCACTAATTAAATCCACATAGGCTATTTTACTAATCCTACTGGGGTTTAGTGTTTCTTCATCCAAGCAATACAGACTATATAACAAATACTCTCCAACAAATACTGTTGTTGAATTAACATGCACATATAGCTTTTCCCTTGGGAATAGTTCTTTTTTTGATGCACCACCTTGTCCATGCACTTGAAAGATCATTAGACATAGGAAACCTAACAAGCCCAAAAAGAATTGAATATGCTTTATATAGTTCCTTTTAACACTCATCATTCTTCCCAAAATTCAGGTATTACATTACTTCCCAAAGCTGTGCAATCTCCGCAAGGACGATTTACCAGCACAAATGGTCTATTATCATCTCCCGTAGCTTCAACATATTTTTGTCTCAAGCTATTTATAGCTTGAACCAACGGAGAAGCTCCTCCCGGTGAACTTGGTAAGAGGTCTGGGGTAAACTCAAGGCTACAATCGCTTGCATATGGAGGTAAAGGCTCTCCAGGGAAAAAATCCTCATAATCAAAAAAGATTCTTCTTGAGGTTACTGACGATGCTTCAAAAAAGCCAACCACATTGTCCGATTCTCCTTCCTGCGAAAATATATTTCCGTTTAAAAAACCGGGCTGAACTTGGGAAAATAGACTTTCCGTTTGCGAAGAAAACTCATTCAAGGTTTCGTAAAAAGCAAAAGCCTCTCTGGTCTGTGCAAATTGCCTTACCAGAATACTGTATCTGTGAGATATAATAAAATTATCCCTGCTAATGAACCGCACGGGAAAACGGGTAAGGCCATTTTGATTGGTATTTTCCGTATCACCCAAGATTATGGTATTGGAAAGTTCGGTATTGTAGCAAACTTGTTGTTCCTCAGTCTTGGGTTCAAGAATAACAATGGCGGGGCTTGGTCTTTCCCGAATCACTACTGCATCAACAGCTACCCATCTAGGTGCAATTATCTTGTAGGTTTCTTCGTATTCAAATCGAAAAGACTGTGTCCCAGACTGGTTCCCCTGGCTATCTATCAAAATAGCAATCCCATCTTGACCATTTGAGTTCTCTTCTCTGGAAGCGTATAAATCCAGTATTTGCGATTCTGGAGTAAGAGATACTGAATCAGAACCATAGGTTCGGCCATCTGATGTTGCAATGGAAAGTTGGTATTGCCTGTTGGGCACAGCTGAAAACGTCTGGACAGATAAATACCTTCCTGGTTCTACTTCCTCAAAAACAAATTCATTTTGTTGGTCATCAACAACTCTCACTGTGGCTGAAGACTCTGGATTGGGTCCCTCTTCTTCCAACCTAAAAGTTCGGTTCAAAAGGACTTGTTGTCTTTTATCCTCGTTGGTAATGGCCGCTTCCACAATAAGTACACTTTCAAAAACTTCTGTTTCGGGCTCAAAAGTCTCCACACAAGAAACAAAGAATAGAGACAGTAGTATTGGGCCCATAGAAAAAATGGAATCAAAGTACCTTAAAATAACACCTATTCTCATGTCTTAAAATTTGAAATTATAGGTTATTGAAGGAATAGGAATAGCAAAAATTGAACTTTGCAATGCCTTAACTTCTCCATTATCCGTAAGAAAAAAAACGGAATACGGATTATTACGGCCCAGTACATTATATACCGAGATGGTCCAAAAACTATGAGCAAACTTTTTAATCTTGTGGTTGCCCTCAATATTCAATCCTATATCCAATCTATAATAATCGGGTATTCGGAACTCATTTCTATTACTGAAAAGAACAAATTCAGAATTATTAAAATTGAAAGAACCTACTGGAAACGTAATAGGCCGTCCGGTTTGATAGACAAAATTGGTTGAGAGACTGAACCTCTTGGTCAGTTTATAATTGGCAACCAAACTTACATCGTGTGGTCTATCAAAATTAGATGGGAAGAAATCGCCATCATTGATTCGTTCTTCCCTAAATTCACTATCAAACTTTAAAAAAGAACGAGAGTAGGTATATCCTAACCAACCGTTCAACTTTCCCCGATTTTTTCTCATAAGCAACTCTACCCCATAAGCCTTTCCCTCGCCTTGTAAAATCTCTTGTTCAATCTCCTCATTCAATAACAAATCGGCTCCCACCTTAAAGTCAAGCACATTGCTAGAAGTTTTGTAGTATCCTTCAAGACTGAGCTCGTACATATCTTCCTGTAGATTTTTATAAACACCCAAAGAATACTGAAATGCCCTTGCAGGCTCAATATTGGTATCTGAAAGCTTCCAAGTATCAATGGGAGATACGGTCGTAGTATTGGAAAGTGTATGGATATACTGGAAAGTATTGTTAAAACTTGCCTTTACCGATAAATCGGGGGCTAAAAGATATCTTGCAGAAAGCCTAAATTCGGGCCCTGCATAGGTTGTTATGAAATCGCCGGAACCAAATTCACGCTCTTCCACCAATGTGGTTTCATTGCGCGGTTGATTGTCTTCATAAATTCTTTGCGTAGAAAGCCCAAGAGCAGAGAAAACAGATACACGGACTCCCGCATCGATAAGGAATTTATCACTGAGTTTAAAGTTATCCGAAATAAATACTGCGGATTCCAATCCTTTTTCCCTAGGAATCTCGAGTGATTCTATGGTAGATTCTGGATTTAGCGGATTACGATCTCCAGGGTCTACCAAATACAGTTTGGAAGAAACACCAAAATCCAAAGTGTGCTTATCGTTCAGAATATGAACAAAATTCAGTTTTACCTCTGTTTCATTAATCGTATAGCCCAATTCAAAATCCTGATTCGAATTGCCATCAAACTCAATATCAAAATCATATTGGCTATTCGATACAACAAGCTGACCCTTTGTTTTTTCACTAAACTTCCTGTCCCACTGTATCGAAGCCATGCGATTGCCAAATCCAAACAAAGAGTCAGAGGTTATGCTAAAATTATCTTTGCTATAATATGCGGTAGCACTAAGACTATTGTTCTCGTCCAGTTTATGCGTGTATTTTGCTATAAGATCATAAAATGATGCCTCGCTATTATTAAGGGCTTCGTCGTCTAAAGAGCGTAGAATCCAATCAGAATAGGTTCCCCTCCCTCCTATCAATAAAGAAGCCTTGTCCTTAACGATTGGGGTTTCCAAAACCACATTGCTGGTCACTGGGCCAATGGAAGCCTCTGCTGAAAAGTTGGAAGTGTTACCATCTTTGGTAGAAATATCAAAAACCGAAGAAAGTCTTCCACCGAAACGGGCCGGAATATTTCCCTTGTAAATAGTGGCATCTTTTACGGCAAAGGGATTTAAGGCTTGAAAAATCCCAAAGAAATGGGAAGGGTTATAAATCACAGCCCCATCCAACAAAATGAGATTCTGGTCCGTATTTCCTCCTCTAACATTGAATCCTGCGGCACCCTCTCCCGCCGTAGTAATGCCCGGTAGGGTTGTTGCCACTTTCAATACATCACGTTCCCCCAAGACGAGTGGAATATTTTTTGTCTCTTCGGAAAGAATTTGATTTGACCCCGTAGTGGCATCTTCCACATTGGTTCTAGCCGAACCCTCAACTATCACTTCTTCCAGTTGTTCCAGACTTTCGTTTAAAACAAAATCATATTGACCGTTATTAAACATAATAACATTGGTTTCCGTGTCTCCAAAACCTAAAGATTTGGTAATCAAGGTGTTTTTTCCATAAGGAAGTTCAATTTCATAATATCCCTGAATGTTTGTGACGGCTCCATCCTCTCCCCCCTTTACTACAACAGCGAGATTGGGTATGGGTTCACCCGTGGAATTGGATTTGGCAAATCCAGTAAGCGTGTACTTTTTATTGCCAGCTCGAGAACTTGCTTTTCCAATTCGAATGGTTTTGATTTCAGAGGGTCCATCCTCTTTATCCAGACTCAGGAATATGGGGTTTGAATCCTCAGATTCACTTATCACTGGAATAGTATCTCCCAATAAAGGACTCCTTCCAAAAAAACCGGTGGGAAGTTCATCATAAATCGTTTGATTGCGAATCAGATATACTTTGTTGTCCAGCCCTACGTGATATTGAATATTGGTTTCCCCAAAAAGGAAGTCAAGTAACTCGGAAAGTTCCACATCCTCAAAATTTCCTGATGTTACCTTGGTACCCAACCATTGCGGTACATAGAAGAACTGATAGTCCGTTAGCTCTCCCAACTGCTCTACAACCTCTGTTAGCGTCTTATCCTGAAAAGTTATTGAAATCCTAGGGGTTCTATCCTGAGCGGTTATTAAAATTGGCAATAAAAAAAAGGAAATCCAGAAAATTTTTTTCATACGGCCTTACCCTGCTTTTTTTGTTAAATGAATTTCTATTTCCTGAACAAGTGCTCGAAGTCCAGCATCGGTAAGTTCGTTTCCTGCTTTTTTTGACATAAGCTCCCGTTGAAAATCCTTCGAAATAGGAAAAACATTTAAAACATCTTTTCTATTCTTTATTGGATAAAATACATTCTCATATTCCAATGCATAAGCGTTCTTTTCCTTAAATTCATAATACACCCTATTTCTATTTAATTTGCGAACATCTGTCTTTCTGTGTTTCTTCAACAGCGTATAATCAGAACCTTTTAAGAGAACCTCAAAAAAGCCAATTATAGGATTAGACTTAGTGTCAACTATGCTTTTTTTTATAAACTTTCGATTTTGTATTTGAAAGCTATCCACTTCAGCAAAATTGAGCTTGACTGAAGACGCTCCAGATATGCCCTTAGGGTACACTATTATTTGGTCTTTGAAAAGATCATATTTTAAAAACACCTTATGAAAAGGGCTGCCTTTAACCCAGAGTGTACCTGTTAAATAATTTGGGGATTCAAAAAATCGGTGTTTATCATTGATTACCTGATATTCCTCTACATATTCTTCCGATGTGTAAAGTCCAGAGTTAAGCAGTCCTATCTGTTGATCAAACCATAAATAAAGAGAATCCGCGGGCATGCTTTGCCCATTTAATGCAATGGAGAAACCAAAGCAAACGGACAAAAGGAATACAACTGTTAATTTCCTAAAGGGTACGCGGAGCATTTATACGATGTGTTTCCTGTGGTTAGGTGCACAGACTTGAATTAGCTTATCTAAATTTAAGGAATAAACTTCACAAAAAAACTTCGAAGAGTCCGAAACTTCAATTTATCATGGAGCGCCCTTTCATTCTAATAAAACTTCAATTTTAACCCACAAAAAATGCTAGATATTCAAAAGAGCTTGGTGGCTGAATCGTATTTTTTTTGTAGAATAGCTTTTTCTCTTTGCGGAGAAACAATTATTTGTATTCCTACTAAAGATTTACCGTTAATCTATGACCTGCAAGGTAAACTCACGTATGTCGGATTCTGAACAAGTAGGGCTACCATCGAATCCGTTGAAGTCAAACCGTTCTACAAAGAGTTCCACTTGAAATCTGTAGACTCCTGATTCTTCGGGTGTTCCAAATATTTCCACGGACCTTCTGTTAAATTCAACGAAAATTCCTGGAGGGAGTTCTCCAATGACATCAAAAAAATAGTCATAATCATTATCGTTGACCTCATTATTTATTTGCGCTGTAATTCGGTCTCGGTAACGTTCCCCTACCACTCCCACAACCAATTGCTTTTGATTGATTTGTGGGTTGATATTAAAAACACATTCCAAAATCTCGTCGCATCCGCAGAAAATGAAGATAAACGAGGTAACAATACTAATCTTGAATAACCGTGTACTTTTCTCCATGCCTCTTGTCAATCAAAAAACATGCCATCACGTTATAAATTGTAATGATTGAGCAGCAGTTTTTCGTACAACTTGTCGGGTAGAATCCGTTTCAGACGCAAGGAAAACTTCTGCAAAAATGTGCCAACCGGATTATGAACCATAGGATGGTTCTGTTGGATAATACTATATATCTTTTTTGCCACATCAGCTGGGTTGCCACCAGAATCAACATGTTCATCCATAGAGCTAAGAGCACTGGAATACGGTTCTTTGTATGGTGAGTCCTCCAATAATGGAGAGTGGTACCGTCCTGCGGCAATGTTCGTTGCGAAGTCCCCTGGGGCTACATTGGTGATTTTTATGCCAAAAGCCTTGGTTTCCATCCGAATACTCTCCGTAAGAATGCCCAATGCTCCTTTTGAAGCAGAATAAAAACCTCGGTAAGGCAATCCCATAAATCCCGCAATGGATGTAATATTGATGATAAGTCCGCTCTTTTGTTTTCGCATTTGAGGAAGTACCGCTTTCATCATACGAACCGGGCCGTAAAGATTAATGTTGAATACATTATCGATGGCGTCCTGAGGTGTTTCCTCAACAGGACCCGTAATACCAACACCGGCATTGTTGATTAAGATATCCAACTTCCCCTCCTTTTCTAGAACCCTTTCTACCGCTCTTTGTGCACTTACATCATCCCGAACATCCAAGTCTATCAATTTAAAAGCTTTGAAGTCTGGATATTTTTCAACATCTCTAGCCGTACCATAGATTTTATACCCTTTTTCTGTCAGGAAAGTTCCAATGGCCTTTCCAATACCAGAAGAACCACCAGTTATCAATACAACTTTGCTATCCATGAAACACCAATTTTTGCTGGGGAATAGTGCATAGTTAGGTAAATTTAGGGAACAAAAAAAGGCAAGCTACCTACATCGCACCGCTACGACCGCATACCCTTGCTGCGTTCCCACCCTGGGGGATTTTGCAGGAGCTGGTCGTGTAGGACTTGCCAAATGCAAATATACGACCTTTTAAATTTGCCGCAATCCTATTTGATCCTTAATTTCGATGTAGAATGATATATAATGAAAGAAGCATTGAAAACCATGTTCAAACTATTTAGCGCTGGATTGGTATTGTTATTTATGGCCTGTGGAGGCAAAGGAGATCCCACCACTTTTTTTGAAATTCAATTGGAAGGCAACAAAAATAAAATACAGAATGGAGAGGTAATTGGAGTTGCCATCAACAACAAAAAGAATATTGAAATTAATAGTATTTCATATAGTTTAGACGATAGTGCATTGCCACTTTCCAATGGAAAAATCACTTTAAAATCTGAAAGACTTGGAAACAAAATTCTTAAAGCTGCTATCAATTATGATGAAGATGCTACTATAGAGATTTCCAAAAAAATCCAATTACTGGCCAGTTCGCCCCCGGATATTTATACGTATGAGATTTTAAATACGTACCCTCACGACCCATCCGCATACACCCAGGGGTTGGAGTTCTTTCAGGACACACTTTATGAAAGTACGGGGAAAAAAGGCGCATCCACCGTAAAGAAGGTTAACTTTAGAACGGGTGAAGTCTTGCAAAAAATTGATTTGGATAATTCCGTTTTTGGAGAAGGTATCACCCTGCTTAACAACCAATTGTACCAACTGACCTGGCAAAGCGGTTTAGGCTACGTATACAACCCTAGCACCTTAGAAAAAATTAAAAACTTCAGTTATGGGGAAAGTCGTGAAGGTTGGGGATTGTGCAACGATGGAAAACAAATCTATAAAAGTGATGGCACGGAGCGCATCTGGCACTTAGACCCAGAAAGTCTTCAAGAGGTGGGTTATATAGAAACAGTTACCAACAAATCCATCTTCAACAGAGCCAATGAACTGGAATATGTGGATGGAAAAATCTATGCCAATGTATATCAAAAGGAAAGCATGATGATTATTGATGCCACTTCAGGAGCTATTGAAGGGGTTGTCAATTTTGGTGGACTTAAATCGCACGTTACCAAAGGTACTCAATGGGATGAAATCAACTCTGTACTCAACGGAGTGGCTTACCATAAAAATCGGGGTACTTTCTTTGTTACTGGAAAGAATTGGGACAAGCTCTTCGAAGTTTCCATACGAAAAAAGTAGTGGATGCGATTCTACGATAAAACATTGACCGTAGGGACTGATGACCTAGATGAATTGAATCACGTCAACAACATCCGATATATTGATTGGGTACAACAAATCTCAAAGGAACATTGGGAAAAGGTGACCACTCCTGAAATTCGAAGTGAGCTTATCTGGGTGGTTCGTAAACATGAGGTCAGCTATTTCAAATCTGCAGTTTTGGAAGATGTTTTGACCCTACATACCTATATTTCCCAAAACAAAGGCCCTATTTCAACACGAATCGTAGAAATCTGGAACAATAAAACCAACGACCTTTTAGTTAAAGCTAGTACGGATTGGTGCCTTTTGGATGCATCTACCTTTAGACCTAAACGCGTACCCGAGAAGGTTGCAACCCTATTTGAATAATGTGGCCCAAAACTTTATAAAATACATCTTTGTTTTACTGCTGTTCTTATCAGCATTGTTTTGGAGTTCATGCCGCGATGATTTTGAGTTCGAAGCCAATACTGGAAATCTCACTTTTTCCAAGGACACCGTTTTTTTAGATACCGTATTTACCAATATTGGCAGTAGCACCTATACCTTAAAGGTATATAATGGGCTCAATCGAGATATTTCAATTCCCTTTGTGGGTCTTGAGAATGGACCAAACAGCAGCTATCGCCTCAATGTGGATGGTGTAGCTGGAAAAGAATTTACTAACGTTCCGCTTCTGGCAAGAGATAGTCTCTTTGTCTTTGTAGAAACCACTTTTGATGTTGCCCCCACTGGAGAAAATGAATTTTTAAACACCGACCGTATTCTTTTTGGCGAAGGTACTTCCCAACAAAATGTGGAACTGGTTACTTTGGTTAAAGATGCTATTTTCTTGTATCCGGCCACAAACGCTGATGGAACTCGGGAAACCATTCCACTTGGAATGGATGAAGAAGGAACCAATATTGTAGTCGAAGGTTTCTTTTTAGAACCGGAAGAACTCAATTTCACCAATGAAAAACCCTATGTAATCTATGGCTATGCCACCGTATCGTCAGGAGATGTATTGACCATGGATGCCGGTACTCGAGTACATTTTCATAGGGATTCGGGCATTTTGGTAGAACCTGGGGCTTCTCTTCAAATCAATGGAGCGCAGAGCGAGGACCAGGAACTATTAGAAAATGAAGTCATCTTTGAGGGCGACCGTCTGGAACCTTCCTTCTCCGATGTACCTGGACAATGGGGCGCGATTTGGCTTCGACGCGGAAGTGTGAACAACTCTATCCAGAACCTTACCCTAAAGAATGCCACGGCAGGATTGATTGTAGAGGGTGAACTGTCCAACCCTTCATCTACCTTAACTCTCAACAACTCCCAAATCACCAACAGTTTGGAGTTCAACCTTTGGGCATCGGAGGCACGCATAACGGCTTCCAATTCCATATTTGGAGGTGCTGGAGCTACATCTGTATTGTTGGGTAATGGAGGAAATTATCAATTTACCCACGGTACGTTTGCCAATTATTGGGGCAACGGACCTCGGGGGGGAGTTGCCTTATTATTGGACAATACGAATGGGGGTTTGGAACAAGCGGATTTCATCAATTCCATTGTGGATGGTTCTTCACGTTTAGAGCTTTCATTGATAGAGGATACCAACTTTACTTTCAACTTTGGTTTCATCCATACCGCTATTCAGTTTGAAGATAGCAGTGGTTCCTTTCAAGGCAATCCTTTGTTCGATTTTGATAATGAAAATCTATATAGCAACATCCTCTTAAACGGTGAAATGGATTTTGAAGCACCTTTTCAAAATCAGTTTTCAATCGGTCCCAATTCCGATGCCATTGATATGGGAGATGCTAACTTTCTTACCACATTTCCAGCCGATATTTTAGGGGTGCCTAGAGACGCGAATCCTGATATGGGGGCCTTCGAATTTGTTCCAGAAAACTGATTTTTTGAGGGAAAACTCCCAAATAAGACAGAAAAATCATTGTTTCTGAGGGAAATCCATAGTTTTTTTAAGGTAAAAATGCAATGGGGTTTTTTTAGCCCTTAGTAACTTGCACCCAGTGTTTTACACATGGATTATACCTACACCATAATAGATTCGGACGCCAGCTCCAAGCTCCAACTTCAAGTGTACCTTGAGGAGTTTGAAGATTTTGTGTGTGCAGGTTTTGCCCAGAATTCAGTGGAGGGGTTAAATACCATCTTAAAATACTCTCCGGATGTAGTTCTGGTAAACCTGAACAATGATAGCATGTCCTATTTTCAGATGGTAACGGAACTGTCTCAATATATGAACTCGCTTCCGCTCATTATAGGATACTCCACGTCTACCAAATATGCATACAATGCTTTAAAAAGTGGTTTTTTTGACTATTGGATATTGCCCCACAATGAATTTGATATCCGCAAGACCATTTTTAAGTTAAGAAAACAACACCCCAAGGAAAACTTCCCTTCCACCATTTGCCTAAAGTCTTATAATGATTACAGGTATCTAGATACTAAAGATATTTTATATCTAAAATCGGACAACAATTCCACAGATTTCTTTTT
This sequence comes from Flagellimonas ulvae, assembly GCF_049333175.1. Taxonomy (NCBI): domain Bacteria; kingdom Pseudomonadati; phylum Bacteroidota; class Flavobacteriia; order Flavobacteriales; family Flavobacteriaceae; genus Flagellimonas; species Flagellimonas ulvae. Next base: position 960,745 of record NZ_CP186325.1, read on the forward strand.
GGCCAATGGCAATGTGGTAAGCGCGTTCAAGACTTTAAAGTCTTTTGAGGAGCAACTTCCCGAAAACTTTATCCGCATTCATCAAAGCTATATTTTGAACAGCCGGTATGTGTCTCGCATCAATTATGGTAAAAGTTTGTGTACACTCCGCAATCCCAAGGAGCAGGAAATCCCCTTTTCCAAAAAGTACAGACAGCGCATAGACCAGCTCAAGGAAAAACTATCCAAAAAGGCCGTGGGAGCGTCTAATTAAACGAATTCTCGCAAAACAGGCCCAAATACCCGTATTTCTGCGTTAAATACTAAGAGACGTTTACTATGTCCAGCTAAAAGGGAGGTCAAAAATAAATTAGCTGCTGGAAAACTAAACTTATCTAAACATTAAACGGAAAGATTATGAAAAAAGTATTTGGAATTGTAGCAGTAGCAGTATTTTCTTTAGGATTATTTTCTTGCGAAGCTGAAACCAATGTAGAAGAAACAGAAGCCCTTTTTGAAACTTTAAAAGTAGACGAGAATGCAGTTGATGGAGATGAAACTGTAGATAACGGAAGAACATAGAAGGCAAATAAATAAAAAACCTCATGTAAGCTTACTAAAACCCCAAATCTGAAAAGGTTTGGGGTTTTTTAGTACCTTGTAGTAAAAGAACGGTGCTTTTGCCCTATTTTTCAACCAAACACTCTTGAAAAAGATACTGTTACTTGTCTTATTATCAGTTTCTTTAGCTTGTAATCATTCTCAAAAGGATGATTTGCAGGCTAACAACTCGACCATAACTCAAATTATGGAAAAGGTCCGCATTGCTAAGGATAGTGTAGAATTACCAATGGAAGTCCGAAAAGAGTATTTGCAAAATGGGTATCAGCTTCTTCAGAAATACACTAAAGATTCAACTTATCTTAAAAACCTATCCCAAATATCAATTGGAGGATATCGTTTAAAGGATTCTTTATTTTATCGTAAAGTCTACAAAGAGCTATCAAGTCGTGCATTAGAATCCGAAAATTATATGATTTTAGGAGAAGCTAACTGGGATATGGCTTCATTTTTAAAAAGTTATAGGGTTATTGACAGTTCATATTATTATCACCAATTAGCCTATCAAAGTTTTGACAACTTACCCACAAGTTCATCCTCAAAATACTTGAAAGCAAGAATGCTATATGGGATGGCACAAGCTCAAAATGATTTAAAAGATTATTTGGGTGCAGAGAGCAATACCACTAAAGCAATTAAGATTTTTGATGGACTTGATGACAATCAACAGCTTTATGGCTGCTACACTTTATTGGGTAGTATCCAAAGTGGTTTAAAAAATGAGGAGAAAGCATTAGAATATTATCAAAAAGCGGGCAAATATCTTAAATCACTTAAAAATGATGGCTTTAAGTGGATTAACAAAAACAATATTGCCCTAACCTATCTGCGTAAAGAAGATTATAAAAGTGCAATAGAAGCCTACGAGCAATTGTTTAAAGAAACCAAATTTAAACAGCAGCGTCCAGAACTTTATGGAAAGGCCTTAGTGAGTCACACATATTCTCGTTTCAAATTAGGAGAAAATAGTGAGGAGTTGAATCAAAAGTATCTGGAAGCCATCAATCTATATAAAGAAATCGATAGGACTGAAGATATGGGGCGTGCTAAGCAGTATCTAGCTGAACTCTTCGTTGCCCAGGGTAAGCGAGATAGTGGAATTTTATTAGCTAGAGAGGTAAACCAATTTGCTCAGGAAACCCAAAACAATGACAGGCGTTTGGAGGTGCTTAAGTTTCTTACCCAAATAGATTCTAAAAGAGCAGTAGCCTATTCTACCGCCTATTATAACCTTTCCGAACAGATAAAGGAAGAGGAACGTGCCACAAGGGATAAGTTTGCGCGCGTACGTTTGGAAACGGACCAAATTATTGAAGAAAACGAAGTGCTTTCCAGACAAAAGCAAATATGGATTGGGGTTACCCTTGGTCTTCTTTTATTTGGAATTGCCTTGTTTACCATTATCTCGCAACGCATAAGTAACAACAGACTCAAGTTTCAACAAAAGCAACAAGAGAGCAATCAAGAGATTTACAACCTGATGTTGGCGCAGCAAGGTAAATTTGAGGAAGGCAAAAAACTGGAACAAAAGCGTATCTCAGAAGAATTGCACGATGGTGTGCTTGGGCAAATGTTGGGTATTCGTCTAGTACTTAGTGGCCTTAACGAAATGACGGACGAAAAATCCGTAGAACAACGCGGTGAGCTTATTGAAAAGCTTCGCGAGACAGAGGAAGAAATCCGAACTATTTCACATGAGCTCAATAATGCTTCTTATCAAAAAATTCATAACTTTATTGTATCCCTCGAAGATATGATTGACTCTATAGGAGCATCTTCCGGGATAAACTGTTCTTTTACTTATGATTCACTTTTGGAATGGGACAGTTTGGAGGGCGATATTAAAATCAATGCCTATCGAATTGTTCAGGAGTCTCTCCAAAACTGTGTAAAACATGCACAGTGCAAAAATGCCTCCGTAAATTTTGAATGTGAGGACAACCTCCTTAAATTGAGCATCAAAGATGACGGACGCGGCTTTGACATTAATAAAGGAAAGCGAGGGATAGGTCTCCGAAACATTATTTCTAGAGTGAAAAAGGTAAACGGAACTTTGGATATTGAGAGTAAAAAAGGGGAAGGAACCACCATAAAGGTGAATATTCCCATGAATTACGCTAAACAAACAGAAATTCTTGAGGACCTAGGAGCTAAACAGACCGCCAAGGCATAACCCCAAGAAACTAAAACGCATACCATGAAAACACTTCGGATTTTAGCCATTGACGACCATGAAATGACCATGTTGGGTTACAAGTTTATCTTGGAACGCATTGTTTTTGAAGGACATTCCATTATTGTGGATACGGCCAACTCCTTTGAAACGGGAAAACGCATGATAGAAGAATCCGTGAATTCCTTTAAGTACGATATTCTCTTTTTGGATGTACAAATGTATCCGCCCAACGAGCATCAGCCACAAACCGGCGAGGATTTAGGAATCTTGGCTCGCAAGCTTGTTCCCGAGACCAAAATTGTTTTCATGTCTTCCTTTAGTGACAACTATAGAATAAATAGCATTTTACAGTCCGTTGACCCGGATGGGTACTTGGTAAAAACGGATATTGACCCAAAGACGTTGGAAGATGCAGTAAAGACGGTTACCTTAAGTCCTCCCTATTATTCCTCAAAAGCATTGGCGGCCATTAGAAAGAAAATGACCAATGATATTAGGTTGGACGAAAAAGACAAAAAGATACTCTACCACCTTTCCATAGGTACAAAAAATAAGGATTTGGAGAAATATATTAGACTTTCCCCCTCCTCCATCGAAAACAGAAAACGCCACTTGAAATCCCTTTTTGGCACAGAGAACGAGAATGACCTTGCCTTAATTTTGGCAGCCAAGAATAGAGGATTTATCTAGCGGTTTTTATGAAAGTGTTTTGATAATCTCGGAATTTTTCTTGGCTCGTTGATGGGCTTTCAATGTTCAAAACACAAGAAAACCCATAGAATTTTTAAGGATTTCGTGCAATCCCAGAAAAAACATTCGTTTTAAATTTGGTTTACCTCACCTCTACTAAAAAAGTTGAGTATGAAACCACATAAAAAACGGAATTCTCATTTTCCATTAAATGATATTACAACCTTTGTGACCTGCAATGGTCTTAAGGATTTTTTGAAAGTTTTGGAGCGCGATTTTTTTGCGGAGATTTCCGCCCAATGCGGATATAACCTAAAAAAACAACGAATAGATATTGTTCTGGATATCTACTGCAATTTTGGATTAACGGAAAGTCTACACCACTTTAACAATGGAAATTGGGGAGGCATATCACCCCAAAATGAAGGATATAACATACCATCAAAATTTGATGAAAACTTTCAGAAACTTTGTGCCGATAACAACCATGACTTGGATATCGCTGAACTTTCCATTCATTTTAAAGATACCTCGGTAATTGTAAATAGAATTCAAGATTATAGCATACCAGAAGAACTAGCGGGCATAATTTCTAAATTGAGCGAAAACTTTGTGTACTTCACCAAAGGCTTAACAGAAATGCCTTATGAAATTTTTGTGCCGGTCTTTGAAGATACGGACCAAGGTGTGATTTCGGCAGAGGGCCATAGAAACCAATATTATGACTATTGGGGTCTTTATTTTGATGATCAAATAAATCATGATGTCATGATTTATGAGGTAAAAAACAAAGAGCTTACAAAAGAAGATTTTTTCCTTTTGGACTGATTACGATTTTTTCCTTAGGCTTAACCTAAGAACACCCTTCATAATTAAATTAGCTATTGAAAAGAGGTCTGTGCTTCATTAAAGTATGGACCTTTTCTTTTATTTTGGAGATGCTCGCTTCATCTTCAGGATTCATGAGTACTTCGTCAATCAAGTTCACAATAGTCTCCATGTCAGATTCTACCAATCCCCTAGTGGTGATGGCCGGTGTTCCAAAACGTATTCCCGAAGTGATGAAAGGCGATTGATCATCAAAAGGCACCATATTTTTATTGGCAGTGATGGCCGCTTTTTCCAAAGCTTTCTCTGCATCCTTACCAGTTATGTTTTTGTTTCTGAGGTCAATGAGCATCATATGGTTGTCCGTTCCACCGGAAATAACCTTGTAATCCTTTGCCATGAAAGCTTTCGCCATGGCTTCGGCATTCTTTTTCACCTGAAGCATGTAATGAAGGAAATTATCTGTGAGGGCTTCACCAAACGCGATGGCTTTTGCCGCAATGATGTGCTCCAATGGCCCTCCTTGATTGCCCGGGAATACCGCCAAGTCCAGCAAACCAGACATTTTTCTCAAGTTTCCGTTCTTTAAACGAATACCAAATGGATTTTCAAAGTTCTCCCCCATCAAAATAAGTCCCCCACGAGGACCACGTAGGGTCTTATGTGTTGTAGTGGTTACTATATGGCAATGCGGAATGGGATCGTTCAATATACCCTTCGCAATTAAACCAGACGGATGTGAAATATCTGCAAGCAATATAGCATTCACGCTGTCCGCAATTTCCCGAAAACGGGCAAAATCCATATCTCTGGAATATGCAGAGGCCCCTGCAATAATCATTTTTGGTTTTTCCTTATCTGCAATCTCTTGGATTTTATCATAGTTTAAGGTACCTGTTTCCTTATCCACCCCATAGAATGTAGGTCGATACAATTTTCCAGAGAAATTAACTGGAGAACCGTGGGTTAAATGTCCTCCGTGTGCCAAATCAAACCCAAGAATGGTGTCCCCCGGTTGCAAACATGCATGATACACCGACGCATTGGCTTGGGAACCTGAGTGTGGTTGAACATTGGCATAGGCTGCCCCAAAAAGTTCCTTAGCCCTTTCTATGGCCAAAGTCTCTATTTCATCCACCACCTCGCAGCCTCCATAATAGCGTTTGCCAGGGTATCCTTCGGCATATTTGTTGGTCAAGACCGAACCAGCAGCTTCCATCACCTGCGGGCTTGTAAAATTCTCAGAAGCAATTAATTCAATCCCTTCTACTTGTCTTTCCCTTTCCTTTTCAATCAGGTCAAAAATAGTGGTGTCTCTTTGCATGAGGACTTTTTTAAGAAGTTTCAAAAGTACGAAGAGAAATAAATTTTTCAACCAAAAAAAGAGGAGCCAAACAAGATGTTATCCACTAAAAATCAACAATGGAAAAGTGATACTTGATACTCCAAAATGGCTAAGAAACCTGCATTTTATCGATAATATACTACAGTTGAACCCTAAACGTTACTTAAGTGTGGCTTTTTGGCACGGCAGTTGAATTCAACTAGAAAATCACAAAACCAAAAACGATGAAAAAAACTCTACTTTATAGCACCCTATTGCTAATGCTTTCCTGTGGAGGGGTCAAAAAAACCCAAGAGGCAGTAAACAGCGGTAACTATGTTACGGCCATGAACAAGGCCATTAAGAACTTAAGGGATAACAAAACCAGAAAAGGACATCAGGCATATGTCACGCTTTTGGAAGATGCCTTTGCAAAACATACCCAAAGAGAACTGGAGCAAATCAGTTTTATGGAAAAAGATGGGAATCCTGCAAATTTGGAGACCATCTACCGTAAGTATAACAGTCTGAGGGACATTCAAGCTAGAATTCAACCTTTGTTGCCTTTGTCTATTTATGAGGAAGGACGTGAAGCTCGATTTGATTTTGTCAATTATGATAATGCCATATTGGATACCAAAGAACAACTTTCGGAATATCTGTATGCCAATGCGAGCGACCTTTTGAAAAATGCCAGATACAAGCAAGATTTTAGAAATGTCTTCAATGATTTGAAATATCTGTCGGAAATCAATCCTGGCTATAAGCAAACCATCCAGAAAATGGATCAAGCGTATCAAAAAGGTTTGGATTACGTAAAAGTCCAAATAGATAATGAGACCCAGCAGATTATTCCGGAACGATTGGAAGAAGAACTGTTGGATTTCAACACCTACGGTATAGACAACTTTTGGACTAAGTTTCACTCCTCACCACAGAGTGGTATGAGCTATGATTTTGCACTGAACCTAGGTTTTAGGGAAATCAATATTTCTCCGGAGCGAGTTAATGAAAAGCAAATTGTGCGTGAAAAGCAGATTAAGGATGGGTATGAATACCTATTGGATAACAATGGGAATGCAGTGAAAGATAGCTTGGGGAACAGAATAAAAGTAGACCGCTTAAGGACGGTTACTTGCAACTTCTATCAGTTCACACAATTCAAAAGTGCCCAAATTGGAGCCAAGGTGAGCATTACCGATTTGTCCAATGGACAGGAAATCAACTCCTATCCACTTGCCAGCGAGTTCATTTTTGAGCATATCTATGCCAATTATAAGGGAGATAGGAGAGCTCTGGATAACAACTTGGTAGCATTACTGGATTTAGCAGCTGTTCCGTTCCCAACAAATGAACAAATGGTCTACGACGCAGGTGAAGACCTAAAGGCGCGATTAAAAAGTATAATACGCAGACATCAATTTGATTGATAAAAAAAGCTCCGCAATTCGCGGGGCTTTTTGTTTATACATATTCTTTTAGATCAATATCCGCTATGGAGCCGTGTGATGTATGAAAACTTATTTCCCCATTTTTGATAATAAGCAGCTGTGGTGATTGGTGCATAACCCCAAATTTGGTGGCCACTTCGTTAGATACATCGCGATGGGCATGCAAATCCAAAAAATGTAAATCTGCAATATCCCCTAAATTGTAGGAGCCAGTAAACATATTCAAAACCATTCTACTTATTCCACAAGTGGTGGAATGCTTGAAAATAAGCTGTGGTTTTTCATTGGACTGCACCTCAATATCATCAAGCTGGTTTACAGAAGTTAAAGGAATCCAAGGCAAGGCATTTGATTCTTTACCCTTGTTTTCTTTATTTCCAAAAAAGCTGTCAAAAATTCCCATACAATTTATTTAATAAATAGGTCGGCATGGTTTTTAAAGCTTACAAACTGCCGAAATGTCTTTTATTTTCAAGGGTTTAGCGACATTTTGTCGGTTTCATTGCCTTGGTAGGATTGTTGAAATCCAAAGTCAAAAGATTGAAAATGAACTTTAACAATTTTACGATAAAATCACAAGAAGCCATACAACAAGCGCAACAAATTGCGCAAGGATATGGGCATCAGCAGATAGAAAATGAACATTTGTTCAAAGCTATCATGGAAGTGGACCAAAATGTATTGCCGTTCATTTTGAAAAAATTGAATGTCAACACCAATTTGGTGGAACAAATTTTAGATAAAGAACTAGAAAGCCTTCCCAAAGTTTCCGGAGGCGATATTATGCTGTCCAGAGAGGCGGGAAAAACGCTCACAGAAGCTAGCTCTATAGCTAAAAAACTTGGAGATGAGTATGTTTCCATAGAACACTTGTTATTGACCATTTTTAAATCCAAAAGCAAAGCAGCCCAAATGTTGAAAGACCAAGGGGCAACTGAAAAGGATTTAAATGCTGCCATTCAAGAACTTCGAAAAGGTGGGAAAGTAACGTCGCAGAGTGCCGAGGACACCTATAATTCTTTGGACAAGTATTCCAGAAATTTGAATCAATTGGCAGATGATGGAAAATTAGACCCCGTTATAGGTAGAGATGAAGAAATACGACGTGTTTTGCAAATACTCTCCCGTAGGACTAAAAACAATCCTATGCTTGTTGGTGAACCAGGGGTTGGTAAAACTGCAATCGCTGAAGGGTTGGCCCATAGAATTGTGCAAGGGGATGTTCCTGAGAACCTTAAGGACAAGATTATTTATTCCTTGGATATGGGTGCTTTGATTGCTGGAGCCAAGTATAAAGGTGAGTTTGAAGAACGTTTGAAATCCGTTATCAAAGAGGTAACCACGTCAGACGGGGATATTGTACTCTTCATTGACGAAATCCACACCTTGGTTGGTGCTGGTGGCGGACAAGGCGCCATGGATGCGGCCAATATATTGAAACCGGCTTTGGCAAGAGGGGAACTACGTGCCATAGGGGCCACTACCTTGGATGAGTACCAGAAGTATTTTGAAAAAGACAAAGCTTTGGAACGCCGTTTCCAAAAAGTACTTGTGGATGAACCGGATACCGAAAGTGCCATTTCCATTTTGAGGGGTATTAAGGAAAAGTACGAAGCTCACCACAAGGTGCGTATTAAAGATGAAGCGGTGATATCTGCGGTGGAGCTATCCCAACGCTACATTACCAACAGATTTTTACCAGATAAGGCCATTGACCTTATTGATGAAGCCGCTTCTAAGCTTAGGATGGAAATCAACTCCAAACCTGAAGAACTGGACGTGTTGGATAGGCGAATTATGCAATTAGAAATTGAAATAGAAGCCATCAAACGAGAAAATGATTCGGCCAAATTGCAGAGCCTAAATCTTGAGCTGGCCAATTTAAAAGAAGAGCGAAATGAGGTATTTGCACAGTGGGAAAGTGAAAAAAGTGTGGTGGACAATATCCAAAAGACTAAACAGGATATTGAAAACTTCAAAATGGAAGCCGAGCGCGCAGAACGAAATGGGGATTATGGTAAAGTAGCGGAATTGCGGTATGGGAAAATCAAGGAATCCCAAGAGCGATTGGAAAAACTTCAAGAAGAGTTAGCAAGCCAACAAAGTGCAGGTACGCTGATAAAAGAAGAAGTGACCAATGAGGATATTGCAGAAGTTGTAGCAAAGTGGACAGGTATTCCGGTAACCAAAATGTTACAAAGTGAACGTGACAAGTTATTGAATCTGGAGAGTGTACTGCATAAGCGTGTTGTTGGCCAGGAAGAAGCCATAGAAGCAGTATCGGATGCTATCCGTAGAAGCCGAGCAGGACTTCAGGACGAGAAAAAGCCGATAGGTTCCTTTTTGTTTTTAGGAACTACTGGGGTGGGAAAAACGGAGTTGGCAAAAACCTTGGCCTCCTATCTTTTTGATGATGAAAATGCCATGACACGGATTGATATGAGTGAATATCAAGAACGGCATTCGGTGAGCAGATTGGTTGGGGCACCTCCAGGATACGTAGGTTATGATGAAGGGGGTCAGCTTACTGAAGCGGTACGAAGAAAGCCCTATTCTGTTGTGTTGTTGGACGAAATTGAAAAAGCCCATCCAGATACCTTCAATATTCTTCTCCAAGTTTTGGATGAAGGAAGGTTGACGGACAACAAGGGTCGTGTGGCCGATTTTAAAAATGCCATTATTATCATGACCAGTAATATGGGAAGTCATATAATCCAGGAGAAATTTGAAGATGTTGGCGACAATTTGGAAAGTGCGACCGAGGCAGCCCGTGTGGAAGTGATGGGATTGTTGCGAAAAACAATCCGACCTGAGTTTTTGAACAGGATAGACGATATCATTATGTTCACACCACTGAGCAGGTCAGATATCAAGGAAATTGTAGGGCTTCAGTTGGACCACTTGAGAAAATTGGTATCTAAACAAAATATAACTTTAGATGCAACGCAAGAAGCCATAGATTATCTAGCTCAAAAGGGATATGACCCTCAGTTTGGTGCAAGACCGGTTAAGCGATTGATTCAGAAAGAAGTTCTTAACAATCTGTCAAAGGAGATTTTAGCAGGAAGAATTACAACAGACAGTATAGTTCTCTTGGATTCTTTTGATGATAAACTGGTTTTTAGAAATCAGAACGAACTGGTCGAGTAACCTCTAGATTATATAAACTAATGCCCTTATTTTGTTAAAAGTAAGGGCATTTTGTATTTAAAATACCATACAGTATATGTTTTTCATATCTTCGCTTGTAGCGTACCAACCCTGAACCAAAAATGTCCAAAAAAGCAGAAAGAACCACCGCTTACATTATTGAGACCGTAGCGCCCATATTCAACAAGTTTGGGTATGTGGGCACCAGTATGAGTGATATTACCGAAGCTACGGGACTTACCAAAGGCGCCATTTATGGTAATTTTGAGAATAAGGAAGCCCTTGCCCTTTCCGCTTTTCAATACAATCAAAAACAATTGTTGGCTGTTGTTGACGAAAAACTCAATGTAGATGGAAATGCTTTGGACAAGATTTTTTCACTTATCCGTTTTTACAGACAATATGATGTGTTTACCATGCCTTTTGGAGGATGCCCTATTCTCAATGTTGGCGTAGATGCGCAAAACAACAATAGGCTTTTGGCTGCTGCCGTTAAAGAGACCGTTAATGAGATTGAAGGAAAAATAGCATTGGTTCTGGAAAATGGTGTTAACGCCAATGAAATTAAAATACCCGTTCCCCCATTGCAATTTGCCAAACAATTGTTTACCATGCTCCAAGGTGCTATCGCTATGGCGACCATGACCCGAGATAGAAAATATCTTGTAAATACCATAGCCTATTTAGAGCATTTAATTCAAAAAGAAATTAAAAAACAAGGGGACTGAACATGACAATACAACCGATAAAAAAATATCTGTTTTTAGTATTTGCACTTTTATTTATCACTACTGGCTGTAAGGAAGAACCTGAAGAACCAATAATATCTACCTTCTATCTTATACGCCATGCAGAAAAAGATAGAAGCAATTCAGAAAATACAGACCCCGAGCTCAATCAAGATGGATTAAACCGTGCCCTTAGATGGGCAGAGGTTTTTGACCCGGTGGAGTTGGATGCCATATATTCCACCAACTATGAAAGAACCACAATGACCGCGGCCCCGGTATCCATTAAAAAAGAGATTGAAGTTGAATTCTACGACCCGGGAGCTGTAGATATTGAAAGTTTCAAGGAGACCCATAAAGGTCATAACGTCCTCATCGTTGGGCATAGCAATACCACACCTGTTTTTGTTAATCAGCTATTGGGAGAAGAAAAATATCTTCAAATGGAAGATGATGACAATGGTAGCCTTTTTATTGTTAGGTTCATTAACGACAATACCACCGATTTTAGATTAAAAATGGATTAGTTCTTTTGGACTTCAATTTTTTCCAACTCAATCTTGGATAACAAATCCAATCCACCCTCTTCAAACAAATGCCCCATATCCATTAAGTTGCTTGCTTTTTGTTTGGGCTTGTAATTATTGTAGTCCACAAAACGAATACCCTCAATGTACCGTTCGTTATATGCTTCCCTAAACCGTTGACCTCCCCCGTTTACATGAAAATCGTAAGCAAGATAGTCTGGTAACATCGTTTCTTTATTGAACCAGTACAAATAGGTGTCATCAAAGTCATCACCTCCCCCAGCTTGGTCAAAAGTCACCTTTACTTTGTAATATGGAACTTCCTTGATGGTTTCTTCACCAAGATATTCCTTGTTAACCGCTTTATCGTTAAGACCAAAGGGTAATTTGGAAAAATAGTGCACGGAGTTTACTGAATTGGCATAACGGGTTACCAAAGAATCGGGCAGTGAAACTAAGCTATCATTAATAAAACGATTGAAATCCGTATTCGACTTTTTATCAGCAATCATATTGGAATCCAAGAAGGTGTACCGTTCCAATATTTTTTGACCATTCATATAATACGAAGAATACTTTCTATTTCTAAAAAAGAATGAAACCTTATGGTTCTTAAAGTACTCACCGCCACTTTTTACGATAGCGCTATCAATAATAGTTTGTACATCGGGAACCTTTTTTACTTCGTTCTTACAGGAAACAATAAGAAGCATCAAAATTGGAATAAGTCGTAGTTTCATGAAGTTTTGTTTTCTCAATAATCGTAAAAACCTCCACAACATTACAATTTTCTACAATAAGAGTTCATATTTTTGCGCACTGTGCAGAACAACATCAACATAAAGAATAAGAGGGCCCGTTTCGATTTTGAACTGTTGGATACCTATACAGCTGGAATAGTGCTATCTGGAACCGAGATAAAATCAATTCGATTGGGTAAGGCTTCTTTATCCCAAAGTTTCTGCGAGTTCAATGAAAAAGGGGAGCTTTTTGTAATCAACATGCAAGTTGATGAATACAGTCATGGCAGTTATTACAATCACAAGCCCAAAGCCGAGCGTAAGTTATTACTCAATAAGCAAGAGCTAAAAAAATTGAGAAGAGAAGTAACCACTTCCGGATTGACCATTGTTCCGTTGAATCTCTTTATTAATGATAGAGGGCTGGCCAAAATGAAAATTGCCTTGGCCAAGGGTAAAAAATTGTACGATAAAAGGGAAAACATCAAGGATAGGGACAACAAAAGAAATCTATCCCGAATCAAGAAAAATTTCAACAACTAGTTCTTGTCCTCCAAAAGAGGGACAAATCTGAAAAGACCCAATTCCTCTTTTTCAAATTCCTTTTCTGATTTTCGAATGTAGCGTGTCATAACTTGTTCATCGGACCCTACGGGTATCACCAACTTTCCTCCCACTTTTAATTGAGACAATAGAGGCTTCGGAACAAAAGGAGCTCCTGCGGTAACGATTATACCATCAAATGGAGCTTCTGTGGGAAGCCCTTTGTAACCATCCCCAAAAATGATTTTTTTTGGTCGGTATCCCCTTTTTCCGAAAAACAACTTCGTTTTTTTAAACAATTCCTGTTGGCGTTCAATGGTAAACACCTTTGCTTTAAGCTCCAGTAAAATTGCAGTTTGGTATCCGCTTCCTGTGCCTATTTCCAAAATGGAATCATTGGGTTTTATATCTAGCAATTCTGTTTGGAATGCAACGGTATAAGGTTGGGATATCGTTTGGCTTGCACCAATGGGAAAGGCCTTGTCCTGGTATGCATGTTCTTCAAAACTACTGTCTAAAAAAAGGTGGCGCGGCACTTTTCGTATGGCATTCAAAACGTTTTTATCCTGTATGCCTTTTTTGGCGATTACCTTTGCCAACTTGTTCCGCATTCCGCTATGCTTCAATGTATCCTTCATGGTCGTAGTCTGGTGTTCGAATTTAAAAAGTTCCCGTGAATTTTACATTCGACCTTCGCTTTTATTTTATGCCAACTGATTACAGAATCGTATTTTTGAAAAAAATCAGGAAGTATGTTAAAAGTTGGTGTTCTGGGCGCAGGACATTTGGGCAAAATTCATCTTAGGCTCTTAAATGAATCCGAAAAATATGAACTGATTGGATTTTATGACCCGGATGAAATCAATGCCAAAAAAGTAGCTGAAGAATTTGGATATACCTACTTTGAAAACATGAATATGCTGATGGATTCGGTTGATGTTCTAGATATTGTAACGCCTACCCTATCTCATTTTGATTGTGCTAAGAAAGCTATTGAAAAGGGGAAGCACATTTTTATAGAAAAGCCTATAACCAATACGCTAGAGGAGGCAGAAGCCCTTTTAAAATTAGTAGCCAAATACGGAGTAAAAGGACAAGTGGGGCATGTTGAGCGCTTTAATCCCGCATTCATTTCGGTGAAGGAAAAGGTTGAAAACCCCATGTTTATTGAAACGCACCGTTTGGCTGAATTCAACCCTAGAGGAACGGACGTACCTGTTGTTTTGGATTTAATGATTCATGATATCGATGTAATCCTTAGTGTGGTAAACTCCCCCGTAAAACAAATAAATGCCAGCGGTGTTTCGGTTATCAGCAGCTCACCTGATATTGCCAATGCAAGAATTGAGTTTGAAAACGGATGCGTGGCCAATCTTACTTCCAGTAGGATTTCGCTGAAAAACATGAGAAAATCCCGCTTCTTTCAAAAGGATGCGTACATCTCTGTAGACTTTCTTGAGAAAAAAGTGGAAGTGGTGAAAATGAAGGATGCCCCTGAAAAACCCGGGGATTTTGATATGATTTTGCAAAACGCCGAAGGTATGCGCAAACAAATCTATTTTGAGAACCCAGATATTCACACCAATAATGCCATTCTGGATGAACTGGAAACATTTGCAGATGCAATCAATAATGACTCTACCCCAATTGTTAGTTTGGAACAGGGAACCAATGCCTTAAGAGTAGCCCTTCAAATCATAGAATCATTTAAAAAATAGATATAGAATGAACAAAATAGCTGTCATTGGTGCAGGAACCATGGGCAACGGAATTGCCCACGTTTTCGCACAAAGTGGTTATCCGGTGAACTTGGTGGATATTTCAGAGTCTTCTTTGGAAAAAGGATTGTCCACAATTACGAAAAACTTGGACCGGATGTTGGCCAAGGAAAGGATTTCTGAAAATGATAAGTCTGCCACCTTGGAACGAATTTCCACCTTCACCTCATTGGAAGAAGGTGTTAAGTCAACTGACTTGGTCGTGGAGGCTGCCACTGAGAACCTAAACATTAAACTCAAAATATTTGAGGATTTGGATAAGCTGTGCGATACCAATACCATTTTGGCTACCAATACTTCTTCCATTTCAATTACACAAATAGGGGCTGTAACCCAAAGACCGGATAAGGTAATTGGCATGCACTTTATGAATCCTGTGCCCATTATGAAGTTGGTTGAAATCATACGTGGCTATAGTACTTCTGATGAAGTGACCCAAACTATTATGGAGCTGTCCAAAAAATTAGGAAAAACCCCAACAGAGGTAAATGATTATCCCGGGTTCGTAGCCAACCGAATTTTGATGCCCATGATAAACGAAGCCATTGAAACACTTTATAATGGGGTTGCCGGAGTCAAAGAAATAGATACCGTAATGAAACTAGGCATGGCTCACCCCATGGGGCCACTTCAATTGGCAGATTTTATAGGATTGGATGTTTGCTTATCCATTTTAAACGTAATGTACGATGGTTTCAAAAATCCAAAATACGCGCCGTGTCCATTATTGGTCAATATGGTAATGGCCGGAAAAATGGGGGTTAAGTCGGGAGAAGGCTTTTACGACTATGCAGAGTCCAGAAAAGCGGAAAAAGTAGCATCTCAATTTAACTAAATATAGATGGCCTTTATAAAACCTTTTAAGGCCATACGCCCCACCAAGGACAAAGCTCCCTTCGTGGTGTCTCGTTCCTATGAAAAATATGCAAAAAGAGAATTGCGTTCTATATTAGAGTTTAACCCCTTTTCTTTCCTTCATATTATCAATCCAGGATTTAAATTCCATAAAACTATCTCGGGTAAAGAGCGTTTTAAATTGGTCCACAACCGGTATATGGAATTTTTGGAAGAGGATATTTTCAAGAAGGATAACGAAGCTAGTTTTTATCTATATCAAACAGGAAAGGGAGATTTTAAAAGTTTGGGTCTTTTTTGCACTTGCAGTCTTCAAGACTACACAGATGATATCATAAAAAAACACGAAGATACCATTCAGCACAGGGAAAAGCTCTTTGCTGATTATTTGTATACCGTTGGTTTCAATGCCGAACCTGTTTTGATGACCTATGCTGATAATCCCCATATTGACCGCATCTTACAACTTGAAGTTGAAAAAACTCCGGAATATGATTTTACCACGACGGATAAAATACGTCATCAACTCTGGAAAATCTCGTCTGAAGAAACGCTTGGGAAATTAGTGGAGATATTCGGAGAAATGAATGCCCTGTACATTGCAGATGGCCACCACCGAAGTGCATCTTCCCATCTCTTGGCCAAACGTAAAACCGAAGAGAACGCATCCCATACGGGTACTGAGGCGTATAATTTTTTTATGGCCTATTTAATTCCTGAATCACAGATTAAGATATACGAATTCAATCGTATGGTTCGGGATTTGAATGGGTATTCCATAGAAGAGTTTCTGATTAAATTGGATGAATACTTCCGAATCGAAAAAAAAGAAGATGGGCTTTACAAACCTACCAAGAAACATCACTTTAGCATGTACTTGGGTGGTGAATTTTATTCCCTCTATTTAAGAAACACAAAATATACCTTTACAGATGCTTTAAGCAAATTAGATACCCAAATCTTATATAAAACCATTTTGGAACCCATTTTGGGGATTCACGATTTACGTAACGATAAACGCATCTCCTATGGTTATGGTAAGCACAATACCATCAAAATGAAAGACAGTATCGATAAGGGAGATTTCAAGGTAGGTTTCAGTTTGGTGCCCATCACCATGGATGAAATAAAGGCCATTGCCGATGCAGGGTTGGTAATGCCTCCCAAAAGCACTTATATTGAACCAAAATTACGCAGTGGCATGGCCATTTACGAGCTATAAATTGTTTCGCAGATGAGTATCAAAGAGAATTTGAACCAAATAAAAAGCACACTCCCATCCCATGTAACCTTGGTGGCCGTATCTAAAACAAAACCCAATGAAGATATTCTTGAAGCCTATGAGACGGGCCATCGAGTTTTTGGTGAGAATAAAATTCAGGATATGACCCAAAAATGGGAGCAGCTTCCCAAGGATATTGAATGGCACATGATTGGGCATGTTCAAAGAAACAAGGTGAAGTATATGGCAGAATACGTATCCTTGATACATGGTGTGGACAGTCTACGCTTGCTCGTCGAAATAGACAAACAGGCAAAAAAGCACAATCGAACCATTCCCTGCTTGTTTCAAATGCATATCGCTAAAGAGGAGACCAAATTTGGTCTGGATATGGAAGAGTTGAAAGAAATTATATCTTCCGAGATATTCAAGTCTCTTAAAAACGTAGAAATTAAAGGATTAATGGGGATGGCAACTTTCACGAAGGACAAAACCCAGATTCGTGAGGAGTTTGTGCATCTTAAATTGATGTATGATACCTTTATACCTAACCTGCCACAAATGAATATTCTTTCTATGGGAATGAGCGGGGACTATAATATTGCCATTGAAGAAGGTAGTAATATGGTACGCATTGGAAGTAGTATATTTGGAGCCAGAAACTACCACTAGCAATCAATTTAAGTTTTATGTACGCCATTCTCGATATTGAAAGTACCGGAGGTCAATACAACGAGGAAGGCATTATGGAAATTGCTATTTACAGATTTGACGGTCACGAAATTATTGACCAATTCATGAGTTTGGTGAATCCAGAAAGGGAAATTCAACCTTTTGTATCAAAGCTTACTGGAATCAATAATAAAATGTTGCGTACGGCACCCAAGTTCCACGAGGTGGCCAAGCGAATTGTGGAGATTACAGAGGGCGCCGTAATTGTAGCGCATAACGCTCAATTCGATTATCGTATTCTTCGCACTGAGTTTAGGCGGTTGGGATTTGATTTTCAAAGGAAGACCTTATGCACAGTGGATTTGTCTAAAAAACTACTCCCGGAGGCAGAATCCCATAGTTTAGGGAAATTGGTACGTTCTCTAGGTATACCCATGAGCGACAGACACAGGGCGAATGGCGACGCCCTCGCCACGGTCAAACTATTCAAGTTGTTGTTGGCAAAAGATTCTGACAAGACCATTGTTCAAGAGGTAATGCGAAATGCAGAGCATGGTGAACTATCCGCAAATCAGCTGCAAATGGTATCTCAACTACCTTCCAAAACTGGTATCTATTACATGCACAACAAGGATGGGGATATTATTTTTTTAGGAAAGACAAAGGATATTCAGAAAAGGGTCAATCAACATTTTACCAACGTGGGACAATTGGCCAGAAAGCTTCAAAAAGAAACCAAAAAGATTTCTTTTGAGTTGACGGGCAGTGAGCTAATTGCTATTTTGAAAGAGTACCACGAAGTAAAACGTACCCGACCCAAGCATAATCTTATTACCAAGAAGAAACTCTATTCCCACGCTATCAATTTTTCTTCCAACGGAACTCCCCAAATTGAACTTGAAATTGTAAAACGTGCATTTCGTAAACCAAAAAGCATAGGCTTTAACGGAGTAACTTCCGCAAAAAGCTTCATCAGAAAAATATCCCTTGAGCAGCATGTTGAAGTTTTCAAAGAGACTAATTTCAACAGAGAAGATATTCAGGATGAAAACCAAAAATGGGAAAGTATTTTTGTTAAATACAGTTTGTCAGAAAAAAATATAGCCCTTTTTGATAAAGGTAGAGAAGTTGGCGAAAGTAGTTTTATACTCATAAAGGATGGTCAATTAATGGGATATGGTTATGCCGAACTCAACCATCAAATGAATAATATTCATATATTAGAATCGCTGTTGACCCCAATGCGAAGCGATGATAATACGACTTTTATAATCGAGTCCTATTTAAGAAAAAAGCACAGACTCAAAATTTTAGAGTTAACCCTTGCCCTTTGAAAGCGCAAAAAAAACATTCTGGCTGGAAAAATTCTCTTCATGAAATTATTTATGAGGCAGACACTCCTTTGGGAAAACTATTTGACATTGCCCTGGTAATCCTCATTGTCTTGAGCGTAATCCTGGTGATGCTGGAAAGTGTGAAAGAAGTGGATGCAAGGTACCATCAAATCCTGTTTGCCTTGGAATGGATAGTTACCATCTTTTTCTCTTTTGAATACATTGCACGAATCATCAGCATCAAAAAACCTTGGAAATACATCTTGAGTTTTTATGGAATTATTGATTTTGTCTCCACCATACCACTTTATCTATCATATCTGTTTGCAGGTTCTCAAGTGCTTTTGGCTTTAAGGGCTTTCCGTTTGCTCCGTATTTTCAGAATTCTGAAATTGGTGAAGTTTTTAGGAGAAGCTTCCCAACTACGAGATGCGTTGAGGGCAAGTAGGACAAAAATTATGGTTTTTATCTATGTAGTGGTCATACTCTCCATTATTATGGGCACCCTAATGTATCTTATAGAAGGAAATGAAGCTGGGTTTACAAGTATTCCACGAAGCATTTATTGGACCATTGTTACCCTAACCACTGTGGGGTATGGTGATATAGCTCCCCAGACTAATCTTGGTCAGTTCTTGGCCACTGTGATTATGATTTTGGGTTATGGTATCATAGCAGTACCCACAGGTATTGTAACAGTGGAGTTTAACAAACGAAGAGAGAAGCAATGGGTACATACCAATACACAATGTTGTCCCAGCTGTTCTGCCGAGGGACATAGGGATGGTGCCAAACATTGCTACAATTGCGGAGAACTGCTATGAAATCCAAAAAATTGATTGTTGTAGTGGGGCCTACTGCAATTGGAAAGACCAAGTTGGCCATTTCTCTTGCACAATATTTCAAAACAGAAATCATTTCTTCAGATTCCAGACAGTTTTTTAAAGAGATGCAAATTGGTACCGCAGTACCTTCGGAAGAAGAACTAGCCTCCGTCCCCCATCATTGTATTCAACACATAAGTATTCAACAACCCTACTCTGTTGGGGACTTCGAGAAAGATGCCCTTGCTCTCATGCAAAAATTATTTCAGGATAATGACTACGCCATCATGGTGGGCGGAAGTGGATTGTATACAGATGCCGTGGTCCATGGATTGGATGAGTTCCCCGAGGTGCCTTCGCACATTAGGCCAGAACTAAACTTGGTTCTTGAAAATGAAGGCATTGAAAGTCTTCAAAAAGAACTGTTGGAAAAAGATCCTTTGTACTATGAAAAAGTGGATTTGATGAATTCTCATCGTTTAATAAGAGCTTTGGAGATAATTCGTTCTTCTGGCGAACCATTTTCATCCTTTTTAAACAAGGATACTACAAAACGTCCTTTTGATGCAATATACGTTGGCATCAATGCCGAAAGAGAAATCATTTATGAAAGAATTAATCTGCGTGTAGATGAAATGATGAAACAAGGTCTATTGGAAGAAGTAAAAACCTTATACGAGCACAGAAATCTGAATGCTTTACAAACTGTAGGGTATAAAGAACTATTTCGATTCTTGGATGGAGAAATTCCATTGGATTTTGCCATTTCAGAAATTAAAAAGAATACCAGAAGGTTTGCAAAAAGACAGCTGACCTGGTTGCGAAAAAATCCTGATATACTTTGGGTTGATTCCAATGCCGATTTCGAAACAATTGTTTCTCAGGTCAATTCCAAACTAGGCACACATGATTGAAAAAAAGCCAATGGTGTTTATTGTTATGGGTGTTTCCGGGACCGGGAAGAGCACCATTGGAAAACTATTGTCTCAAAAACTACATATTCCTTTTTTTGATGGCGATGACTTTCATCCTGAAGCTAACATTAAAAAGATGGCTTCGGGAAACCCATTGAACGATAACGATCGTTATGATTGGCTTATTGCTCTAAATCAGCTTGCCAAAGAAAATAAATCCAATGGAGCAGTTATTGCCTGTTCCGCTTTAAAGTCGTCCTATAGAAAGATATTAAGGAAAGATATGGAGCCTTCCCCAGTATTTGTTTATTTAGAAGGAACTTTTGAGTTGATTAAATCCCGATTGGAAAAAAGGAGCTCTCATTTTATGCCCATTGATTTACTTAAATCCCAGTTTAAAACTTTGGAACCACCAATGGAAGCTATCAAAGTATCCATAGCCCTTGCTCCAGAAGAGATTATTGAATCAATTTCAAAAAATATAGAACCTTAAAGGTTATGCGCTTTAGAAACAATTAACACTTATTAACTTTCTTTTGAGGTATCTTGGAAAAATTTATAAAGGTTGTCCGTAACAAAAACCTATTGTTACCGTCTAACCTACGACTAATTTAATTTATTGCTCAAAATGAAAAAACTATGCTTTGTTGCAGCTTCTATCATTACGTTTGTTAGCTGTAAACAGGAACCTAAAGAGACTGCCGAGGTTGAAAAAATACCTGGTATCGTCCTTGAAAACATGGACACAACGGTAAGTCCAAAAGAAGATTTCTATAACTATGTCAACGGAAGTTGGATGAAAAATACCGAGATTCCAGAAGATCGTACCCGTTGGGGTGGTTTTTCGGTACTTCGCAAATCCACCGATGCCGACGTACTTCAAATCTTAGCTGATGCCAGAGAAAGCGGAAAATACGATGCCGCTACTGATCAAGCGAAAGCATTGGCCATTTTTGATACCAAATTGGATTCGACTGCACGTGATGCCGCTGGACTTACTCCGCTTCAACCTGCATTGGATGCCATCTCAGGAATCCAAAATTTAAACGATTTACAGACCGTACTTGCTACAAATCCTTCTGTAAACTCGCCTTTTTTAGGCATTAGCGTATTCGCAGACCTAAACAACAGCGCCATGAATGCGGTATATATGGGTCCTGCGGGACTTGGCCTACCAGATCGCGATTATTATTTAGACAACGACGACAAATCCAAAGAGATCCGGGAAGAATATAAAAAGCATATTGTACGGATGCTACAAATGTTAGGAGATAGCGAAGAAGTAGCTTCCGCCGCTTCAGAAAGAATTTTGGAGTTGGAAACTAAATTGGCAGAACCTAGATTGGACAAGGTACAGCGAAGAGACGTGAGAAACTTGAATAACCCAAGGACCATTGCCGAAGCTGACGAGATGTTGAGTAATATCGACTTAAAGAAAATGATTAAAGATGTTGGAGCCACCAAAGCTTTCGATACCATTTTTGTAACTCAGTTAGACTATACAAAAACATTGAACAGTTTCTTAAAAGATACGTCAATCGAAGATCTTAAAACATTAATGAGGTGGGACACTTTCAATAGTGCTGCAGGAAGGCTTTCTTCAGAAATTGAGACTGCCAATTGGGAATTTTATAGCAAATACTTGAGAGGTGCCGAAAAGCAAAGACCAGCAGATGAAAGGGCTTTGGCCACTGTAAATCGCTCTGTGGGTGAAGCATTGGGTCAGTTATATGTAGACGCCAAGTTTCCACCAGAAGCGAAAGCCAAGGCGGAAAAGATGATTGCCAATATTATTGAGGCGTATAAAGCAAGAATCCAAAAATTGGATTGGATGGGAGATTCCACCAAATTGAAAGCCATTGAAAAGCTAGATAAGTTTACGGTAAAAATTGCCTACCCAGATAAATGGGAAGACTATTCTGCTATGGATGTTACTGCGGACAAGACCTATTTTGATAATATGGCTGCCGTAGATAAATGGCAACAAGATGATAATTTTGCAGATATTGGGGAACCTGTGGACAAAAGCGCTTGGGGCATGTCTCCTCAAACGGTTAATGCATATTTTAATCCTCTGAACAACGAGATTGTATTTCCAGCCGCTATCTTGCAACCTCCTTTTTACAACTACACAGCAGATGAAGCTGTTAACTATGGAGGAATTGGAGCCGTAATTGGTCATGAGATTTCCCATGCATTTGATGATAGCGGTTCACGTTTTGACTCTGACGGTAACCTTAAAAACTGGTGGACCGAAGAAGATTTAAAAGCTTTCACTCAAAGAGGGGATTCTTTAGCTGCGCAATATGACAGGGTTGAAGTGTTGCCCGAAGTTTTCGTAAATGGTAAATTTACCTTGGGTGAAAATATTGGTGACCTTGGTGGTGTTCTAGGAGCTTATGATGGTCTACAGAGACATTTTGCTGAAAACGGACGTCCGGAAAATATAGACGGATTTACTCCAGAGCAGCGTTTCTTTATGTCTTGGGCAACAGTATGGAGAACCAAAATACGGGATGAAGCTTTACGTACCCAAATAAAAACAGACCCTCACTCCCCAGGTCATACGAGAGCGATTCAGCCATTACTGAATGTACAAGAATTCTATGATGCCTTTGATATCAAAGAAGGAGATAAGATGTTTTTAGCTCCTGAAGAGCGAGTGCAAATCTGGTAGTTCAATTTTAACTTTAATAAATTAAAGGGCAAACCATAATGGTTTGCCCTTCTCATTTCCAATAACTCCACCCTCATTCTTTTCGCTATATTTGGAAGCATTGCGTACAGAGAAATAAATGCCTTCAAACCAATTTATATGACCACTACCCTAGTTATCGCAGTGATTTCAGGAATTGCCCTATTACTTTTTCTAATTCTGAGATTAAAAATCAACGCCTTTATTGCTTTGCTTATAGGAAGTATAACAGTAGGGTTGATTGCTGGCTTGGATGCTACGGAAATCATTACGACTATACAAAAAGGAATGGGGAATACCTTGGGTTTTGTAGCAACCGTGGTAGGATTGGGGGCCATGTTTGGGGCTATTTTAGAAGAATCGGGGGGAGCCAAGACCATTGCTGATTTCATGATATCCAAGTTTGGACTAAAAAAAGCACCTGCGGCCATGGTGGTATCTGGATTCTTAATTGCCATTCCAGTGTTTTTTGATGTGGCTTTCATCATTCTAGTGCCCATGATTTATGCGCTTCAGCGAAAAACAGGTAAATCTCTTTTATTATATGCTATTCCATTGTTGGCAGGTTTGGCCATTACCCATGCCTTTATTCCCCCAACTCCGGGTCCCATTGCTGTAGCAGATATTATTGGTGCCGATTTGGGGTGGGTGATTTTAGTAGGGTTTATAGTGGGAATCCCAACAGCCTTGATTGCAGGTTTATGGTTTGGAAGAAAGGTTGCTGGTAGAATACACGTTGATGCTCCTGCCAAAGAAGAAACCGAAGAACTGTTGTCGCTTCCACCAATAGGACAAACTCTTTTGATAATTGCCTTACCTATTTTTTTGATTCTTTTAAATACAATAACGGCAACCGGAATATTTGGTATTCAATCCAAATGGTTACTACAGACCATTGCTTTGATAGGACATCCGTTTGCAGCCCTAATTATTGCCAATATCTTAGCTTGGTATGTTTTCGGTATCTGTAGAGGGTTTTCTAAAAAACAATTGTTTGACATTACTACCAAATCGTTGGCACCAGCTGGCACCATTATATTACTGACTGGGGCCGGAGGAGTCTTTAAACAAGTGTTGACCGATACTGGAGCAGGAAAGTTACTAGCTACCTCACTTAGTGATGCTGGAATCCCAGTATTGGCTTTCGCATTCATTAGTGCAGCCATTGTGCGAATTATTCAAGGGTCTTCTACCGTAGCTATGATTACCGCTGCGGGATTGATATCACCTTTATTGATAAGTGCTGCTCTAAAACCTATAGAGCTAGCTTGTATGGTTATTGCCATTGCTTCGGGTGCCAGTATATTTTCTCATGTAAACGATAGTGGTTTTTGGTTAGTAGGGCAATATTTAGGTATTTCTGAAAAGCAGACTTTTAAATCCTGGACCATCATGACCACTATTTTAGCTTTTATTGGAATTTTGACCGTAAGTGTGGTTTACCTATTGGTATAAAAGAAAAAAACCACCCCAAAAGGTGGCTTTTCTATAAACTATGTAAACTCTTTATTGATTTTCAGCCTTTATGACCAATCGGAAACCTTCCCCATGAATATTGAGAATTTCGACAACATCATCCCGCTTTAAGTACTTTCTTAATTTGGCAATATATACATCCATACTTCTGGAGGTGAAGTAGTTATCATCTCGCCATATTTTGGTCAGTGCCAATTCCCGGGGCATCAAATCATTTTCATGAAGTGCCAAAAGGCGAAGTAGCTCATTTTCTTTTGGAGATAATTTGATAGGCTCCTCTTCCATGTATTTTAAGAAACGTAGCTTTGAATTCAAGTGGAAATTTCCAATCTGGAATTCAAATTGTTTGCTATCGGCCAAAGTACTGGAGGCCTTACGCTGAAGTATTGCCTTTAGTTTCATTAGCAACACTTCGGAGTCAAAAGGTTTGTTCAAATAGTCATCCGCACCTGCCTTGTAGCCCTTCAACACATCCTCTTTCATGGTCTTCGCAGTAAGAAAAATAATAGGCACATTCTCATTCTTCTCCCGAATTTCCCTGGCCAACGTGAATCCATCCTTGTAAGGCATCATGACGTCCAGGATACACACATCGTAGTTGTCTTTTTTGAACTTTTCAAAACCTTCCATTCCATTTTTTGCCAATACGACATCAAAATCGTTCATAGAAAGATAATCCTTGAGAACAATACCAAAATTTGGATCGTCTTCGACCAGTAATATTTTTTTGTTTTCTGTTTCCATAGTTTCTTAAATTAAAGGAAGCTTGATAAAGAAAGTACTGCCTTTTCCTTTTTCACTTTCTGCATAAACTTCTCCTTGATGATCTTCTATTATTCGTTTAACATAGGCTAATCCAAGCCCATGACCTTTTACATTATGTATATCTCCGGTATGTTCCCGGTAAAATTTCTCAAATACTCTTTTTAGGACCGGTTTGCTCATTCCTGCACCCTGGTCTTTCACTTTGATAATGATGTGGTTTTTGGCCAATTCGGTATACACATCAATTTTTGGGGCCTCTGGAGAATACTTTACCGCATTGTCCAACATATTTACCATAACATTGGTAAAATGAACATCGTTGGCAAGTACCTCTGATCTTTCTGCATCTAAATGCGCTTCTACGTATCCCCCTCTATCGGCAACTATTAATTCTATATGCGCTAAGGCATCATTAATAATATCATGGGCATCTACCCTATCTTTACTAATGTCCAACTGGTTCTTTTCCAGCTTGGAGATACGCAATACGTTTTCAACTTGGGCGTGCATTCGCTTGTTTTCATCCCTAATCATTCCTAGATACCGCAACACTTTATCCGTATCCGAGATGGACTTGGGATTTCGAATTGCCTCAACCGCTAAGTTTATTGTAGCGATTGGTGTCTTAAACTCATGCGTCATATTGTTGATGAAATCTGTTTTAATTTCAGAAATCTGTTTTTGCTTTATCAATTGATAAATAGCACTTGAGTAAGCAACAACAATCACCAAAGTGAAAACTAAAGACAGAATTGCCATCCCCATTATGGATTTGAACAAGAACCTTTTCATTTTAGGAAATGTGAGCAACAACGAAAAGTTGGTACTGCCCTCACTATCCTTAAAAATGGGAGCTCTATACATTTTGGTATCAGAAAACTTGAATTTCTTGGATTGTACTTTAGTTGGGAATCCCTGACTATACACTCCATATTCAAAATCAATATCTATCTCCCTATTTTTCAGCTCTTGTGCCAAAAGCAATTCTATTTCCTGTTTGGACACTCTTTTATGGATAGGCCTGCTTTTGGCATACTCCATAAAAACGTCTTCCCAAACGGCCTTATCAATACTGGATAATCCACCTATTTTTTCGGCTTTTTGAATCGGTGTTAAACTATAGCGCTTACCGTCCAAACCAAATTCCTCTTTGAACACCGCCTTAGTACGCTTGCTGGTGTAATTTTTAAAGGTGGTGGTATCCTCCCCATTTTGATTATCAAAGAACGTAGATGTTATGTTGTAATCCTCTTCTAAAATTCCATGGGAATAGAAAAGAATTTCATCTGAATTCAAATCCCTATCAACAAACAAAAAGTTTCTGAACTGAGTGGTCTTAGGTTGTCCAATGCTATCTACCAGAGAAGCCAGACGGTCTGAATAGTCTTTCATTTCCCTCTTTTCCACCCTGTTCGCTACCCTATCCAGTATTCCGGTAACTGTCCTTGAAAATTGTTCTTCTTTGTCTTTGACCGATGTCCTTATCCAATAAACTTGCACGAAAATTATGCCGGTTAGAGACAAGCTCATTAGAATGACGAGAAGAACAAAAAGCTTCTTGTTCATTGCGGTAAAATTAGAAATTTAACATTTAGCCCTTTTATCGTTTAACCAAACCTTAACAAAAATGTTAAAATTTAAACCTAAGCTATTGATTTAACAATTGCTTTATGAATCTCGAGGACTTTGTTTTGGGTAGTTTCTAAATCAATATTTTCAACATAAAAATGGGCCATATCCACTTTATCCTTATCCTCCATTTGATTTTCAATGCGTTGTATTACATCACTTGCATTACTCTTATCCCTTTTAATTACACGCTTTACGCGAATTTCTTCTGGTGCGGTAACCAAAACTATGGCATCATAAAAATCTTCATTCCCATTTTCAAAAATCAAGGCGCTTTCTTGAATTACGTATTCCGAATCCTGTTTTTGGGCCCAATCCATAAAATGCTCTTTGACTACAGGATGTACGATTTTGTTTAACTTTTCAAGTAAATTAGTGTCGGCAAAAACCTTTCCCGCTATATATTTACGATTTAGCACCTCATTTTTATAGGCCTCTTTACCCAAAAGTTGTGTTATTGCTTTCTTTAGTTTTGTCGAACTGGACATAAGTTCCTTAGCCTGCATATCGGAATCATACACCGGAACACCCAATTCTGTAAACATCTTTGCGACGGTACTCTTACCACTGCCAATTCCTCCGGTCAACCCTATCTTTATCATTTTCTTTCCAAAACAAAATTAACGGTTCGCTGTTGCAAACGTACCGCGTAAACGGTAGCAGGTTTTTTAGCCACTTTTAGAAAAAGACTATTGTTTGCTCTTCCTCCTAGTTGCTTATAGTCTGCTATAATCTCAAAACTTTCAGGGTTTATAACTTTAAGTTGATCCAACGAGGCCTTGCACACCAATGATACGGTATTTGGGAACATTTTCACGTTGTAGTCTTCAGGGAAGTTTACGGGTTTTACTTCCACTTCAAACACCTTTTCAGAGAACTTAACCACATGTCCAGAAACTTCTGCTCTGTTCGTGGAAAAAATACTGTTATCCAAACCTTTAGGGAAGATGATTGATGCGTCTTCCGAAAAATCTTTTGAAAGATCATTTAGAACAATTGGCTCTGTTTCTACTTCGAACAATGTATCTATTTCATTGGCAGGGCCTTTTACCATTATGGAATCTGGTGAAATTGTTAGAACTCCATCCAATATATGATTAGGCTGAAACTTAAGCTCAATTATGGGTTTTACCGCCAGCTTTTTTTGAGACACTTGATATAAATCGACAACCCATCGGGTACCATCTAAATCCAATAGAGAAATGTTTTGTGAAAGTTGCCTCTCCATTTGTTTCTTAAGAATGTCTTCCGTAAGAAAATATTCTCCGTTTTCATGATTCACTTGGGAGAGACTTATATCCATCCGTTTATTGAAAAACTTGTAATACAACAACTGAAATCCACTAGTTCGAACTTTAGCCTCAAGGTTTTTTGAAGCTTTGTTTCCTAAAAACAAAGTGTCTGGCAAACTTTTATAGTTAAGGGTAAAGTTTGTTCTTGATTCGTAAGAATCAGAAAGGTTACTTAAAAACCAAGCCAAAAAAGAACAAACCAAGAACAAGAAGAAAATCTTTACTTTTCTTCTATTAAGTCCAGCGATGAGGTTACGTTCCATTTTCTATAGGTTCTTGAAGAACAATTTTGGAAAAAGTTCTTCAGGCTTCTTATTGCTAAAATTAACCAAGAAAGTGGATTTTAGAAAACCATAACCGTATCCGGTGAATTGAACCAGAGCCGCATACACCGAAAGAAAGGCCACAATAAGGCTTTTATTCTTTACTAAGGAATCTACAAATAGGAATAAAAAATAAAGGATACATACCGATAATGGCCAAACTATTCCCAGAAAAGACAACACAATTGAGGCAATAAAACCAAAAAGAAAAAAAGTGGGAAACCAATACGTAATCCGTGCAGTTTTAGGGTGCCATTTGGTCAAAATAGGTCTTACCATGCCAAATTTATTGACCTGAGTATAAAACTTATTCCAATCTACCCTTCTTTTATGATACACATAAGCTTCAGGAAACAATCGGGTGTCAAATCCTGCGTCCCAAATCCTAAAGGTCAAATCTGGGTCTTCTCCTGGATGAATCTGTCCAAATCCTCCTGCTTTTTGAAATGCTTCCCGTGAAATGCCCATATTAAAACTTCTAGGTTGGAATTTCCCTACTGCTTTTTTACCTCCACGAATGCCTCCGGTGGTCCAAAAAGAGGTCATCACATAATTAATGGCCTTTTGAACCGTGGTAAACGAATCATCTGCTGCATCCGGTCCGCCAAAACAATGTACGA
The DNA here is from genome assembly GCF_049333175.1 of Flagellimonas ulvae. Lineage (NCBI taxonomy): Bacteria > Pseudomonadati > Bacteroidota > Flavobacteriia > Flavobacteriales > Flavobacteriaceae > Flagellimonas > Flagellimonas ulvae. The sequence goes on from NZ_CP186325.1 coordinate 989,901, forward strand.
AATTAGACTTCAACTCTTTATGTACCTCTTCTAAATAGCTTGGAGGTAATATGCAGTCAGAATCCAATACAATAAAGTAATTTCCCTTGGCCCTTTGCATTCCATAATTTCTGGAGTCGCCAGGCCCTGTATTTGGTTTGAAGTAATATGAAATCTGTAACCTATCTTCAAACCGGGCAATAACTTCTTTGGAATCATTAGTAGAACCATCTTCGATAATTACCACTTCATATTCTCCAGAATACTTTTGTTCCAAAAGACTCTCCAACAGTTCCCGAATCTCTTCAGGCCTATTGAAAACGGGAATGATTAAGGACAGTTTTACATCCATAAAAAAGAAAGCCATCCATAAGAGGATGGCCCATTGTTTTACTTTCTTATCACTTATTTGGAGAATTCATCAATAACTTCTTGACTAACCCCAGTGTTTGAGAAACCTCCATCATGGAATAGGTTCTGCATGGTCACTTTTTTAGTAAGGTCTGAAAACAGCGTTATGGTGTAATCTGCACAATCATCCGCAGATGCGTTGCCCAAAGGCGACATTTTTTCTGCATAGTTGATGAAACCATCAAATCCTTTTACGCCTTGACCGGCCGTGGTTGGTGTTGGCGACTGGGAAATAGTGTTCACTCGAACTTTTTTCTCTTTACCAAAGAAATAGCCAAAGCTTCGTGCCACCGATTCCAAATAGGCTTTATTATCCGCCATATCATTATAATCTGGAAAGGTTCTTTGAGCCGCCATATAGGTCAAAGCCACAATACTTCCCCACTCGCTCATGGCATCTGCCTTAAAAAGCGTTTGCATTACCTTATGGAAAGAAAGTGCTGAAACATCCCAGCCCTTGGTCGTGAAATCGTATTTCTCATCAGTATAAGCTCTACCCTTTCTTACGTTTACGGACATTCCAATGGAATGAAGAACAAAATCCAACTTTCCACCTAAGATTTCCATGGATTTTTCTACCAGATTTTGAAGGTCTTCCTCATTAGTGGCATCCGCTGGAATGATTTCAGAATTGGTTTTTTCGGCCAGTTGTTTTATTTGCCCCATGCGCATGGCAATGGGAGCATTGGTAAGTACGAATGTACCTCCTTCTTCATGAACCCGTTCCGCAGTTTTCCAAGCAATGGAGTTTTCATCAAGAGCTCCAAAAATGATACCTCGTTTTCCTTTTAATAGATTGTACGCCATAGTATTTTATTCGCGTTGGTTTAGCGGCAAAGATATTTATTCTTTCTGATTATACTATCTAAAAAGTGTAGTGGCAACTAAGGTTGTTTCAAGAGCTCCCGAGCATGTGCCATAGCAGAGTCTGAAAGTGCTTTGCCTCCCAACATTTCTGCAAGTTCCTCTATCCGTTCTTCTTCTGACAATTGCCTCATTTGAGTAGTATCCAAACCATCCTGTTCCCCTTTATATACTTTAAACTGATGTTTTCCTTTGGAGGCTACCTGTGGCAAATGTGTAATGGAAAAAACCTGCATACTTTTACTCATCCCAAGCATTATTTCTCCCATTTTTCCTGAAATCTCACCAGATACCCCTGTATCAATTTCATCAAACATTAAGGTTGGCAATTGTTCATATTGAGCCAAAATGGATTTTATCGTCAACATGATACGGGAAAGTTCACCTCCGGAAGCCACTTTCTTCAATTCGCCATACGATGAACCTTTATTGGCCGAAAAAAGAAAGGTTAAATCGTCTTTACCATTGGATTTGAAATCTTTAGCTGGATTTATCTCTATTTTGAAAGTGGCAGAAGGCATTCCCAATGTGTAGAGACTATCCTGAAGCCTGCTTTTTAGTTGCGGAATTACCGAATTACGGGCATCCCGAATTTGTAAAGCCGTTTTCTCCAAGTCTTTTTCAGAAGCCAAACATTCCTGTTCCTTTTCATCAATGCGAGCCTCTACATTCTCTACAGCATCTACTTTCTCCTCCAATTCGCCCTTTACCTGAATCAATTCCTCTACAGAACCTACTTGGTGCTTCTTCTGTAAATCATACAGCAACTGTAATTGACCATTAATACTGTCCAATTTCAGGGGATTTGCTTCCACCCCACCCTGAATATTTTCAATTTCTGAAGCCACATCATCCAACTCAATATATATGGATTCTATCCGCTTAGAGAGTGAATCATACATAGGTCCATATTGGGAAAGGTTCTGAAAAATGCGTTTAAGTTCCTGGACCTGTTCCGCTATGCCTATTTGCTCACCATTCATCAATTGATGGCCTTGAGTAAGCAATTCCATTATTTGTTCTACATTACTGAGTTTTTCATGCTCAGACTCCAATTCTTCTTGAATTCCTTCTTTCAATTGTGCTGTATCCAATTCTTTCAGCAGGAAAGAATTATAGTCATGTTCTTTATTCGCGCCAGCCTGAAAATCTTCTAATTCCTTTAATTCTGCCGTTAATTTTTTGTAAGAAGTCAACTTCTGTCCATACGCCTTAAGCCGTTCCTTATTATTGGCCAAGGCATCCACAACCTTTAGTTGAAAATCATTTTCCGTCAATCTAAGGGTTTGATGTTGTGAATGCACATCTACCAACTGTTCTCCCAAGGATTTAAGAATATCCAGAGTAACTGGAGAATCGTTTATAAAAGCCCGTGATTTACCGCTGGGCAAAATCTCCCTTCGTAAAATGGTATCGTCTTCATAATCCAAATCATGCTCAACAAAAAACTCACGCAATCCGTAGTTAGAAACAGTAAACTCGGCTTCGATAATGCACTTTAGTTGGTCATTCTGTAAACTGGATAGGTCCGCCCGTTTTCCTAAAGCAAGTGCTAATCCTCCCAAAAGAATGGATTTTCCGGCTCCTGTTTCACCGGTAATGGTTGTAAAACCTTCAGAAAAGGAAACATTGATATCATTGATCAATGCATAATTTTTAATAGAAAGATGGGTAAGCACAATTTGTTTTTTACCCGATAAAGATAAATGTCTTTGAAGAAATGGACTAGTAATTTATTTCATTCCAAATATTGGAATAAAATGGTGCCACGCTGTTCAAGGTTTCTTTTAGGCGTACAATGTCCACTTTGGGGCCGTCCGAAAAGATGTTCTGTATTTCTTCCGACTTGGCATCAAAAAAGGTTTGAATCAAAAAAGCATTGGGTCTTCGCTTGATAAGGGTTTCAAAAAGTCTAAGACTTCCAGCAATTACCTGCTTACCCGTACTGTTGTTATCGCCTAAAATATCCAATCCCTTACGATGATAATTGTACATGGCTATTCTGTATTCCCTAAAGGAATTGCTTAAAAGATTGTCCACTAATTCAAAACGGGAACGGGTTCCAGTTTCCTGACTCCAACCGGCCGAGTTGGTTCCCTGGGCTTGTGTTACGATGTTTTGTGCCCTTCTGTAATAATCATCCCCGCCTTGAAGGGAAAAAGTATCGGCATCCAAACCTATTATAATATAGACGTAGTAGGCCACTACTGCAATTAAGTTGGATTCAAATACATTCTCATTATACACCAAAGGCTGAAATTCTTGGTAAATGAAGTTAAATGCGTTGTCCTTGTAATTGAATACAGGGCTTTCATAAGAAGTATTGTAAACCGGTCGAGATGATTGGATTTGGATGTTGGCTTCAAACCTGTCCGATTCATATTGGGTTACGGTGATGAACATTCGTGCATTGATGCGTTCATTTTCCCGAAACACCCTGTCTGTCCACTTATTTTTGTTGACAAAATCATTCAAAGAACGCTCTAGGGTTTTAAAAATCTGTTGATTGGTTTGATTCACCTGGTCTGAATTCACAACTACCTCACAGTTCAATTCCTGAGCTGTCCCGTATGAGCAAATAACAAGAAGAGAAAAAAAGAAAAGTAGTTTATGCATGAATCCTGGCAATGATTTCATCCCAAATATCTAAAGCAACTTCGGGCTTTGTCTTCAAAGCAAACGTTTTTATCTCCAAATTCTTATCGATAAACGAAACTTTATTGGTTCCTGCTCCAAAACCAGCACCATCATCTTTCAAGGAATTTAGAACAATGGCATCCAGATTTTTTCGTTCCAGCTTACCTTTTGCATTTTCCATTTCGTTTTCGGTTTCTAATGCAAAGCCTACGAGAAATTGATTTTTCTTTTGCTGCCCCATTGAGAGGAGAATGTCAGGATTACGTTCAAGCTCTATAATTAAATCCCCATCCTTTTTCTTCATTTTTTCTCGGTGAACTTCTTTGGGGCGATAATCAGCAACTGCAGCTGCGCTAATGGCAATATCCATGTCCGCATAATATCGGTGGCATGCCTCATACATTTCTTGGGCAGATGTAACGCGAATGAGCTGAATTCTATCGTTAATGGCGTCTAAACTTGTAGGACCAGATACTAAAATAACATTAGCCCCTTTATTTGCGGCAGCTTCAGCTAGTTCAAAACCCATTGTGCCGGAAGAGCGATTTCCCAAATAGCGCACAGGGTCAATCGCCTCATGCGTTGGTCCGGCTGTAATCAACACCTTTTTATGTTGTAAAGGAAGCCCGGAAAGTAAATCTTTTGTAATGTAGGAAAGTATGGTTTCTGGTTCCGCCATACGTCCTTCGCCGTGAAGACCACTTGCCAATTCACCGCTTTCGGCTGGTATCATTTTATTTCCAAAGGAAATCAATTTGTCTAATGTGGCTTTAGTGGATGGGTGTTTGTACATGTCCAAATCCATAGCCGGAGCAAAATATACGGGGCTTTTTGCTGATAAATAAGTAGCCAACAACAAGTTATCACAAGTGCCATTTGCCATTTTAGACATTGTATTGGCCGTAGCGGGGGCAATTATGATTAAATCTGCCCATAAGCCAAGCTCCACATGATTGTTCCATGAAATGCTTCCATCTTCTTCATTAACAAAATCGGTAAGAACAGGATTTTTTGACAGAGTGGAGAGCGTTAGTGGAGAAACAAAAGAGCTGGCACTTGAGGTCAAAACTATTTTGACCTCAGCGCCAGCTTTTATCAACAACCTTGTTAAAAAGGTGGTTTTGTATGCGGCAATTCCTCCGGTAACCCCTAAAAGGACTTTTTTACCGCTGAGCATAATTTATGCGTCTTTCTCTGTGTTTCTGTAATAGATTTTGTCCTCTAGCCATTCTATGACTGCCAGAGCATGTGGTTTTGGAAGTTTTTCGTAAAACTTAGAAACTTCAATTTGCTCTTTGTTTTCAAAAACCTCCTCCAAGCTATCGCTATATGTGGCAAACTCCTCCAACTTTTCCAACAACTCTTTCTTTATCTCAGAGTTGATTTGTATCGCTCTTTTCGCGGTAATGGAAATTGCCTCATAAATGTTTTCTGTTTTGTCATCGAATTCGTTTCGATTCAATGTTTTTGTAGAAACCGGAGCTTTAGTATTCTTTAAATCCTGCATGATGCCTAATGTGTTTATTCTCTATTTGCTTTCTTCGGGAAACCTACCTAGTTCTTTCTGAATTCTCTCCTGTAAGTTATCCGCTCTTTTTTTAAACTTTGTTTCTGGAAAATACCGTAACAAGGTATTGTACGAGTCCTGAGCCTCTTCTAGACGTTCTTTTTTTCTATTATCCGTGCTGTTCATGGCCAGGGTTGTAGCAGCTTCAATCTTGTAGTACAATGCTTCTTCTCTATATATGGAACCAGGGTTATCGGAAACGAAATTATCCAGAGCTGCCATCGCCGATACTAGAATTGGAAAGTTAAACTGTCCTAACTTGTTGAATTGCTTTGCAATTTCTATTTGTTTTTTCTCCTTTTTTGAGGTTAGTTCCTTAGCCATGGCATTGGCCTCACCAAAAAACTCCGACTCCGGGTAGGTGTTAATAAAGGTCTGAAGCTTAGAAAGTGCTTTGTCCGTATCAGTTTGGTCCAACGAATACTTTGGAGACAGCATATAATAACTTTTCGCCCCTAAGAAAGACGCTTCTTGAATCTTATCACTAGTTGGATATGACTTTACAAAACGTTCAAATTGATATCCAGAAAGATAAAAATCCTCATTTTTGTAGTAGGTGTCGGCAAAGAAAAACATAACACGCTCCCCTTGGGGTTTTCCGACATATCTAGGTGCTATTTGTTCAAATAGTCTTTGGGCTCTCTTGTAATCACCCTCCTTGTAGAATTTTTCCGCAAGCTCGTATTTGGCCTTAACATCATCTTCTTTAAGCACTTTTTGATACTCACTGCAGCTTGTTAGAACCAAAAGGCCTGCCATTACTATATAGAAAAAGAATACCCTCATTTTCAAAAACATTTTGCAAAAGTAGCTATATTCCATGGATTTAAAAAACAGATTAGTGCCCTAAAAATAAGGTAGTCTTTGGTACATCCATAGATTTTAGCGAAGCTTTAACGCGGTTTATGCGCTTACCTGATTCAAAGACTTCAGATAGCTCACAATTTTCTCTTTGAGATGGCGTGATGCTTCAAGCAGTGGTAAGCGAACGGCAGCACCTCCCAAACCCAGATGTTCAAAGATACTTTTTATCCCCGCTGGATTTCCTTCCTCAAAAATCATATGCATCAAAGGCATTAATTGATGATGTATTTGAAATGCTTCCTTGACCTGTCCATGCGAGCCTAAGTGAATCATTTGTGAAAACTCTCGAGGCAATCCTTGTCCTAAAACAGAAATTACCCCAGCGCCACCAGCTAAAACAGTTGGCAAAGCGGTAAAATCATCCCCAGAAATTACCAAAAAATCCTCCGGTTTGTTTTGCAGAATAGCATCTATCTGAATAGAATCACCACATGCCTCTTTAATGGCTACAATGTTCTCAAAATCTTTAGCTAAACGCACCGTAGTTTCTGGTAACATATTGCTCCCTGTTCGCGAGGGCACATTATACATAATTATAGGTTTAGGGCTTGCCTTTGACAACGCCTTAAAGTGTTGGTAAATTCCTTCTTGTGTGGGTTTATTATAGGATGGGGATACGGAAAGTACCCCGTCATATTCTGACAAATCCGTCTCACGTAATTGTTGCGCTACAGCTAAAGTATTATTTCCACCAATACCCAAGACCAAAGGCAATCTTCCGGCATTTACCGTACTTACTTTTTGGGCCACTTGCTGCTTCTCTTCCCTAGTAAGTGTTACCGATTCTCCGGTAGTACCCAATACCACAAGATAATCTACTCCTCCTTGAATAGCATGCCCCACTATGCGTTCTAACGCGGAAAAATCAATTATACCGCTTTCTGTAAAGGGTGTCACCAGTGCTACCCCTGTCCCATTAAACTGTTCCACTATATCTCGTTTAAAACCTTCAAATATTTTTTCAATTCACTCTTAAAAAGATTAAAATCCTTAAAAGGAGTATTCAAGATCAAATCATTAAACTTTGGATCTATGGTACTGAATCCAACTTTTAGACGGGCTTGGGTTTGAATGGAAAGTAATTTCAACATCAGATTGTCTTCTTCATAATAATTAATGAGCAAATCGTATTCCCTACCTAAAAATTCCAAAACGTATCCGTTTTCTATGTCGCCTTTCCAGCCTAAATCCTTATCCGAGAAAACTTGGATGGCATAGGGAGAGGTATTGTCGAAATCTCTTTTGTACCCAATAATTTTAATTGCATTGGGCCTAAGCGAAAAATCATCTATCAACTCATAAAATCGTTCTCCATCCACAAAATTGTCCAAATCCACAATACATCCAACACGGGTAATCCCCTGGTCCCTTTTTACTGGGGTTTGGGGCCTTGCCATTTCTTCCTGCAAGAATTTTTGCCCGGATTTAACTTTAAATTTATCTTGGAGTCCTTTGAAAAACATATTTTTCCACCATTTTTGCAAAGGTAAATATTCTACCAAGATTACTTCTACAAAGATAACGAAGGTGATAAATCCAAAAATACAACATTTTGTTATAATTATAACTGTTCTTTTTTTTGCTTGCAAAAACCAGAATAGTCAACTAACAACCATTGAAGGTGCTCAATTGGATATTGACACATCACTCACCGATGTTGATTCGATAAAGCAATTCATAGCTCCCTACAAAAAACGAGTTGATGCGGTTCTGGACAGCACCCTTTCCTATGTCCCACATTCCTTGGTCTTGAATGATGGAAGCCGAAATACATCCATGGGGAATTTTGTAGCAGACTTGGTCTTTGAAGAAACCTTTCCCTTGGTTCAACAAAAAATAAATAAACCGCTTGATTTTGTGGTGTTGAATAGAGGGGGTATACGTTCCATTCTGTCGGAGGGGAACGTAACCGCAAGAAATGGTTATGAAATAATGCCTTTTGAGAATTACATTTCCGTAGTTAAGCTCAATGGGACACAGGTTAGGGAACTGATTCTCTTTTTGACAAAATCCAAAAGAGCCCATCCCTTTTCGGGAATGGAAATCGTAATTGATTCTTCTGGGTCGCTAGAATCTGTAAACATTCAAGGTGCACCCTTTGATGAAAGTAGAAGTTATTACGTGGGCACCTCAGATTATTTGGTGTCCGGAGGTGCTGATATTGGTTTTTTTCCTGCTGTTGATTCCATTTTAGATACTGAATATCTGCTCAGAAATGCGATAATCGACCATTTTAAAAAGAAAGATACGTTGACCGCTAAGGTGGATGACCGTTTTATTGAATTGAATTAAATGAAGAGAAGAGATTTTATACGAAATACAGCGGCCACTTCCACCTTATTATCTTTGGGAGGCTTAAGCTTAAATTCCTGTTCCCATTTTGGCGAAAAAAAAGTCACCATACTGCATACCAATGATGTGCATAGTCATATTGAGCCTTTTCCAAGTAGTCATTCTAGGTGGGCAAATCTAGGGGGTGTTGCTCGCAGGGCAGATTTGGTGGCCAAAATTAGAAATGAAAACCCCAACACGCTTCTTTTGGATGCCGGGGATATTTTTCAGGGCACACCTTATTTTAATTTTTATGGTGGTGAATTGGAGTTTAAGCTTATGAGTAAGCTCAAATACGACGCGGCCACCATTGGAAACCATGATTTTGATAATGGCATTGATGGGCTTTTGGCCCAAATTCCCCATGCGCGTTTTGATTTGCTCTCTGCCAATTACGATTTTTCCAACACGGTATTAGACGAGTTTGTGAAACCTTATAAAATCTTCAAAGTTGATGGCTTAAAGGTAGGTATCTATGGCATTGGTATTGAATTGGATGGTCTGGTATTGAAAAAAATGTATAAGGAAACGCAATATCTAGACCCTTATGAGTTGGCTTTAGATTCGGAAAGAAAACTCAAGGAAGAGGAAAATTGTGACCTCATCATCTGCCTTTCACATTTAGGGTACACCTACCAAAATCCTAAAAGACCCTCAGATACGCAGTTAGCACAACGTACGGAGCATACCCATCTTATTATTGGCGGGCATACCCATACTTTTTTGGATAAACCGGAAGTACGCACCAATGCATTGGGTAAATCGGTCCTAGTCAATCAGGTAGGTTGCTATGGTATCCATTTGGGGCGTATTGATTTTTATTTTGACTCCAAAAAGAATATCTCCTCAGAAGGCGTGAGTATTAGGGTTTAGGGTTTTAACAAAACGGATATTTTCAGTAATATCAATTCGAGCTTGGTTTAAAATCATAGGTGTCAAAAAACCACTCAAAAAAATATCTTTTTAGAGCGGTTTTCATAGGTTTTGAAATACGCGAATTGCTATGGACAAATAAATACATTATTTATACCTGGAAAGGACCATCCGTTATCATTTACCAGAAACCCTCCGGCCGCATCTGCTGCAAGACCACAAATGGTAATACCATCCATACCACAATTGATACCAGTAGGGCCTCCTTCCAACCCAACGTAATTGGCCCAACCTATCAATGTGGCGTTTGCGCTGGTGTAAGTCATACCGGAATCATCAAACATATTTACCATGCCAGTTCCAAACCCATCTTGAACTATACTGCCTATGTCCCATCCACCAAGATTTTGGTCAAACGAAGCGGCATCTTGAAACATACGAGACATAGTGGTAACATTCTCGGTGTTCCATTCGCTTAAATCTTGATTAAATTGAGAAGCTGAACGAAACATGCTGCTCATATCAGAGACATTATCCACATGCCAGTTATTAAGGTTTTGATTAAAACTCTCTGCTCCATGAAACATTCCAGACATGTTGGTGGCACTAACCGTAATCCACCCACTTATATCTTGGTCGAATGCCTCTGCTCTATAAAACATACTCTGCATGTTCTGAACATTGTCTACTTCCCAATCATCAATCTTTCCGTTGAAGGAGTTAGCAAAATAGAACATGTAGCTCATATCTTGCACATTGCTAACATCCCAATTGCCTATTTCAGCATTAAATGAACCTGCTTGAATAAACATTCTATGCATATCAGTAACAGCCTCTAAATTGGGTGTGTCCTCAGCGATGTATTCATTAAGGTTAGCGCAAAAATAGAATGCTCTATTCATCGTCTGCCATTCAATATCCCCCCATTGGTTAATGCCAGTTAAAGCAAAGCGAGAATTATCAACAGAATTGAACATATTGATTGCTGGGAATTCTCCTTGGATTGCGACAACATAGGTGTCTGCCATATCATACGCATGGGTAAAGTTTTCGGGGTTCATCAAGTTTATTTGTTCCACAGTGCCATCGCCCCAGTCTATAGTAAAATCGTAGTTATAATTTTCGTTTGTGCCAACTACTAGCTCAAAATTATCCGAAGGAATCTCCCAAGTCGTAATAAAGGATTCGGGTTGTTCAGCCAGCGTGTCGCTAGCATTTATAACAGTGATGGTCATTTGAGCTTCCACAGGTTCATTGATACCATCAGAAACCGCAATGGTTATTTCATGCTTCTCAGTAGTTTCAAAGTCAAGGTTCTGTCCAGTTGCCAATACCAAGTTACCGTCTTCCGTAATATCGAAAAGGTCGTTATCATTTTCAGAAATTTCAAACGTCAACTGGTCATTTTCTGGGTCGGTGGCCTGTATTGTGCCTATAATATCAGTCTCCGAAATACTTTCAAGGGCAGGGAAAGTTTGGTCTTCTATTAAAGGTGGTTCGTTTACGTCTTGTACAATAACCGTTACGGTATTAAAGAATTCTCCTTTTCCATCCGTAACGCGAACGGTGAATTGATGCACTTTTGTTGTTTCAAAATCGAGGATCTCTCCCTCAATGAGGCCAAAGTCACCTTTGTTGTTCATTTCGAACAGATTTGATTTATCCAATGCTATTCTCAAAGAAAGTGCATCCCCATTAGGGTCATCTGCCTGAACCGTTCCAATAAGCTCAGAATCTGTTATGGATTCCGATACCTCAAAGGTTTGGGGGTTGATTTCAGGAATGCCCCTGCCAACTTCTTCTTCATCATCACTACAGGACAATACCATGGACCCAAATAAAATGCAGCCAAATAGATATTTCAATTTCATTATTTATGATTTTATATACAATTTCTCGAATACCAGGATTACTCTTCCCCGTTAATTGATGGATACCTGGTTTGGGTTGATGAATAGTGCAGTAATCCCATTTTTAGGTTGAGAAATCTGGGACAAAAAACCGCTAGAAAAATTCTAGCGGTTTAACTTAATTCTTCTAACTTATCGTTATTACGCTACAATAGAACTACAAACATATTGCCAACTGATCAAGACCAGCATCTTCAATATTCCATTGTGAAATGCCTTCAAGTACTCCTTTGGCATCATTGCCATCGCAGTTTACACTAATACCTGCAGCACCAAGCTCTACACCGTTTTGAACGTTTTGCGCAGACCAACCTACGAGTGTTGTGGAATAGTTGGTCGTGGACATGCCCGAATTATCGAACATTCCGGTCATATCGGTTACATTAGTAATATTCCAATCACCCAGATTGGCGTCGAAAGAACTAGCGTCTTTGAACATTTGATTCATATTTTGAACTTTGCTCAAGTCTGGTGTATCCTGTGCCTTATACTCTAAATTGGAACAGCCTTCAAAAGCTCCTTCCATAGACTCCCAAGCAATATTGCCCCATCGGTCTATGCTAATCAATGATTCTGCAGATCCGCCTGAAGCAGAAGCCATGTTGATGGCCGGGAAATCCCCTTGAATGGCTACTTTATATATACCAGGTGAATCATAAGTATGACTAGGTTCGCTAATGTTTTCTTCTGTGGCACCATCTCCCCAGCTGATGTCAAAATTATATGCGGTATCAAACGAACCACCTAGAACCGCTAATTGCAAATCTAGCTCGCCTTCTTTTATATCTACTGTCAGGATAAAAGAATTCGGGTCATTTTCTAAAATCTCGGCAAGGGTGTCATCAACATTCAGAACAATTATCTCTACTTGAGCAATACTGATTACCAAACCGTCAGAAACTGAAATTTCAAGGGTATGTTTTTCTTTGTTTTCAAAATCGAGCGACAGGCCATCGCGTAAACTTATCTGTCCATCGCTATTTATTTCGAACAAACTATCATCATCATAGGTTATGCTGAACTCCAACATATCCGGATTGTCCAAATCCGTAACCTCTACGGTTCCGATGATTTCGCTATCAGGGATATTTTCTGGTTTACTGAACTCATAGGTTTCTTGACTAAATGATGGCGACTCATTCTCAGTTACATTTACCGTAAGTGTTGCCGTAGCCTTGGTTAGACCATCAGTTACACCTATGGTGAGTACATGCTGTGTTTTGGTTGCAAAACTCAGTGTTTTACCCGTTGCAAGACTAAGGGCTCCAGATCCTGACAACTCAAAAAGGTTATCGCTATTGGCATCCAAAGTAAACTCCAGTGAGTCACTATCATCCGAAGCCTTCACTTGATAAATAACTTGAGTATCCAAAATGTTTTCGCTTGTGCTTACGGTTTGGTCAGAAATTTCAGGTGGCGTGTTGGTCACCGTGTTGTCGTCATTGCTGCAAGAAATAATTAGAAATGCAGTTAAGGCTGAAAGAATAAATTTTTTAGGTGTCATTTTATTACATTATTAGGGTTATGAGCTGCAATTTCCCCCTTGTAACTATTTATTTTGAGCATGGATTGATGGATTCCTTATACCGATTGATGATTGATGGTTTAGGAGCAATATACCGTTGAAATGATACTTTTCTTGGATGAAATGCAGGTTTTTGGTGACGGGTGATGGGTGATGGGTGATGGGTGATGGGTGATGGGTGATGGGTGATGGAAGTTAATATGCCTCGTTGTCAAGAAACATGAAAGTTGGGGACTTATCCCTGTATTGCCATTTCAACCAACTGTTTCAACTCTTCGTCCATACCATATTTAGGAAAAGGTTGGTCTGCTTGCCTATACCAGAAAGCTGCATTCCAATCATCGCCCTCTTTCCGGTGCAAATAGGCATGTATCCAACTACCCATTGGAGTATGTAAATCTTGGGCAATATTGTGTGAGGCGTTCCAGTCGCCTTTGGCATCATACCATAACGCTTTTAAAGCAAGAGTCCACTTTTCAGGAGGAAGCGAAAAGTCCAATGTGTCTTTGAAAGTTTTAAAGTCAATAGGTAACATGTGTACTTATTAAAAACTGTTTTTTATGTTCATTTTGTCTTGAAACAAAACGAACCAAAAATTCAATAAGATTTCTGGGAAATTTTTAAGACTACTCCGTAAAACCGCTGGAAAATGTTATCGTTTCATGCTCTTTTTTGCTTTGCAAAACGCACTTTCACTTGATTTACTGCTATTTCTTTGAAATCTTCGAGTTTAAATAGTTTAGATCATGGCCAAAAAATCCTGTTCAGAGATAATAGGAACACCAAGAGTTTCAGCCTTTGTTTTTTTGCTTGGCCCCATATTGGCCCCAGCAACCAAAAAGCTGGTTTTTGAAGAAATGGAAGAAGCCACCTTACCTCCATTATCCTCAATCAATTTTTTCAATTCGTTTCTGCTGATGTTCTCAAAAACTCCTGAAACCACAAAAGTCTGACCCTTTAGTTTTTCAGTCTGACCTTCAAGCTGCTCTTCAGACAGTGAAAACTGTAATCCGTGGGATTTAAGCCGGTCCACTATCTGAATATTTGCCAGATTACCAAAAAACTGAACCACGCTTTCAGCAATTCGACCACCAATTTCATCCACAGCTACCAATTCTTCTTCCGAAGCATTCATTAGGGCATCAATATTTTTGTAGGCTTTAGCTAATTTTTTCGCCACCGTCTCCCCTACATAGCGAATTCCCAAAGCAAAAAGTACCCGCTCAAAGGGAATCGCTTTGGATGCAGCGACCCCATTTACCAAATTTTCAGCCGACTTTTCAGCCATGCGTTCCAAGGGCATAATCTGGTCCTTGGTCAAAGTATATAAATCCGCGTAGTTGGCTATGAGACCTTCTTTGAAAAGCAATTCCACTGTTTCCCCACCCAATCCTTCGATATCCATGGCCTTGCGGGATATAAAGTGTTGAATACGACCCGTAATTTGTGGAGGGCATCCCATATCATTGGGACAAAAGTGTTGAGCTTCACCATCTTTTCGTATCAATTCTGTTCCACACTCTGGGCAACAGCTTATATATTTGGTAACAGCCAATCCAGCAGGGCGTTTAGTTAGGTCGACCGCAATAATTTTAGGAATGATTTCACCTCCTTTTTCCACAAAGACCGTATCGCCTTCGCGAATGTCAAGTTTCTCAATCTGGTCTGCATTGTGCAAAGATGCTCTTTTCACCGTAGTGCCAGCCAATAACACAGGGGTTAAGTTGGCTACCGGGGTAATAGCACCGGTACGCCCCACCTGATACGTAATTTCATTCAGAACCGTTGAAACTTGTTCCGCCTTAAATTTATAGGCCATGGCCCATCGTGGTGCCTTTGCAGTATGTCCCAATTCGTCTTGGTAACGTAAACTGTTCACTTTAATGACCACTCCATCGGTCTCGTAGGGTAAATCATGACGATGTACATCCCAATGTTCCACAAATTTCAAAACCTCATCAATGGATGTACACAATTTGGCAACGGTAGGCACTTTAAAGCCCCAGGAACGTGCCTTTTCCAAAGCTTCGAATTGAGAGGACAATCCTAACTTCTCCCCTGCTAAACTATACAATAGGCACTCCAATGGGCGTTGTGCCACTAAAGCACTGTCCTGCAACTTTAAGCTCCCTGAAGCGGTGTTTCTCGGATTCATATAGGGATCTTCCCCATTGGCAATCCGTTCTTGATTCATTTTGGCAAATCCTTCAAGGGTCAGGATGATTTCTCCCCGAATATCAAATTTTGCTGGATAATCTCCCTTCAGCTGTAAAGGCACAGACTTAATGGTCTTGATATTAGTGGTTACATCATCTCCTTGAAAACCATCGCCTCGTGTAACCGCTCTTGTCAGTTTCCCATCTTCGTAGGTTAAACTAATGGAAGCACCATCATATTTCAATTCACAGGTATACTCTACATTCACATTTCCTAAAATGCGTTGAATACGCTTTTCCCAATCCTCTAAATCTTCTTTGGAATAGGAATTGTCCAACGAATACATTCTGTGTTCGTGTTGGATGGTCTCGAAATTCTTGGTGACGGCCCCTCCTACCCTTAAAGTGGGCGATGTAGCATCGTAAAACTCTGGGTGAGCTTCCTCCAAAGCCTGCAATTCCTTAAGTTTCATATCGAACTCGTAATCAGAAACCGTAGGTTTATCCAGAATGTAGTAACTATAATTGTGTTCTCTTAATTCTTCACGAAGAGCAATAATTTTTTCTTGGGTGGTCATGGTTTTTTCGCTTTTAGCATTCTATCGTTTCCAAAGAGGTCTTTGCGCAGTTCAATTTCCAAAAAATTATGCGCTTCTAAAAGTGTCTTGGTCTCTTGCCCTAAATATTGGTTGATTTCCAAGTAAATGTATCCGCCAGATTTTAATTTTCCCTTCGCGAATTGGGCTATGGCTTCATAAAATAATAGAGGATTATCATCTGGCACGAACAGAGCTCCATCGGGTTCGAATTCCTTAACATTGTTTCGCATTTGGGCCTTTTCTTGATGGCGTACATAAGGTGGATTAGACACAATGATATCATACTCAAGTGCTGGTTCAAGGCTGTGATTGCCATCAAGAATGTCCTGTTGATGAAATGTTACTGATGCCTTATTATCATTTGCATTCTTTTCCGCCACTTTAAGTGCTTCTTCAGAAATGTCCAGGGCATGGACTTCTGCCTTTGCTATCTTCTTAGCCAAAGCAATGGCAATACACCCGCTTCCTGTTCCAATATCAAGGATTCTCGATTCCGATTTATTTGATTTTACATCCGAAAGCAGCCATTCTACCAGCTCTTCAGTTTCCGGTCGAGGGATTAGAACGTGTTCATCTACATAAAATTCCAAACCCATAAAATGCGCCTTCCCTAAAATGTATTGAATTGGCATTTCGCTTTTTAATGCGGAAAGGGTTTCAAAAAGAGGTTGTTCCTCATCTTTGGTTAGGGCTAGTTTGGGTTGCAAAACCAGTGCGAAGCGCTCCAACTCCAGATAATGCTCTATTGAAAGATAAAAGAAATTGTCTACTTCCTCCTTGGGATAGATTTGCCTCAATTCTTTATGAAAAATGGATTTGATTTCTGATAATAGCATTCAGCTAGAGGTATTTAATCATAAATACTGGGCAGGAATGATGTCCTGTATCTCCTAATCTATTTTCAATAAATTGAAATCCGAACTTTTCATATAGACGATGAGCAGCTTTCATATCGGGCATTGTTTCCAGATAACAGGATTCAAATCCAAAACCCTTGGCGGCCCGAACACAAGCATCCATAAGTATTTGTGCTACACCTTGCCCACGGGCTTTTTGAGCTACGTACATTTTTTGAAGTTCGCAAATGGTTTCCTTAGCATTTTTCAAAGGAGCTATTCCGGCACATCCCAAAACTTCATCATTTTTTACGGCAACAAAATAACTGGACCTTGCCTTGGCATACTCATCGAACATATTATCAAGCGCTTTATCCTCATAGGCCGTACCTACTTTTGGTACGCCCATATCCGATAAAATAGAACGAATTAAACGGGCGATTTGTTCGTTGTCCTGTTGCGCTATTTTACGAATTACAAGCTCCATCATCGTGTAGTTTAATATTCTATTTTTGCGCTGTGAAGATACATGAAAAATATATCCGTAGATGTATTCAATTGGGTGAAAACGGACTGGGCAATACTGCTCCCAATCCTATGGTAGGCTGTTTGATTGTTCATAATGAAACTATTATTGGAGAAGGTTTTACCAGCCACTACGGAGGCGCCCATGCAGAAGTAAACGCCGTAACATCTGTTTTGGATAAAAATCTGTTATCAGAATCGACTTTATATGTCACACTTGAGCCCTGTTCCCATTATGGCAAGACTCCACCTTGTGCCAATATGATAGTTGAACATAAGATTCCAAAGGTGGTGATTGGATTGAAAGACCCGCATGACAAAGTTGCGGGAAAAGGCATTCAAAAATTAAGGGATGCTGGTTGTCAGGTAATTGTGGGTGTTTTGGAAAAGGAATGTCGTTGGCATCATAGACGATTTTTGAGTTTTCAAGAGAAAAAACGACCCTACATTATTCTAAAATGGGCAGAGACCCGTGATGGATTTATTGCGCCATCATCTACTTCACGCACCGAAAACCCTGAACCTTATTGGATTACCAATACCAATTCCAGACAGCTGGTGCATCAATGGAGAAGTGAAGAACATGCCATTTTAGTTGGGACGCAAACAGTTTTGGAAGATAACCCAAAACTCACCGTTCGCAATTGGACCGGTTCAAATCCAATTCGAATTGTATTGGACAGAACCTTAAAGATTCCTAATCATTTCAACATATTGGATTCGGAGACAAAAACTATAGTAATTACTGAAGTGGAAGATGAATCCAAATATGCCAAGCCCCCTGATTATGAAATCATTGATTTTTCAAACAATGTAGTTTCTCAGATTTGTGAAATTTTGTATACATACTCAATCACCAGTTTAATTGTGGAAGGTGGCTCTCATACCTTACAGTCTTTTATTGATTCTGGTATTTGGGATGAAGCACGCATTTTTAAAGGGGATAAGGCTTTTGGCGATGGCTTGCATGCTCCGGAAATCAACGGAACTCCTATAAATGAGAATAACATATTTTCGGACACTTTAACGATACTTACTCCATGATTAAAAACATTATTCTGGATTTTGGTGACATTTTTATCAACTTGGACAAGGCGGCCACTGCAAATGCTATGCTTCCGTTTGGTTTCAAGGAAATTACTCCTGAATTAGACTATCTTTTTAAAACATATGAAAAAGGTAATGTTTCATCTGAGGAATTCTTATCCATAGTGTCAAAACACTTTCCTTCGGCCACCCAAAGCGAATTAATCCAAGCTTGGAATGCCATTCTTCTGGATTTTCCCATACATCGTTTGGATTTTGTAGAACAATTAGCTCAAGATAACACCCATCGTTTGTTTTTGCTTAGCAACACCAACGACATCCATATTGAGTTTGTAAAACAACATATGGGTATGGAAAATTACAATCGTTTCAAGAATGCCTTTGAGGTATTTTATCTTTCCTATGAAATGGGAATGCGCAAACCGGATACCGAAATTTTCGAGTTTGTACTTCAAGAGAATCGTTTGAATGCTTCAGAAACCCTATTTGTGGATGATACCAAAGAAAATACGGATGCTGCGGCCAGTCTTGGTATAAATTCTTGGAACCTCAAAGTAGGTGCGGAAGATATTACCCAACTCAAATCTCGTTTGTAAATGTTGGCTCTTGTTCTTAGCGTGCTTTGCTCAACACTTATATTGGTAATTTTTAAATTGTATGCCGTGTATGGCGTGCAAACTTTGTATGCCATTATTGTAAATTATATAACCGCTTGTTGTACAGGTTTACTCCTCTATTCAGGTTCTGTGACTATTAGTGACATTCTGGAAAAACCTTGGGTCTTAGGTACTTTGGCCCTGGGTGTACTTTTCATCGTAGTGTTTAATATCATTGCGAAAACCTCTCAAGTTGCTGGTGTTTCTGTTGCCTCGGTAGCCACAAAAATGTCTTTGGTCATTCCAGTTGTTTTTGGAGTATTCCTTTATAAGGAAGTACTTTCCCCCATTCAGGTTTTTGGTATTCTTTTGGCCTTGGCTGCCGTTTATTTCACATCGGTCAAAAAGAGTTCCCGTAGCGTTTCCAAGAAAGTTATGCTCCTTCCGGTGCTTGCTTTTTTAGGGTCTGGACTGATAGATGCATTAATCAAGTATTTTGAAGAAATACATTTAACGAATGACGAACTTCCCATTTTTTCTGCTGTAGTCTTTTGCGCTGCGGCATTGACTGGGTTTCTGTTCATAGGGATAAATACAGTTAAAAAACCTCTTAAGGTGAATTTCAAAAATGTAATTGGAGGCATAGCTCTTGGAATACCCAATTATTTTTCCATTTTCTTTTTGCTCAGAGCTCTTCAAAATGAGCAATTTACAAGCGCTTCCATTTTTACCATAAACAACGTGGCCATAGTAATGGTATCTACTTTAATAGGCATATGGTTTTTTAAAGAAACGATGTCCATTAAAAACTGGGCTGGCATTGCAATGGCAGTTATAAGCATAGTTTTAGTCGCTCTATTTTAAGTAGGTGTATGGGTGATATCTTCAAAACATTGGCCAAGCCTTCAATACAAATACTTTATAAAGACAGGAAGAGTAAGTTTTATGGATATGCATATCCTGTTTCTTCCGAAGAAGAGGTAAAACCGATTTTGGAAGCTCTTAGAAAAAAACATCCGTCGGCAAATCATGTATGTTATGCATGGCGCTTAGGGGTCGATTCTTTTAGCTACAGAGCGAATGATGATGGCGAGCCCAATAATTCAGCAGGAATGCCCATTTATGGGCAAATACAGGCTCTTGATATAACCAATGTACTTGTTGCGGTAGTGCGTTTTTTTGGTGGAGTCAAATTAGGAGTTGGCGGTTTAATTCAAGCGTATCGAGAAACAGCTCGATTAACTCTTGATGCATCAGAAATAATTCAAAGTGTACAACATTCCAAAATAACTTTGCATTTTGAGTACCCTAACATGAACAAGGTTATGCGGGTTTTAAGACAACATAAAGTTACCATCCTTTCACAAAAAATGGAGCTTAACTGTAGAATGGTAATCTCTGTCCAGAAGAGTAAGGCTCAAGAAACCGGTGAATTATTTCAAGAAATTCCAGGAATAAAGATTGAGGGTCCCTTCTAGTCTGCCACTTTTTCCAATATATACTCTGGGCATCGCGTAGGCCTTTGAGTATTCATGTCAATAAATGCCAAAACCGTGTTGGCCTTAACCAATAACTCTTGGTTTTCGTTACTAATTTCGTAATCAAACTCAATTTTAACAGTTGGTGTTTTCACCAAGCTTGTTTTAACCGTAAGCAGGTCATCATAACGAGCGGATTTTTTATATTCCAATTGTAAGGAAATTACAGGTAACATGATTCCATTTTCTTCCATACTCCTATAACTTATACCCAGGGCTCTCAACCATTCTACACGACCCATTTCCAAGTACTGTGCGTAATTGCCGTGGTACACCACCCCCATTTGGTCGGTTTCCCCATAGCGAACCCGAAAAGAAAATGAATTTTGTCGCATATTCTGAATGAAAAATTTTATATTTAGAGGCTTGGTTAACGTTGGCGAAACATGCAAAAAAAAAACAAAACTTTCAACTGGTATTTGATTTTTTTTTTCAAAAGATTGTTCACATATTTGTCGCATCCAACGAGCACCTTTCAACCCTAGGTACTCTTAGCAAAATAAAAATTTAGCTAACCAACAACAAGGAAAAACTTTTATGAGTGTTACTGCAAATTCCGTGTGGAACAAATGTTTGGCTTTTATCAAGGATAATATCCAACCGCAGGCATTCAAAACGTGGTTTGAACCTATTAAGCCTATCAGATTAACAGACAATGCACTCAGTATTCAAGTGCCCAGTAAGTTTTTCTACGAATGGCTGGAAGAGCATTATGTAAAGCTGCTTAAAGTAGCCCTCACAAAGGAATTGGGGAAAAATGCCAAACTCATCTACATTATAAAGATGGAAAACAAATACGGCAACAAAGAACCATTTACGGAACAGATTCCAAGTTCAAATAGAACAGCAATGGCACCTCAGGAATTGGATGTACCCATTACCTCAAAAAGTCCGGAATTAAAAAATCCGTTTGTTATTCCCGGGATTCGAAATATTAAGATTGAATCACAGCTCAACCCTAGTTATAATTTTGAAAATTTCTTGGAAGGAGATTCCAATCGGTTGGCACGTTCTGCAGGTATGGCTGTAGCAAATAAGCCCGGAGGAACATCTTTTAATCCTTTGCTGGTATTTGGTGGCGTTGGTTTGGGAAAAACACACTTGGCCCATGCCATTGGGGTTGAAATAAAAGATAAGTATCCTGAAAAGACTGTTCTTTACATTTCAGCAGAGAAATTCACCCAACAATACATTGAGTCTGTAAAAAAGAATACCCGGAACGATTTTATCCATTTTTATCAGTTGATCGATGTTTTGATTATCGATGACGTTCAGTTCCTTTCAGGAAAATCTGGAACGCAAGATGTATTCTTCCATATTTTCAATCATTTGCACCAAAACGGGAAGCAAGTTATTCTTACATCTGACAAGGCTCCAGTGGACATGCAGGACATTGAGCAACGTTTGTTGTCGCGTTTTAAGTGGGGGCTATCAGCAGAGTTACAAAGTCCAGATTATGAAACCCGTGTTTCTATCTTAAAAAACAAGCTCTTCCGTGATGGTGTGGAGATGCCGGAGGATATTGTGGACCATGTTGCTAAAAATATCAAAACCAATATTCGCGAGTTGGAAGGAGCCATTATTTCATTGATTGCCCAATCTTCCTTCAATAAACGAGAGGTTACTTTGGAATTGGCCCAACAAGTCGTCGAAAAGTTTGTAAAAAATACCAAGCGAGAAGTTTCCATAGATTATATCCAAAAAGTAGTGTCAGATTACTTTGAAATGGATGTAGCCACGCTTCAGTCCAAAACTCGTAAACGGCACATTGTTCAGGCGCGACAGTTGGCCATGTTCTTCGCAAAAAAGTTTACCAAAGCATCATTGGCAAGCATTGGTTCTCAAATTGGGAAGCGTGACCATGCCACAGTGCTACATGCCTGCAAGACGGTAGACAACTTAGCGGAAACAGACAAACAATTCAGAAAATATATTGAGGACTTGAACAAAAAGTTCTCTTAACCCACCCTTCCTTTCATGAAAACCAAGGTTCTAATGGTCTGCCTCGGAAATATTTGCAGATCGCCATTGGCCGAAGGAATTTTAGCATCCAAAGTTAATAGAACCAAAGTATTTGTAGATTCCGCGGGAACCGCTGGATATCATGTAGGAAATCCACCTGACCCCCGTTCCATTGCTGTTGCCAAAAGCCACGGTTTAGATATTGGCCATCAAAGATGCCGGAAATTTTCTGTTCTTGATTTTGATGAGTTTGACCATATTTATGTCATGGATAAAAGTAACTTTTCTAATGTTCTTGGTTTAGCCACTACTGAACATCAATCAAAAAAGGTAAGATTGCTGTTGAGCGAATTGAGCAGTGGCCCCCAAGAAGTCCCTGACCCCTATTACGGCGGTGATGATGGTTTCGAAAAAGTATATCAACTCATTGAATCTGCTTGTGAAGAAATCATAAAAAAACTTGATTGAAATGGAGGAAAATAAGCCTAGTCCAAGTTTGGTTGCCGGAAAGGTGTATTTAATACCCACTACACTAGGGGATAATGCTCCTTTGGAGGTACTACCCATTTCTATCAAAAGAACCATTGAAAATATAGACCACTACATTGTTGAGAATGAAAAAACCGCAAGAAGGTTCATAAAAAAGGTAAGCCCTGGAAAATCTCAAGCGGATATAGAAATAGAAACCATAAATAAATACACTGACCCAGCGGTCATTCCCTCCTTTTTGGACCCATGTATCCATGGAGACCATGTGGGCATACTTTCGGAGGCCGGTTGTCCTGGAATTGCAGACCCAGGTTCCGAAGTAGTCCGTATTGCACATGAGAAACGAATTCAAGTGGTTCCCTTGGTAGGTCCATCTTCCATATTAATGGCGATGATGTCGAGCGGTATGAATGGGCAAAACTTTACATTCAACGGATATCTTCCCATTGAGGCCCCTGAGCGCAAGGCCATGATTAAAAGACTGGAACGCATTTCCAGAGAGACCGGGCAGTCCCAGATTTTTATGGAAACTCCTTACAGAAACAACAAACTTTTAGCAGAACTCACAAAAACGCTTCAAAAAAGTACACGCCTTTGCATCGCTACAGATATTACCCTACCCACAGAATTTATTAAAACAAAAATAGTCCATGAATGGAAAGAGCTGGATGTAGACTTGAATAAAAGGCCTACTATCTTTATCATCCAAGCATAAAAAAAGCCCGGAATCAAAATTGAAACCGGGCTGCTTTTTTTTACAATGCTCTTTTACACCTTAGCGTTACGCTTTTGGTGAATATTGGAAACATCGTAACCTCCAAACTTCTTCATGTAATAGGAAATGGTAGTTCCATACGCATCAGCAACATCTTTTTTGCCATAGGATCTCAGATATTTTTTTACATTCCCTGCTCCTGCTAAGTGTGCCGCAGCAATGATTCCCGACTCCGTAATTTCTATTCCACGGATACGCTTACCATTGAATCGCTTAATGTCCCTTCTCAAAATCCATTTGTTCCGGGCTACATTTACTTCAAAGACCTTTTCCTGAAGTGAGGCATTATTCAAAAAATCGTTGGTGTCATATACACCCATCAATTTCAAAGTGCTTCGTCCAAACTGATACTTTCCAAGGTATCCCAAGGTGTTCACTACTTGGTAGCGTCCCTGCGACTCTTTAAAAGCCAAAGCTTCTTTAAAGCCGTTGTACGATTTGCCCAAAAAGGGCGGAGCAATAGCAGTTTCCTCTGTCGAATCAAATTCGAAGGAAACCGTAGGTTCAGTTTCTAGTGTCACTCGGAGGTTTTCAGGAACTTTGGGGAATTCCTTCTTTGTTACCGAGTACGAGCCGAAACTCGTTAAAATGACAATCATGGCAAGATGCAAAATAAAACTAATCCATCTTTTCATAATTTACATATTTAAGATTCCAGTGTTAAACACACCGAAATTTTATTTTGGCCGGCAAATATAGTGGGAGACTTTTTGTTAACAATGTTAAAGCTCCTAATATTTTCATAAATCAGGCCTAAATAACGTTAAATCGCTGAAAATTAACGGTAAAGGGTACTATCGATAGGTTTTTTGGGCGTTCAGCCAACGAACGTACTGAGCCTTATTTCGGTTGTGTTGCGCTAAAGTCTCGGCAAACTTATGGTAGCCAAAATTGGATACGTCAGCAACAAAGAAGAGATAGTCGTGTTTTTCACGATTCAAGACTGCGTCAATAGAAGAAATATCAGGCATGGCAATGGGCCCTGGGGGTACACCCTTATATTTATAGGTGTTATACGGGGAGTCTATTTCTAAATCCCGATATAGGACACGTTTAATAATTGTATCGTAATTTCCGGTTTCCTTTTTTATCGCATAAATCACCGTGGGGTCTGCCTGCAATAGAATTCCTTTTTTGATTCTGTTCAAATACACACCAGCCACTCTCGGACGCTCATCAACTTTGGCAGTTTCTTTTTGAACTATGGAAGCCAGAGAAATAACTTGTAATGGGGTTAAATTTTGTGAATTGGCTTTCTCAAGGCGTTCCTTAGCCCAGAATTTCTGAAATTCTGCCAACATTCTGTCCCTGAATTTTTCAGCTGAAGTATTCCAGAAAAACTCATAGGTATTGGGAAGGTACATGGCCAATTTCGTATCATCTGAGAACCCATTTTCATTTAAAAACCCTAGATTATTGAAGGCAGTATACAATTGAATACTGTCCGCTTCCAATTGTTCTCCAATTCTCCCAGCCAAAGCGGCCAAGGATTCTTGGTTATTGAAGGAAACACGTACGGGAGTATTATTGCTCCTTAGGGAATTTATGATTTCGTTATTGTTCATTCCCTGGGTCAATGGAAATTTTCCTCCTTTTATATTGTCCACATATCCCTTCCGTTTTGCTACCGCTTCAAACGAAGCTACATCTTTTAACAAAGGAGCTAATTGTTGGGTCACCTCTGAAAATTTTGCATCTGAGGCAATAAAGACATACGCGGTTTCATTGTTGAATTGGGTATTGGGACTAAAAATGGCAGAATATATTTGATAAACAACAAAACCGCAGATAATCAAACCTAGGATGGCCACTGCCCAAAGTATTTTTTTAATGTACATGGGGATTCAATTTTTGGTACATAATTTCATTTTTAAAGCCGTTACTGGTGCGAACCCACTCTTTTTTAGTTCCGATTACTTCAAACCCAAGTTTTGTGAACAAATTGATGCTTGCTATATTATCCTCTAAAATATTGGCGTAAATCTGATGCAGATGGAGCGTTGAAAAAGCATACTCACAAAAAAGTGAAATAGCCTCTGCTCCAACCCCCTTGTTTCTATTGTCTGGATTTGAAATGACGAGGCCCATACCAGCTCTGGCATTTTTTGGGTCGAAATCAAACAAATCAATTAAACCCAAGCAAATACCTTCCTTATCGCATATGCATAATCTTAATTGCTTTACCTCGTAAATATCTCGATGAGCATTTTCCAAGTAAGATTGCAGGACCTTTTTGGAATATGGTTTAGTAGTGCCGCTTATTTCCCAAATCGAGGTATCGTTTTCCAGTTGATAGAGAAAATCCAGGTCCGAAGGCTCAAGTGCCCTAAGGTTGATATGGGTTCCCTTCAAGTTTACCATTCCACTTTCCCTTTAAATACCTGTTTTGCTGGACCTTTTAGAAAAATATTGGTGTACAATCCGTTTTGGGTATCAAAACTTACCGTCAATTTTCCGCCAGGCATATTTATAAATACCGTATTTGATTCTGTTTTCCCCATTTTGTGCATGGCAATGGCAACAGCAGTTACACCAGTGCCACATGAGAGGGTTTCATCTTCTACACCACGTTCATATGTGCGGGCATTAAACACACCATCCTTTGATTCTGAAACGAAGTTGATATTGCTCCCCGTTTTTCCATACATACCATACCTGAGTTTGGCTCCTACCTTTTTTACATCAACTTCTTCCAAATCCTCCACAATCTGCACATGATGTGGCGACCCTGTATCCAAAAAACTGTAGGTAGGTTTTTCCTTCACCTCATGAACATTCTCCATCTTAAGGTTGACTATATCTCCTTCAATGGTAGCATAGTGCAAACCATCAATAGCGTTAAAAGAGGTTTCTTTATCAATCATACCCAAAAAGTGTGCAAAGGCTACCGCACAACGTCCGCCATTGCCACAAAGACTTTGACTTCCATCAGAGTTATAGTATACCATCCTAAAATCAGACAATTTGTCATTTTCCAAAAGAATAAGACCATCAGCCCCTATACCAAATCTCCTATCGCAAAGTTCGCTGATAAGCTTGGTATTGTTTTTGGGGAAAACATTGTGACGATTGTCCATCATGACAAAGTCATTGCCGGTTCCTTGATATTTATAAAATTCGGCCTTCATACTTTCGTTCAAAAGAACAAATATAGGGCATTCTTTAGGGAAATTTTTGTAGTTAAAAGGGAGTTAAACCGGTCAACACAAAAGTGAATTCATTTAATTTTGTTAAAGCCAAATGTTAAATATTTATTGAATTATGAAGAAAATTGCAGGTTTATTTTTGGTTTCCCTATTTGCAGGAGCTATCACCTTGGGGTCGTATATATTATTTTTTGAAAAGGATACCTATAAAATAGTAGAGAGTGCAAAAGAAACTCCCTTTATAAGCACTAGTAATTTAAGCGCATCTGCCAAGGGCGCCGGGATTAATGAGGTTGACTTTACCATTGCTGCCGAGAAAACAGTAAACTCGGTGGTACACGTAAAAAACTTGACCTTAAGCAAAGGTTCTGGTAATAGTCTTGCCGAGTTTTTCTATGGATTTGAAAAAAAGCAAACTCCTCAAATTGGAACAGGTTCTGGAGTGATTATCTCTCCCGATGGTTTTATTGTAACCAACAATCATGTTATAGCGAATGCAAGTCAGCTTGAGGTTACCCTGAACAACAAAAAAACATATGAAGCCAAAGTTATCGGAGCCGATAAGGACTCTGATATTGCTTTGTTAAAGATTAATACGGATGAGGCTCTGCCCTACCTTGCTTTTGGTGATTCGGACAACGCCAAGGTGGGTGAATGGGTGCTAGCAGTGGGCAATCCGTTTAGTTTGACATCTACGGTTACCGCAGGTATTGTAAGTGCCAAAGCCCGTTCATTGGGAAGAGGCCAGTCATTTATCCAAACCGATGCAGCTGTAAATCCTGGAAATAGTGGAGGTGCTCTTGTAAATACAAATGGAGATTTAATTGGTATTAATACCGCAATTACATCACAAACAGGTTCTTATGTAGGATATGCATTCGCCGTTCCCAGTAATATTGCCAAAAAGGTGATTGAGGATTTAATGGAGTTTGGTAACGTGCAAAGAGGTCTTTTAGGCATCAGAGGAGGTGATTTAAATACCGAGATTGCATCTGAATTGGGACTAGATGAAATTGAAGGTGTGTATATTTCAGAAATAACAGAAGAGTCAGGTGCTTCTGAAGCTGGTTTAAAAGAAGGGGATGTCATAAAAAAGGTTGATAATATTTTAGTACGGAAATTTTCTGAACTAACTGGGTACATTTCTTCAAAAAGGCCCGGAGACGTTATTGAAGTAATGGTAGACAGAAAAGGTCAACTATTGAAGAAAAGCGTACGACTTAAAAAGCAGCAGAGCATTATTCTTCCTGTAACTTATTTTATGGTCAAGAATCTTTCCAAAGAAGACCAAAAGGAGTTTGGTGTAAAGGAAGGTGTAAAAATAGTAGATGTTCCAGAAGGTTACAGCAGATACGACCTAAAGGATAAGGTTATTACGGAAGTAGATGGTAAAGAAATAACCAATATTGACGATGCCAAAGAGGTATTTGGAGAAATATCGCGTTATGGACGAACCAGTTTCACCATGATAAATAAAAATGGAGAAAAAGAACGTTTAATCCTTCAATAGCATATCAAAAAGATAAATAAAAAAAGCACCCTTCTTCGGGTGCTTTTTTATGACCAAAAGGTTTTACGAAAACGATTGAAATATCTAATTTTGCCGAAAATTTTAAATACACAACCTAAAGATGAGCGATATCCGTTCCTACGAAAAAGAACTTGCCTTTCAAGCTGATAGAAGAAAAGCCACAACAGAATTCATTAAAATCATCAGTGACCTATGGTACGACAAGGCCATAGAAGTTGTTCTTTTCAAAAATCAAATCATTGATAAGAATGTAAGTGACATCATTAATCTGCACGAATATGCCGGGGAATTTGTACAAAAGCCCATTTCCATTTTCGATTCCGTAGAGATTTTAAGAGCTATTAATGATATTAGCCTCCCTCCTGCCAAATTGGATATTGGAAAATTGACCTATGAATATCACTCAGATGGAAATACACATCTCAATGTAAAAGCATTTGTACTCGATAAATTAAAGGATGCCCAAGCCTCAAAGGAGATTAAGCCTAAAGATGTCGTTTTATATGGTTTTGGAAGAATTGGTCGTTTGGTGGCTAGGGAACTGATGACAAAAACTGGCCGTGGAAGTCAGCTTCGGTTGAGGGCTGTTGTGGTTAGAGGTGCTTTGTCACAGGAAGTTCTTGAAAAAAGGGCTGCCTTGCTCAAAACAGATTCGGTTCACGGTCAATTTATGGGAACAGTGGATTTAGATGTGGAAAATGAAGCCCTTATCATAAATGGTACTACCGTTAAGTTTATTAGTGCGGATAATCCTGAAAGTATAGATTATACCAAATACAGTATCTACAATGCTTTGATCATTGATAATACTGGAGCCTTTAGGGATAAGGCCGCTCTATCCCGACATTTGGAAGCAAAAGGCGCTGGAAGAGTTTTGCTCACCGCTCCGGGAAAAGAAGTACCTAACATTGTTCATGGAGTTAACCAAAGAGAGTTTGACCCAGATGAGACAAAAATCTATTCTGCAGCTTCTTGTACAACCAATGCAATTACACCCATATTAAAGGTGATAGAGGATTCTTTGGGTATCAAAAAAGGACATATAGAAACCATACATGCCTATACCAACGATCAAAATCTTGTGGACAATATGCACAATAAGTATCGTAGAGGACGTGCTGCTGCCCTAAATATGGTAATCACCGAAACAGGAGCCGGAGCTGCTGTGGCCAAAGCACTGCCTGGATTAAAAGGTAAATTGACATCAAATGCAATTCGAGTTCCGGTACCCAATGGCTCGTTGGCTATTTTGAATTTGGAAGTAAAAACTAAAACTTCAACGGAAAGCGTTAATACCATTCTTAAAAAATATGCTTTGGAAGGTGATTTGGTGGAACAGATTAAGTACTCCTTGAGCAATGAATTGGTCTCTTCGGATATTGTGGGAGCCTCTGCGCCCTCAATTTATGACAGCAAGGCCACTTTGGTTTCTGCAGATGGAAAAAGTCTGGTTCTCTATATCTGGTACGATAATGAATATGGGTATTCGCATCAAGTGATTCGATTGGCAAAATACATCTCTAAGGTAAGAAGGTATACATATTATTAGACCATCCAAAACGGGTGAGAAAAAAAAGGCTGGACTGTTTTTTTGATTTTTGGTTTATTGCCGTAAATTCGCCCTACCCTCAATCTAATTTAACATATAAACACACCATGAAACGTCTTAGTTTGTTCATCACAATCCTCTTATTTTTTAGCTTTATTTCAGTAAACGCACAACAATCCGATACTGTTGAAGAAGACCAAAGTCTAGTTTCCCAGTTTCAAGCTTTAGAAAAGAAATCAGGAAATTATAATGCCAACGGAATCCGTTACGAAGTAGTGCGTTTAAGCGATTTAAACAGAATCAAGAAAAGTATCTTTGATTCCATAAATACGGCCAATGCTTCCATAAAACAGCTTACCGCAACCATTGAGGGAAATACTAACGAAATTGATGGATTAAATACCAAGCTTCAAGAAACCACAAGTAATTTAACTAGGGTGAACAATGAAAAAGATAGCATTTCTTTCTTTGGTGCACTTTTGAGCAAGGGAACCTATAAGGCCATTGTATGGGGCATTATTGCCATCCTTACCCTACTCCTTTTCTTGTTCGTTTATAAATTTAGGAATAGTAATTTCCTTACCCAACAAGCTAAGAGTGCTTTGGCCGAATTGGAAACGGAATACGAAGATCATAGGAGAAAGGCCTTGGAAAGAGAACAAAAGGTAAGTAGGATGCTGCAAGATGAGCTCAATAAACAAAAGAAATAATGAAAAGCTTCCCGAGGGAAGCTTTTTTGTTTGACCTACCCTAATCAAATTATCTAAACAGAGTCAATCTAGTTCATTCCCCAAATATGTTTCATAGCCCATAACCAACTGTTTAATTGAACTTTTTTAGAAACGACAAACTTAGATTCTCGCAGCAAGGTGAAACCGATTCTGATGATGAGTGCAGAAAGGTGAATTGACTACATTTGCTGTATGGAGATTAAAATGGCAAGCCAGGAGAATTTAGAAGGTATTGCTCCCTTGTTTGATGCATATCGTATCTTTTACGGACAACCCTCTAACTTAGAAGCTGCTCGGGCTTTTTTAAATGAGCGTTTCAATCAAAATGAAAATGTATTGTTTTTGGCTCAAAACAATGGGGAACCAATAGGGTTTACTCAGCTTTATAAAACATTTTCTTCAGTATCCCTCACACCTTTCTACATACTTAATGATTTATTTGTAACCTCCGAACATAGAAACAAAGGGGTTGGCAAAGCTCTACTTGAACATGCACAACTATTTTGCAGGGACATAGGTTTTAAGGGTTTGGCCCTTGAGACGGCATTGGACAATCCAGCACAAAAGCTGTATGAAAGCTTGGGATGGGAACTTGATAAATCCTACTTACACTATTTTTGGGCCAATCCGAATCAATCCAACACATAGCATTTCCATTCAATTATGAGGATAGACATTATTACCGTATTACCCGAGCTATTGAAAAGTCCATTTGAAGCCTCCATTTTAAAACGGGCTATAGATAAGGGCATTGTGGAAGTGCATCTTCATAATTTACGGGAATATGGCCAAGGTAACTATAAACGGGTGGACGATTATCAATTTGGAGGTGGAGCAGGCATGGTTCTGATGATTGAACCCATTGATAGATGTATTTCTAAACTAGCTCAAGAAAGAGACTATGACGAGGTCATCTACTTAACCCCAGATGGTGATACACTGAATCAAGGTATTGCCAATCAATTATCTCTCAAACAGAACATCATCATGCTTTGTGGACATTATAAAGGAGTGGATCAGCGTGTTAGAGATAAGTTTGTTACCCGAGAAATTTCGGTTGGGGATTACGTGCTCTCCGGAGGTGAATTGGGTGCTGCCATTCTAAGTGACGCGGTAATACGTTTAATTCCCGGTGTATTGAATGATGAAACCTCTGCGTTGACCGATACTTTTCAAGACAATCTTTTGGCCCCGCCAGTATATACGAGACCCGCAGAATACAAAGGAATGGAGGTGCCTAAAATTTTACTCAGTGGAAATACTCCCAAAATAGATGAATGGAGAGAAGAACAGGCACTACAAAAAACACAAGAAAAACGACCCGATTTATTGAAATGACATGAAAGACTATGAAATACTATACCTGACCAGTGGTGTAATAAGTACCATTTTTCAACTTGTAATCATTGTTGCAACGGGGATATTACTATTTAAAAAAAGAAGCGTGGCTACCGGTCTTATGTTTGTGGGCAGTCTACTTTCAGTGGCTTTTTATGGATTTTCACTTTTTGGCAGTACTTTAGTAGCACGACAGGGTGCTGAAGATTTGGTCAAATTCAATGCTATCTTCAGTATTGTTAATCAAATTCCACATATTCTTTTCGCTGTGGGACTCTTACTTTTCATAATCCAATACACAAAAAAGGAGAACGATTCCAAAAACATTTGATTTTAACTTGGGTATTCCTAAGAAAATGGTACTTTTGCACACGCAAATTCAACCTCTGACGAAAGGCGTGAAAGTTGGCTTTGTTAAATCACAAAAAAAGACCCATGGAATCTTTAGTAAAATTTATTGAAGACGAATTTATCCAAAAAAAGGAGTTTCCAAACTTCTCATCCGGTGATACCATCACCGTTTATTACGAAATCAAGGAAGGTGAAAAAACCCGTACACAGTTCTTTAAAGGAGTTGTGATACAAAGAAGAGGTACTGGTGCTACTGAGACATTTACCATTAGAAAAATGTCAGGAACCGTTGGTGTGGAACGTATTTTCCCCATCAATATGCCAGCCCTTCAGCGAATCGAATTGAACAAGAGAGGAAAAGTACGTCGCTCTAGAATTTTCTATTTCAGAGGATTGACCGGTAAAAAAGCACGTATTAAAGAAATTAGAGGATAGAACATCCTTCATATTATCTAATTGTAAAGGGCACTCTAAAGGGTGCCCTTTTTTTATGAACAATTGTTGATAACCATAGTTCATATATTGTTGATTTTTAAACGGTTATAAAATTTGGATTTTTCAAGTATTATAATAATTTAGTCTAAGAAATATGAAGGAGAGCTAATCAAATTCTTATTTCTTTTAAAGTTTGACGTTCTTTAAAATTTGTTGTTTCTCTTTTAAATTAGTAACACTACTGATCTCAAAAAGAATTTCGAATTGTGATAGGCTTCGGCTGGTTGCAAAGAGAAAATAAATAGGTTTTATGTGCAGAAGGAA
This sequence comes from Flagellimonas ulvae, assembly GCF_049333175.1. NCBI lineage: Bacteria > Pseudomonadati > Bacteroidota > Flavobacteriia > Flavobacteriales > Flavobacteriaceae > Flagellimonas > Flagellimonas ulvae. Next base: position 1,022,790 of record NZ_CP186325.1, read on the forward strand.
TGCATTTTCCTCCTTGATAGAATCTAGGAGCAACAAAAAAACTCTTTAGATGTTGTTTAGTTGAAAAATTAAAGGCATTTAGTGTTGAGTAAACGTCAAAGGGGGCAAAGGATGCAATCAATGGTTGCAAATTTGCGGAAACGTAAATTTAAAGTCTAATGGCCCTTTTCAGAAAGCCATATCAATGTTCTACATAGATATGGCTTTTGTTTTTTATATACCTACGCTAGTTTATTAGAGTTATTTTAACTCCCACTCCGTACTCAATAGCCATAAAATAGCCATAACATTGTATATTTGCAGCCTTAAATAATTTCACCTATATGGCCAATATTTTTTACACCAAAACAGACGAAGCTCCCGCTTTGGCTACCTTATCCTTCCTACCCATTGTAAAAGCATTCACACAAACAGCCGATATTGCCATAGAGACCAAAGATATTTCACTGGCTGGCAGAATTTTAGCTGTTTTTCCTGATTTTTTGAAAGAAGACCAAAGAATTACAGATGATTTAGTGGTCCTTGGTGAATTGGCCAAAACACCAGAAGCCAACATCATTAAACTCCCAAACATAAGTGCTTCCATTCCACAACTTAAAGAAGCCATAGAGGAACTGCAAAGCAAGGGGTTTTCCCTCCCGGATTATCCCGATAATCCGAAAAATGACCAAGAAAAGGAAATAAAATCCAGATACGATAAAATAAAGGGTAGCGCAGTAAACCCTGTGCTACGTGAAGGAAATTCAGATAGAAGGGCTCCAAAAGCCGTAAAAAACTACGCAAAAAAGAACCCGCATTCCATGGGTGCATGGGCTGCAGATTCTAAGACCCATGTAGCAACAATGACACATGGAGACTTCAAAAACAATGAAAAGTCTTTGACTCTTCAGGAAGCTAAAGATATCAGAATTGAGTTGGTAGATGATAAAGGAGAAACGACGGTTCTTAAAGAAAAGGTATCCCTTCAAAAAGGTGAAATAATAGATGCCACGGTGATGAGCAAAAACGCTTTGGTGAATTTTCTTAACACAGAGATTGAAGATGCCAAAAAGAACAATTTGCTACTTTCTCTTCACTTCAAGGCCACTATGATGAAGGTATCTGACCCTATTATTTTTGGACACGCCTTAGAAACCTACTTTTCCGAAGTATTTTCAAAACATGCAGACACGTTCAAAACTCTGGGTGTAAATCCAAATAACGGTTTGGAAACACTTTTTGAAAAACTACAGGAATTACCTGAAAATGAACGTAAGGAGATAGAAAAGTCCATCTCGGACGCCATTGGGAATGGGCCGGATTTGGCTATGGTAAATTCAGATAAGGGAATCACCAACCTACACGTACCCAGCGATGTAATCATAGACGCTTCCATGCCTGCAATGATTAGAAATTCTGGAAAAATGTGGGACAAAAACGGAAAACTCCAAGACACTAAGGCTATTATTCCCGACAGTAGCTATTCTGGAATTTATCAGGCCACTATTGATTTTTGTAAAGAGAACGGAGCATTTGACCCAACCACTATGGGAACGGTTCCCAACGTGGGCCTAATGGCGCAAAAGGCAGAGGAATATGGTTCGCATGATAAAACCTTTGAAATCCCATCCTCAGGAAAAGTACGCGTAGTAAGCAGCACTACAGACGAAATCCTTTTAGAGCATGGTGTTGATGAAGGTGATATTTGGAGAATGTGCCAAGTAAAGGATGCTCCCATTAAAGATTGGGTAAAGCTAGCAGTTGGTAGAGCTCGTGCGACACAAACACCAGCGGTTTTTTGGTTGGATCAAGAAAGGGCACATGACTCCCAGCTTATAGAAAAGGTAAACACCTATCTAAAGGAGCATGATACCGAAGGGTTAGATATTCATATTCTTTCCCCAGTTGAGGCGACCAAGTTCACCTTAGCCCGAATAAAGGATGGAAAAGACACCATTTCTGTTTCTGGAAATGTGCTCCGGGATTATTTGACAGACCTATTCCCAATCCTTGAAGTTGGGACCAGTGCCAAAATGCTGTCCATAGTACCCTTAATGAATGGTGGAGGTTTGTTTGAAACCGGTGCGGGAGGTTCTGCGCCCAAACATGTAGAGCAGTTTTTGGAAGAAGGCCATTTAAGATGGGATTCCCTTGGCGAGTTCTTAGCTTTGGGAGTATCCCTTGAACATTATGCCGAAAAGAATGAGAATAAGAAAGCTTTGATTCTTTCAGAAACTTTGGACAATGCAACGGAAAAATTTCTCGAAAACGATAAATCGCCTTCCCGAAAAGTGAATGAACGGGATACCCGGGGTAGTCATTTTTACCTTTGCCTATATTGGGCAGAAGAATTGGCAAATCAGGATAAAGACCAAGAATTGAAGCAAATTTTCAGCAAAGTGTTTGATCAACTTGCATCTGAACAGGATATCATTGACAAAGAACTTATTGATTCTCAAGGTTCCGCAATGGACATTGGTGGATATTATTTGCCAGAACCGGAATTGGCGTCAAAAGCGATGCGGCCCAGCGCCACATTCAACCGCATTTTGGAATCCTTATCCTAAGATTCAAGCCTTAAGGATTAAGAAACTGTTAAACCATGTTTTTTCCAAATATGATTGTCTATTTTAGACTTTCAAAAAATTGCACGTTTAATGCGCAAAGTCTCGCTCTTTATTGCGACCGCACTACTCTTTTTTTCCTGCGAGGATGTAATTGATGTCGATTTGCCTACTTCTGAACCTAGATTGGTAGTAGATGCACTTATAGGTTTTAACGCAAGCAATGGTGACCCGGTCACAGTTGGAGAGGTCAAACTTACTTTAACAGCTCCATTTTTTGATGATGAAGTCCCCCCGGCGGAAAATGCTTCGGTTACCATAACCGATGGGCAAACAGGTGAGGTCTTTCCACTTAGCGAGAGTGAGCCAGGTGTTTTCTCCACAGGATTTCCCCAGTTGCAATTTAATAGAGACTATACCTTGACCATTCTATACAATGGGGAAACCTATACCGCTGTTGAAAGACTAAATCCGTCTCCCGTTATTGACAATGTGGTTCAAGGTGATGGCTTTCTCTTTGACGAAGAGGAGGAAACGGAAGTAATCATAACATTTACTGATATTCCAGGTGAGCGAAACAATTATCTTTTTTCCTTTGGATTTGATAATTTTCTGGTAATTGATGACGAGTTTTTCCAAGACAGCGAGATTACCTTCTCTTATTTCTATGAAGATGTTGAACCTGGAGATTTATTACCCATTACCTTATTTGGTATTGATAAGGAATTTGCTTCTTATACCGAATTGGTCTTGACCCAATCAGATGAAGATGGAGGAGGGCCTTTTGCCGTACCACCTGCCACCATAAAAGGAAACATCCTCAATACTACTAACAGCGACAATTTTCCGTTCGGCTACTTTGCCATAAGTGAGTTTGACGCAAGATTTATTACCGTAACGGAATAGAATGACTTTATCCCAATTTTTACAAAAAAATACCTTCTTAGATAGCCTTCTGTTCTCCAAGAAGCTATGGTTCGTTTTAGTTTTTTTCTCACTGTGTTTTCTATCTGCACAAGAAAAGTATACGCTTAGCGGAACTATTTCCGAAGCTTCGAGCAATGAGACCCTTATCGGGGTGACGCTGGTCTTCCCAGAATTGAAAACAGGGGTTACCACCAATGAGTATGGTTTTTATTCCATAACCTTACCACAAGGTGAATATGATTTTGTGATCAGTTATCTTGGTTTTGAAGATGTTAGGGAACGTATTTCACTTACCGAAGACATTAAAATGGATTTTCGTTTGGTGGAAGAAATGTCCCAACTGGATGAAGTTGTGGTCACGGAAGATGTTGAAAAACTGGATATCAAAAAGCCTCAAATAAGTGTAAACAGCCTATCCTCTCAAACCATAAAACAGATTCCGGTAGTTCTGGGCGAGGCAGATGTTATAAAATCTTTGATTCTTTTGCCTGGGGTCTCAAATGCAGGAGAAGCCGCTTCTGGGTTTAATGTAAGAGGTGGTGCGGCAGACCAAAACCTTATCCTTTTAGATGAGGCAATTGTTTTCAACTCCTCACATCTGTTTGGATTTTTCTCCGTCTTCAATCCGGATGCTATAAAAGACGTAAAACTATTTAAAGGTGGAATTCCGGCAAGATATGGAGGACGTGTATCTTCAGTGCTGGATATTTTTCAGAAAGAGGGAAATAGCAAAGAGCTCAAAGTAAGTGGGGGAATTGGGGCCGTAGCAAGTAGATTACTTATTGAAGGCCCTATCGATAAAGACCGGACTGCCTTTTTGGTTGGAGGTAGAGCTTCGTATGCCCATTTGTTCCTGCCTCTATTCGATATCAACAACAGGGCATATTTCTACGATTTGAACACCAAGATAAATCATAGAATCAATGAACGGAACAGTATTTTCCTGTCAGGTTACTTTGGTAGGGACTTGTTTAGTATTAACGATAGCTTTGTTAATGTCTACGGGAATGCTGTGGGTAATTTTCGTTGGAATCATCTCTTTTCAGACAAATTGTTTTCCAATCTATCGGTAATCTATTCGGATTATTTTTATGGTTTAGAGCTTGATTTTGTGGGTTTTGAATGGGATTCAGGTATTCAAAACTTTAACCTAAAATATGACTTTAAACACTATCTCAATGATAAGTTCACCTTGGATTATGGCCTTAACAATATATACTATGTTTTCAATCCAGGAAAGATAAAACCCAATAGAGAGGATTCTGGAATCGTTGAAGACCAACTCACAAAAAAATACGCTAACGAGGCTGCAGCTTATATAAGTGTGGAGCATAAAGTGAGTGAACAGTTGAGCTTAAACTATGGACTTAGAGTAAGCCATTTCAATCGTTTGGGACAAGACGAGCTTCTGGTATATGACAACAACAATCCAGTTGTATTCGATTCCACATTTCAAATATATAGAGAGGCCATACCTACCGATACCATTTGACCCTGGCAGAGGTGGCAGTTTGGAACGCTTCACAAATTTAGAGCCTCGAGTATCTTTAGCTTATAATTTTCAAGGTAAGAGCTCTATTAAAGCGAGCTACACACGTTTGGCCCAATACCTCCATCTTCTCTCCAATACCAACTCCCCCACTCCATTGGACGTATGGACTCCAAGTGGTCCTTTCGTAGAACCCCAGTTGTTGGACCAATATGCCGTTGGGTACTTTCGAAATATAAATGATGGCGAATTTTCCTTGGAGGTGGAAGGGTTTTATAAGGACATCCAAAATAGAATTGACTATATAGATGGAGCCGACCTAATTGCCAATGATGCTATTGAGCAAGTTATTTTAAATGGAGAAGCAAGGGCCTACGGTCTTGAATTACTTTTGCGAAAAAATGAAGGAGCATTTAAGGGTTGGTTAGCCTACACCCTATCTAAGTCTGAGCAAAGAACGCCAGGCAGAACCGGTGTTTTGGACCAAAATGGGCAACCAGTGGTAGAAACGGGCATCAATTTTGGCGAGTGGTACAATACACCTTTTGACAAAACCCATGACATAGCACTTTTTGCTAGTTATGATTTAAATGAAAAGTGGAATTTCAACGCTAATTTTGTCTACCAAACAGGCCAGCCCACAAATTTTCCAGAAGGTCAGTTTGAGTTTCGAGGGCTGACTGTTCCTTTCTTTGGGCTTCGTAACCAAGAACGTCTGCCTGATTTTCATCGTTTAGATGTTTCTGCTACGCTTACTCCCAAAAGAAACAAAAGAAAAAAGATTCAATCTGAATGGGTTTTCAGTATTTATAACTTGTATAATCGCATGAACGCCGCCTCAATTAACTTTAGGGAAAATGAGGATACTGGAAGAAATGAAGCCCTAAGAACTTCCATTTTTGGAATAATTCCCTCTGTAACCTATAACTTCAAGTTCTAACCTTAAGGGTATATCACTACATAAACATCCAAAGCAGAAGTATCAGGCTTATCGCGACCAAACCTTGAAATAAAGTAGCCAAACTATGTCCCTTTAGTGCGGCCTTCACTTCCATATTGGAAAATTGCGACACCACCCAAAAGTAACTATCATTAATATGTGAAACCGTCATGGCACCTGCACCTATGGCCAATACCACAAGTGCTTTATCCGTTTCAGAGACCAATCCAAAACTTGTCAACAAAGGAGCTACTATGGCCGAGGTAGTAATTATCGACACAGTGGAGGAACCCTGAGCCGTTTTTAAGGTAGCAGCTATAGCAAAAACAATAAGAAGGCTTCCCCAACCGGAAATGGAACTTAGGTTGAAGACTTCGGTAATATCAACTGTCCGAAGTACAGCCCCAAAAGCTCCACCAGCACCGGTTATAAGCACAATGGAACCTGCTTGTTTTAAAGCTTCAGGGACCCAATTCGTTTTTTTAGCTGCTGGAACTTTTCTGGCCAATCCAAAAGCAAAAAAAACGCCTATCAAAAGAGCTAGTATGGGGTTTCCGATAAAATCTAGAAAAGAAAACAGGTATGCTTCTCCCAAAGGATAGCTTGGATGGTTAACAATAGATTTCATCGCAATCAACAGTATAGGCACCAAAAGGGGTAAAAAAGCTTGAAAAGCACTCAAAGGCAGCTCTTCTACAAGTTCTTCGACAACTTTGTTGTTCTCAACTTCGGATTGCTTTAAGGATTTCCCAGAAAAGGTGGCCCACAAGTATCCAGTTAGCGAGACCGGAATGGCAACTCCCAACCCCATCAACAGAACCAAACCAAGGTCAGCTTCCAAAATAGCCGCAGCAGCTAAAGGCCCCGGTGTTGGTGGAACAAAAACATGGGCGGCGTACAAACCCGTGGATAAGGCAATGGCAAAGACCAAAACGGGAACGCCACTTTTTTGGCTCAGTGCTTTGTTCAATCTTGAAAGTATAATGAAACCTGAATCGCAAAAAACGGGAATGGACACCACAAAACCAGCAAGGTTAATGGCCATGGGTGACTTTTTATCACCCACCAATTTTAAAATCGTTTGTGCTAAAATCTGAGTAGCCCCTGTTTTTTCAAGATAAATGCCGATAATACTTCCAAAAGCTATAACCAAGGCTATACCTGACAATGTCTTCCCTAAACCTTCTCCCATACTTTTAATAACATCAGCCGGAGACATTCCTAGAAAAAGTCCAGCAGCCACAGCAGCTATTGTTAAAGACAATACCGGATGCATTTTAAAACGGACCGTAGCTAGGATAATAAAAAGAATTGCACCGGCCAGAATAGGAAAAATCATGTTTGTTTTTTGTGAAAGGCTATTAAATATAAAGCAATATAATTACTTTAGTCTTTATGCGAACGGATAAGAAACTTTTGGTCAAGGGCATTAAATTTTTAGGGTATACGGCAGGTGTAATGTTCCTAGCCCCTTTTACTATTTATCAAGCCTTTAAGAACGAGGACCATCCGGCGTATATCCCGGTTTTAGTCATTGGAATCATTTTGGCCATTACTGCAATCTCCTTGGGCTTTTATTCCATGAAGATTTTTATGGATGCACTTTTTGGTAAGAAATCAGGAGAATAAAAATTACTTCTTTTTTGGGGAGGGCGCGTTCTTCCATTTATTGCTGAGAAGGGCATAATCATAATCCAAAACCGATTTTTGCCTTTCCAATTTATCTGCAGCAAACGCGCGCTGCAAAATATCCTCAATGAGGTAGTCTTCGTGGATGTATTCGGGATGAAACTCTTCTTTGATACTTATTTTGAAAGCTTTGGCTGTGGTGTTATACCAAAATGCACGCCAACCACTTCGTAGTTCCTTTACCAAGTTGAACGCTGTTTTTCCTGTCTGCCTGTAAATCAACTTAACCAGTATTTGTCCCTCTGTCCTGGTAAGTTTTTTAAGCTCTTCAGAAAACTCTCCTTCAATATACTTCTGGACTTTTTTGGTATAGCGCTTTCTATGTCTTTTGCGTTTGATTTTATCCAAACTATCATTGAGCTCTACCAATCGTTCCGCAGCCAATTTGGCGTAAGGATAAACCTTTAGAGTCTTTCGCCTTAAAATGTAATAACGAAGTTTTTCCCTTCTGTCGGCAAATTCCAGTTTGCTGAAAATAAATACCTCATCAAGCTCAATGGAACTGCGCAAAATAGAGTCCCCTTCAAATCGGACATAATAATCAGCAACCGAGTCTTTCGATATTTCCTGTGAAAACACAGAACACACCAAAAGGGATATAATAGCAGCGATTTGGTACTTCAGCATTAAAATTCTTTAACAAATGTTGGGTTAAAATTAAGGATAAAGCCAAAAATGGGCTATTAAATAAAAGTGAATATTGTTAAGTTTGTTTTCTAATCCATGTACATGTCAAAATCAAAAATCATTACCGACCAATCTTTAGAATTTTTTGAAAAATATCTGAACAACGCTTCACCCACTGGTTATGAATGGGAGGGTCAGAAAATCTGGATGGATTACCTGAAGCCTTATGTAGATGAATTTATTACCGATACCTATGGTACGGCAGTGGCGGTAATTAACCCCGAGGCCGATTACAAAGTGGTCATAGAAGGACATTCTGATGAAATATCTTGGTATGTGAATTACATTACCGACAATGGTTTGCTTTATGTTATTCGGAATGGTGGTAGCGATCACCAAATTGCACCCTCAAAGTGGGTAAATATCCACACTAAAAATGGAGTTGTAAAAGGCGTATTTGGATGGCCGGCCATACACACGAGAAAGGCTGGAAAAGAAGAAGCACCTAAGTTGGACAATATCTTCATTGATATTGGAGCAAAAGACAAGGAAGAAGTTGAAAAAATGGGGGTTCACGTAGGGTGTGTAATCACTTATCCTGATGAATTTCATGTACTCAACAAGGACAAATTTGTTTGCCGTGCATTGGATAATCGTGCAGGCGGTTTTATGATTGCCGAAGTGGCTCGACTGCTCCATGAAAATAAGGTAGAGTTACCTTTTGGACTTTACATCACCAACTCGGTTCAAGAGGAAATAGGTCTTAGAGGTGCCGAAATGATAACCCAGACCATTAAGCCCAACGTGGCCATTGTTACTGATGTTACCCACGATACCACTACCCCAATGATTGAAAAGAAGGTACAGGGAGATTGCTCTATGGGTAAGGGCCCTGTAATTTCGTATGCTCCGGCGGTACAGCAAAAACTTCGTGAACGCATTATAGAAACAGCCCAAGCCAAGGAAATTCCATTTCAAAGGCAAGCATCGTCAAGATATACTGGAACCGACACCGATGCCTTTGCTTACAGCAATGGTGGTGTGGCATCTGCCCTAATTTCTCTTCCATTACGCTATATGCACACTACGGTTGAGACGGTCCATAGAGATGATGTGGAAAATGTAATTCGCTTGATCTACGAAACTTTGTTGACCATAAAATCAGGGGAGACTTTTAGTTATTTTGATTGATACCTGGTCATTTCGAGCAGAGCGAGAAATCTAACTCTAAAAAGATTTCTCAGTCGCTTTGCTTCTTCGAAATGACAAATTAAAATCAAATTATGGATGAACTGGTCGATATCTTGGATACCGAAGGAAATCTCACCGGACAATCCCTTTTAAAATCCGAAGCACACCGACTGGGACTTTATCACTCCACGGTTCATGTGTGGTGTTATGATGAAAAAGGATTTGTTTTACTTCAACAACGCGGAAAAAACAAAATAAATTTTCCGTTGATGTGGGATATCTCAGTGGCAGGACATGTTTCCGCAGGTGAAACCCTCGAGGTAGCTGCCATTAGAGAAGTACGTGAGGAAATTGGTATTGCCATTGTTGAAGACCAACTGAAAAAAATAGGTGTGTTCAAAACCGAACATCTACATGCCAAGGACTTCCTGGATAGGGAATTTAACTATACCTTTTTATGTCATTTATCCCGTTATACCCCATTACAAAAACAGGATTCAGAGGTTGAAGCATTGGAATGGTTTCCTTTGGAAAGGTTTAAACAGTGGGTAGAAAAAAAGCATCCTGACCTCGTTCCAAATCTAAACCAGAGATACGAAAAGGTAATTACAGAAATTGAATCCCGTTTATAAGGTTTTAAAGAATTCCTCTGGATTATCCAAAGTGTAGGATTCTTGATTTCCTGTAGTCATATCCTTTACAATAAACTGACCCGCATTCAATTCTTTTTCGCCCAATAAAATTACATAGGGAACCTTGCGCTTATCTGCATATTTAAACTGTTTCTGAACCTTAGCCGCCGAAGGATATAAATCTGCTCGTAAACCAAAACTTCTTAAAGCGCTGACCAGTTTTAGTGCTGCAGCACCTTCTTTTTCACCAAAGTTAAGACAAAGGATATCCAAGGATGTTTCCAAAGATTCCGGAAACAGCCCCAGTTCTTCGAGCACCAAGTAAATACGGTCCAACCCAAATGATATACCTACTCCACTCACATCTTTAAGCCCAAAAATGCCCGTAAGGTCATCATAACGCCCTCCTCCTCCAATGGAGCCCATTTTAACCGTTGCTGGAGCTGCAACTTCAAAGATGGCACCGGTATAATAGTTCAATCCACGTGCTAAGGTTACATCTAACTGCAAAGAAGCACTTGTCAGTCCTAATCCTTCAACATAGGTCAGGATGGTTTTAACCTCTTCCACACCTTCTGTTCCTAGTTCAGATTCCGACAATAGGCCTTTCAAAATCTCTAGTTTTTCCTCATTGGTTCCAACCATCCCAAACAATGGGGTGGCTTTAGCAATGGCACTTTCAGAAATTCCCTTTTTTATCATTTCAGCTTTTACGGCCTGCTCCCCTATTTTATCCAGTTTATCCAAGGCTATCGTAAAATCAACTAGACGATTTTGTGCACCGATAACCTCAGCAATACCATACAATATTTTTCTATTATTGATTTTTATAGTTGTTCCCTCCAATCTTAAGTCCGTAAAAACGGCATCATACAATTGAATCAATTCTACTTCCTGTAATAAAGAATTTGCCCCAACCACATCCGCATCACATTGATAGAACTCCCTGAAACGTCCCTTCTGGGGTCTATCTGCCCGCCAAACCGGTTGTATTTGATAACGCTTAAAAGGAAAATCGATTTCATTTTGGTGAATGACCACATAACGTGCAAAAGGAACGGTAAGGTCATAACGCAAAGCTTTTTCGGTAATCTTGGGAGCCAAAGAATTGGAATTCTTGGAACTATACGTAACATCATCCACCTTTGAAATAAAATCTCCAGAATTCAAGATTTTAAATATGAGACGGTCCCCTTCCTCTCCGTACTTTCCGAGTAGCGTTTCCGAATTCTCCAAAGAAGGCGTTTCAATAGGCTGAAATCCAAAACGTTCAAAGTGCTTTTTGACAACAGAAATGATATGATTTCGCTTCGCTACTTCGGCTGGAGAAAAATCGCGCGTTCCCTTAGGAATGGATGGTTTTTGTGGCATATTTTATAAATCTCGTGCAAATATACATATTGATGTTATGCATTCATCAATTGAAAACAGGTGTCTATCAATCCCTATCCATATTATGATTCTCACTAGAATACTTTTGAAAACCAATAATATCCTAAATCTTACAAAAAATGAATTTAAAACAATTTTTCTTCTATACTTTAACCATTATCATATTACTTACATCCTGTTCTAAGCAAGAAAGTGAAGCGGACGAATTTACTAATTTACAAGGCACCTACTGTTGGGATTTAAATGGAAACGGTTTGGCTGATATAGAAAGTGAAGACTTGAATAATGACGGTAAGGTTGACAAGTTTGACTGCAGAGACTGGGAACCAAAAAAATAACCTTTAGTCATGAAAATAGAGGATATCTTCTGAGGGTATCAAACCTCTATTCCATAATCCTTTCAAACCACTGGTACAACTCTCCTTTGGTGATAACCGCACCTTGTTGTATGATACCGAACTTATCTTGGTTTCTATCGCTGGAATAAGCTTTGGAAGCTGTCAAGTATTCAACAAAATCTGATTGAAAGTTGCGCTTAAACCAACCGAAGCCTTCCTGAGTCCTCAAATCGATTTCTGGATTTAATACTTTAACTGAGAAGAGTTTCATCTCTTTTTCAGTTAAGTGGAACAGGTGCATGTGCTGTTCTGAAATGTTTTCCAAGTATTCCACCTTGGCCAAAACACCTTCCCAAATCAGGTCGCTGAACACATCCAATTCTTCCTCAGCCACTTCTGGTTTTTCTTCTTTTAGATGGGTCCACTCTTCTGCCGTAATGGACTGGGTAGCCAAAAAATTTATAAACTCAGGATGAAGTTCCTCCAATTGCTGCTGCGTCAAACGTGCATATTTCATCAAATCCTTTTTTTGATTTTGCAAAAGTAAAAAAGGCCGCACTATTGTGTGGCCTATATTTAAGTATAATTTGGACATCGTATCACCTCATTATTAATTTACGAAGTGAATTGCCCATAGATGTCTCAAGGACTACCACATAAATTCCAGAAGGGAGGCCTTCAATATTCATTGCAACGCTGTAGTCTTGTTTACCTCCCACCAATTCTTGAAGTATGAGGTTATTATTCGCAAACCCAAAGACCTTGATGCTAGCATTTGCAATTTCCAAAAGACCTACATCTACATAAAACTGACCAGTGGTTGGGTTTGGATATACAATAAAACGCTTAATCCCTTCTCTAGAAATCCCTTCGTTTTCACTTGCAGTGTCCGTTAAACTGTTTTCCAAAACCAAGATTTTTTTCGTTAATGAAGACCAACAATTGTCTCGATAAACCGTTACGCCGATTTCATATTCCCCGGGCGCTGTGAACATTAAACCAAGTTTGTCGTTGTTTTGTTCTGTGATAATGGCACTTTCAGGAACCGACCACTCAACCGTATCTGGAAACGGATAACTAAGGTCTACAGCAATAATATTTTCATCCATAAAAGCCTGACTGGTCATTGCGAATTCTGCTTTAATTTGGTCGGGTGACCCTACCGTGGTATCAATAAACAGTTCACATCCATTATCATCTACAATTAAAACTTGGTAGTTATCCGCTTGAAGATTAGTAAATGTATCACTACCCTGAAAATTTAACCCTCCATCAATGGAATAGACATAGGGAGGTGTTCCTCCATGCGCGTTGACATTGATTGTCCCTTCCTCACCAATAAAGCATTCTGTTGGGAATGGTACCAAATTTCCTCCAAGCACTTCGGAAGGTTCAGTTAAAACAACGGAACTAACCACTTCTGATACGTTGGAATCATCAGTAAGTCTCAAGGTATATGTACCGGGAGTTAACCCTGTAATAGTAGATGTATTAGGAACCAAGAAATTAACTTGTCCCTCCTTTTCCCAAATATAGCTGAATGGTGGTATTCCAGTAACATTTGCAGTTATGGAACCGGAAGCTTCCCCTTTACAGTATATGTTTTCTGGAATAAATTCCACAATCTCCAAGGGTTCGGGCTCAAAAATAATAACAGGTTGTTCGAGAGAAGCAGAGCAACCATTGGCATCGATTACCACTACTTGGTAGCTACCTTCCCCTAAGCCTACTAGTTGATTGTCTGTAGATTCCTGAGAGATAACAAAAAGGTCTTCATCTTTGGTCCATTCATAAGAGAAAGGCGGAACCCCATTTTGGACATCAATGGTAAGCATTCCATCGTCGGCTCCATTAACACTAATGTTGGTCTTGGAAATTTCAATGACTTCTATTCCAGTTTCTGGTTCCGTCAAAACTATAGGGCTATCTTCGTTGCTAACCTGACATTCCCCATCAGATACAAAGTAAATATACTCCCCAATAGAGAGGTTTTCCCTAAAAGAATCGGTCACGGGACTATCCAACCAGCTCACCTCATAAGGACCACCTGTACCACCGGATATGTCCAATTGTATGCTCCCAAAATCCTCGCCTTTACAGCTACTATTATTCTGTATTGCCTCTACCGTTAGCAATGGGTTTGTATATTCGAATTCATAAAAAGTTATTTCCATGTTGTCAGCATTGTCTGTAACCGAGACGAAATAACTACCCTGCACAACCTCGATTGATTTTGTAGTCTCCCCCGTAGACCATATGTACTCATATCCACAATTGGTACCTCCAATAGGGTTTGCCTCAAGAATACCCATATCACCCTTACAGGTTATTGATACGCTTTCGGCGATGGAAACCTCCAATGGGTCCAATTCATTTATGGTGAATCCATATTCTTCTGAAGGACAACCTTGACCACCACCATCAATAACGATAAGACCATAGTCCCCAGGTTCGAGATCCTGCAGATTGGTTGGATTGTTAGGTAAAAAAACCTCACCATCTTTTGTCCAATTGTATGCATAATTACCATCCCCCCCGGATACTTGTTCCAATACTATACTCCCTGTAGCGAGACAACTTGGAGGTTCTCCGGGTTGAAAAATCAGATAGGAGTCCAATTGAGGACTTTCAGCCAAAGCCACTAACTCTACTTCCTGAACTTCGGATTCACATCCCAAAACATCGGTTACCAACAGGGAATAGTTACCATCTGGCAGGTTGACTAAATGAATATTTGTAGAGCCTTCGGGAAGGTCGAAAGATTCACTATTTCTTTTCCAATCAAAGGAATATCCACCGTTCCCACCTGAAAGATTGTCTACCGTGATTTCTCCATCTGAAGTTGCGGTGCAGGTCGGATCGGTTTTGTTTAAATTGAAAGTGATTGATTGTGGCTCTAAAATAGTTATTGGAACCGAACCGCCTGGAATAACATCATTATCGATACCTACTTGCCATATCATGTTGTAATTCCCGGCAGGTAAAGTATTTCCAATGAATGTAACAGATTTATCTTCAAAATCCGAATTGTATAATAACCCTGAGTTTTGTATTGGGTCGCCTCCCTGCTCAAATATTAATTGCATCCATTCACCTTCATTCAAAGTACGGTCGAAAACCGCAGTCACTCCCCCATTCTCGTCTCCGAAACAAGTAGGTTGAATTGTTAGCGGATTTGGTATAATAGCCACATCTAACTTGGGAGCACATTTTATTAAATCTAAAATCAATACATCTGAGAAGTTTGCAACGTCATTTGGATCATCGGTATAACGTACCTGAATTTGTAGGTTATTGTAATCTTCAATATTAATATTGGGTATTTCTGAAGGGTTTATTTCGGGATTTGAAGGATTTACGGCATAGGGAAGTAAAAATTCAAACTGCTCAGTATTTGTGTTGAAATAAGTTAGTGAGTAAGTCATATCGGATATCGAAACATTTATAGGTGTCGCTTCACACCTTTTTATCTGAGTGAGATTCGGATTTCTTTCTGCCAATGGCCTTATTAAATTCACAAAAAACTTTCCACTTGCATTACTAGCACAATCCCATTCTTCATTTAATTTCCCGTTTACTAAACCATTGTAATTGCCGTTATAATTGGAAGAACATCCATCATCTTGCTCTGTCGGCTCCTTTAAAGATGGACTTTTATATGAAGTAACTTCTGAAATAGATTCATAAATATAATCATCCGTATATACTCCCTCGTTAAATATTCCAGTTCCAAAAATACTATGATTACCAAAAGTTTGTCCGAAATTTCCACCTGCCTCACCGTTGTATTCATTAACCGTTACCTTATAGCGAATCTTATACTTAAACTGGCTGTAGATCTTCGTCAATCCAAAAAAAATTACCAAAAGAGGAATCAAATAAACCTTTTTCATCATCAATTATTAATAAATTATTGGAACTTCTACCCACTCGCTTAGCTCTCCATTTTTAAAAACAGCATGAATACCATAACGATACTTGGTATTAAGAATGACTCTTTTATCCTTAAATGTTTTTGATTCAGGAGGCAAGGTTGCATAGCGTAAAAAAGTTTCTTCTTCCTTTCTGAATATTTGTATTTCAAATACATCTGGTTCATTGTAGCGCCAGCTTAATTGAATGTATTTGTTTTCCCTGTTCGCCTCTACATACAATCCTTTTATTTTAGGCTGTAATAGTTGTTTTGGGGTAGTGATGGAAAGTGGCGAAGATGGGGGGCTTTCCAATCCGGTTTGATTCGTTGTTGTCAATGTATAGCGATAGGTAGTATTGGGTTCCAGACTGTCATCTTTAAAAGTAATAGTAGAAATATCGTCGGTTTCAAAAACGTTTTCCCATGAGGTTTCCATACTAGCATCGACACGTTTTCTGTAAACCACTTGTTTAGCAAGGTTCTCTGATGAGCTTGGAATCCAATGCAGTTGTATACTATCCCCAATAATTTCATATGCTTTAAAAACGGGACTGGTTGGCGGAATCATATTGGGTCGTTCCAAGACCAAAGTGTCCGAGGGTATAGACTCATTATAACGCAGGTCTGTAGCAATAATGCGATAGTAAACCTTACTTGCAAAAGTTTTTACGTTAATCGTATCTTGAAAGGTGGTTTCCCGTAACTCTTCTTTGGTCAGCCGGGTAAATTCCTGATTTTTTCGATTGGCCCTTAGCACTGTATAGCCCTTTAAGTCCAATTCCGTATTGGGTTCCCAAGATAAACGCACCACACCCAGTGTATCCACCGTTCCTGCAAGTCCCAACGGTTTATCCGGCGGTATGGAATCCACAGGCTGCACCATGGTTGGTGATGAATCCTGATAATCCCCTGCAATACCGTTGGCGCGTACTTTAAAGTAATTTATGCGGTCCAAACCTTGGTAGGAAAACTCCCTTTCCCCTTTTCCCAATTCCATACCTACAATTTCGTAGGGTCCTATGGCTTTGGATGCACGTAAAATATCAAAATCTACTAGTTTCCATGCCTCGTCTGTTGGGAAATCCCATCGCAGCTCCACTTGCTTATCGGACACAATTGTATTCGTCCCAAACTGTGGTGCAGCCAATAGTTCCTTAAATGCGATTACCGAAATGGTATCTGACGGGGGGCTCATCATATCAAAAAGACTTTTTCCTCGAATCCGATACCAGTATTTTTTGTTGTATTCGGGTATACTGTCCGTATATGAGATTCCTGACGAATTGGTAATGGCCAATTTGGTAATGGGTGCGTCATTTACTTTGCGAAAGTTTTTCCCATCTTCTGATTTTTCCAAATCATATGCTGTGTAAAAATCCAAAAGTCCATCGTATTCCCAAATCAAGACAAAAGCGTTGTTATAGAAATATCCTGCAAAGTCATAAGGTTTTGGCAAAACAGGTTGCTGGGTTGGAGCCATTAGTACTCCTGCTTCATCCAATTGCATAAGCTCCTGAGGAGCTGCCAATTGTACATTATAGAGATAGCGTTCATTTGGCTTTACATCTCGATCCACATACCCCAATCCTGCATACTGCGCAGCTATAAAATCCTGATCGACAGCAAACATGGAAAAACCAAAGCGCTGTTCCAGTTCACTACTCTCGTTGACCACTTTCATGAAGAGATTCTCGCTTTCATCGTTTACACTAAAACTTTCCCCATAAATGGCCTGCGCGGCTACGGCGGCCATATCATTGTTCTGAATCAAAGACTCCCATAGCGATAATGGTTTTGGTTTGATTGGACCTCCAGTCAATATCACTTTTTCCGATTTTTCCAAGGGGCGTCCATCCCTGAATATCGTTGCACGCTCCACCAGATAGCCGTATTCATTACCATACTTCCAAGCCCATTGGTCATTAACACCCCAACGCACATAAACAGCATCCCTTTTTGCAAACCCCTTGACAAAAAGTTTAGGACTTTGTACGGAATCGACGGTATCCTGTTGCGATTGGCAAAACAACACAAAGAGTAGAAAAAACAGAAGATTGCATGTCTTTCTTAAATCCATTTTTTAAAGGGAATTTCTATAGGTTATAACCTCCGTGTTTCCAGAATTCTTGTTCGGTAATACATAGCTAAAACGCACCCGATAGTTTTCCTTTCTTAAAAATGGAAACCTTCCTAAGATTATGTAAGAGTAGTTCTCAAATTTTGCTTGATTGATGATGCCGTTTCCCATATGACGATTAACTATTAGATATTGTAAATCTTTAAAATCTCTATAAAAAGTGATTGGTAGGTGCCAGCGATATGGAAAATAGGTTTTGATGAAATTGTTTTCAATTCCAGTGGATATGTAGTTTATATAATTAGAGCTAAGCTGGATTGATTTTTTAGGAGGCACCCCCAAAATTGATACATCCCTTGGTACTCTTAGATTACCGTCCAAGGGGTATTCTTTATATACCAATGGATAAATATCTTTTTTATAGTATTGATCGTTCAGTATACCACTAAATTGAATCAGTGGTTTGTCTTGTGTAAAGGCACTGCCCACAAGCTCTATAATACTGAAGGGTTCATATTCTTCCATAATCAACGACATTCGCCCAACATTGGCTATCGCCTCAGAATCTTGATATCTATCCAAATACGTAATAGTATTGCTAACGCGCATTGATTTCATCTTTTGCTTAAAAGTATCATGACGGCTTGTGGTAAAGGAAAAATCCAATCGGGAGATAAACGCTCCACTTTCTGCACTGCCAACAATGGTGTTTGTGGAGATTTCTAAATCCTCCGCTATTTCATTGAACTGGGTCGCAGCCATTACCAGACTTTCATCCACATCACTGGGATTTAAGGTGATCAAGGCATAGGTATAGGCAGTCCCATTCTTTAGGTCAGGAATTGAAAACTCCAATTTTTTTTGAGAGGCCAAATACTGAAAATTGGCCTTGATTTTATTCCCTGCTTCGTCCAAAAAATACAGTTCATCTTGATAACCATTTCCAAATAAATAGGCCTGTCCAGAATTGAGCTGTACATAACCTGTAGTGCTCTCGCGTGGCAGCATGTATTTCTGATCCACAACAGGATACATATATTGGATATTGTGATATGGAATTTTACGGGGAGCATCTCCAGTAATGAATCTGACTTCTTTTTCTTCAAAAACTGGTTTTCCATTGTCCGTAACAGAAACCCAACTGCCGCCTGACCGTCTTTCGAAAGATACTTTTACCGTCACTTGAATTTCCTGTTCTGGTGGTAGTATTTCAAATGACTTAAAAGTCGCAACATCATTGGTTTCATTGAACTCGATTTCCCCTGCTATGGAGTTGCCTTCGGATTTCACAATCAACTCCTTCAAATTCATGCGATAACTCTGTCTGCCCGTTTCGTCCTCAATTTGCATGATACTTCCGACCGGGGCATTGAAAGCCACTTGGATTGCCTCAAAAACATCCACATCCTCAAATCCATCCCTTGGGGAAATATCAGAAATCATTACAATATCCTGTAGACCTGTTTTGCCAACAATCTCACATTCCTCTCCGATTACAACTTTTAGGCGGGTACGTATGCGAACCACTCCCAAAACCCTAACATCCACTCCTGCGTAGCCTTTCATATACCAAGGGTTGGGTAACTGAGCCTGTGCCAATACCGCTAGTCCCGCTTTTAGAATACGGACACGTTTTCGAATACCAAACAATCTAATCTGTGCTCCAATTTCCCCTTGAAGATAGGCATAGAGCTGTCCGGTAGCATACCATCCATCCATGCCCAATGGTCCCAATTTTCCACGACAGTGCGCATCACCAAAGTCGCGCATCATTAAATCAAAACCCACACCCGCCCTAATACTGGCGTAAATTATGCCCCAATCAATTTCTTTTCCTACCTCAAAGGAAGCACCAAAAGCATATCCTGCTCCCTCAGCAAGTTCTTGGTTAAAGTTTCTGTTAAACGAAAGGTCATCTTCACTCAAATTCAGAATATCAATCACCACATGTGGAGGTTTTGCCGGATCAGGAAGAATAGTTCCGGTCATAAAATACATATCTATTCTGGCCGTAAGCGGACCTATGGGTATGCCCTGCAATCCAAAACGTTTAGTAGGCGTTCCTACATAAATGTACCAGTCTTCAGGCGCGTTATAAAACTCCAAATATCCCAGACGGTTCTTTTCCCCGGCACCTTTAATGGGGCCTGCATTCAAAAACACATCGCACATACCCCAATAGGTACGATTGGTAAAGTCAAAATCTATGGCCACTTGAGCAGCGAAAAGCTCATTCCCAGTTAGGATACTGGGAAATACCTCTTCAGCGAAAAACTTTATACCTTCCTTATCAATGGAAAGTTCATGGAAATTGCCCAGCGCCTGTTCACTATCAGAAACGGTCTGTTGCATATCATCCACACTACCAAAAGGATCTCTTGATCTTCCGCCTCCTTGAATCAAGGCAGCGGCACCATAAAAGCCAAGACGGCTTATTCCACCACCATGAGCCTGAGAATTGAAACTCATTTCCAATGCTACCAATCCCGTGAAAGCGGCACCTCTCTTTACCTCGAAGGCCGCCAAGGCCTTAAAACCCAAGGATATACTTTCGTCAGGCGCATAGTATATTCCTGACATGGTATCTGCTCGTTCATCAATACCAGCCTTTCGCATGTGATGGTATACCCCACCCCCTATATCATAAATGGTAAAATTGGGATTGTCGGAACGTGTTGGCCTGCCATGGGCATCCACCAGCCAATAACGATATCCATCTGTATTTCCGAATATTCCTTTTGCACCTACTTCAATACCGATACTCTCGGAATACAGGTTCAGTTCCCCTGAAAAGCCTTTGCCATAGATGGGATTGTCCTTAAAGAAGTTCAGTTCTCCAAAAAATTCAAAGCCTTTGCGTTTAACATCGACCTGAACAGAACTTACCTCTATTTCCTTGAAACGCCATTTTAGATAGTCACCATCATGAAGCTCCCCAATTACACCAAGACCAACATCTCCTTTTATTCCTGTTTTATCAAGATTGATGTAACTATTAAAGGTCAATACAGCCTCATTCTGTGCCATAGTTTTTATGGACACATCATAAAACCCAAGTTCAAAACCTGCTAATTTAGGCGCTCTTATGGAATCTCTATAGCCCGCATACCCAATAGAAAGATAAGGTCGTTTGCGGGTCTGGATTTTAAAATCCTGAAACGACAAACCGTCAAATTCCAAAGATTGAATCCCTTCGCCTGGGGCTAAATCCGTACCAGAAGTTTGGTTCAATGAGGTTTTTTGCTCACTATTGAACGACATGATTCCGGTAAGATTCGCTTCTGGATAAAAACGGTCGTTTTCAACTTCAAGTTTTATATAAGATTCCCTGAAGAGCTTGGCCTTGGACCTAAAAATATTAAAATTAACATCCTCAACCACATCAACCGTTACGGAGTAATATTGGTCAGCGGTAATCAACCCACGGTAACCCAATCTACCGCCCGATGTGTCTCCGTCGCTTACGGGGAGTACTATCTCACCATTAAATCCCGCTTTTATAAATCGGTTGACCTTTAAGTCGACACCGATGGAATCCAACGAAAACTGCCATTTGTTGGCATCTCCTTCATCCAGACCTATCACGTTTGTGGCATAAAAATCACCAGAAACCCCAAAATTGTCAATGAACAAACGCTCTGCTCCTATGGTAAGGCGTTCCGAAGAATTCCTTTTTTTAAATTCTGGTGGCAGTGTAATGGAAACGGCATCCGCATAAAACCCGCGCCAAAGATTTTCATTACCGGGCACCAATAGTTGATTTGTTGTGTAGAAATCTGGAAATTGGACACTTGATGCATTCTTCGTATCACTTAAGTCCAAGACTGCGTTAGTTATATTGAAACCCCATTTGGGCAGGGCCCTTAACTCAAAATAGGGTAACTCCAACTCTATGAGCAAATCATTTATACCTGAAGTCTGCATACTAAAATTGGCTCCTACATAACTGTCGTTGTTAACTACCTTTTCACCAGTACCTGGCGCTGTTTTATTGGGATATTTGGCTGTACCATCTGGGTTTAAGGGTATGGCCACTGTTTTTGCAATGCGCACATCTGCAGCTATTCCCAGTTCCTTGATTTTTCCTTCGCAGTCTATGGTTACGTAGGTAGATTCATCCGCGCTGCCCTGTTCATCCATACCCCCTAAAAAGGTCACCAACCATTGTCCACCGCTCAAACCTACTGGCACATTGGACAAGAGTGATAGCCGAGCTTCCTCATATATACCTCCCTGACGTGATATCCTCACCTGATTGGCGCCAAACATCAAATCGACATTGAGTTCTGGAAGTTCCAAACGGGCAAAAAGATTTACTTCGGTGTAATCTTTATGATATTCCATCTGAGTTATCGCCAGGGTAATCGCTGAATTGCTGGATAGTTCTTGATTCGTAGAATCTCTAGAAAACTCATGCCTTATGCCTACCGGTAGTTCGACCTCCTCGTTTCCAGTCATTATGTTGATAAACCGTTGTTCTCTTTCTATAATATCAAATACATTTCCAGCTTTGGCTAAGGTCTTGCTGGTCTCTATGCTTTTCTGAAACTGTTGTCGAACATAGTCTTCCGTAAACTCCGCAAGATTGTCCGTAAAATTATAGTGGAACGATGGAGGCTGTTCGTCCAACTCGGGAAAGGTTCTGAACAGTTTAGATGTGTTTGATTTTTGTTGACTTTCCTTGTTTTCTTTATGCTGCTCCCATTTTCTGAGAAGATGTTGAACATCGTCATTAGAATTTACCTCTATCGCTTTTTCATGAATCGAATCTTTTAGTGCAAGGCTATCCCTGCCATGGATGTTGGCATGCATGGAAGCTGCTCCTAAAAAAAAGAACAGACAAAAAAACGTTGTTTGAAAGGTTTTTGATTGTAGTAGGTCTCTCACTTGTGGTTATTGGTTTTTTCCAAAAAATCATTCCATTGCCACTCATGTTTGCTATGATATTGGGAAGCAATATGGAATAACTTGTGTAATAAATGGATTACAGTAAAAAAACAACCCAAGGAATTTATGAATGGCCTTTTTGAATTGACGGATTGGGAATAAAGAAGATATCTACAGGATAAATTAGTTAATCCTCATGGCAACAAAAATTAACAGGAAACCTCTACTGCACTTCGTCAAGTTCCCCAAACTTTTCAGTAGTTGTCCAATTTGCAATACCGAAGTCAACTCACCAATACCACAGCACAAACACAAGGTTCTTGCCCAGCTGATGGGCCAGAACGTATTGGTTTAGGTTGCCATTGCTTTCCAGACCGTGGGCATTTTGGAACTGGGGCCAGATTGGGATAAGGTGAAAATGTTCTAAACTATGTCGATTGACCTTTTGTTGAACTGAATACCTGTGATTAGAGCAAAAGAACACGTTTTCGTATTACTCAATTCTTCCATTGACCGAATGAACTTGCAGGGTGTTTTAGAAAACAAAAGCCCCACAAAAGATGTGAAGCCTTTAAAATCCTAAATAATAGTTTCGATTATATTTTCTAAAAGAGCGTTGAAAGAATCAAACTTTCCACACTTTTCCAACCCTCCCTTATTTAGTATAAAATACTGGCTTCCATCTAAAGATTGACAGTAAAAATCCATATCACCGTCTCCCAATATGAAATACTTCTTAAGGTCTGGTATTTCTTCTGTCCAAAAACTATTCTGTTTAAGAACATCCAAAACATAAATATTTTCTTGCTCCTTTGTACCGTAAAAATTCGTCCCATTTAACTCAAATCCGTTGATTTTTTTGAGAAAATTTAAATACTCAGGGTCTAATTCCATTTTACTCTTTTCCACCAAGTTATTAATCTCATCCTCTGAAGCCACATTAGTTGAGTAATCATAATAGGTATTGTCATGGATTAATTCTAAAATCTCTTGTTTCATGTTTATTCAATATAAGGTGGTGAATAAAAACTTCCCTCAACCTTCGGGAAATTCAGTGTCTGGGTTTGACCAACAGGAATACTAATCTGAGAGTTCTGAAATGAAGTAACAGCCGAATGATAAGGCGTTTGCTTCATTAATACAAGATTAGAAAAATCATTACTCCCTCCTAAATCTATAGGGATTTTATGATGAACTTGATAACCTGGTATTCCTTGTCCATTTTGTAGCCTTTGAATTAATATAGGAATCTCGCCATCACTAAACCCAGCTTTCTTCAACATTGAATTAATATTAGGATTATTACCCAACCCTTTTAGAAAATTCTTCTTTACAGTTGAATTAAAGGTGTTTCTCATCTGCTGAAGAACTTCCGTAGATACTTTTGTTAATTGGGTCGGTTCTAGCAAAACATTTGGCAATTTTACGTTTGTACCATTAACGAAATTGTAATCCCAAACATTTCTTAATTTACCTAAGAAATCAAGGTCTTTTCGCCATAACTCAGGTAATCCATTATCTAAAGCTTTCTTCCAACTATCAACCAAATTAGGATTTTCCACAAACCGTTGCAACTGTTGGGCATCAAAATCGGCAAGGAATCTGCCTTGGGCCTCGCCTAGCCCATCCAGTTTGTTCCAGAAGTTGTCCGGTACGGGAGCCAAGGTCCTGAGCTTGTCCCATCCATCGGGAAATGCATTTTTTAGCCTTCGTGCTTTGGTTAGCCTGGCCAAGTCAACCAAGTTCTCCAAATTTCTTAGAACCTGTCCAATTCCAGATACGGAGGTCAGCTCACCAATGCCCACGAATAGGCTAGCCACAAAGACAAGGTCCTTGCCCAGCTGATGGGCCAAAACGTATTGGTTCAGGTTGCCATCGCTATCCACGCCATGGGCGTTTTGGAACTGGGACCATATCATAGTAAGGTTTAGACTGTTTAAGGCTAGGTCAAAGGATTTGGCAGCCTCGGCATCGGTAACATATTCCGTGAGCATATCGCCTAACTGGACAAGACCGGTCAGTTCTTCCATCATTCCATTGAAAATGCCACAGTAAAAAGCAAACTGGAGTTGCGACTGTTCTGCATTGAACACGTTCAAAGGTTCGCCTCGCAGAATGGAGAACAAACGAGCCACATATTCCATTTCCTGTACATAGTTCCCACTATCAGCTGCGTCCCAGTACTTTTGGTCAATCTGGATCTCGGCAAGCAAGCCTGCTAGAGATGACAGGGTCAGATTCACCTGAACCATATAGCCAAACAGAAACTCACGTGTTCCCCTATTGGTGTTTAGTTCTAGATTGTCCCAGTAGTCCTGTGTCCAATGGTAAGCAGCGCTTTTTAGGGACTCTTCAAATCCTGCGGGCGTTTTATCATTGATGATTACTTTTCCCGTACCTTCAAAATGTATCCAACGGTAATAGGTTCCAGCATCGGGAACCAGTTCCAAGAATTCATTTATAAGAGTAGGTTGGGTTCCTTCGTCTGTCAGAATAAAGTGCATTAAAGTACCTTCGAGAATTCGGATATTACCCATCTGATCGGCTAGGGCATCTTTCTCCCCTTGGCTGACCAATCCAGCAAAGTCCAGTACTCTTTTATTTGCTTCAAAAGCTTCGTCTTGAACATATTGATCTTGTCTTGCGGTGGTAATTATTTCACTTGAACCACCAATATTCAACACAATTGAGGTGGGTTGCTCTATTCTTGCAAATACACTGTCCAGGCATTTGGAAATATAGACCCTTTTTATATTTTCATTTTGTGGGTTGTATGGAACATTCGGCCTTAAACTGTCTGCATATTTAAAAGTGGTCTCAAAAATGGCATCGCATTCGTTGGGCAGGTATTTGTACAGATATACTTTTGCAGTATCATTTATGCTATCCAGCGGATTGATAGGTGCCTTTGTCCCATTTGCATAGTACCCTTCAAACGCACCGTTTTCCGAATACTTCGCCTCGTGGGGAATACCATTATACCTAAGGCCCGGCACTGTACCTATTACGGTTTGCGAACTCGCTTCCACAATACTGTTAGAGACACTTTCAGGTAGTTTGAAGGGGGTCCAATCTGGCATAAACCATATACGGTCGGCTATCATGGTAAACTCCCCTCTTTCTGCTATATCTGCGATTTCACGTATCCGATCTCTACGTTGAGCGTCTGCAGTTTTAATTTGTTCTATCTCTTGAGAGGTTAGCTGTTCATTTGTGGCTATGTTTCCCTCCAGCTTTAATTCCTCCAATTCTTGTTGTAGTGAAGCGGGCAGGTTCTCTTTCCCGTGAATAGCATCTATCTGTTGGTCTATCGTAACCTCTAAATCATTGATCTGGGAGATAAAATTTTGTTGTTCTTCAAAGCTTTCTGCTTCTGCTAGTTGGTTCAACAATTCTTCTTTTTGGGAAAAAAGTTCTTCCAATAAATCCCCGGCGGCATCCACAAGTTCCCCAACCGTCTCCACCACATCCCGCGTGTCCACAATGTTCCGCATAGTGGGATCATATTCGGTTATCACCGTGCCCTGCAATAGTTGGCGGTCGGTGTTCAGAAGAATATTGTCAAAGTATACCGCCAGTTTTACATTGCCCAGATAGGGAATGCGTACAAAACCCTTTCCGCTGTAATAGCCCTCTCCCCCATTCACCTGCGTTGTTATCACGGTAAAGTCACCTGCCACAAACTGCTGTCCGGGCAAAAGACTGGATAAAGGTTCTTGATTCTGTATGTTGATGCTTGGTGATATCCCACACTGGTGCAACTCTTCTACCTCGGTTTCCAGTGCTGTGGAAAACTGCCGTACAAGGCTCCAATCGCTCTCGCCCAGTCCGCAGTCCTTTTTTAATTGGTACTCATAACGCGTACCGGGCTTTAAATCCCAAAGGGTAGTCCAATTTGCAGTAGTACGGTTTAGGAACCAGGCATTCCCCTCCCCTTTTTGGCGATAACGTACCGTAAACTCGGGTATCTCGGTACTGGGGTCGTCCCAAAGAATATTGGCCTGTCCGCTGCCCCGAACCTCATGCCTTAGGTTGGGCGGCACCTCACAAGGCGCCAAATGGACAAAGGAAAATATCTCGCTGTACCCTTGGTTTTCAAAAAGTCCTATAGCTTCAGCGCCATCCACAGCTTTAGCCTGTACCCGCCATGCATAGGCGTGGTTGGGCAATAGAATGGGGTCGGCAGGACCGTACAGGTAGCTAGTGGCCCGTGTTGAGGTCTGGAAGATGGGTGGGGTGGCCAAAAAAGCGGCCTGTGGGTCTATGCCATTGTCCCAAAGCTCCACTAGGCTCAGTTCGTACTCTACATTGGTGACGTTGAGTTGTCTGGGCATCCACTGAAAGACAATGTTCTGTGGATTGGCCTGGTCTACCTGTACCCCATTATGGGGCAACACCAAAAAAGGAGGGCGGTTCCGGAAGATAAAAACACTGGCACACGAACGGGTTGAGAGCCGATTGCCAGTTAGCACGTCAAAAACCTCAAAACAAATTTGGTACGAGCCTTCGGGCAAGGTACGCCCATAAACCGTTGGGGAAATGCCCGTGAGGTTGGAGACTTCAAAATATGGGGCGATTTCCAAAGCGTTGAGGGTTAAAGGAATACCCCCATCCAAAAAGAAGGGCCCAGCCCCTATGGGATTTGTGGTGCTTTGAAAGTTAATACCACCCCCTTGAAAGAACAAACGCAATTGCACTTCCCTTCCCGTAATATTA
Organism: Flagellimonas ulvae; assembly: GCF_049333175.1. Lineage (NCBI taxonomy): Bacteria > Pseudomonadati > Bacteroidota > Flavobacteriia > Flavobacteriales > Flavobacteriaceae > Flagellimonas > Flagellimonas ulvae. Next base: position 1,050,151 of record NZ_CP186325.1, read on the forward strand.
AGGTCGTTGAGTGCCAAAGTAATCCGTAACGGTCCGTTGTTCTGTGCCGCATCGGCATAGGAGGACAGTTGTGTAGGTGCGGCACCCAAAGTCTGTACCGTAATATTTACTGGAAACGATTGGGCATTACCATTCATGGTACTAAAAAGCACCAGTAGCACCATACTTATGGCCATCCGCCATTTTCGTAAAACTATTCCACGGTTTTCCATAGTCATATCATTTTTCGTTTCGTTCTTTAGTTTGGGTGTATTGGGCAAGGGCATCCAAAAAAGCGACTGCCTTGATTTTAAAAATCTCCCGGTCCTTTTCTAAATTCACCTCTCGTAACAGTTCAAGCAGGGTTTCGCGGTGGTCTGCATGGCTTATTTCACCTTTTCTGGATTCCCAGAGATTTATCAATTGTGCGGATACTTGGGATGTACTCCCTCTGTATACCGTCCCTTGGTGGCGAAAGCTCAGACGGGCTTTACTACCAGTCCCAGTCATAGAATTGTCCGGTTCTTTCCTTTTTTGCTTTTTATTGGAAAAACTGTAGGTATAACCTAGGGTCACAGTCACATCAGCTTGGTTATTTTCTGTTCCATTTCGCAGCAATGAAATAATGTTGCAGCGCAGCATATGATCTTCTGCTGGGGCATAATTCCCACCCAATCGAAAATTGAAGTTTGACCTTGTGGGCATTTCAGAAGCTATTGTGGCATTGTAGGAGGTAGAAAAATTGGTCCGAAGCTTTTTCTCAAAAAATTGCTTGCTAATTCCCAGGGTTGGACCTACAATCCATTGGCTTTCTGATAGACCAATGGTGTTATAGGATACATTGGTTGCCGGGGTGATGACGAGGTCACGTTCAGGATAACCCAAGGAAAGTGCCACCGACCCGTTGTAAAAAGCATTATCACCACCAGGCGCTTCTTGCCCTTCCTGTTCATTTTTGGATTGTTGATACAAGAGGTTAATGGTAAGGCTTTGCCGTTTTACTTCGGATTGTTGGAAGTTATAATTGATGCCCAGATTGGCATTCTGTGAAACTTGGCGATAATTCAATGTATCGAGCGTTTCAAAATCATTGGCCTGATTGATATAGTCGAACTGGTCACGTACGTTTGTAAAGGATTGAAAATTGGAATAGGAGCCGTTGAGGTTTAATTTTTCTGAAGCAGTATAGCTTAGATTCAGGGCACTTACCAAGCGTTTCATCTCGGCTAACTTGGTATTGTCCAGATTATCTCGCTGTAACCCAACATTCACCCCAACATTCAGGGTATTGTTAAAGATGGTCTGATTGGCGTTTACGGTTATGTTTTCGAGGTCGTTATTGAAAAAATATGCCCCAAAGGTTTTGTAGTTTGGGTCGACACGTTCATACCCCAGACCCAAGGAGCCATTGGCAGTTGGGTAATTTACCGATGCATTGAATGCTTGGTGATATTGCGTACTGACATTCTCATCCAATAAAAAGGAAAAGAGACCTGGTCGATTCCGTTCTTCGTCTAGCCGGACATTTTCGGTAATACCAGATATGGCATATTCGAGTTGAAATTGTGCCTTTTCCCAAACACTGAATTCCGAATTCAGTGAAATGACCATATTATCAGCAGGCGCAACATCCAATTCAAAAGGAACTGGATTTTGAAGCGAACTATCGTCATCCTTGGCCTTGAAGACCGATAGCCCTAACAACACTTTTTCAAATTTGTAAGAAGCATTCAACCCATAACCCATACGTTTGTAGGCTACCAGAGCATTTGGGTTTTCTGGGTCGTATTCGGTCGCTTTTAAAAACCTACCGTACATCATGGCAATATTAAAAGGTCCTTTTGGTGCCAATTCCAATCCAACACCATCAAATTGATGATTGTTTAGGGTATACTGGCTGAAAGATAAATTCGAGCTGCCAACATGTAGCGTAATCCATTTGTAAGAAGGACTTAAGCTAAGTCTATTAAAATTGAACGGATTGGGCGTGGTAAACTCTTGGTTGGAATACACAAAGGATAACGGTACGTTGTAAACATCGGCTATATTAAGGTTGAGATTACCGGAAAGTACATAGGTCAAGTTTTGCCTGTTTGCAGTGCCATTATAAAACACTGCGTTTGTGGTTATCCCACCTGAATAATTGAAAAGCCCATCTTTCCCTAAGCGATCCAGACTGATTTGCTGAGAGTAGGTAATTGCGCTTAGCATGAACAAAGGAAATAGTAACCGATACAAGATGGTTGGGTATTCCTCAATAATACAATTGTAGGACAAGGATTTAACCGTTCATTTGACACAACCCTATATTGGTTTAACGGTTGCCCATTTTGAATTGATGAGTTACAATTGAAAGCAAAAAAAAGCCACATAACACTGTGACTTCTTCTTACTAATTTCAGGACAAAAAAAAGAGCTATGCATGGCATAGCTCTTAACAAGTTATTAACTAAAACTTGACTTTATTTCGCCTCAGCGATCACTTCAAAAGGGAAATCTACGATTACCTCTCTGTGCAGCCTTATCTCGGCGTCGTACGGTCCTACTCTTTTAATAGTACCTCCCTTTATATTGATAAACTTTCTATCCAATTGATGACCAGCCTTTTCTAAAGCAGCAGCCAAATCGATATTATTCACCGATCCAAACAATTTGTCCCCAGCACCTACTTTAGCAGGAATTCGGATTTCCAATTGTTTTAAAGCCTCTGCCATTTTATTGGCTTCATCAATTACCTTCTTTTCTTTGTGGGCTCTCTGTTTTAGGTTCTCCGCCAAAACTTTCTTTGCAGAAGGAGTAGCGAGTGCAGCCAATCCTTGCGGAATCAAGAAATTTCTACCATAACCGTTCTTAACTGTCACGATATCGTCTTTAAAGCCTAAATCCTGTACGTCTTCTCTTAAAATAATTTCCATGCTACTACCTTTTTATTTTAACATATCGCCAACGTATGGCATTAAGGCCAAGTGACGGGCACGTTTTACGGCTTGTGCCACTTTTCTTTGATATTTCAAGGAAGTTCCTGTTAATCTTCTAGGAAGTAATTTTCCTTGCTCGTTCACCAATTTCATCAAAAAATCTGGGTCTTTGTAATCAATATACTTGATACCAGATTTTTTGAATCTACAGTATTTCTTCTGCTTGTTGGTCTCAATGTTCAATGGGGTCAAATACCTGATTTCCCCATCTTTTTTTGCTTTCGCTTGTTGTTCTATTGATGCCATACCCTTATGCGTTTACTTTTAGTTTAGTTCTTCTTTTCTCTGCCCAAGCAATAGCATGCTTGTCCAATTTCACGGTCAAGAAACGCATGATACGTTCATCCCTAATAAATTCAAGCTCATAAGGAGTGATTACACTACCTTCGGCGGTAAACTCAAACAAGTGGTAAAATCCACTTTTTTTGTGTTGAATGGGATAGGCCAACTTTTTAAGCCCCCAATTTTCCTTGGAGACCATTTTGGCACCATTCTTAATTAAGAAATCCTCGAATTTCTTAACTGTTTCCTCTATCTGGGTCTCAGATAAAACGGGATTCAAAATGAAAACAGTTTCGTAATGGTTCATATATACTTGTTTTTAAAGGAGCGCAAAATTAACAATAATAACTTCTCTGCGCAAGAAAAGGATGAAATCTTCGTTTAAAGTTCAAGAGTTATTAACAGAATGAACCAATTAAATCTATATAACGTATATAGCAAAGTACACAACAGAATACACCATGTTTACATCTTTTGTTGCCTTTGAACGCCAATTTTGTGTAATTTGCCGATGATTTAAAACCCTACAAATCACCCCTTTCTATGAAATTAAAAAGTATAATAGTTGACGACTCCTCCATGCAGCGAATGGCAGTTGCCAAACTAGTGAACAACCATCCTCACCTAGCCTTAATTGCTGAGTATAGCAATGCCATTGAAGCCAAGAACGGACTCAAGAACCACGAAATCGACCTTATTTTCCTAGATGTTGAAATGCCAATCATTAGCGGCTTCGACCTTTTGGAAGCCTTGGAAAACCCTCCACAGGTAATTTTAATCACAGGTAAGCCAGATTACGCACTCAAGGCTTTTGATTATGATGTAACCGATTATTTACACAAGCCTATCACTTTGGCACGCTTTGAAGCTTCGGTAAAAAGAGCCGTGACCAAGTACGAGCAAATGAACCGTGTAGATGAAGATGAGGAGCACATCTTTGTAAAGAGTAACCTTAAAAAGCGTAAGGTTATCTTAAACGACATTAAATGGATTGAAGCTTTAGGGGATTATATTAAGTTGGTTACTGACGAAGCCAACATCGTGATCCTTTCAACCATGAAATCCTTTGAGAAACAGCTACCTGCTGAAAAATTCCTTAGGATACATAAATCTTATATTGTGAATCTGGAGAAAATTGAGAAATTCAACAGTAAAAATGTTGAAGTTGGGGGTAGACAGATTCCATTAAGTAGAAACAAAAAGACTGAACTTGCTGAAGCTTTGGCTAACGTATAGTTATATATGGTCTACATTGTAGACCAGTCTTACACTTTTATACTTTGAAATAGCATTAAAGGATTTTTCAATTCTTTTAATGCTATTTTTTGTTTGGGATATGGGTTGGTCTTTCGATACTTTTATTAAAACGTTTTTGAGATAGTCTCTTCGTATTCTAGATACCGGCGGGTATTCTGGTCCTAAAACCGAACATTTTAAGACATTGGTCAACGACTGCGCAAACCATAAAGCTGCTTCGTTAAGCTTATTGAAGTCCTTATCTTTTAAGGTAATCTTAATAATACGAACAATAGGGGGATATTTAAACTGCTCCCTTTCATAATATTGCTGTTCAAACATCTTGTTATAGTCGTTGGTGGTTACCTGCTGAAGTATCTGGTGATAGGGGTTGTAAGTTTGAATAAGTACCTTTCCTTGTTTTTGGGTTCTTCCTGCCCTTCCAGCTACTTGGGTCAACATTTGAAATGTTCTTTCATGTGCACGATAATCCGGGAAATTCAAAAGGGAATCTGCATTCATTACACCAACCAAGCTAACATTTCTAAAGTCGAGCCCCTTTACCACCATCTGGGTACCTACCAAAATATCGAGTTCTTGTTGTTCAAAGGAAGTTATCAATTTCTCATAGGCATATTTGCCTCGGGTTGTATCCAAATCCATCCGCCCAATATGAGCTTCGGGGAAAAGGGTCTTTAATTCTTGCTCGATTTGTTCCGTTCCAAAGCCTTTTTTATCCAAAGTACTGCTACCACATGCCTGACAAGTGTATTGTAGAGCCATATGATAGCCACAATAGTGACAACGCAGCTCATTTCTGTTCTGGTGATACGTAAGGCTTACATCGCAATTGGGGCATTGGGCCACATGGCCGCAGGTAGTACATTCCACAATGGGGGCAAAACCTCTTCTGTTCTGGAAAAGTATGATTTGTTCTCCTTCATTTAAAGCTTCTTCAATGGCCAAAAATAGGGTTTCGGAAAAGTGCCCCTTCATACGCTTTCTTTTGGTAGCGTCCTTTATATCGACCAGTTTTACATCCGGCATGAGTACCTGACCGTAACGATATTGAATATAAGCGTACCCATATTTTCCTTTTTTTACGTTCTCCATGCTCTCCACACTAGGCGTAGCCGAACCCAATATGCAATTCGCTCCATGTAAAGAAGCTAGAACCACCGCCGCATCCCTGGCATGGTATCGCGGTGCGGGGTCAAACTGCTTGAAAGAGTTTTCATGCTCTTCATCAACCACTACCAAGCCCAAATTGGAAAATGGCAAGAACAATGCGGAACGTGCCCCTATTACAATCTGGGCCTTATCCGAATTGTTGAGCACATTTTGCCAAGCTTCAACCCTTTCATGAATACTGTATTTTGAATGGTAGACCGCAATTATATTCCCAAAATAGTCTCTTAACCTCCCTATTAATTGTGAAGTCAATGCAATTTCTGGCAATAAATACAATACTTGTTTTCCTTCCTCTATAACCTTCTCGATGCATTTGAAATATACCTCGGTCTTTCCGGATGAAGTGACCCCATGCAGCAAAGTTACTTTGCCATCCTCAAAACTAAATTCTATGGATTCCAAAGCCTTCTGTTGATGCTCGTTTAGAACAACATTGAGATTTATAGCTTCTCCATCAAAAGTGACTCGGTCTTGTTGTAACTCGTACTCTTCAAGTATTTCTTTTTTTACCAAACTTTTTATCACCGCTCTTGAAACATCACTCTCTTTGATTAATTCTTTCAAAGAAATTGGTTTTTTGGTCTGCGCAGCTAACTGGAACAATGCCAACAGTACTTTGCTCTGCTGTGGTGCTCTTGAGAGAGTTGTAAGCAGAGCTTCTAATTGTGTTTCCTCTTTGTAGCCGGGTGCTAACCGAACAAATTTGACTTGTTTAGGCTTGTATTGTTCGTAGAGTTCTTCTTTCAGCAGAACTACTCCTTTCTGAACCAAACGATTCACTAGTGGGAGTACATTTTTTTTATCAACTATTTCAGCAACTTCAGAAATCTTAAGCAAAGATTGGTATTGAAGGGCTTCATAAATAAGAAACTCATCATCTTTAAGACCCATATCATCAATGTCAGAATCTTTATTTGGTAAAATCAAGGTCTCACTCTCCAAAAGAAATGCTGTTGGGAGTGCAGAACGAATAACCTCTCCCAGAGTACACATGTAGTAATCAGCAATCCATTCCCAATGCTTAAACTGTATTTCGTTCACCAAAGAGACCTCATCCAAAATTTGGTATATGGGCTTTGCCTCATAAGCTTTGGGTGCTCGATTATGCACGGCAAAGGCCAAAGCAGTATATATTTTTGATTTTCCAAAAGGCACGGCTATACGCATACCTCTTTTAATGAAGTGAGCTTCTTCTTGGGAAATTTGATAGGTAAAACGGCGTTCCAAAGGAATAGGAAGCACTACATCCAAGAACCATGACATATTATTCTCCTTCCTTTAATCTATGCCAGGTTTGTGTTCGATATAAAAAAGCGATATACCCTCTAACCTTCAACTTGTCCGAGTCGTCAGAATCCAACCAAAGTTTACCGCGATAGGTGGTTCCACTTTCTGGGTCCAATAAATCACTGCCCTTGTACTCATCTGAACCATTCTTCTCAAAGTTTCTGATGATATGCATTCCCTTAACGGGTCGATCCTTTAAATCTCCTTTACAGTTGATGCATACGGCGTCTTCCCTACCCTTCTCCAAAACCTGTATGATTTTGGCATTGAGCAATCCTTTATTTTCATAAACCTCTACAATGGCCTTGGCCACCCCAGTCTTATCATCAATAGTTTTCCATTTTCCAAAAATTCCCTGTGCCTGTAAGGATTGAACTGCCACAAAAATTATGATAAATGCAATATGTTTATTTAGATAGCTTTTTTTCATGTTTCTTTTTCAATGAGTTCAATGTTGCGTTCAATTCAAATCCCAAGAGCAAAATATTAGAGTTCAGCCAAATGAACACCATAAGAATCAATAGTCCACCCAAAGCGCCGTAAAGCTCGTTATATCGAGCAAACTTCTCCACATAAACCCCAAACAGGTATGAAGTTAAGATAAATAGAAGTGTGGTCATTAAAGCTCCAGCTGAGAAAAATCGTGCCTTTTTACCTTCGGCAGTTCCAAAATAGTAGAGAATGGCCGTAGTAAAATAGGATAAAATCATAAAAAACAAGATTTTGGCTACTTGCAATCCAAGAGTATCGCCCTTCTGCTGATCATATCCTAAAGTCTTTCCCAAATACTCACTGGCATACTCCACAACATAGAATTCAATATATACATAGGCTACCGCAGCGATAATCAACAAAATGGAGAGGATAAGACCTACCATTAAAGCATAGGCGTACTGTCTGAAAAAATTACGGGTAAGTTCTACGTGATACGAGTTTTCAAAACCGCTGAAAATTGCGTTCACCCCATTGGCCACCAAAAAAATGGATACCACAAAAGCAGATGAAAGAAGGCCTCCTCTACGTTGGTCTTTAATCTGTTGGTAAATATCCCCAAAATAATCACTGGTTGCCGAAGGCAAAAAAGATTCTAAAAAAAGTAAAAACTGACCATCAAAATTTTCGTTCCCCACACTAGCATAAGGTATAATGAACGGCAGAAGGGTAATCAAAAAAATCAACAAGGGGAAGAGGGCCATGAAAAGACTAAATGCAATGGAACTGGCACGGCTGGACAGGGTGCCTTCAACAATACCTACCACATACATCTCCAACAAATCATAAAGCGAAAGTCCCTCAAAGGCCTTCAACTTTATTTTCTTTAAAAGCCTTACCACCCAATTTATAATTGGGATTTTTTCCAAGCGTTCTTCAATGGCTACCGACATGCTAGACCGCTTTTAGACTTAAATCCAAATTATGTACAGAATGGGTCAGGGCCCCAGAAGAGATATAATCCACACCACATTCTGCATACTTCCGTATTGTAGTTTCATTAATTCCCCCAGAAGATTCGGTCAAGCACTTATCTCCAATTAATTCGACTGCTGCTCTGGTGTCTTCATAATTGAAATTATCCAACAAGATTCTGTACACTCCGGATGATTGCAAGATTTTCTTAACCTCTTCCAAATCCCTAGCCTCAACTATTATTTTAAGATCACGGCCTGTATCTTTCAAATATTCATGGGTCTTTTCTATTGCCTTGGTTATCCCTCCGGCAAAATCAATGTGGTTGTCCTTCAACATAATCATGTCGTACAGCGCAAAACGATGGTTTTCCCCTCCTCCAATTTTTACAGCCCATTTTTCCAGAGCCCGTATTCCGGGAGTTGTCTTCCGGGTATCCAAAATTTGGGTTTGGGTACCTTCCAATAAATCAACAAAGAATTTAGTTTTGGTTGCTATGGCACTCATTCGTTGCATAGCATTCAGTACCAAACGTTCCGCTTTCAAAATGCTTTGCGAACTTCCCTCAACATAGAATGCAATATCCCCATACCTTACAGTTGCTCCATCTTGCAAAACTTCCTCTACCTCAAGATTGGCATCCACAAAAGCAAAAACTTGTTTTGCAAAGTCTATACCAGCAATGATTCCATCATCTTTTACCAAAAGCTTTGCTTTTCCTTCAGCAGTCTTGGGAATGCAGGCCAAAGAACTATGGTCACCATCACCTACATCTTCACGGATGGCATTTTTTATTATGAAATCAATTTCCTCTTGAAACTGCTCTTGGCTAATCATTCTAAAGGGGTTTGCACGAAAATACTAAAAACATAGTTCCTGAAAAGGTGTCCATTTATATTGTTTGATGGCAAACCTTTACTTTTGATTATGCAGATTACCGTATTGGCCATAGGCAAAACAGATTCCAAAGAACTTGCTTCGTTAATTGATGAGTACAAAAAGCGATTGGGACGTTACATCAAATTTGAATTATTGGTCATCCCAGACCTAAAGAACAATAAGAATCTTTCAGAATCCCAACAAAAAACTAAAGAGGGAAAGCTTATTCTAGCTCAAATTGAAACTTCTGATTTGGTGGTCTTGTTGGATGAAAAGGGCAAACAATTCACCTCGGTTTCCTTTTCCCATTACTTACAAAAAAAAATGAACAGCGGATTAAAGAGGCTCGTATTTGTTATTGGTGGGCCCTATGGTTTTGGAGATATAGTTTATGAAAGGTGTAATGAAAAAATAAGCTTGTCTTCCATGACATTTTCGCATCAAATGGTACGTTTGTTCGCTGTTGAACAGCTGTACCGTGCATTTACAATTTTACGGAATGAACCGTATCATCATCAATAGTTTCTCCTTTTTTGTTTGAAGGATTATACTTATCCAATAGGTTTTCCACCTTACGTATCACGAAATGATGGGGTTTTTCTTGTTTTGTAGTGTCTTCCAAAGATTTGACCATGTTCTCCGACACCGTTTTTAAGTGATCTAGCTCCTCAGATATGAATCCATAGATCTCTTTCTGTCTTTCCTGATTTTTTTCAACCTTGAGCACATACTGCAAATCGGAGATGTTTTTCATATGTGAGCTAAAAACATGGGACTGGTGCCAAGCAATTTCTGATAGTTTTTTCTTTTGATCCAAGATTCTATTGATAATCGGATTCACAATGAACAGGAATTCAAAAAGGATGATTAAGATGGAAAAGATGGCCAATTCCAATTCAACGATCATCATGGTTTTAATGCCCTTTTCTGATTTTCTTTGAAACATGTTTACTATACCATCCATGATTACCAAAAAACGATCTACCCGATAACGAACATCACTGAAATTGATAGAATCAAAACTTTGAAAATCCCTAAGCTCCGAATACAACCAGTCTACGTGGGGTTCCAGTCTTTCAAACTCCCTGAGTATTTCTGGGTCTTCAAGAGGTAGTATTTTTAAACTCACACTCCCTTCTTGTAAAATATCATTCATTTGATACAACTTGGTCAGGGTAAGTTTCATTTCGGCATAATCACAATTGTGAAATCTACAAGAGTAGAGTTCATTGAGCAGGCGTTGGCTCAACATACGCTGTCTACCTGCCAAATTAACTACCAAAGCAGTGGAACGTTGCTCGTTAAGTGTATATTGGGTAAGGCTCTGGATAAGAATGGTTAGTAAAACCACAGAAACCACAAGTAAGTAATATGCCCGGAAGCCTTTTTTGAAAAGCTTCATTCCCTTAACCTTCATCAATCTATTTTATAAGAATTTGCTTACAAAATAGTTTAAATCGTCAAGGTTGCCCACAGAAATGTTGTGAACGTCAATTTTGAATAGGTGAAACTTGTTTTCGCGGAATTGGATTCCTCTAATTAGTACAAAACTCTAAACTTAATCGTGTTTTCCACATTCTTTAGAGCCTTGACCACTTCCTTATTGTAATCCTTGTCTAAATCTGAAATAACATACCCTACCTCACTATCGGTAGAAAGGTATTGTCCGGTGATGTTCATTTCATATTTTGCCAATACTTCATTGATTTTGGCCATTATACCCGGCACATTTCGGTGAATATGAAGAAAACGGTGCGAATTGTTCTGTTTGGGCAATCGAATGTTGGGAAAGTTAACCGCATCCACAGTATTTCCTGAATTGATATAGTCCATAATCTTGTTTGGAACAAAATCGGCAATGTCTCGTTGTGCTTCTTCGGTGCTTCCCCCTACATGGGGTGTCAAAATCACATTGGAAAGTCCTTTCAGCGGCGTTTCAAATTCCCCATTGCTTCGTGGTTCAACGGGATACACATCAACAGCAGCACCTGATAATTTTCCTTCCTTCAGAGCAGCTGCCAAAGCATCTATATCCACCACAAAACCTCTGGAAAGATTGACTAGATACGCTCCGTCCCTCATTTGGTTGATTTCGCGTTCTCCAATGAAGTTTTTGTTGGCCTTGTTATCATCCACATGTAGGGTAACCACATCAGAAACAGAAAGTAACTCCTCCAGAGTACTACATTTAGTGGCATTTCCCAGTGCCAAACGGTCTGCCACGTCATAATAATATACTCGCATCCCCATAGCTTCGGCCAATACGGATAATTGCTTCCCTATGTTTCCGTATCCCACTATGCCCAAGTTTTTACCTCTTACTTCCTTGGAATTGAGAGCGGTTTTGTTCCATTGTCCAGAATGTATTTCGGAGCTTCGTGTAAAAACATTCCGCATGAGCATAATTATTTGCCCAATGGCCAACTCTACTACTGAACGTGTATTGCTATATGGTGCGTTGAAGACCACTACTCCTTTTTTCTTGGCGTACTCCAAATCGATTTGAGTGGTACCGATACAAAAGGCTCCCACTACCAACAGTTTGTTGGCGGCATCCAGCACCTTTTGTGTTACCTGGGTTTTGGAACGAATACCTAGGACGTGGACCCCTTTGATTTTTTCAATAAGCTCTTCTTCCGGAATACTATGTTTGACCAGCTCAACAGAAAATCCATCTTCTGAAAGATTTTCAAAGGCATCTGGATGTACGTTTTCCAATAACAGAATTTTGATTCTGTTCTTTGGGTATGATAGGTTTCTAGGCAAGTCGTTCACAAAAAGAAATTCATCTAAATTAGGTGTTACATGGTCCGCATTGTTGGCGGCTTTGTCCCGATGTACGTTTTCTGTGTAAGCAAAAAACTTATGGGCCAAGCCAGCTTCACGCATTACATAATCGCTATATCCATCTCCAATTACCTGAACTTCACCTTCTAAATGCAAGTGTTTCAGACATTCTATCTTTCCATTATGGGAAGCGAGTACGTTAGCTTCATCAAATCCGACAATATTCCCATCTTCATCAAACTTGAATGTATTCGCATATACTCTTTCCGAAGGAATATTGTACTCTTCTACAATAGGATCAATAAACTCTTTGAATCCACATGAAATTACATAAATATCTTCAGAATACTTTTCAAAAAACTCTTTGTTGGAAGCAATGGATTTCGATATTTTCTGACGTAGTTCAATTACCAAGCCATTAAGATTATCCTTATGTGCATTTAGCAAACGTATACGTCGCTCCAATGATTCAGTAAACGAAATATCCCCATCAATTCCCAAATTGGTAATTTCCTGAATTTCTTGAATTACCTCATCTTTATTTGATTTTCCTTGGAGTGTGATTTCCGCTAAAACATCAAGCGCTTCAACCCTGGTCAAGGTACTATCAAAATCAAAAACATATTTGCGTGCTGCTCCTACCATGAATGCCTAAAGAATTAAGGAGTAAAATTAAACTTTAATTCTATTCAAATTGGTATCGCAGGCAAAATCTAACCACACTTGATGATATGATAAAAAAGCTATCTAATTCTTCAAAAATTTAAAATTGGAGGTGGATAATTGAACAATCTTTTGAAGATTGCATAAAACAACTAAAACCACCGGCGGGTATTCTTTTTATATATGGAATAAGCTTTACCGTACTTTCTTTCCAATGCCTCTTCTTCAAACCTAATTTGAAAATGGTTCATGTAGTACACAAAACCCGCAGCGATTAGTGTGTTGAAAGCGTTGCCTAGTTTTAATCCAAAACCCAATAGAATCAAAAGCATAGCCAAATACATTGGGTTTCTCGAATATTTAAAAATGCCCTGAGTCACCAAACTGCTTGTTTTGGTCAAATCTATTGGGTTTGTGGTCGTTTTTACTTTTATAAATTGAAAAAGGGCCAAAGCCATAACCAAAACAGCCAATCCCAACAGCCCTATCGCCAGTTCTTTTCGTCCAAAAAAGTCAAATTGACCTACTGGTAAAAATTCGGCGAGGGCATACATCGCTCCTGCAAAAAACAGCATGACCAACGGGGGAATTATTTTTATTCGCATAGCAATATTCTCAGCTTTCTAAATTACTATTTTTACCCTTCTTTTATAGTCTTTGTTTTGAAACTAGTTTTTGCTACCCATAATTCTAAAAAGCTGGAAGAGGTACGAGAAATTCTACCTGATTCCTTTGAATTGTTGTCCTTGGATGATATCGGTTGCCATGAAGAAATTCCTGAAACGGGTGAGACCCTAGAGGAAAACGCAAAGCTGAAGGCTGATTATGTAACTTATAATTATGGTTTAGACTGTTTCTCTGATGACACAGGCCTTCTAATTGATGCATTGGATGGTGCTCCAGGAGTATATTCAGCCCGTTTTGCAGGGGGAGAAAGAAGTTCCGAGGCTAATATGGACAAAGTACTGTCGTTGCTCAAAGGAAAATCAAATAGAAATGCGCATTTTAAAACAGTGATCCATCTAAATTTCCAAGGACAAGCTCATGTTTTTGACGGTATTGTTAATGGCTCCATTACCGAACTCCGAATGGGTACTGGAGGATTTGGATATGACCCTATTTTTATGCCCGAAGGTTACAAAGAAACATTTGGTTTGCTTGCTCCAGAAGTCAAAAATACAATCAGTCATCGTGGAAAAGCCATCCAAAAGCTGATGCGATTTCTAAAAAACCGGTCGTTTTAGTTTCCAACCCCATTAATTCACTTACCTTTGCCGCTTATTAACGCCGCCGGTATGGGCATGGTGTTGCAAGGGCTACATAGAGGTATTTAAAAAATCGCCCAGGACAACACATCATATTTGCGATTTTTAAATTGTATACTTTATGTCAGCATTTGAAGTTTTAGGGCTGGACAAACCCCTATTGGATGCCATTACGGATATGGGATTCGAAAAACCTTCCGAGGTCCAAGAAAAAGCAATTCCCCTTTTATTGAGCGAAGAAACCGATTTGGTCGCTTTAGCGCAAACGGGGACGGGGAAAACTGCAGCATTTGGATTTCCCATGATTCAAAAAATTCAAGCAGAGAGTAGAACTACACAAGGGCTTATCTTATCCCCTACTCGCGAGCTTTGCTTACAGATAACCAATGAACTGCAGTTGTATTCCAAATACATAAAGGGGTTAAATACTGTTGCCATTTATGGAGGAGCGAGTATAACGGAACAAGCAAGACAAATAAAACGAGGAGCGCAGATTGTAGTAGCCACCCCTGGAAGAATGAAAGATATGATTGGGCGAGGGATGGTTGATATTTCCAAAATTGATTATTGTGTATTGGATGAAGCCGATGAAATGCTCAACATGGGTTTCTATGAAGACATCAAGGATATTTTATCCAACACTCCTCAAGAAAAATTTACTTGGCTTTTTTCGGCTACGATGCCAAAAGAAGTTGCATTAATCGCTAAAAAATTCATGCACAAGCCCCAAGAAATAACCGTCGGGGCAAAGAATGCAGGAGCTTCAACCGTACAACATGAGTACTATGTGGTTGGCGGTCGAGATAGATATTCTGCCCTCAAGCGTCTGGCTGATGCCAATCCGGGTATTTTTTCTGTTATATTCTGTAGAACAAAAAGAGACACTCAAAAAGTTGCGGAAAAACTGATTGAGGATGGATATAATGCAGGAGCCCTACATGGTGATTTGAGCCAAAACCAAAGGGATTTGGTGATGAATTCATTCCGTAAAAAACAAGTGCAGATGCTTGTAGCAACGGATGTTGCTGCAAGAGGTATAGATGTTGAAGACATTACCCACGTTATCAATTATCAACTTCCTGATGAAATAGAAACATATACCCATAGAAGTGGTCGTACGGGAAGGGCTGGAAAGTCTGGAATCTCAATGGTAATTGTCACACGTTCTGAGCTTCGAAAAATAAAAGCCATTGAAAAGAAAATCAAGCAAGATTTCATTGCCAAAAAGATTCCGACAGGGATTGAAATCTGTGAAATTCAACTCTATCATTTGGCCAACAAAATCAAAGACACAGAAATCAATTCTGAAATTGACAACTACTTACCAGCCATAAACGACGTCCTTGATGGTATTAATCGTGAGGAATTAGTAAAGAAAATAGTCTCGGTAGAGTTTACCCGTTTCTATTCGTATTACAGCAAAACAAAAGACCTTAATACCTCTTCCGAAGGACCTCAGGAAAAATCAAGTAGAAGAGATAGTGGTTCCGGGTCAGTTCGTTATTTTATCAACATAGGAGAACGTGATGGTTACGATTGGATGAGCTTAAAGGACTTCTTGAGGGATACTCTTAATCTTCAAAAAGAAGATGTGTTCAATGTAGATACCAAAGGTAGTTTTTCATTCTTCAATACAGATGCTTCCTTAACGGACTTTATTCTCCAGACTTTCACCGATTTTAAGGTAAAAGGGAGGTTTATCAATGTAGAAGTATCCAATAAGCCTGGTGGCAAAGGAAAAGGTGGAAAACGACGTGACAGAAAACAGGGGCACCGCAAAGGAGGAGATGGACAATCTTTCCGCAGGGGTGGAAAAAATAACAAAGGAAGACGTGGTGGTAAGAAAAGACCGGGCTTTTATTAGTTAATTCTATATTAAAAGCAACAGGTCAACCATAATTTTTGCTTTGTTTAGTATTTTTATGGCCAGTTAGATTGCATGAAAAGAATTCTACCCTTATTATTTGTCCTTGTTTCTTTTTTGGGTTTTTCACAAAACGAGAGCGATACCCCAGTTGAGGGAGAAATAACTGCTAAGGTCATTAACGCCCAAAGTAGTTTTCCCATGGAAAGTGTTCACGTAATCAACTTGAACAAAGTAGTGGGCACCATTACAAATCAAGAAGGTAAGTTTACCATTCCAGCAGCTGTAAATGATACGCTGTATCTATCTTTCTTAGGATTCAAATCGCAAAAAGTAAGGGTTACCAACGATATGTTTAAGTTTGAGGAGACGGAAATAGCCCTAACTGAATTGGCCTACGCCTTGGAAGAAGTTATTGTTAGACCTTACCAGCTTACGGGCTATCTAGAAATTGATGTAAAAAATCTTCCTATCAATAATTCATATCAATATAGTATTTCAGGTCTTCCCACAAGTTATGAGGCAGGTAGCAAGAACCCAAGCGCAGTTACGAAAGTATTGGGCGCTATCTTGAATCCAGCAGATTTACTTAGGAATCTCTTTGGAAAAAAGCCAAGACAACTACGCAAACTAAGACAGATGAAGGAAGATGAAGACATCAGAAACTTGTTGGCCTCAAAATTTGATCGCGAAACCCTAACAGAATTGCTTCAATTGGAGAAAATGGATATTGACGATATTCTGAGCAATTGTAACTATTCCAAATCATTTATATCTACGGCAAATGACCTCCAAATCTTGGATGCTATTTCCAGTTGTTATGAAGAATACAAAGTTTTAAATCGCAGATAGAGGTTTGCCCAGGCTTTATTT
Organism: Flagellimonas ulvae; assembly: GCF_049333175.1. NCBI lineage: Bacteria > Pseudomonadati > Bacteroidota > Flavobacteriia > Flavobacteriales > Flavobacteriaceae > Flagellimonas > Flagellimonas ulvae. The sequence continues at coordinate 1,066,842 of NZ_CP186325.1, forward strand.
TACCCGTTTTCATTTCTTAAATAAATTTTAGATTTTGCCTTTCATTTTATAGCTTTAGGCAAAATCCCAACGAATGAGAAAACTACTTACTGTTATGTTAGTACTATCTGCTATTTTCGGCTGCAAGAAAGCTGAAAAAAAACCTCAAAAACAAGATTTGATAGTTGAAGATATAACACAAAAAAAACAAGTGCCATTTGTTTGGGAAGGGGCCAATGTCTATTTCCTTTTGACCGATCGCTTCAACAATGGTAATCCTGATAAAGATGTGAGTTTCGAAAGAACCGAGGAAACTGCGGTTTTGCGAGGTTTTGAAGGTGGAGACATGCAAGGAATCATCCAAAAAATTGAAGACGGCTATTTTACGGATTTGGGCATAAATGCCATTTGGTTTACCCCTGTGGTGGAACAAATTCATTCAGCAACTGATGAGGGAACCGGAAAAACTTATGCTTATCATGGCTATTGGGCCAAGGATTGGACTGCAATAGACCCCAATTTTGGCACTCGAAAAGATTTGGAAAAATTGGTAAAAACCGCACATTCCAAAGGAATACGTGTTCTTTTGGATGTTGTTTTGAACCATACTGGACCTGTTACCGAGAAAGACCCCGTTTGGCCTTCTGATTGGGTAAGAACTGACCCAACTTGCGAATTCACCACCTACGATAATACTACCGCCTGTACCTTGGTCAATAACCTTCCAGATATTTTGACGGAATCCAATGAGCCTGTTGAGCTACCCGATGCCCTTTTGGCTAAATGGAAGGAAGAAGGTAGGCTCAGCCAAGAATTGGACGAGTTACAGCTATTTTTTGAACGTACCGGGTATCCCAGAGCTCCGCGGTTTTATATCATCAAGTGGTTAACAGATTATATTAACGATTTTGGGGTGGATGGCTTTCGTGTGGATACCGTAAAACATGTAAATGAAAATGCATGGTCAGACCTCTATGCGGAGGCGACCTACGCTTTTGAAACCTGGAAGAAAAAACATCCAGATCAAATATTGGATGACAATTCTTTCTACATGGTTGGAGAGGTATACAACTACGGTATAACCGGAGGACGTGAATTTGATTTTGGCGACAAAAAGGTTGACTTCTTTGATTATGGCTTTAAAAGTTTAATCAATTTTGATTTAAAGATTGATGCCAACGACGATTACGAAAAGGTTTTTAAGAAGTATAGCAAGTTATTGCACACCAAACTTAAAGGCAAAAGCGTATTGAATTACCTTACCTCGCATGATGATGGTAGCCCTTTTGACAAAGAGCGAAAGAAGCCCATTCGCTCCGCAAATATGCTTCTTCTTACTCCGGGAGCCTCCCAAGTGTACTATGGTGATGAAACTTCCAGAAGTTTAATTATTGATGGGACTGAGGGAGATGCAACACTACGTTCATTTATGAACTGGGAAGATTTGGACAGCTTACCTCAAATTCAAAATATCCACAAGCATTGGCAAAAGCTCGGACAATTTAGAAGAGACCATCCGGCGGTTGGAGCTGGCAAACACAAAAGACTCTCAAAATCGCCTTATGTGTTTTCCCGAACCTATACCAATGGGGATTACAAAGACAAGGTCGCAATAGGGTTAAATCTTCCTAAAGGAAAAAAATCATTGACTGTAAAAGGTTTCTTTGGAGATGGCACTACCCTCTATGATACCTACTCCGGAACAGAAGTAATGGTTGTCAAAGGAAAAGTGAACCTTGAAAACGATTACGATATTGCGCTTTTGGAACTTCGGGAGTAAAACCTCCGACTCCTTTTGGTTGAGTTCATAAACACCTTTTACGAATCCATTTTAAAAAGGACAACGCATTCATTGGACACCACTTCTCTTATTCCAGACGGATAGCCTTTATATTATCTGAATATCTTCTGTCAATTAATAGATGCCTTGGGTCTATTGCTGCTTTAACTGGAAGTGAGTCCAGAAGTATTGTAACGGAAGTTTTTTCCTTATCAAATTTTAGTCGTCTTTGTTGATATAATTGTTCTTCATCGTCATCCATAAAAAATCCTACATCAATCCAGTCATCAATCGCTACTTCACTCTCATTTCCAAAACTATCAGACTCATTTTTTACACTTTCAATTTCTAAGGTTACAGCATATTTATTGTTGTCCAACTTTGTATAGTGTGCATCTTTTAAACGATTGTCGTACACTATAATCTTTTTAAACCAGTCGTTTATAAGATATTTTAAAGAATCGGGAACCTGAGGTTCTAAATGACGTAAAAAATCATGTGAACTTGGATATGGTGGTCCTTTATATTTATATTCTTCCAAAAGACTTTTCATTGCAGCGTTTACTTTGTCTTCACCAATGTAATCCTGAAGTGCAAACAAAGCTATGCTGCCTTTGCCATAATGAATGAAACCTTGGTTTTCTGTCTTGTACAATGGTAATTCTTTTTCGCGATGGCTACTCCTGCCACCTAAATAGCCATCATGATTGTACTTTAAAAACTTGCGCATTTTCATAGGGTTGCCAGATATCCTTTTCAAGGTCATTAATGATGAATATTCTGCAAAGCTTTCACTAAGCATTTTGGCTCCTTGCATATCGGCTCCAATCAACTGGTGCGTCCACCATTGATGGGCCATTTCATGTGCTATGACCCAATCGATGACATTGTTGTCCGTTTTATCTTCCAGATTCATTACAAATCCAAGGGCCTCCGAGTAAGGCATTGTACCTGGGTATGCTTCCGCAAATTTTGAGTAACGTGGAAATTCAATTATACGTGCCTGTTTATGGTAATACGGCCCAAAATTTTTGGTATAATACTCTAATGAGCGTTGGACAGCATCAAGCATCATTTCTATATTGACATCATGTTTTTCATCGTAGTAGATTTCTATATCAATACCCTGCCACTTGCGTCTTGCAATTTGATAATCTGCCGACAAAAAGGAATAAAAGTTTAAAGAGGGAGTATCTATTTTATAGTGGTAATACTTTCTATCCTTTTCTTCCCATTGATTCACCAAAGATCCAGCGGCAACTGCAACTTGGTCTTTAGAGGTAGATATAATAGTCTCAACATTGATGAAATCGGATTGACCTCTAAAGGCATAATTACGCATATGGGGTTCTCCCAAGGTCTTAGCTAGCTTAGGCATACCTTCTTTAGCGGGAAGACCGTATTCTCTGCGCGTATTATAATCGTTCAATTCCAAGTCGTGATTATATCCCATAACGGGTAAGATATCTTTGTTGTTGATAAAAGTGCCATTGTTGACAATCTTGGTATTGCCTCTATGGTTCTTAAAACCTTTTGTAATGTACCTACTATCCATTTTCACAACTATTTTTTGACCGGGTTGCAATGGAGGGTCAAGCTTGTAAATGGTGTAGTCATAGGTTTCATCGGTATATTCGATAGTTGAGGTTGGAATATCCAAACTACAATCCCAATTGTCTTTACCGTAAAAATGCAAAGAATCGATAGCTCGCGAAGAAGCATTGGTAAGCTCTATGGCTGCTTTTACATGGACATTTCTGTCTGAAGGAAAGATATCGATATGATATTTGGCATCCGTTATCTTAGGGGATATCACATTTCTATATCTTCCATATTTCTTCTCATAGGCCGCTGCGAGTTGTTCTTTAGTACCATCAGAATCGTAGGAGTTTAATACTTGGGTGTTGTAGAACACAAAACCGGCAAAGCATAGCCAGACGATAGCTACAATCGCAGTACTAACCCGATAGTTTTTGGGCACTTCTTTCCCTGCTCTTTTCAGTCTCTCCAAAACAGACCTTTTCACTCCGCGATTCCATATGGCTCCGGCAAAAAGTAAGCCTAAAATGGAGAATAAAACCCAATATAGGTTGTACCAAAGTGCAGCTTTAAGCCCTGGGCCGAAACCGTCCATATCAGAGTATTGCAAACGAGGCCCATTGATTACATTCAACATAATGGAACGTATTTCCAAAATTTGAAGTACACTTTCAAAAACAAAGAGAATTAGAATTGCAATAAAATAGCCGACATATTTATTGCCTGTCATCACCTGAACTAATATGGTAATTCCAGAAAATGTAATGAACAAGGGTAGGTTTCCATAGAAAAAATCCAATACATAGACATCAAGTTCAATGCGGGTATAGCCATTTAGCAACTGATAACCCACACCTACTGCGATAAAAAACAAATTGAGAATTACGGCGGTGAACACTAACGATACCATTTTTGCAGCCACAGCTATAAAAGAGGTATGCGCGGTAGCATCAATAACCTCGTTTATTTTAGCATCTCGGTCTCTCCATATTAATTCCCCACTAAAAAATATGGCAATCACAACAAGGAACAAGGTTGTTTTACCTTCAATTGAATCAAGAACTTTATAGGTTAAGGGGTACGACTGTAATCCCAAATTTTCAAAGCCTCTTCCTAAATCCACAATCAAAATAATGGCACAAAACAGGAATAGAATTTTAAACGTTGTACTCTTTAAAATGCTCAAGAAATCCGTGTAGAAAAAACTTTTAAACTGAAGCCAAGAAGTGTTAGCCATAAATGTAGGGCTAAGCCTTGGCGACTCAAAAATGGTTTCTTCCTTAAGACCATCCTCTAATACTATCTTAACGTACTTATTTTTTCGCCGAAAAGAAAATTTAAAGTATGATATCAGTAATACAATAACTCCAAACGAAAACCACAATAACCGATTATGTAACAACAATCCTGAGAAATTAGGGCTGATTGTATTTTTTTCAAAAGTTGTGTAGTATTTGGTTTCAAGGTCGTAGGTGTTAATTGCAAAAACATCCAATAACCCAGCAATGGTTTCATTATTAATATCCGAGGTAAGCGTATTTGAAATGATATAGATAACAACGATCATTAAACTTCCTACAAAAGAAATAACCGTGCTCTTCCAAGTATGTGCCAAAGCATAAATAATGGTGCCTGCCAAGAACATATTGGGTAGAATAAAGAGCAGATAATTGTTTAGAAACATGTCAAGGTAAAATGGCCCAAAGCGATTTACATCTTGCCATTCGAAAATCGCGTTTGTATAGGTACCCATTAGCATCCCCACAAATACGCCCAACAAGGGTAAGGTAGAAACCAATAAAGCCGCAAAAAAGCGTCCAAAAAAGTATCCGGATTTACCTAACGGGGTAGAGAACAAAACTTCTTGAAACTCATTGTGATAATCTCGTAAAGCTGCGTTGTTGAAGAAAGCAATCGCCATTACTAAAGAAATAAGGCAAAGTGTGGTCACATATTGCGTAAGTGTAAAGGGTGAATTACGATGAAAACTGCCAATTGCGCCACCTATTTGAACCTTATCACTGATTACGGGAAAAAATGCCATCAAGGCAAAAATGAATATGTAAACGTAGACAAAAGGCTGCCTGAGCGTATATTTCAGTTCTGAAAAAAAGAATGTTTTAAACATTGTCAATAAAGGTTAATGAGGACTATACAACTACATTTAGGGTGTTGATTCTTGAAAAAAAGACATCTTCCAAATTGGGACTAACTTGTTCAAAACCATCTTGTGGATGGTCCTCACTAAGCACATGAATCAAAGGTTGGCCACCTACCATTTTGTTGGAAATAATGCTATAGTTTTTCGCGTATTCATCCAACTGATGGCGATTCACTATTTTTTGATATACTTTACCCTTAAGTTCATCAATAGCTTTTTGGGGTGACCCGTGATAAACGATTTCCCCCGAATGCATTATGGCCATTTTTGTGCAAAGTTCCCTAACGTCATCAACAATATGGGTAGATAGAATCACAATTGCTTTCTCGCCTAAATCGGACAACAAATTGTAAAAACGATTACGCTCTCCAGGATCTAAGCCCGCTGTTGGTTCATCTACTATAACCAGTTTTGGATTCCCAATAAGCGCTTGTGCAATGCCCAAACGTTGTTTCATACCACCTGAGAAACCTTTGACATGCTTATTGCGTTTATGATATAGATTAACCTTATGCAAAAGGTATTTTACCAAATTCTTGCGCTCCCTATTATTCGATATACCCTTTAAAATAGCTAAATGGTTAAGCAGCTGTTCAGCGCTTATACTAGGGTAAACACCAAACTCTTGGGGCAAATACCCCAATACTTTACGTATTTCAATGGGATTATTCAGTACATCAATATCATTTAAGCGTATCATGCCAGAATCAGCATCTTGCAAAGTAGCCAGCGTGCGCATTAAAGAAGATTTTCCCGCGCCATTTGGCCCCAAAAGACCAAACATGCCGTTTTTGATCTCCAAAGACACATTGTTCAAGGCTTTTACCCCATTTGGATAGGTCTTTGATACATTGCTTATACTCAGTGTGCCCATACCAAGTTTTTTTTGATTGATACATAATCAGAATACAACATTTTGATGCTAAAACTTCTCTCAAGAATTTGATAGATGATGCGTTTCATATGATTCGATTTTTTAATTCAATCCAAACATAGAGTGAGTCTAAAGTACCTCTCAATTATTTTGATGAGCTCTTAAAAAAGACGCACACAAACAGCTTACATAAAGACAAAAGGGGTTGAACTAAAAAATGGCCACGTTCAATACAAAAAAGTAAGCGTTGGTCACAAATTATCGTTTACCTAGCGATACTGTTTTAATTTTGTAAACTATTGGCAATGCCTGCGATTCTAAGAAAATGACCAAAGATTCCAAAGCATCTCTGTTGGGAGATCTAGTTAAAAAAAATAAACGTTCTATAATTTTAGGATTTATCATTGCCATGACGGCAATTCTTATTTTATTTGGTTTCGAAGTATGGTACCCTATCTCCTCCGCAGGAAAATTCAACCCAATCATTTTCGCTACAAATACTATCGGTTTTCTATTGATTTGGCTTGTTACTACCTTTTTAGTGGCCAGATTGTCAGCGTATAAAGTGCTAGGAGTATTTTCATTGTTACTCACGGTCGTAATTACCACAGAATACCTCAAGTTACCGGTAAACAATCCCATTACCTTACCTGCTTTGATTCTTTTTTGGTTGGGCATATTCTACTTGCTGCTACCTGATATATTTAAAAAATATAAGTTTATCGTGGTGGGTATTTATGTAGCCTCAATTCTTTATTTCTATAGTTTTAGAACAGCGATTAATTTTAAGGAAGTTCATCTACAAATCATTGTCTACTTTGTCACCTTATCCGTATCTCTCACGTTTATCATGTGGATATACCAACAAATAAATTGGCTCATTACCATCAAATCAAATCAGACCAATACAGAGCTGGCTTTGCTTAAAAGTCAAGTAAACCCCCATTTTTTCTTTAATACCTTGAATAATCTCTATGGCCTTGTCATAGAGAAATCCGACCAAGCCCCTGAATTAGTGTTAAAGCTTTCCGATATGATGCGTTACACTATTTACGAAGGAAAAAAGGATATGGTGATGCTTGTTGACGAAATACGCTATATGCAGACCTATATCGAACTACATGAAATTAGACATCAGAAAAAAGTTGACATACAGTTTATTCACGAAGTTGATAAGCAAATAAAAGTAGCTCCCTTGCTTTTTATTATTTTATTGGAAAATGCTTTTAAACATGGTGTAGATGGTCTAACTGAAAATGCTCTCATTCACTTGGAGTTGCGAACAGAAAAAAAGCAAATTCTATTTAGTATTGAAAATAATTACCAAGCCGCTAAGAATACCAGTAAAACAGGGATAGGTTTAGATAACTTAAGGAAAAGATTGGAACATATTTATTCCAAGAGGCATTCCATTCAAATTGAACAAACCGAAGATATTTACAAAGTAAATTTGATTATCAACACATAATGCCGTAATTGAAAAAGCATGTTGACCTATTGTATCATTGATGACGAACCCATAGCCCATCGCATTATTGAAGGCTATTGTGATGAACTTTCCCATTTAAACAAAGTGGGTAATGCTTATAATGCTTTTGAAGCTTCGGCACTTATAACCAATAAAAAGATTGATCTTATATTTTTAGATATCAAAATGCCTAAAATGACCGGTTTTGAATGGCTCAAAACTATGTCCAACCCACCTAAAATAATAGTCACTACAGCATTTAAAGAATTTGCCCTTGAAGGGTATGAACTAGAGATAGTAGATTATCTTCTAAAACCTTTTTCATTCGCTCGTTTTCTAAAAGCGGTAAATAAAGCCATTTCAATGGGGGATACGAACCAATCATCTCAAAAAACGTCTGTACAAGGTAATCCCAAAGAAATTCGCCTGTTCCTGAAGGGTGACAAAAAGCATCACCAAATTCAGGCCGACGATATTCTATTTATAGAGGCATATGGAAATTATTCTAAAGTATATGTGGCAGAAAATACAATCGTGACCCACGAGAAAATCTCAGTTCTTGAAAAGATACTACCAAAAGAGAAGTTTCTTCGAGTTCATAAATCGTTCTTAGTAGGAACAGATAGGATTGAAATAATCCAAGGAAACCAAATCCGTATAGGAAAACATAAAATTCCTATTGGTCAAACTTATAAAGCCGGGGTGAACAATCTATTTAATAAATGAATGATACTACAAGCAACCATCTCTTGTATTAAATTAGTTTCAAACCTAAAAGAGTGAACATTACATAAAGGGATGCTAATCTTCCAATATGGATTTTAAACTGGCCAACCCTTCTTCAAAGTCGCCACCAACCGCTTTGTCCATATTCATAAACAGCATGAAGATACTTGCTGGGAATTTGTTTTTGCCTGAAAAGCCCCAGGTTACCTTAGTGCTATTTGCAGTAATTTCTTCTGTAGTAAGATAGGCATCCGAAACAGACTTCCATGGTTTTAAAAAACGAAGTTCCGATTCTATTCGTTCGCCGTCTACAATTTTAGTGATTTCCTGCTCTCCTTCTCCTACATCTTTATTTCCGTTCCAGTAGCTTACCGCGCCAACTTCACCATCCGTTCCCGTAAACTTCTTATTCATGTTAGGGTCTTTTTTATTCCACGGAGACCACGCATCCTGCTTTTTTAAGAATCTTAGGTTTTCAAAAACCTCAGCCTTGGGTTTTCCAATTTCAATAGAACGGGAAACGTTATAACTCTTTGGTGCAATCAGGGCAAGAACAATTATCAATAATACAATGCCGCCTAAAATGTAAAGTACAGTAATCATTTGTTTTTGAATTGGTTATGCTTAAAAATACAAAAAACATTAATCTATAAGGTATCTGCTGATAATCCCTTCCACGTCCTTAATTGATTTTTTGGTCCAATCCATTCGTTTTTCTAAGATTTCAATTGGGGATAATTGCCAAATTAACTCAGAGTTTCTTAGCTGTTCAGATAGTTCTTGAATGATGATAGCCGCAGAAACGGAAATATTCAAACTTTCAGAAAAACCAACCATTGGAATTTTAAGGAAGCCATCTGCACATTGCATAACCTCTTCACTTAATCCTTCCTTTTCAGTTCCAAAGAAAAGTGCAGTTTTTGATTCTAACTTAAAATCCTTTAAATAATTGGAATCATTATGAGGAGTAGTAGCTATTATTTTATAACCTCCTTCTTTTAGGGTATTAATACATTCTGTAGTTGTCCCATAGCGATGAACATCCACCCATTGTTCCGCTCCCATGGCAATATTCTTGTCCAAGCGTTTTCCAAAACGGTCTTCAACCACATGCACATCTTGAATTCCAAAGGCATCACAACTGCGAATCACCGCACTGGTATTGTGCAATTGGTACACATCTTCTATGGCAACCGTTAAAAAACGGGTGCGTTGGGCAAGCACATCCAAAAAACGTTGCTTTCTCCCTTCGGTTAAAAAACCCTCCAAATAGGTCAACAAATCATCTTCGAACATAAGGAACAAGTTAGCAAAAATTGAATTTGTTATTTTTAGGGCTACATGTTAGAAAAACAAAAAATAGCAGTGCTAACTGGGGCTGGAATGAGCGCTGAAAGCGGATTAAAAACCTTTAGAGACTCCAATGGGCTTTGGGAAGGCCATGATGTGATGGAGGTTGCCTCACCACAGGGTTTTGCAAAAAATCCAGAGTTGGTACTTGAGTTTTATAACCAACGTCGTCGTCAATTACTTCAAGTAAATCCCAATGAAGGGCATAAAGCTCTTGTAGAACTGGAGGATACGTATGATGTAAGCATCGTTACTCAAAATGTAGATAATCTTCATGAACAGGCAGGCAGCAAACATGTGATACACCTACATGGTGAACTGTTCAAAGTGCGAAGTACCGCAAATGAAAACCATGTCTTGGAATGGAAAAAGGATTTGGTTCTGGGCGATTTAGACGAAGATGGTCATCAACTCCGACCCCATATTGTATGGTTTGGCGAGATGGTTCCCTTATTGGAAACGGCGGCCCATATTACGCAACAGTCCGATATTCTAATCATTATTGGGACCTCAATGCAGGTATATCCAGCGGCTAGTCTAATTCATTATGTAAATCCTGGAACTCCCATTTACTTTGTAGATCCAAAACCCAGTGTCAATCCATTGGATTTTAACAACCTGACCATTCTTTCCAAAACGGCTGTTGAGGGTGTTCCTAGTTTGGTATCTGAGCTACTTGGTAACGTGTCCTAGCTTCGGTTGCCCAATCCATTAGCATCTTTCTTTGGTCTTCTGTCAATCTAGCATCTTTGTGGGTCCAAGTGTACTCTTTTAAGGGCATTTCACCATTTTCCACATATTCTATAAATTCATCGAGCTTATGGTCTTTCTTTTTTGCGGTAAGATTTGGCCATTCTGAAAAATCAAGGTGTTCTTTACCTTCTTCAATATGACCGTCCATCCAATAGGAAATTGGCGCAATATTACTATACCATGGGTACTTGGTATGGGCGCTATGGCAATCATAACAGGTGGTTTCCAGTATTTTTTGAACTTCTGGACTTGGCTGGGTCTCTTTCTCAAAAGCTGCCACATAGTCTCCTTCGGAAAGGTTTTTCTCAGGACGATAAAACTGCATTCCAATTAAAACTACCAATAGTACGATTCCTATTTTTTTTGCTATTTTCATCTGATAGGCTGTTTTCGTAAAAATAATATTTTGTGACTGAACAACAATTGTACTCCAAATTAAATTCAGGTCGGCTTTCCAAAGTAAAAATAAACGCGCTGGTAGGTCAACTCGAACAGCATCCTGAACTTACGTTAACCTTATTGAACCAAGTTTTTGAACAAGATAAAATTGATGAATTCAATGCCAGTTGGGTCTTGGACCATCTTCTAAGAAAAAGATTGGTTTACCTGCTCCCCTATTTTGAAGAATTCACTTTAGGATTGGCCGAAATGAAATCGGAATCCTGTATACGGCCTATGGCCCATATTTGCCAGATGGTAACTGAAGCTTATTTTGAAAAAAAAGATAAAATCTTTATTGAAAATATCAGCTCCAATCAATTGGAGCGAATCATGACCGCTTGCTTTGACTGGCTCATAGGGCAACATAAAATAGCGGCAAAGGTGTTTTCCATGACCAGTTTATACTATTTAGGAATGCAGTTCCATTGGATACATCCCGAACTTAAACTTGTTTTGGAAGAAACCATAGCAAAAGGCACTTCCGGTTATAAGAATAGAGCTGCAAAAACATTGGATAGGCTGGTGGCCATGGGATACTAAACTGTTTAAGTTTGAGTATATTTGCCGCTTTAAAACCAGAGCCAAATGTCCTTGTCTTCACTAAATGCCATCTCACCCGTAGATGGTAGATATCAAAATAAAACCGAAGCCCTTCAAAATTACTTTTCGGAGAAGGCTTTGATAAAATACCGCGTTCTTGTAGAAATTGAATATTTCATAGCACTCTGTGAAATTCCCTTGCCCCAATTGGCCCATTTTGATTCCACAAAGTTCGAAGCTTTGAGGGGAATTTATCTGAATTTCAGTGCTGAAGATGCATCAGCCATCAAAGAGATTGAAAAAACTACCAATCACGATGTCAAAGCTGTTGAGTACTTTATCAAACAAAAGTTTGATGCTCTTGGATTAGAGAAATACAAGGAATTCATTCACTTCGGCCTTACCTCTCAGGACATCAATAACACAGCCATTCCTCTTTCCATCAAAGAGGCTATGAATGAGATATATGTTCCTCTATATTTTCAGGTTTTTGAAAAGCTTAAGGCACTGGCTTCGGAATGGGCCAACATCCCTATGCTTGCGCGAACCCATGGGCAGCCGGCCTCCCCTACCCGTTTGGGAAAGGAAATCGATGTTTTTGTAGAACGGCTCAAAGAACAACTCAATTTGTTGAACGACGTTCCCAGCGCGGCAAAATTTGGTGGTGCTACAGGGAACTATAATGCCCATAAAGTGGCCTATCCAGAAATAGACTGGAAAGCTTTTGGTAAACAATTCGTTCAAGAAAAATTGGGATTGCATCATTCATTTCCAACTACACAAATAGAGCATTATGATCATATGGCGGCTTTATTTGATGGGTTAAAACGAATTAATACCATTTTGATTGATTTAAACCGGGATATATGGACGTATATTTCCATGGATTATTTCAAACAGAAGATCAAAAAAGGGGAAATCGGTTCTTCCGCCATGCCGCACAAAGTGAATCCTATTGATTTTGAAAACTCCGAAGGAAATTTAGGCTTGGCTAATGCGATTTTTGAGCATTTATCTGCAAAACTCCCTATTTCCCGACTACAGCGTGACCTAACAGATAGTACCGTTTTGCGGAACGTAGGGGTTCCTTTTGCACACACTATGGTAGGGTTCCAGTCCTCTTTAAAAGGGTTGAACAAATTGGTTTTAAATGCTGATAAATTTGAGCAGGACTTGGAAGACAATTGGGCAGTGGTAGCCGAGGCTATTCAAACCATATTAAGAAGGGAAGGCTATCCCAATCCTTACGAAGCGCTAAAGGGCTTGACCCGGACCAACGAAAAAATCACCCAAAAGACCATGGCTGATTTTATTGAAACACTTGAAGTTTCATCTGAAATAAAAGAAGAGTTGAAAAAAATAACCCCGGCGAATTATACCGGTGTGTGATCTTAGATAAGGTAGTTATCGGTTTCGTGCATAAGTAGTGGGGATTTCTACTCACAAACCTCTTAGTTTTATACTAACCCTTGTTTTACCCTTTGCTTCATTGCTTCTCATGTATTATACGCCGCTATTATAGCATCTAATTTGTTCATTTTGTCAATACGTTGAACTTCATTAAAATTGCCATAAAGACCCATTGGGTCAAATAGAATTGTCTTCATTCCTGCTGCTAATCCAGATTCAATTCCTTTCATACTATCCTCTATCACTAAACATTCATCAGGATAAAAACCCATCTTTTCTGCTGCGTGTAGAAATATCTCGGGGTCGGGTTTCCAAGAGTTTATCTCATAAGAGCTAAATACATTGTCCCCGAAATATTTTTTTAAATCCGTTATTTCAAGAGCTTTGTTAATTTTCTGTATTGGTCCACTCGAGGCAACACATTTAGAAAGCGTATTTTGATTTAGAAATTCAGGGACTCCTTCACATGGATTTAATTCTTTTTCAAAAAGTTGATCAACTAATTCACGGTACTCTGAAACAAAATCTTGTTTTAAAACAACATTATACTCTTTTTCAATAGACCGTAAAATATCTGCCAACTTTCCTCCTCGATATTTCTCCATCATTGTTGTAGCAGAGGACTCTATCCCATAGTTCCTTAATCCAATTTCAAGTCCGAGATTACAAAGAAATTCACTGTCGACTAAAGTTCCATCACAATCAAATATCAAACACTTAACCATTTTGTTCTACCAATGCACAAAATTAAGAAACACTAGGTGTCAAGGAAGCATATCGCCAGACAAGTGAAGTTATGCGTTTTTAATTGAAATAGATCGCCCTAAATCGATAAATACCTCATTCTAATTAATGAATTAAAAGAGTTTTTACAGGTTCTCCTCAAAAAACGCAAGCGCCAATTCCAGTGTTTTTTCATGTATTTCCTTTCTATCAACCTTTGGATGGTCTATGGTAATAGCCAGTGCCACTTGTTTGCCGAATTCCGTAGGTTCATTTAAGAACACGTAGTGCCCTACATTTTCATCGTATAAATGGAGTTTGCTGTTTGCAATTAAATTATGATAGTTAAGTGCATTATTCCTAATAGGTGTGTTCCTATCCCCTTTCCCTGCTACAATATAAAGTGGCGCTGTGATTTTCTCTGTCTGCGTTGGGGAATGAAATCCAAATCCAATAGCTGGTGCCATTACAAAGAATGCCTTTATCCGAGCATCCTTGACCTTGTCTTTATACGTCTTATAAGAAGAGATAATAAGACTATCCTTTTCGAAATCTATGATTTCATCAGTTTCAGGAAATTCGGGAGGCATTTGCCTATCCTCTGATTTTTGATGTTCCCCTAGCGTTCTATCTACATAACCTCCTGCCAACGCGATGTTGGTATATCCGCCTAAAGAAAAGCCAACTCCACCTATTTTTGTCCCATCAATTTTGGTCCCAATTTCTTTATCCTCAAGTATGCAAGTAAGCACATATTGGGCATCTATGGCTCTTTCCCACCATTTTACAAATTCTCTGGGTATTTTATTAAAGGTAGAATTCCCATAATGGTCCAAAGAAACTACGATATAGCCTTCTTTTACCATTTTTTCAATGAACCATGTCAATGAAAATCGATTACCTCCGGTTCCATGAGAAACCAACAATAGCGGAAACTTTCCATCTGCAACTTTTGCACCCCATATAGTACTTATGGTTTTAAAAAGTTCCTTTGAGTTGTCCTTTGGTTCTTTCTTTGTAAAATTATCAAAAGTAGGATACCATATTTCTGTAACTAAGGGGCGATTCCTTGATTCATCAACAAAAGTGATGGAGGTTTGCCCAATATTAAATCGTTTTTCTTCTTGTGCGGAAGAAGAAAAAAGGACGATTGACCCTAAAATTAGTAGCGTTTTTCTCATTTGTCCATTGGTTTTCTAGATTGATTCAATCTAGAGACAAATGAAAGAAACGATCGTTACAGTCTTAGATTTACCCTTCTTTATGAATCTCTACTTGATGTGGGTAAGGTATCTCAATTCCGGCAGTATCTAGGGCCAACTTACAATTTTCATAGGTTCCAAAATACACGTCCCAATAATCCTCAGGCTTACAAAAAGGTCGGACCGCAAAGTTTACCGAACTGTCTGCCAATTCCATAACATTGACTGAGGGAGCAGGGTCTTGTAACACTTTTGGGTTCGAAGTCAATACATTCAATAAAACTTCTTTTGTTTTTTTGATATCCTCTCCATAGCCAACACCAATTACCGTATCTACTCTAATTTTGCCCTCGGCAGAATAATTGATAATGTTTCCATTGGCCATGGCACCATTGGGCACAATGGCTAGTTTGTTTTCAGGAGTCGTTAGTTTCGTTGTAAAGATTTCAATTTCCTTGACCACGCCTAAAATACCCTGTGCTTCGATTAAGTCTCCAATACGATAAGGTTTAAAAATCATAAGTAAAACACCTCCTGCAAAATTGGATAAAGACCCCTGAAGGGCAAGACCTACAGCTAAACCTGCAGCCGCAATCACAGCGGCGAACGTAGTTACATCAACACCCAATTGCGAAATAACAATAATGATCAAGAATACTTTAAGCGCCCAAGAAATCAAGTTTAACAAGAACTTTTGCAAAGACTCGTCATATTTACTCTTTGCCATTACTTTCCTAGCAGCGCCAGTAATTTTTTTAATAATCCAGGAACCGATTATGTAAATAAGGATGGCTGCTACCAATTTGAGCCCATACTCTTTGGCCAACTCAATGCCGTAATTCATCCATTCTTGTGCTTTTTCCATTGTATTCAGTTTATTGTTAGTGTTTATGTGTAAGACACTAAGGTAGCAAGAAGGTCACAAAAATTGAGGTTCTCTACCCTATTAAAAGGAAAAACGCACTGCGAAACAGTGCGTTTTTATTATAATTTATGGAAAAGAATTTATCCCTTTAAAAACTTTCCAATTTCTCCCAAAGCCGCTCCATCGTAATCTGATTTCTGCAACGCTTGCATAATTTGAACTATATGGGCTGGGTTCATATCTTTTCCTAAAACCCTGACTAAAGCAAAGCCCATGTCTTTACTATCACCATAAATTATTACTTCGTCGATAGCATCTTCGTCACCTAAGTACTTAATGACTCCTTTGCCATATTGCGAATTGATTTTCATCAATTCCACAAATTCATCATCCTTAAGAATTTCTTTAACCTTAGCTTTTTCTGCACGATACTCGGCAACATTATCCGCGGTTTTCTTAAAGGCCAACATATTGAACTTTCGCAAGGATTCCACAGCTTCTTTCTGGGATGAGGAAAGGCTTTCCTCATTTAGCTTAAGTATACTTGCTGGAACATCCAAAGCGATAAAGTTGGGATTTTCAGAATTGTCCACATAATACTCCTGAAGACTTTGTTGAGAGGAACAGGAAGCCAAAAGTATAGCTCCTGTTAGAAAAAATGTTTTTACTACATACTTCATTGTTACGTTTTTTTTTGATTGATTGATGATACTCCAATAGGTCAACATAAATATGTTGACCCATAGGAGATTTTGTTACATTATTTTATGATTAGTTCCGTTCTGCTTTCTTCAAGTGTTTGGGAAGCTTCATTTTTTCCGTTAAAGAACCTACTTTGGTTAAGTCAATATCTCCAGTCATGCTGAGCAATACCGTTTCAATATTGGCTTTCCGTCCTTTGTCATCTTCTATACCGGTTACGAACATGAGCAACTCGGATACGTGGTCATCGTCCTTTCCATTCTTGATGTAAAATTTAAGATTGGTGTCCCCATCCTTTATTTTCATCAATTCATCCAATCTTGACTTCTTAACATATTGCTTCATTGTGGCTTGCATATCCGCCGAAGCGCCTTTATCCTCTGACATAAAAATCTTAATTCCATCAAGGTTCTTGGCAAGATCCACAAAGTCCTGGGTATCCTTGTCCCCATGATTGTCCACCATTCCAGCAACTATCTCAAGCATACCTTTGCTAATGGTCACAGAACCAATTCTTTCAGAATCTTCAAACTTATCAAAAACCGATTGAGAAAATCCAAACAAAGGCAACGCTATTGCAAAAAGTGCAATTACAAACTTTTTCATCTTAGTTCCCTTTTTTACCTGCTTTGTTAAGCTCTTCAGGTAGGTTCATCTTTTTGGTCAGGGAATTGATCTTATTCAAATCAATATCGCCTGTTAAAGAAAGTATCACTGTCTCAAACTTTCTCCCATCCGCTTCCATATCCTTAAGGCCGGTAACAAACATTAGGAGTTCGCTAACGTGATCGGAATCTCTACCTTCTTTGATGTAGAATTTTACATTCGCATCTTTATCTTTCACGCGCATCAACTCTTCCATGCTAGAAGATTTAAGGTAGCTGTTCACGGAAGCCTTCATATCGGCGCCTATTTTCTCATTGTCGGTTGTAAAAACCTTCAAGCTTTTTAGGCTACTGGCAATATCCATAAAGTCTTGAGCTTCTGGATCGTCCACTTCCACATCAATCTTTGCCAATAGGTTGAACATACTTTTGTTCACTACTACGGAAGTGACATCGTCCAAATCTTCAAACTTATCAAATAAGGACTGTGAAAATCCAGCAAAGGGAAATGCAGCAATTAGGAAAATTAAAATATACCTTTTCATTGTTTTTGTTTTAATCGTTATTGTAAATCTTTTGTTTAGCGGCTTCAAACTCTTGTAAATAGGCTACTTTTTCAGTGCCCCGACCAAAGTTCTCTGCAAGAAGTTCAAAAGCCTTTTTGGTTTCTTGGTAAGCCATGAGAGCTTCTTGCTTCTGTTGCTTACGCTCTTGATATTGAATACCAAAATAAATTCCGAAGGTTAAAATTGTCACCGCAGCAACGGACATCCATCTATAATTCTTTTTTCTAGGTTTTAATGGGACCTGCTTGGTGAAACGTTCTTCCTTAGCAACGGAAAAATAATTGAACATTGGTCTATATTGTTCCAAATGGGGTTCTATATTGTCTTGGGAAAAGTATTGCTTAAGCGCTTCCTCCTCAGCAATTGTGCTGGTAGCCTCAAAATACTTTTCTAATAGTTCTTCTATTCTATCCAATTCCATAACTATGTTTTTTTGCCAATTCTTCTCTTACTGTTTTTCGTGCCCTGGATAAGGTTACCCTAACTGCCGTTGGTTTCATGTCCAATAGGTCACATATCTCTTCAAATTCATATTGCTCCACATCTCTAAGTTGCAATACCATTTTTTGTTGCTCGGGTAATGTGTCCATTATTCGCTCCATCCATCGTACACTATCCTCGGCTTCCAGTTGTTTTTGCAGTGAAGTGTTTTCATCCTTATAATTGCTATGGACCAGCTTTAGGTTACTTGCTTGTTTTGACTTTAGTCGGTCCAAACAAAAATTCTTGGTCATCGTCATCGCAAAGGCTTCAACATTTTTATAATCGGCCATGCTTTCATTTTTTGACCATAATTTTAGCAACACTTCCTGCGTGGCGTCCTCTGCCTCCTCTTTGGATACCAGTAACCGTTTTGCCAAACGGTACAGTTTATCCTTAAAAGGCATTACCACATTTAAAAAATCACTTTGTTGCATTGGTTGTTTAGTTTTCCACCTGTTTAATATCAGGCTTCATTATCACGACGACACATATCGAAAATTGTTACAAAAAATTTGAAATGTCCCATTATGTCTTTATTTTGAGCCTAAAATTGCTAGAATATAGAAACTTCTGCCTCGAATTTCTAATCTGTTCGAGTTTTACTGGAACGGTTATTGAAGAACTTTCTTGAAAAACGATTTACGCTATGAAAAAGACCCTTTTTTTCCTTTGTTTACTTTCCTTTATTCTATTCGGTTGCTCAAGCGATGATAACGGGGGAATTCAGAATCCAGATCCCACTCCAGTTACCTCGGCCGATTTTCCCGTTCAAAGTTTTATGTGGAATGCATTAAACCTTTGGTACTTTTGGCAGGCAGATGTGCCAGTTCTTGCCGATGACCGTTTTGCCAATGATCAGGAATTTACCCAATTCTTGCAACAATTTCCTAATCCATTTGATTTATGGGAGAATGAACTTCTGTTTGTAGAGGACCGGTTCAGCTTTTTGAATGAGGATTATACCGAATTGGTAAGTGGTTTAGCCGGTGTATCTAGAAGTAACGGTCTCGAGTTTGGACTGCAATTTATAGCCCAAGGTTCAGATGACGTGTTTGGGTATGTGCAATATATCCTGCCGGATTCTGATGCTGCAAGCAAGGACATCTCGAGAGGTGAATTTTTCACGCATGTTGATGGTGTTCAGTTGACAGGAAGCAACTTTAGAAGTCTGCTCTTCGGTGATAATGCCAATTACACCCTCGGAATGGCGAATCTAAACAATGGTAGTTTTTCGCTTAATGGGAAAGAAGTGGCTTTGACCAAAATCGAAAATTTTGCCGAGAATCCAATTCAGGTTGCCACTACGCTTGATGTAAATGGAACAAAGGTCGCCTATCTTATGTACAATCGCTTTTTGAGGAGCTTCAACAACGAATTAAATGACGCGTTTGCCCAGTTTGTAGCTGATGGTGCTACAGAATTGGTTTTGGATATGCGCTATAATCCAGGTGGTTCAGTGAATACCTCAAAATTATTGGCTAGTATGATTCACAGTACGGACACAGGTAAATTATATATAAGACAACGTTGGAATCCAAAAATTCAGGTACAACTGTCACCTGAGCAACTTGAGGACAGATTTGCAAGTTCATTTAGAATGGACACTTCTGATGAAAATTCCCCCTTGGTTCCAATTAATACTTTAAATTTAAATAGAGTTTTTATCCTGACCACAGGTAGTTCGGCTTCGGCAAGTGAATTAATTATCAACGGGCTTGCACCCTACATGAACATTACGCAAATTGGGGAGACAACTTCGGGTAAGAATGAGTTTTCAATTACACTTGTAGATGATCCTGGAGGTTCTTTTATTTATAACCCAGAACGAGAGGGGTTGATTCCTGCAGACAGTCAATGGGGGCTTCAACCCTTGGTAGGACGCAACGAAAATGCTGATGGGTTTTTCGACTATACAGACGGTCTAGATCCAGATATTGAATTGGAAGAGGACCTGACCAATCTTGGTATTCTTGGTGATGTAAACGAACCGTTATTGGCCAGGGCGCTTCAAGAAATAAATGGAGCCGTTACAAGACGTGGTTTTAACGTGCAGATTCCAGCTCATTCATTTACAAGCTCAAGGGTACAAACCGTAATCAAAGACAATATGTACTTGGACAAACCCATTAAAATGAATCAATAAAAGAAGCGGCCAAATGGCCGCTTCTTTTATTCTTAATTTTTAACTAAGTGGTTTTCCAATTTTACATATTTGTGTGACAACTTAGCAGGAACCTCCCTTAGTTCAGGATGAAACAGGGCCGCTAAAACCTCAATTCCATCGACCAAAGTGCCTGCAGATGATTGGGTAAACATATCAAAGTCCACTATATAAACCGAATCATCCTTGACTGCCTTCAAATTATCCCAACCTTCTTTCTTGATTAAAATATGAAGCTCCTCCAAGGCTCTATCTATCTTGAATCCACAAGGTGCCACAATCAATACTTCGGGGTTATATTTCACAATCTTTTCCCATGAGGTAACGATACTATCACCTGAAGGGTTAGAAAGCATATCCACCCCTCCAGCATAAGCAATCTGATGTGGAATCCAATGTCCACAATTGAAAATAGGGTCAATCCATTCCAATAACATTACCCGTTTGGGCAAAGCTCTTGCTGCTCGCAACGTATCTACCACATCATCAATTCTATTATGCAAACCATTTAAATATCTATAGGCCAGCTCCTCTTTTCCCAAAGCGGTTGCAATGGTTACGGCTGATTCAAAGACATCATCCAAAGACTCCGGGCTTATGGAAACAAGTTCCGGTTGTTTCTTAAGATTGGCCACTGCTGCTGCGGTACAGGCCGTATCAATCTGGCATATATCACACATATCCTGTGTAAAGATGATATCTGGTGCTATACGTTCCAACAGGGGTTCATCTACATAGTACAGGTCCATTCCTTGGCTCTTACTTGCGGAGAAAAGCGCATCAATTTCCGTACTGGAAAGGTCTTTACCCTCCAAAATGCAACGTACTACAGGCTCTTTTTCCTTCAAGGCCTGTTCAGGGCATTCAAAGGTTACACCATAGAGGTGGTCCTCCAAACCCATGTCGTAGAGCATTTGGGTAACCGCAGGCATAAAAGAACAGACTTTCAACATCGCTCCAATTTAGTAATTAAAAGCTCAGATTAAAGCCAGCATTTATGTTTCTACCCCTTGTTGTAAAACCAATGATTTCGGTAAATTCTTCGTTCAGGATATTATTGGCGTTCAGAAAAACCTTTAGCTTATTGGGTAGTAACTCGTGGTCAATATAGAGGTTAACCAACGAAAATGCATCCAATGCAACATCTTCAAAAACTGAAAAATCAGTATCAATCCGTTCTCCGGTATAGGCATATTGAAGTGAAACATTTGTGGATTCGCAAAGTTGATAGCCCAAGGTCAAATTCGCTTTATGTCTAGGGATTCTAATGGCATTGTCCCCCTTGCGCTCCGTAAATGTATAATTGGCATCAATGGTAAATGATTCTATAGGAATCCATGATACTTCAATCTCTGCTCCATTAACATCGATTTCGTCCGAAATATTAATACTACGAAAATCTTGATCAGACCCAATTCGATTCTTTTCATTTCTATCAAAGTATACAGCACTTAATCGAAGTTTGTCGTTTACATAATATTCCACTCCTCCTTCTATGGTAGTATTCTCTTCTGGTTCCAGGTTCTCATTCCCAAAGCTTCCAAACAATTGAATCAAATTGGGTGTGATATAAGAAGTTGCATAGGTACCCAAAAGCTTTACATAGCCTTTTTCCGTAGGAAAAACATAAGACGGGTTAACATTATACACTACTTGATTCCCATATTCGGAATGGTTGTTTAATCGAATTCCCGTATTCAAATTCAAACCAAAATCCGAAACATAGACCAAGTTTGCGTAAGGGTCTACAATCGTAAAATCCACTGACTCATCAAAAATGGCTTTGTCTTTAATATAGTTAATACCTAAGACCGTATAAAACCTATCGTTAAAGACATATTTGTTGTAAACATCAAAAACAAAATTTTCGCCACTGGAGACTGTCTCACCAAAAGTGCTTCTTGAATCTAAATCAAAATCTGTATAGGCTGCATTCAACTGTATGGAACCTTTGCCATAGCTAAATGTGGATGCAATACCCAAGCGCTCTTGATCTTGTTTCAATTGGTTGGGAGCTTCCGCACGGTCAGCATCAAACTCGTTTCTGAACTCGGTCTTGTTTCCATAAAGCAAAACATCAAATTTCTCTGAAAACTTGTATCCTATTTTGAGGTCTGCACTATACTGGGAAAAGTCGTCTTCTTCATTCTCCGGTGTCACCGCTGCAGAAAGTCCGTTGGAATATCGGTTGGAGAAACTTACACCATAAGAGAATTTGTTTAATGTTCCACTTACCTTAGCGCTATTGGCAAAGCTGGCAAGATTATAGTTTTGGTCATTAGATGTTTGGTTTGTACCGACCATGGATTCAAAATTACCTGCGATATTGTTTTCCGAATTCTTTTTGGTGGTAATATTAATGACCGCGGTGGCAGCATTGGTACCGTATAGTGTACTTGCAGCACCTTTAATTATTTCTATGGATTCCACATTTGCGGTTGACAAAAATCGTAAATCGTACTCGACTGAAAAAGAAGAAGGATTGGTCACTCGAACCCCATCAATTATCACCAATACCTGACGTCCACGGCCACCTCGGGCGAATACACCGAGAACATCACCATCCCTACCGCGGCTAGCTGCGATTTCGATTCCACTCTTTGTGTTGATAACCTGAGCTACGGTTCTTCCCTGATTACGTTCCAATTCCTGAGCTGAAATTTTGATGACGGTCTTACCGGAATTTTCACGTTTCAGTTCAAATCGTGAATCGCTGACCACTACTTCATCCAACTGTTGAACGGAGACAGAGTCTTGTTGTGCATTTTGGGCATAAAAAAATTGACCCGCAAAAAGTGTGGCGCACCACCACAATTGTGTTTTTTTCATTTCGTTTAAGTGAATAAACGGGAGAATAGTATGTGCTTCATACGTAAACCTTTATCCCGAAAGTTTAACATTGTTTGTTTGAATTTGGCAGGTCTCCTGACTTGTTCAATGTTATTTGGCCTTCCCATTCTTTTGAACAGTGGCATTGAAGTAAACAACACCCTCTTTTTGAGGTGCCAAACCAAGTTTGGCATGAACTTTACAGTTGCGGGAACAGTTCTGGATTCTCACCAGATTCCCTTTTAATCGCACAAAGCATTGTACGAACCAAAATTCACGACGAAAGTAATCATTCTGTTTAATCTTTTTTTACAAAAATTAAATAATCTTACTTTTGATGGCATGATGAAAAAATCTTCATTCGGTTCAATATCCCTTCTCCTTTTTTCACTATTGTTCACTTCCTGCAAGGAAAAAAAGTCTGAATTAGCTCTTAAACAAAATCCAGACTCCCCTTCGATTCAATACGCACAAGGTTTTTCCATTGAAAAAAATGTAGACTTTACTGTCATCCGCGTGGTTTCAGCATGGCCGGGAGCCTCAGAAGAGTTTAGCTATGCCTTGATTCCACGGGAAAGACTAGCATCCATAACATTACCAAGGGATGCGTATGATGCCATTGTACCAACTCCAGTTGAACGTATGATAGTGACTTCAACCACACATATCCCGGCAATGGAATCGCTGGGGGCATTGAACACTTTGGTAGGTTTTCCCAACTCCGATTTGATTTCCTCAACCGAAGCACGAAAGAGAATTGATGAAGGTTCCATTCATGAATTGGGAACCAATGAAAACATTAACACCGAAATTGCACTTGAAACAAACCCCGAAGTGGTAATCGGTTTCGGTATCAATGGCACCAACAAAGCGTATGAAACTTTAAAACTATCTGGCATTCCCATTGTGTACAACGGCGATTGGACGGAGCAAACCCCTTTGGGAAAAGCGGAATGGATTAAGTTTTTTGCTCCTTTTTACCAAAAAGAAGCAGTGGCCGATAGTATTTTTAAGACTATTGAATCATCGTATAAGGAGGCCAAGGTACTAGCCCAACAAGCGTTGGATAAACCAACGGTCTTAACCGGAGGCTTGTATAAAGATGTATGGTATGTTGCAGGAGGAAATAGCTGGATGTCACAATTTTTAAAGGATGCAAACGCCAATTACCTCTGGAAAGACACAGAGGATACCGGCAGTATTGGTTTAAGCTTGGAAGAAGTACTCACACAAGGACAAAAAGCTGATTTTTGGTTCAATCCATCGCTACATACCGCCTATGAGCAACTGGAAAATGCAAACCCACATTATATTCAATTTAGTGCCTATGTCAATCGTAAAGTCTTTTCCAATGCGGTGAGAAAAGGGGAAACAGGAGGCATTTTATTCTATGAACTGGCTCCTCAAAGACCCGACTTGGTTTTAAAAGATTTGATTTCAATTCTTCACCCGGACCTGATGGAAGGGTACGAAACTCATTTTTTCAGCCCTTTGCAATAAATGTCTCCCTCACAGAAATATCGTATTTCGTTTCTATGCATTGCTTTAGCTCTATGTGTAGCTTGGGTCTTGAACATAAGTTCGGGGTCGGTTTCCATACCCTTTGATGCTATTCTATCGTCATTTTTGGGAAAATCTCTGGAAACACCAACTTGGGATTACATTTTATGGAACTATCGAATTCCAAAGTCGTTTACAGCAATTTTGGTGGGTGGTGGACTTTCCTTAAGTGGGCTTTTGATGCAAACACTTTTTAGAAACCCCTTGGCGGGGCCATTTGTTCTGGGTATCAGTTCTGGAGCAAGTTTGGGAGCAGCCCTGCTTTTGATGGGGGCTTCTTTACTTTCAGGATGGGCTTCGTTCTCCTATTTGAATGATATTTCACTCGCAGTAGCAGCCAGTTTAGGAAGTTTTTTTGTACTACTGGTAGTGATTTTAGTGGCCAATCGAGTAAAAGATACTATGGCACTTCTAATCATAGGTTTGATGTTCGGAAGCATTACTTCGGCCATTGTAAGTGTTTTAGCCTATTTTTCCACAGCGGATAATCTGCAACGTTTTATTTTTTGGTCCTTTGGTAGTGTCGGCAATCTATCTCAATCACAAGTTTGGCTATTGACCGGAATCGTTCTTTTAGGTTTGATTTTGAGTATTTTTTCCATTAAGGCATTGAATGCATTTTTATTGGGAGAAAACTATGCGGAAAGCTTAGGTGTTTCGCTAAAAAAATCAAGATTTATTGCCATAGTGGCAACAGGTTTACTAGCGGGAGGCATAACTGCTTTTGCAGGTCCCATTGCGTTTGTTGGGCTGGCCGTACCCCACCTTACCCGCCAGATTTTCGATACCATGGAACATCGTATTTTGATTCCAGCGGTATTCCTTTATGGAGCGATTTTGATGTTGCTTTGCGATACCATTGCCCAGTGGCCCAACTCAGCCAACGTTTTGCCAATAAATGCCATCACTACCTTAGTTGGCGCCCCTGTTGTAATTTGGTTATTGATTCGTAAACGAAAAATGATTTTTTAATGGATGCAATGAAAAATCAAATTTTGAATGTTGATAATCTGTCTATTGGTTATCCGTCCATTACCATTGCGAAAAACATTTCGTTTTCATTGGAAAGGGGTTCCCTATGCACCATTGTGGGCATCAATGGTGTGGGAAAATCAACCTTGCTTCGTACTTTGGGAGGACTTCAAGTCAAAAAATCAGGGGAAATTGAGATTGATAACCAGAAACTGGAATCGCTATCCGCATTACAATTAGCACAAAAACGCAGTATGGTGCTTACGGAGCAGACCACTTCAAAAAATCTCACCGTACAAGAACTGATAGCATTGGGCAGACAACCGCATACCAATTGGTTAGGGCGATTAAGCACAAATGACAAGAAACGCATTCAACAAAGCATCAGAACTTTTTTACTGGATAAACTACGTTACCGCAAATGCCATGAATTGAGTGATGGACAATTTCAAAGGGTATTGATAGCTAGAGCCATGGCACAGGACACCCCTTTGATTTTATTGGATGAGCCTACTACGCATCTTGACCTGCACCACAAGGTTCAAATCCTAAAACTATTACAAGAGTTAGCTCACGAGCGGAATAAAACCATACTTTTTACCACGCACGAAATTGATTTGGCCATCCAAACCTGCGATTCCATGTTGATATTGGATGGAAATCAAAATCCCTTTGGAGAACCTTGTCAATTGATTGAAGAAAAGCACTTTGATACCCTTTTTCCTTCGGACATGGTCCAATTTGATGCAACAACAGGAACGTATAAGGTTAAAAAGTAAGTCGAAATACCATTTCGCTGAAGTCTGGAATCCGTTATCTTTATCGATAGAAAATATTGTATGAGCACTGAATTGATTTTTGTATTGATTGGACTATTGGCCTTGATTGGGGGTGTACTTTTGGGCATGTACGTTCAAAAGCTCAAAACAAAATCCGTGGAAAGTGTTTGGAAAGAACGAGAATCTCAACTGAACAGCAATATTTCCACGCTTAACCAAAAGTTGATGGATTCCGATGAAGGTAGAAGGGAGCTTCAATCCGAAAGGGAACTACAGAGCAATCAAATTGTCCGTTATCAGGCTGATTTAGAAAATTTACAGCAAAAGCACTCAGAACAAAAGGAAGAATTGGAAAAACTCCAAGAAAAATTCACCAAGGATTTTGAAATATTGGCTAATAAAATTCTAGAGGATAAGTCCAAAAAATTCACGGAAAGTAACAAACAGAACATAGAAAATATTCTTACCCCTCTCAACAAAAAAATAAAGGAGTTTGAAGAAAAGGTTGAAAAATCCCAAAAGGAAAACATCAGCATTCACTCAGCACTTAAAGAACAACTGCTCAACCTTCAAAATCAAAATCTGAAAATAACCCAAGAGGCAGAGAATTTGACCAAAGCCTTAAAAGGTGATAGTAAAATGCAAGGAAATTGGGGGGAATTGGTCTTGGAGCGTGTTTTGGAAAAATCCGGTTTGGAAAAGGACCGAGAATATAGTGTACAGCAAAGTTTCACGCTTGAGGATGGCAGTCGCGTGATGCCCGATGTCATCATCAATATGCCCGATGGCAAAAAAATGATTGTGGATTCTAAGGTTTCGCTAACGGATTACGAGCGCTTTACCAATGCCGATGAAGAAGATAAGCCCAAGTTCTTAAAGGACCATATCAATTCCCTACGAAAGCACGTGGAACAACTCTCTGCAAAGAAGTATGAAGATTTATATGAAATGGAAAGCCCAGATTTTGTTTTAATGTTTGTTCCCATTGAACCTGCTTTTGCCATTGCCATAAATGAGGATGTGTCACTTTACAACAAGGCTTTTGAGCAAAACATTGTGATTGTTACTCCCTCAACCCTATTGGCTACGCTTCGTACCATTGACACCATGTGGAACAACGAAAAGCAGCAACGCAACGCCATTGAGATAGCACGTCAGGCTGGAGCGCTGTACGATAAGTTTGAAGGTTTTGTGTCTGATTTGACCAAAGTGGGCAAAAAGATGGATGAGGCGAAGAATGAATATCGCGGCGCCATGAACAAATTGGTAGAAGGCCGAGGAAACATAGTGACAAGCATTGAAAAATTGAAGAAAATGGGTGCCAAAGCCAAGAAATCCATTCCAGAGCCTATTCTAAAACGTGCCCAAGAAGACGATTACGAAGAACCCAAACTTGAATTATAAAGGATGCGTAAGTTCCTATTTATCTTTATTACCGTTGTTATTTTTGGAATAGCAGGATACTTTGCCTTTATCTATTATGTTCCCTTTAGTGAAGGTTATCGTTCAGGCGAACTTATCAAGTTCAGCCGCAAGGGAGTTTTGGCCAAAACATGGGAAGGTGAAATCAGTCAGGGTATCTCCGGAGCGCAGATTTTTGAGTTTTCGGTGGAAGACAGTGAGTCGAAAGTCATTGAAAAGTTGAAAGATTACCAAGGCCAATATGTAAAAGTGACCTATAAAGAGCGATATGGCACTTTTTTCTGGTTGGGCGACACCAAGTACTTTATAATCGATGTGGTTCAGGAGCAATCTCCACACTTTAGAAAATAGCAATGAAAACGTTTAAAACAGCCGGAGAATCCAAGGTTTCTATTACTGAACTTATGCTCCCGGCCCACTCCAATTTTGGAGGCAAGGTCCATGGAGGATATATTTTAAGTTTGATGGACCAGATTGCCTTTGCCTGTGCGAGTCGGCATTCCCAAAGTTATTGTGTCACTGCTTCGGTTAATCGTGTCAATTTTTTAAACCCCATAGATGTTGGCGAATTGGTAACTCTCAAGGCCAGTATAAACTATACCGGGCGTACCAGCATGGTAGTGGGAGTCCGCGTAGAATCCGAAAACATTCAAACTGGCGAGGTTAAACATTGCAATTCTTCGTATTTCACCATGGTGGCCAAAGATGAAAATGGTAAAAACATAGCAGTTCCTGGCCTAATTGTCAAAGATAAACAAGGTATGCGACGCTTTGCCAGAAGTAAGGAACGAAAATTATCCGCGCATGACCGAGACTCCAAATATGCATCCAAAGCCTTTAAAGTAAACCAATATTTGGAATTTTTGGAAGGTGAAAATGTGAAGTTGGATTTGGATTGACTTCAACTCTTCGCAACAGGAGCATTATTACAGCGAGTTATCATTCAAATGAATTATTTATAATTCTTTACCAAACTTTTCATATAACCTCTTAAATCAGTGATGTCATAGACCAATTGCTTACGGTCAAGGAACACAGGAAAAAGATATTGTTTGTTATCAGGATCTTCAATTCGAATAAGCTCACTTAATCTTTTACCATCTTGAACATTTGAAGTGGTATTAATAAGTTTAAAAGATATCTTTTTTCGTTCCAAACTTTCCTTGGCAAACCTTGAACGGGAACAACCTTCTTTATAAAATAGAATGAGAGGGTTTTCATCTACTTCAAAGGCTTTAAAGACCTCTTGTTTTTTCTTGATGTTATACACTAAAAGTTCTTGCTCTGTAGGTTTTGGTTTCCAAGCGTAATCGGAACTCCACTTCCAATGTTTCCCTTTTGGAATTCCAAGTTTTGTCATAACCAATGAATCCTTAGGGGGAATTAATAGTGTTATAGCATCATCGTATCCCAAAAGATTTTCGACAACTAGTTGTAGAGTCACCTCTTGGGTAAGGTCAGTATGGTTTATACCCCATAAAGTGAGAGAGTCCTGTGATTGGTCAACCACAATATCAATAGGCTGTTCTTGTGCCCAAACGGGTAGTGTAAGCAGAATTAAAATAATAGAGGTACCCAAGAATTTGTACCCCATATGAATTTGTTTATCGCTTCGCATAGTATATCTCCGTTATTCAGTTACATTCTTTTTAAACTCATTTCTGTTGGAACTTCAAATCCAATTACAAATGAAGCTTAGAGGTATCGCGTAAAAATTCTCAACAAAAGAAACCTCAATACGACAAAGACTGCGATAAGTTGACAGATTATAAACAACAAATCTCGGTAATAGACCAAATAATAGCTGTCATAATAATTATACACGAAAGAATATTTGTCGCCTAAAACAAAACCAACAATTACAAAAAGAAATATTAAGCCAATCAAAACTTTATTTATCATACTGCCTACATCTCTTATCAATCCTTGTGTACAATATATTCCATTCTTGCTACAGAATAATTGTCTTGTTTAGCACCAATCGGAAAATACTCCAAAAACAGGGACGTTTCTCTTCTATCATTCATATTGGTTTTGATATTGTGCCAACATAAGCTTTTATATTCTGATATTTTCGAAAGTATAAAGTTTAAATCTACTTTTTCAGGAATACTTTCCAATTTTTCTTTTCTACGTTCTGAACCTTTTAAACGACTGGCCATAGAGGTTGGTAGCCCATATTGATTTTCTTGAGCGGTCAAAAATTTCTTAATATTCTCAAATTCAACAAAACACAGAATATCTTCAATTCTATCATCTTTCACTTTGAAAGCTAACTTGGATACATTATAACCTCCAAAACTATAATCTTGAAGGAATTCTTCGGAGACAATTTTATTGTACCTATATCCAACTCCATGTTTAAAACAGGAAACGGAATCAATTGTTATGAGGTTTTTCGAAGGATACTTGGAAAAGCTTTCTCCTATTGAAAAATTATCAATTTGAAATTTAGCCTGACTCATACAAACCAAGGTTTAACAACAATACGATTATACCCTATTTCCAAAGTCTTATCGCATCTAATCGATAATTTTATGGGTTCAATCTTTAGTTACTATGAGTTGCATTTTATGAGGCTCATATGCCATAGTAAATTTCAGCTTAATCTCATCTTTCTTCCAAACAATACATACTGGTTTGTTCTCAAAACCACACTCCTTTAAGCTATAATCACTCTCATTAAATTCCAAACCATCTAAACTCCCTGAATTTTCATAGAGAAGTGTATCCTTACAAAACATTTTGTGAGGTGTTCCGTACTGTTTGACAATATCAAGAAAAAGGTCTTCATCCATTACTGTCTTGAAGTCAACCATAATTCTTTCAACAGTATCATTATCATCAGTTGTTATAATTATTCCTCTAATATCAGCTTTTGAAAAAATTTCATCATCACTTTGAACAAAATACATTCTTGAATTGTTCTCCTTATCAACCGAAATTAGTTTGTATTCAATTGATAGGTTTGAAATTTTTTTGTTCAGAATCTTTACAAAGTCCATTGTATCGCTTTGGATAATTGTTAAAACTGAATATAGAAATAATAAAACTGTTTTGCTCACTTACTACAATCTTTTATGGACCATGCCCAATCTCTTGTATATGGTGACAAGTTTCGTATGGTATGTGGAGAACTTTTGCTCCAATCACCTCCAATCGCTCTCATTGCGGCTTTAATATTTTTTTCCATTCTTTTGAAAGTTGATACCCACTCGCTTTGTAATTCTTCGAGAACCAAGCTTTTGTTTTAATATTCAGTAGCCCCACCAAAGGGAAAAGTAGGTAAGTTCATGGTCATTTCAAAATACTTCTTCCCAAGCTTGGTAAGTTTGTATTCACCTTTCCCATCATCTTCCACTAACCCTAGGCTCTTTAGGTGTTCTACCCTTTCAATGAGTTCCTCATTGCTTGTAAATTCCTCCATCCAACACCGCTCTGGTCAAAAAAAATTTGGGTGAAATAATCAAAGATTTAAACAATACCTACCGAAGCCTTTTGAGAACAAATCACCCTCACTCTACCTATCAAAGTTTTTAACATAGTCCGATCTCCTTCTTGGCGAAATTTCTATTAAAAGTGAATGAAGCCTTTTAACGTTATTATCCTTTTGACCAGGAAAACCGTAAAACTTATTATTCCATAAAAGAAGAAAAATAAAAAAATTGATATGACCAGAATATGTTGTGTTTTAAGCGTAAAGTAGATGTCCAATACATTAACATCAAATTCCATATCTAATAATTTTAAGGGTAACAATAATATCTGTCTAAAAAAAATGCATTGAAAAAAGTAACCTCACCAAATTCTATATTATTCTTCGAAATATCTGGTATTTTTTTATTTACAAGTTCCTCTGGAAATTCCTTGTAATCGGTGAATTGTATTATAGTATCACAAACTAACGAATAAGTATCGTTGTACAGGCTCTTTTCCTTCCAACAAGTTAAGGGGCCTGAAATGGATTTCCATTGATATTTAAACGGCTTGTTATAATTGTCTTCAATTAAATCAATCTCCATCATATAAGCATGAAAATAGGGAATCAATGCACTTATGGCAAAACACAATGGTCTGAATTTTTTAGTTTTTTCTTCATAAAATCCGCTATGCTGTAAACAAATGGCCCTATCATCTTGGCATGGCCTTGAAACATCTCTAAGTTCTAACTTACCTTGAAGAATATCTAAAATCCCTTTCGAACTGCTTTTAAGGAAATGATTTTCATCCAAACAAAATCTATCTAGGTGTTCATTTAAATATTTATACTCCTTCGTCTCAAAATATGCTTGGTCAATTTCTCTACTATTGTTCAAGAAATTCAGATTTCTTGGATAGTATTCGTAGGCTTTTTGTAAAAAAAAGTCACTCATAAATTTTCAGTTGTTACAATCGTCGTCAAAAAACCAAGAAGCTTTATATTCTGTTACCTTATTAACCTTTAAATTCCTTGGCCGTATTTGAACACGTCCTCCTGGGATATAATTCGGATAGACGGCCATGAGCTTTTCCTCAAAATGTCTTTTAAGACGATATTCGCCAATAAAGGTAGTTTGATTTTTAGCAAATTGAAAAGTATCATCCATTGCTTCTTTAAGGGCCTTGGCACTTGCTTCTGCCAAAGAACCATTATCATAAATGTTACCAAATCTATCTTCGTAAGGTGTTGAGAATTCCATAGGATTGTCGTATCTGGCATATTCGGATGACCCATCAGGTAAAATATAAAGAAACCGAATGCCCTTGACATAAGAAAATTGAGCATTACCAACTTGTATAAATTCAAAACTTTTACAACTTGGAGGAGTCTCCTCGTTTTCATTAATAGGAAACAACAATTCATCCTCGGGACAGTTGCTATTTTTTCCAGAAAAACCACTTTTTAAAGTACCATCTGTACCCCCTGCACCAAAGCTACCTTCGCCTACTTCAACAACTGGAGTAAGTCCAGTACCTCCTCCACCTGACGAGGGATAAGAAATATACCAGTACCCATAACCATAATTGTTGTAGGAACCGCTATGTCCGTCTGCAGAACTTCCACCGCCTCCCCCAGAGTTAGTGCCAGAACCATTGTTGCTGTCGGCATCAGCAGCCCCGCATGGTGTGGGGGTTATGTTTCTATTAAATAGAGTCTCTCCGTCAAAAAAGGTGCTCGTGGAATACATATTTATCTTTCCTTGAAAAGGGGCATCACTTCTTATACTGTTCACATAAGTTTCGTAGTACTCTTCGTCTACCACGTACTGAAGGACCATAGGTTCATTGAACCCACCATCAGGTCTTTGCTTCACAACTATGTTATGGAAAATATTGTAGGGGGTGTCTGCTACATACATTCTAATGGAAAAGGAAACGTTGCCAATGGAATCGGTTACCGATAGAATTCTTGATTCATCCAATATAATATCTTCTCCATCACTTTTAGAACTCCAGTTCACCTTTGATTTCTCCGATGAACCCAAAATGGTACTTGCAAGGTCTGGCAGTTCATCAATTGTCAATGCCCCAAGTGGTATTCCTTCTTCTAAAAGTTCAGTACTTTCCTCCAGTTGCAGGACTTCCTCATTCTCACAGGAGGCTATAAATAAAGAAAAGAGAATGACCAACGAAAGGATACTAAAAAATCGTGTCTTCATAATTTATTGTTTTTGTCCAATAAATGTACCTCACCGGAACGAACGGTATATGGTAAAATAAGGTGTGATTTATAAATTGGTTGTCAATTTATAAATCGACCAAAAAAAATTATGAAACTATTGTAGGGCCATGCAAAAACTTTAAAAATTCTATGGGTTTTCCGTAAGTTTTGTGGTAGTCAACTTAATCCTGAAGCCGCATCCTTATCCAAAAACCAAAGCAGTTTTCCGGATGCTGGATTCACTAGCGATGCAGGATACTTCTCAAATCCTTCTTTCTTTTGGGTAATCATTTCGACTTTTTCAGCTTTTCCTTGTCCTGTGACCAAAAAGGCCACTTCCTTTGCGGTATTGATAACCTTTCCATTTATGGAAACCCGCTTCTGCCCAGATTCAGGATGGGTGGCCACCACACAGTGGTCTTCGGCTTCCCATAGTTCAATTTGATGTGGAAAAATGGAAGCGGTGTGGCCATCGTCTCCCATACCAAGAATCACCAAATCAAATTGGGGAACACCCTCTACCCTATCCAAATTGATTTCCAAAAGATTGGCGTAGCGCATGGCCTCTCCGTTAGGGTTCCTTTCTCCTAAAATGCGATGGATATTTTCCTTGGGAACCTCGATTTTTGAAAACAGGTGGTCAACAGTCATTTTATAGTTGCTCTCGCTATCATCTGGAGGAACACAGCGTTCATCTCCCCAGTAAAAGTGAATACTGGACCAATCTATTTTGTCACCATATTTTGAGGCCAATACGTCAAAAACAATTTTTGGTGTACTTCCTCCGGACAAGGCAATATGAACTTGGTCTTTGTCCTTTACAAAATCAACGAAGTAGGATGAAAATGCTGTTGCAACTTCATTCTTGTCCTTATATATTTTTAATTCCATAAATACTTCATATTTGTTCTCGACTGCGCTCGACTGACATCGGACATCAGAATTTAACAAATCACACAATACCCTGGGTCATCCGCTAAATTCTCTCCGGGATTGCGCCAATATCCAAAATCCTCAATGAGTTCATCGGCATTCTCTGGCCCCCATACTCCCGCAGCATAGCCATACATACGTACATCCTTTCCATTTTTCCAATAGTCCAAAATAGGATCTACAAATTCCCAAGCTGCTTCCACCTCATCAGCACGGGCATAAAGGGT
Organism: Flagellimonas ulvae; assembly: GCF_049333175.1. Taxonomy (NCBI): domain Bacteria; kingdom Pseudomonadati; phylum Bacteroidota; class Flavobacteriia; order Flavobacteriales; family Flavobacteriaceae; genus Flagellimonas; species Flagellimonas ulvae. The sequence continues at coordinate 1,101,533 of NZ_CP186325.1, forward strand.
GGCATCACCTTGCATGGCATCGAGAAGTAGTCTCTCATAGGCCTCCATGACATAGGTTTCCGCCAAACTGGAATAATAGAAATCTAAGTTAGCACGTTCCACTTTGAAACCTTGCCCGGGAACTTTCACGCCAAATTTCATTAAAATTCCTTCATCCGGTTGAATTCGAATAATCAGCTTATTGTCCTTACTGTTCAGTCCAGAATCACTAAAAATTTGATGATGCGGGGTTTTAAAATGTATGATGACCTCCGTTACCTTGGTGGGCATTCTTTTGGCAGTCCGAACATAGAATGGTACCCCGTGCCAACGCCAATTATCCACATAAAATTTTATGGCAGCGTAGGTCTCAGTAGTGGAATCAGAGTTCACCCCATCTTCCTCACGATACCCCTTAACCGATTCTCCATTGATTTCTGAGGCAACGTATTGGGCCCTTATGGTATTGCCAAACAAAGTCTGCTCATCGCGCATAATCCGCAGGGATTTTAAAGCCTTCACTTTTTCGTTCCGTATTTCTTCCGGTTCATCACCGATTGGAGGTTCCATAACCACCAAAGAAACTATCTGCATCAAGTGGTTCTGGAACATATCCCGAAGTGCCCCAGATTTATCATAATATCCACCCCTTTTCTCAACACCCACACTTTCGGCATTGGTAATTTCAACATGATGGATGTAATTTCGATTCCAAAGCGGTTCAAAAATGCTATTGGAAAAACGGGTAACCAACAAATTCTGCACAGTTTCCTTGCCCAAATAATGGTCTATTCTATAAATCTGAGGTTCTGTAAAGTATTGCTGGAGACCCCTATTTAAATTCTTTGCCGTTTCCAAACTATAACCAAATGGTTTTTCCACAATAAGTCGTTTCCAACCCAATTCTTGATTGCTAAGACCTACCTCCGCTAGATTTTTGGCAATAGGCTCATATAAACTAGGAGGCGTTGAGAAGTAAAATATGTAGTTGTTGTCCGTCCCTTTCGAAGCATTTAAGGCTTCAATCCTCTTAGCCAATCCACTATATTCTGCAGTATAGTCACTCCCTAAATCCTCATAGAAAAACATATCGGTAAATCCTTTCAGATAGTTTTCCTTGAGGTCTTCAATTTTAGATTTCAGGTAAGGACTATCGTATACTACCCTATTCCTAAACTCTTCATCGGACATATCGCTTCTACTTGCGCCTAGTACTATAAAGTTTTCTGGAAGTTGCTTGGCCACATACAAGTTAAAAAGTGCCGGTATCAATTTTCGGGCCGTAAGATCACCCGAGGCACCAAAAATGACAAGCATTTGGTTATCTGTCTTTTTCATAAGTGTGCTGATGGTTATTGGATTGTTGGTCTCATTTCCCTACAAGTTATGATATGTATGGCAAATACAACCCATTATTTTTTTGAGCAAGACGAATATAACGTTTATTTTAGGTTCATAAATCGACAAATGATTTACTTAGTGTTGTCTTAACATAACAATCTCAAAAAATAGAGCATGGCAAATACTTATGATTTTGGCCTAGTAGGCTTAGGGGTAATGGGTAGAAATTTTATCCTCAACGTAGCCGATAATGGTTTTACTGCCTTTGGCAACGATTTGGATAAGGAAAAAGTGAATGCTCTGATAGAGGAAGGAGGTGATACCGCCAAGGTCAATGCGGATGTTGATGCTTCTAATTTTGTGAAAGCCCTAAGCATGCCTCGTAAAATCATGCTTTTGGTACCGGCTGGAAAAGTTGTGGATATTGTTATTGAATCTCTTTTGCCTCATTTGGATGAAGGTGATATTATTATTGATGGAGGAAATTCGTTTTTTACCGACACTGATAGAAGAGAAGCTTATTTAAAAGAGAAAGGCATCAACTTCTTTGGTGCGGGAGTTTCTGGAGGAGCCAAAGGTGCTCGAAAGGGGCCAAGCATAATGCCAGGAGGTTCAAGGGATGCTTACCAATACGTGAAACCCATTTTTGAAGCGGTTGCCGCAAAATACAAAGGAGAGCCCTGTGTTGCATACCTTGGACCAAAGTCTGCTGGGAATTATGTGAAAATGGTCCATAACGGCATCGAATATGGATTAATGCAACTGACTTCTGAAATATATGACCTTTTAAAAAAAGCCGGAGGGCTTACCAACGAGGAACAGCATAAAACCTTTGCAGAATGGAATTCGGGGAGGTTGCAGTCCTTTTTGGTCGAGATTACTTCCGAGATTTTGACCCAGAAAGATGATTTGACAGATGGTGACTTAGTGGATATGATTTTGGACAAGGCAAAACAGAAAGGCACAGGAAAATGGACTTCCCAAAATGCAATGGATTTGGGTATTCCAGTCCCAACAATAGATATTGCTGTAAGCATGCGAGAGATTTCAGCTCTTAAGGATGAGCGCATCAAAGCCGACGAAATTTATGATAGACCCTCTCCGGAATCTGTTGTAAAAGACACATTGACCAGTAAAGCAGAAAAAGCCCTGTATTTTGCGTTTATCATGGCCTACGCCCAAGGCATGCATCAATTAGCCGATGCAAGTAAAGAATATGGTTACGAGCTGGACTTGGGAGAAATCGCTAAAATCTGGAGGGCCGGTTGTATCATCCGAGCTGCGCTATTGGCAGATATTACCGATGCTTTTAAAGCACAACCCGATTTACCAAACTTGTTGTTATCACCTTCATTCACAGAGAAGGTAAAAGAAACCGTTGCTGCTACCCGTGAACTGGTAGCTTACGGGGCCACAAGTGGCATACCACTTCCAGGGCTGTCCAATGCGTTGACTTATTTTGATGCGTACACCAGCAGCAGACTTCCCCTAAATATGATTCAAGCACAACGAGATTATTTCGGTTCACACACCTATGAAAGATTAGATCGGGAAGGTATTTTCCATACGGAGTGGGAAAAGTAGAATGTGCCTATGGCTAAAATGACTATGCCTTTTGAAGTCAATGATGACCCTGCACGGAAAGAATTCTTGGTAAATCAGCTTACAGCAATTCTGATGGACCTTGATGAAGACTTGAAACCAAATTGGGGCAAAATGAGTCCCCAGCAAATGGTGGAGCACTTGATTTGGACTTTTGACATTTCGCTTGGGATAATACAAGTGCCCTGCTCTACCCCGGGAAACAAAATTGAAGCTTATAAAAGATTCTTGAAGAGCAACCTGCCGACAAAACAAAATTTTAGGAACCCCATTCTAGGAGGTGTCTTACCCGAATTGTACTTTGAAAGCCTAAAAGATGCCATTAAAGGTCTTCAGAAAAAGATAGGGTTCTTTTACGATTCCAATCGCCCAAGTGCAAAAGAGGTACAGAACCATCCTATTTTTGGTCCCTTGAATTTAGAGGAATGGGAACGTAGCCATTACAAACATTGCTTTCATCATCTTCAACAATTTGGGCTCTTAGAAGCAGAATAATAAAAGTATACATTCCAATTTTATATTCAAATATTTGTGTAACCAAATGATTACATATATATTTGTAACCATTCAGTTACATTTATAATGCGAAGAGATGTTTTTCAAGCCATAGCCGACCCCGTTCGAAGGGATATCATTCAACACCTTTCGCAAAATGCGATGACCGTGAATGTGGTGGCAGAAAAGTTTGATATCAGTAGACCCGCCATTTCAAAACACCTTAGGGTTCTTGAGGAATGTGGTATCATTTCCATTCAACAAAAAGGTAGGGAGCGTTACTGCATCATTAATCCCAAAGCCTTGATTCCGGCTTTTCTTTGGATTGACCAATACCGTAATCTTTGGGAGGAAAAACTGGACTCTTTTGAAAACTACCTTAATCAATTACAAAATAAATCGGATAAAAATGTACAATAACAATCTACCCAAAGGCCGAACACTAACCCTGGAAAGAACCTTCAATGCTCCTCTTGAACTAGTATGGGCTGCATGGACCCAACCTGAACACATTGCCAATTGGTGGGGACCAAAGGGAATGGAAACCAAAGTATTGGAGCATAATTTTGAAGTAGGCGGAAGCTGGAAATATGTCATGAAAATGCCAGACGGAAACGAGTTTGTCGCGGACGGGGTGTATTCTGAAATTGTACATCATCAGAAAATTGTAACCAGCGCGAACTTTAAGCCCATGACCGAAAATGTGAAAATCCACTCAATTTTTGAAGCAGATGGTGAAAAAACCAAGTTTACTTTTCATTGTGTGCATGAAACCGAGGAATACTGCAAACAACAGGAACAAATGGGCTTTTACAACGGATGGGGCTCCGTGTTTGAGCGTTTGAACGAGTTTCTCCAAAATCGTTAAAAGCGAAAACCTTAAAACCCTAAGGGTTTAGATTGTTTTTCAAATAGCCGAAGACGTATTCCTTGTACTTTCCACCAATGGGAATCTCGAGGGATGTTATTTCAATATCACGTGCGGTGTAGGCCGTTACTTTTCGAGAATTTATCACATAAGATCGGTGTACCCTAATAAAGTGCGAGGGTAAATCCTTTAGAATGTTGCCAAGTTGTTCCTTTATTACCAAGGATTCGTTAGGCAAATGAATACGTATGTAATCCTTAAAGCTCTCGATATGTGATATTTTATCAAATACTACTTTAACCTGCTTCTTATTACTTGAAACAAACATAAAGTCCGGATTAGGACTTTCTATTTCAACCTTCGAAACACTCTGAACACTATGGGTCAATTTATTGATTGCCTTTAAAAAACGAGAGAAAGTAATTGGTTTTAATAAGTAGTCCACGGCTTCAAATTCATAACTATCTAAAGCGTATTGCCTGTAGGCCGTGGTAAAGATAACCTTGGGAGCATTGGATAGTGTACCCAAAAAATCGAGACCGGTAAGTTTGGGCATTTGAATATCCAAAAAAACAACATCGACTTTCTTTTTGTTTAAAAAATCACTCGCCTCCAATGCATTCTTGAAAGAACCCAATAACTCTAAATAGGGAATTTCAGCAATGTGCCCCTCCAGAAGTGATCGGGCCAACGGTTCATCATCAACAAGAATACATTTAATCATTGGACGAGGCGGTGTTTATATATAACTTAACCTTATAACTATCCCCTATATCCCGACTTTCAAAGCTGTAATCGCGGTAAAGTCGCTCTAATTGCTGTTTCAAATTGGCAACCCCTATACCTTTAGTGAAGCCCGTGTTGTCTGACATAGTATTCAATTCCTTGGTATTCTTAACCTCAAAATAGAGAAATTTGGCTTTAAGATAAAGATGAATATCAATTTCAGGCTGCTTCACTTGACCGCTCGCCCCATGTTTAAATGCATTTTCTACTATGGACAACAATAACAAAGGTGCAATTCGTAGTCGTTGGTGTTTGCTTTTGTCAAAGTCAATTCTGCAATTCAAAACAATATCGTCACCAAATCGAATTCTTTCCAAGTCAATGTAATTCTGTATCAATTCAATCTCGTTTTCAAGTGGAACGTACTTTTCATTGCACTTATACAAAATATAGTCCAACATATTAGAAAGTGATTCCACCATTCGAGGAGCTTTGTCCGACTTTTGAACCGTTAAGGCATAAAGATTATTCAGGGTATTAAAAAGAAAGTGCGGATGTATTTGTGATTTTAAGGCATCCAGTTCTGCTTTGTTTTTGTCGCTTTGTAACTGAAGTTTCTCGCGTTCTATTTCATTTCTTTCATATGCCATTTTCGTGAATGTCATCGCAAAGGTTGCCATAAGCAATGCAGGCAAATAACCAAAGAATAGGGAGTCCACATCTGTAAAAATTTCCAAAACAGATTCTTGTGAAAAGGATCCTTTACGAAAAATAGGTTCATATAGGTAGACATTCACAAGTCGGTCAAAAGCACTGGCAAAATAAAAAAGTGCTACGGAACTCAAAGTAAGGAGAATATATTTTCTAACTCGATAAAAAGAAGGAACCAGGTAATAGTTAAACCCATAGACCGCCAAAAGCATTGCAGGTAGTCTTTTCAAATTCTGTAGCATTAGCAGCAAAAGGCTTTGGTCATTACCATCCTTAAAGAATTGTATCAAGGTGAAACTGGATAATAGAATAAGCCAAAACAGTACATGCGATGAGATTCCCTCATCCAGTATTCGCTTTTTCATTTTAGTATTCACTGACATTAAAACTCAAAAGTAAACAAATAACACAGTGACAATTCCAATTGTAGACCAATCTTGAATTGCCGATGTTGAAATCGGGTTTATTGCCAACGAATCCAATTAAACTACATGAAATAATTGTATAGGGGTACTAACTGGGCAACGGTCTATTTTTCAATTCGGCAAGGGCATAACACCTCATATTTGATGTATGAAAAAATTGAAACTCACCAAGTTCATCCGCAGGATATTGCTCGTATCTGGAACACTGTTCGTTTTGTGGCTCACTTGGAGCATTTATTATTACAGCACCTTCACTAAGTTTCCTGAAGTACAATTCCCAATCACGGAAGAAGTTTCGAATCCGGAATATCAGAACTCGATTCAACAGGCAAAAAAACATCTGCAGGGAGCAAGCAAAAGACTTGATGTTCCCTCCTTTTCCATAGCAGTTGGTCATAACGGCAAGTTAATTTGGTCAGCCGCCGAAGGGTATGCGAATGTAGAGGAGCTTATTGTAGCAACCACCTTGACCCAGTACCGGATTGGCAGCACCTCAAAAGCAATTACAGCTACTGGTATAGCCAAATTAGTGGATAAAGACCGGTTAAAACTCGACGCGGTAATTGGTGACACCATTACGAACTGGACACGCAAAAAATGGGATTTTACACTCAGACAATTGCTAAGTCACACCGCAGGTGTTGGAAACTATGAAGACTTTGGTTTGGCATCAGGAAGATATACCCTTTGCAACTGCAACCAATTCAATTCAGCGTCTGAAGGCTTAAAGGTCTTTGACCGATATCCTTTGTTATATAAACCAGGTTCAGACTTTGCCTATTCCACTTTCGACATCAACCTATCCAGCGTTGTTCTTGAACAAGCTGCTGGTCAGCCCTTTTTGGATTACATGCGGGCGAACCTCTTTGATGTCTTAAAAATGAAGAGTACCTATGCCGACCATTCCCAACCCAAAACAAAGCACTTGGCCACTTTTTATGAAACCTCGGATGGTTCCTATCGGGAATACCGTACCATGGGCATACGACACGATGTCAACCTTAGCTACAAGTGGGCGGGCGGTGGATTTATCTCCACTCCTACTGACTTGGTCAAGATGGGAAGCGCATGGCTGGCAGACAGCACTTTTTTATCCAAGGAAACCAAAAAGGAATTTTGGACTCCTGTTAGGCTTTCGAACGGAAAGGTTAACCAACAAGAATATGCCTTGGGATGGCGTTCATGGCTCAAATATGAAAATGAATCCCTAATAGATGGAAAACCCATTTGGATGGTTCACCATGGTGGTGTGAGCAAGGGTTCCATGAATTTTCTAGTACTATTTCCTGATTATGGCTTGGTAGTGGATGCATCAATCAATGCTCGGGCAGAACATTTTGGAATTTTTGCCAAAGAGGTGAGAAAAATAGCAAATTGTTTTTTGAAAACTTTGCCAAAACAAGAATCAGTACTATTTCACGAAATAAGCAAACAGCGTTAGCGCCACGTACCATACTTGACAATCATTTTTTCGAAAAACTTAGAGGGTTGTGATTTTTTTATACGCTTGTAGTGTTCTAGTTAACTAACACACCATAATGTTAAACTGTAAACAACTTCAATTTAATTATCCTAAAAGCCACCCAATCCTTAAATCGGTGGATTTAAATTTTGATTCAGGAAGCATTTATGGCCTATTTGGAAAAATGATGAAGGGAAAAGTACATTGATGAAATTAGGGTGAGCCATGACCGAACTTCAGTTTCATTTGAAGGTATTAAAACTAATGCACCTTTGAGAATAATTCTGGAACAAGACAGTTTGCATAAGATTCAGGTAGAAGCTCCAAATCATCTAATCGATTCGGTAAAGACGTCTTTGGTAAACGATACCCTGCTAATAGAGACTCGAAAAAATGTTAGAAAAAAAAGACAATGTTGTTGTTAAAGTAAAACTTAGGTCACTTCATCGTCTAAAACTAGATGAGTACAGTGTTATCGTATCCGAAAATGTCATTTCAGGTAAGGAATTACACTAAGAGCTAAGAGGTCACAGTTCCGCGCAGCTACAACTTCAATTTGGGTACATGTTTTACAGCAACTCGTCAGATGGAACTGTGGATATCAGTGGAGATATAAAGAATATTAAAATCGTTAACGTACAAAAAGAGTAATCAGCCATTTATTCATCAATCAATCATCATTCATCAATCAAAAAACGAACAATCAGGTTATCAAAAACAGAAATCATTGCAAGTAATTCATTCAAAAAAAACTTTGTACCGCATAATGAATGGGTACTACGATTATTCCTTGCGATGGGCGGCGTGTGACTTTTTAAAATTGGGCTTATGTTTTGGCTTTTGGTAAACAATGGCCCAGTAGGTTTTGATCCCGTAACCTTTAGAGGTCCATTTCTAGCTTTCCTAGATTTGGTCAATATTTGATGCCCTTGGCCATCGCCGAGATGCATATTCGTGCAAGGAAAACGAAAAAACTTAGTTTGCAAATTGATACTACACTTATCATTCTGATATGCACTTTGATAATAATCATAGGTACCTTTGCAGCTACTATGGGCATGTGGTTACCTAGACTAAGTTAATCAGGCTACTTGCTCAAGTACATTTTCCTTCTTGAGTACAGATTATAGAAATCATCATCCTTTAAGCTATCAATAAAGAGAATGCTTTCTCCTGTACTCTTCATTTCCGGTCCTAGATTTTTATTAACGTTCGGAAATTTGTTGAATGAAAACACGGGCTGTTTAATAGCGTAACCATCCAAATGTGGATTAAAATCAAAATCTTTGATTTTCTTTTCGCCCAACATCACCTTAGTGGCAAAGTTCACATAAGGCTCTCCATAGGCCTTCGCGATAAAAGGAACCGTTCTCGATGCCCTAGGATTTGCTTCAATGATGTATACGGTGTCGTCTTTTACGGCAAATTGAATATTAATCAACCCCACAGTGTTCAAGGCCAGCGCAATTTTCTTCGTATGGTCCTTAATTTGCTGCATCACAAATTCACCTAAGTTGAACGGTGGTAAGGTGGCATTGGAATCCCCTGAGTGGATTCCACAAGGCTCAATATGCTCCATGATACCAATAATCTTCACTTCGTCCCCATCACAAATAGCATCAGCTTCTGCCTCAATGGCTCCATCCAAATAGTGATCTAATAACAATTTGTTGTTTGGAATCTTGCGTAGTAAATCCACCACATGAGATTCCAATTCTTCTTTGTTGATTACAATCTTCATTCCTTGACCACCCAATACATAGGAAGGTCTTACCAAGAGCGGGAAATTCAGTTCCTCTGCCAATTCCAAGGCCTCATCAGCGGTTTCAGCTACTCCAAACCTCGGATAGGGAATGTTGTTTTCTTTTAAAAGTGTAGAGAAACTGCCTCTATCTTCTGCTAAATCCAAAGACTTAAAGCTGGTCCCAATAATATTGATACCGTATTTATCCAACTTTTCAGCCAGTTTCAAAGCAGTCTGTCCACCCAATTGAACAATTACCCCTTCTGGTTTTTCATGAAGGATGATATCGTAAATGTGTTCCCAGAAAACTGGTTCAAAATATAGTTTGTCTGCAGTATCAAAGTCTGTGGATACCGTTTCTGGGTTACAATTAATCATAATGGTCTCGTAACCACATTCAGCAGCGGCCAAAACTCCGTGGACACAGCAATAATCAAACTCAATCCCCTGCCCTATTCTGTTGGGTCCAGAACCTAGCACCACAATTTTTTTACGATCGGTCACATCGCTATCGTTGGCAACATATCGTGTTCCGTCCGGTCTTTCTATCTCTTCTTCAAAAGTGGAATAATAGTAAGGGGTAACCGCCTTAAATTCAGCAGCACAGGTATCCACCAATTTGTATACCCTGTTTATTCCCAGATTGGTTCGTTTCTTATGCACCTCACTTTCATAGCAATCCAACATATGAGCTATTTGCCTGTCCGCAAATCCCTTTTGCTTTGCTTCAAGTAATAGGGATTTGGAAAGGGTTTCAATAGTGTATTTAGATATTTCCTTCTCCAAATAGTGTAATTCCTCGTATTGTTTTAGGAACCACATATCTATTTTGGTAATATCGTGAATGGTCTTTAACGGTATGCCCAACTGAATGGCATCATACAGTACAAAAACCCTATCCCAACTTGGAACTTTTAGTTTTTGAATGATTTTATCATAGTCGGTATATCCTTTTCCATCGGCACCCAATCCATTTCGTTTGATTTCTAGTGACTGAGTGGCTTTGTGCAAAGCTTCCTGGAACGAACGTCCTATCCCCATTACCTCACCTACTGATTTCATCTGTAGCCCCAATGTTCTGTCCGAACCTTCGAACTTATCAAAGTTCCATCTAGGAATCTTTACAATAACGTAATCCAAAGTAGGTTCAAAAAGAGCGGATGTGGACTTTGTGATTTGATTCTGTAACTCATCCAAAGTATAGCCTATGGCCAATTTCGCAGCAATCTTCGCAATAGGGTATCCGGTTGCTTTGGAAGCCAGGGCCGAAGAACGGGAAACCCTTGGGTTAATTTCAATAGCGATGATATCTTCTTTTTCATCTGGACTTACCGCAAATTGTACGTTACATCCACCCGCAAAATCACCGATACTTCGCATCATATGAATGGCCATATCACGCATGCGCTGGAATGTTCTATCGGATAAGGTCATAGCTGGAGCCACTGTAATGGAATCTCCGGTATGAATCCCCATAGGATCCATATTTTCAATGGTACAGATAATGACTACGTTATCATTCTTATCCCGAAGTAATTCAAGTTCATATTCTTTCCATCCCATCAAAGCCTTATCTATCATCACCTCGTGAATAGGTGACACTTCAAGAGCATGGCTAAGTTGATTATCAAAAAGTTCGGGGTCATGCACAATGGAAGCTCCTGCACCCCCTAAGGTGAAAGATGCCCGTATCACCAAAGGAAATCCAAACTCTTGCGCGATTTCTTTTCCTTTTAAAAACGAAGTGGCAGCTGCCTGCGGAGGCATTCCAATACCGATTTTCAACATTAACTCCCTAAACTTTTCACGATCTTCCGTAATGTTTATGGCATCAATATCAACTCCTATAATCTCAACCTCAAAATCTTCCCAGATTCCCTTCTCGTCCGCTTCAATACAAAGATTTAATGCTGTTTGTCCTCCCATGGTAGGTAGAACCGCATCAATATTTGGGTGTTTCTTTAAAATCTCAATAATTGATTTTGTATTAAGAGGTTTCAGGTACACATGGTCTGCCATTGAGGGATCTGTCATAATAGTAGCCGGATTGCTATTAATTAAAATAGTTTCAATGCCGTCTTCACGCAGTGAACGCAACGCTTGGCTTCCTGAATAATCAAACTCGCAGGCTTGGCCTATGATAATTGGGCCAGAACCGATAATTAAAATGGACTTGAGATCGTTTCTTTTGGGCATTCCTTTTTTCTTAGTTGTATTTCAATCGCTAAAAATAGGTCAAAAAAAAGGTGCTAAACTTGGAAAGTAGCACCTTTAATTTAAAAGTTATTGACAGCACATTATTTTTTGTGTCTTGGCTCTGATGAAACAGTTAATTTCTTTCTTCCTTTAGCTCTTCTACGAGCAAGAACCTTTCTGCCATTGGCAGTAGCCATGCGCTCTCTAAAACCATGCTTGTTTCTTCTCTTCCGTTTCGACGGCTGATACGTTCTTTTCATTTCCGAACTTTTTTATAAGGATTTAAAAATGTGGAAAAGCTTCCAAAATTTCTGGGCGCAAATATACGAAGAGTTTTTACTTCGACAAATGGTTTCTAAAAAATGTTTGTGTTAGTTTTGTCGCATCAATACAAACTTCATGAATTTCAATAAATTTTTTGGCATTTTCATGCTTATAGGTATAATTGGTCTTTCACCTATACAGGTCCTAGGGCAGCAAAAACTAGCTTATAGTTTAAAAAAAGATGATTCATTTAAGATAAAGCAAGAGGCCAAACAGCTCATCATTCAAGAACTGGAAGGCGCCAAACATGAGCTAACCAATGATTTGGAAGCCATTTTCACTTTTAAAGTAGCAGGAGAAACAGCATCTAATTATATTATTGAAATGGCCTTTGAGGATTTTGGAATGAAAACGACCTCAAATCTACAAGGTGTGCTTATCAATGTAAAGGCTTCCGAACCTGAAGCAGGGGACCTAATGTCTGAGATGTTTAATGGGTTGATCGGGTACCAGCTTGAAATGATTATGCAAAAAGATGGAAAAATCATAGAAGTCAGTGGTGGAAATGAGTTGGTTGAAAATATGATAACAAAAGCAGGCATTACGGACGACTTTACCAAGAATCTGATGCGTGAATCATTAAGTAAGGAGTTTAGCTCTGACGGGCTGGCTAAAAGCTTCGAACAAATGACCTACTTTTACCCTACTGAGCTTGTCTCGGTCGGTGACACTTGGAACAACGAATTTAACGGCAAATTGAAAGCCAAAAACAATTGGACATTGGAAAAATTGGATGCAGATGGCTCCTCCATTTCGGGCACATCCGAAATAACAGTGGATACTGTGGAAAATGGCACTACCATGGCTCTAGCTGGAAACCAACAAACCTCTATAACAACCAATGCGGAAAATGGTTTTATAAAGGCTGTTACAAGCGAAAGTCTGGCGGAAGGTATTTCAAAAGTAGCCAACTTAGGTGATGTGGAAATTCCAACCTCAATCAAATCAACAATTACCTACGAACTAATACAATAATCCTATGTTCAATAAGAATATAAAACTGGTTTTAGCTTTTTTGATAATTGCATATGCAGGCTATCAGTTTGTAGAAGGCTATATTGGAAATGGCATAGCCTTGATTTTTCTGTCCCTCATCTTTGTTTTCCTTTATTTTAGAAATGAAATTATTCTACTCGCCTTTTTAAGAATGCGAAAGCAGGATATGGAAGGCACTCAAAAGTGGTTGTCCAAGATTAAGAATCCTGAGTCTTCCCTCATCAAAAAACAACAGGGCTATTACAATTACCTACATGGCATTATTTTTTCCCAAAAGAATTTAACCCAGGCTGAAAAATATTTCAAGAAAGCTTTAAAGTTGGGATTGACCATGGATTACGATGTGGCCATGGCAAAGTTGAGTTTAGCTGGTATTGCCATGCAAAAAGGTAGAAGACGTGAGGCAACTACCTTATTACAGGATGCTAAAAAGTTGGATAAAAATAATATGCTGACCGAGCAGATTAAAATGATGCAGCAGCAGATGAAGAAGGGGCCACAGCAGGCTAGAACGAGGTATCGTTAATCCTTTCGATATAAATAAAGATGCATCGACAGATGCAAAAGGTTTAAGGCTCTAAATCTTTAGTATCCCAATTCATAAATTGAATCGCATTTTCATAAAAGATTTTGCGTTTGTCTTCTAGCGATAAGAAGTCATATGAATTAAGTGTATTTATGCTTATTTCAATGGCGTGAGGCCATACCATTTGATCTGTACCGTATAATACCCTGTCAACAAGGTTATAATTTTTTGCTTTTCTAAGAAAACTTTCCGCATAGTCTTGGGTTATAGGGTCAACCCAAAGTAAAACACCTAAATCTACATAGAGCTGAGGATACATTTTCATTAGTCTAAGGGCGTGTTCATAAAAAACTTCGCCGGCGTGCATCATGTAAATACGTAGTTTGGGATATTTGATTAAAACGTCTTCGATTTCAAAAGGATCTCCAAGTTGCATCCGAAAGTTTGGACAGCACATATATGCTATTCTAGGAGGTCCACCTCCAGTATGAATGGCAACTGGTACATCATAGCGCTCGCATATATCGAGAAAGGGCTCAAAATCAGGATGTGAAAGCGTGTAACCGTCGTAAACAGCTCCAATTTCTCCAAAAACCTTCATTTTTCCTGACTTAATCATGTCCAAAAAGGCAATGGTATCTTTCGGAGGAGCATGTGCTTGATAACCCGGGACAATAACCTCTTTCTTCATCTCCAACAATCCAAGCGGAGGACTTGTAACTGCCTTCACAATATTATGCTTTGCTATCAACCTGAGCATCTCCTTATGATAATCCTCAAGACTTTCCGGTGACATAGTGCCATCAGGTGCAGGTGCCTGGAAATATCTTTCTTTTGTATAATCGTGCAGGTGCATATCAATAATCGGACCTGTATATTTTTCTTGTGACCTTAAAGGAAAAACTATAATCAGCAGTATCAAAGTTGGAACTAAAACTCTTGGGGTCATGTTGTTGAATTTTTAGCCCAAGTTAGCAGGGTCCGTAGATTTATAATTGTAAAAATCGGTACTCTTTGCCTTTATATTTTGATATTTCCGGGATGAAATACCTGAAAAATGCTTAAAGTCTTTAATGAAATGAGATTGGTCGTAGTATCCATTTTGATAGGCTATTTCCGTTAACGACAACCCATGAAAGGTATTTATTTGAAAAGCCGCTCTATTAAATCTTGTGATTTTTCTATAATATGCTGGGGAAAAACCGATTTGATTTGAAAATAGTTTTCTAAACCCCCTAGGAGTAAGACAAATTTTTCCACTGACATCATCCATTGAATATTTATTTTGACTAAGCAATGCAATTGAATAAGGCATGCGTGGGTCTATTACACTATTTTTAAGCTTGTTTGTCATAAAACTTTCCATTTTTTCAAATACTTCATCAGTAGAGTTCGATTCAGAAAGTTCATTTCGTATTACTTCACATTCGCTGGGTTTGAAAAGCATTTCCAAATCCACATGTGAGTTATACATTTCATGCATAGGTATTCCCTTAAATGCATAGAGTCCGTAGGAATTGAATTGGATTGTTACGAAACGGAGTTTAGTAGCTACCCTTAGGTTTGCTATAGAAGTACAAACTATAGAAACTCCATTATCCCCATGTCCAGTTGGAAATTCCATTTTATCTCCCAAACAAATCGCCATATTGGTAGTAGCATTGGGAAAGATGGACAGCCAATCTTCGGATGAATCCCTTTCTTGAAATTCAACATAACTGAAGAAATTAATTACCTGTCGAAGTTGATGACTGTTTGGTATGTACAGTTTTTGTATCAAAGTTATTTGTCTGGCTTTCATAAATTTATAAAAACCTGAACATTTCTGAGATATTTAGCCAAAAACAATATCCTTTTCTAGCAAATCAAAATGGTTTAGTAACCGATAAAAGAAGTCCGGAGCAGATAAGAACTAGCAATTGCTAACCTCCCATCTTGAGGTTCTGCCGATTTATCGTCCTGAACTCGTCTCTCGATAATACCCCTTATTCGGGATTTCGACCACATAGGTTTTACCCGAAGTGTTGTTCAAATGCGGTTCGCGCAACCATGGGTTGTGTCTTTTCAAAATCTTGTAATTGATTTCGTAAAGGTGTGCAAAATCTGCCCAACTGGTCACAGAAGAGTCAACCTCAACCGTAAACGTAGGCACGGAATTGTATAAATCCTTTTTTTCTACTTGAAATCCATATTTTTCTGGATTGGAAAGAATCTCTTTAATTGCCATTATACGAAATACGTATCGCCCGGTTTCTTCTCCTAATAAGAGGTCATAGTAATCATCAGCTTTTTGAATGCGCATGTATTTTTGAATTCCTCCAGGTCCTGCGTTATAGGCCGCAGCAGTCAAAGTCCAACTGCCAAATCTACTTTTCCATTTTTTTAGATAATCACAGGCAACTTGGGTCGCCTTTTCAATATGATAGCGTTCATCTACATTAGAATTGACCTCAAGGCCATATTCCTTACCCGTAGTTTTCAATATTTGCCAAAATCCTCGTGCGCCAGCAGGTGAAACAGCATTTTGAAGACCACTTTCGGCCACAGCTAAATATTTAAAATCATCCGGAATGCCATTTTTGGCAAGAATAGGTTCTATAACTGGAAAATATTTATGGGCTCTTTTCATCAAAAGAATAGCATTGGATTGCCAATAAGTATTTACCAAAAACTCTCGGTCCACACGTTCTAGAATTTCAGGATCTTCCAATGGCACAGCTTCTCCTGCAAAGTTTAGGTCGTCCGGTATTTCAATTGCACTGATTTGGTAACCATCGCTCACATTTTTATCTAAAATAATTGCCTTTTCTAAAGCCACTTTTTCCTCGGGAGTGGATTGTACGGCAAAAATCAAGCTGCCTGCTACTACCAATAATCCAATACCTGCCAATATATTCTTTATGTATTTCATATCCTCCTTTAATTTCAATAAAGATACTATATAGAACTCCCTTCTTCTAAAATAATTGCGGGAAGATGTTCATTGAACCATTTTGTCCGATATACGATCATGGCATGTTTTCCATTTTTTACTGGAATACAATTCTTTACGATGCTTATTGGAAATACATTGTCCAAGGTGCCATGAATATGAACCGTATTGGGTAACGGTTTTGTTTGTTCCCAATTGACCATTTGGTCTATGGCCCAGTCTATATATTTTTTATCTCGCATTGATAGGTATTTTTCATAGAGTTCCAAACGTTTGGTCACGGTTTCTCCAAAAGCATATCTTGCCAATACCTCTATATTGGTAACCATTCCTGTAGGAAGCAACTTATGTGCCTTGGTGTACTTTGCGAAAATCATTTTTCTTGGCATTTCGCTTTTGCACTTTACACTGGAAACAACTATCACCTTTCTATATGGTACCATTTTCGCCATTTCTTGCACCAATAAACCTCCGAAAGAAACCCCAAGCAAAACTGGGTTCTCATGATGTACCTGTTTCAGCATCTGCTTTGCATAATCCTGAAGACTCATTCTCTTTTGAGGTATAAACCAATCCAACTTATGGGTTTCAAATTGGTTTTGAGGTAAGTTGAGGCTATTAAAAATGGATGAATTGGCCGCCATTCCCGGCATAAGGTATACATGGATTTTATTGTCGGGCATTTCTCACCAATTATCGAATTGGCTAGGAAATTAAGGATTTTTTGACTAATTTTGTATCCCTTTGTGCAATAGCCCCGCTGTTATACATCTTGCAAAAGCTTAAATTTTATTTACCTCGTAGTAAGTCAGTTGCGTAAAGCCAATTTAAAACAGAACTATATGACAGAAATGGAAGTTAAGGACAATAGTTTCTTGCGTCAATTCGAAACTCAAGTGGATGGCCACTTAGCAAAAATTGAATATTCTTCTCAAGAACGCAAAGTCTTCTTGACGAAGCTGGTTATTCCAGAAGAAATTACCGAAGAAGGCTTCAAAGAATCCTTCATTAAAGAAGTTCTTCACCAAATTCAAGAAAGAAACCTAAGGGTTGTACCTACAAGTCCGCACATTGCAGGTTTCTTAAGAAAGAACAGACAATACAAAGAGATGCTTCCCGTAGGGATACGTATCTAATATGTTTTGAAAAGAATTAAGAACCTCTCAAGTTTGAGAGGTTTTTTTATGCCATAATGTTTTGAGCAACAAACTCAAATCGTACAAGGCCATCTTCACTAATTTGAGTCAACTCCACCTCATGCAAGGTATTGACCAGTTCAGGGTCCCAAGGAGCTTTTACCTTCACATAGTTTTCTGTAAAACCATGAATATATCCTGATTTATTCTCTCCTTCAAACAAAACGGTCCGGATGCTTCCCAATTGATTTTCATAAAAAGCCCTGCGCTTTTTAGCCGATAACCCTCTGAGCATTTTACTTCGCTTGGCTCGTACATTTTTAGAAACCACTCCATCCATTTCAGCTGCCAAAGTATTGTCTCTTTCGGAATAGGTAAAGACATGGAGATAGGAAATGTCCAATTCATTGAGAAAATTGTAGGTTTCCAAAAAATGTTCATCCGTCTCACCTGGAAAACCAACAATTACATCCACTCCTATACATGCATGAGGCATAGTTTCTTTGATTCTAGCAATGCGTTCCACATATAAATTGGTCAAATACCTTCTTCTCATTAACCGCAATATGGCATCGCTCCCGCTCTGCAATGGTATATGGAAATGAGGCACAAACGTCTTGCTTTTAGCTACAAAGTCGATCGTCTCGTTTTTCAATAGATTAGGTTCAATGGATGAGATGCGAAGCCTATGGATACCCTCTACTTCATCCAATGCGTTAACCAGGTCCAAGAAAGTGTGTTCATGTCTTTTATTACCGAACTCACCTTTCCCATAATCACCAATGTTTACTCCAGTAAGTACAATTTCTTTGATTCCCTTTGAAGATATTTCGGCAGCATTACTTAATACATTCTCCAAAGTATCGCTTCTAGAAATTCCACGAGCTAGTGGAATGGTGCAATAGGTGCATTTGTAGTCACAGCCATCTTGAACCTTTAAAAATGCTCGGGTTCTATCGCCTATGGCATAGCTGCCTACATAAAAATTCGCTTCGTCAATTTCACAGGAATGTACTTCTCCCCTATCATTTTTGGTGAGGTCATTTAGGTAATCTGTGATTTTGAACTTTTCCGTTGCTCCTAATACCAAATCCACCCCGTCCACATCGGCCAATTCTTCTGGTTTTAGCTGCGCATAGCATCCTACAGCAATAACAAATGCATCTGTATTGGACTTCTGGGATTGCTTTACAATAGTTTTGAAGCGTTTATCTGCGTTTTCGGTTACGGAACACGTATTGATAACATAAATGTCCGCTTCTTCCGAAAAGTCCACACAATCAAAACCCTCATTTTCAAAACTTCGAGCAATGGTAGAAGTCTCAGAGAAATTGAGTTTGCACCCTAACGTATAAAAAGCAACTTTATTACTCATTTAACTGCTTCAATTTGAGGGTTCAAAGATACACATTCAATATATTTATCAATACCCCACTGGATTCAGTTTTGATATCAATCCAAGGTGATTATCATTAGAAAATGATATATTTCAAATACCATAAATTTACATTTATAGCAAACATCCCTTTTGCATCCCTTACTTCAACATATCAACCGCCAAACAGAACTTAAAGAGAAGGATTTTGATGTTTTTATCAATATTTTTAAAACCGGTGACTATACTAAAAACCATCTCCTTATTCAACCAAATCAAAAAATTGAACATCAATATTTTGTTTTAAACGGTTGTTTGAGAACTTACTTGATAGATTCCTCCGGGAAGGAACATACGATGCAGTTTGCAGTAGAAAATTGGTGGGTAAGTGATTATTTGGCTTATTACAAAAAAGATTCATCAATCTTTTTTGTCGAGTGTATGGAAGATTGCAGGTTAATGAGGGTTCGTAAAAGCGATTTAGAAGAGATTTTCCAAACCATTCCTGTCATAGAGAGCTATTTTAGACTCCAGCTTGAAAACGCATTTGCAGCATTCCAAAAACGCATTTTATCTTCTCTCAACCTTACTGCACAAGAGCGTTATTCTCAATTTATAAAGATTTATCCAGACATCGAAAAAAGGGTTAAAAATTATCAAATCGCCTCCTACCTTGGAATCACGCCAGAGAGTCTTAGTCGATTACGGAAAAAACGCATTTCAAAAAACCAAGACTAGCTCTGTCTTTATTTCTTACCATAGGTCAATTTTTTCCATCCATAGGCCAACTAGTTTTACCACCAAATTTTAAATAAAAACAAATAAGATGAAGAAAATAGTTTTTGCCTTAATGGTATTTTTTTCGACCCAGTGGATTACGGCGCAAAACCTTAAAAAAATATGGGAAGTAAAAACATTGGAAGCTCCAGAATCAGTGGTTTACCACAATGGAGCGTATTACATTTCCAACGTATCGGGTCAACCTGGTGAAAAAAATGGAAAGGGATTTATTACCCAATTAGATGCTAACGGTAAAATTGTGGAGTTGAAATGGGTGGAAGGTTTCAACGCTCCAAAAGGTCTTGGAATTTTTGATAGCTATTTATATGTAGCCGATATTGATCGTGTAGGTATGGTGAATCTAAAAACAGGCTCAATAGAAAAATGGTATGAGGCTCAAGGAGCTACTTTCCTTAATGATATCGAGATTGGCCCAACGGGTACGGTTTATATTTCCGATACCTTCGGAGGAAATGCCATTTATAAGATTGAAGAGGATACCATTGAGCTTTTGATAAAAGATGAAAAGTTAGATTACCCTAATGGTCTAAAATTGGATGGAAACCTACTATATATTGCCACTTGGGGTGTTGTCACTAATCCAGAAACATTTGGCACAGATGTTCCAGGCGCATTGATTTCCTTGGACCTACTAGATAATTCAATAAAAAAAGTGACTGGTTCTTTTGGAAACCTGGATGGACTTGTCCGTTATAAAAATGGTTTCATAGTTTCTGATTGGATTTCGGGCAAAATATCTTTTGTTGACTCCAAAGGTGAGGTAAATAACTTGAAGCAAATAAATCCAGGCACTGCAGATATAGAATACTTGGAAAAAGGAAGTGTTCTTTTGGTTCCGCAAATGCTGGATGGAAAGCTGGCTGCTTTTATTTTGAATTAAAGCCTTTCATATATCTAAAAAAAGCTCCTAATTAGGAGCTTTTTTTCATACTGTTATGATACAATGATTTGGCATTAGTCTTTTCGCCACTTTTTGGTCAACTCAAAAACATGGTTGAGAATCCCTTCTTCGACATCATCAAACTCGACTTTTCTGCGTTTCATCATCGCTGTGGAGGCTTCATAGGCCTTTTTGGTAAGATATGTAGTAAACCCGGAAGCCCCTCCCCAAGTAAAACTCGGAATAAAATTTCTGGGATATCCACTTCCAAAAATATTGGCGCTTACACCAACAACCGTTCCTGTATTGAACATGGTATTAATACCACATTTACTATGATCCCCCATAACTAAGCCGCAAAATTGAAGTCCAGTTCTAGCAAAGCCTTCAGTTGTATAATTCCACAGTCGTACTTCGGCATAATTATTTTTAAGGTTGGAAGTATTGGTATCAGCTCCCAAATTGCACCATTCTCCTAAAACAGAGTTGCCCAAAAACCCTTCATGCCCTTTGTTAGAATACGCAAAAAGCAAGGAGTTGTTAACTTCTCCACCAACCTTACAATAGGGACCAAAAGTACAAGGACCATATATTTTGGCTCCCATTTTGAGGACAGCATTATCGCAAAGAGCTAATCCACCGCGCACAATACAGCCTTCCATAATTTCGGCATTCTTACCAATATAAATAGGACCTGAAGAAGCGTTTAAAATACTAAACTCAACCTTAGCTCCTTCTTCCAAGAAAATATGTTCTGGATTAATTACTTGGTTTGTGGTGGATAAAGGTTGGCTTTTCCTGTCTTGGGTCAATAATTCAAAATCTGATCGCAGTGCTTCTCCATTTTTAGAAAATATATCCCAAATATGATCAATAATGAGGGTGGACTCCTCCCATTCAACTCTTTGATATCCCGAAGCGTCAAACTGCAAAGATGGGTCTGCCGTATTATAGGCAATCAGTTGTTCATTGAGATAAAGTGCTTCAGATGGGTTCAATCGAGCTATCCTTTGAGTCAAGTCTGTATCTGGAAGTACATTCCCGATTATCACTATATTTTCCGAGGCTACTTTTAAGGGAAACTTTTCGGATAGATAGGATTCCGTTTTGAAGCTTACCCGCTCATTCAAATGCTTTTCCCACTTTTCCTTGATGGTAAGGATTCCGATTCTTAAGTCAGCTACAGGTCTTGTAAAGGTAAAAGGCAAGAAGGAATCTCTATGGTTCCCATCTGAAAGGATATAGTTCATGGTTGATGTTTCAGTGATTCAAAAATAAAAAATGCCGCTGAGAGTTTCAGCGGCATTTCATTTATCTGTAGAGAAAACATCTATTCAGCTTTCTTCTCTTCCTTGCTAAATTTCTTATACTTATTCTTGAACTTATCGATTCTACCAGCAGTATCAATCAACTTCGTCTTACCAGTGTAGAAAGGATGTGAAGTTCTAGAGATTTCCAACTTTATCAGGGGATATTCAACACCATCTACGGTAATGGTCTCCTTAGCTTCAGCAGTGGACTTGGTAATAAACACATCTTCATTTGACATATCCTTGAAAGCCACTAATCTATAATTCGATGGATGTATATCTTTTCTCATGATTTGTAATCTCAAAAATTCCGGGTGCAAATTTAATCATTTCTTTTTTACCAACAACTCAAAAGGCATAAAAAAGAAAAATTCTATCTTATCAATGTAACAAAACTACTTTTTGTTTCACTAACCTCTCGAAACAACGCTAAAAATTTCAAAAAAATGGAAGAAAATCAACCTAAAACAGGACAATATGCCCTCAAGTTTGGAGGCATATTGGGCTTGGTCTCCATAGTATTCAATGTAATGCTAATGAGCCAAGGACTTCATTATGAACAAACATTGCCCATTCAGTTAATCGGGATAGCAATTCTTGCCGTGGTGGTCTTATTTGGAATATCACAATACAGAAAAGCAAATGGAGGCTATCTTATAATGAGTGATGCCCTAAAACTGGGTACAGGTATTGCCATAGTAGCTGCGGTAATAGGTCTTATCTATTTTTTTGTGCTATCCAACGTAATTGAGCCTGATTATATGGATAAAGTATACGAAATAGGAAGACAAAAAGCATTAAATGACAATCCCAATCTAACCGCAGAACAAATTGATCAAGGAATTGAAATGCAGAAAAAGTTTGCATGGATTGCGTATCCCGTAATCTTGATTATCCAAGCAGTAATAGGTTTGGTTGTAGGACTCATTGGTGGGTTAATTTTCAAAAAAGCAAAGCCCGCCTACTAAGTCAAAAAATGCTACTTTTGAAGGGAATTCCAGAATTGAACAATGCAGATTTCCATTGTAATTCCCTTACTTAACGAAAAGGAATCCCTTAACGAACTTCATGATTGGATTGTACAAGTGATGCAATCCAATCATTTTTTATATGAAATACTATTCATAGATGATGGCAGCACGGATGGTTCCTGGGATGTTATTGAAGAACTCACCGAAGCGAACAACAATGTTCGCGGAATACGTTTTCTAAAAAATTTTGGCAAGTCGCAAGCCTTGCATGCAGGATTCAAGGCAGCTGAAGGAGATGTGGTCATCACGATGGATGCCGACTTACAAGACAATCCGGAGGAAATTCCAGATTTGGTCGGTCTCATTCAAAATGAAGGCTTTGACGTGGTATCTGGCTGGAAAAAAAAGCGATATGATTCTGTAATCACCAAAAACATACCTTCCAAACTTTTCAATTGGGCTGCCCGTAAAACCTCGGGGCTAAAATTACACGACTTTAATTGTGGTTTAAAAGCATTTCGTAGTGATGTTGTTAAAACGATTGAAGTATCTGGCGAAATGCACCGCTACATTCCAGTGTTGGCAAAAAATGCGGGGTTTCGGAAAATCACTGAAAAAGTTGTGCAACATCAAGCCAGAAAATATGGTAACACAAAATTCGGTGCGGAACGTTTTATCAATGGTTTTTTGGATTTGATCACCATATGGTTCGTATCTAAATTTGGACGCCGTCCCATGCATTTGTTTGGAGCTTTAGGAGTACTTATGTTCATTGTAGGTTTCGGGTTTTCGCTTTATTTGGGCATTGATAAACTGTTTATCAATAAAACTGGCCGCCTAATAACCGATAGACCTCAATTTTACATAGCACTTACCGCAATGCTTATCGGGACACAATTCTTTTTAGCTGGTTTTTTGGGAGAAATCATGGTACGTTCCCGTAAAAATGATACCAGATATACCATTGCCGATAAAATTAACTTGAAGGAAAGTTCCTAAACCAGAATCTTCGTAATTTTACTATAGTTTATAAATAACCCACCGTGTATATGGACAAAATAAAAGCCACTGCTACATCTTGGACGACAGATTTTTTCGATTTGGAAACTAGGGAAGAAGTAAAAAATCTAATGGCAAATGACCCGGAAGAACTCAAAGAAAGATTTTATAAGAATCTAGAGTTTGGGACAGGTGGTATGCGCGGTGTAATGGGTGTTGGTACCAATCGAATCAATAAGTACACCCTTGGCAAAAACACACAAGGTCTTAGCAATTACTTAAAAAAAACATATCCAAATGAGGATATTAAGGTGGTTATTGCATACGATTGTCGGCATAATTCAGATACCTTATCCAAAACGGTTGCTGAAATTTTTGCAGCCAATGGAATTCATGTCTATTTATTCTCCAAATTAAGAACAACACCGGAGCTTTCATTTGCGGTTCGTCATTTAGGATGCCATGTGGGCATTGTTTTGACTGCTTCCCATAACCCTCCGGAATACAATGGGTATAAAGTTTATTGGGGAGATGGGGGGCAGATTGTACCGCCTGAAGATGGAGAGATTATTGCTGAAATCAATGCGCTATCGTTTGAAGATATTCAATTCAATGCAGACGCAAGAACTATTCAATCCATAGATACGGATGTGGACGAAGCTTTTTTTGAAGCTTCCGTGAAAAATGGAAACTTTAATGCTGCCGGTAAAGATGATTTTAAAATTGTATTCACCTCTTTGCATGGAACATCTATCACAGCAATACCTGAAGTTTTAAAGCGTGCAGGATATAACAACGTAACCGTAATTGAGGAACAAGCCGAACCGGACGGGTCATTTCCTACGGTAGTTTCTCCCAATCCAGAAGAACCAGAAGCACTCTCAATCGCCATAAAAAAAGCCGAGGAAATTGGAGCTGATATGGTGGTGGGTACGGATCCTGATAGTGATAGGTTGGGAATTGCAGTAAGAAATTTGGATGGACAAATGGAACTGCTCAATGGAAACCAAACCATGGTCCTAATGACCAAATTCCTTCTGGGCAAGCACAAAGAAAAGGGGTTAAAGGGCAACGAATTCATTGCTACCACTATTGTTTCCACACCTATGATGGAACAGATGGCCAAAGCGTATGGCGTTGAATTCAAAACAGCCCTTACCGGATTCAAGTGGATTGGAAAAATGATCAAAGACTTTCCAGATTCCTATTTTATTGGTGGTGGTGAAGAAAGCTTTGGTTATATGGTTGGGGATTTTGTTCGCGACAAAGACGCTGTCACCTCTACCCTACTCGCCTGCGAAATTGCAACGGATGCAAAGGCAAAGGGAAGTTCCTTTTACGAAGAACTAATCAAATGCTATGTCGATTTTGGTTTTTATAAGGAGAACCTAGTTTCCTTAACAAAAAAGGGAATCAGTGGCGCCGAAGAAATCAAGCAAATGCTCAAGGACTTCAAAGAAAACCCTGTGGAATCCGTACAGGGGTCCAAAGTAGTTTGGATAGAAGACTACAATACATCTATCTCAAAAAATGTGCAAACAGGTGAGGAAAAACCAATTGATTTGCCAAAATCCAATGTGCTTATTTATGAAACGGAGGATGGTACCCGAATTGCGGCAAGGCCCAGTGGAACCGAGCCTAAGGTGAAGTTTTACATTAGCACAAACGCCAAACTGGCAACCGAAGCGGATTTTAAATCCGTAAATTCGCAGCTGGATACCAAAATAAAGGGTATTCTGGCTGAACTGAATTTATAGCTACATGAATTACTTTAGAAAGATTCTTCAATTTGCGGTACCCTACCGCAGGTACGGACTTTTCAATATATTCTTCAATATTCTTTACTCGATATTCAACGTATTATCGATTATCATTTTTATTCCCACCTTAGGAATACTCTTTAGCACGCAAAAAAAGGTTGATGAAGCCCCTGTTTACCAAGGGCTAGGAAACCTGAAAGCCTATTTGGAAGGCTCCCTTAACCACTTTCTCACGGTTAAAGTAGAGAACGAAGGACCTTTGGCGGCTCTAGTCTTTATCTGTGTGGCTAGTATTATCATTTTCTTTTTAAAGAATCTATTTCGCTATGCAGCCATGTATGTGCTGGCCTATCTTCGCACGGGCATGGTAAAGGATATTCAAGACAGCCTTTATGTAAAAACACTTAATCTTCCTTTAGGATACTTCTCCGAAGCTCGCAAAGGAGATTTATTGGCACGTATGACTTCGGATGTCAAGGAAGTTGAAAATTCCATCATCAATTCTTTGGAAGCTTTGGCACGCGAACCAATCACCATAGTCATTGTATTAATTTCCATGTTGGCCATAAGTGCACAGCTTACACTTTTTGTATTCATATTTCTTCCCATCGCAGGATTTTTGATATCCATTGTAGGTAAAAAATTGAAAGCCCAGTCTTTAGAAGCACAAAAAGAAACAGGTGTCTTCCTTTCCTTTATAGAAGAAACTCTGGGTTCATTAAAAATCATTAAAGGTTTTAATGCCGAAGATAAATTGATGCAAAAGTTTAAGGGGTCCACATCGCGTTTCAAGAAAATAATGATAGCCGTTTTACAGCGAAAAGGCCTTGCCTCTCCATTTAGTGAATTTTTAGGAGTGGCCGTGGTCATTACCGTGCTCTGGTATGGCGGTAGTTTGGTGTTAGGTAACCAAAGTTCGCTTACCCCACAAGAGTTCATGGGGTATATTGGGCTTTTTTACACCATTATTAATCCGGTTAAGGCCATTACAACTGTAAACTATAATATCAAAAAAGGAAATGCTTCTGCAGAGCGCATATTTGAGGTTTTGGAGACAGAAAATCCTATTTCCGATAGCACAAACGCTATTCAGAAAGCTAGCTTTGATGAAAGTATTGTTTTTAAGGATGTTTCTTTTAAATATCAGGATGATAATGTGTTAGAGAATTTTAACCTCACCTTAAAAAAAGGTCAGACCATCGCTTTGGTAGGTCAATCTGGAGGTGGAAAAAGTACCGTGGCCAATCTTGTTACTCGTTTTTATGATGTAAATGAAGGAGGCATTTGGATAGATGGCACCAATATCAAAGAAGTTTCCAAAAAATCACTGCGTAGTTTAATGGGATTGGTAACCCAAGATTCTATTTTGTTCAACGACACGGTTTTGAACAACATTGCTCTTGGCAAAGAAAATGCTACTGAAGCAGAAATCATTGCTGCAGCCAAAGTGGCCAATGCCCATGATTTTATTTTAGAACTACCTGAAGGATACCAGACCAACATTGGTGACAGCGGAAACAAATTAAGTGGAGGTCAAAAACAGCGCCTTTCCATTGCAAGGGCTGTTTTAAAGAACCCTCCCATAATGGTTTTGGATGAAGCAACTTCAGCTCTAGATACCCAGAGTGAGCGCTTGGTACAGGATGCACTTGAAAAAATGATGCAGAACCGTACTTCTTTAGTCATTGCACACCGACTTTCAACCATACAAAATGCAGATTCCATAGTGGTGATGAATAAGGGAAAGATTGTGGAACAAGGCACTCATGAAGAATTGATGAAATCCCAAAAAGGGTATAAAAAACTGGTTGAAATGCAGTCCTTTGCAGGCTGATTAAACCTTTTGACTGTAACATAGTCTTAGCACCAAATTGTATAAGCAATTGATTGCTGAAGAAGCCTTAATAGATCAACTAAAAAGTCCGGAAACCCGGGAAAAAGCCTTTGCGGTATTGTTAAATACGCACAAGGAGAGACTTTATTGGCATATTCGAAGAATCGTTCTCAACCATGATGATGCTGATGATGTACTGCAGAACACCTTTATTAAAGTGTACAGAAACATTGAAAGCTTTAAAGGAGATAGCAAATTGTATTCCTGGATGTATAGGATAGCTACAAACGAATCGTTAACGTTTATCAAACAACGCTCTAAAAAAAGTGGCATAAGTGACGAAGAATTAAAGAACAGAATGGTTGATAATTTGGAGGCCGATGTTTACTTTGAAGGAGATGAAATACAAATGAAATTGCAAAAGGCACTAGCTACCCTACCAGATAAGCAAAAATTGGTTTTTAACATGAAATACTACCAAGAAATGAAATATGAAGAAATATCTGAAGTATTGGAAACCTCGGTTGGGGCGCTCAAAACTTCGTATCATTTGGCGGTAAAGAAAATTGAAACGTATCTTAAAGCAGATTAAACCTTTACTGTAATAAACAGTCAAAGTAGGACTATGGGGAAAAAAGATAAATCTAATTTTAAAACACCGGAAGGGTACTTCGATAACTTTAATGAACGGCTTATGCAAAAGTTGCATGCCGATGAAGCTATCGAGAAGCTTTCGTATTTGCCAGAATCCGATGGATTCCATATTCCAAAGGGCTATTTTAAAAGTGTTGACAAAAAAGTATTGTCCCAAATCCGTGAAAAGGATACCAAGGTCATTCAACTTAGTTCCTATAGAAAATACTTTTATGGAGCTGCTGCTGTGGCTGCGGCCCTTCTTTTATTTTTTGGATTGAATCTTCAAAAAGAATCCCCAGTGGCTTTTGAAGATTTGGCAAGTGCAGAAATTGATGCCTATTTGGAAAACACAGAACTTGATTTAACCTATTATGAGTGGGCAGAATTGGTCTCTCTGGAAGATGCTGAGTTGAGTGATGTAATGGATACCCCCCTAGAAACAGAGAACATTTTGGAATATCTAGATGAAAATATTGAGGATATTGAAGAATTAAACCTGAATTTTGAAGACTATGAGTAAGACATATATCATTGTATTGTTTTTGATACTTCAGGCAGCCGGTGCACATGCCCAAAGACCGGTCCGAGATAAAATCAAGACTTTAAAGGTTGCTTTCATTACCGAACGATTAAGTCTAAGCAGTGAAGAAGCACAAACCTTTTGGCCCATTTACAACGAACATGAGAAGAAACTTGAGACCATTCGTAGAAAAGAACGCTTACAATTAAAATCCAAAATTGGATTGGTTGAAGATCTGACCAAATCTGAGTCCTCTACGCTCTTGGATGAGTATCTTGACATACAAGGCCTAAAACACAAAGCGGAGGAAGCCTATATTGTTGATTTGAAAAAAGTACTGCCGGCCAAGAAAATATTGCTCTTGCTCAAAGCGGAAGAAGACTTCAAAAAACGGTTACTGCAACAATATCGCAAAAGACAGGGAGGAGGTTGATTTCAAACCTCCTTTTTTTTATAGAATACTCCTTGGTTTCAGACTAAAGACTACTTTCCTATTTAACCTTGGTCGACTAAATCTGGAAAAAATCGACCAAATACACCATTTCTCATTAAACCCTTGGTCTTGATTCTAGTCAAAAGAACAGAAACCCATAAAAATCTACAATATGAAAAGCTTTAGAAATCTTATAATGGTATTTTTAGTTCTAGGCACTATGGCAGCTTGTGCATCACAAACAAAGGTGGTAAGGGTATACCCAAAACATGGAACGGTGGTTACTACCATCCACAGTCCCAAGGTGGTGGTTCACAAAAAAACCAATTTCTACTTCTCAGAAGGTGTGTGGTACAAAGCCAGAGGAAGAAGATATGTTGTTTGTGCAGCTCCGGTTGGAGTGAGACTAAGGACACTTCCTAGAGGGTACAAAATCGTATGGCGAAATGGAAGAAAATTGTATAGTTATAAAGGTATTTGGTATAAAAAAACAGGACGAAACTTTGTTGTGGTAACGGTTTAGTTGGTTTTGGTTAGTTAGTGAAACGGCTGTCTAAAAAATAAAGTTTCGTCAACCTGAACTTGTTTCAGGTTCTCTTACATATTTGTTTTTCAAATATTAAGATTCTGAAATGACTTCAGAATGACGAGTTTCACCCTTTTTTGGACAGCCTCTTTTTTATTTGAACTCAAGACGGGCAATTCTGTTTTTACCTGCAGCATAGGCAACACTGTCGTTCAAAAAGCGTACAGTATAAAAACCCTCATCACTGAGCAGATTCCAATTTTTTCCACCGTTCTTTGAATAATCTATTCCTGTGAACCCAACTGCAACCAATCCTTTTCCTTTGGAATTGAGAACATATTGTACACAACTTTTATATCCAGGCCGTACACCATCTGCAACCAATTCCCAATCTTTACCCCCATTGAGGGTCATTATTTTATTGTAAGTATTAACATTTGGAGCGCTGAAGTCCCCGCCTATGGCAAAACCTACATTCTCATCATAAAAATCTATGGAGTACAGACCATGATAGGGTGCAATCAATTGGATTGGAGTAGGTATAACTTCCCAACTCTGCCCTTTATCTGCTGAGTAAAGCATTTGCTCTTTGGATGTAATTACCCAAGTTTTATCTCCTTTGGTTTTAATATTGGTGTTACTGGCTGCATAAGCACCTACATCTCCCTCTAACTTAGGAAGGTTTTCGCAAGCCACTTTTTTCCAGTTCTCACCTCCATCCCTAGTTATTATAATCGCCATACAGCCGTCCATACCATCTCCAATAGCTATGCCCTCTTTATCACTCCAAAAAGTCATGGCATCATAAAAAACAGATTCACCCAATTCTTTATAAACCAATTCCATCTCCCCACCTTCACCAGTTTTAAACAACAAAGCAGGATTGGCAACAGAAAGCATAAAAAAATCTGAAGAAGTGTGGGCCACCGCTCTAAATTCTGGCAAATTTCCTTCAAATTCCATAGTAGCCGTCCTGATCTTTCCAGACGAAACGTCTAATGTTCCGTACATACCACCACTTCCTGCAAATGCTAAAGTTTTGGAATCTAAAAATTCAATGGCCCGTATGCTAACGGAGTCTTCAAACACTGATTTTACTATAACGGAGCTGAACTCTTTAGGTTCCCTTTTTCCAGAGCAACCAACAATCAGAAAGGCTAAAAAAATACCCAAGTATCGCATTCAAAATGGCTTTGCCCAAAAGTAGCAGGAAATTAAGGGAAAGCCTACCTTTGCAACCTTAATTTTGCTTGTATGCGCCTCCACAGAAACTTGGTCTTTGCCGTAATTGACGCCCTGAATCTCATCTTCAATGAAGGGGAGTATGCGGATAAGGTCATTGAAAAAGTATTACGTTATGACAAACGTTGGGGTTCTAGAGACCGTGGTTTTATAGCAGAAACCACATACGACATCGTGCGCTGGAAAAGGCTTTATATGGAAATCGCAGAGGTACACGAACCGTTCTCCAGGCCTCATCTTTTTAGATTATTTACTGTTTGGTGTGTGTTGCGAGGCATTCGTTTGCCCGATTGGAAACAGCTTGAAAACACCCCCGAAAGACGCATTAAGGGGCGTTTTGACGAGCTTTCCAAAATCAGAAAATACAGGGAGTCTTTCCCAGATTGGTTGGATGAGTTGGGAGAGAAAGCCCTGGGAGAAAAACTTTGGACCAAGGAGAGTGCTGCCTTGAATCAACAGGCAGAAGTTATTCTACGTACAAATACCTTAAGAACTTCAAAAAACACCTTACAAAAAGCACTTTTGGATGAAGGGATTGAAACCGTTTCAATACCCGATTACGAAGACGCTTTAAAATTGAAAGAGCGTAAAAATGTATTTACTACAGAAACATTTAAAGATGGTCTCTTTGAGGTACAAGATGCGTCTTCCCAATTGGTTGCCCCTTTTTTGGATGTTGCTCCCGGTCAACGCGTAGTGGATGCCTGTGCTGGGGCAGGAGGTAAAACTCTCCATTTGGCTTCCTTAATGCAGAATAAAGGACAGCTCATAGCCATGGACATCTATGAAAGTAAATTGAAAAAACTAAAAATCCGCGCTAGAAGAAATGGAGTCCACAACATGGAAACCCGAGTAATTGAAAATAGCAAGGTTATCAAAAAACTACATGGTAAGGTAGACAGGCTGCTCTTGGATGCACCCTGCTCTGGGTTAGGAGTCATTCGTAGAAATCCGGATAGTAAATGGAAGTTGGAACCTGAATTTTTGGAACGCATAAAAGGAGTTCAACAGGATATCTTGCAACGCTACTCCAAAATGGTTAAGCCAGGAGGTAAAATGGTCTATGCCACATGCTCAATTCTTCCTGAAGAAAATACCAAACAAGTTCATGCTTTTCTGAATTCTGAAGTTGGGGAGGGATTCAACTTTGTAAAAGAAGATAACGTATTTGCTTCCGAAAGGGGCTACGACGGCTTTTATATGGCATTACTTGAGAGAAAGTAATCCAATATTATTTGATTTCTATAACTTTGCTCTATGGATAAACGAGTTTCCATAGAGGAGTTTTACGAATCTTCACACAGCTATGTACCAGAAAGTGTTCGTACTGGAATTGGACACTTTAATGTGTTTAAACTTGATGAGTTTGCGGGTCCCAAACCCAAACCAATGCCTTTTAACCGACGAGATTATTTTAAAATAAGTCTTGTAAAAGGAAAGAGTCGGGTGCATTATGCAGATAAGGTAATTCAGGTCGAAAAACAGGTAATGGTCTTTTCCAACCCTCAAATACCCTATAATTGGGAAAGAATTGATGACCAATTGACCGGGTATTTCTGTGTATTTACGGAGACCTTTTTTCATAAGTTTGGCGATTTGTCACAATATCCCATTTTTCAACCTACAGGAAATCCGGTCTTTCAATTAACCGATGAACAATTGAAAACCATGACCCGGATTTTTGAACGCATGTTTGATGAAATCGAATCAGACTATCAGTTCAAGTACGATGTGTTGCGAAATTTGGTGTTTGAACTTATTCATTCCGGCCTTAAAATGCAGCCTGCGCAAATTACAGAAACTTCATATTCCAATGCTTCGGAGCGCATTTCTGGGCTTTTCATGGAATTGTTGGAGAGGCAGTTTCCTATGGAAAGTCCCATGCAACGAATCCAGTTGCGCTCCCCTTCGGATTTTGCCACACAACTTGGAGTGCATGTTAATCATCTCAATCGTGCCCTGAAGGAAACCTTACAAAAAAATACATCCGTACTTATAAGCTCTCGTATTGTGCAAGAGGCAAAGATTCTTTTGCGCCATACAAATTGGAATGTTTCCGAGATTGCCCACACTCTGGGGTTTGAAGAAACGGCACACTTCTCCAATTTCTTTAAAAAAAGTACAAGCTTTTCCCCTGTTAACTATCGAAAAGAAAGAGATGTTTGATTTTTACAACTCTTTGATTCCTCAACGCAAACTATTTCATAGATTCTAAAAGAGCTTTGTGGTGTTATTATTAAAAAAGTAAAACACTATGAACGCAAAAAAAATAGCCTTAGTAACCGGAGGTAGCCGTGGACTAGGAAAAGACATGGCCATCAACTTGGCCAAAAGAGGATTGGATGTAATCATTACCTACAATTCTAATACCCAAGCAGCATCAGAAACCGTAAGTTTAATTGAAAACGAAGGAAGAAAGGGTTTCGCCATTCAATTGGATGTGCGCAATGTGAAATCATTTACTGACTTTGCATCTGATTTGACCCAACAACTACAAAACCGATTCAAAACAACGCATTTCGACTTTCTTATCAACAATGCTGGCTTTGGACACAACGGTTCTGTAACAGACACTACGGAAGAAGCATTTGATGATTTATACAATGTTCATCTTAAAGGTGTCTATTTTTTGACTCAAAAACTATTGGGTTTAATCAATGATGGTGGGGGTATTGTAAATATATCAAGTGGACTGGCCCGGTTCTCATTTCCAGGATATTCCGCCTACGCCAGTATGAAAGGGGCTATTGAAGTATACACTCGGTATCTAGCAAAAGAGTTGGGCGCTAGAAAGATTAAGGCCAATACGGTTGCTCCAGGTGCCATTAACACCGATTTTAATAAAGAACGTTTTGATGCAGCTCCACAAGTGGTAGATATGATTGCCTCCCTTACTGCACTTGGCCGCATAGGCGAAAGCCAGGATATTGGTTCCATTGTAGCTTTTCTGTGCACCGAAGATGCCGCCTGGATAAATGGACAACGCATTGAGGCATCCGGAGGTATGTTTGTTTAAAAGAAGGGTTGAAAATGTCGTTGACAATTCATTGAATAACTATTCAAGCCAGAGCGGAAAAAAGCGGAGAATAATGTAAATTCGCATTTTCTTAAACCATTCAATTCATAGATTGCATGATTCATTTCTTTGGGGACGAAACAAAAAAGGTTTTTGCCGTCCAAACCGCTCAAGAAATTGCTCCACAAGACATTGAAAAACTAATATGGTTGTTCGGCAACCAACCCAAAATAAATACGGCGTCACTTGACGCCTTTTTTGTTGGACCGCGGGCTACCATGATTACTCCCTGGAGCACGAATGCCACGGAAATTACCCAAAATATGGGAGTTGAGGGCATTTTGAGAATTGAAGAGTTTCAATCGGTAGCTAAAGAATACTCGGATTATGATTCTATGTTATTCCAAAAGTACAAAGGGCTCAACCAGTCTGTTTTTGATATAAACATTGTTCCTGAACCCATTAAAGAGATTGATAATATTGAAAAATACAATCAACAGGAGGGGTTGGCACTTAACCAAGAAGAAGTAGAATATTTGGAAGAACTTGCCAAATCTTTAGGTCGAAAACTTACAGATTCGGAGGTCTTTGGATTCAGTCAGGTAAATTCAGAACACTGTCGTCATAAAATTTTCAACGGGACCTTTATTATCGATGGAGAAGAAAAACCCAGTTCTCTTTTTAAGTTAATCAAGAAAACTTCTCAGGAAAACCCAAACGATATTGTTTCGGCATATAAGGACAATGTAGCTTTTGTAAAGGGCCCAAAAGCTGTGCAGTTTGCTCCAAAAAGTGCGGACAAACCAGATTTCTACGAGGAAACAGACTTTGATTCGGTTCTTTCTTTAAAAGCTGAAACCCATAATTTCCCAACCACGGTAGAGCCCTTTAACGGAGCTGCAACAGGTTCCGGAGGTGAAATTCGTGATCGGTTGGCAGGAGGAAAAGGCGCGCTCCCACTTGCTGGAACCGCTGTGTATATGACGTCTTATTCCCGTTTGGAAGAAACAAGGCCGTGGGAAAAAGCATTTCCAGAACGCAATTGGTTGTATCAAACTCCTATGGATATTTTGATAAAAGCCAGTAACGGAGCTTCTGATTTCGGAAATAAATTTGGGCAACCCTTGATTTCAGGCTCGGTGTTAACTTTTGAACATAAGGAAGATGTACACCTATTGGGTTTTGACAAAGTCATCATGCTAGCGGGAGGCATAGGATATGGCAAAAGTGAACAAGCTCTAAAAGATATCCCGAAAAAGGGAGACAACATTGTTATTCTTGGTGGAGATAACTATCGAATAGGAATGGGAGGAGCGGCTGTTTCCAGTGCGGATACGGGCGAATTTGAGGCTGCCATCGAATTAAATGCAGTGCAACGTTCCAATCCAGAAATGCAAAAAAGAGCTGCTAATGCCATTCGTGGATTGGTGGAAAGTCATGATAACCCTATTGTTTCCATACATGACCACGGTGCTGGCGGGCACTTGAATTGCCTCTCCGAGCTTGTCGAAGATACTGGTGGAAAAATAGATTTGGATAAATTACCTGTTGGTGACCCTACCTTATCGGCAAAGGAAATTATTGGCAATGAAAGCCAAGAACGAATGGGTCTGGTAATTTCAAAAGAAGACCAAGAATTGCTTGAACGCGTAGCTGAACGCGAACAGTCTCCTATCTACAATGTAGGCAAGGTAACAGGAGACCATCATTTTTCATTTGAATCGACTACAAAAAATGAAAAACCCATGGATTTGGAACTTTCTGCTTTGTTTGGAAGCTCTCCAAAGACCATAATGGAAGATAGCACAGTCAAAAGTAATTTTGAGGAGGCTGCATATAGTTTGGAGCATTTTCATGATTACTTGGAGCAAGTATTACAACTAGAAGCCGTAGCCTGCAAAGACTGGCTGACCAACAAAGTAGACCGTTGTGTAGGTGGTAGAGTAGCCAAACAACAATGCGCTGGTCCGCTTCAGTTACCCCTTAACAACTGTGGGGTGATGGCACTGGATTTCAAAGGAAAAGAGGGTTTAGCCACCAGCATTGGCCACTCCCCTATATCTGGACTCATAGACCCAGTAGCTGGTAGTCGAAACAGCATTGCCGAATCACTGAGCAATATTATTTGGGCACCCTTGGAAAAAGGGTTGGAATCCGTTTCACTTTCAGCCAACTGGATGTGGCCTTGCCGTAATCCCGGAGAAGATGCCAGATTGTACAAAGCTGTAAAGGCATGTTCCGAATTTGCTATTGCTTTGGGAATCAACATTCCAACAGGAAAGGACTCTCTGAGCATGAAGCAAAAATATAAGGACAAGGAAGTTATTGCCCCGGGCACCGTAATCATTTCAGCGGGAGGACATTGCTCTGATTTGAAGCAGGTCGTTGAACCTGTTTTACAAAAAGAGGGTGGAGACATTTATTATCTCAATTTGAGTCAAGACCAGTATAATTTGGGTGGTTCCAGTTTTTATCAAATATTGAACGCCGTTGGTGCCGATGCACCTAATATAACCGATGCAACTTATTTTAAAAATACTTTCAATGCCGTTCAAAATGAAATTAAATCAGGAAACATTTTAGCAGGTCACGATGTGGGCTCAGGAGGATTGATAACTACTTTGTTGGAAATCTGTTTTGCCGACACCAATTTGGGAGCAGAGCTCGACCTTACAGCACTGGGTGAAGCAGATATTATCAAACTTCTTTTCTCTGAGAATATTGGCATTGTCTTACAAACCAATGATGCTACCGCTGAACGTTTGGGAGCCATCAAAATTGGTTCTCCTCTTGCAGAAGGTGAACTTAGAATTAAAAATCACGGGGTAGAAATAGGCTTGAATGTAGCCTCTCTTAGGGACATTTGGTTCAAGACGTCCTATTTGTTGGACGATAAACAAACTGCTAATGGTTTGGCCCAAGAGCGCTATACGAATTATAAGAATCAATCTTTACAATATACCTTTCCAAAAGATTTTGACAGCACAGCACACTACCCGACCCCCGCTATAAATGACAAAAAACCAGTTGCAGCTATCCTAAGGGAAAAAGGAAGCAATTCAGAAAGAGAAATGGCCCATGCTATGTTCTTGGCTGGTTTTGAAGTGAAAGACGTGCACATGACCGACCTTATCACCGGACGTGAAACTTTGGAAGACGTTCAGTTTTTAGGCGCGGTAGGCGGCTTTTCCAATTCGGATGTGTTGGGGAGTGCCAAAGGTTGGGCAGGAGCCATTCGCTATAATGAAAGAGCCAATAAGGCCATCAAAAAATTCTTTGAGCGACCCGATACACTCTCCGTAGGTATTTGCAATGGCTGTCAATTGTTCATGGAATTGGATTTAATAAATCCTGAGCACGGGGAACAACATGGAAAAATGACCTATAATGAATCCCAAAAGCACGAAAGCAACTTCACTTCTGTAAAAGTTCTGCAAAATAATTCTGTGATGCTATCCGGTTTGGAAGGAACCACTTTAGGAGTTTGGATTTCACATGGTGAGGGGAAATTCAGTTTGCCTCTTCCTGAAGATGAATATGAAATCGCAGCAAAATATGGGTATTCCAGCTATCCTGCCAATCCAAATGGAAGTGACTACAATGTGGCCATGCTCTGCGATAAAACAGGGCGTCATTTAGTGACCATGCCTCACATTGAAAGAAGTATGTTTCCGTGGAACTGGGCACACTATCCAAAGGATAGAAACGATTCAATCTCACCTTGGATATTGGCCTTTAGCAATGCAAAAGAGTGGATTCAACAACAAAATCAAAATTAAACTTTTAGCAAATTTTTGATGTCGATTTTAGGGATGCCATTTTAAAATCCGGGTTCCTTTCCCTATTTTGCAATTTCATAACAGTAACTTACTATGCAAAAAGTAACCCGACTCTTTGATTTCCCCTATCACCAATTGGAAAACAATCCGCTCAAGAATGCTTTGGTGACCAAATACGGAGAAAAATGGGTTTCCATATCAACACAAGAATATATTGACAAAGCCAATGCGGTAAGCCGTGGTCTATTGCGACTGGGAGTTAAAGCTGGCGATAAAATTGCGGTCATATCCATGACCAACAGAACAGAATGGAACATTATGGATATTGGTGTGCTTCAAATTGGAGCGCAAAATGTACCCATTTATCCAACCATTTCAGAGGAAGACTATGAGTATGTCCTAAATCATTCGGAGGCAAAATACTGCTTTGTTTCCTGTACCGAGGTACTTGAAAAAGTATTGTCCATAAGCTCTAGTTTAAAAAAGTTGAAAGATGTGTATTCTTTTGACGATTTGGACAACTGCAAAAACTGGAAAGAAGTTGTAGAACTAGGTTCTGATACTTCTAACCAAGAAGAGGTGGAAACAAGGAAAGAAAAAGTACAACCAGAAGATTTGGCCACCTTAATTTATACTTCGGGCACCACTGGAAGGCCCAAAGGAGTTATGCTATCCCATAACAATATTGTATCCAATGTGATATCAAGTGAAGAACGGGTACCCTTCGAATCTGGAGGAATTGCGCTTAGCTTTTTACCTGTGTGCCATATTTTTGAGCGAATGATATTATACCTCTATCAATATTGTGGTATTGAGATTCATTTTGCAGAAGGTCTAGACAAAATCAGTGACAATGTAAAGGAGGTGAAGCCAGATGTAATGACCGTAGTACCACGACTATTGGAGAAAGTCTATGATGCCATTATTGCAAAAGGAGCCGCCCTAACCGGGGTGAAGAAAAAGCTATTTTTCTGGGCCGTTGAATTAGGGCTACAATATGAACCTTACGGCCAAAATGGATGGTTGTACGAGAAAAAATTGGGGCTTGCCAGGAAATTGATTTTCAGCAAATGGCAGGAAGCCCTTGGGGGTAACCTTACTACCATGGTTTCAGGTAGCGCAGCTTTACAGCAAAGATTGGCTAGGGTGTTCGCCGCAGCAGGAATGCCGGTTATGGAAGGTTATGGATTGACGGAAACATCGCCAGTTATTTCTGTAAATCAAGAGTCCGGAAAGGGATGGAAAATAGGTTCCGTTGGTCGTATTATTACCGATGTTGAAGTAAAAATTGCTCATGATGGTGAAATACTTTGCAAAGGTCCAAATGTAATGATGGGGTATTACAAAGACGAAGCAAAGACCAAAGAAGTGCTCAAAGATGGATATTTCCATACCGGGGATATTGGCGAAGTGGATGAGCAAGGCTTTTTACGAATCACTGACCGGAAAAAAGAAATGTTCAAAACCTCTGGAGGTAAATATGTTGCCCCTCAAATTTTGGAAAACCGCTTCAAGCAATCTCGTTTTATTGAACAGATTATGGTGGTAGGTGAAGGTGAAAAAATGCCAGCAGCATTGATTCAACCCAATTTTGAATTCTTGTACGACTGGGCCAATAGACACGAAATCACGGTTAGTGAAAATTCTGATATCGTTTTAAATGACAGGGTAATTGCCCGAATCCAAGAAGAAGTAGATTTGGCCAATACTGATTTCGCCAAGTGGGAAAAAGTAAAACAATTCAGGCTTACGCCAGATGTATGGAGTGTAGACGATGGCCATCTGACACCGACCATGAAACTCCGCCGAAAAATTGTTAAGGAAAAGTACTTGGACTTGTACAATAATATATATGGTCACTAGTTCAATCCACTATAATATTTAAATCCTGCTATTCGGCGGGATTTTTTTTTACAGAAAACCCGTTTCACAAAAATTTATTATGCATGCATAATAAATTTCCCTATATTTGGGAACCAAGATAGTTCTATGAAAGATATGACCATTGACCACGCCCTTCGTGCCACTTGGCAAGCTGTCATTAAAATGTATAATGAAGAAGCGAAAAATTACGGATTGACGATGGCATTAGGGTTTACACTTTTAAGCATTGACCCTAAAAAGGGAACTCCAAGCACAGCCTTGGGACCAAAAATGGGAATGGAAGCCACGAGTTTATCACGTATTCTTAAAAACATGGAAGAGCGTGGTTATATCGAGCGACGGCCCAACCCAAAAGATGGAAGAGGTGTTCTTATACACTTAACATCCCTTGGTCTTCAAAAACGTAGAGACTCCAAGGATGTGGTGCTACGTTTTAATGACGTGGTTCAAGAACATGTGGATGGTGAGGACCTGCTCGGATTCTTCAAAACTATGGAGGTTATCAATAAACTTATCCTGGATAAGAAAATATATATTAAGACAACAACTAATTAATTAGAAATCTTACATGAAAAGGCTCATCAATAAAGTTGCTGTAATTGGCTCGGGCATCATGGGAAGTGGCATTGCTTGCCATTTTGCCAATATCGGTGTCGAAGTATTATTGCTGGATATTGTTCCAAGAGAACTGAATGAAAAGGAAAAGGCCAAAGGATTGAGTCTTTCCGATAAAGTTGTCCGCAATAGATTGGTGAACGATTCATTGACAGGGGCGCTCAAATCCAAACCATCTCCTATTTACCATAAAAAGTTTGCTGACCGTATCACTACTGGAAATCTTGAAGATGATATTGCCAAAGTAGCAAAGGTGGACTGGATAATTGAAGTTGTTGTCGAACGCTTGGACATTAAAAAACAGGTGTTCGAAAGCTTAGAAAAACACAGAACACCTGGCACGCTCATCACTTCAAATACTTCAGGAATCCCAATCAAATTTATGAGCGAAGGGAGAAGCGAGGACTTTCAGAAGCATTTTTGTGGAACGCACTTTTTCAACCCTGCGCGATATTTAAAACTCTTTGAAATAATTCCTGGCCCCAATACCTCAACAGAAGTATTGGATTTTCTCAATGGATATGGCGAAAAGTTCTTAGGAAAAACATCTGTAGTTGCTAAAGATACCCCTGCTTTTATTGGCAATAGAATAGGAATTTTCAGTATTCAAAGTCTATTTCACGTAGTAAAGGATTTGGGCATGACTGTTGAAGAGGTCGATAAGCTTACGGGTCCGGTTATTGGGAGGCCAAAGTCGGCTACTTTCAGAACCGTGGATGTGGTTGGTCTGGATACTTTGGTTCATGTGGCTAATGGCATATATGAAAACTGCAAAGATGATGAGCGATTGGAGCTTTTCAAACTTCCAGATTTCATTAATACCATGATGAAAAATAAGTGGTTAGGAAGTAAGTCGGGACAAGGTTTTTATAAAAAAGTCAAGAACGATAGTGGTAAAAGTGAAATCCTTACTCTTGATTTAGACTCAATGGATTATCGCTCCAAGAAAAGTGCAAAATTCGCCACCTTGGAATTGACCAAGACCATTGACAAAGTAATAGACCGTTTCCCGGTTCTAGCCGGCGGAAAAGACAAAGCCGGTGAGTTTTATCGAAAGAGTTTTGGGGCACTTTTTGCATATGTGTCGCATCGTATACCTGAAATTTCCGATGAACTCTATAAAATAGATGATGCCATGAAAGCAGGATTTGGCTGGGAGCATGGTCCTTTCCAAATTTGGGATGCCGTAGGTTTGGACAAAGGATTGGAATTCATTAAAGCAGAAGGTTTGGAAGCTGCCTCATGGGTTGCTGACATGAAATCTTCAGGGGTTACCTCTTTCTATTCAGTTAAAGAAGGAGCTACCTATTATTATGATATTACAAAAAAGTCCATGGAAAAGGTTCCTGGACAAGATGCTTTCATCATTTTGGATAACATTAGGGAATCCAATGCTGTGTTCAAAAATAGTGGGGTCGTTGTTGAAGATTTAGGAGACGGTATCTTAAATGTGGAGTTCCAATCCAAGATGAACACTATTGGAGGAGATGTCATTGCAGGACTCAATAAGGCCATCGACCTTGCAGAAAAGGATTTCCAAGGCTTGGTGGTTGGAAACCAAGCTGCCAACTTCTCTGTTGGTGCGAACATCGGCATGATTTTCATGATGGCTGTAGAGCAGGAATATGATGAGCTGAACATGGCCATCAAGGCATTTCAAGATACGGTAATGCGCATGCGCTACTCTTCCATCCCTACAATATCAGCACCACATGGCATGTGTTTGGGTGGTGGATGTGAGCTTTCCATGCACGCAGATAAGGTAGTTGCTGCTGCTGAAACATATATTGGACTGGTAGAGTTTGGTGTTGGGGTTATCCCTGGTGGTGGTGGTTCCAAAGAAATGGCCTTACGCGCTTCGGACACTTTCCGTAAAAACGATGTGGAGTTGAACGTATTGCAAGAGTATTTCTTAACAATTGGAATGGCTAAAGTATCCACTTCGGCATACGAAGCATTCGACTTGGGAATTCTTCAAAAAGGAAAAGATGTGATTGTCGTTAATAAGGATAGACAAATTGCTACAGCCACAGCGTATGCGAAGTTGATGGCTGAATCAGGATATACTCAGCCCCCGAAACGAAAAGACGTCAAAGTATTAGGTAAACAAGCTCTGGGCATGTTCTTAGTAGGTACGGATTCTATGGAAGCAGGGCACTATATTTCCGAACACGATAAGAAGATAGCTAACAAGCTGGCCTATGTTATGGCTGGTGGAGATCTTTCAGAAGCAAGCTATGTTTCGGAACAGTATCTTTTGGATATAGAACGAGAAGCCTTTCTTTCATTATGTACAGAAAGAAAAACATTGGAACGTATCCAACACATGTTAAAAACAGGTAAACCTTTAAGAAATTAGAATGAAAACAGCATATATAGTTAAAGCCTACAGAACTGCGGTGGGCAAGGCCCCAAAAGGGTTGTTCCGTTTTAAAAGACCAGACGAACTGGCAGCGGAAACCATTGAACACATGATGAAGGAGTTGCCACAATTGGACAAAAAGCGAATAGACGACGTCATTGTTGGAAATGCGATGCCCGAGGCAGAACAAGGATTGAACATGGCACGTTTAATTTCCTTAATGGGTCTGAATATTGATGATGTCCCTGGAGTAACGGTTAACAGGTATTGCGCATCTGGACTTGAAACCATTGGAATTGCCACTGCGAAAATACAGTCTGGAATGGCCGATTGCATTATTGCCGGAGGTTCGGAAAGTATGAGCTACATTCCGATGGGTGGATATAAACCTACACCAGATTATGTCACTGCCAAAGAAGGTAATGAGGATTATTATTGGGGCATGGGCCTTACGGCAGAAGCTGTTGCCCAGCAATTCAAGGTTTCTAGGGAAGACCAAGATGTATTTGCTTACAATTCTCATATGAAGGCTTTAAAAGCCCAAGAAGAAAATCGTTTCCAAGATCAAATTGTGCCCATTGAAGTAGAGCACACGTTTATCAACAATGCTGGCAAAAAAGAAACAACAACATACACGGTAAATAAGGATGAGGGGCCAAGGAAGGGAACCAATATTCCAACCCTTAATAAGCTAAGACCCGTTTTCGCTGCTGGTGGAAGCGTCACTGCTGGAAATTCTTCCCAAATGAGTGATGGGGCAGCATTTGTCATGGTGATGAGCGAAGAAATGGTTAAAGAACTTAATTTAGAACCAATTGCCCGTTTAGTCAACTATGCTGCGGCCGGTGTAGAACCGCGAATTATGGGGATTGGTCCAATAAAAGCGATTCCAAAAGCTTTAAAACAGGCAGGATTAAAGCAGGAAGATGTTGAATTGATTGAGCTGAACGAAGCGTTTGCTTCGCAATCTCTTGCCGTTATAAGAGAATTGGGGTTGAATCAAGAGATAGTCAATGTGA
The DNA here is from genome assembly GCF_049333175.1 of Flagellimonas ulvae. NCBI lineage: Bacteria > Pseudomonadati > Bacteroidota > Flavobacteriia > Flavobacteriales > Flavobacteriaceae > Flagellimonas > Flagellimonas ulvae. The sequence continues at coordinate 1,144,958 of NZ_CP186325.1, forward strand.
ATGGAGGGGCCATTGCTTTGGGACACCCTCTAGGCTGCACGGGGGCTAAGCTTTCCGTTCAACTTTTTGACGAAATGCGTAAGCGTGATATGAAAGGAAAGTATGGCATGGTGACCATGTGCGTAGGAACTGGTCAGGGCGCGGCGGGTATCTATGAATTTTTAAATTAAAACAACACAATATTATATAGCTATGAGCACAGAAACCTTAAATAAAGAAATACTGAGAGGTGGTCAGTTTCTAGTTAAAGAGACAGATTGCGAAGACGTTTTTACCTTGGAAGATTTATCCGAGGAGCAACAAATGATGCGAGAAAGCACCAAGGAGTTTGTAGACCGCGAACTTTGGGCACATTGGGAGCGTTTTGAACAGAAGGACTATGCCTACACAGAAGAAACCATGCGTAAAGCCGGTGAACTGGGATTATTGAGCGTTGCGGTTCCCGAAGCTTATGGCGGAATGGGAATGGGCTTTGTTTCAACTATGTTGGTGTGCGATTACATTTCTGGAGCAACAGGTTCCTTTAGTACAGCATTTGGCGCCCATACTGGTATTGGCACCATGCCCATCACCCTTTATGGTACCGAAGAACAAAAACAAAAATATGTACCAAGGTTAGCCTCCGGAGAATGGTTTGGTGCATATTGCTTAACCGAACCCGGCGCAGGTTCAGACGCAAACTCCGGTAAAACCAAAGCGGTGCTATCTGAAGATGGCAAACATTATAGCATTACCGGTCAAAAAATGTGGATATCCAATGCTGGATTCTGTAATCTTTTTATCGTGTTTGCCCGAATTGAGGATGATAAAAACATAACAGGTTTTATTGTTGAAAACGACCCAGGCAATGGGATTACCTTAGGTGATGAAGAAAAGAAATTGGGTATTCACTCCTCCTCTACCCGTCAGGTATTCTTTAATGAGACCAAGGTTCCAGTAGAAAATATGCTTTCCGAAAGAGGCAATGGCTTCAAAATAGCCATGAATGCCTTGAATGTAGGGAGAATTAAATTGGCAGCAGCATGCTTGGAAGCACAACGACGTGTTATCAATGAAGCGGCCAAATATGCCAATGAGCGTATCCAGTTCAAAACCCCTATTATGAACTTTGGCGCCATCAAAGCGAAAATTGCGGATATGGCCACCAACGCCTACGTCGATGAAGCTGCTTGTTACAGAGCCGCTAAAAATATTGAAGACAGAATTGCAATTCGCGAAGCAGAAGGCAACTCTCATCAAGAAGCTGAACTTAAAGGTGTAGAAGAGTATGCCATTGAATGTTCTATTTTGAAAGTGGCTGTTTCCGAACATGTGCAACAAACTTCTGATGAAGGCATCCAGATTTTTGGAGGAATGGGCTTTAGCGCGGATACTCCTATGGAATCTGCTTGGAGAGATGCCCGTATCGCAAGGATTTATGAGGGAACCAATGAAATCAATCGCATGTTGGCCGTTGGTATGTTGGTGAAAAAGGCCATGAAAGGGCATGTAGATTTGTTGGGCCCAGCTACTGCCGTAGGCGAGGAATTGATGGGAATTCCTTCGTTTGACGCACCAGACTTTTCTGAATTGTTTGCCGAAGAAAAGGATTTGTTGGCAAGGCTTAAAAAAGTATTCTTAATGGTTGCTGGCAGTGCGGTCCAGAAATTTGGTCCAGATTTGGAAAAGCATCAAATGCTTTTAATGGCTGCTTCTGACATTCTTATTCAGGTTTATCTGACTGAATCCGCTATCCTTAGAACTGAGAAAAATGCAAAAAGGTTTGGAGAGGAATCTCAAGCCACGCAAATAGCAATGTCCAAACTATATTTATACCGTGCAGTTGATATTGTCATTCAAAAAGGAAAAGAGACGATTGTTTCTTTTGCTAAAGGAGACGAGCAGCGCATGATGCTTATGGGACTTAAACGATTTACCAAGTATACAAATCAACCCAATGTTGTAGAACTTCGCACGCAGATTGCGGATAAGGTCGCTGCAGACAATGGGTATACCTTTGACTAATTCAAATAACGCTTGAAACAAAGCTTATTTGGAAAGCCGCTCTTTTAAAGAGCGGCTTTTTTGTTTTCATTTTAACGGAAAACAGGGATGTTTGGTAATTGGTAGAATAGTAAATTCAAAATATGAAAACTACCTGTTATATTATACTATGCTTGGTAATTATGGTTGCCTCATGTACCAACGAAACTCAAGAAGGACCTCAAGAATGTTTTGATTATGGAACGATAGAAAATGATCTCTATACCAATCTTTTTTTCGGGTTTCAAATATCAATTCCTGAAGATTATCTAGCCACTTACAAACGGTACGATTTCCATCAGAAAAGTTTGTTTGAAAAAGATACCGTGGATTTGGTGCCAAGACCCGCCTCTAGCATAATAACCGCACAACTTTTATACTTGGAACCGCCTTTAGAAGAAATTGGAATGGACCAAGCATTTAATTTTTCCAAAACCTCATCCAGCCTATTCAAAACGAAGAAAAATGATAGCGTAAAACGAAGTTTCTTCGGAGCGGATTATCAAATCAACATCAATACGTTTAAACTACCCTATAATGATGGTTTTACCTATGACCAGATTTTTTACAATATGCGGATACCGGATAATGTCAACGAACGGAAAAAAATAATTTCAGGTGTAGATTTTAATGTGTTTTACGGGGTGGATGAACAACGGAATCTTATTCTAGGTAAACGAACAAAAAAAATCGTGAGTTATACTACAGTAATAAAAGGATTTTCGCTTAACATCGATTTGTTCTACGAAACTGAGCGGCAAAAACTCATCCTGCTTAAAATTCTTGAAAACTTTGAGTTTTGTAAAGTAGATGAAAAAGAGCGTCTAATTATTAAACCATCGGAATCTGTAAAAGAGATACCTTTATCCAATGAATGAATCCATCTTACATCAATTGTTTGATACTGCGGATTTCAAACAAAGAGGTAAACAGTTGATTGACCTTGTTTCCAATCATTTGAAACAAACCATGACAGAACCAAAGAAAAGAACCCTGTCTTGGAATCTGCCCGATAATGAGCTTCAATTTTGGAATGACTTTTTGGAAAATGGAAATGAAGCTGACTTCTTTGAAGAAATTCTAAAAAGAACAACGCATACCCACAACCCGAAATATGTGGGACACCAAGTAGGGGTTACTGCTCCTATAACTTTGCTATCTGGCATGTTGAGCAATTTATTGAACAATGGTATGGCCGTTTATGAAATGGGAATGGCACCCAATGCAATAGAACGTATTGTAACCGATAAACTTTGCAAAACCATTGGATATGACTCCAAATCCGGTGGTTTTTTGACTTCTGGAGGCACTTTGGCCAATCTTACAGCATTACTTTCCGCCAGAAAGGCGAAAGTTGCGCATGATGTCTGGAACGAAGGACACACCAAACCTTTGGGAATTATGGTTTGTGAAGAGGCGCATTATTGTGTGGATAGAGCGGCTAAGATTATGGGACTGGGCGAAAAAGGGATTATTAAAGTTCCCGCCAATAAAAAATTTGGAATAGATGTGGCAAAATTGGAGGACTATTACCAAAAAAGTGTTTCACAGGGCATACAGGTTTTTGCCATTGTTGGTAGCGCACCATCAACAGCTACAGGGGCCTATGATAATTTGGAAGCCATACAAGCATTTGCTCAAAAGTATGACTTATGGTTTCATGTAGATGGTGCTCATGGGGGAGCGGCCATCTTTTCGGAAAAGTATAAGCATCTGCTAAAAGGTGCCAAAAAATCCGATTCCATGGTGATTGATGGTCACAAAATGATGTTGATGCCCACCATAACCACTGCTTTGTTGTTCAGAAATAGAATCCATGCCAATCATACATTTAGTCTTGATGCTGATTACCTTCTGAACGAAACCCAAGACGATGAATGGTACAACAGTGGTCGAAAAACTTTTGAATGCACCAAGACCATGATGTGCATGCATTGGTACCTACTTCTAAAACTCTATGGAGAAGCAGTTTTTGATACCTACGTAACCCGACAGTATGACCTGGCCAAGGATCTTTCAGAAATGCTTCTAAAAGAGTCTGATTTTGAGATTGCCACATACCCTATGTCCAATATTCTTTGTTTTCGATATGTGAACCCTGATTTATCTCTCAAAGAGTTAAATGAGTTAAATGCCATGGTGAGAAACGAGCTGTTGGAGGAAGGTGATTTTTATATGGTCCAAACCACAATAAGAGGTATACATTATTTGAGAACCTCTTTGATGAATCCCTTTACTACCATTGAACATCTCAATGTATTAATCGACAAAATCCGATTGACTTCAGAAAAGCTACTACAAGAGATTAAGCAATAGATTCCAATATCTTTTCCTCACTCTTTTTTCTGGAAAAATTAATGGCACATTCAATCAAGGCCAAATGCGAATAGGCCTGAGGGAAATTACCTAGCAATCTTTTGGTTTTAAAATCGATATCCTCACTAAACAAGCCCAAGTGATTGCTATATCCCAATAATCGTTCAAAGTGGGCTAAGGCCTTTTCCTCCTCCCCTATTTTGAATAAGCTATTAATGAACCAAAAAGTACAAATGGTAAACGAAGAAGAGGGAAGTCCAAAATCGTCTTCATTTTTATAGCGATACAGAAGCCCATCATTGCTCAATTCTTCCTCAATGGCGTGAACGGTGTTGACGAATTTGGGGTCTTTTGCATGAATAAATCCGTAGGATTCCATCAAAAGGACAGAAGCATCCAAATGATTGGAGCCGTAGGATTGGACAAAAGCATTTTTTTCAGGATTCCAAGCGTGCTCATGAATATCTGATTTTATTTCCTGCTCAATGGATGTCCATTTTTCAATCTTTCGTGATTTGCCAAATATTTTAGCTACTTTGATTGCTCTGTCAATAGCAACCCAGCATAGTACTTTTGAAAAGGTAAAATGTTGGTCCTCACCTCTAAACTCCCATATTCCCTTATCAGGTTCTCTCCAGTGTTTTTCTACAATCCAAACAATACCCTTGGTAATGCTCCAAAGTTCCTCACCGTTTTCAATGTCGTTGCTAAACTTGACCAACTGCTCGTAAATCACGTCCATCAAAATGCCATAAATATCATTTTGCTTCTGTTTATAGGCAGCGTTACCAATTCGGACGGGACTCGAGCCCTTATACCCTTCCAAATGATCCAAGGTATTTTCCGTAAGCTTCTTTTGCTTGTTGATACCATACATGATTTGAAGCTTTTCGTCCTTATCCGGCATTAAATCAATAATGAATTGGAGGTAGCGTTTTGCAGAATTCTTGTGCCCCAATTCGGACACTACTTTGATTACCATAGAAGCATCCCGAATCCAACAAAAACGGTAATCCCAATTGCGTACTTCGCCAATGGTTTCTGGTAAAGACGTGGTTGCTGCCGCGAGAACTGCACCTGTCTTATCGTAAGTAAGCATTTTTAGAGTAATGGCACTTCGTATAATTTGACCATTGAATTTTTTGTACGTTGGAGTCCTATCCACCCAATCCAACCAATATATCTTGGTTCTTTCCAATTCCAAGGACATCTTATCGGTTGTGGGTTTCAGGATTTTCTCATTATAGCAAATCATGAAGTATCCATCTTCCCTTAAAACAATCTCTTCCCCATCCAATACTTTTTGCTTGTCGAAAGATGTATACAAAAACAAGGTGTCAAACTTTTGCTTGCTAGTAAGGCTTACAATAAAATCGTCCTTTACATAATTATTAGTTCTGCCAAGAGCATACTCCAATTTTGGATTGTAAACCACACTAAAAGTTGGAGTTCCAGAAACATGCTTGATATACCTAATGATTTCCGGTGGGGAATTGTATTTACCTTTCCCATTCATCTTGTAGTACCTAGGCATAAAATCATGGACCTCAAAGGTATTTTCGCCATCAGAGTAACGGGTAACTAGAACTGCGGTGTTTTTGGAATATTCCTGATGAATGACATAGTTATACTTAGTCTTAATCTCAAAACTACCCCCCTTTTTCTCATCCAATAGTTTAGCAAATACCGAGGTTGAATCAAATTGAGGCAAGCAACACCAATCCAAAGAACCTGTATCTGAAATAAGCGCAGCGCTTCGGCAGTTTCCAATTATTCCGTAATTTAGGTTATCCATAGTTGAGGAGTATATTTCTGTTGAAAATTCAGGTTTTCACCTTATCATAAATCGAAAAAATAGGAATTTTATTACATTTTGTCCTAAAATCACCCATTCATGAGTAAAACTATAATTATTTCCAATAGACTGCCAGTACAATTGCAAATAAGTGATGGCGGCCTAAGCGCCATACCCAGTGTTGGTGGTTTGGCCACCGGTATGAAGTCCGTTCATAGTGGTGGTGAAAGTCTTTGGATTGGATGGTCTGGACTAACTGATGAAGAGATTCCAAAATCTCTTGAAAATGAGATTGATAAGGCATTGGAAAATCATGGATGCGCTAAGGTGAGATTGACTGAAAAAGACGTTGAAGGCTTTTATTTTGGTTTCAGTAACCGAACTATATGGCCCCTTTTCCACTATTTTTTGGAATATTCAGAATTTGAACTGGATTTTTGGAACACCTACAAAGATGTGAATCAAAAATTTGCTGACGCCATCTTGGAGCAAGCAGGTGATGAAGATATCATTTGGGTTCATGATTATCAATTAATGCTGGTGCCGCAAATGGTCAAGGAAAAACGACCAAATACTTCCATCGGTTTTTTTCTTCACATTCCGTTTCCTTCATATGAGATTTTCAGAACACTGCCGTGGCGTGAAGAGGTACTCAATGGGCTTCTAGGTTCTGATTTAATTGGTTTTCATACGTATGACTATGAACGTCACTTTTTGAGTTCAGTTCGAAGACTTCTCGGTCTGGATGTAAGCTTTAACGATATCTATTTGGACAATCGTGTGATAAAGGTGGATTCCTTTCCCATGGGCATCGATTATAAAAAGTTCAGAGATGCAGCTATGGCCCACGAAGCACGTAAAGAAAATAATAAAAGTGATTTACAACAAAAATTGGATAGCCATAAAGCTTCCGCCCCTGACACCAAGCTTATCCTTTCCATTGATCGTTTGGATTACAGTAAAGGAATTGCCAAACGACTCAATGCATTTGAGTATTTTTTGAACAAATATCCCGAGTACAAAGAAAAAGTTCGCCTGATTATTCTCGCTGTACCCTCTCGTTCCAATGTTCCTCAATATCAGCTTTTAAAAAGGGAAATTGATGAATTGGTGGGTCGTATTAATGGAGAGCTTTCCACCGTCAATTGGACACCAATATGGTATTTTTACCGGTCTTTACCTTTTGAAAACCTCATTGACCTTTATACTTCGAGTGATATTGCATGGTTGACACCCTTGCGGGATGGTATGAACTTGGTGGCTAAAGAATATGTCGCCACTAGAACTGATAAGACAGGTGTTCTTATTCTTAGTGAAATGGCAGGTTCTGCGTATGAAATGAATGAGGCACTCCTTATCAACCCAAACAATTTTGAACAACAGGCCGATACCTTAAAAAATGCCATAACCATGCCCAAGGAAGAACAGATGGCTCGAAACATGTTCTTACAAAAACGATTGGAACGCTATAACGTAGAGGTTTGGGCCAATGAGTTTATGGGTGCGCTTCGTACAACAAGGGATATTGACGATGTCAACATTTCGCGTAAGCTTTCCACTTCTATGATTCAAAACATTACGGATGATTATGGAAAAGCCAAAAACCGTTTGTTGTTCTTGGATTATGATGGTACACTTACCGGATTCCATAAGGATCCCCAGAAAGCATCACCTGACGAAGAATTGTATGAACTTTTGGATAAGATAAACTCCCAAGAAAACACAACCTTGTTTCTGATAAGCGGACGCGACAAGCAAACTTTTACCAAGTGGTTCTTGCCCAAAAAGTACAACATGATCGTGGAACACGGGGTATGGATTTCAAGAGAAGGCGAAGAATTCAAACTTTTGGAAAAAGTAAAGGACCAATGGATGGAGAAAATACGTCCCGTACTTGAGTCTTTTGTAGATAGAACCCCTGGTTCCTTCATCGAAGAGAAAAATTATTCCATGGCATGGCACTACAGAAACACCGACCCGGATTTTGGTCAAAAAAGAGCTACTGAACTAAACACCGTTCTTACCAGCCTAATAGGAAATGATGATATAAGCGTGCTAAACGGAAATAAGGTAATGGAGGTGAAGAGCAGCAATGTGAACAAAGGAAGGGCATCTGTGCGCATGTTAGGGGAAGCCGATTATGATTTTGTTTTTGCCATTGGGGATGACTGGACCGATGAATTCATGTTCCAAGAATTGCCCGAAAGTGCAATAACCGTTAAAGTTGGACTCCAAAAAACCCAAGCCAAATATCATGTGGAAAGCACCAAAAGGGTTCGGGAATTATTAAAACAATTCGCAGAACTATGAAAAAGGGAATCTATTTTGTCCTTTTCTATTTTACCATTTCATCAATCTATGCTCAAGGGAATACAGAGGTTTATCTCTTTGATTTGGAATGGAGCAATGGAAAACTCGGTCTTTCAAATCCTAAAAATATTTCAAACAATCACGGGTACGACAATCAACCTTCATTTTGGAACGACGATACGGTACTTTTTTCATCAACAAGAGCAGGACAAACGGATATTAAACAATTCAATATAACCAAAGGCAGTACCTCAAGGTGGATTTCCAATACACCAACCGGAAGTGAATATTCTCCTCTACGTATTCCTGGTTCAGACAATGTCTCTTCTATTCGGTTGGATTTGGATGGTCTGCAAAGACTCTATGAATATGATATCAAAACAGGAAAATCGGAACCAATAAGTAATTCAAAAATTGGATATCATGTATGGATAAGCGACCATGTTTTGGTTGCCACCGTGCTGGTTAAAAACCGAATGGACCTTGTCTTACTCAACCTTGATGAGGATTCTCAAATCACTGTTGAAGAAAATGTGGGACGTTCGTTGCACAAAATTCCTGGAACAAACCTTGTAAGCTATATCAATAAAGCATCCGACAAAAACAAGCCATGGCAAATCAAATCTTTGGATACAAACTCACTGGAAAAGGATATCATATTAAATTTGAAACCCCATCTTGAGGATATGGCATGGTTATCTGATGGGACCATTCTGGCACCCAACAACAATAGAATTACCATGTACAACCCAGCAAAAGATAGCGTTTGGAGTGATTTTCATGTTTTTGACAAAGACCAAGTCTTTAAGATATCAAGAATGGCCGTTAATTCAAGTAGAACAAGGTTAGCATTGGTAACCGATGTTTCTCCCAAAGAGGTCGTACAACGTCAAGTTGAGACATTCAATAATAGAAATCTAAATGGTTTTCTTTCCTGTTATTCCGAAGGCGTTTTGGCACAACGATTTCCCAGTGACACTATGTATGTTGGTAAAGATAAAATGTTGGACAGCTATGAAAGATTCTTCGCCAACACAAAAAAAACCAATGTAAAAGTGGTTAAGCGCATTGCTTTGGGAAACTATGTTATAGACGAAGAAACTACTGTGGTTGACGGAAGGCAGGGACATCAAGTGGCAATCTACAAAGTCACGAACGGACTTATCAACTCGATGAGTTTTATTTTTCCAAATCAAGAAATAGGTGATGCCGAAACTATAGTAAAAAAACAATTGGAAGCTTATAATTCACGTGATATTGATGCTTTTTTGGACACCTATGCTGATGATGTTAAGCTGTACGATTTCCCCAATTCTCTTTTTTCTAAAGGGAAGGAAAAAATGCGCCAAGGTTATGGTTCATTTTTTGAAAATACTCCCGACCTAAACTGTGAGATTAAAAATCGAATGGTAATCGGAAACAAAGTTATTGATGAGGAATACCTCACAATAAATGGCATGAATTATAGTGCTGCGGCAATTTATGAAGTTGAGAACGGTAAGATTGCCAAGGTCACCTTCTTACGTTAAATTCAAAAATGAAATTACCACATAATATAAGTCGAGTCGAAGCCTTCAGTGATGGTGTTTTTGCTTTTGCGGCAACACTTCTTGTGGTATCAGTAGGTAATGAAACGGCAGGTTCCGCCCTCCAAATTGACTGGCTTGCATTCTTGAGTTTTGCGGTGAGTTTCTTCGTTTTAGTGGCTTTGTGGTATACGCACTACAACTTCTTTCGAAGAACAAAATATATGGACAATTGGATAATAGCTTTAAATGCCATATTGCTTTTTGTGGTACTGTATTACATCTTTCCCTTAAAATCCTTAATCAATACTTGGACGGGGAGTATCTCTATTACTTTAGAAAACTTCTCTTCTTTGTTCCAGTTGTATAGCTTAGGTTTCTTTTTTATCTTTTTGTGTTTGGCATTTATGTATTTGCAAGCTTATCGAAAAAGTGAGGAACCAAAAAACTATAACCTCTTGTTCTATGCTAGACATTTTGGAATCTATGTATTGGTTTCCATAATATCCATAGTTTTGGCAAAAACCAAAGTAGGCTTGCGATTTGCCTCTCCAGGAATTGTTTATGCGATACTGGGTCCCTTATGCTATTTTCATGGGGTTCACTTTAAAAAGAAATATTACACTGACTAATTCAAATGAAAAACTATCTACTATTATTTATCTGTTGCACAACATTATCGACCTTTTCACAATCAGACTCAAGAATCTATGACATAATCAATTCCGTTTCTGCCGAAAGGCTAGAAAAAGATATTACAACCCTGGCAAATTTTGGTACACGTCATACGTTAAGCGATACCATTTCCCAAACCAGGGGAATTGGTGCCGCAAGACGATGGATAAAATCTGAGTTTGATAAAATCTCTATGGATTGTGACGACTGCCTTGAGGTATTTTATCAAAAAGATTTGGTTAAAAAAGGAGAAGGAAGAAGAATAACAAAGGACGTGTGGGTGGTCAACGTTTTGGCCATACAACGGGGCACCAAAAACCCCAATCGTTTTATCATCATGAGTGGGGACATTGACTCTAGAGCAAGTGACGCAAATGATTATACCTCAGACGCTCCTGGTGCAAACGACAACGCCACGGGCATGGCAGGCGCCATTGAAGCATCTAGGGTGCTCTCTAAATATAAATTTGAGAATAGTATCATTTATGTTGGTCTTTCTGGTGAGGAACAAGGGCTGTATGGCGGACGTGGTCTAGCAGCGTATGCAAAGGAAAAAGGCTGGGAGATTGTTGGAATCTTCAACAATGATATGATCGGTAATATTACAGGAGTTGATGGTGTGGTAAGCAATAGGGATTTCAGAATATTTTCTGAACCGGTTCCCCCTAGTGAAACGGAAGAACAACGAAGAGCTCGCCGTTTTTATGGAGGTGAAGTTGATGGAATTTCAAGACAATTGGCACGCTACGTGCACAAAACCACCCAACAGTACATGCCGGAAATGAATCCCATGATGATTTACAGATTGGACCGTTTTGGCCGTGGAGGTCACCACAGGCCTTTCAATGATGCTGGATTTGCAGGTATCCGAATCATGGAAGCCCATGAAAACTATACACAACAGCATCAAGATGTCCGTGTGGAAAACGGAATTGCCTACGGCGATGTTTTAGAGCATGTGAATTTTGATTATGTCGCCAAATTGACTGCGGTAAATGCTATTAACCTGGCTTCCATAGCTTGGGCACCCCCTTCGCCCAAAACAGTTAAAATTGGAGGAATAGTGGAACCCTCGGTAAAACTAACTTGGAGTTCTGTAGAAGGTGCAGCAGGTTATAAAGTCTATTGGAGAGATACTACATCCCCCACTTGGGACCATTCCAAATATGTCGGTAATGTTAACGGACATGTCTTGGAAGGGATAGTAGTTGATAATTTCTTTTTTGGGGTGGCCGCTGTTGGAAAAGATGGCCATGAAAGCCCAATTGTATTTCCTAATTCCATACTATTCAGATGAAACTATTTATAAAACATGTATTGCTTCTTTCTCTATGCCTAATCTATGCTTTCTGTGCAAATGGGCAAATATTTACTCGTGTAGATACGCTTCGAGGGAGCATAACCCCAGAAAGAGCTTGGTGGGATTTGAATTACTATGACCTCAATATCAAAGTCCAACCAGATAAGGAGTTTATCGCGGGCTACAATATCATTCGGTACAAGGTCTTGGAAGAATCGGATGTAATCCAAATCGATTTGCAGAAACCTTTAAAAATAGATGCCGTTTCTCAAGATGGACAAGAATTGAATTACTCATCTGTCGGTCCCTCTCATTTCATTTACTTAAAGAAAAAGCAAGTCCCTGGTGAGTACAACAGACTCTATGTGCAGTACTCGGGAAATCCCAGAAAAGCAAAACGTGCACCTTGGGATGGTGGCTTTTCATGGAAAAAAGATTCCAACGGAAAGCCTTTTGCCGCTACATCCTGCCAAGGGCTCGGAGCCAGTGTTTGGTGGCCAAACAAAGACCATATGTATGATGAAGTGGATAGCATGCGAATCGCCATTGACGTTCCAAAAGATTTAGTGGCAGTAGCTAATGGAAGACTTAGAGAAGAATATGAATACGAGTACGGAGGGTACAAATTATATGAGTGGTTCGTATCAAATCCTATCAACAATTATGGTGTAAACGTAAACATTGGGGACTATGTCCATTTTGGAGAAAAGTATAAAGGAGAGAAAGGAACCTTGGACCTAGACTATTACGTTCTTCAGAAAAATTTGGAAAAAGCCAAAGAACAGTTCAAACAAACTCCAATGATGTTGGATGCCTTTGAACATTGGTTTGGCCCTTACCCTTTTTATGAAGATAGTTTTAAGTTGGTGGAGGTTCCTTATTTGGGTATGGAGCACCAAAGCTCTGTTACCTACGGAAATCAATATCAAAATGGTTATTTAGGTCGGGACTTATCCGGCACGGGATGGGGCCTAAAGTTTGACTTTATTATTATTCATGAAGCTGGCCATGAATGGTTTGCGAATAATATCACCTACAAAGACATTGCAGATATGTGGATTCATGAAGGTTTTACTGCTTATTCGGAGAACTTGTTTTTAGACTATCATTATGGAAAACAAGCTTCAGCTGAGTATGTAATCGGGACACGGAACAACATCCAAAACGACAAGCCCATCATAGGGGTTTATGGTGTGAATCAACGCGGCTCCGGCGATATGTACTACAAGGGAGCCAACATGTTACACACTCTTAGACAGTTAGTTGAAGATGATGAACTGTGGCGCAACATTTTAAGAGGTTTAAACAAAGATTTCTATCATCAAACAGTGACAACAGAACAGATTGAAAATTACCTTAGTGAAAAAACAGAAAAAGACCTCAGCGCTTTTTTTAATCAATACTTGCGCACCACGATGATTCCCAAGTTGGAATATAAAGTTGACGACAACACGCTTTCCTTTAGATATGTAGACATTGTGGAAGACTTTGATATGCCCATTCGCATCTTCGTCAATGAAAAAGAACAATGGATTTTTCCAAATTCCGAATGGAAAACTGAAAAACTGGATAGTGATACGCTTACTTTCGATGCCAACTTTTATATAGAAACAGCCGAAGTACAACCTTAGAATTCCTAAAAATCAGCCTATGAGAACAACAAAGTGGATTTTTTCAAAAACCGGTACTTTTCTTTTTGCGGTTATGCTTACCATCTCCAATCAAGGTATTTCCCAAAAACTATCCAAAACCCAACTGGACCAAGCCGCATCAGATTTTGCAAAATCTTCCTTTCCCATACTGAAGGATATTTTGAGTATTCCCAATGATGCCTTTTATCCTGAGGACATCGAGAAAAACGTAAAATGGTGTGAAACGGAATTTGGTTCCCGTAATTTTTCTACCACAAGAATAGAAACCAAAGGTGCTCCCCTACTTTTAGCAGAACGTACCCATAAAAAGGCAAAGAAAACGGTCCTTATTTATTTGCAAATTGATGGGCAACCTGTAGATACCACCCGATGGGACCAAAAAAGCCCATATCAACCAGCTCTAAAGAAACAAGTAAATGGAGAATGGCAAGAAATTCCATGGGAATTTATTGCCGACTATGAGGATGATTGGCGGGTTTTTGCTCGTGCAGCAAGTGATGCCAAAGGTCCGGTCGCTATGTTTTTAGCAGCTTTGGATGCCACAAACCAAGCAAAGGTTGTTCCCAATTTCAACATCAAGGTAATTATGGATTTTGAGGAAGAAATGGGGTCACCCAACCTGCCTCAAGCGGTATTGGACAATAAAGAACTACTTGCAGCAGACATGCTCATCATTTTTGATGGCCCAAGACATATTACAAACCAACCCACATTAACTTTTGGTGCCAGGGGCATATCCACGGTTCAATTGACCACCTACGGACCGGTAGTCCCACAGCATAGTGGGCATTTTGGCAACTACGCTCCAAATCCTGCCCTGCGTTTATCCAAATTGTTGGCCTCGATGAAAGATGATGAAGGTTTGGTCACTATCCCAGGATTTTATGACGGTATTGCTATTGACTCAGAAACGGAAAAAATTTTGAAAGCAGTACCGGACAACGAAAAACAAATTCAGGATAGGCTTCAAATTGCGGTAACAGATAAAGTTGGAAAGTATTACCAAGAAGCCATTCAATATCCATCACTTAACATCCGTGGAATGCAATCCGGATGGATCAACGAAAAAGTACGAACCATTATTCCAGGATGGGCCAGAGCAGAAATCGACATTCGATTAGTGCTTGAGTCAGATCCAGAAAGACTTATACAACTAGTAAAGAATCATATTGAGTCTGAAGGATACGTGGTTTTGGACCGAGAACCCACTAAAGAAGAGCGCTTAAAACATGAAAAAATAGCCACTTTCACTTATGAGGTTTCTTATCAATCGTTCCGAACAGATTTTAATTCTGAAGTAGGGCTTTGGCTAAGAAGCGCTCTAAAAAGAGCTTTCGAAAAAGAACCGATAATGATTCGTATGAGTGGAGGTTCAATTCCTATTTCGCCTTTTGTAACAACATTGGATATCCCTGCGGTTACGGTTCCCACGGTGAATCGGGATAATAATCAACACAGTCCAAACGAAAATCTAAGATTGGGCAACTATAGGGAAGGTATAAAAACGATGATGGCTATTCTTTCCGAAAAACTTTAATTTCTTATCCCTTGAAAATATATTTTCCACAATGGCAGGGAGCAGGCACTGGCGAAATGATTGAACAAGGCGCTTTTGCTGTTCTGCAATATCTAGATGACCCAGATTTTGTAAAAATTCCACTTTCTGATATTCCGGCAGGGGAAAATGGTGAGCAAAGATTCAACATCAATAACTATGATGCCATTACGGAGCAGTTATCTCGTTTCAAAGAGTTTTTGAAAAAAGAGCAACCCAAAAAATTAGCTACAATTGGGGGAGATTGCGGTTTGGAAATTGTTCCAGTATCTTATCTAAATGCGCAATATTCCAATTTTGGGGTCATTTGGTTCGATGCCCATGCTGATATCAACAAACCCTGCGATTCGCCAAGTTGTAATTTTCATGGTATGCCCTTACGGACACTTTTGGGTGAGGGAGAATCCAAAATGGATGCCCTAATGTTCAGTACACTAAAGAGTTCACAAATTCATTACGTAGGGCTTCGGGATATTGATAAGACTGAAAAAATAAGATTGGAAGAAGGCATGATCTATCATCCTAGAAAAGTGAACATTCCCGAACTCATAAACACACTCAAAAAAAAGAACATCCAAAACCTGTATCTACATTTTGATTTTGATTGTTTAGAACCCAGTGAATATGATAAGACCTATTATAATGTTCCCAACGGAGTTACTCTACAAGAAGCCGAAGTCTGTATAGAATCTCTCCAATCCAATTTTAATGTGGTTGGAACCAGTGTTTTGGAATCGACAACCACCTCGGTCGAAGAATTAGAACCTATCGAAAGAATTATCAACCTATTAATGACATGAAGAAATACCTCGCTATACTCGTGATTCTGATTTTAGGAAGTTGTGCTGAAAAAGTGCAAAAGCCGTTAAAAAACGAGGTCCTTATTTTAGGCACAATTCATAGTGGGCATTTAACAGATAGTGTATATAATCTGGACTATTTAAATCGGTTGATTCGAGAAATCAATCCTGATTTTATTCTTGCAGAAATTCCTCCTGACCGATTCCAGGCCGCTGTTGATGGTTTTAAAAGAGACGATAGCATTTCGGAACCAAGGGTTATGCGTTTCCCCGAATATGTGGATGTTATTTTTCCGTTGACCAAGGAAATGAAGTTTGAAATTATTCCCACGGCCGGCTGGACCAAGCCCATGGCCGATGAACGTAGTGCAAAACTTCGGGCAATAAGTCAGGATTCAACAAGAATAGCAGATTGGACGGCCTATGTAAACGCCCGTAAGCGTTCTGACTCTGTGTATAAGGCCATGGGTAAGGTTAATAACCCTTATTTTATCCATACAGATAAGTACGATAGTATTCAAGACATTGCGCTTCAGGTTTACAATAAGCTATTTAATGTAGAACTTGGCCTTGGCGGCTGGGACAATATCAATATTGCACATTATTGGAACATTGAAAAGGCTTTGGAAAAATATCGTTATTCCGGTAAGCGATTTTTAATCACCTATGGTGCAGGACACAAAAGTTGGTTCATACGAGAATTACGAAAAAGGGACGATATTAAACTTTTGGAAATGGAACCTTTCCTAAGAGCCATTGACAAAAAATAATCAACTGTAAACACCATGAAGGTAAAAATTGTCTTAGTGCAGGAAAGTCCCATATTCTTTGACAAGGAAAAAACCTTGCAAAAGGTAGCGTCGCTAACAGAAAAACATGCCAAAGAAGGATGCCAGCTTATCGTTTTTCCAGAATCTTTTATTCCTGGCTATCCCAGAGGTTTTACTTTTGGTGCGACTATAGGAAAACGTTCCAAAGAAGGAAAAGCACTATACGCTAAGTACTATGAGAACAGTGTTTGTTTAGAGGAAGGAAACGACCGTTCCTTTTTAGAAAATTTGGCCAAAAAATACAATACGTATCTGGTCTTGGGTGTTACGGAGCGTATTCAGGAAAATGGAAGCCTGTACTGTTCCATGGCCTATTTCTCACCTTCTCATGGACTCTTGGGAGTGCATCGAAAAATCAAACCCACAGGAACAGAACGTATTGTCTGGGCCGAAGCTGGGGGAGAATCACTTGTGACCTTTCAAACGTCAATTGGGAAGCTGGGCGGACTCATTTGTTGGGAAAACTATATGCCTATGGCTAGAATGGCAATGTATCGCAAAAAAGTAGAATTATACCTTGCCCCTACTGCTGATTCTAGGCCAGAATGGACCTCAACCATGCAACACATTGCTCTTGAAGGTCGATGTTTTGTGTTGGCTTGTAATCAGTTCTATACAAAGTCCATGTATCCCGAAGCGTATCAGAGTTTGGTGAAAGATGAAGAGGAAAATATTTGTCCGGGAGGAAGTGTACTGGTATCACCATCAGGAAAGATAATAGCCGGACCCTTGTTTGATGAAGCTGGAAGTCTCGTGGCCGAATTGGATTTAGATGAAATCAGTCAAGCTAACTTGGACTTTGATGTTGTAGGGCATTATGCTCGAAATGATATCTTCAATTTGGAAATTAAGAATCAACCCGAAATGTTTGACGAAACCAATAATTAGGAATGAAAGCTATTCTTTTTGAACAATTTCAAGGTCCGTTGCGATTAGAAAATGTTCCAGACCCTATCGCCAAAGATGAAGGCGTTGTCATAAAAGTGACTGCTACTGGTTTATGTCGTAGTGATTGGCACGGTTGGATGGGACATGACCCAGATATTGTTCTACCTCATGTACCAGGCCATGAACTCGCTGGAATTGTGGAAATCACAGGTAAAAATGTCAAAAAATTCAAAGCAGGAGACAGGGTTACCCTCCCTTTTGTTTGCGGTTGCGGCCATTGTCCGCAGTGTGCTTCGGGTAATCATCAAATATGTGACAGACAATCCCAACCTGGATTTACGCATTGGGGTTCTTTTGCCGAATATGTAGCCATAGACTATGCAGATGTTAATTTGGTAAAACTTCCAGAAACTATTGAAGATACTACTGCGGCGGCTTTGGGCTATCGTTTTATCACAGCTTTTAGAGCTGTTGTAGCACAGGGAAAAACCCGAGAAGGACAGTTTGTTGCCGTACATGGTTGCGGAGGAGTGGGACAATCAGCCATTATGATAGCCAAAGCGTTGGGTGCCCAAGTAATAGCTATTGACATTCATGAACCTTCACTGCGGTTGGCCAAAGAGCTAGGAGCTTCGTTTGTGGTCAACGCTTCAAAAAGTCATGACGTGGTTGCCGAGGTAGTTTCATTAAGCAATGGTGGAGTGCATGTTTCCTTAGATGCTTTGGGCAGTGCCGTTACATGTTTCAACTCCATTACCAACTTAAGAAAACAAGGAAAGCACATTCAGGTAGGTCTTATGACCGGCAATCACCAACATCCTAAAGTGCCTATGGACAAAATTTTGGCAGATGAATTGGAAATATTGGGTAGCCATGGTATGCAGGCTCATAAATACCCGGAAATGCTACAAATGATTCAAAAAGGAGTGCTTCAACCTCAAAAACTGATTGAACGTACCATAAAACTGGAAGAACTAGTCACAGAACTCCCTAGGATGGATACATTTTCAACCTCGGGAATTATGGTAGTGGACCGTTTTTGAGCTATGGAAAAGTTAGCGTTTAAAGACCAAATGGGACGCACCGTAGTGCTTTCACAAACTCCATCTCGAATCGTTTGCCTGAATCCTTCACAAACCGAAACTTTGGTGGGTTTAGGTTTAGAAGACCAAATAGTTGGGGTTACCAAATTCTGTGTTCATCCCTCCCATTTAAGAAAAGTGAAAAAAGTTGTTGGAGGAACAAAGAAGGTTGATTTTGAGGTTATTCAGGGCTTAAAACCTGACATTATTCTCTGTAACAAAGAAGAAAACACCAAGGAAATTGTAGAAACTCTTGAAAAGGAATTCCCAGTTCATGTGACGGATATTGCAAATCTTCAAGACGCCTTCGAAATGTTACAGCAGTATGGCCAAATCTTCAATTGTCCTGTTCGAGCGAATGAGATGTGCACTGACATCGTTTCAGAAAAAAACAAATTGGAGGCCATCCTGAAAGGCAGACCAAAAAAAAGAGTAGCTTATTTTATCTGGAAAGACCCGATGATGGTCGTAGGCAAGGATACATTTATCGATGCTATGTTAACCCTAAATGGATTTGAAAATGTTTTCTCAAGTTACGGTAGATATCCAACTACTTCGCTTGAAGAACTTAAAGACCTCTCATTGGATATGGTTCTTTTATCCTCCGAGCCTTTTCCATTCAAAGAAAAACATCAAAAAGAGTTCCAAGAACTTTTGATGGGTGTTGACATAAAACTCATGGATGGGGAATATTTCTCCTGGTATGGTTCAAGATTGCTTGAGGCTTTTCAGTATTTTAGAAGTCTGCATGGACACTGAACATCTTTATTTTAAAAATGATATTGAATGGCGGGAATGGCTACATACTAATCATGAGATTTCCGTGGGTATATTCCTTATTTTCTACAAGGTAGACCACCATATGGAAAGTATGCGATGGGAAGAAGCTGTACGGGTTGCTCTTTGTTATGGTTGGATAGACAGCACGGTTAAAAGTCTAGGTGATGGAAAAAGAAGACAATACTTCTGTCCTAGAAAGCCCAAAAGTGTATGGAGTAAGGTAAACAAAACCCATATTGAGGAATTATCAAAGGCTGGCTTAATGCATCAAAGTGGATGGAAATCCATTGAGATAGCCAAAGAAAACGGTTCTTGGACTGCTCTGGACGAAGTGGAAAATGGTATTGTTCCGGAAGACCTACAAAAAGCCTTTAATAGAAATAAAAAGGCCTGGAACCATTTTCAAAGCTTCACTCGCGGACAACAAAAAACCTATCTCTATTGGTTGTTTAATGCCAAAAGACCAGAAACCCGTCAAAAAAGAATCTTGGAAATAATCTCGTATTGTAAAAGAAATATAAAGAACGGTCTGGGAGGTCGCTAGACTACCCTTTTTCGTATAATCGGTAGTACCAAATGGCAGCAATACTGCCAACCAACGAAAAGCAGGCCAGCATTAAAAAAACCAATTGATGTCCCTTTTCGCCTGGATAGGAATCCAACAAATACCCATAGGCAGGTCCTGCAAAAACATCTGGAGTGTAGCCCACCAAAGAAATCAATCCTACAGCCGTTCCCGTAAGAACCAATGGAATCTTTCCAACACGCATGACTGCAAAATAAAGACTTCGTGCTGCGTATACCCCTACTGCCACTATTACTACCGAAAGAAAAAACAATGCAGTTGTGGAAGGTGAAATCCATCCGGAACCAAAAAGAAGACCACCAATTACACAAGCTATAAAACTAAAAATCAACCATAGTGTAATTTTAAAACGGTCTACAAACAAACCTATCAAAATTCCAGTAGTAGGGCGCATAAACTGCAAAAATGCACCTGTCTGTGCCGCTTCAACTTGATTGTACAACATGACTTCTTCAGCATACTGGGAAATAATGTCAGTTATTTTGTAGCCTACATAAGCGCATAAGATAATTACCATAAGTAGCCAAACAGAAGGTAACTTAAGTACTTGCTTTATTTGATTAAAGGAAATCCGTTCCAGAACCAACTTTCGCTCATCTTCTCCCGATTTCATATAGAACCAAGTCAATACTCCAATGACCATAATAATTAGTGACGAAACATAAATTACGTAGGTAAAAGCAGTTTGCCTATCGTTCAAGGTAGCAATATCGGCTTCTTGTGTCAAAAAAAAGGAGAAAATCAAAACCCCCAATAATCCAAAAAGTGCGCCTGTTAATCCCCGGCCTCCATCTAAAAATCCAAAAGCCCTGCCTTGTGAAGTACCACCACCCCAAACCCTGGTGGCTTTAATCATAGGAGCCCAAAACAAAAAGATGGTAGTAAACCCCCAATATCCATATAAAATCTGCAGAGTGCCAAGACTGGGATATTGTGCATAGAGCAAACCTCCTAGAGCAGTCATCCAAAGAGCTATGGCAATCAGCTTTCGTGGAGGGTATTTATCTGCCAAAGGTCCTCCAAATAAATAAGAAGGAATAGCAACCAACCCATAAATTGAAAAACAGAGTCCTAACTGTACATTATCCAATTGAAAAACATCCAATACGGTGGGCCTGAAGATTCTGGGTAGTACAAAGGGCAGGATAAACACGGCTTCACCAGAAAGTATTAAGAGAATAAGATAATACCACGGAGCCTTCTGTTTCATCGAGTGAAAGGTAAAGAAAATCAACCCTTACTCCCAAGTAGTTTCTTTACGAATCTTCCAATAACATAAAACACAAAGCATACTAAGGCAAATAAACTACCAAAACCCATAGGTATAGCCGCACCGAAAGTAAAAGCACTTCCGAGTACCCAACCCAATAAAAATTCAGATTTGTAAAAGGGGAATACAAAAGCTAATACGAATATGATTAGCATGATATAATCAATAATATCAATGGAAAAAGTGAAACAAAAGGCTATTACGATTGAGACTGTTAATGCTGCCAAAAATCGAAAAATAATCAACTTAAGCCTTTCTTTAGAATCTCGTGAGTTTGCTCTTTTTGCTATGCGATGTAACAAGAACCAAGTAAAAAAAGGCAATATCAGAGCGCCTAACCAATTTGGAATACCAGGCAGATCTTTATTATGAAATAAATAATGGGTGGGAATACCTCCATTAAGATGGTCCCAGAGAATATGGGCTAGGGCAAGTATTGTTATAACAAGGGTGATTAAAACTCGGCTATTTTTTGAAAATGTCATGGATTGGTCTCTAGATTGTTGAAAGTTATTGCATTAGACAAGAAAACATAAAATATGTTACGCTTTTAAGCATGAATTTAGATAATCACGTTAACATCACTTTAAGAAATCCCCTTGGCGTTTTCGTTATCTTTAATCGACTAATTTAACTAACAATGAAACACTGCTACACGCTTGTGATGTTCTTTGCATCACTTTCTTTTTTTGCCCAAGATTTTAATATGGACTTAGTCCAGGACATGAAGCCTCGTAATATAGGACCTGGAGGAATGAGCGGTCGGGTTACGGCCATAGATGTTGTCCTCTCCAATTCAGATATAATGTATGTGGGTACTGCTTCAGGAGGGTTATGGAAATCCACTTCTGGAGGAATCAAATGGGAACCTATTTTTGATAAGGAGGTAACCGCCTCCATTGGTGCCGTTGAAATACAACAATCCAATCCTTCGGTGATATGGGTAGGAACTGGGGAAGGCAATCCTAGAAACAGTCTTAATGGTGGATATGGAATTTACAAATCTTTGGATGGAGGAAAAACCTGGAAGTCCATGGGGCTTGAAAAGACCCGACATATTCATAGAATTGTTGTTGACCCTACTAATCCGGATGTGGTTTATGCCGGTGCCATTGGTTCACCTTGGGGTGTTCACCCAGAACGTGGTGTTTTTAAAACAACGGATGGTGGGAAAACATGGAAAAAAATTCTTTTTACCAACAACAAAACCGGTATAGCCGATTTGGTTATAGACCCTACCAATCCCAATAAACTGATTGCAGCTCTTTGGGAACATAAAAGAGATCCTTGGTTCTTTAAATCAGGAGGTGAAGGAAGTGGACTGTACATAACCCATGATGGAGGTGAAAACTGGAAAAAGTTGACCGACGAAGATGGACTGCCTAAAGGTGAACTGGGCAGAATTGGGGTTGCCATTGCCAAAAACAAACCAAATATTGTTTATGCTTTGATAGAGGCCAAGAAAAATGCGCTTTATCGTTCTGAAGATGGTGGGATGAAATGGAAAAAAATTAATGATAAGAATGATATTGGCAATCGTCCCTTCTACTACTCCGAAATCTATGTGGACCCTGAAAATGAAAATAGGGTTTATTCCATTTTCACTTATGTAAACGTATCGGAAGATGGCGGAAAAAACTTCAAACAGTTAATGCCAGCCTACCAAGCAGACAATGGGGTTCACCCTGACCATCATGCTTGGTGGATTCATCCAGAGAATGGTCAATTTATGATTGACGGAAACGACGGAGGGTTAAATATCACCAAAGATGGAGGAAAGACTTGGCGGTTTATTGGAAATATTCCCGTTGCACAATTTTATCATATCAATGTAGATAATGAATACCCTTATAATGTGTACGGCGGTTTACAGGATAATGGCTCCTGGAGAGGACCCGCCTACGTTTGGAAAGATCAGGGTATCAGAAACGCTTACTGGCAGGAAATTGCCTTTGGTGATGGTTTTGATGTAGTTCCTGATTTGGATAATAGTCAATATGGGTATGCCATGAGCCAACAAGGTTTTGTAAGACGATACGATTGGAAAACTGGAAGCAATTATACAGTTCGCCCTACTCCACCCGATGCTAAGACTAAGTTGCGATTTAACTGGAACGCTGGTATTGGTCAAGACCCATTTGACAATAGCACGGTGTACTTTGGAAGTCAGTTTGTACACAAATCCACAGATAAAGGACTTACATGGGAAGTGATTTCCCCAGATTTGACCACCAATGACCCTGAAAAACAAAAACAAAGCGAAAGTGGAGGATTGACCATGGATGCCACAGGTGCAGAAAACCACTGCACCATTTTAGTTATTGAGCCTTCCCCAGTTGAAAAAGATATGTTATGGGTGAGCACGGACGATGGTCGTGTGCACTACACCCAAAATGGAGGAGCGAATTGGACAGAAGTGACTAAAAATATTAAAGGTTTACCTACCGGTAGCTGGATTCCACAGATAAAAGCTTCAAAAAAGAACAAGGGAGAAGCTCTCCTAATAGCGAATGACTATAGAAGGTTCAACTATGAACCGTACGCCTACCGTACCAAGGATTACGGAAAAACTTGGACGCGAATTGTGGACCAAACTGATGTGGAGAGTTATACCCTTTCCATAGTAGAAGATGCTGAAAATCCAAACTTGATGTTCTTAGGAACCGATGATGGTTTGTATCTTTCCTTAAATGCAGGAAATTCATGGCAAAAATGGACTGAAGGATTTCCCACAGTGTCAACAAAAGATTTGGTAATCCATCCTAGAGAAAATGACTTGGTCATTGGAACATTCGGAAGAGCGGCTTGGGTTCTGGACGACATTCGACCTTTACGTGCTCTAGCCAGCAATACTGCTCTTATGCAGAAAGAAGTGGGCCTGTTTCCGAGTCCAGATGCGTATCTGGCCGCATATCAACAACCCAATGGAAGCCGATTTGGAGCAGATGCCCTTTATAATGCTGAAAACAGAAAGCGAGGCGCCATGATTACTTACTATATAAAAGAGGTAAAAAAGGATTCTGAGAAAAAAGGCGATGATACAAAAGAAAAAGAACCATCCTCAGAGAAAAAAGAATTGACGGGAGTTCAAAAGAAAGACTCGGTTCAGTTCACGGTATACGATGGGGATAGATTAATCAGAACGTTGAAATTTAAAGCACCCAAAAAACCAGGATTTCACCGCGTATACTGGAGATTGGATGAAAAGGGGCCGGATAGACCCGCTAGAAAAATAAGTAAATCCAAAAGTGAGAATGGAGGCATAACTGTAAAACCAGGAAATTATAAAATCAAAGCTCACTTTGGAGAAGCTATGGATTCTACAACCGTAACGGTTAAAACAGACCCTAGGCTAAACGTTTCCACAGCCTCAATAAATGAAGTGTATACTTTAGCAAAAAAATTGGATGGTCTTGTGCAAACTTCTGCCGATGCTGTAAAACAGTTGGTTGAAAGCAAGGATTTGGCTAATAAGTATGCCAAGGAACTAAAGGAGTTGGACGAAAAGAAGTATGAGGAACACATCAAAGCTTCCAAGGACGTTGTAAAACAAATTGATGCTATGGTAGCTATCTATATAGGAAAAGAGGACAAGCGCCAAGGAATCACGAGAAATCCTGAAATTTCCGTAATGCAACGCTTGAATACAGCAGGTTTTTATGTCAGAACCCGCAAGTCTGGAATCACATCAACAGAAAGACAATTGGTACAATATGCAGAAGATGACTTAAAATCTGCTTTAACAAAGACCAATGCCTTCTTCGAAGAAAAGTGGAAACCGTATAGAACCCAGATTGAAGCGCTTGACTTATCGCCCTTCAAAGAAACCAAAATCATTACTATTAACTAAAAAACAATCTAATGAAAAGACTTTCAATATTAACTTGCATTGTCCTGCTGTGGAGCTGTAAGGAAGAGCCAAAGGTCGCTGACCCTGTTGAACCGCTCAAAACATATACTATTGCCCAAATGATGGACAATGAAGCTGTAGGTGGGGGCAGTTTTTCGCCGGATAATACCAAACTATTGGTTCATAGTAACCGTTCCGGTATCTATAATGCCTACACCATTGCTACGGCCGATGGAACTATGGAATCTTTGACCGCTTCCGACAGTTCGTCTGTTTTTACAACGTCATATTTCCCGAACGATGAACGTATTCTGTTGAGCAAGGATAACAATGGTGATGAAATTTATCAGATTTACCTTAGGGATACCACCGGTACCATTACCAATGTTACCCCTTATGAGGGAGCAAGGGCCAGTTTTTATGGTTGGAGCAAAGACGACAAAAGTTTCTACTTCGGCTCAAACAAAAGAAACCCTCAGTACACCGATGTTTACAAGATGGATATTGAAACCTTTACCCCCACCCTAATTTATCAAAACGATGAAGGTTTGGATGTGGGTGAGATTTCGGATGATGAGCAATACTTTGCTTTGACAAAACCCATAAACACCAATGATTCAGATCTTTTCTTGTATTCTATTGCTGATGGGGATATGAAAAAAGTAAATGAGACTCAAAGTGGTAATTCGCCAGAAGATTTTTCCAAAGATGGGAAGTATCTATATTACACAACCGATGATGGTGGGGAGTTTTCGTATTTAAAACGCTACAACATTGCAGATGGAACTTCAGAAAAAGTACTGGAGAAAGATTGGGACATTATGGGTTCCTATTTCACACGTTCTGGGAAATATAGAGTTTCTTATATTAATGAAGATGCAAAAAATGTCATTGAGGTATTCGATACGGCAACCCAGCAAAACATTGAGTTACCCCAATTTGATGGAGGCGATATCACCAGTGTGGGCTTCTCCAAAGACGATTCCATGATGCGCTTTTATGTGGGAGGTTCCAATTCCCCTTCCAATTTGTATACCTATAATCTTGAGACCAAAGAACAAAACAAATTAACCGATGTTCTTAATGATGAAATAGTTCCTGAGCATCTTGTGAGCGCAGAAGTAATTCGCTTTAATTCCTTTGACGGAACCGAAATCCCTTCAATTTACTACAAGCCCCATCAAGCTTCAGAAGAAAATCCGGTCCCAGCTTTGGTCTGGGTACACGGAGGTCCTGGAGGACAATCACGTCAAAACTTCAGCTCCTTAATTCAATACATGGTAAACCATGGCTATGCCATACTAGCCGTGAACAATAGAGGAAGTAGCGGATACGGAAAGACTTTTTATCAAATGGATGATTTGAACCATGGCGATAAAGATTTAAAAGATTGCGTAGAAGGAAAAAACTGGCTGGCCCAACAACCTGAAATTGATGGTGAAAAAATTGGCATTATCGGAGGGTCCTATGGTGGATATATGACCATGGCAGCACTTACCTTTGCCCCAGAAGAATTTGATGTTGGCGTAAACATTTTTGGTGTAACAAACTGGATAAGAACCCTGAAGAGCATCCCGCCATGGTGGGAATCATTTAAAGATGCGCTCTATAAAGAACTTGGAGATCCGTATAGTGCAGATTCAGTTCGTTTAAAACAAATCTCACCTCTTTTTCATACCAGTAACGTTACCAAGCCGCTAATTGTACTTCAAGGTGCTCAAGACCCCAGGGTTTTACAGGTAGAGTCCGATGAAATTGTGGCAAGTGTCAGACAAAATGGTGTCCCTGTGGAATATGTGCTTTTTGAAGACGAGGGCCATGGGTTTGTCAAGAAAGAAAACCAAATCACCGCATACAGTAAAATTTTAGAATTCTTGGATATTCATCTTAAGAAGGAAGTAGAAAAACCGATAGACGACAGTGATATTTAATTTTAGAACACTCCTCCTGTTTGCAATAGGAGGAGTTTTTTTTTGTAATGCCCAAGATACCGGAGAAGAAGAACTAGGAGCATGGTACATGTATTTCGGTATGAACAAAATCTCGGAACGCTTTAGCCTTCATACCGAGGCACAGTTCCGTTTTTATGAATCTACCTCTAGTTTTAATCAACTTCTGTTAAGAACAGGGTTAAACTACCATATCAATCCCAATGCAATAGCAACGGCGGGCTATGCATACATTGACACAGACCCAACCTTTGAGAGCGATGAGAACTTGGTCAATACCATTTTAGAGCATCGGATTTTTGAGCAATTCATACTAACCAACAAAGTCTGGGAATTTCTTTTTGAACATCGGTACCGTTTGGAACAACGGTTTATTCGAAACAAGTCACTTCAACCTTTTGTGGAAGATGCGGTGGATTTGCGGCACAGGGCTAGATATCGAATTCAAATGACCCTACCTTTGTCCAATACCTTTTTCCTGAATTTTTATGATGAAATCTTCATCAATTTACAGGATAACCTATTTGACCAAAATCGACTCTACGCAGCCTTTGGTGTTCATGTTACTGAAAATAGTAATGTGCAAATAGGGTATTTGCGGAATCAATTTACCAATCAAGTTTTTGACCGCTTACAGATAGCTTTTTTCTTTAATCCCGACTTAAGAGGTATCTTTAAAAAAGGAAAATGAGTTTACAGAAACTAACTTTTGGCAATAAGGAAGGACAACAGTTGGTGGGACGTTTGGAAATGCCTGCGGACCGACACCCCCACAATTACGCAATTTTTGCACACTGTTTTACCTGTACCAAGAATCTGATGGCGGTTAAAAACATCAGCAAGGCACTTTCATCCAATGGGTTTGCCGTACTTCGATTTGATTTTACCGGCTTGGGCGAAAGCGAAGGTGATTTTGCCGATACCAACTTTTCAGGAAATGTTAATGACTTGGTAGCGGCCGCTGATTTTTTAGCAGAAAACTACGAAGCTCCTACGCTAATTATTGGTCACTCTCTGGGTGGTGCTGCATCTATTTTTGCGGCAGCCGAAATCAAATCCATCAAAGCAGTTGCCACTGTGGGCGCTCCTTCGAACCCAGTCCATGTAAAGCATTTGTTCAAAAGTGGTTTGGAAGAAATAGTAGCTACTGGAGAGGCGGTGGTTAACCTGAGTGGTCGTGATTTTAAAATAAAAAAACAGTTTGTGGATGATTTAGAGACCAAATCCCTCCCAGAAACTGCCAAGGGGCTCAGAAAACCGCTTTTAATCATGCACTCGCCACAAGATGATACCGTGGGCATTAAAAATGCAGAGGAAATCTATACCGCTGCGCACCATCCCAAAAGTTTCGTCTCACTGGATGGAGCGGACCATTTGCTTTTCAATAAGGAGGATTCATTGTATGTCGGCGAGGTGATTTCCGGTTGGGCCAAGCGTTATTTACCCATTCAGGAACGGCTAGACTCTTCCTTAAGGACGAAACATCAGGTTATGGCCAGTTTGGATGCCACAGACGGGTTCACAACCCCTATGAAGGTTGGAAACCATTATATGTTGGCCGATGAACCCGAAAGTTTTGGAGGAAATGATTTTGGCCCATCTCCTTATGAATATGTTTCTGCCGGACTTTCGGCATGTACCGTAATGACGGTACAGATGTACGCAAAAAGAAAAGGATGGCCTTTGGAAAACATCGAAGTCCACACCTCATATGGTAAAACCCATGCAGAAGACTGTGAGCATTGTGAAGAAGAATCGGCTAAAATAGACACATTCCACCGCGAAATTAAACTCACCGGAGACCTTGACGAAAAGCAAAAAACGCGAATTCTTCAAATTGCCGATAAATGTCCTGTACATAGGACGTTACATAGCGAAACCCAAGTAATTACAAAATTGATTCAATAAATGGAAAGCCCTGCTTTTGAAGTAAGCATTGCAGGGGCATCCTACGGGATGCATGTTGTTTCAATTCCAGAAGAAATTGCGCAACCCTTTGTATCCAAAGGTCACAAAAGGGTAAAAGTCATCGCTTCCTTTGAAGCTAAGTCTATCGAATTCCATGCGGCACTTCAAAAAAGACAAGACCTCTTCCATATAATTTTCAGTAAGAACCATCAAAAAAGTCTTGGGATTTATCCAAATGACCATTTTACGATGCAGTTGTTGGAGGATACCTCAAAATATGGAGTTGAAATGCCGGAAGAGTTTGAAGCGGTGTTATTGAGTGATTATGATGCTTATCAAATTTTTGAAGGACTTACCAGTGGCAAGAAACGAGGCATCATCTATATGATTTCAAGATATAAGAATTCCCAGACACGGATAGATAAGTCTATTCTGCTTTGTGAAAACTTAAAAAGGGGTGTTCGAGATGAGAAAGAATTGCTAAAAGCTTTCTGAAACAAACCCGGAATCTTAACGCTTTGCAAGTCGATTTTTTAAAATTCATTGATAGGAAACGTAATTATCCCTAACTTTAGAAATGAATAAAACAACATCATGAACAAGCGCAAATTCTTGAAACAAACCGTAATCGCAACAACAGGTATGTCCGTTGTGCCATCTTTAATGCTCTCTTCCTGCAAAACCGAAACTAAAAAAGAAGAAACTACCGAAAGTATAGAAAGTACTGCTGCGGTCACTTCCTTTGTCCTTCCCGAAATCCCTTATGGATATGACGCATTCCCAGACACGATAGATGCTATGACCATGGAAATACATCACTCCAAGCATCATCAGGGATATACAAATAAGCTAAACGCGGCCTTAGAAGCAGCAAACATCTCTGGAAAATCTATTGAGGAGATATTGACTATGGAAAATTTACCAACAGGCATACGAAACAATGGAGGGGGTTTTTACAATCATACGCTATATTGGGACATACTTACCCCAGGGGGTCAAGGTATGAGCGACGCATTTAAAGCTAAAGTGGTAGAGGATTTTGGTTCGGAAGAAGCACTTAAAAATCAGTTGGCAGAGGCAGGCGCAAAGAGATTTGGGTCGGGTTGGGCCTGGTTATGTCAAGATAATGACAAGAAACTGCATGTTTGTTCAACACCAAATCAAGACAATCCCTTAATGAAGGTTGCCGAAAGAATGGGTACCCCTCTATTGGGAATTGATGTATGGGAACATGCGTATTATCTAAAATACCAAAACAAAAGAGGTGAATATCTTCAGAACATTTTGAAGATTATAAACTGGGAAAAAGTAGGGGCACGCATGTCGTGATACCTTTGTTTTAAAGGTAACCCGAAGTATGACCAGCTTCATTTCTTGAGAATAAATCAAATATTAATATAAGAGCGGTTCCATACCGCTCTTTTTATCTAAACCAATATGAAACTAGGTGCATTTTCAATCAGTTTGGCCGTTAAAGACCTAGCTGTGTCCAAAGCTTTCTATGAAAATTTGGGATTTAGTGTTTTTGCGGGTGAAATGGAACGGAACTATCTCATTATGAAAAATGGTAATGCTCTTGTTGGCCTTTTTCAAGGCATGTTTGAGCATAATATTCTAACCTTCAATCCTGGATGGGATGAGAATGCCAATGCCCTGGACTCTTTTGATGATGTTCGGGATATCCAGAAAAGCTTAAAGGAAAATAAAGTGGCATTGGACTCTGAAATAGACGAAACCGGTTCTGGACCTGGTAGTTTTGCGCTGACCGACCCGGATGGGAATACCATTCTTATAGATCAACACGTTTAATAAGCGAAACTTTCCGTAGCATACATTTTTATCCTATTTTAGGTTCTTCAACCTTATGAACCTAGACGCGCTCATAGAGAATTTCCAGAAAAAAGATGTTGCAGCTTTTGAAAAGCTGTATAACATGTATGGGGAAAACATATGCGGAGTCATTAATGTTATTCTTAAGGATTCAGAGCGTTCCAAAGAAATATGTCAGGATGTTTTTATCAAAGTATGGAACAACTCATCAAGTTATGATGCTTCCAAAGGAAGGTTTTTTACTTGGATTTTAAACATAGCACGTAACACGGCTATCGATGAATTACGCTCCAAATCGAATAAAGAGCAAAAACGAAACCTGAGTATTGATTCCTTCGTAGGTATTTTGGAAGACGCGGAGGAAATGGAAAACCAAGTGGATGTAATTGGGTTGAAAAAGATGTTGAAAGGCTTAAAAGAGCTCTGTAGGGAGATAATCAGCCTATTGTATTTTAAGGGATACACCCAAAAAGAGGCTGCTGAGGAACTAGGCATTCCCTTAGGGACGGTAAAAACTAGAAATAGAAACTGTATCTCACAAATACGAAAAAACAACGCATTGTAAATGGATGTTGAAAAGTACATAGCATCTGGCATCTTGGAGCTTTATGTTTCAGGAGCTTTACCTCCCAAAGAGAATGAGGAGGTACAGCGCTATGCACGTCAATACCCAGAAATCCAAAAAGAAATTGAAGCTATTGAAGCGACCATTTTGGACCTGACAAAAAAAGCCTCCCCTGGAATGCCCCCTACCTCTTTTGAAAGTATAGCCAACAAAATAAAGGTAGACGACAGTCCGACCATTACATTAGACTCAAAACCTAAAAGCGTTTGGGTCACTTATCTAGGATGGGCTGCCTCTATCATTTTAGCCGTCGGATTGGTTTGGACATACCTTCAGAACAACGAATTGAAATCTGATATTGAAGTGACCAACAAAACGATGGAACAATTGGAGGATTCTTTGTCAAGCATAAAGTTAGAGATAGCCGATAAAGAAAGTATTCTCGAAGAACTTAGGAACAAGGACGTAAGTGTAGTTTTGCTGCAGGGTCAGCAGGTCTCACCAGCTTCATACGCCAAAGTCTTTTGGAATCCTTCAAATGAAGTGGTGACCATTGATGCGCAAGGTCTTCCTTCACCACCGGAGGGTTATGATTATCAAGTTTGGTCGCTTGCTTTAAATCCTTTAACACCGACCAGTATCGGACTCCTTTCTGATTTTGATTCCAATGAGGATAAGCTCTTCACATTGGAAAACACCAATGAATCGCAAGCGTTCGGTATTACTTTGGAACCTGAAGGAGGAAGTGAAACACCAACTTTAGAACAATTGTATACTTTGGGTACCGTAGGACCTTAAAGTTCATTAAACACATAAAAAAGCGGCTGTCTAAAAGTATGGTTGCGTCAACCTGAACTTGTTTCAGGTTCTCTTCAATATTCGTATTTGATAATATTGAGATTCTGAAATGAATTCAGAATGACGATTCCCTCTCTTTTTAGACAGCCGTTCCTATCTTAGAATAATCCTATAATTTTACCCCTACGCCAAAACCTATAATCCATGGGTTGATATCCACATCGGCGCCTACTGTAGCTCCTAGTGCACTGGTTGCATCAATGGTTGCATCTGTGCTCAAGAATAAGCGCTTGACATCTACATTCAAGAACCATTTGTCATTGAGCATATAATCAAGTCCCCCCTGTAGTGCAAAACCTAAGGATGAATCGTAATCCACATCATCTGCAACTGGACCTTCGTCCACTCCGTAAAACAAAGTAAAGTTGACACCTGCACCCAGATAAGGAACAAAATCTCCCCCTGTAAAGTGATACTGCCCCGTAAGCGTTGGCGGAAGTAGCCATACACTTCCCAAATCTATATCTCCAACCGCTGTTCCAACCGCTTCCACATCGTGTTTTGCCGTTGCCAAAATCAATTCCACAGACCAGTTTTCATCAAAAAAATATGATATATCGAATTCTGGGACAAAAGCCGTAGAAATCGATGCATCACCACCTATAGCCTCAATATCAGCGCTTTCATCTGGCGTTACCACAATACCCCGTAGACGAAATTGCCATTTGCTAAAATCATCATTGCCAGGCTGATCCTGCGCCAAAACAAAATTGGCCGTACCTAAAAGTACCATCATCAAACAAATCCCTAGTTTTCTCATCGTTGCTTTTTTAAAGTTTTGTCAAAACTAGTTCACCATATATTCTAAGAATATGACGATTATCATTGGTGAAAAATACAGCTTAGCATCTTTGCCGTATTAAAAATCCAGTTGTGGAATACCTAAAAAAAGACGAGAATTAACTGGTATATTGCAGCTTACAAATTCGTATTGAATATGGAAGGATTAATGTCATATAAATTTCAAATTCTAATTACCATTGTATTACTGCTAGTCATTTTTGCTCTTAATTCTTTGGCAAAAAGAGCGATTAGAAGATTTGGAAAAATCAGTGCCATCAATATGAACAGCAGAAAGGTTATTTTCTATTTGAGCAACTTATTTTTCTATGGACTTGCTTTAATAGCCATTACCTTGGTGTGGGGCGTTGATTTAAAGGAATTTTCCGTTTTTATTTCTTCAATGCTTGCCATTGTTGGAATCGGTTTTGTGGCCCAATGGTCAATTCTTTCCAATCTTACGGCCAGTGTGATTCTATTTTTTAGTCATCCTTTACGTTTGGGTGATAGAATACGGGTTTTGGATAAGGATTTTGACTGGACAGGGGAGGTTGAGGATATAAGTGGGTTTTACCTTTTTATGCGAACCGATGATGGCCGGAGCATAACCATACCTACAAACTTGGTCATTCAGAAAGGTATAGAAATTTTATCTCATGAAGATGGAAAACCTAAGGATGTATTAGAAAACGAATAAACGCCATAGGTATACTTATGGCGTTCATCAAAACAATCCTAAACAAAACACTAGATTACTACATCATAATTCTTGAATGGCTTTTTCCATATTTGGACCCAATTCAAATGAAGCTTCCATCAATTCTTCTTTCAAGGCCTTAACATCCTCAAGGTAACCGTTTGCCTTGTAAATCTGTGCCATATGATATTGTGCCATAGGCTCGAAAGTTTTTCCTTTCACGTGCGTTTCCATTACTTCCATGGCCTTCCCATTTTTGCCATCCTTTAAATAGCTGTAAGCCAACAAATCATAGGTTTCCGGAGTAGAGCGATTGGTAATCTCTGAGTTTGCAATATCCAATGCTTTATAGGTCACCTCTCCTTTTCCTAAATAGTATTCAATTTTATGGGTATTGTACATAATCCCATACGAAGAATTTTGAACCTTAGTGTGAAAATCCTCAAGGGCTTTAGCTTTAATCTCTTCGCTTTGCATATACTCTGCAACCTCTGCTTTAAACAAATTCAAATCTGGGGATTGATTTGTTTTTTCAATAGCCTCTATTATACGAAGTGCTTCTTCCGCATTGCGTTCATATGAAAACACAATCCAAGCAATTCCCTTTTTTGCATAAGCATTGTTAGCATCCAATTGAAGCGCCATTAGATAATGTCGGTATGCATCTTCAATCCGTCCATCATGTCCGTAAAAATCTGCTAAGTTGGTATACGCCCATAAACGTAGTCCTAGATTTTTTGAAGAATCTGCTTTCTCTTTGGCTTTTTCCATAAAACGAATGGCAGTTTCCAAATCCCCTTTATGGTCATTCCATTTTGCCACGCGAATGAGATACCCAAAATCCGATAGGTTCTGGATGCTGTCCAGATACTTTGATGCTGTCGTATAGTTCCCCAATTCCATGTGCAAGTCGAACAAAAGACTTTGCGAAGCATTAACACCACTTCCCATTTCTCTTGCTCTTTTGGCCAATACCAAGGCTTCTTTAAATCGATGTTGGGCAATATAATTTCGAGCCAAGGCCCTTAAATATCCTGATTTTCCAATCGCAGCTTCGTCCAGTGCTTTTTTCAAAGCGCGCTCAGCATCTTTCAAATATTCTATATCTCCAGAGGTTTTGAAAAAACGGCCGTACTCTTTTGCCACATTGCCAAGAGCCAAAGTCTGTAAACTATCGGATTTAATTTTACCATTCCACAGTTCAAAGAATTTTGATGTGCTTTCAGCTTCTGAAGTTTTCAGGTATTTATTGTAATCGTCGACATCGGTTATCGATGTTTTTTCTTTTGAGCAAGAAATTAGCAGAGTTAATGCAAATAGTGTGAGTATTCTTTTCATGATGTGACTTTTGTTTTAGTGGATAAAAAAGGGAGGTTCATAATGTCCCCTCCCCTCTCTTTCATAACAATTTCCTATTCAGGGTCTCCCAAATACGGAAAATCAGTTGAGATATCGGCAGTCAATCCAACTCCATCCGATGTTAATCGAGGAAGATCGGCAGTACCGTCATCATCCAAATCCTGCCCACTAAATCTATCCCCTTGGGCGCCACCAAAGAACAGAATCAGTGAAACATCAATTATATTGTCACTGGGTGTTCTTCCTGTCAATGCCACCTCGTCTCCATCCGGAACCAAAATGATTCCATCA
Source organism: Flagellimonas ulvae (assembly GCF_049333175.1). NCBI lineage: Bacteria > Pseudomonadati > Bacteroidota > Flavobacteriia > Flavobacteriales > Flavobacteriaceae > Flagellimonas > Flagellimonas ulvae. Next base: position 1,180,432 of record NZ_CP186325.1, read on the forward strand.
TTATCGAAATCCGTTCCTGGATTAAAGTAGGTTGTTGGCAAATCTGGAGCAACATCCAAAGCATCCGCAGCTAGGACAGTGGTCAGTTGCTCGGCGGTGAGGCCTAGAATATTGTTTTCATAATCGACTGCCATGGGGTCCAATCCTAACTTCAAGGCATATACGTCGTGATATTGTTCCAATCTTGCTTGGAATCCAGTCTGGAAAGTTGCCACCATTTCTGAAGGAATGGTAACATTATGTGCATCTTTTACACTGGGTTGCCCATCCATATCAAAGCTCAACGTGGTGTTAATTCCCGGTCTGCCCATATGATCCACTTGTGCAAAAGTTCCAGAAAAGTCAATTCCGGTCATTCCATCATCCTCCATCATCATCCCGTCATCTTCCATTCCCATATCATCTGGTAGCATAACGTCATCATCATTACTACAGGACACCATGAAGAGTCCCATTAAAAACGAAGCGAAAAATATCTTTATCAGTTGTGTTTTCATCTTTATGTTCAATTAGCGATTATTGTTTTCTATTGGTGGTTACCCAAGTTTTATACACGGTCAAACCCAAGGGGTTAGTAGCCGTAGGAGAACCCAAAAGCGAGTTTGGAATTTCAATGATTATGGACAATGTATTGGCCCCATCAAAAGTATCGGTTGCCTCGTCTGAGGGTAAAAATCCTCCTACTGCAGAATCAAGTTCTGGAGAAATCACAGCGTTGAATTGAAAGAAATCAAAGAAAAAAGGGTCTTGTCTAGGGCCTGCAAATAAGGAAACACCGTTGGAAGTAGTTTCGACCACAGGTGTTGCATCTGAAATCTCAACATCGCCCAAAGGAGAATCAGTAAGTACCTGGCTGCTCAAACCTGTTTGAGCTGGTGATGCGGGTCCAAAAAAATACATTCTTCCGTCTCTGGCTATGGCTTGTATGACTCTATCCTCGACCAAATCACCATCCAGGTCAATATTAATCTCGGTAAGTACATCTTCATCTAAGCTACCATAGGGAAGCTCAGGAAGTACATCGGACTGAAGGTCCACAACGAAAACGGTATTGTCCGAACCTTCAGAAGGTTCAAAAGCAAAGAAATCGGCAATATCCGATGTAGTTGCCGTGGAACTTGGCGCATCAATATGGTCTGCTGCGACAATAATTGCAGAAACCAGTAATAAGCCGAGAGTTCCCAGAAGAAACTTAGTTGTTTTTTTCATTTTGTTAATTGGATTTTGTGTTAATACGCTCCTACGTACGGAAGGTGAAAAGAGAGGGTTTGGTTTTGGTTTGTTAAAATTTTCTTAATAGAATTTTGATGTATTTCGATTCATTCCTTAAGAAAAATCTGCTATTTTGTACTCCCTAAGGATAACCTGCTTGACCGATGAACCCTTCCGCAACAGGCTGGATAAATAAATTTGGCCATTTGGTCCAGAAACAGCCCATCCTCCTGTCAGGTCAGGACGAGCTATATATACATCTAAAAAAAATAGGCTTTGTTTATGGAATTCATATTGATGTGTTCCCACTTATCTCAACTGAACTAAGGCTAACCGAAGACGAAATCGCTAAAATCAATTTATTGGTAGCGCTCTATTTAACCTTTCAATTGGAGCGAAAAGAAGAGGATTTTGATGCTTTTGTGGACACTGTTTTTGCCTATTACAAATCTTTGGAGGTAGGGAAAATATCTTTTTTAAATAAAATATTGAGCGCCAAGCGTACAGAATCCCAATTGGAAAAATTAATTGATTCCCGCATTTATTTAGGAGGTAGTGCCTTTAGCAGAGCTTTCGGAAACAGCATCACCAATTCTTTGCTTTTTGTTGATGTACTTATTTTTAGGACGTATCTCAATGGAAAAAAATCTGGAATGGAACATGCAAAACTGCTCGAGTATGTTACCATGAACATTGCTTACCACAGTCTAAATTCTAAGGAGAGTACTAAAAACGATGATAAATTTATCCAATTATTGGCTTCTTCCTTAACCTATGTTGATTTAGATGAAACCGATTTTGACAGTACATATCGGAATCTTTTAGCGCTGAATTTTACCCAAGAAGAAAAGAATTATTTTTTGGACATGGCCTGTCTTACCATTTGGGAAGATAAATCGATTGACCTAACAGAATCCAATTACATTTTTGAACTGGGAAAGGACTTGGGAAAGTCAATTAAAGAGGTTGAGAATTCAATGAATTTGGTAATCAACTTCTTCGAAAAAAACAAATCAAGAATTGGATATTTGAGTGACAAAAATGTAGCTTTTCAGTTCTATCAAGGGATGTCCAAAAACGTAAGTAAACTGATTTTAAGAAACAGTAAAAGACTTAAAAAAGAACTTGCGGAAAGTAAGGAATTAGTCTCGCTATTATCCAAATCCACGGTGAAAGAACTTACCCCAGAAGAGCGAAGAAAAATGCAAAATCAACTCTTGGATATTTTCAAAACCATTCCTTCATTGGCTATTTTTATGTTGCCAGGAGGTGCCGTTTTATTACCTATTTTTATAAAATTAATTCCTAAATTGCTACCATCGGCTTTTGACGATAATCGAGTGGATGAAAACTAGCAAATTGACTCAAATTTAGCAGTATAAGAAAAAACTATAGTTATTTTTTATACAAATCAAATTATTGATTTCCAATTATTTAAATAACCTTATTCCAACCATAACTTAAAGTCCTTTACTCGCTCTCGACTTACGATGATTTCTTGGTCGTTAAACCGGTTTAGTTTGATTTGAAGCCTAGAATTTGTATAAGAAATGATATCTTTTATGTGACTAATGTTCACATAAAATTTTCGGCTTACCCGAAAGAAAGTTTGGGGCGACAATTCTTCTTCTAGGTTTTCCAAGGTCGTGTCCAAAAGATAATTTCTCCCATCCAAAGTTGCTGCATAGGTACCCTTGTTCTCGCTATAAAAACATTCCACCTCATCGGCATTTATAATCTTAAGATGCTGCCCCACTTTTGCCGTAAATCTTTTTTTGTACTCACGTTCCAATGGGTTGGTCAACAACTTTTTTATATCGTTGAAATCGACAGAAATTTTTTGGTGTTCCGGCTTCAGTTCACGAAACTTTTTAATGGCACTTTCCAGCTCTTCATCATCTATGGGTTTTAGCAAATAATCTATGCTGTTTAACTTAAAAGCTTGTAGTGCATATTCATCATATGCCGTAGTAAAAATGATGGCACTTTTTACCTCAATGATCTCAAAAATTTCAAAAGAAAGTCCATCGGATAATTGAATGTCCAAAAAGATAAGGTCGGGATGGGGATTGTTTTGAAACCATTCCACAGCTTCATCCACAGAATGGAGCATGGTAGATACTTCCACATCCAATTCAGCCAGCAATCTGCTCAATCTTCGAGCCGCAGGTTTTTCATCTTCTATAATGATAACATTCATGTATTCTGTTTGAAATTTAAAAATAATGGTGATTGTTTAATTTCCAAAAGTCATCTTCTGAACTTTTTGGCCTCCTCCCTGTCCTTTTCCATAAACTTGCGTATTTGACGCTCTTCCCAGTTTTTCCCAAAAAAGGGATTGTATTTAAAGGTATGGGCTGCATGAAACAGTACACCTATACCCCAAAAAACTGGCGTTACAAAATGGCCCCATTCCCAAAAGGAGTCGGATCTTGCAACGATATTGGCCAGGATAAAAACATTTACAGCCACATAGACTGCCAAGTGTATGTAGAAACCCTTTATCTCGTCAACACGCTTTTTTGCCCTCTTGAATTTATCGTTTTCAAAGTTTTCCATGATTATCTCCATTTTTTGATTTCGTTGTCCTCTTCTTTGTCCATATATTCCCTAATCTTCCGTTCTTCCCAGGCTTTCCCAAAAAAGGGATTTAAATCGAAGGTTTTTATTGCTTGAAAAATGAGACCAATACTTAGGCCAAACGCAGCCCAAAGGAACCACATATATCTCCATTCATTTACATAGTAATTTAAAGCCCCAAGGCCTGAAATAATCAATACATATGCGGTAAGACTAGTATAAAACTTTCGTATTCTACCTACTCGTTCTTTGGCTTTGATGTATTTAGTTTCGTTCGTGTTGGATTCCATGATTATGTGTTATTGGTTAGTTCTTTAAAATTATATTAAAATTTGTCTTTTTCCATCAATTCCTTAATCTTACGTTGTTCCCATCCCTTTCCTAAAAAAGGATTTTTATCATAAGCACTCATCCAATGGCCCAGTAATCCAATTCCCCATCCAATAGCTGGAAAAATAACCCAAGGGAAACTGCTGGTAATGTAATTGAAATAAGCCAATAGAGGAATAACGATGGCATATGCCGTGAGGTTGGAATAAAAGCCCTTTATGCATTCCACCCTTTCCTTGGCCTTTTTGTATCTGTAGTCTGTGATGTTTTCCATTTTGATATGTTTTTAAGTTTGATTTTTAATTGCATACCAAATTTCATCATCTTTGGAGGGTTTTGGAAAAGGGTATTACCGAGTTGTAGATTTTGAAGGATGGACTGAAAAAAATTGAAGTATTAATATGATTTACTTTTAAAAATCGTCTTTTTCCATCAGCTCTCTAATCTTCTTTTCTTCCCATCTTTTGCCCCAAAGGGGATTATAACCATAAGCTTCCATCCCATGGGCAATAACTCCAAATCCCCAACCTACTGTTGGGAAAATAGCCCAGAGAAAACTGGTAGTCCTAAAATTGAGCCACCAAAGAAAAGGAATGATAACAAGATAGGATATCAGATTACCATAAAACCCTTTTAGGTTCTCAACACGTTCTTTTGCTTTTAAATATCGTTTCTCCTCGATAAACTCTTCCTGTTTGGGCATGACAACGGATATCTGCTGGGTAAGCATTGGAAGTGAGACTGCAAAATCTGAGTGTGTTTTATTGATACCAACACCCTTATCTGTAAGAATGGCATAGCGTTGCTGAATATTTTGTAGCCCTACACCGCTACTTTTTTTCACTACTTGTTTTTCCTGCAGATTGTTACTTACCAAAAGCTCCCCTCCTTTTTCAAAAACTTTTATGTGCAGTGGCTTTGAAGAAGTAACCACATTATGCTTCACTGCATTTTCCAAAAGAAGTTGAAGTGAAAGGGGGACAATTTTGGCATCTGGATTACTGGCTTTTTCAGGAATATTGAAAACAATACTGTCTTCAAAACGCATTTTAAGTAGGCCAACATAGGTTCTTGCAAAATCCAATTCTTCATTCACGGTAACCAAATCCTTGTTTTTTTGTTCCAAAACATAACGGTACACTTTGGATAATGAGGTAGTAAACTTTTGGGCTTGTCTGGGGTCTTCATCAATAAGACTGGTCAAGACGTTAAGACTGTTAAACAAAAAATGGGGGTCCAATTGATTCTTTAGCGCATCAAAACGTGCCGATGCGGTACCAGCTATAATTTGTTGCTTTTTTACCTCCTGCTTTTGTAAAGCCCGGTAGAAATAAAAAACATGGATGGACAAAGAAGCAATAATAGTAATTACCAAAGGAAAGATATAGGTCTCAAAACTTTCTTCTTTCAAAAAAGTGATAAACGAAATTCCAGTAAAATATAGTTGGATGAGATAGCGTAAAATTCCATAAGTAATTATGGTAAGTACAAAAGAACCGAGAGCTCCAACCAGCAATCGCGTTTTTGGGGTTTTTTCCCAATTGTATCGGATATCTAAACCATCATAATAATAGGAATTGACTACGGTAAGACCAAAAGAAAAAATAAAACTGATAATTGTGTCCCTTAAAATGCTATCAAAGGAATAATCGCCATCCCCAAATACAAAAATGACTAGGAAGGCGACTATCAAGGTAATAATCAAAGAAAAGCGTAAAACCTTTAGAAACTTATTCATGAATTATGACTTACATTGCTCCAAAATCTGACTAGCTTCTTTTTCTCCCCATTTTGGGTAAAAAGGAATATCCGATTTAAAGGTAGCAAAAAGTTCCAACGACTTTTCTACGTCTTTACAGTAAGGCGAGGTATCTTTCCCAAAATAACGGGCCGCTCCCATGTCCCAACTAGCTTTGGAATATACCACACGAGGGTTATCAGGTGCCAGTTCCATGGCCTTTTGATACAATTGCATGTTTTTTCCGGATAGTGTCATTCCATATGTTGCTCCATCAAATGATATCCAAGCGGTATTGATTAAAGCTTCCTGTACCAATAACTCAGGATTATCAGGAGATATGGCTTTGGCTAAATCCAAAAACTCTTTGGCCTTTTCCAATTGCTGTGTCAGTTTTTCCTTGTCTTGTTCTCCAAAAGAGATAATCGTGTTTATTTGTGACACATAGTAATGAGGCAACCAATTATCCTGCTCGGCCATGGCAATTCGTTCAAATAGATTGGAAGCCTGAGTGGTTTTTTGGTCTTTCCATAGTGAGAATGCCTTCTCCATACCTTTGGTGTACTGGTCTTGGGCTTGAGCCCATCCCACAAATAACAATGCTATGATAACTGTTTTTTTCATCTTTTCAATTGATTTTAATTTGTTTTACCTTTTGGATTAAAGGACTGTTCGTTTTTTGATTACAGGTTCAAATATCCAATGGGTACAGGAAATCTTATAAAAGGAAATACCGAACTGTGCTTTTCAGAGGATGAATTGTAACCAACTATTTTAGCAAAAGGAGAATAAAGAAGGTTGGACTTTTTTTAGTTGATATCTTCTATCTTTACTCTAAGCAATCAATACGTTGTTAATTAGGGCAACCAAGATTTCAATGTTAAAATTTTTCCGAAAAATTCGTAAAGACCTCTTAGGCAAAGACATGTTTTCTAAATACTTCTTATACGCTGTTGGTGAAATTGTTCTTGTAGTAATAGGTATTCTGATTGCTCTTCAAATTGATAATTGGAATTCCGAAAAGAAAGACTTAAAAGCGGAAAGAATGTATTTGAATTCTTTAAATACGGAGTTTTCCAACAATTTAAACAGCTTGGAAAATACCATAAAGGAGAACGAATACCTTATAGAAGCCCTGGAAAAGTTGGGTATTCTATTCAACCCTGATACCTTAAAAACCATATCAGAAAGAGAAGTCGCGCTTTTTTTGAACCCATTAGGTAAAGAAGTAGTGTATTTTCCAAGTAAAGGGGTAATGACCGATATTATTAGTTCGGGAAATCTAAAACTTATTCAAAACAATGCCCTAAGACAGAAAATTGCTTCTTTCGATAATGCTCTTGAAAGAATCGAAAATCAAGAAAGGGTTACCTCGGATTTGCGAAGCAACATCATGCAGATAACCAGCCAAAATGGAAGTTTTTCCATAATGTTTGCAGCGTTGGATAACCGTCCAAAAGACAAATTGAAATTCAGGCCTAAATCCAATAAGCAATTGTTCAAGAGTTTGGAGTTGGAAAACAATCTTGTGCTATACAAAAGGGTTACGCAGACAACCAATAGCTTCTTTTATGGTAGTCTTAAAAAGGATATCGAAGAAATCCTTGAGATGATTGAACAGGAACTAAATTAATCAAGCATGCTGCGGTTTTTTAAAAAAGTAAGACAAGGACTTCTTAGAGAAGGGAAAATTTCCAAATATCTACTCTATGCTTTTGGCGAGATTATTCTGGTCGTTTTGGGGATACTTATTGCGCTGCAAATAAACAACTGGAATGAGAAAAGAAAGACCACTGAAAAACAAGAAAAGCTACTTTCATCTTTATTGTCAGATGCCCAAACTACACAAACGCGACTGTTAGAAAGTCAGGAGATGGCTGAATCCATAAATGATGACTTACTGTATTTTCTAAATGAGATACAGAAGGAACAACTGTCTATCCCTATAGATACTTTAAAGGCCTATACCAGTATGGTCTTTCAAGTTGCCAATTTCAAACCAGCCTTATCCGCTTACGAAACGGCTTTATCTACCGGTGATATCAGTCTGGTAAAAAATGATGAGCTATTGGACAAATACATTCAGTTCAAGAACAATTACGAATGGTTTGAGTTGCATCAGAATATATCTGGAGACATGGTCTACTTGGGAAGTATTTGGGAATTCAGAAAAAAATTGGGCAGCACCAGGATGTTCATGAAGAACATGGGTTCTTATCCAGCTTCTTTTGATGTTTCTGATGAAGAGTTTTTTCGATTACTTCAGGAGAAAGAAACCTTTGCCACCTTTGAAAACATGCAATGGCTTGTGCGCAACCAATATGATGCCCTGAGACGTGCCGATGATGCGAACATACAAATACTCGAGTTATTACAGACTGCGCTAAAGGAAGAGTGATACTTCTCCAAGACTACATTCTCAATTCTTTTGGACCCACACACAATATTTCTTTATGATTTTACCTTTTTGTGAAAAGTTGGTTAGAATCCCCTTTTTACGTATGAATTGTTACGAAGCCTTTATGTATATTTCACAGCACAAGATTTAAACTGTATAAGATTCATGTATATACCGCACTACTATAAAAATGAAAATATTGGTGAAATCAAGGAGTTTATTGCCCAGAACAGTTTTGGTATTTTAGTAAATCAGCTGGATGGCAAACCTTGGGCTACCCATACTCCCCTTGAACTTGACATGGATTCTGAAGGAAAAGATATTCTTGTTGGGCACATTGCCAAAGCCAATCCACAGTGGCGCGGTTTTAATTCTGACACAAAGGTGCTTTGTATATTTAACGGCCCACATGCCTATGTATCGTCCTCTTGGTATCAGGAGGAAGAAGTTCCTACTTGGAACTACGTTGCAGTACATATCTACGGTACGCTTAAGGTATTGAGCGAGGAAGAAACCATGGATTTTCTCTACAAATTGGTCGATAAATATGAAAAGGATTCGGAAAACCCCATTTCCCTCCACAACATGTCCCCAAATACACTAAAACAAGTAAAAGGTGTTGTTGGGTTTACCATACAAATTGAAGAGATTCAAGCGGCCTATAAACTATCCCAGACCCGTGGAGAGGACCATGATAGAATTATTAAGGAACTAGCAGAACGAAAAGATGCGGGAAGCCAACTCATTGCCAAGACAATGAAAAGAGCAGAATCCTAATCCTCCTTTTATTATTTGCTACTCATTATCCAACCACTGACTTTTGGCCCAGTTGGAATACCTTGGGTTATCCACATGCATAATCCAAATCTCATCTGTGTACTTACCATCCATTTTAGAACGATATGCTTCATAGGCACCTTCATTCTCTTGGTATTTGGCTAGATACACGTAATTGAGTCCATTTTCTGGGTTTTTAAAATAGTTGGCTGTTAGACCTTGGTCCTTTAGCTTTTGCATAAAACGTTTAAGATACGCTTCATTCTTGAAGACGTTGGCCACTATATAATGACCTTGCCCTACTCCATCTAAGTTGATGTACTTTTCAATAGGTTTAAAAGCTCCTCCGTTAAATGTACCCTTTACTTCTTTTTTGGTCTCTTTGTTTTCTGCCAACTCAGTATTTGAATACTCTTTTTTAAGGGAATCTAAATCCGTTCGTTTGGCCGAATACAATTTTTTTGCAGCTTCCTCAATCTTGGAATTCTCATCCCCGGTCTGCTGTTTTACCATGCGCATGACCAATTCAAATCGTTTTTCGAATTCCTTTTGCCTATTTTCTTCCAAAGAATCCAATCTGAATATCAATTCGCTTATTACCGCATAGTTGTCTTCCTGTTGTTCTTGCAACTTCTTCACCTGCTCTTCCCAGTAGGCCAGGTCTTCTTTATTGCTTGGGCGCAATTTGGTGTTTGCCTTCAACTTGTTCTTAGGTGACTTTTTCTTGGTCTTTTCGTCCCCAACAAAAGTACCCTCCACCACTTTTTGGGTTTGTTCTTCATTGGAGGCCAAAGCATCCGATTTTGTAGGAATGAAAGAGAAAGCAATGGAAACCTCATGGGTAATACCAAGATTACTCAGATTATCATTAATGTTTTTCTCAAAATTATATCCAAAGGACAATCTTCGGTTAAGATTGAACCCTGTTCCAGCAGAAACACCGTAAAACTGGTCATACCCACCTTGTAGCCATCCCAATTTGGGAAGGTCTAATATCAATCCTCCTCCAAAAATAGGGTCTTGCGAACCTTCAAAGCGTGCTCTAGCCAAAGGCAACAAGCGACCATCTTCAAAAATTCCCGCTCCATTTTGGAATTCGTGTGCAAATTGAATGTGTCCTGAAAAGGTTTTTTCATTGAAGCCAGATAAAGACTCTCCGGTACGTATATCGTAATCTAGAAGGTTTTGGGCAAAAACACCAAAATCAAATTTTCCAAGGGAAAGATTCAATCCAGGCTGGAACGATATTATGGCACTTTCAGAAGCATCGGTAAGCACTGGGTCATCCTCTAATGCAACTGCCCTATCTGCATCAAAACTACTTACGTAATATGGAATATTGACTCCAAAACTAAGATTGCTCTTCTGCCCTAATTGAATGCCATGGGCATAATTGGCCATTACCCCCAGATTGGTAATTACACCTTCTTGTTGATTGTATAAACTTACACCTAAGCCAATATTATCGTTAACGCGTCCGCTATAACTCAAAAAGTAATTCTGACGGTTATCGTTAAAGTCCGCGCCCTGACTTCTATGAAACAGGTTCACATAGGTTTTGTCTTCCCGAACCGTGGAAAAGGTCGGGTTAATTAAAAACCGATTGAATTTCAACAGATTCTGAAAAGGTACATCGTAGCTTACATATGGATTCGATTCCTGTGCGAAGGAATTGGTTTCAATACCTGGAAAAAACGAGAGTATCAATCCATATAAAAGTAATCTATGTATATGAGGTGTGGGGGTGAGTAGTTTTTTAACCATAGCCTTTCTTTTTTGTGTAGGTTAAGAGGACCTGGGGAAACAGGTATGTCGTAATGTGGTTTTCTCATCAGTAAGTTTGGGACTTCTTGTAAGAGATTTTCTATTAACTTTATTGTAATGTTATTTATTTTTTCGGTAAAAAACCAATTTTATCGTTGAAACGCATTTAATTAACACTTTGCAGGAGTTAAATACCTCCTACACTATTAATAAACGTTGATTTCTGTTAAGAATTGTAGTGTAAAAAGCTGGTTTTTTGTTGATTAAGCTTTTATTTTGATACTTAAAATCAAAACAAAACCTCTTTTGATGTCCTCCAACCATATTCAAATTGCTCCTTTTGAAATGAAATATGCCTCCGATTTTAAAGAACTGAACGAAGCTTGGATTTCACAGTACTTCAAGATGGAAAAAATGGATTATCAAGCTTTGGACCACCCCAAAGAATATATTTTGGACAATGGCGGATATATCGCTGTGGCCTTAAAAGGAGAAGAAGTAGTAGGCGTATGTGCCCTTATCAAAATGAAGGATTCCATTTATGATTTTGAATTGGCCAAAATGGGAGTTTCACCATCGGAACAAGGCCAGGGCATTGGATTTCTTTTGGGCAAACATATTTTGGAAAAGGCTCAAAGCTTAAGCGCTTCAACCGTTTACCTTGAAAGTAATACCATACTGGCCCCGGCCATTAAACTCTATAGAAAATTGGGTTTTGTTGAAATCGAAGGTTTTGTTTCTCCTTACGAACGTTGCGACATCCAAATGGTTTATACTATTGACTAAAACTTGATTTTTACAAGTTGTCTAATTGATTGCTCTTTCCGTCTGCGCTAATCGTCCAAAAGAACCCTACAAAAAAGAAACTATCCGCGGCGGGAGTTACTGCCCTTCTATCAAAAATACCATCTACATTTGGTGTGTTGGCATATTGATAGTTATTAATGTTTTCAAAGCCTAGAATGTTGTTTACGGATATAAACAAAATCTTCTGTTGGTCAATCAGATAGGACCAGCTGAAGTTTAGATTATTAAAAGAACGGGTCTTTTCAGCCAAAAATGCTTCAGTATTCGGATTATCATAGGGTCTTCCCGAATTAAAAACATAGGAAAGTCCAATCTGTGAGCGCAAATCATCTACCCAATACTTAGTTACGACGGACAAATTATGTCTAGGGGCAAAATTCGGTGTGGCCCTGTCCCTAAAATTCCTATAATTTCTTTCCGTATCTAGATAAGAGTAAGAAATCCAATAGTCCAAATTATTGATGCTTTTGTTATCCCTCCAGAACACATCCAAGCCTGTTGCATATCCTAAACCTTCATTTGAAAATTCTGAATTGAACATGGGTTGTTCTGTATCAAACTTCACTAAACCATCATAATCCTTATAATATGCTTCTGCCCTAAAGGTCCTACCTTCATTCAAATACTGATAATTTAAGATGTAATGTGATGTTTTTTCGCTGTTCAAATCTGGATTGAACCGTAATACTTCATTCAAAGGATTCTGATAAAAGTCTCCATAGGCTAATGAAAATTGTCCTTTTTCCCCAGTCTTATAAGCCAAAGATACCCTTGGCGCCAAGGTATAAGAATCAATACTACTGCTTCGCTCCCCCCGCAAACCTAGTTTCATGGCAAAGGCATTGCTAAAGAATATATCTGCTTCGGCAAAACCAGCCCAGAGATTATCGTTGAAATTATTCTCAGCTTCAAAACCCGTGTTGTCCAAAAAGGTTTCATCATAATCCTTTAGAAAGTACTCCGCACCAAAACTGATATTGAACCGATTGCTAAAACCTTTTCTTAGTTTGAGCTTAACATGGGATGCTGTTTCCCTGGCATCCACATTGTTTTCTTCAAACTCTATATCATTTCCATCCCTTGATATTGCGGCACCGGAAGTCAGTGTCCAATCATTCTCAAAAAAATGCCTGTAGGAGGTATTGAAATACAGATTACTGTTGGTTAGTTGAAAGCGAACAAAATCTTCAAAGTTGATATCTTCTTGTTCTATATCCAGATTAGCCCTATTGAAACCCGTATACATTTTAAAAGTGCTTTTGTCCCCTATGCTCCTAAATACAGCTTCGCCCGAGACGGATTCATAGGGGCTGTTCCAGCGAATACCTTGGGTAGAAGGTATCAATGCTTCATAAGGAGATAGATTGATGTAAGAAGTGTTGACGCTTAAGGAGGTGTTTCCCCAGATTTTGGTATGTCCTATGCCACCTCCTACAGACATAATGGAAATATCCGTTTTATCTTGATCGGGTAGATCTGTGGTATTTAAAAGAAGTACACTTGAAAGTGCTTGTCCGTACTCCGCAGAATATCCTCCGGTACTGAAGGTAATCCCTTTAAAGAGAAAAGGAGAAAATCGCCCACGTGTAGGGATGTTGTTTGCGGTGGCATTGAAAGGTTGAAAAACGCGCAGTCCATCAATAAATACTTGAGTCTCATTGGCATCACCTCCTCTTACAAAAAGACGACCATCTTCGTTGACCGATGTAGTACCCGGTAAAGTCTGCAAAGCTGCTACAAAATCACCAACGGCCCCAGCAGTGGTTACAATATCAAGCGGTTTTAAAGCAGAAACTTTTGAATTGTCACCTGCCTCAAAGGTACCAGCAGTCAAAGTAACACCGGTTAGGGAGTTGACGGCTTCACGGAGTTCAATTTCAAGTCCGTTCAGATAGGATACATCTCCCACTTCATAATGAGCTTCATAAGAAAGCATAGAAACTACCAAGGTTTGGGTTCCTTCTTCCAAAGTCTCAAAACTGAAAGTTCCACTTTCTGTGGTGGAGGCTCCATCATAGGTGCCTTCTAAATATACATTGGCCCCAATAATAGGATTCTGTTTAGTGTCTGTAACTGTTCCGGAGATTATGTTCTGTCCGATTATCGCATTTACGGTACATATTAAAATAAAGAATAAAAAAAGGTTTTTCATGGCTGTCCATTATTTGATGAAGCAAATTTGAAATAGCCCTTCTTTCTTTTACAATTCAACTGACCCAACTGTGAAAAAGCCATACTGAATTGCATGCTCTTTTTTTAATTACGATTCAGTCACCAAAAACTACAACTCGGTTACCATTGGTTTGTACTCTTTCATAATCTACCAATCTTTGGAGCATCATTAACACCAAAAAAAACATATCATGAAATCTTTAGCATTAGCACTTGCATTTTTACTTGTACATTTTATTGGATTAGCCCAAGAAACCGAAGGAATCGATATTACCGTAACCATTGACAATGTTGTCAATAACAACGGAAAAGTCATCGCCACCCTTCATACTGAGGATACTTTTATGAAAGGACCCGGAATCCAAAATCTGGATAGTAGTATTGAGGATGGCAAAGTATCGTTTACTTTCAAAAATGTAGCTCCCGGCACCTACGCCATCATGGCACTGCATGATGAAAATGAAAACCGAAGTATGGACTTTTACGAAAACGGTATGCCAAAAGAGAGCTATGGAATGTCCGGTAATGAAATGACCCTAGGTCCGCCTAGTTTTATAGATGCAAAATTTGATGTGACACAGGAAGATTTAGAACTGAACATCCGATTTTAGGATTCTCATTTAAGAATTGTTTCTTTAAAAAAGGTATGTCTTTAACATACCTTTTTTGTGTTTTAGGACGGTTACCAACTTTGGCATGTTTCATTCTGAATAACTTTAAATAAGAGCAAACTATTTAGGTAGAAATACGGTTTTATGGGTATTGGAATTAAATGAATTTCCTTTTTATCATTTTCTTGTTTAACCATAAGTATAATCAATAGTTATTTGTATTTTTATCTTTAAAATTTATAATACATGACTATTACCCAATTACAATACGTTCTGGCTGTAGCTGAATATAGAAACTTCACCTTGGCTGCAGAAAAGAGTTTTGTAACACAACCTACACTGAGTATGCAGGTACAAAAACTTGAGGATGAGTTGGACATTCTCATCTTTGACCGCAGTAAAAAACCTATTTCCGTAACAGATGTGGGTCAAAAAATAATAGATCAGGCCAAGAATATTGTCGCAGAAGCAGAGCGCATTAAAGATATTGTGGACCAGGATAAAGGTTTTATAGGAGGCGATTATACCCTGGGTATTATTCCAACAGTCATGCCCACCTTGCTTCCCATGTTCCTTAATACTTTCATTAAAAAATACCCAAAAGTAAATCTGATCATCAAGGAACAATCCACAAATACGTTGATTCGGAATATTTTGGATGGCCACTTGGATGCAGCAATAGCGGCCACTCCACTTGAAATTGAGTTTATAAAGGAACGTCCCTTATATTACGAACCTTTTGTAGGCTACGTTCCTGAGAATCATAGACTTTCCAAGAAATCATCGCTTACCACAGAAGATTTAGATGTTTCTGATATCCTGTTATTACAAGACGGACATTGCTTCAGGGATGGTGTCATCAACCTGTGCAAAACCCCTAAAAATCTGAAGGATGAACGATTCCAGATTGAAAGTGGCAGCTTTGAAACTTTAGTGAGTCTGGCTGAAGAAGGCATGGGAATGACGCTACTACCCTACCTAAACACTTTAGAACTAGATTCTTCAAAAAAGAATAAACTTAAACAATTTGACAAGCCCAACCCGGCCCGCGAAATTAGTTTAATCTACCATAAAAGCGAGCTGAAAATCCAAATAACAGAGGCTTTACGGGATGTAATTTCCGGTATCGTACGAGGGGCCATTCGTTTTCAGGATGTGAAAATAATTAGTCCGCTAGCAAGCGCGTAAAAAAAGAAATCAAAAAAAGAGCCGCTTTAGCGGCTCTTCTCAATTATGCTTTATAAGTAGTAATGTGGATTGTAATTCTGGTTTATCCATTATAAAATACTGTAACCAGATTTTTAATTCTTCAATTTCATTAGGCAAAAGCCTAGAAACCGCTTTTTTCAATTCTTTTGCAAAGAGTTTCGCATCAAAACTTACCTTTTGCAGGACTGTTTTGGTGTAATCTAACATAGCTCTGGGCATACAAATTCACTTATATGATTAAATGGTTGTTTGCTAAAATTAAGAAAAAAGCCACTTTTTGGGAAACCAACACAGTTAAAAATTGAATAAATTCGTGTTAAACATTAAACAAAAGTTGGAGTCATCACATTACACTAAGGCATGTAAAACACTGTTTGTCAGCGCTTTTTGTTCCATTTTATTTTTGACAGGATGTTCTTCTTCCCGTTTGTCGAAATCTTTATCCGTTTCTTCAAAAGAGCCCTTTAAAACTTCATTTCACGGGTTGGTGGTTATGGATGCCGCTACCGGAAAAGTGATACATAACGCAAATGGAGACCGGTATTTTATCCCTGCAAGCAATGTGAAGATATTTACCTTGTTTGCTACAAAAAAGATATTGTCAAAAAAAGCACCAGTACTGAAATATGTTTACAAAAATGACACTACTTATATCAAAGGAACGGGGTATCCTGCTTCACTACATCCCTATTTTGAAGATAGTACGGGAGTTTCTTTCTTGAAAAAACAGCAGAACATCTCCTTGTCTGTACCTGAGCGTGGGATACCCAGATTTGGTCCAGGCTGGGCATGGGAAGATTATGACACCTATTTTTCATCAGAAATCAATGAGTTTCCTCTTTATGGTAATGTAGTTACCATATATCCAGAACCTGAGAAACGAATATTTCCAAGTATTTTGAGCGATAGCGTCTATGTTGAAAACAATACTTTTGGTAGAGATGAAGTTTCCAACATCTTTTACGTAAGCCCAAACAATACAGACACCCTTAGCATACCATTCAAAACCTCGGCTTTCTTCACCAAAAAATTGTTCAAGCATGTTTTAGCGCAAGAGGTTTCACTCACAAAGCGGTTTCCAAATGGTGAAGAACAAGTTTTAATGGGAATAGAAACGGATTCCATTGCCAAGAGAATGATGTACGTTAGTGACAATTTTTTGGCGGAACAACTCCTTTTAATGTGTTCATCGACCTTATCGGACACCTTAAACACTAAAAAAGTAATTGACCATGTTTTGGAAAATGAGCTCAGTGATTTGAAAAACCAGCCCAGATGGGTAGATGGTTCTGGTTTGTCTCGTTATAATCTATTCACTCCCGAATCCATAGTCCATGTGCTAAATAAAATGTATCACGAAATACCGAACGGAGAACTATTTGCACTTTTCCCTTCTTGGAATAAGGACGGAACCATTGAAACATGGAAGGACTCACAGAAACCAAGATATGTTTTTGCCAAATCTGGAGGGATGGGAAACACATACAACTTAAGTGGCTACCTTAAAACCAAATCTGGAAAGACACTTATTTTTAGTAGTATGAACAACCATTTTAGGGTGCCTAGTTCAAAAGTCAGAGAAGAAATTGAACTTATTCTGATGTCGCTTTGGGAACGATACTAGTTTTTACTTTTTCAATATTGGTCAGTTTTACATACTTCTTCATCAAAAAGGATAATTTAGGAACGATGTAAGTGGTACAGAAAGGTTTTTCAGAATCGGTATAGTAATAGTCTTGAAATTGTTCTTCGGAAGGTTTGAAGGATTCAAAATGTAGCACTTGCGTAATCAAATCATTGGTGAATTCCTTTTTAAAACCCTCAAGTATATCATTTGATTTTTTAAAATCTTCAGCGTTGAAAGTATAAATCGCTGATCGGTATTTGTTTCGCATGGAATGGTTGGAAGAGCTCTTATGCGTATATAGATGAATCTCAATAAGGTCTTTAAGTGAGATTTTGGTCTTATCGTAATGTACGAGAACCGCTTCCGAGAACGGCGGTTTTTCTTTGGAACCAATAAATCCTTGTTCAACCTGAATCACATCTTTCAAAGATGAAAAAACAGCTTCGGTACACCAATGACAACCACCACCCAATCCTATTTTTGCAATACCCATTTCCGTAATACTTATACCAAGATATCCATTAAAAAGAAGGAACCGGAAAAAATCCCGGTTCCTTCAAACAAAACAACTTAAAAGCACGACAACTAAATCGCAACGATACCTTGAGTTTAGGTATCTGTAAACGTATCATCAAACTCATGATAATACCTTCTACATAAATTTTGTTCGATGAGAGGTTAACCAGCTTACAGCTTGATTTATAGAGATAGAAAATAGAAAAGATGAGTCTTACCCTATATACTTATATATCAAACGTTTAAAAACTATTTGTTTTTATTACGTGATACTATTGTTATAAAAAAATGATACTATTTAAACTTTACATTTTGGAAATTGACTCTTGAATCAAGGGAAAAATCCGTTCAGCTTGGCGTATTGAAGTAGCATAATGGTCTTTGCATCTTTAATTTTTCCTGAAACAACCATTTGCCATGCTTTAGCAAAACTCAGTTCAAGCACTTCTATATTTTCAGTTTCGCCTTCTGCTCCGCCACCTTCACCCACTTTCATATGGTCTTCATATTCTCCTATAAAAAAGTATAGAATTTCCGTTACGGAACCTGGCGACATGTACGATTCAAATACTTTTTGAACATTCTCAATCCGGTACCCCGTTTCTTCTTCAACCTCCATTTTGATGGTTTCTTCGGCATTGCCCTTCTCAAGAATTCCCGCACAGGCTTCAATCATCATTCCATCAGTATTTCCATTTAGGTAGGTGGGCATTCGAAATTGACGGGTGAGCACCACAGTCTCTTTTTTGGTATTATAAAGAAGTATTACGGCGCCATTGCCTCTATCGTACGCCTCCCGAATTTGGGTTTCCCACTCACCATCTTCTCTTTGGTATTCAAAAGTCACTTTATGCAAAGAATACCAATTGTCAGAAAGCAGTTCTTTGCGAATATTTCTAACTTTACCCATTGGCTTCAGGTATTTCGTCCAAGTCATAATACACCTTCAGACCCAATTCTTTTGCCAGTTCAACATCTTGGTCAGCTCCCCTAGAAGTACCCTCAATTCGAAGAATGGCATCACATTTTGTAAGCAACCTATGTGCTGTTGGATATTGCAATTCTTTAAAAACGGCATCACCGATTTCTTTTGACCCTGCAAGTCTTATCAATGGATTGGCAACCCATTCTCCAATCATGGGTACATGTCCTTTACGAAAGATGGGTAGCGCCATGGCTTCTAGTCTCTCCATGTTTTGCTGTATCAACTTCGGGTCATTTCCCGTTCCACTCCTGTAAGGACCGGCAATCATAATTAGCATCATGGCTTTCGTTTTTTCAAAGAAACAAATTTGTTCCCGGTAAAAGCTTAAGATAGTTTAAGAGGGCATTCTATTTTTAACCGTGCTCAAAAATTCTGGAGTTACCCCTAAATAGGAAGCAATCTGTTTTTGGATGACCTTTTTAACGATTTTGGGATATTTCTCTAGAAAACCCAAATATCGTTTTTCCAATGTGGATGAAATAGCATCCAAAGCTCTTTGTTGCTCTCTCACATAAGCTCTTTGGAATAAGATTCTATAGTACTTTTCCAATTTCGGCACTACTTCAAGCATCTTCTGCATTGCAGATGAATCAATTTCAAAAAGCAAGCAATCATCCAAGGTTTCCATGGAAATATTAGCGGGTTGCTCATTCAAAAACGCTCCCATATCCGTAATCCACCAATCTTCAACAGCAAACATTATAGTAGATTCTTTACCTTCTAAATTGGTATGGAAACCTCGAACGCTGCCTTGTTCCACAAAATAGAATTTTCTGCATTTATTCCCTTGATGCAGAAACACGCTTTTCTTAGGATAATAAGTTGTTTTGAAGAAACCTTGAACCAGTTCTGCTTCATGCGCATTTAGGTCTACATGTTTTCGGATATTGGAAAACAGAAGAGCCCCTGAAGAGCTACTCGGTAAATTTTTCGTGATATTATCATTCATGGTCTGTTGACAATCCTACTTTTTGAAAATTACAAAAAGACTGCCTGATTCAGATATCTACGAAAAGGAAGCATTTCCAAGTAGACCTCTTTTATTTTCCTTTTGAAATTAGGTTGAACGACTTCTTTACTATCCAATTCATGGACAACGGCAAAAGTCTTGTTTTTTAGCAACTCAATATGTGGATGGTCTTTTGTAAAACCTTTGGGTGGCATTTTTAGCCTTTCGTCCTCATACAATTCTCCAAAAAGCTTCTTGAAACTTGGTTTATCCAAAATGGCCTGTAACACCTCTCCATTATAATCAATCCCTTCGCGAATACTTCTAAGGGTTTTGGGGTCTGGCCTCCAAAATCCACCAGCCAAAAGACATTGCTTTACCCCTACCTCAATATAAAAATCAGCTGAATTTGGTGCCTTGTCAAGCCCCGCACCAAAGTGGTCTTTGTAAATGGGCTTGTTGGGGTGAAACATAAGGTTGTTGTTGATTCGGTTTATTCCTTTTTTCCCAGGAGTTGGATAATACCCGTCATCCAACTGTGCCATGGTATAATCCAAATCGTCCAACCAAACAATAAAATCCTTGCGGAGCGATGTATACCATTTTCTATTGGCATCCATCCAATCTTTGGAATTGTTTTGTCGCAACTGTTGTAAAAAATCGAAGAGCTCTTTGAAGTTCATATACGAACATAAAAAAAGAGCTCTACAAAACCTTACAGAAACTAATATAAATTGTTATCGATTATCAAAACCGATTGTCCCCCATTACCATATCTCCCAATCCACCTAGAATGCTACCTTCTCCTTTATCTTTTCCGCCTCTAGGAATCGCTGCCAACACCCTTCCAGCCAATCTACTAAACGGTAAGGATTGAATATAAACTGTTCCTGGACCCCTTAGTGTAGCAAAGAAAAGTCCTTCGCCTCCGAACACGGTATTTTTAATGCCTCCAACAAACTCAATATCGTAGTCAACAGTTTGGTCAAAACCTACGATACAGCCCGTATCTACCTTCAAAACTTCTCCAGGAGCCAATTCTTTCTTGGCCAGAGTTCCTCCTGCATGCACAAAAGCCAGACCGTCTCCTTCCAACTTCTGTATGATGAAGCCTTCTCCACCAAACAATCCTCTTCCCAATCGCTTGGAAAATTCAATTCCTACAGACACACCTTTAGCTGCACATAAAAAAGCATCTTTTTGACAAATGAACTTCCCTCCTATTTCGGATAAATCAATTGGGACTATTTTACCTGGATATGGAGAAGCGAAACTCACTTGTTTTTTGCCGCTCCCAACATTTAAGAAAGCGGTCATGAATAGACTTTCACCCGTCAACAGGCGTTTACCAGCAGAAAACAACTTGCCCAACACACCCGAATCTTGACCTGAACCATCTCCGAAAATGGTATCCATTTTAATATCGGTGTCCATCATCATAAAGCTTCCGGCCTCGGCCACAACAGCTTCCTGTGGGTCGAGTTCAATCTCAACGTATTGCATTTCTTCCCCGTAAATTTCATAGTCTATTTCGTGTGCGTTCATTTTTTGATTTTTAAGATTCAATATATTGGTTAGCAGGTCCTGTATTTTGTTACAAACAACCTTTTAAAAAATAGTCCAAAAACAAAAAACAGCCCTAAGGGCTGTTTTTATTTCTTTTTGTGAATTGAGACAAGATTTAAGAATTGTCCACAACATCAGCATCAGGTGCATTTTTCTTTACAGAAGCGATTCCATTTTCCATGGCGTCTGTAGAAGAGTACATTTCACTCTTTCCAATGATTTGTCCATTGGTAGCTGTAAGGGTAAAGAAGGGGCTTCCATCTTTTGCCGTTTTACGCTCAAAACGTGCATCGTCCTGAGAATTCTTTTTCACAGACTCAATACCATTTTTACATCCATCCTTGCTTTCGTAGCTTTGACTGGTCAGTATTACCTGCCCATTGCCAGCTTTAAGATTGAACATGGTTTTACCTGAGCTTCCTGTTTTGATTTCGAATTTTCCCATTTTTGGTATTTAATTTCTAATTAGTGTATAGTTGAAGTTGAAATTACTAAAAATTTAGAGTTTCTCATTCTTTCTTATCTGGAACCCACCATTTTATTTTACTTTTTCGACACACTTCCAAGGAAAAGGTCACATTCTATATTATTTTTTTAACCGGATTGTCCACTCAAAATTAAAGGTTGAAACCTCAAGCCCTTCTTCATTGACACCAACAGATTTCATCCAAAATTTCTGTCCCTCGCCCGTTTCAATAGTTTTAGCAATGGCATCTGCAATTAAATGTCCGTCCTCACAGGTAAAGGTGATTCTTCCTGTGGCCTTCTTTCCAAAATGAGCATTGTTGTTCTGGACCAACATGGATATTTTGCGACCACTTTGTTGAATCTGGTCAATGACCATAGCACCGGTACTTAGCTCTGCCGCCATACCCTGAACTGCCCAAAACATGCTTTTAAAAGGATTTTGATTGACCCATTTATGCTTCACAGTGGTCACTGCTTTTTTCTCATCAATATATTTTAGACGAACTCCACACCACCAGGCTGATGGGAGCTTAAAAAAAGTGAATGTGTTGAATTTACTAGGGGAAGCAGCCATATTTGATTTGATTAGAAGCTAAAAATAGGCAAAAAAAACTTAGTTTAAAATGTTAATAAAAAGTTAATTTATAGTACTTTGTTTTGCATAGTACCATCTTTTGGATATATATTTGCATGGTAAGCTAATGGGTAAACCCATATAACAGTTAAAATCATCAATCAAAAAATGGCAGCTACATTAACCAAACATGAAAGAAATTTGTCGGCCATCATACATGCCTCGACTTTTTCGAAGTATTTTATCCCCTTCGGGAATTTTATTTTACCACTGATCTTATGGACAGCAAATAAGAAAGAGTATGAATTTGTGGATTACAATGGGAAACAGGCACTTAACTTCCAAATCAGTATGTTTTTATATTCTGTGGTTGTAAGTCTGATTACCATTCCATTTTTCATTGGTTTTTTACCTGACTTATTCGATTGGAACTTTTTGGGTATTCATCGCCTTAGCGACCTTAACAACCTAAACATCCATATTAGTAGTGACGACTTCCGGTTTGGACGTTTGTTCTGGCCAGCAGGTATTACGGGTTTATTTCATGTCGCTTTAGTAATCATAAATGTGGTGTACACCATTTTGGCTACAATTAGAACCAACGAAGGACAGACTTTCAAATATCCTTTAACCATTAAATTCATCAAGTAATGGTTAAAAAAAGATTCATAGTATCGGTATTCATGACTTTTGTATTTGTAGGGTTTGCCCAGGTTTCCAGAAGTTCAGAGCTATACCAAACTTTGAAGAAAAAGGATAGCCTGCTCTTCAATGCGGCATTCAATACGTGTGAAATTGAAGTTTTGAATTCACTTTTTGCAGAAGACTTTGAATTTTATCATGACAAAGTTGGAATAACCGATGGAAAAGACGCTTTTATTCAACCAATAGCTTCTGGTTGTGACAATTGGAAAGATAAAGCCCCCCAACCTGCCAAACGATATTTAATGGAAGGTAGTCTTGAAGTTTATCCTTTGCGCAAGAACGGAACATTATATGGGGCCATACAGCACGGAGTGCATAGTTTTGAATTCTTAAATGAAAACAAGGAATATCAAAAGGGAGATATTGCAAAATTTACCCATATCTGGATACTTGACGAGGGTAACTGGAAGCTAAAACGGGAACTAAGTTATAACCATCAATCACAATAATACATCAATCAAAAAAAGGAGTTTAATCATCAATCAAAAAACGAATCATCAATCAAATCATCATCATCAATCAAAAACGAATTGAATCATCAATCAAAAAACGAACAGTTAACAAAATAGAACCATGACAATATGAACATAGAAAACACAAAAGCGCAAATGCGAAAAGGGGTTCTAGAGTACTGTATTCTTTCTATACTAAAGGATAATGACAAATATGCTTCAGAGATTTTAGGAGCATTGAAGGATGCCAAGATGCTAGTAGTTGAAGGCACTATTTATCCTTTACTTACAAGGCTTAAGAATGCAGGTCTACTCAATTATCGCTGGGAAGAGTCCACATCAGGGCCTCCTCGAAAGTATTATGCACTCACGGAAACGGGACACTTGTTCTTAAACGAACTTAACGGTACCTGGGATGAACTAAGAAATGCAGTAAATCTGGTAACCAACACAAAATAACATCAAAAATGAACAAAACAGTAAATATAAATTTAGCTAACACGCTCTTTCATATAGACGATGACGCTTACAATAAGTTGAGGCGTTATCTGGAGTCCATAAAACGTTCTTTTTCCGGAACGGCGGGGAGCGACGAAATCATTGCCGATATCGAGGCGAGGGTTGCCGAGCTTTTCTTGGAAAAAATGGAGAACGAACGGCAGGTAATTACCCATAAAGAGGTAGACGCAGTCATTGCTGTAATGGGTCAACCAGAAGACTACATGGTGGATGAAGACATCTTTGAGGACCAACCTAAAAGAAAAGAATCAACTACTAGAAGAACCAAAAAGCTTTATCGGGACATTGACCATAAATATATTGGAGGTGTTTCCTCAGGATTGGAACATTATTTAGGTATCGATGCACTTTGGATACGATTGATCTTTATCCTATTGGCCGTTTTTACCGGTTTCGGATTAATAGCCTACATATTATTATGGATATTGGTCCCAGAAGCTGCCACTACCTCCCAAAAATTAGACATGACGGGGGAGCCCATCAACATCAGCAATATAGAACGCAAAGTTAAAGAGGGGTTTGATGATGTTGCAGATAAAGTAAAAAACGTTGACTACGAGCAAGTAGGCAACAAGGTCAAAAGCGGCTCCAAGACCTTTTTCGACACCATTGGTGACATTATCCTGTTCTTGTTCAAAGTATTTGGCAAGTTTATCGGTGTGCTACTTATCATAATTGGCGCATCAACCTTAATCGGATTGTTCATAGCACTTTTCACGGTAGGTATTTTTGACGCAGTAAATGTTCCGGGAATTGACTTTTATGAAATAGTGAGTACAACAGGTGCTCCCGTATGGTTGATATCCTTCTTGGTTTTCTTGGCCATTGGTATCCCCTTCTTTTTCCTTATGTATCTGGGACTAAAGATTTTGGTTACCAATCTAAAGTCAATTGGTAACATTGCTAAGTTCTCTTTACTTGGACTTTGGTTAATTTCCATTGGAACCTTATTTGCTTTGGGTGTGCGCCAAGCGGCGGAATTTGCCAATGTAGGAAGTGTGAATATTACCGAAGAAATGGTTATGGAGAGTCCTATGGACACCTTGACCATTAGGATGAACGATTCGGATGGGTATTATGACCGCGGTGATGTCAGCTTTGGTCGAATGACTTATGCCTTTGACCAAAACGATAAGCGCATTCTTATTTCTGATGATGTTCGCTTTAAAATCCGAAAGTCAGATGATAACAGTGTCAAAATAAACGTGCGAAAAGATTCCCACGGAAGCAGTACACTTAAGGCTAGAGAAAGAGCAAAGAATATCAATTATTCTTATGCACTGAATGAAGGAGAAATTGTATTGGATGACCACCTTACCACTGAACTCTCAAACAAAGCAAGGGACCAAGAGGTCACCACTACCATATACATTCCTGAAGGAAAAGTGGTATTGTTGGACGAATCAACAGTAGGGCATATTGGAAGAGGGATAAAAAGAGACCGGGATTTTTACCGAAACGACCTTGTAGACTATCTCTGGGTAATGGGTGAAGATGGCGAGCTGAAATGTCAGAACTGCCCAGAAAGAGAAATCAACGAAGAGGACGAGGAGGAAGAAGGAGGGCAAATCATAATAGGTGAGGACGGTGTTGACATCAACCTCAAGGACGGTGCAGATTCCTTTAAGATGAAAATAGATGAAGATGGTGTACAAATCAAAGCCGGTGATAAAAACGACAATTGAAACCATTTTTACTACAACTCAGTAAAAACAAATAGATAAAAACTAAAGATTTAAACAAATTTGATCAATCATTTAAAACAACAATCATGACAACACTAGCAAAAATCGCAATCGCAGTACTAATGGCCCTTTTGGCCTCATCCTGCAACTTTGACATCAACTTTGGCAACGGCAAAAAGGGTAATGGAGTAGTTGTGGAAGAAAGCCGAACTGTTTCCGAAGACTTTACGGTAGTAGCCGCAGCAGAGGGGCTCGATGTATTTGTAACCCAAGACAAAGATTTTAGCATTTCCATTGAGGCCGACGAGAATATAATCGACCTAATAGCCACAGATATAAGAGATGGTAAATTACGAATCCACACCACAGAGAATATTGGAAGAGCCACAAAAAAAGTATATGTATCCCTTCCAGAAATTGAAGGACTGCATAGTTCCAGCGGAGCGGACTTGATTGCACAAAATGTAATCCAAGCAGATAAATTGGAGCTGGATGCCAGTAGTGGTTCAGACCTTCAGGTAGAACTTAATGCTTCCGAGGTTGAAGCAGATGCAAGCAGTGGGGCAGATATCAAATTATCCGGAAAAGCTGATATGCTATATGTTGACGCTAGTAGTGGTGCAGACATTAGAGCAAGAGATTTGGCTGTAAAAAACTGTAACGCCGAGGCCAGTAGCGGTTCAGATATTTCTGTAAACGTATCTGAGTCTTTGGTGGCAGATGCAAGTAGTGGTGCAGATATTTCCTATACCGGTGAAGCCAGTGTTGAAAAGAAAAAATCTGTGTCAGGAAGTGTACACAAATATTAAAGAGTCTTTTTAGCGTAGTTTCCCAAGCATGGAATTTAAGAGTTAGTCAAACAAACAAACCAAACCATGCCAAAAGGCCCAGAAATTCTCTGGGCTTTTTTTCATATTATCAATATAGTTTGCTGTTTTTTAAACATATAACAAAATTTATTGTATCTTATTAGTGAAATATCACCAATAAATCTAAAACGCTGCCATGAAGAAAATACTAGGATTAGTTCTGCTGATGCTATTTTTGGTTTCCGCAACAAAATGGGCATCTCCAAAGCCTGAAGCCGTTCACTCTCTTGAAGGTACTTGGGAATTAGAAAGTTTTTATAGCTTCGATGATCAAAATATTAGTGATACCATTCCTAAAGCTGACGGATATCGTCAGGTTAAAATGTACTCTAAAGGCAAAATCATGTGGACGCGCTACGTACCTGAAGACCCAAATGGAAGGTTTGGGTATGGTTCGTATCGAATTACTGAAAACGAGCTTATTGAAACCATTGAATATGGAGACAACGATATGATGAAGGCTCTGGATACTATGCGAAGTTTTACTTTCGAGCTGATTTTAAAAGAAAATACATTTAGCCAAATTACCCTGGATGAAGAAGGAAACCGAACATCATCTGAGAACTACAAGCGAATTGACTGAAAAAACCAATCAAAAAACTGCAACAAAAAAGGCACCATTAAGGTGCCTTTTTTATTTACAATTCTACTTGTTTTAAGAAGCAACCGCCTCTTTAGAATCAACCAAAGCTAAATAACGTTCTGCATCAAGAGCGGCCATACAGCCTGTTCCTGCAGCGGTTATAGCTTGTCTATATTCTTTGTCCTGAACATCTCCGCTTGCAAAAACACCCGGTTTACTGGTTTTTGTAGATTTCCCTTCGGTAATTACATATCCTGTATCGTCCATTTCCAATTGCCCTTTAAAAATATCGGTATTGGGTTTATGCCCAATGGCAATGAAAAGACCTGTGATTGGAATTTCTTCTTTCGTTCCGGTCTGGTTGTTCACAATTCGAAGTCCCTCTACCACTTGATCTCCAATGACCTCGTCAACTTCAGAGTTATATCGGATTTCAATGTTTTCCAAACTATTCACGCGATGCTGCATAGCTTTTGAAGCCCTCATATGGTCTTTTCTAACCAACATGGTAACCTTTTTACAGATATTGGCCAAATAAGAAGCCTCTTCAGCAGCGGTATCTCCCCCACCTACTATAGCTACCTCTTGGCCTTTATAAAAGAAACCGTCGCATACGGCGCAGGCAGATACCCCTCCACCTCTAAGTCTTTGCTCGCTGGGAATGTTCAAATACTTGGCAGAAGCTCCGGTGGAAATAATAACCGTTTCTGCCTCAATTACTTTTGAGTTGTCCACGGTAATTTGATGGATACCTCCAGGTTCATTGCTAAAATCAACTGCGGTTACCATGCCTATACGCACCTCTGTCCCAAACCTTTCAGCTTGCTGTTGTAATTGTACCATCATGGTAGGGCCATCTATTCCTTCAGGGTAACCGGGAAAATTATCCACTTCAGTTGTAGTAGTCAACTGCCCTCCTGGCTCCATACCGGTATACATTACAGGTTTTAAATCGGCTCTGGCAGCATAAATTGCAGCCGTATAGCCCGCTGGCCCCGAACCTATTATCAATGTTTTTAGTCTTTCTATGTTTTCTGACATAACCTAATTCTCAAAGTAAAAGTTGTTAGTACAAAAGTAGGTTTTTTGCCCAAAAACTTACATTTCATTTTCAACCTGTTGTTAACAAACGGATTATATGAATTTTTCTAGAATGAAAG
Organism: Flagellimonas ulvae; assembly: GCF_049333175.1. NCBI lineage: Bacteria > Pseudomonadati > Bacteroidota > Flavobacteriia > Flavobacteriales > Flavobacteriaceae > Flagellimonas > Flagellimonas ulvae. Next base: position 1,208,688 of record NZ_CP186325.1, read on the forward strand.
AGTAGAAGGAAGTCTTGCGTAAAAAAAGAGCTGTTTTGGGGCACAGCTCTTTTTTTAAACAAAATGTAGATTAAGTCACAAAATATCTTAGATTCAAAAAACCGTTACAACCAAGGAGCTCAACCTCAAAACCCCTTGGAGTAACGTAAATCTTCATCGGTCAGTTATTTAGGTAAAGAACACATATTTGGAGCTCAAATATTACCGCTGACACTACTGACAAAGATTTGATGAACTAGAGTAATTGCTGATTACGATGTAAACATACTGCGCAATGGAAACAAGAAATGGCAAGAACTAACAAATGGCACTTCTCCATTTATGAATGGCTGTTTTGGATCAATACATTTTTGGCAAGTATACTTTTATACTTCCCGATTGAATATTCAATACCGGGATAAAGGCGTTTCCAATTGGTTACAATGGGTTTTGTAATAAACAATTGGAATCTATAAGAAAAGAAAGAAGTTAAATTATCTTTTACTGAATTACTTCACTAATAAGTACTACAGGTTGAATATTGGTGTAATTGGGAATGTCACTTAGAATTTTTTCCGCATTTGGTCCGAAGGCATTTCCATAATCCTCAACCGAATCAAAATATAGATACCCGATGGCCAAGTAAGGTGGAGGATCATTTGGAGTTCTTCCAGAAATTCCCTTATCAATATGTATTGCTTTCAGAACATCTCCAAACAAACTATCCAACAAAGGCATGTGTTTTGTAGAATAATACTCCATATCAAAAGTTTTTCCTTCTTCATTGGGGTACATAATGGTCACTTTGATCATCTCCTTTTTAACTTCCGAAGTTTTTGTGGACATATTTTGTTGGAAACCTGTTAGTATCACAACGGCAAAAAGAACTAGTAGAATTGTTTTTAGTTTCATTTTATAGAATTTTAAAATTTGGAAAACACTTCCCGTAAATTGTTTAAGCAAAGTACGATGAATAATGCAATTTATATTTTCCAATAGACATGCTTTTGTTGCGGACACTTAAATGGAACGACCTGAGGCTCATTTAGAACTGGAAACACTAAAATTATAATATCCTTAACATACAAACCCAGTACAAATCCTCTAGATTTGTGAGACTTGAAAGGTGTTACTAAACATATTAGCATAGTGGCTTTTATTGGTTTACTGCTGATAAAGGCAACTTCATTTCATGTTTACGAGCATCATCACGACGATGCTGAAGAACACCACAATCAGTGTGAGCTTTGTTTTCTCACCCTATTTTCCCAACAAGCCAATGGTCTAACCATTTCAATAGATTACGTTCCAAAGGAATTTATATTTGATTGGCATCAAAGTAAAATCATTACTATTGATTTCAGAGTCTTTCTGGATTCTCCAAAAACAGATTTATTTTCAAGGCCTCCCCCCTCTTTTAGTTCCTAATTCACATTCTATAACCAAAAGGACCGATCTTCTAATCAATTAATTCCAGATTGGACAATAGATTGAGTCACTTTTTTGGCTGAGAACAAGGAACTTTTCGTTTTGAACTTACAGATATTACTTTTCACGCCTTTGCATAGCGTTGTGAAATGTTGCCAAATACCTTTTCAATTTAATCGCAAACCAATGATTATAACTAACGACCTATCAAAAAAATACGGTGAACAGACCGCACTTCACAAACTGAACCTTAATATAAAATCAGGTGAGATTTATTGCCTTCTAGGGGCCAATGGCGCAGGAAAAACGACTACCATCAATTTACTTCTGGGTTTTATCGAACCTAGTTCCGGTAGTGCTTTTATCAATCAGTTGAACGTGCACGAAAATATAAAGGCAACAAAAAGGTTCTTGGCATACATTCCTGAAAACCTGATGTTGTATCCCAACCTTACGGCCATTGAGAATCTTGACTATTTCTCTGGAATAGCAGGCAAAAAATTATCCAAATCACAACTTTCTGATTTTCTTGAAGAATCAGGATTACAATCTGAGGCCTTCGAAAAACGAATCTCAAATTTCTCAAAAGGGATGCGTCAAAAAGTGGGTATTGCAATCGCTTTAGCAAAAGACGCCAATGTACTTCTCTTGGATGAACCCACTTCTGGATTAGACCCCAAGGCAAGTAACGAATTTGGTTTATTGTTACAGAAACTTCGTACCAAAGGAGTCGCTACCTTAATGGCTACCCATGACCTATTTCGAGCTAAAGAAGTAGCGACACATATTGGTATTATGAAAGATGGTCAATTAAAACAGGAATTGGTGGCCGCAGATATCACACTTCAAGAGTTGGAAAAGGCCTATCTCAACACCATGGAATACAAAGAATTGGCATTATGATTTTCAACACTTTTCTAAAAGAAACTAAGGAATTGATGAGAGAGGGCCGTGTTAGGATAGCCTTCTTTATTGTTGTTCTATTACTGGGAATAGCGGTTTGGATAAGCGCTAGGCAGTATCAAAATGTGAATGAACAATATGAATCTGCTACTGCAGCAGAACGTGGATTATGGGATAATCAGGGTGAGAAGAATCCGCATTCCGCGGCACATTACGGCACCTATGCCTTTAAACCAAAGTATCCTTTGTCCTTGGTAGATCAGGGTGTGGACAAATATGCTGGAACTTCCATTTTTCTTGAGGCACATAAGCGTAATGAGGCTCAGTTCAGTGCAGCCACCGACCAGACGGGACTCGCCCGGTTTGGGGACTTAACTCCGGATTTTATCCTTTTGTTCATTATACCACTACTTATCGTTTTATTAGGCTATAATAGCTTTACCAAAGAACGAGAGATGGGAACTTTAACCCTTTTGAAGAGTCAGGGAATCTCCAATTGGAAATGGATGTTGGGCAAATGGACAGCTCTCTTCTTACCCATATTCGCTATTTCCTTAGTATTGTTCTTGTTTGCGGGTATCCTTTTGAGCAGCTTAAAAGACTTTGGGGTTTTTAACTGGGGTTCACTTTTTATGATGCTCCTTGTTTTTACAATCTACTACATGATTTTCACCAATGTGGTACTGCTCATTTCGGCCTTAACCAAAAAATCCGGTATCTCCTTGGTGGTTTCACTTTGTGTTTGGATTGTTACCTGTTTGGCGGCTCCTAAAGCGGCGAGTAACATTGCTGAGAGCAAGCATCCTTACCCAACGCGACAAGAGTTTGCTGCCAACGTTTTGAAAGATAAAAAGGAGGGATTGGATGGTCATAATCCATGGAGCAAAGAGGCCAAACTTCTTGAGCAAGAGGTTTTAAAGAAACATGGAGTAGACAGTCTTCATCAATTGCCCTTCAATTTTGATGCCTATCGTATGCAAAAAGGGGAAGAGCATGAAGCCGAAGTCTACTTTAAGCACTACAACTACCTAAAGGACCAATACACGAAACAATCCAAAGTGTATAGAAGTTTGGCGGCCATTTCACCCTATTTGCCCACGCGGTTTTTAAGTATGTCCATTGCACATACCGATTATGCTACCCACTGGGATTTTGCCGATGCTGCGGAAGAATATCGTATTGCTACCCAAAAGTTCCTGAACGATAACTTTGCCCAAAATTCGGAGTATGGCAATTGGAGATATCAGGCGGATGCCGAATTCTGGAAAACCTTGCCCAAGTTTGAATATGACCCGCCAGAGTTGAATGCCATTCTTTCAAGAAACTCTTCCAACCTATGGATTATGGGTATTTGGCTTTCTGCATCATTTGGATTCCTAGCTATCTCAATAAAAAAAATCTAATCATGTTATCATATAATTTCAAATACGAATTAAAACTGCTATTGCGCAGCCGATGGATACAATTGCTAAGCATTGTTCTTCTTTTGCTTTTCGGTTTTTCAACATACAATGGCCTGCAAAAGGTGGAAAAGCGCAAAAAAGATATAGCCGATGCTCATCTTGAAGTGAAAGAAAACGATGAGATGATGTTGAAGTTACTGGATTCCGTAGAACGTGGCATGCAGGTAAGTGCATCTCGATGGACTATACCGACACAACCTATGGCTGTTGGAAACTATCACCCAAGAGTTGCCGCGATGGACCCACAGCCCATGACTTTCATTGCTACTGGACAAGGTGATTTGTTTACGCATTATGTAAAACCGAAAGTATCCGGGGATGATTTCACACTCAACTTTGCAGAAATGACCAGCCCGGTACAATTGCTTTTTGGGAGTTTTGATCTGGCTTTTGTTATTATTTATTTGTTGCCATTACTGATCATCGCATTTTCGTACAATGTACTTTCGGCTGAAAGAGAAAGTGGTTCGCTTCGTCTATTGGCCTCTCAACCTATCGGTATTCAGACTTGGGTTTTACAAAAACTGGGATTGCGGTTTTTTTGGCTTTCCATGCTCGTCATTTTTACCTTAACTCTTGTTTTCTTCGTGGTGGGTATTAATCCTTTTTCCCAGATTTCTTTGTTTTTTGGGCTGTTGGCCTTGGTGCTTACATATATGCTCTTTTGGTTTGCGCTCACATTTTTGGTCAACCTCTGGGTTGGCAGTTCTTCAAAAAATGCGGTTGTCCTATTAGGACTTTGGGTAGTGTTTGTTCTTCTTATTCCTTCCATGTTGAATCAACTGGGGAATACTCTTTATCCCATGCCTTCACGCACCATTATGATTAATGAAATACGCACGCTCAAGGCTGAAGTTGCCAAAAAACAAGATGAGATATTGGATAATTACCTTCGTGACCATCCGGAATATGCCATAAACGATTCTACCCAATTCCGTGGGTTTTATCATCGGTATATGGCCTCTCAAAAACTGGTAAAGGAAGAGTTGTCCCCGCTAATCAATGCCTATGAAGACCAACTAAAAAAACAGCAAAGTTGGGTGGCTTCCTTCAAATGGGTTTCACCTTCCATAATTGTTCAAGAATCTTTGAACCAAATGGCTGGCACGTCTACTCAAGATTATGAGAGTTTTAGAAAGCAGGTAATCGCTTTTGCTGGAATATGGAGAGAACATTTTTTGCCGTTCTTGTACAACAACCAAGACTTTTCCCAAAACGATTATGCTGATTTGCCTAAATTTCAATACGAGCAAAAATCGTTTGCCTCTTTTGGAGTGATTCCAATTTTGTTTTTAATCTCGATAGGACTCTTTGCCGTCGGTTTTATGTTTTCCAACCAAACAAAAAAGGCAGGGATACTTGCTTCGAACTAGTATGAAAAGGATTCTTTTTTTAATTTCTATTCTAAGTTCTTGGCAGGGAATAGCGCAACAAGGTGTTGATAATTTCCCACCACCTGAGACTCCGGTCATTATTACAGCTTCTAGGGCCAATTGTATGGTAACCGTAGATGGGCGGTTGGATGAATCTGATTGGGATGTGGCGCAGCCCATAACCAACTTTTTCCGTGTTGAGCCCGTACAAGGAGGAGTTATCAAGAATCCAACAGAAGTGCGCGTTCTGTTCGATGACAAAAACATATACTTTGGAGTTTTTGCAAAGGATTCCATGGGTAGAAAGGGCGTTCGAATGCAGGATTTGAGTCGAGATTTCAATGGCCTGGAAAACGACGTTTTTGGAATTCAGATAGATGCCCAAAATACCAAACAATACGCCGTTTCTTTTCAAACTACACCTTACGGAAATCAGCAGGACGTTCAGAATTTCAACGATAACATTAGGGATGAGGATTGGAATGCGCTATGGCGGGTTCGTACCCAAAGAACCGATAAAGGGTATTATGCCGAATTTGCCATTCCCTTTAAATCCATTCGATATGACAAGCCTATTGAAGGTGTTCCCGTGGAATGGGGCATAACCTTTTTTCGATTGGCACGTAAAGACTATGAGAAAACCGTTTTCCCGGCCATACCACAGTCTTTTTCTGAAAATCGAATGACGTACGCCGCAAAACTTACAGGTTTACAAGTGCCTCCTCCCTCGGCCAATATTCGTATTGAACCCTACGCACTTTACCAATATGACGAAAATAGGGAAGGTGACGTTTTGGTCGACAAATTGAATAATCCAAAAGTCGGCGGGGATGTAAAATGGGCGATTAGTCCAAACGCGGTGCTTGATTTGACCATTAATACCGATTTTGCCCAAGCAGATGTGGATCAAGCCGTAAACAACTTGGAACGGTTCAATATCTTTTTTCCAGAAAGACGACAATTTTTTCTAGAAAACTCGGGGATTTGGGCTGGTGCCGGCAACTCTTTTGTACGACCTTTTTTCAGCCGTACCATAGGTCTTTCAAATGCTTTTAATGCAGCTCCAGCTCCTTTGGATGCCGGGGCCCGGTATACGGACAGAAATGAAAATCGTACTCTTGCTGCACTAGCAGTACGCCAACGAGAAACGGATGACAGCGCTGGTGCCACATTTGGCGTAGCACGCTATATTCAAAACTATGGCAAGGAAAATAACATTGGAGCCATGGTCACCTATCGTAGAGATGATAACCTGAACAGTCTTGATTTGGAGAGTCAGAACAACACCACCATTTCTATTGATGGATTTATACGACCTAAAAGTGAAATTACGGTTTCTTACTTGCTATCCACATCAATAGATAGTGAGGCCGAAGAAAATGGATATGCCGGAAGGGTTTTTGCAGGCGCACGTACCAACGACTACTATATAGGCTATTTCAATAATTTTGTTAGCGAAGACTATACTCCAGATATGGGTTTTGTTCGTCAACGGAATGTTATGCAACACAGCCCAGGGGGGTATCCCATTTTGCGCCCTAAGTGGTTGCCGTTTGTTCGTCGTTGGAATCCCGGAGCCTTTTTTAATCTTTTTCATGATTTTGAAGACTTTGGAAGCTTTCAGCAATCCAACCTTTACATTTTTCCTATCTATACTTGGTTTAAAGACAATAGCTTTTTAGAAGCTTCCTTCACACCAACCTGGCAAAATATCAATTTTAACTTTGCTCCTTTAGGGCTTGAGATTGAAGAAGGTAGATATAGCTATACACGATATCTGGTCCGTTATAATTCCGATCGTTCAAAGAAGTTCTCTGGTTCTATTCGGTATGACTTTGGAAACTTTTATAACGGTACAAGAAACACGGTAATAGGTGGGCTGCGTTATGCCCCAATACCTCACATTGCTCTTAACGCGGATTATGAGCATAACAATATCAACGGGGTGGGCATTTTATCTGAAGACTTGAATACAGACCTATATACCGCTAGTTTACGTTTGGCATTAAACCCTAGAGTTCAACTATCCACTTTTTATCAATACAATAGCTTTGACCAACAAGGTCGATGGAACGTTCGATTCAGTTGGGAATATATGCCCTTATCCTTCATTTACCTAGTACTTAACGATACCCAAACAGAAATTTTTGACCCCATACAGCAAAGTACCCAGTTTATCAGTAAGATTACGTTTTTAAAGCAGTTCTGAGTGTGAAAACGACACGCATTTCCTTAAAAAAGTAAAGGTCAAAGGGATATTCTTAAACCTCCATAAACGTTTATCCCAGGGGCAGGCTCAAAAAAACGACCACCGAAGGCGTTCAAACGAACGTTGTCATTGTACTGCGTATCAAATAGGTTATTTATACCAAAGTATGGACTCAAGTTCCATCCATCAAAACTCAGTTTTTGAGAGACACTCAGATTGGAGATAACTGCGGATGCTTCTGTAACAGCATTGCTATCATTGGCAAAAAAGTCTCCTCTATACTGCATATTCCATCGGATTACCAATCCTTTTGGTGAACGATACAATCCCTGTAAAAAAGCCAAATGCTCAGGAACCCCAGGCAATCTGTTCCCATTAAAATTACCTAAGGGAATCTCAAAACGATTGTAGGTAAACCTGGACCATGCATACGAAGCATTAAATCGAATGGTATTGTTCAACCAAAAGACTGTGGACACCTCCAGCCCAAAACGTTCAGCGCTTCCGGCATTTCTAAAAAACGTTCGGTCTGGGAAGGCTTCCAGTTCAAAAGGGACAATGTCATCTTCTGTTTCAATATAAAAAACAGTGGTCTCCAATCTAAATTTTGGTTTGGAATATGTATACCCACCTTCAAAGGTAGTGGATGTCTGTTCGTTCAAATTCTGATTGAAACCTCCATCATCATTCGGATTGGCAGAGAGCTCACTCAAGACAGGAGTTTCAAAACTGGTAGCAAAATTCGCAAACAAAGATTGGTTTTTATCTACCTTAAAACGTAAACCGATGCTTGGATTAATGGTATTCAATACAATTCTATCCGAGGCATCTCCATTGTCCAAAAAGGTATCTTTTACCTCAAGAATGTTGTTGTCATAACGAAGTCCTCCCCTAAAAACCCATTTTTCTATTTTGGATTGAAGAATTGCAAATGCTCCCAAATTTTGAAAGATTTCATTCTGCTGAAGCGTAACGTCACCTAAACTGCCCAAATCATTTATAAATCGGGTTCTTCTATCATTTTGCGAGGCCAATTCGTATCCTACTTGAGCTGTCAAAAGTCCTTTGTCTTTAAAAAAATCAAAGCTTGCATTTGAGCCATGGCCCCAATAGTTACGAACCAAATCTACAGCTCCCCCAAACGAAAAGGGTAATTTGTTGGCAAAATCCCGATATGAATAATACACAAAAGAATTTAAGTTCAGTTTGGAAGGTCGCCATTGTAGCGCAACTCCTGTTTTGAATTGTCTAACAGATTCCCCCGTATCAAAATCTACATTTCTGTCCCTTGCCTGGGTCCTATCCACATCAACATCCTCTTGGGTAATTCCACCCGCATCCTGAGCCATTGGACTATCGGTGTAATTAAGTTGAAAGTTTAGACTTGTCTTATTTCCGGTGTTCAATTTTGTCCTAAGATTGAATTGATTGGTTTCAAAACGGCTGTTTGCGCGAAACCCATCGGAGGTCGTTCTATTGGCAAAAATTACAGTCTTTGATTTTTTGTTTCTAATGCCCGCTATCGCCTGAAAACTTTGGAAATTATAGCTGCCGATAGCAGAAGAAAGCTCAACAAAGTCTCTAGAAAAGTTGGATTTGGTGCTTACGTTGATTACCCCTCCCGAAGCATTTCCATAAAGGGAAGAAGATGCACCACGTAACACCTCTATCCTTTCAATGAGAGCTAAATTAAGGTTATCCACCTGTCCTTGCCCATCAGGTGTGGTTTCAGGAATCCCATCAATGACCAATCTGACCCCTCTTATCCCAAATGCTGAACGCGCACCAAAACCACGAATGGAAATTCGGGTATCTTGTGCAAAGTTGTTACTGTTCAACACAAAAAGTCCCGGTATTCCCTGTAGGTAATCGTTTGCGGTAAGCTGTTGTAAATTTTGTTGTATGGCGCCAAATTCCTTTACCGAAACAGATGCGGGAAGCTCATCTTTGGCAATTTGCAATCGTGCCGCTTCTATTATCACGGTATCCAACTCAATGACAGGAACACTATCCTGTTGAGCTTTAGAGATAGCACTGAATAATATTGTAAAGAGCAATAAGGACAGTCTTATCCTATGTGCAGATTTAGAAAAAACAATCAAGCCGAATAATTTTTGGGTAAAGGATTGAGGGTATAAATTTCCACTATTGTTTCCTTTTTATCAAGCTTTTTATTTTCCAAAAACAAAAGAATCGGCATGCATGATATTTAAATCACTCATACCGATTCCAATTTTTGTTCATTTTATCTCTCTAAAGAGATTATTCCCATATTATTAGAATCTACATGCCCGTTTACTTTAGGAATGTATTCATCCATTAATTGGTTTAAGGCTGAAATCTCAACATTTAACTCCTTGGTGACCTCGCTGAAGAATTCTTTGGCCTGATCAGTTGGTGGATAATCCCCACGTTGCGAATCTGTCATCAAAAATGCGAGTCTGTTATTGATACGGATACCATAATTTAATGGATCTTGCCTACTCTGGTTTTTGGTCATGTGGATGTTATTTTCAATAACGTCCAATTTCGATTCAAAATCGGAGATCATATCTTTCAAATCCTTTTTCAATCCTGATTTTCCTTTGAGATAATCCAAATCTTTTTTAACTCTTCTTATGTCGATGATAGCGGTATTCGCTTTGCTAACTTGGTCTCTCACGTCCATAAGAAAATCAAACTGTTCTTTATAATCGCTCTCTGTGTTGGGCATTCTGGGGTCTTTCACAATGGTAAAGACCTCTTCCGAAGTTTGCCCGTTATAACTCATCTTAACCTTATAACTTCCAGGTACGGCCTTAGGGCCCAAATTTGGAGATGAATAGAATACCATACCCTTGAAAGTTCGGTAGCCTGGGTACCTCATGTTCCAGATTAGTCTATTACCCCCTGATTTTACTTTTAAAGGTTTATCTGCCGATGGATTTAATTTATCCCCTTTTTCCACTTTAGATGAAAAGCGTTGAATCAATGTACCATCCATCTCCAATATCTCAATGGACACATCATCTGTTTCTTTTACATCTTGTACATAGTAGTTGATGATTGCCCCATTTGGGTGGTTTTCACCGACCAATTTTGTGTTTGGTTTTCGCCATCCACCGGATTGCTGCATGCGGTAGGCTTTGTCAGGCTTATATAGATAAAACTGTGAATCGGCCATTTCCTTTGAAAGTTGATGCAAAGGGGTTAAGTCATCAATCATCCAAAAACTACGGCCATGCGTGGCAGCAATCAAATCGTTATCCCTAACATGAAGGTCTCGGATGGAAGTGATAGGTAGATTCAGCTGAAAAGGTGACCAACTGGCACCATCATCAAAAGACACGTACATCCCCCATTCCGTTCCAGCATATAGCAAGCCTTCACGAACTTTGTCAGAACGAATGGCCCTGGTATAATAGTTACTTTTGATTCCTTTGGTAATTACCTGCCACGTTTTGCCATAGTCTGTTGTTTTATAGAGATAGGGAGTATAATCGCCAAACTTGTACGACGTTGCGGCAACATAAGCTGTACCTTTTTTAAATGGGCTCGGGTCAATACAATTAATCATATTGAGTTTAGGACTCATACTTTCTGGGGGTGTGACATTCTCCCAGTTTGCTCCATTATCCCTTGAAACATGAATCAATCCATCATCGCTTCCTACCCAAATAACACCTTCCTCCAAAGGAGACTCGTTTATGGCAAAGATGTTGGAATAAAACTCAGCACCTGTATTATCTTGGGTGATAGGTCCACCTGATGATTTTATAGTTTCGGGTAAACCGCGGGTAAGGTCAGGAGAAATAGTTTCCCATGATTGCCCTCCGTTTGTGGTGGCATGTAGAAAATTAGACCCTACATATAATTTACTACTATCATGTATGCTGAACTTGACAGGAAAATTCCAGTTGAAGCGGTATTTCATCACTTCAGCACCTGAACCAGCAGGGTTATCCGGCCAAACATTTATGGAACGGGTTTGGTTTACGGAATGATCTTCTCTCATCATATACCCTTTATATGTTCCTCCGTAAACAATTTCATTATTATTGGGGTCAGGAGCTAAGTGCGCACTTTCACCTCCCGCTGTAGGTTCCCAATCACGTTCGGTAATACTGGACCCAGAGGACCTATTGTTTATCCGAACCGTACTATTATCCTGCTGTGCTCCATAGATTCTATAGGGAAAAGAATTGTCCGTAGTCACTCTATAAAATTGCGCCGTGGGCTGATTGTGATACGTTGTCCAGTTCTCACCCCCATCGTTGGAAACCTGTGCTCCTCCATCATCCGCAATTACCATTCTGTTGTTGTTGTTGGGGTCAATCCATAAGTCATGATGATCGCCGTGTGGTGCGTTTTTTAAGGTAAATGTTTTTCCGCCATCGGTTGAAACCCCATAGCTCACGTTCATCACATATACTTTATCCTTGTTCTGGGTATCTGCGTAGATTCTACTGTAATACCAAGCTCTTTGACGTAACGCACGGTTCTCGTTGATTTTTTTCCAAGTTTTCCCGGCGTCTTCAGAACGGAAAACTCCCCCATCTTCCGCTTCTATGATGGCCCATACCCTATTGGAATCTACTGGAGATACTGCAATACCTACAATACCCCAGGGACCTTCAGGTAAACCTGTATATTTTGAGATATCGGTCCAGGTATCCCCTCCATCCGTACTCTTGTACATTTTACTATCGGGTCCTCCACTATCCATCCGGTACCCATTTCGTTTCATCTCCCAAGTTGCCGCATATATAATTCTAGCATTGTTGGGGTCCAGAATCAAATCTCCAGCTCCGGCTTTATCACTTTCATAAAGTATCTTTTCCCAGCTCTCGCCCCCATCTTTCGAACGATAGACTCCACGGGTTCCATTAGGTTTCCAGAGATTACCAATAGCAGCTACATACACTAAATCTGGATTTGTAGGGTGTATTCTTATTCTTGAGATATGTTCTGAGCCTTCCAGACCTATATGTTTCCATGTTTCCCCAGCGTCAAGACTTTTCCAAATTCCATTTCCAGAGGAAACATTTCCACGAAGTGTTTGTTCTCCTTCACCAACGTAAATAATATTAGGGTCAGATTCTGAAACGGCAACTGCGCCAATGGACCCTCCAAAATACCCATCGGAAATGCAACTCCATGTGTTGCCTGCATCAGTAGTTTTCCAAACTCCGCCACCAGCGGTTCCCATATAGTAGAGGTTGGGATTATTTAAAACACCTGAGGCAGTTCCAGAACGGCCTCCTCTAAAAGGTCCTACCAAACGCCATTTAATGGAATTATATAAAGATTCCGAATAGTTTTCAGTGATAGCCTTCTTGCTTCGTTTGCGTTGGGCCGCAATATCGTTTGTCTGAGATACAAAAAGTATCAAAAAAAGGTAGAGTAAAAATCGTTTCATAGAGCGTAGTTGTTTTCGTAATCTAAAAATAACAATATAATCACTCAGTAACTACTAAGTGGTTATTTATCTTTTAACACGTAAAAATGATTTTATACTTGGGAAGAATAAAAGCTTATCAGAATTAAAATGAGGTTTAGTAAATAATTTAGCATTCTTCCATGTAACCCTTTTCATTTTTTGGCATCTTTAATGAGGATAGATTAGTAAATAAATCAAGAATGCACATTGACTATACCGATAAATTTTATAATCATTTTGAAAACCATATATACGGAGATTCTGTCTTGAATGGCAATTTTAGAGATAATCGCAAAGTAAACGAGGAAAATTTATTACTCCGCTATAAGGCCAAAATTCCGTTTTACGATTTTCAACAAAATAGCTTGACCATTCGGTATTTCAAACAGGGACGGGGTAAATTAGTTTTTGAGGACAAAATCTTGAACATCAAAGATGACCAATACCTGGTGTTAAACCCAAACGAAGGTTGGAAATATTACAATGAAAAAAACGATTACATAGATGTCTTGAGCTTCGGCTTGACGGATGAACTAGTTGATGGTTTCACATTTTATTCTTCTTCAAAGGAAGAAAAATTATTGGATGATTCCTATGACAGTCCATCCCAGAGGCTACACTTCTTTGAAGGCAACCTAAATTCAAATCATTACAACTCGGGGAGGTTGTTGCAGCACATGTACAGCTTATCCAATACACAGGATTTTAACCTTGTTTCACCAAAAGACTGGAGCTATGAGATTTTACAGGCATTGGCACTAGAGTCAGAAATGGAGTCAAAAAATGCTGAAAAACATAGCTGTCAAAAAGAACTCTACCAAAATAGAGACAATGAAAAGACTTCTGGTCGCTTATGAGTTTATTCATGATAACATAGAACGGCCAATTTCAATTGAAGAGCTCTCTCAGGAATCTTCATTGTCAAAATTTCATTTATACGACTCTTTCAAAAAAACATTTGGAAAGACGCCCCATCAATATATCAATCGTCTAAAAACACGCAAGGCAAAAGAATTACTGCAATTCAATGATGTTTCTGTAAGTGAGGTTGCTGATACTTTAGGTTTCAACGATTTAAGCGTTTTTAGCAAAGTTTTTAAAAAAGCATACGGTTTTTCCCCTTCAAGGCTATTATAAAAACTTAGGTCATTCACATATCCTTAATTTGAGGTAGATTCCATAGACTATCTATTAAATGACTCCCAAAACCAATAGCTGCCACTACCCAAGCTTTTTCCAATAAATATTGATTTTTTGACAAATCCAATACATGGGTCGAATATACTTTTACTGATTTCCAACAAAGGATTTATCATCTGTCCAATTTACTGGGCGTCAGATTGGTTCATCAGGATTGACACTCCATTGAAAATAAGCTACTGTGGAAAAATTTCCGGGTATAAAATTTGAAATCAAAAAAATGATAAAAATATATTTCGCAATACTGTTGTTACTTATCTGTATATCTTGTTCAGAAAGCGGTAAAGAACCAACGTATGATCTGGCTATTCAAAATGTAAGTATCTATAATCCTAAGAAGAAAAACGTAGCCAAAAACCAAACCATACTGATAAACGCTGATACCATCGCATTGATTTCCAATGCGTCAAAAACATTCAAGGCAAAAACCACCATAACAAAAAAAGGTAATCTGGTCACACCAGGATTTATAGATACCCATATGCACCTTACCCAAATCTTTGGGGATGGAAGTTGGATAGCACCGGACTCCATTGAAGACGAGGAAAACTTTAAACGCATTTTGGGCGAGCTATACCTAAGACATGGAGTAACAACAATTTTTGATATGGGGAGTCCCGAAAAATGGCTGGACGTCACTTTAAAATGGCAAAAATCGCCATCCGCCAAATTCCCAAATATTTATATGACAGGGGGAGCCCTTAAATCTGATGAGGCATATGAGCCCAATATGAATCATTCAGAGGTATTGAATCCTGCGCATGCAAAAATCAAAATACAACAATATGATAGCCTAGGTATCCAACATATAAAACTGTATTCTTCCTTAAATCCTCCTGAATTGAAAGCAGTCGTTAGCAAGGCAAAAGAGCTTGGTTTAAACGTTTATGGCCATATAGATAGAAATAATATATCCCTAAGTGATGCCATGGGTATGGGAGTTTATAATTTTGAACACTTTTTTACAGTGGCGGAGAGTGTGTTTAACCTTAAGGATTACGAAACACAGTTTAGTGAAAGATTCGGTTTTGATGGGATTCGCTCCATAGATGAATACTCTGCAAGGCTGCTTTTCTTTTTTGTTTTTATCAAGGAGTCTCCAGATTTGGATAAAAAAATGAATGAGCTCGTAGATGAACTTGCCAATAATAAAGCAACCGTAAGCACAACCATACATGTTTTAGGCGCAGTGGCCGGGAAAACAGATTTTTTTTCATCCTTCCAAACGTTTCCATTACGAAACAGACCTTATTTTCCTTCGTTTTTAGGTGTTCAACAGCAAAGTATTGCAGAGGCGTTCGATACAATGATGGCTTTTTTATTGAAAATGCATCAGAGGGGTATCGAAATCAGGATGGGAACCGATACCCAGCTGGGGGGCAAGGCATTTTTATCTGAGATGTTATTGATGAAAAATGCAGGTTTTGAAGTGCCGGACATATTAACCATTGCTACCCTTAATGGTGCAAAAGCAATGGCTATTGATCATCAGTACGGCTCGATTGAAGGAGGGAAAAAAGCAGATCTTATCATTTTTGAAGAGAATCCTTTCGATGACTTCAGCAATATACTGGGGGGAAAAACTATAATCAAAGGAGGTGAAACTTTGGTGTTCAAGCCAAGTATTGCCAATACATTTTACAAAATAATTGTAGACCAAAGTCTTGAAGAAGCGCTAGAATGGTTTACAAATACTAAGAAATCAGATAGATATCTTAAGGTCAAGAAATCTGAGTTTAACGAGGTGGCCCGCCGGCTTTTAATGCATGATGAAGTCTCAAAAGGCATAGCCCTCCTTAGAGAAATAGAGAAACTATTTCCCAATTCCAAAGCATATAATGATAAAGTTGAATCCCAATTGAACACTACGGGCTACTATTACTTACAAACTGGAAAAATAGAAAAGGCTTTAGAAGTGTTTAAGTATATCGTGGAACTGTATCCAGAGTCTTGGAATGCCTACGATAGTTTGGGAGAAGCCTATTTAGCAAACAATCAGAAAAAGGTTGCTATTGAGAACTACCAGAAATCCGTTAGGCTTAATCCTGAAAATTCAAATGGCTTAAAGGTTCTTCAAGAACTACAAAGTCATTAAAGCATAAATAAAGTTAAAAAGGCTTTGTTTCGATTTCCTATTTTTTTTAACAAGCCGAGATGATACTTAAAATGTTATTCTATAGAAAATGAACAATTCAAAAAAACACCCTAACTTAATGTTAATCGAGCAAATAGAAGACCCAAGCAATCTCCCTAAAAATGCTACTTTGTTTCATGAAGATGTGGTTTGGCGTTTTTTTAACCCCAAGCTCCCCGATATGGAAGGTGATTATGCGGGCCTAGATGGTATTGGTAATTTTTTCTCAAAGCTTATGAATTTTACCGAGGGAACCTTTAAGCCAAATACTATTCGGATGATTCCTATAGGTTCAGAATTAGTTTTGATGCATAACATTAATGAACTGGAGATAAATGGAAAGAAAGAGAAATTTGACGTCGCTCTGGTTTGGCGAATTGTCGATGGAAAGATTAAAGAAATCTGGGACATTCCAGCTGTTTATTAGAACTCTTCTTGAGTTTTTGTACGGGGACCTAAATCGTTGCAACAATAAACTTGATTCTTGTCAAGTAGCAAGCCCACCTAACTTCGGTTTTACCGCTAGTTGCTTATAACACTCTAGTATTCTCTTTTATTAAATGACAAGAGGATTTTTCTTTTTATTCTCAGTGTTTGTTAATTCTGATTTAAGTCTTACCGCATCTTGAATACTCTGAAATGTCTAAATCCACCTCCAAGAAATACTGATTTTTTGACAAGTCAATTAAACGCAATAAAAGTAGTTTTGCTTCATATTAAATACGCAAATTCAAAAAATGTTAAACGTAAGTTTTAAATACAATTAATTATGAAAAAAGTGCTATTGACGGCATCACTAATCTTTGCCGGTTTAACAAGTGGAAATGCTCAAGAGTTTCAATTAGGAGCAAAAGCAGGCATCAACTTTGCATCTATTACTGGTGATAACACTTCTGATATTACGCCTATTACAGAGTTTCCAAGTTTTGGATTGGTTGCAGAAATTCCATTTTCAGAAAAATTATCTTTTCAACCTGAATTGATGTATTCTGCCCAAGGATTTGATACTAACGACGATTTAGTTTCATTAAATTATCTTACTATTCCTTTAATGGCAAAATACTACGTAGCTAAAGGACTAAGCATAGAAGCTGGCCCTCAATTTGGTTATTTGCTTTCTGCAAAACAAGAAGAAAACGATGTTGATGATAGCTTTAATAGTATAGACCTTGGTGTTAATTTTGGTCTAGGATACAAGCTTGAAAATGGTCTAAATTTTGGGGCAAGGTACAACTTAGGTTTATCAAACATCAATGATGCAGACGAACTTGATGATAAAAATAGAAATGGCGTATTCCAGATTTACGTTGGATTCTTTTTCTGGTAACGCAAGGAAATACAAAATACAAAGCTCAAACATTATAGTTTGGGCTTTTTAGCTTTTATTTGTTGGGACAACAGGATTGAAAAATTCATCATAAACAAATGTATATCAACAATTTAAACTGTTTCTTTAAACTCATTAACCGAAGTCTACACTGTATTCAAATTAGTACTTGTTGATACAAAATTTATGAATCTCTTTACTTGTTAGTAAAATACCAATTTTAATTATGATTCATATTGAATTATTCCCGGTTTTTAAAAAAATAAATTAGAAAAACCAACTACTTCTTGTAGATATAATCGTTGTCATTTCGTTAATAAATTCCAATAATTCAAAGGGTTTTATCAATCTACGAGCACGCCAAACTCGTCAATATCAGTCATCATTGATCAAAACAACCTAATTTTTTCACTTGTCTTCTTGATATCTACCAAATACTTATGTCATGCTTGTTTTACTTTGACACGTTTTTCGGATATTTAAGGAAATATTTTTCTTATAAAAATTTAAATATAAAGAAGGAATGTTACCCAATATTCTAATCTAAATTGAAAATGGAAGAAATAGTTTTTTTGGAAGAGAAACTTGAAACCATAAGCGCCGAAATTCAAAATGGATACCGACAAGAGGAAAGTTTGGGTATTCTGACCGGGGTGTCAGGTATGGCATTGTTTCAATTTTACTATGCCAAATATAAAGGTGATGATAGCATTGCCGACCTAGGTGTAGATATGGTGTCCTATTGTATTGAAAAAATTAATGAAGGGTTTTCATATCCAACTTATTGCGCTGGTATCGCAGGGTTAGGTTGGGCAATCCAACATTTAAGCAACCATAACTTCATTGACATAGAATGTGATGACCTCTTGATGAATTTTGATGAATATTTGTTTGATAAAATGCGGTTTGACCTCTCTAACAATAATATTGATTTTTTACACGGGGCGATTGGATATGGCTTTTATTTTGTAAAAAGGTACAAAGGCACAAAAAGAGAAGAACTGAGATTACGATATGAACATTATTTATCTGTACTGGTCAAGAATTTGGATAAGTTGGCCGTTAAGGACGGTGAGGAATATAAATGGGAATCAGTCATCGATTCCAAAACAGGCGCTAAGGGTTACAACTTAAGTCTATCCCATGGTATGTCAAGTATTCTTAATTTTCTTTCCAGACTAAATGAAATTGGTTCCCTGCAGGATATCACTAAACCCATATTAACCGGATGTCTTCGTTATACCCTTAAACATGAGGGAACAGGTCAAAATGGAGTTTCGCTGTTTCCGGACTCAATAAATCCAGAAAGACCAAATGAGTACAGTTCCAGGCTTGCATGGTGTTATGGTGATTTGGGTATCGGGGTCTCATTGCTGAATGCAGGGAATTCCTTGGATGACGATTTGTTGGTAGAACATAGCCTTGAAATAGGTGTTTTTTCAACAAGTAGGAAACTCCCTGAACAGACTCGGGTCGTTGATGCTGGAATTTGCCATGGCTCCTTTGGAAATGCTCAGATATTTCGAAAATTCTTTCTCCATAGTGAAAATGGTCAATTCAAAAAATCCATTGATTTTTGGATAAAAGATGGCATAAAAAAAGCATGTTATACAGACGGTCATGCTGGCTACAAACAGTGGAATGGCGTTGTTCAAGAATGGAAAGCCGAATTATCACTTCTGGAGGGGGTTGCCGGAATTGGTCTTGCAATCATTGAGCATCTATCTGATGAACCCAATTTTTGGGATGAATGTCTAATGATAAACTAAAGGCTAGTGAAAAACGCTCAAATACCATATAATTATTTATCAAACTTTGTTTTAAGAACTCCTTTATTAAGTTTTGATTTTTATAAGACGCTGACGGCAAACCAAGACATCTCAAAAGACGAGCTCAAGAAAGTGTATAAAGATCCAATGATACGGGAAGCCTGTTTTTTGGCTTCACCCACACTTTATTTTGAAATGGAGAAATGGGTAATGGATGAACTCGATCCAAAAAAAGAAAGAAAAATTAAACTTTCATTCTTAAAATACCTAACAAGGTTAAGTACCCGTTGTACTCCTTTTGGCCTTTTTGCTGGTTGTAGTCTTGGAAAATTCGCTGAACAAACAAGTATTGAAAATTCCTCTCCTAATCTTAATGGTAGGCATACTCGATTGGACATGAACTACTTGGTTGCACTTTCACAAGATATATCTAGGAAGGAAGGAATACGGGAAAAGCTAATGTTCTACCCCAACTCAAGCATCTACCGCATTGGTACTCAACTAAGATACATTGAATATACATATAAGAACAGTAGAAGGCATCATCATATAATTGAGGTGGATGATTCAGAATACCTTCAAAAAGTGCTTTCCAAATCGAAGCCAGGAGCCCATTTAAAAAGCCTTGTCAAACTCTTGGTGGAAGAAGACATCCCAAGGATGGATGCGGAAAACTTCATAGAAGACCTAGTGAACAGCCAATTATTAGTTAGTGAGTTGGAACCCTCTGTATCAGGTCCAGAGTTCATGTCACATATAATACAAGTACTGAGCAAATACGAAGGCACCAAAAATAAAATTGAATTTTTGAAAAGGGTGAACTGGCAATTGAAAAATCTTGACAAACAGATAGGTAATAATCCCAAAATCTATTTATCCTTGAGTGATTATCTCAAAGAATGCTCAACGGCGTTTGAGCTAAAGTTTTTATTTCAAACGGATTTGAAACTTCAACCTAAGTCCAATAAGTTGTCTTCGGAAGTAGCAGAGGCAATTAAAAAAGGAATGGTTCTTTTAAATAAAATTACCCCTAACCCAGAAGAAAACAATCTATCAAAGTTCAAAGAAGCCTTTTTAGAGCGCTATGAGGAAAGGGAAATGCCTCTTTCAAAAGTATTAGATGTAGAAACTGGAATAGGCTACCTACAGGATAAAGGATCTGGGGACGTTAACCCACTCATAGACAACCTCAATCTACCAACTAAGGAAGATCCCCATGAACAAACAACGTTTACCCAAAACAAATTCCAAAGCTTGCTTGAAGAAAAACTGATTTGCTCTTACAATAATCAGAGTCAAAAAATAATCTTAACGGATCAGGACTTTGTAAATCTTATTCCTAATTGGGATGACATACCAGATACACTCTCAACTATGGTCGAAGTTGTTCCCGAGGGCAATAAAACCAAAATCCTTTTTTCCCAGGTGGGAGGCTCGAGTGCTGGTAATTTGTTAGGTAGATTTTGTCATGGAGATGAAGTTTTAAAAGCTTTTACCCAAAAAATCGCGCATCTTGAAAATCAAATGAATCCAGGTCGAATATTGGCAGAGATAGTGCATTTGCCTGAATCAAGGGTAGGGAACATTTTAATGCGCCCCTCCTTTAGGGATTATGAAATCCCTTATCTAGCTAAATCCAGTCTCGACCCAGAAAATCAGATTCCGCTTGAAGATCTCTTCATTTCAATTAGAAATAATAGGATAGTGTTGCGCTCAAGAAAAATTAACAAAGAAGTTATACCGCATTTGACCAATGCTCACGACTTTGCCATCAATGCCCTTCCTATTTATCATTTTATCTGTGACATGCAGACACAGAACCTTAGAAGAGGTCTATATTTCAGTTTTGGACCCATTGCAAATCACCGAAGGTTTTTACCAAGAGTAGAATATGATAACCTTATACTGAGCAGAGCTAAGTGGAAGATAAAAAAAGAAGAGATAGAGGAACTGTTAAAAAATTTTGAAATGGTTTCAGAGCTTCAGAAAGCGGTAACTAAATGGCGCGATTGTATCAAACTACCGGTTTACGCGCTGTTGGCCGACGGGGATAACGAATTGTTGGTAAACTTTAACAATGTGGCATCGGTTCATATGTTATTGGAAACTGTTAGAAATAGGGATGAATTCCTTCTTACGGAGTTTTTGTTTGATCAAACTAATGCTATTGTGACATCTGCAAACGGAATCTATACCAATCAAATCATTGTTTCTTTGTACAATGAAAAAAAGTTGCGAAATCATATCCCAGAATAATGACAAATAAATTAAAGCGTAACTTTAGTGTTGGTAGTGAATGGTTGTACTATAAAATTTATTCTGGACCAAAAACTTCAGATTTAGTCTTAACTGAAATCGTCAAGCCAACAGTCAAAAAGCTCATTAAAAAAAATTACATAGACAAGTGGTTTTTTATACGCTACTCCGATCCCCACCATCATCTTCGCGTTCGATTTCATTGTTCTGACATAAAAAATATTGGAGAGGTAATATCCTTATTATACAAACCCTTAAATAAATTCCTAGAACTCGATATCATTTGGAAGGTACAACTGGACACCTATCAACGAGAAATAGAAAGATACGGGGCAAATACCATGGAGATTTCTGAAACCCTCTTCCACTTTGATAGCGAAGCTACTGTCGATTTTTTGGACTTGATAGAGGGGGAGGAAGGGGAAAGATTACGCTGGTTATTTGGATTGCGCTCGATTGACCAGTTACTAAATAGTTTTAACTACAGTCCAACAGATAAATTGACTCTGATGGATAACTTAAAGACAGGCTTTGGTAGAGAATTTGGAATGTCAAGACCCTTAAAGAAGCAGTTGGATGAAAAATATAGAAAAGACCGAGGAAACATAGAGACATTCATGAAATTTAATGAAGAAAGTATACCCGAATACAAACCAATATTAGCTATACTGACGCACAAAAAAAAAAATTTGGATAATTTGGCCAAAGAACTTTTAGAGATAACATCAAATACAGAGCTTTTGCTAGATTTTGATGACTTAATCAGTAGCTACATCCATATGCTGATGGTCCGTTTGTTCAAATCAAAAAATAGATTAAATGAAATGGTTAGTTATGATTTCCTTTACAGATATTATAGAACCCAAATAGCGGTATCAAAGAAGGCTAACAAGAATTAAGTCAATCAAATTATCAACTTAAGTTTAATAAGAAACTAAATTTTATTTCGACATCCGCATAAATCATCTTTTTATTTATAACAAAAATTTATGTTAATAATAAAATACATTAATAGTTATTAATGTGTTAAAGACTATATTTTTTCAATATTTTCATTCTATTTTGTAAGAAATTATTTGTAAATATTAAATACTAATCGCAATGAAAAAAGCAAGAAAAGTCTCTTTAGAGTTGAACAAAAAAGTGGTTTCTAATTTTGAACTGAGTAAAATAGTAGGTGGTTCACCGCGAGGAACTGGTGGATGTACCATGGGAGGTGGAAGCCAGGGTTGTAACTGGACTGATTGGGGTTCATGTAAATGCAAGTAGGACAAAAATCTAAAAAAAAAGCCACCATATGGCGGCTTTTTTTTTTTGGATTACAAAATGTTCAGCCAAGAATCAGCATCCTCTTTCTTTTAAAGAACATCAATATACTCGATTACAATCTCATAGATTCTTGATTATCATGACAATACCACAATATCAATTATATAATTCCTCTTTTATTGTTTTCACTTACTTTCAGATTGTTTTACCCTAGCCAAATTTTGAATCATTTTTAAAACTAAACTGCACTACACCGGTAAGCTAAATGGATTAAAATCTACAACAAACGAAACCTTGAGTTCTATACAGGGTTGTACCTTTTTCAAGGTATCTTAGAATAATTTAAGATAAATGCATAATATTATTTGATTATAAAATACAGATATAAACTTCATATAATGTAAGTTTTTACCAATTTATGGTAAATTGTTTCAATGTTTCGGTCAAGGACTTTCCCATTCTATCGACAGCTAAACCAAATGGATTGTGGCCCCACATGTGTTCGCATAATTGCTAAGTACTATGGCAGCCCCTATTCTATAGAATTTCTTAAGCAGAATCAAATATTACAAAATAAAATGAAAAGCACTGTCAATCAGTCATTTGACAGTGCTTTGATACCCACTGAAAAGTGGTTCGTCGGGATGACAGGATTTGAACCTGCGACCCCACGCCCCCCAGGCGTGTGCGCTACCGGGCTGCGCTACATCCCGAAAATGGATTGCAAAAATAGAAATTTTATGGAATTAACAGCTTTCTTTTGAGACAATCGGTTAATTATCCCAAAGATTATTTTCCAGATAAGAATTCTCTAATTTCCAAGCTAAGTGCTTCCCTAGCTTCAGGGGAATCATTGATTGGATTCAATAAGAAATAGCTCAAGGTTTGATCTTGACAAAATTCCTCCAAATCTTGACCTCCCCATAAGTAGTAGCTTGTGAGAATGGTATGGTAATCAATTTTGTAAGGTTTATACGCTTCGCTATATCCATTTAAATATAGATTAAGGCGAAAAATGGAATGATTAAGATTTACCTTTTCATCAAGAAGAAATGATGAAAGTTGAAAATTTAGATTTTTACTCATTTGTGCTATACTATCTTTCTCTTTCTGGACTACATGTACATCAGAAAGAGAAAGAATTTAGGTCATTGATAGTTAATTCATCGGTCAAAGACCAACGGTATTTGAATATTTCCTAAATATAGTATAAAAAACGCTTTTGATTACCTAAGTAGTGTGAAATGTCCTACGAATTGTTGTTTTTCATTATCGTTAGCATTTACCACATACCAGTAGTCTCCTGTTGGCAAGGGAGATCCTTCATAAGTACCATCCCATTTCCTAACCTGATCCAATCGGGCTACCACCCTACCATAACGATCATAAATAATCACATCAATATCAGGGAAAAACTCTCTGTTTTGAGGATACCAGAAGTCATTCATATTATCCCCATCCGGAGTAAAGAAAGGAGGAAAATCTGGCATTCCTTCAAAATTGAAAGGCAACACAAAATTGGCAACGCAACCATTTTGGTCCACTACCATAATGTTTACAGTAGCATCCTCAATAATGTTGAACACATTGTTTTCTCCTGTTGATTCTCCTTGGAAGAAGTATTCATAGCCCCCAAATCCACCCGAAGCGGTAGCGGTAATTTCGTTTGGACCGGTTTTCTCAGCTTCCAAAACAAGAGGTTCGTATGCATCAATTTCGAATTCCACGAAGGTGACACATCCATTTTGATGGTATATATAGACCGTATGCTCCCCTGGTGCCAAATCTGCAAATGTTCGTTGGTCAGAAGCTACCTGTATATCTTCAACATCTAAAGAAAACAACAAGCTGGATAGTAAAGAACTATCTTGAATTGAAATGGTGGTCGTGCTATTTGGAAATATACCTTCACAACCATATTCAACCATAGGTTCGGCTATTATCTCTATACCTAGATCAATTTCAGCGATTACATTGGTTTCACATCCATTGGCATCTCTAACAAATACTACATAGGTTTCACCTCCAACTAGATTATCAAAGAACATGGTATCGTTTTGAACGAAATCTGCATCATCTGTTGAATTGACACTGGTATAATACGGTGCAGTACCTCCGGTTACGGATAAAGTCATAGTACCATCTTCATCTCCCAAGCAAGTTTCTGGTGTCGTAGAAACTACCCCAGCCAAAAGCTCCATGGGTTGGGTAATTTCAACGGTTCGGGTAATGGTACATCCTAAATCATCCTGAATAATAACATCATAGCTTCGAGGAGGAAGGTCGTTGAATGTACGTCTGTTAGGATGTACAGGATCATCTCCCACAAAGAACTCGCTCAAGTTATCAGAAATAGAATAGCGTATAGCGCCTGTTCCACCACTTGCTTCAATAATGATTTGACCATTACTGTCTCCTGCACACAAAACTGGTACTGCTTCCAAATACTCTAATACCAATGGTGGTTTTGGTTCAATGACTATTGGGGTCGAAATGGCTTCACAACCACCACTTTGCGCATATACAAAATACGTTCCTGGCGCAAGGTCTCTGAAAATTCCAGAAGCCTGTGCGGGTCTAACCGTGTTTGCTGCTGTTGGATTAGGAGGTGTATTGGAATTCAATAAAGTATACATATAACTACCTATTCCTCCAAATGCTTCTGAACGAATAATACCTGTTGCTTCCCCAGCACAATTAATGGTTGCATTTGCTAAATCGAGCGCAATAACTAAAGGAGCAGCTGGATCCAATGAGATTTGATTGGAACTTTCAAAAGGACATCCATTGGAATTCTGCACATCGTATTGGAATGGTCCTGGATCTATGGTAATATCAGCAGAGATTTCAATACTGGTCATTCCAACTCCGAATGGTACAAATGGATCTGCAGTACCAGACCTTCTGTAGAAGTAATCTACTCCTACTTCAGGATTGGTAACCGTTAATTCCATTCTGCCCAAATCCCCACATCCTGGAGGTTGTAACTCTACCAATTGAGCAATTACAATTTCTGGATCTTGAACGGTAATTGGGATGGTTGTAAAACTACAGTTCCATCCATCAAAAATAGTGATAGTATAATCTCCAGCCGATAAGTTGGCAAACGTTGGGGTGGTCTGCAAACCACTGTTTGTACCATCAGTAATTCTATTCAGTTGATATAAGTAATTACCAGGCCCTTGACCTCCTAAAATGTTATGAGCTTCAATAATTCCATCATTGTCATTATTGCAACGTAAAGGTTGTACTACCTGAATATCAGCAGTTATGGGTGTAGGTAATGGTAAATTAATGGTATTAAACCTCTCACATCCTTCCGCATCCCTAATATTTACTCTGTAGGTACCTGTAGATAATCCTTGAAACACAGGATTTGTGTTGGGATAATCTACTAAAACGGTAATTCCATCAGGGGCAATAAGTTGATATTCGTATCCGCCCCAACCACCATCTCCTGAGGCAGTAATTTCACCAAATCCAGGAACATTACAGGTAACCTCCCCGGTTTGAACCAATGGAACGGTCAATTCTCTGTCAGGAGATCTTACTGTGGTCACATTACTTACCACATCACAAAACGGTGTATCCAAAGCTTCTACCCGAACCACCAAATTTCCAGCGGGTAACCCAGTGATTATTTCAGGTGTGCTTATTGGTGTATTGGTATCAAAACTTCCAGTTACCCCCGTGGAGGTTTCTACACCACCACTGTCTCGAGTAAAGACTTCGTAGTTGTACTGACCACTATAATTATTGACCTCCAAACTGATTTCACCATCATTACCGTTAAAACAAGTAACTGGACGCACCTCAGCAATCAATGCTTCAATGTTGTTGTATTCAGGCATGTTTACCGTTGAAGTGAGGTAGGTACATCCGCCACTTCCAATATCGGTGACTGCAAAAATATAGTCCCCTGGGGTAGAAATATCCCAAGTCACCCTATCTGTTCCACCTGAGTTTCTTGCAGGTTCTGAACCTAAAGGCAATATCTCAACTTCATAGTTACCGGGTCCTTCGTTTATTATTATATCAATAGAACCTGGGCTTACTCCAGTTCCTGAAGTATCACACGTAATTTGATTTACGCTGAAACTAAACGTTATGTCCGTAGGTGTATTAATGGTCACCGTGGCCGTGTCTTCACAGCCGTTTTGGTCTCTTGCAGTGAGAATTATGGTTTGGTTTGTACCATTATCAATCACTTCAAAGGTATTGCTGGTCTGGAAATTGGTTCCATCAAATTGTGGTGTTCCGTCATTCATACTATAGGTGTATGGCCCTGTACCTGTGGCCGTCCCTGTACCATCACCGTTGGAATCGGTAAAAATGGTTATGGTGGCTGTGCTAAATTGATTGCTCGCCGGGTTACAAGTAAAGTCCGTATTTATGGCATTGGCCAATAATTCAGTTGGCTCGGTAATCAGTATGTTTCCTGAACGATCTGAACATCCCCTATCTGAAACAACTTCTACCTGATACGTTCCGGGTGCCAAATTATCAAACAAGGCCATAGGTTGTGGACCAGCAACTATTGTAGAACTTGCACCGTCATACAAAATGAAACTTAAAGGAGTATCCGTATCGCTTCCGGGCTGTAACTCCACAGAAATAGTGCCATCATCCGCATTATTACAACTAATGTCCGTATCCGGAGTAGCTGTAATTACGGGAGTATTCACCAAAGAAACATTTACTATTGCCTCATCTGAACATAAGGGTGTTGTATTGGAGCTTAAATCCGTCACCAGGACATTATAATCTCCTGGTAAAACATTGATAAAGGTACTGGAGCTTTGAGCAGGCCCTATATTCGCCAGAGTGACCGCATCCCTTAATTGAAACTCAAAATTACCACTACCACCGGTAGTGTTTACTGTAATCTCGCCATCACCTGCATTACATGTAGGTAAAGAAGTTGCATCAGCAGTAATGGCAAAGAAATCAAATACCTCGGCATTTACAGTCGTGTTACAACCGTTACCATCACGAATGGTTATAACATAACTACCTGGGTTGGGAACTACAAAATTCGGACTGTTCTGAAAACCACTGCCAATATCATATTGAAAAGTAGTCTCAGGAGCGGGTCCAGAAGTTAGTGGAGCTGTTACATTTATTTGATAACCGCTGGTAGCTGTACACTGATTAATTACATCGATTGCCGGAGTAGGTATGCCCGGGTCTTGAGCAACCGTTGCCGTTGTAAATGCAGTACATCCGTTGGCGTCCCTTACATAGAAATCATAATCTGTGGGATATGGAGCTCCTATTTCGAAAGTAGTATCAGTTGAAAAAGTGGAAGGAACTGGGTCACCTGTTGGGACAAAAGCATATTCATAAGGTCCTGTGCTTCCAAATCCTCTTACTGTTACAAATGCACCAGCGTTACAGGTGGCGTTCACATTACTGTCTACTGCAATAAAAGGAGAATTCAATCCAATAAAAACTAAAGTACTTCCGGCACAACCTGTATCCGTGTCGGTTACAATGATTTGGTAATTTCCTGGTGCTAAGCCGGTGAAGGTATCACTAAAAGGCATTGTTTGACCCGAATATGGTTGTGGTCCTGATATTGTTGCTCCTGTATCCGTGTTTTCCAAAGTAACCTCAAAGTTTCCGCCAGGAATTCCAGTTACATCATAGTCAATCACACCACTTCCTGAAATATTACAGGATGCTGTTGTAGCCGTAGCCGCGACAGCTACTGGGTTAGCTGGACCGATGGGTCCAATTTCCTCGATGTAGGTACATCCATTTGCATCCCTAACTTCAACAAAGTAGGTTACACCAGGAACAACCAAACCTGTAACGTCAAAAATATTGTTATTTGGTCCAGTACCGGGTTGGAATGTAGGATCACCTACCAGTCTGAATTCATACGGATCTGTTCCGCCTACTGCTCTTACCCGGAATGGGAACGAAGTGTCATTACATAATAGTGGGTCTGGGTCTAAGGGTATTAAATCCAATTGATTTTGGTCTATTACAAAATCATCTCTGTCTTCACATCCTTCAGAGTCGTGAGTTACTACCGTATAGTTACCCAATGGCAAGTTTGGAAAAGTAACCGTAGTACTTGCAGTTCCAATTGATGAGGCAATTAGCCCTCCATTGGCATCAAAAAGTTCGTAATCAAAAGGTCCAGTACCATTGTTGATGGTCGTAGAAACCGAACCTTCAACCGTACCCGAAGAACATACAGCATCTACGGGGGTCGGAGTAGCATCTAAAGGTGTACTACTGCCAATAGTAACATCGTAAATCGGACTTACACATCCTCTACTATCTCGTATAACGAATCCTGTTTGCAATCCAGGACCATAGCCAGAAAAGATGTTTTGACTACTAAAGGTAGCTCCTCCATCATTACTATACTCATATGGTGGAACACCTTGGGTCGTGTCCGGAATCAATTCCACGATTCCACTGGTCAAATCCCCACATTGGGTATCGGTCCCTACTATGGAACCTGCTATAGTTTCTGGTGGGGTTATGGTAACAACATTGGATTCCGTAGTACAACCTTGACTATCTGTGACCAAAAATTGGAAGGTAGTATCGGTTGTTATGGAACCATCATTGGGAATATTGTAAACAAAAGAGTTTCCTGTTATATTGTTACTATTGGATGTGTAGGGTGCCCCATTAATACTTACCTCATAAATATCATAATTACCCCCCAAAGTATATCCGTTGCTAATATCAATTTGTATTTGAGCTGGCGGTCCAGCACAGTCTAACTCCTGAATTATTGCAGCATTGGCTATTACTTGTGGTTCTATAGTTCTGGTCACTGTATCCCTACAATCATTGGCGTCAACAACTTCTATGGTATAAGTGCCAGGAGTAAGTCCACTAAATGAATTACTTGCCCCTAATGGTCCGCCATTGATTCGGTATTGGTACGGGGCAGCTCCAGAAGAAGCGTTTACCACCAAAGTGGCCGCATTAAAATTATCGTAGCATAAATCAGATGCGCCTAAATCTAAAGTCAAGGTTGGAGCATCCAATCGTGTCAATGTAAAACTATCTGTAACTGTACATCCGTTAGCATCCGTCACGCTTACTTGATACACACCATCTTGAGAAAGATTAGAGAATACCGGCCCATTTTTCGGACCTCTTGTAGAGCTATCTGGTTGAGTAAGCGTATAACGATTACCTCCCCATCCACCAACAGTGTTAACCCTGACGGCTCCAATGTTTCCATTTTGACAGCTCATTGCTGTAACATCCAAACTGGAGATAGCGAATGCAGTAGAAGGTTCCTCAATGACCAATGTGGCTGTATCCGTACAATTGGTTTCTTCATCAGTAACTGTGATTACATAGCTTCCAGCAGAAAGACCCGTCAACGGAATGATACTATTATTCTGTGCTGTAAAGACTGTTCCTCCGTCAATACTGTAGCTATAGGTAGTATTAAAACCATCAACCAAATACCTACCCTCTCCATCAGAATCGCCTACACAAGTAACCACACGAGTTTGTTGGGCCTGGACACCAATAGAACTGATATCGGTAATCGCATAATTTTCATCATAGGAACATCCTTCCGCGTCAGTGACCCTAAATGTGTATGTTCCCAATCCCAGCCCAACAAAGCTGTTATTGTTCCCATTATTAATGGCACTAGCCGTTGGGGCCACAATTTCGTAAGTATAAGGAGCTGTTCCACCGGTAACGGTAACGTCAATAGTGGCCGTAGTTGTGATACAATTCAGACTGGAAATGGCAAAATCCATGTCTGTCGGCTTGTCCAAAGCATTGAAAACAATATCTGGAAGGGGTTGTACACATCCATTAGCATCCCGTACCAAAGGGGTATAACTTCCAACTCCTAAGTTGGGAAATACAGGGTTGGTACCAAATCCTGCTCCAATACTAAATTCGTAAGGCCCAGTACCGCCTGAAATACCTGAAATGGTAATTTGTCCCCCCGTTTCATTCAAACAAGTGGGCGCGGAATCTGCACTCGCCGAAGCGGTAATATTGGAAGGTGTTCCAATAGTGGCAACTTGAGGAGTTGTGGTACAAGAAAATGTATCCTGTTCATATCTCAAGACTATATCATATGTTCCCGGAGCTAGATTGGAGAATACATTACTTATTTGAAAAGTTGCTCCATTGTCCGCACTGTATTCAATTTCATAACCAAATCCATTTACAATATTAACAGTAACACGTCCATTATTAGAACCACCACAATTGGCATCTTCTTCGGTTATAGTATATGTTGGGGGTGGTATATCTTGTACGTCTACCTGTGCACTTCTTTGGCATCCATTGGCATCCTCTACCAAAATGGAGTATGTTCCGGAAGTAGTTACCGCAAATGAGCTGGAAGTTGTATAGGTTGGACCAAATGCACCTCCATCTACACTAAAGCGATAAGGTGCTGTACCTCCTGAAGTTGTAACATCTACATCAATGGATGTGGCACCACAACCAAAACTGTCTGAGGCTGTTGCTGATACATCCAAGGGACTAATACCGCTACCAATCTCAATTGGTACTCCATTTACATCTTGTGTAATGATTTCCGAGCAATCATTGGTTTCCACTCGAATACTATAAATTCCAGTACCCACATTGGCGAAGGTATAAGTGTCAGAAGCATTAGGTCCAAAAGTATCAACGGTTACTCCATCTTTAATCAAACGATAGGTATAAAATCCAGGGACACCAGAGACCTGTACATCAATACTACCCAATTCACCACTACAAAGAATATCATTAGCAGTTACGTCTACATTAATGTTCAAGTCTTGGACAGTAACCAAATTAGATGGGAAAATACATGCACTTGAAGGTGAATTTCTCAAACGTACAAAAACGCGATAGTCTCCCGGTGCTGTAATGTCGAAAAATGGATCATTTTGATATGGTCCTGCAGCACTATTCAAGCTGTATTCATAACCTGCAGGTACGTTGGTTACCTCTACCCTACCTGGGTTTCCACAAATAATATCATCGTGAATTAATTGAGGATCTAAAGGGTTTAAAGTAGAT
Source organism: Flagellimonas ulvae (assembly GCF_049333175.1). Taxonomy (NCBI): domain Bacteria; kingdom Pseudomonadati; phylum Bacteroidota; class Flavobacteriia; order Flavobacteriales; family Flavobacteriaceae; genus Flagellimonas; species Flagellimonas ulvae. The sequence continues at coordinate 1,240,435 of NZ_CP186325.1, forward strand.
TTAAAGTAAAAATATTGACCTGAGTCCACACGAACCCGAAACTCACCATCTGTGGATAGGTTAAAGGTTGGGCCGGTTCCTACGGTATTCCATGTACATGAAGCATTAATGGTGGGACAATCCTCCACAACAGTAGGCGCACAAGTATTGGGGTCCAATTGCTGCCACTCATAATTAGAACCTGATTGAGAAAGACTAAGGGTCCTAGTATCACTGGTACCACAAAGAAAAAATTTGGCCAAAGTACTTCCATCGTTGGGACAAACCACCTGTTCATCTGCGCCTTGAATTATGGTCATAAACATTGGGCTCGCCATGTTGGAGAGATTACCTTTTAAGGTATTCTGCCTACTTTCGGATGTTTTAGAATCTTTTTCTGCGGTAGACTCAGAAATAACAGATGTCGCTCTGGAGATAAGTCCATTGACACTTGTTTCAGTTAATACCGTGGTTCCATATATTGAGGCTGATATGAACAACACAGCATAGATTACATGCCTTGTTTTTCGAGGAAGCATAGGTTAAGTCTTGTTATGGCTAGAATATCAGATTTGGGTCTTAATATTCAGCAATTGTAATTTTCTAAACTTATATTAAACTGTTTGTCGTTCGACTCTAATTAGCCGTATTTTGTCTACATTTTATAACTTTTCAACGTAAAACTATGAAAAAAAGTGCGCTGGCCCCCTATTTTTTCGTTGTACTGCTCACCTCTTCATGTGCCCAAAAGACAGATAAGAACATAAATATTCCTCAAAAAAGCCTCTTTACACTTCAATCAGTGGTAGATGAAATCCAAAACCCTTGGGGTATGGCTTTTCTTCCTGAAGGCGGCATGTTGGTAACTGAAAAAAACGGAAAATTACTATTGGTAGAGTCCGGAAAAACAAGTGAAATTCAAAATCTGCCAAAGATTTATGTTCGAGGACAGGGAGGTTTAATGGACATAGAATTACACCCCAACTATAAGGAAAATGGTTGGCTGTATTTATCATACTCTTCTAGTGAGGGCAGTGGCTCCGCAGGCAACACTGCGATTATGCGGGCTAAACTGAAAGGAAATCAACTTACTGAAAAACAAGTGCTTTACAAAGGAGTGCCCAATACTACAAAAGGACAACATTTTGGCAGTAGATTGGAATTTGACAATCAAGGTTTTTTATACTTCTCCATAGGAGACAGAGGTAATCGTGATGTAAATCCTCAAGATATTACTAGAGACGGAGGCAAGATTTATAGAATCAAGGATAATGGTGAAATTCCAGAAAACAATCCCTTTGTAGACAAAAAAGGGGCGAAAACAGCTATTTTCAGTTATGGACATCGAAATCCACAAGGTTTGGTCAAACATCCTGTTACTGGCGATATTTGGGAACATGAACATGGTCCTCGAGGTGGGGATGAAATCAATATCATTCAAAAAGGCAAAAACTACGGTTGGCCAGTAATTACGTACGGTATTAACTATATAGGGACAAAAATTACCGATGAGACCTCAAGACCAGGAATGGAGCAACCTATTTATCAATGGACTCCTTCAATTGCTCCCTGCGGGATGACATTTGTTACATCAACCAAGTATCCAGAATGGGAAGGAAATCTTTTGGTAGGCTCACTTTCTTTTCAATATTTGGAACGCCTCGAATTAAAAAACAACAAAGTGGTCTATCGAGAAAAGCTACTAGATGGACAAGGTAGACTGAGAAATGTAAAACAAGGTCCTGACGGGTATATATATGTTGGGATTGAGGGGAAAGGAATCTTTAGATTGGTTCCCAAATAAATCAAGACAACCTCTGAAGGATTTTCGAAGCTTTTTTTGAGACTGATTTTCGCTCATCTTGCACTAACCTATTTAAATACGGAATAATCCATTCTTTCAACACCCCATCTTTTTCAGCCCACTTTCCTAAGGTTTCCATGGTTTGATTAAGAACAATCCAATCGGAATGGGCCGCCAAGTTTTTCTTCAGTATTTCCTGTGCTTTGGATTTTTGAGTAGTTGAAAGGTCTTTTTCCAACATCAAGAACAATTGGGCTAAAGTCCATTGTGTAGAGGCCTGCTCAATTTTTGAAATTTCATTCAACAACCTATCCAGATAAGGCAAAACAATAGATTTATTTGCTTTACAAATACGCTTTATTCCATTGGACACACGTAAACGTACTACTTCATCTTTACTGAAATAGCAGTTAAAAAAATCATCGAAAAGTAAAGGATTCTGTAAAACTTCTTCAACTACCTCAAGGGTATTTCCCAAAGAATTTGGGTGACCTCCGGTAAGTCGGTCCTCGAAACTCATTTTTCCTTTAGGGCTTCCATGGCTTTTTTGACAGAGCCATATTTAATGAGAGCTTTTTCTGCATCATCATAGCTAAGTTCCAATTCTTCGACCAAGTACCGCGTTCCTCTATCTACTAATTTGGTATTGCTCAGTTGCATGTTGACCATTTTGTTCCCCTTCACTCTCCCTATACGAATCATAAGGGCGGTTGAAATCATATTAAGTACCATCTTTTGGCTGGTACCACTTTTCATACGCGTACTTCCAGTTACAAATTCAGGACCTACCACTACTTCAATGCCAATATCACTTTCTAGGGATAGCGGAGAACCAGGATTGTTTGTAATGCCAGCGGTAAGTATACCATGGCTTTTAGCATCGTGTATACCTCCCAGCACATAAGGTGTGGTTCCTGATGCAGCTATTCCCACTAGTACATCATTCTGATCAATATCGTATTCATTTAGGTCTTTCCATGCCTGATTTGTGTCATCTTCAGCGAACTCCACAGCTTTTCGTATGGCACTATCTCCGCCAGCAATAAGACCAATGACTCGGTCATGGGGCATTCCAAAAGTTGGTGGAATTTCTGAAGCATCCAGAATACCTAATCTACCACTTGTTCCCGCTCCTATATAAAACAAACGTCCTCCCTTTTCAAATCTCGTGGTAATTTCATCCACTAAATGTGAAATTTTGGGAAGCACTTTTTCTACAGCATCGGCAACTTTTTTATCTTCATTGTTGATGCTGGATATAATATCCAAAGTATCCATCTGTTCCAGCGCATCATAATGAGAAGGCTCTTCGGTTATCTTCACGTGTTTTTCGTTCACAATCACAGTAATTGTAAGTTCATAGTTTTAAAGGCATCAAGTTTAATGTCCCAAGGTTCCAATTCGGTGATTAGGACATCTACCTCATCGGCACCACATATTTTATACCGCTGCAAAGATCCTATTTTTTCAGAAATACAAGGGGAAACCACTTTTCTGGAACTGTGAATCATTGCCTTTTTCATTTGTACGATTTCCCAATCAAATTCAGTCAGTCCTTCAACAGGGTGAATAGAGTTGGTACCTAAAAAGCAAATATCAACTTTTATTTCGGATAACATATTAATTGCACTTCCTCCAACAGTGATTTGCGAATCTTTGGAAAGCCTACCTCCTATAAAAATGACCTCCACATTTGATTTTGTCAATAATTGAACTGCTATGGGGAGGCTTGGAGTAAAGCAAGTAAGTTGCATTTTAGAGGGAAGTCTTCGAGCAAGTTCCAAGTTTGTTGTTCCGCCACTTAGTAGAATAACTTGTCCTTCTTTTATTAAGGTAATTGCCTTTTCCGCAATCTGGGATTTCTTTTCTAAAGAGTAAACCTTCTTACCAACAGGGCTATATGTATTAAACCCAAGAGAAACCGCACCACCATGTACCTTTTTTAATTGGTCCGAATTATGCAGCTCCTTAATATCACGTCGTACCGTATCTACCGAGACCTTCAACAAATCCGCGATATCCGTAAGCAATACCTTATTATGGATTCTCACTTCATTTAAAATGAATTGATGTCTTTCTTCCTTTAGCATACGGAGCGCAAAGTTAAATAAATCTTAAAACGAACTTCAATTACAGCAAAATACGGCAAATATGACAGAAAATTAAACAAAAATCGATAAATATTGCAAATAATCGTACTAATTGCTGTTTTTTGCATACATTTGAGATGAGTATTTCGATTTTTTGCAAGAACACTACACAATATATCAATGAATCCTAGCTTACTCGAGGACCGTACATTTGAGAAAATCCACACCATAATTCAGGAGGATTCCAATAAAGCATCGCTTTTTGTGGCTAATGAAATTGCTCGCTTAATTCAAGAAAAACAAAAAGAGGGCAAAAAGGCGATTCTTGGCTTGGCAACAGGATCTACTCCAACCAAGGTATACGAGTATTTAGTTCAGTTTCATAAAGAAGGTAGACTAAGTTTTAAAAATGTAATCACTTTCAATTTAGACGAATACTATCCAATGGAACCAAACTCCTTGCATAGTTATGTTCGGTTTATGAAAGAACATCTTTTTGACCATGTTGATATAGATTCGGAAAACATTCATATTCCTGATGGAAGTCTGTCACCTGATGAAATTCGGGATTACTGTATTGATTACGAGAAAAAGATTGAAAATGTTGGGGGAATTGATATTCAAGTTTTAGGAATAGGCCGAACAGGGCATATTGGTTTTAACGAACCTGGGTCTTCACTTAATAGCAAGACAAGGCTAATCAGATTAGATCGTGTAACCCGACTGGATGCGGCCAGTGATTTCTTTGGTCAAGAGAACGTTCCCAAGCGTGCAATAACCATGGGTGTTGGAACCATACTATCAGCCAAAAAAATAATTTTGATGGCTTGGGGAGAGGGAAAAGCAGATGTCATACAACAATCGGTTGAAGGCCCAATTAAGGAATCCATTCCTGCTACTTTTTTGCAGCACCACTCCAATTGCGACTTTGTTCTGGACGATGCCTCTTCATCTAAATTGACACGCATTCAAACGCCTTGGCTGGTCTCAGAATGTCATTGGAATGACCAGTTAATCAAAAGTGCCACTATATGGCTTTCTGAAAAACTACAGAAAGCAATCCTTAAACTTACTAACGAAGATTACAATGAATATGGTATGGGTAACCTTGTGGCCGAGATAGGCTCGGCCGAGCAGATTAACTTAAAAGTATTCAATCAACTTCAGCGAACCATTACAGGTTGGCCAGGCGGTAAACCCAATGCTGATGATAGTCAACGTCCTGAAAGAGCAAACCCACACCCTAAGACTTCATTAATATTTAGCCCTCACCCAGATGATGACGTGATTTCCATGGGTGGGACTCTGCTGCGTTTGGTTGACCAAGGGCATGATGTTCATATCGCTTACCAAACTTCAGGTAACATTGCTGTCTTTGATGACGAGGTAATTCGGTTTTTGGATTTTGCGGCCGCAGTACAAGAAAACAATGCAGAATTAGATGAAAAGCTTAAAGAGGTAAGAGAATTCATGGCTTCAAAGAAGCCAGGGCAAGTTGATAGTGCCGAAATACAAAACTTCAAGGGTCTAATAAGAAGAGGAGAAGCCTTAGCTGCCTGTCGTTATTGTGGAGTGAAGGAAAAAAATGCTCACTTTCTCAACCTTCCTTTTTATGAGACGGGAACTGTAAAAAAGAAACCACATTCTGAAGAGGATGTAAAAATAACTTATGATTTACTAAATAAAGTAAGGCCCAATCAAATATTTGCCGCCGGGGATTTATCAGACCCGCACGGTACTCATCGGGTTTGTCTAGAAGTTATATATCAAGCTATTGATTTGCTGAAAAAGAATCGAGAAGACTGGATAAACAATTGCTATGTATGGCTCTACAGGGGAGCCTGGCAAGAATGGGAAGTCGCAGACATGGAAATGACCGTGCCCATTGGACCCAAAGATATGGCTCGAAAGAAAAATGCCATTTTCAAACATCAATCCCAAAAGGACAGCGCCATGTTTCCAGGAAACGACGAACGCGAATTCTGGCAAAGGGCTGAACAAAGAAACAAAGAGACCGCTAACCGCTATAATGCCTTAGGCATGGCTGAATATGAAGCCATGGAGGGGTTTGTGCGGTATCATTTTAATTTTAACTAAAAACTAACTTCTGTATGCGAAAACTGTATGATTATTTAAAAAAAACAGGGTTCCTGCTCGCGGCGTGTTGCTTTTTGACCTCATCATCGATATGGTCCCAAAGTCAATACACTTTTAATGGAACCATAACGGAAAATGGGACAAACCAGCCTTTGTCCGGAGCCTCCGTTTTCATTGAAGGCACCTCATTCGGAACAATAACCGATTTTGATGGTAACTATAGTTTTACTGCCACCTTAGAGCAAGGTTCGGTAAATCTAACCATTAGCTCTTTAGGGTTTACAACGCAAAATATTGCTATTGACTTAGGCTCAAGCTCATCAATTACTACGGATGTGGTCATGGTAGAAGATTTATTGAGCTTGGACGAAGTAGTGGTTACAGGTAATCCCGTTGGTGTAAACAAAAGGACACTGGGTAACGCCATTTCATCCGTTAAATCTGAGGATTTGGTGAACAATGGTGCAATTGCTGTAGATCAAGCCATTTCTGGTAAAATATCTGGAGCCTTGGTACAACAAAATTCTGGTGACCCCGCAGGTGGAATAAGTATCCGTCTTAGGGGGCCAAGTACGGTCTTGGGAAATTCTGACCCTCTCTACATTGTGGATGGGATAATAATCAGTAATTCCAGTAACAGTAATGACTTAGTGGATTTGGGAGGAACATCCCAAAACCGTCTTGTGGATTTGAATCCAAATGATATTGAACGGATTGAAATCATCAAGGGAGCGGCTGCCGCGGCCATTTATGGTTCTCGAGCCAGTAACGGTGTGGTTCAGATTTTTACTAAAAAAGGACGGACTGGAGCTCCGAAGTTCAATTTTTCAACCAATGTTCGAGTCAATGAGTTAAGAAAGGAAATTGATTACAATACAGTGCCACTTGCCTGGGTAGATCCTTTTGATCGCACCAATTTGGAAACTGTTCCCGTAGAACGTTTCAATTATCAAGATGATTTTTTTGAATCGGGATTTGGTGTTGAAAATTTTCTTTCTGTAAGTGGTGGTAATGAGAAAACCTCTTATTACATTTCTGGATCATTCTTGGACAATGAGGGAATAATCAAAAACACCGATTTTCAACGTATTGGCTTTAAAACCAATATTACCCAAAAAGCATGGGATTGGTTAGAAATCAATGCCGGACTAAATTACACCCGAAGTGTTAGTAATGATGTACCGAACGGAGGAATTAACGTTGCTTATGGAGCAATTACGGGCTTTGTTTTCAGTGATAACTCAGTGAATCCTAATCCAGATGAATCTGGCGTATACCCTGTAACCTCCTTATTAGTTCCTAGAACCAACCCTTTGGAGGCAGTGGACCGCTTTGATTTTGGTCAAAAAGTAAATCGCTTTATTACCAGTATTGGTTTAAATGCAAAAATCACGGATAAGCTAAGCGCCAGTTACCTGTTAGGTCTCGATTTCTTTAATCAGTCGGCGACAGGTTTCATTCCCATAAACAATACCTCTCCTGTAGGAGGTGGCTTTAGCAGAAGAGCTGATATTAATAACTTTCAATATAACAGTGATTTAAACCTAGCCTATAAAACTCCCATTACAGAAGATATAGAGTCTACTACTACTTTAGGAGGTTCGTGGCAATATGAAGAATTTGATCGGATTGCTATAGACGCAGAAGGTCTTGTCCCAATTGTACAAGTAGCAAATACAGGTACAATTTTCAGTCAAGGTGAAACCCGATCTCAAATTTCCTATTGGGGTTCTTTCCTACAACAGTCTTTTAGTTATAAAGATAAATTATATGTCAATGGTGCAATCCGTTTGGATGGTGCTTCTACTTTTGGTGAAGATGAGCGAAACCAATTGTACGCAAAAGCAAGTTTGTCCTATATTATTTCCGAAGAAGATTTTTGGAAAAATACCTTTGGCGATACATTCAACACTTTTAAAATTAGAGGCTCATGGGGTCAGGCAGGTAACTTAACTGCTTTATCAGCGTTTCAAAGATTTACTGTTTTTTCTCCATTTGCAATCAATGGCACACCCAGTTTGTTACCGGCTGGCGATGACGTTTTAACTGACGCTCCAGACCAAGGTGACCTAGATATTGCACCAGAGCGTCAAGAAGAAATTGAATTTGGTTTTGATGCTGGTTTGCTGAACAATCGTATTGGAATTGAATTCACCTATTACAAGCAAGACGTTACTGATTTACTATTACCCAGGGAACTAGCCCCATCTACCGGATTTGGTTCCAGAATAGAAAATGTTGGGGACCTAGAAAATGAGGGTATCGAAATTTTGTTGAGAGGTGCACCAATAAAAACCAATGATTTTTCTTGGGATGTAACAGCAACCTTCTCGCAAAATGAAAATGTGGTTACTAGAGTAGCAGGTGGCGGTCAATTTGCCTTACCTGATAGTTTTTCAACAAACTTCGTTATCGAAGGACAGCCTTTAGGCGTTTTCTTCCGGCAATTTTATGCAAGAGATGCGGACGGAAGTATTTCGTTGGATGAAAATGGCTATCCTTTTGCAGGTACTACAGAAGACGGCGCAAGCTCTAAGGTAATTGGAGACCCAAACCCAGATTGGTTTGGTTCCTTAATCAACGAATTTGCTTACAAAAACTTTAAACTAAGAATCCAATTGGATGCGGTGCAAGGTTTTGATGTTTTCAATTGGAACCGCAGACTATTGGATAATGTAATCTTTGGAGGAGGTTTCAACGTTGGCCAAGAGTTACTTGGAAACAGACCCAAAGGATTTGGTGGTGCCCAAGCAGGTATCTTTGAGGAATTCGTAGAAGATGGCTCTTTTGTAAAATTAAGAGAACTAGCTATAAGCTATGATTTTAAACCTCCAATAAAGGGAGTGGAAAACGTACAGTTGAGTCTAGTAGGTAGAAATCTCATTTCCTGGGATGATTATTCGGGATGGGATCCAGAAATAAATACTGCTGGACAGAGCAATGGGGTAAGAGGATTCGATTTTGCTGGAGTCCCTATCCCAAGAACGTATCAGTTAGGAGTCAATGTAAGTTTCTAATTAAAAAACAAAGACGATGAAAAAAACAATTATATACGTTATCATTTGTGTTTCACTTACACTAGGACTTTTCTCTTGTGAAACTGATTTTGAAAATCCAAATGCCGCTACTGAAGAACAAGTTTTTTCCTCTAGAGAAGGGGTATTCGCAGCAGCCGTAGGCCTTCAACAATTATATTCCGTTGTTGGAATACGTTGGATTGTAGAGACCCCAGCCATAACCACCCGTGAAGGAGGGATAACCACTACGTTCCAAAATATGATTGAATTGGAAGATGGAGGAACGCCTCTTCCCAATTTCAACTCCAATGTACAGGGACTTTGGTCAACCATGCTAAGGGTCATTGAAATAGCAGAGGATATTGAAAGTAATACCGATAATATTGAGTTGGATGCAGGTACCCGTAGTGGTCTAATCGCCCATGCAAAACTTTTCAAAGCATTGGCCATTGGAAGTCTCGCCCAGAATTATGAACAGGTGATTGTGGAAACAAGCAACGACAATGATGCTGCATTTGTTTCTAGAATCCAAGGTTTTGAAACAGCAATTACACTTTTGACAGAGGCAGCTGCCCAACTATCCGGTACAGCAGCTTCGGCAGAATTTATTGACGGAGTGACTTTGGGGAATATCGATTTAACAAGTACGATTACCGCATATCTAGCTCGTTACAATCTTTTCGCTGGAAACTATGAAGCCGCACTTGCAGCGGCCGGCAATGTAGATTTAACTTCGACTTCGACTTTTGAATATGACACTCAGAATCCAAATCCTATTTGGGCTAGAATTGTTCAAAACAATACTCCAAATTTCAAGCCTAGGGACAATTTTGGTTTGCCTACGGAATTTGTTTTTGACCCTGCGGATGGAAGATTGGCATTTTACTTCATCCCATTGGATGAGACCAATCAGAATGGTTTACCCATTGAGGACGTTGCTGGTTTCTTTAATGAAATAACAGAACCCATTCCAGTATACCTTCCAGATGAGATGAACTTAATAATCGCAGAAGCAAATCTTAGAATAGGAAGTCCAAACTTAGCTGCGGCTACAGCTGCATTAAATGAAGTACTCACGGATACGGACGACCCCTTTGAGGTCAATGCTAATGTCGCGGCTTACTCCGGAGATAACACGGTAGATGCCTTATTGAACGAGGTATATCGAAATAGAAGGGCAGAACTTCTATTTACTGGAATGAGTTTGGAAGACAGCAGAAGATTTGGAAGACCAGAACCTAGTGGCGCCGCAATGAATTTTGATGAAGAACGTAATAGAAATTTCTATCCGTATCCAGATTTAGAACGAAATAGTAACCCCAATACACCGGATGACCCATCCATTTAAGTAGTGGTTTTTGAATTTGTTAGTTTAAGTTAATTAAGCTTAAAGGCCTACTTTTAATCTTCAGGTAGGCCTTTTTTATTCTTATGAAATCAAGTTACTTCATTCTAGTTTTTCTTTCCCTAGCGTCTTGTGTATCATCCAGAAGCTTGAGAAATGCACCTAAAGAAGAGTTCAGAGGGGTGTGGGTAGCTACCGTGGTAAATATTGATTGGCCCAAAAATGGAAATGACCCAACTTCCAAACAAAAAAAGGATTTCATTGAAATATTGGATTTCTATCAAAACTTAAATTTCAATGCGGTAATTGTACAGGTAAGAACAGCAGGTGATGCTTTGTATCAGAGTCAACTGGCCCCTTGGTCCAAATATTTGACCGGCCAGCAGGGAAAAGCTCCCAAAGATTTCAAAGACCCTTTATCTTGGATGATAAAAGAGACCCACAGCAGAGGTATGGAATTTCACGCTTGGTTAAATCCCTACAGGGCTACATTTGATTTGGACACCCTTAGTTTGGACACAACCCATGATTTCAATCAATATAGGGATTGGATGATAAAGTATGGAAAAAAGTTCTACTATAACCCGAGATTATCCCAGGTCAGAAACAAATTTGCCAAAGTTGTGGAAGAATTGGTGGACAAGCATGACATAGATGCCATTCATTTTGATGACTATTTCTATCCGTACAAAATTGAGGGGGAAACCTTTAATGATTCCCTGACCTATCAATCCAACAAATTACCAAACCAAAGTTTGGATGATTGGAGAAGAAGCAATGTGGATTCGTTGGTCAAGCAAGTCCATGGTACCATAAAAAAATCCAAACCCTGGGTTCAGTTTGGCATTAGCCCCTTTGGGGTTTGGAGAAATAAGGATGTTGACCCAAAAGGTTCCGATACCAAGGCCGGACAAACCAATTATGATGACCTTTATGCCAATCCCTTACTTTGGATGAAGAAAGGATGGATAGATTATATAGCACCTCAAGCCTATTGGAGCATGGATTATCCAGCTGCTTCGCACAGAAATGTTTCAGAATGGTGGTCCATACAGAAAGGAACAGTAAATCTTTATATGGGAAATGGCCCTTATAAAATCAAAAACAACAGCGATAAGGCCTGGAACAAATACAATGAAATTCCAAAACAGCTCAAGTTTGCAAGGTCTTTGCCAAAAGTAAATGGCAATATATTCTTCAGTGCTAAGTCATTACTGGGCAAGCATCCAAAAACAGTAAAAAAAATCCGGAAAATATATGCCAGTCCAGTACCTAATCCAACATTAAAAACGCCTCATAAAAGGACATTGGAACCTCTTAAGATTGAAGCAAAAAAAGTACAAGACAACAAAGTCCAGATACGTCTAAACCACTTTGACAGCATACCCCGATTTGCATTATTCTACGTAAATAAAGGTAAGAAAAAAGGAAGGTTGCCCTTGTTCAAAAAAAGCTATCTTTCATCAGAAAAAGATACAATCCAAGTTGATGTTCCAATCTCTGGCAAAACAAAAAGACGAGGGATACAAATTGTCATCCAGGATGTCTATGGTAACAAAACCCAACCCGTAATACTAAATCCAAAACAACTCCAATGAAAGACATGCTGGTAAGACTTGTGGATTTACCTGATATTGGTTCTGAAGAAAAACAACTTTTTCAAGAAGAAAATATGGTCTTCAGAAAGCCAATTGCCGCAGAAAAAAGCTTGGTTTTGGAATGGGTTGAAAAAAACTTTAGCATCAACTGGAAGGATGAAGTGGACGTTGCATTTTCAAATGTGCCCGTTACCTGTTTTATTGCGCAAAGAAATCAAGATATTTTAGGTTTTGCTTGCTTCGAATGTTCAGCTAAGAACTTCTTTGGGCCAACTGGAGTCGTTCCTACGGAACGAGGAAAAAATATTGGTAAAATACTTTTGATAAAAGCCCTGCAAGCTTTAAAAGAATTGGGATACGCCTATGCCATAATTGGTGGTGTTGGACCCAATGAATATTATGAAAAGGTAGTTAATGCAAAAGTGATAGAAGGTTCGGAAAAAAGCATTTACGAAAACCTTTTAAAACATAAAAAGTAAATGAAAGTGGCCGAAAAAGATACCAGGGCTTGGGCATGGATTCCCACCTTATATTTCACACAGGGAATTCCGTACATCATTGTGGTAGTCGTTTCGGTTATTATGTACAAACGCCTTGGAATCAGTAATGCCGATATTGGACTCTATACGAGTTGGTTGTACTTACCCTGGGTAATCAAGCCATTATGGAGTCCAATAGTAGACCTTAATGGCACCAAAAGAAAGTGGTTTTTGGGTATGCAACTATTAGTTGCCCTATCATTTCTTGGCATTGGTTTTTTTCTACCTACCAACGCTTTCTTTACCATTACTCTTGCTTTCTTCTGGATGTCCGCTTTTGCATCTGCAACGAACGACATAGCTTCAGACGGCTATTATATGATTGGTCTCAGTCAACAAAAACAGTCCTTTTTCATTGGGCTTCGAAGTACTTTCTACAGATTGGCCATGGTTACCGCACAGGGACTTTTAGTAATACTTGCTGGTTTTCTGGAAAAGGAATACGGTGATAACACCAAAGCTTGGTCTGTAACCATGATATGCACAGCGGGCCTTATGCTTGTTTTAACTGTGGTCAACTTTTTTGTTACCCCAAAATTTGAAGGCCCAAAAAACGAAACCAGCGAAAAACCTTCAAGTTTTTCAGAAGTTTTTGTGACTTTCTTTCAAAAGAAACAAATTGGGATAGCTATTCTCTTCATTCTACTGTATCGGCTAGGGGAATCCCAATTGGTTAAAATGGCCTCTCCTTTTCTTTTAGATGAAAAGCAAGTTGGGGGTCTAAACCTCAGCACCGAAGCCGTTGGAACCATCTATGGAACTGTGGGCATTATTATGCTTTCTTTAGGCGGTATTGTCGGGGGCATTCTAATTTCAAGAGATGGACTCAAAAAATGGATGCTCCCCATGCTCCTTGCCCTTAATCTTCCCAATGCTTTTTATGCATTGCTTGCTTACACCGAAACTCAAAATCTGATAGCGGTTGTAGGAACAGTGGTTTTAGAACAATTTGGCTATGGATTTGGCTTCGCTGCTTTCTTAATTTTCCTTATCTATATTGCCGAAGGAGCATCAAAAACATCACATTATGCTATTGCCACAGGTTTTATGGCCTTAGGCATGATGTTACCTGGAATGTTGAGTGGTTATATTCAGGAATGGCTGGGGTACCCCGGTTTCTTTACTTGGGTAGTTATAGCTGCATTGCCGGCTTTCTTATTGCTTCCTTTCTTGAAATATCCGCCAGAGTATGGCAAAAAATCCGCAGATTCCAATGAGCAATAGGTTAGAACAATATAGAGAACTAGGTTCGACCCATGATTTCAGTCTAGGACAAAAAGTGGGGCAATTGTTCATGATAGCAGTTTTCATAAATGATTCCGAAGAAAACATCCAAAGAACAGAAAAACTGATTGTCGAAAGTCAAATTGGCGCGTTGTGTTTTTTTCATAGCAGAGCCAGTGCAGCTACTAATTTTGAGGGCAAAAAGAAGGTAGTTTATAATGAAAATAGCTATGAACGGCTCGTTTCTCTCATCAAAAGATACCAAAAAGTGTCCTCCACTCCCCTGCTTATTGCAATGGATGCCGAATGGGGTTTGGCCATGCGCATTGAAAACACCCATCAATATCCCTATGCATTAACGTTGGGGGCTCTTCAGAATGAAGAAGACTTAATCCATGATGTAGGTTACAAAATTGGTTGGGATTGTCTTGAAGCTGGAATCCATTGGAATCTAGCTCCTGTACTCGATATAAACAGCAATCCCGAAAATCCTGTTATTGGATATAGGTCATTTGGAGATGACAAAGAACAAGTTACCAAAAAAGCCAAAGCTTTTATAACAGGAATGCGTAAAGCAGGTGTTTTGAATTCATTAAAGCATTTTCCCGGTCACGGAGATACGAATACGGATTCACATTTAGCTTTACCGGTTATAGATAAATCAGTAGAAAATCTACTTGAAAACGAATGTTATCCCTTCCAAGAGTTGATGCATGAAGAAGCGGATTCCATCATGATAGGACACCTCTCCATTCCTGCTTTGGACCCATCTGGAAAACCAGCTACCCTATCCAAAACCATACTATCGGATGTTCTTCGAAAAAAAATGGGGTATCAAGGATTGATAATCTCAGATGCGATGAACATGCATGCAGTATCCAAAAGGTTTAAAGAAAAGGGGGCTTTGGAATTAACCGCCTTCAATGCTGGAATGGATATGTTTTGTTTTTCGGAGCACCCAAAAGAGGCTATTGAAAAAATTGTTTCAAAAGGCGAGGATAAAAGGATTGCATCGAGCTTCGAACGCATTTGGGAATTGAAGAAAAAAGCCTTCAATCAACCCAGTGATATAGTGAAAACAGGAATTACTCCTAAACAGTTAAACAAAGAAATAGCTCAGGCCTGTTTGACCGAACTCTTCAAGGGTACTAGAAACAAAATATCTGTTTCACCCCAACATTTACAACATATCATCCTAGGCAAACCAAAAACAAACGTTTTCCCTGAGTATTTGGAGCAAGAACTCAAAATCAAAACCTCTTCAGTAGGTGATATGACACCGGACGAAATCCAAGATCTAATCCATTTTCAAAAAACAACCGTTATTTCCGTTTTTCCGCCTTCGGTAAAACCCAAAAATGGATTTGGATTTACCGAAGCAGAGCTTGAGACATTAAATGAAAAACTTAAGAAGGGGAATTGCATTTTATACCTTTTCGGTAATCCATTTCTTATCCATACGCTGCATCTCAATAAGCAAAACTCTTACATCATAGTATATCAGGACTTCCCTGAATTTCAAGAAGTGGCCTGCTCACATTTTGAGGGAAAACTTCTTCCTCAAGGAAAGCTCCCTTTTCAGATAAAAACGAATGTACATGAAAACTGAAATTATAGACTCTTGGGAAAAAAACGCCAAAGAATGGAGCAAAATCATCCAAAATCATGGTATTGCTTCTCGAAAATTCACAAATAAGGCAATTCTCAATGCCATAATGAATACAAAAGCCTCAAAAGTTGGTGATTTTGGTTGTGGTGAAGGTTGGTTGACACGGGAAATGAATAAAATGGGCATGGTAGCTTATGGGTTTGATGCTATCCAGGCATTACTTGAAGATGCCGAACAAAATGGACCTGGAGAGTATCACCAACTTACCTTTGAAGATATCATTGCTGGAAAACCGATTCCACACAGCACTTTTGATTTGGTAGTTTTCAACTTCTGCATATATCTTAAAGATGGACTTTCCCAGCTGATTGAAAATACCTTGAAGGTTATCAACCCAAAAGGATTTATCCTTATCCAAACACTACATCCTTTTTTCCTGGTTCAAAATGGAATGAAGTACAAAGGGCAATGGATATCCGATTCATGGAAGGGACTTCCAGGAAATTTCATTGAAGGTCATTCTTGGTATGCTAGAACCCTTGAAGATTGGGTTTCTGTTTTGGCTTCCATTAAAGAAGTGGACTTTACCATCAAGGAAATAACTAATGATGAAGGACAACCCATTTCACTTGTCATCCAAATTCAGAAGTTGTAATGATGGAATACAAAGTATTGGGAATGATGTCAGGAACCTCGTTGGATGGTCTTGATATGGCGCTATGTTACTTTTCAAAGAAAAAAGAGAAATGGGATTTTTCCATTGAAAAAACCAAGGCAATTTCTTATGATGCTACTTGGAAAGACCGCCTAAAACATGCCATTCATTTAAGCGCTGAGGGGCATAATATTCTCGACCAAGAATATGGGATATGGTTGGGCGAACAAGCCAAACAGTTTATAGAAGAAGCTCAAATTGAAGTGGATTTCATTACCAGCCATGGGCATACCTCCCACCATAGACCCGAAGAAGGATTCACATTTCAATTGGGCCATGGACAGTTACTTGCGAATACATCGGGCTATAAGGTAATCTGTGACTTCAGAACCAAAGATGTGAAACTAGGTGGACAAGGAGCTCCGCTGGTTCCTATTGGTGACCATTTGCTCTTTGGTGAATATGATTTCTGCTTGAATTTGGGGGGAATCAGTAACGTTTCCTTTGTAGAAGATGGTAAAAGAAAAGCCTTGGATATAGGTATGGCGAACATGCCCTTAAATTTTCTTACCCAACGAATCAACATGGAGTATGATGAAAATGGACAATTGGCCCGTACCGGGAATCTGCTTCCCGAACTTAAAACCGCTCTGGACAACCTGGAATACTACAAGCTTCCTCATCCAAAATCCACAGGCTATGAATGGTTTCTCCAAGATGTAGTTCCACTTATTGAAGGCTTGGAAGCAAGTATACCGGATTTGCTCCATACCTTAATTCACCACAACTGTGAACAAATTGCTCTTGAGATTGATAAATTTCGTTCAAAGTCGAAAAACACAATGTTCGTAACTGGAGGAGGTGCTTTTAATTCCTTCTTTGTCGATACCCTAAAGCAAAAACTTGGAGATTCCCTTACATTGAAGATTCCCAGCAAAACTTTGATTGCCTTTAAAGAAGCTTTGGTGTTTGCTTTAATGGGCGTTCTCCGAGAAGAAAACAAAACCAACGTTTTCGCATCGGTTACGGGTGCAAGCCAAGATAGTTCTAGCGGAAAAGTCTTTTTACCAGAACAATAAATAGTCTATTTAGCAGTGGCGAGTCTTCTCGACCTTTTCGCCATCCGAAAAATAACAACTGAGATAAGTCCGCAAATGGCCAATCCCATAAAAAGGGGGAGCACCTTATCTTCAACATAACTTCCTATAAAAGTGGCAATGGGAATAGAAATTACAGTGGAAATAAACCCGTTGATAGCCGCCCCTATTCCAGCGATATGACCAATGGGTTGCATAGCTATTGAGCGAAAATTACCCCACATAAAGCCTAAACAGAAGAATTGAAGCGATAGAAAGGCAATTAGTGCGATGACACTGGGATTTCCTGTCTGCCAAAAAAGTACAACAAACAAAATAGCCACCGCGCAAAAAGCAAGCAAAGCCATATAGGAAAGCTTCCACATACCATAACGTAATACCAAGGTACCGTTTGAAAATGTAGAAACGCCAATGGAAATGGAAAGACCCGCAAAAATGTAGGGAAAAGAATCCTTTAGCCCGTACAAATCTTCAAAAATATGTTGGGAGGCACTCAGGTACACTAAAAAAGCACCAGTTATAAAGCCAGAGGCCATGGTAAAAGCAACGGTTTCTTTATAGCGCATGAACTCTTTTAGTCCATCAATAAAAACATGCCTTGAAAATGGAACCTTGTATTCGGGTTTAAGCGTTTCCGGTTGACGTTTCCAAAACCAAAGTCCAACAGCCAATGTACATGCGAGCTGTACATAAAAAATGGCTTGCCAATTGGAGATATCCAAGATAATTTTCCCTATGGATGGAGCAACCACAGGAACTAAAATAAAAAATGCAGTTACAAAAGACATGACCCTGGCCATCAAATCGCCACTGTAGGTATCCCGAATTATGGAAATAGCAATGCTTCGGGCCACTGAAAGTCCAATCCCCTGAAGGATACGGCCCACAATCATCCATTCCAGATTTGGAGCCCAAAGACATATAAAACTGGCAATGGCGAAAACAAACATCCCCATATAAACCACAGGCTTTCTTCCATAACAATCAGAAAGCGGTCCAAAAAACAACTGACCAACTCCCAATCCCAAAAAAATCATGGTTATCAGCTTCTGATTTTCCGTGGGGTCAAAACTGTTTATGGTTTCACCAATATTTGGAATTGCTGGCAATAAGGTGTCAATGGATAGCGCTACAATAGACATAAGCGCCGCCATTAGTGCCATAAATTCGAAACTTGGTTTCTGGTTTTCTTTTTGCATTGGGCAAAATTAGTCAACCTTGAAAGACCAAGTATCCTTTAGGGAAAGTATTTACCTTAAGTTAATAACAACCCAGTTCTTAAATCTTTACAACGGAATGTTCCCGTGTTTCTTTTTGGGTGTGTGCACCTCTTTTTTCTCCAACATGGCAAAGGCTTTGAGCAATTTTCTACGTGTATTTTCCGGTAGTATTACCTCATCAATAAAACCTCTTCTAGCCGCACGATAGGGATTAGCAAACTTATCTGCATACTCGGCTTCTTTCTCTTTTAACTTAGCCTCAGGGTCATCCGCTGAGGCAATTTCTCTTCTAAAAATGATTTCACTAGCACCTTTGGCACCCATTACCGCAATCTCTGCAGTAGGCCATGCAAAATTAAAGTCGGCGCCAATGTGTTTGGAGTTCATTACATCGTAAGCACCACCATACGCTTTTCTGGTAATTACAGTGACTCGGGGAACTGTTGCTTCACTCAAAGCATACAACAGTTTTGCACCGTGCATGATTATTCCATTCCACTCTTGGTCTGTACCGGGAAGGAATCCAGGGACATCCACCAGGACCAATAAAGGTATGTTGAAAGCGTCGCAGAATCGGGTAAAACGAGCTGCTTTTTGGGAACTTTTCACGCCAAGAACACCTGCCAAGAACATGGGCTGGTTTGCTATGATTCCTATACTTCTGCCTCCCAAACGGGCAAAACCAACAATAATATTCTCAGCATAATCTTTATGGATTTCATAAAACGAATCATAATCAATGATACCGTTTATGACATCATGCATATCGTAAGGCTTGTTAGGATTGTCCGGAACAATACGGGAAAGTTCTTCTCGCACCTCTTCCCCTAACTCATAGGGCTTGTGTTTAGGAATTTCCTTGTTGCTCTGAGGAAGGTAATCCAAAAGTTTCTTGATATCATCCAAACAAGCGGCGTCATTACTTGAAGTCTTATGCGCCACTCCCGATTTTACAGCATGGGTGCTGGCACCTCCTAGCTCTTCCGAACTTACTTCTTCATTGGTCACGGTCTTTACCACATTTGGCCCAGTTACAAACATATAACTGGTTTCTTCTACCATGATGATAAAATCAGTCATCGCTGGAGAGTATACTGCACCACCGGCACAGGGTCCCATTACAGCTGAAATTTGAGGTATAACACCAGAAGCTTGCACATTCCGATAAAAAATATCAGCATATCCTCCCAAAGACTTTACACCTTCTTGGATTCTAGCTCCGCCAGAGTCGTTTAATCCAATAACAGGAGCTCCCACTTTCATAGCCAAATCCATCACCTTGCAGATTTTCTCTGCATGGGTTTCAGATAAGGCTCCACCAAAAACGGTAAAATCTTGAGCATATACATACACCAATCTACCATTAACGGTTCCATACCCAGTAACTACCCCATCACCAAAATAGATTTCTTTGTCCATACCAAAGTCGGTGGTTCTATGGGTCACCAGGATGCCCATCTCTTCAAAAGAACCTTCATCCAAAAGATATTGAATCCGTTCCCTTGCCGTTAGTTTTTTCTTGGCATGCTGTTTTTCTATTCGCTTTTCACCTCCTCCTAATTGGGCTTGGTCAATTCGTTCTTGTAGGGTCCGTAATTTGGAATCCATAATATCTTAGTTTGATGGGAGTTGAACTGTTTTTTGGTCTTCGAAATATAATTTAAGAGCTACCATGGCCGCTATTTCGGCTTCGCTGGCAGACTTTTCCTTGATAGCTTCAGGAGAATAATAATTCTTCACAAAATGAGTATCAAAATTTCCTGAACGAAACGCTTCATGTTCAAAAACAAACGTACCGAAAGGAAGTGTAGTCTGAACCCCTTTTACCTTATAGTTTTCAATAGCATTTAAAATAAGTTCTATAGACTCCTCTCGGGTTTTACCATAGGTAATTAATTTGGATAGCATAGGGTCATAATAAATGGGCACATCCATGCCTTCCTCAAATCCATTGTCCACGCGCACTCCCTCTCCTTCCGGAAGCTGGTAGGTTTCCAACTGTCCTACGCTGGGCAAAAAGTCATTGAGCGGGTCTTCCGCATATACGCGAAGTTCCATTGCGTGTCCCCGGATTGTTAAATCACTCTGCTTCATGGGTAGTTCTTCTCCCCTGGCCACCTTAATTTGAAGTTCCACCAAATCCACTCCTGTAATCATTTCCGTAACTGGATGCTCTACCTGTAAACGAGTGTTCATTTCCAAGAAGTAGAAGTTCATATCGGCATCCATCAAAAACTCTACGGTTCCCGCTCCAACATAATCACAGGCCTTTGCCACTTTGGTTGCTGCCTCACCCATGGCGTTACGGAGTTCAGGTGTCAACAAAGAAGAGGGTGCTTCTTCAACTACTTTTTGGTGCCTTCTTTGGATACTACATTCCCTTTCAAAAAAATGAAGGACGTTGCCATGCGTGTCTGCCATCACCTGAATCTCGATGTGTCTTGGCGACGTCACATATTTTTCCAAAAACACGGAACCATCACCAAAAGCCGAAGTGGCTTCACTGATGGCACGTTCCATTTGTGACTCAAAATCAGCCTCATTATCAACGATACGCATACCCTTTCCCCCACCTCCTGCAGAAGCTTTAACCAAAATTGGATACCCTATTTCCGATGCTATCTTTTTGGCTGCTTTGACATCTGTAATAGCTTCGTCAATACCAGGAACCATTGGGATATTATAATCTTTTACCGCATCCTTTGCCTCCAACTTACTTCCCATAACCCGAATTGCCTTGGATTTGGGACCTATAAAAGTGAGTCCATTCTGTTCAACAGACTCTGCAAAATCTGCATTCTCGCTCAAAAAACCGTATCCTGGATGTATACCGTCAACATTTAGTTTTTTGGCCACTTCGATAATCTTATCGCCTACCAAATACGATTGATTGGAAGGTGCTGGTCCTATACAAACCGCTTCATCCGCAAAGCGTACATGGGGGGCATTACGGTCCGCTTCAGAAAAAACAGCTACCGTATCAATTCCCATTTTTTTAGCGGTTTTCATAACTCTTATGGCTATTTCCCCGCGATTGGCTACCAATATTTTTTTCATGGAAGTTTATTCAAATGTTAGCAAAACCTGTTTTTTATCCACGGCGTCTCCCTTACTCACAGAAATACTTTTAATTATACCATTTCTTGGGGAGGTAATACTGTTTTCCATTTTCATAGCTTCTAAAATCAATAAAGGGTCATTTTCATTCACTTCTTGACCTTCTTTTACAGCAATATCCAAAATAAGCCCCGGCATGGGTGCCTCAATTGAAGCCACGTTGATTGCTCCATTGGAAGCAAATCCCATTTTATCAATTAAATGAAGTAAAGGGGTCTTAACAGAAGTATGGTAATCAGTACCATTTACCTTGATGGCATATTTAAGGTCATTGAAATTGCTTTCCACAATTTCAATATGAAAGGATTTCCCATCTTTCAATATATGAAAGTTGTTATATCCAGTTTTTAGAATGTCCAATGCGTTTATTTGGTCTTGGGTGAGTTCAAATTCATGGTCTTCATTAACCATGATGGAATAGGATTCTTCCATGGGATAGGTGGCCTTTTGTTATTTAGTTAAAGATACGGTTAAAGCAATAATCCAACACAAAGCTACGTGTAGAAACTTTTTCATTTTATGATAGGTGTCATGTATTTCCAGGAAAACAAATACTAACTATGCAAAGTCTTTTGAATGGATGAAAAATGTATCAATTGCTTACTTTTGGTATTAAATTTTTGTCAATGCTTATCATAGGAATTGCAGGAGGCACAGGCTGTGGAAAAACTACGGTCGTAAACCAGATTGTGGAAGAACTCCCCAAAAATGAGGTTGGGGTTATTTCCCAAGACTCATACTATAACGACCTAGCCCACATGAGCAAGGAAGAAAGAGGGCAGGTAAATTTTGACCACCCCAATTCCATTGATTTTGATTTATTGATTTCCCATCTGGAATTACTTAGGGAAGGGCAATCCATTGAAAAGCCCATCTATTCGTTTGTTGAGGAAACCCGTTTAGATGAGACCATAACAGTTCACCCAAGGAAAGTTATTATTGTTGAAGGGATTTTAGTATTAAGTAATCCCAAACTACGTGATATGTTTGACATGAAAATTTATGTCCATGCCGATTCGGATGAACGCTTGATACGAAGATTGCAACGGGACATAAAGGAGCGTGGACATGACTTGGAAAAAGTGCTTTTTAGATATCAGAACGCGGTAAAACCAATGCATGAACAGTTTATTGAGCCTTCTAAAGAATTTGCAGACCTCATTATACCCAATAATCATTACAATACGGTTGCAGTAGATATGGTACGTACCATAATTAACGACAAGTTGAACTAATGGGGCTGAAGGAACTGAAACAAAAAAAATGGTTCAAGCTCATGACCAATATGTACATACTGGTATTGACCATTTTTGTGATTTGGATGGCTTTTTTCGATACTAATTCCTTGCTTATTCATTTAGAGTTGAGAAAGGAAATTAAGAAACTAGAGAGGCAGAAAGAGTTTCTCGAAGTAGAAATTTCAAAAGACCAAAAAGTGTTGGAAAAGCTTTCTGACTCTAGTGAATTAGAAAAATTTGCTCGAGAAAAGTACTATATGAAGAAAGAAAACGAGGAAATTTTTTTGATAGAATATGAAGACAGCCTAAAGACCAAAAAACAATGAGTGATTCCCATTTATTTGATGAATTTCCAGAAGTTTCCTCGCAACAATGGAAACAAAAGATACAGTACGACCTGAAAGGAGCGGACTATAATGAAACCTTGGTATGGGATTCTCCAGAAGGCATTGGTGTAAAACCCTTTTATCACTCGGAGGATTTAAACGGAGCCACAATTCCTTCCAAAGAATCGAACCAATGGTACATTGCCCAATCCATTTATGCTGGAGATGCCGACAAAGCCAATTTAAAGGCTAAGGAGGTCGTTGATAAAGGGGTAGAAAGTTTGATTTTTACTATTCCTAATGCAAAAATCAATCTGGTTAACTTACTCCAAGACATTGATCTGGAAAAATTTCCGGTCCATTTCAATTTTCAATACATGGAATTGGAATCCTTTGAAAAACTAATTTCCCAAATAAAGGATAGTTCTGCTCGAATACACCTTCACGTTGACCCTATTGGCAATTTGGCCAGAACAGGAAATTGGCACCAATCAGAGAACGAAGACAAACGTAATCTTCATAAACTGCTTGAACTTTCTTCATTTTCCAAAACCATTTTTCCAATTGGAATAGACATTTCGTTGTACCAAAACGCTGGGGCCAATATAATTCAGCAATTGGCCTATGGTCTAGCACATGCCAACGAATACTTGAGTATTAGCCCTTCCAACTCTTTTATCCCTACTTTCAAAGTAGCGATGGGAGGCAATTATTTCTTTGAAATCGCCAAAACAAAAGCGTTAAGATGGTTATGGGCTACCTTGGCCGCCGCATATGGAATAAATGAAGACTGCCATATCGTGGCAATGCCATCAAAGCGAAACAAAACACTATACGATTACAATGTAAACATGCTTCGTACTACTTCTGAATGTATGTCGGCCATTCTAGGTGGGGCGGATACCGTTTGCAATCTACCCTATGATGCATTATATCACAAAGACAATGAATTTGCAGAGCGGATTGCTCGAAATCAGCTGGTTTTACTCAAAGAAGAAAGCTATTTCGGTGAGGTTTCACATGCTGCCAAAGGTGCCTATTATGTTGAGTCTTTAACAAAGCAGTTGGCAGAGAAGGCGTTGGGCCTGTTCAAACAGATTGAAGCTTCAGGTGGACTTTTGGATGCATTAACCAAAGGAAAAATTCAACAAAAAATAAAGGAAAGTGCCGCAAAAGAGCAATTGCTTTTTGATGAAAACCAAACAACCCTAGTGGGAACCAACAAGTTTCAAAATCCCGATGATAAAATGAACCAAGATTTGGAACTCTACCCTTTCATGAAAAAGAGGTCTGAAAAAACGCAGATTATACCCATTATTGAAAAACGGTTGGCTGAGGAATTGGAACAAAAAAGATTGGACAATGAGTAGAAAAGACCTTGAACACCTAGAGTTATCCCCCATAGTTAAGTCTGATAAAAAGGTGACCCAAAGCAATGGGCATTCAAACTTTGGGGCAGGTATACCTCCTTTTCTAAGGGGCCCCTACTCCACCATGTATGTTAGAAGGCCATGGACTATTCGTCAGTATGCTGGTTTTTCCACAGCGGAAGAAAGTAATGCCTTTTATAGAAGGAATTTGGAAGCAGGTCAAAAGGGACTATCCGTAGCTTTCGACCTTCCCACGCATCGCGGTTATGACAGTGACAATGAACGTGTTGTTGGTGATGTAGGTAAAGCAGGTGTAGCCATTGATTCTGTAGAAGACATGAAAATTCTGTTCGACGGGATTCCATTGGACAAAATGTCCGTATCCATGACCATGAATGGAGCTGTTTTGCCCGTTATGGCTTTCTATATAGTGGCCGCCGAAGAACAAGGTGTTTCCATGGAGAAACTTGCGGGAACCATCCAGAATGATATTTTAAAAGAATTTATGGTAAGGAACACCTATATCTATCCTCCCATGCCCTCCATGCAAATTGTAGCGGATATTTTTGAGTTTACGAGCAAGCACATGCCCAAATTCAACAGTATCAGTATTTCAGGTTACCATATGCACGAAGCTGGGGCTCCAGCGGCAATGGAACTGGCCTATACTTTAGCTGATGGGATTGAATACATCAAAACAGGGATAAAAGCAGGTCTTCAGATTGACGACTTTGCCCCTAGACTTTCTTTTTTCTGGGGAATTGGCATGAATCACTTTACTGAAATCGCCAAGATGAGAGCAGGACGAATGCTTTGGGCAAAATTGGTCAAAGAGTTCAGTCCCAAAAATGAAAAATCATTGATGCTGCGTACCCATAGTCAGACTAGTGGTTGGAGCTTAACGGAGCAAGACCCGTTCAATAATGTGGCTAGAACCACGATTGAAGCTATGGCAGCAGTATTTGGAGGCACGCAGAGTTTGCATACCAATGCTTTGGATGAGGCCATTGCGCTTCCTACGGATTTTTCTGCACGTATTGCACGTAATACTCAGATTTACTTACAACAAGAAACCAATATTACGAAAACAGTGGACCCATGGGCGGGAAGCTATTTGGTAGAAGAATTGACTACGAAAATCGCAGATGAAGCTTGGGAACTGATACAAGAAGTTGAAAAATTGGGAGGAATGACTAAAGCTATTGAAGCAGGCATTCCTAAAAAACGTATTGAAGAAGCAGCTGCAAAAAAACAAGCTAGAATTGACAGCGGTCAGGATACGATTCTTGGGGTGAACAAGTATCAGTTGGAAGATGAAGACGACCTTCAAATATTGGAGGTGGACAACGCCATGGTAAGAAAGCAACAAATAGAACGTCTCGAGCAAATTAAGTCAACTAGAGAGAATTCATCAGTTAAAGAAGTGCTTGCAAAGATTACTGAGGCTTCCGAAAAAGCGATGAACCAAGATTCTAAGCGTGGGAATTTGTTAGCTTTAGCAGTTGAAGCAGCACGAAAGAGAGCAACTCTTGGCGAAATTAGTGACGCCATGGAGTCAGCTTTTGGAAGGTACCGTGCTAAAATACAATCATTTACCGGCGTGTACTCCAAAGAAATCAAGAACAACAAAAGTTTTGAGAAAGCCAAAAAAATGGCTGATGAATTTGCCTCCAATGAAGGAAGGCGACCTCGTATCATGATTGCTAAAATGGGACAAGATGGGCATGATAGAGGTGCAAAAGTAGTTGCTACCGGCTATGCTGATTTAGGGTTTGATGTGGACATTGGGCCTCTTTTTCAAACCCCAGCAGAAGTGGCTAAACAAGCCGTGGAAAACGACGTTCATATTTTAGGGGTTTCTTCCTTGGCTGGTGGGCATAAAACCTTGGTTCCGGCAGTTATCAAGGAATTGGCAAACTATGGCCGTGAGGACATTGCCGTTATTGTAGGAGGTGTTATCCCGAAGCAGGATTACAATAGTTTGTTTGAGAGTGGTGCGGTAGCAGTTTTTGGGCCAGGTACCAAAATCAGCGAAGCCGCTATTGAAATCTTAAATATTTTGATGGATTAAAGACGCTTAACCATCTTATAATTAAAACTTTAACTTTCTTTAACCTCTAATGTTAAGGTTATCCACTTTCTGTTAACAAAATACATTTTTTGGCATCGCAAATAATCGTATTTTTAGCCCCTAACTTACTTTGAAATGGGCAAAATCATTGCTATTGCCAACCAGAAAGGTGGTGTGGGAAAAACCACTACCACGGTTAACTTGGCCGCATCTCTTGGAGTACTTGAAAAAAAAGTATTGCTAATCGATGCTGACCCTCAGGCCAACGCTACTTCCGGTTTGGGTATAGATGTGGATAGTGTGGAGAAGGGAACTTACCAACTTCTAGAGCATACTTTAGGAGTGAATGATGTGATTTTGGAAACAGATTCCCCCAATGTGGATTTAATTCCAGCACATATAGATTTGGTAGCCATTGAGATTGAATTGGTGGACAAGGACAATAGGGAATATATGCTGAAAGAAGCCCTAAGGGACTTGGGCGACAGGTATGATTATATCCTTATTGATTGTGCACCATCTTTAGGGTTGTTGACCCTAAATGCGCTAACCGCTGCTGATTCTGTAATGATTCCCATACAATGCGAATATTTTGCATTGGAAGGCCTTGGAAAATTGTTGAATACCGTGAAAAGTGTTCAGAAAATACACAATAATGATTTGGACATTGAAGGCATGTTATTGACCATGTACGACTCAAGACTAAGATTGTCCAACCAAGTTGTGGAAGAAGTTAAAAAGCACTTCGCAGATATGGTCTTCGATACCATCATACAAAGAAATGTTAGGCTGAGCGAAGCACCCAGTTATGGAGAAAGTATTATTAAATACGATGCGAGCAGTAAGGGTGCTGCAAATTATCTCAACTTGGCCAACGAGATTTTAAAGAAAAACAAGGAAAAAGTTTAAATGGCGAAAGCAACCAAAAAGCAGGCTTTAGGCAGAGGTCTGTCCGCTCTTTTAAAGGACCCTGATAATGATATCCAATCAGTTTCGGACAAAAATGCGGACAAGGTTATTGGCAATGTAGTGGAATTAGACCTTGCAACCATAGATGTAAATCCGTTCCAACCACGCTCCAATTTCAATGATGAAGCATTGGAAGAGCTGGCCAGTTCAATCAGGGAATTGGGGATTATACAACCCATAACAGTAAGAAAACTCGATTTCAACAAATACCAGTTAGTTTCAGGAGAAAGACGTTTCCGTGCTTCAAAAATGGTAGGGTTACAGACTATTCCAGCCTATATCAGAATTGCCAATGACCAAGAGTCTTTGGAAATGGCTCTGGTGGAGAATATTCAACGTCAGGATTTAGACCCCATTGAGATTGCACTTTCGTATCAACGGTTGATTGACGAAATTAAAATCACCCAAGAAAAAATGAGTGATCGTGTAGGAAAAAAACGTTCCACCATCACCAACTATCTCAGACTATTAAAACTTCATCCCATTATCCAAACCGGAATGCGGGATGGTTTTATCAGCATGGGGCACGGTCGCGCTTTAATCAATATTGAAAAGAAAAAAGACCAAATAGACTTGTACGAAAGTGTGGTTTCCAAAGGCCTCTCCGTACGAGAAACCGAGCAGTTGGTCAAAGCCTACCAAGAATCCAAAAAAAACCTTTCTTCCAGCGGTACAAGTGTCAAACCCACTAAGGAAATCCCTGGCTACATTTCAAAAGGTATTGATAGTTTAAAAAATCATCTTTCCGCAAAAGTAGACATCAGTGCTTCAGCGAATGGAAAAGGTAAAATAGTTATTCCCTTTCATTCCAAAGAAGAATTTCAACGTTTAAGAAAACTTTTGACTGGTGAATAAGTCTTTTTTCTTCCTGCTTTTTTTTACCTTGACGTTCAACGCACTTTTTGCCCAAGAAGAAGATGAGACTGAGCTTGAACCAACAGCAGTAGACTCATTAGCTCAACAATTGGAGGGTCAAGGAGTGGTCATTCAAGAGGTGACCTATGTCAAGGAAAGAACAAATCCATTGGCTCCAAGCAAAGCTGCCTTTTACTCCGCTGTTCTCCCAGGATTGGGTCAACTTTACAATAAAAGAGGTGCTTGGTGGAAAATACCTGTAATTTATGGGGGGCTAGCCACGGGAGTAAGCCTTTATACCTTTAACAACGATGAATTTCAAAGAGCTAGAACTGCCTTTAAAAGGAGATTGGCTGGTTTTACGGATGATGAGTTCTTTGGAGATGGTGAAAGCCCGGCAATTTCAAATGAAGCCCTTCAAAGTGTACAAGAGAATGTTCAAAGCACCCGCGATTTATGGCTTGTATTGACCATTGTTTGGTATTCCCTAAATATTATTGAAGCTAATGTTACCGCACATCTGGCCCAGTACAATGTCAGTACACAGTTAAGTTTTGATTTCCAACCCTATTTGGAATTGAACCCCATCACCAATGACCCAAACTATGGTATGGCTCTGGTGTTTAAATTTTGAATCATGAGAATAGGTCTTTTCGGTTATGGAAAAATGGGCAAGATGATAGAAGGTCTTGCCATTGAAAGGGGCCACAACATTTCCGCTAAAATTGATGTGGAACATAGGGCCATTGACTTCACCACCTTTGATATAGCGATCGATTTTAGCACGCCAGATTCAGCCTTTAAAAATATTACCTCTTGTTTTGAACATGGCATACCCGTTATTTCTGGAACTACGGGATGGTTACAAAATTTTGACAAGGCCGTATCTATCTGTAAACAAAACAATACTGGTTTTATATACGCCTCAAACTTTAGTTTGGGAGTAAATATCTTTTTTGAGTTGAATGCACAATTGGCCAAAATGATGGCTAAACTGGAGCAATACAAGATTTCCATGGAAGAGATACATCACACGCAAAAAGTGGATGCTCCCAGTGGTACGGCGATAACCCTTGCCGAAGGAATCTTAGCCAATACCCCTTATAAAGATTGGAAACTTAATGAAGGTGGAGAAAATACGATATCCATACATTCCAAAAGGGAGGGCAATGTTCCTGGAACACATATCATTGATTACAACAGCATGGTGGATAGCATTGAAATAAAGCACACGGCGCATAATAGAAAAGGTTTTGCTCTGGGAGCGGTACTGGCAGCTGAGTGGTTGGTTGAAAAAAAAGGAGTATATACTATGAAAGATGTGCTTAATTTGAGTTAAAACCGTAACATTTTGCGGGAAACTAGGTCTAAGAAACAAAACAGTTTATGAACGGTACACAGTGGTTGGTTTTTATTTTGATAATTCAGGTCATTCATTTTTTAGGGACTTGGAAACTGTATGTAAAAGCTGGCAGAAAAGCATGGGAAGCTGCAATCCCCGTCTATAATGGAGTGATTTTGATGAAAATCATCAATAGACCTTGGTGGTGGGTTTTACTTTTGTTTATTCCTATTATCAATCTATTGATGTTTCCTGTAGTTTGGGTAGAGACCATACGAAGTTTTGGAAAGAACAAAATTTGGGATACTTGGTTGGCTATACTGACACTTGGTTTCTACATCTACTATATAAATTATATTGAAGATGTCACTTATATAGAAGACCGAAGTCTCAAACCAAGAACAGGTCTTGGGGAATGGGTAAGTTCAATAGTCTTTGCTATCGTAGCAGCCACATTTGTACATACTTATTTTATACAACCCTATGTAATCCCAACAGGATCACTTGAGCGAACCCTCCGTATTGGAGATTTCTTGTTTGTAAGCAAGTTCCATTATGGAGCTCGAGTCCCAATGACCACTTTAGCGGCCCCTATGGTTCATGACACCATTCCCGGCCTAAAAAAACGGTCATATCTGGCCGATGTAAACCCTGAAACCCACAAGGATTCATGGATAAACAAATTGCAGTTACCTTATCTACGACTCCCCGGATTTCAAGAAGTAAAAAAGAATGACATTGTAGTTTTCAGTTTGCCATCAGATACCTTGTATCAATTCTTTAAAGCGGAAAAAGCCGTAAAAAAACCTATTGACAAGAAATCCAATTATGTAAAACGCTGTGTGGGAACTCCTGGCGATTCTTTGGCCGTTATTGATGGTTTTGTACATATCAATGGAGAAAAACTTCAACTTTCTGATCGGGCCAAAGTAATGTACGATTATACCGTCTATTCCAAGCAGGGTGTATCAAGCAGATATTTGGCGGAAGTGGATGCCTCGGATTACACGCGGAAGTATTTAACCGATGTTTTGAATCCTAACCAGTATGAGGCTTTATCACCTTATATTTTGGGTGCCTATAAAAACCAAAGTGGAACTTTTGAAATCATAACCCAAGAAAAAGGAATTCCCACGGAGGTTATCAGGCAACTGCGTTTAGCGCTAACCGAGGAAAAGCCTTTGGCGCGTATTGCAAACATGACGGACGAGATGGTATCGCAATTGCGTTCCAACCCTGCGATTGATTCGGTCATAAGAACCAACGAAGAAAAAGGGGTATATAGTGGTGCGTTCCCTCAAAAACCAAACTTTTATCCCTGGAACGTAGATAATTTTGGCCCTATTTATCTGCCGGAACGTGGGGCTACCGTTAAGATAGACTATAAAACCATTCCGCTCTACAAGAAAATCATACGCGATTACGAATACAACGATGTCAAAGTGGATGGGAACACGGTTTATATTAATGGGGAAGTAGCTGACTCTTATACCTTCAAACAAGATTATTATTGGATGATGGGTGACAATCGTGACCATTCTGAGGATAGTAGAACTTGGGGATATGTGCCTGCCAATCATATTGTAGGGAAACCCGTTTTTCTATGGATGAGTTTTGACAATTTCAATGATGGTATCTTTAACTGGCGACCCAGAGGAGAACGTATCTTCACCACAGTTGGTGGCAGTGGAGAACCTGTCTCCTACAGATGGTATTTCTTGGCTGCTGTTATAGGCTGGTTTGTTTTCGACTTTTTCAGAAAACGAAAAAAGAAAAAGAATACTTGAGCGTAGTACTACATCCCACATATTTTCCGAGTATTGCCACATTTGCTGTAATTGCTCAAAAGGAGATTGTTTGGGAAACATTTGATAATTTTCAGAAACAAACCTATAGAAACAGATGCTATATCGCTACCGACCAAGGGAAACACATGATGAATGTTCCCATAAAACATGTGGGCGGTAAAGAGGGCAGGCAGTTATACTCGGATGTAGTTTTGGATCATAGTATGCCTTGGCTTAAGCAGCACTGGAGAACTTTAGAAACCGCGTATCGTACCTCTCCATATTTTGAGTTTTACGAGGATGACATTAGACCTTTGTATGAAAAAGAGGAAGAACTCCTTTTCAATTTCAACCTGAAAACAATTGAGACTATTCTAGAATGTATAGGAATAGAGAAAGAATTTAGAACTACCTCAAAGTATTCTACCCAATTGGAAAACTCGTTGGATGGCAGATTTTTGGTTGAGGCTAAAAAAAGTATTAAGATTTCGCATCAAGAATACGAACAGGTATTTGGGGACAGGCATGGATTTATTGGTAATCTGAGTATTTTGGACTTACTCTTTAATGAAGGGCCAAATACCATGGATTACCTTCTAAACCAATCTTTGGAATTTTTGTAATGCTTCGTTTTACATTACATTACGGTATACACTTTATTGTTCCCATACTAATTGGGTATGGTTTGTTTAAAGAAAATAGACTGAAAATCACAATAATTTTGCTTTTAGGTATTTTAATAGACTTGGACCATCTGTTAGCCTCGCCAATCTTTGATGCCAATAGATGCAGTATAGGGTTTCATCCTTTGCACAGCGTTTGGGCAATTATGATTTATGCGTTATTGCCTTTCTTCCCAAAGACGCGAATTTTAGGGTTAGCACTACTTATTCACATAACTGCAGATACGGTGGATTGTTTATGGGTTGGTGGTTTTTCTTCTTAAGGTAGCCTTTACCGGATAGTGATCGGATAGCTTCACCTTATAATTTTTATGCTCAATTACTTCAAAGGAAGAATCTGGAAAAATATAATCGATTCGAAGAGGTAATCTGAATAAACTATACGTCTTTCCAAAACCAGACCCTTGTTCGAAAAAAGTGTCTTGTAAATCACCACGAAGCCGTTTATATACGTTGGAAAACTGCGTGTTATTCATATCTCCACATACCACATAGGGATAGGGACAGGAGTTCCTATGCTTATCAAAAATCTTAGCCTGTTCCAGCTGCTTATCAAAAGTCTTCACAAGACGTTTATAATTTTTTTCTGATTCCTTTTCGGAAAAAGACTTTCTTGAAGGAACAATGTTGAAGGATTGTAGGTGGATATTATAAACTCGAATTGTATCCTTTGCTATCAAAATATCAGCATAAATGATATTATTTGGTGTTTTAGGCAAATCAAGGGATCCTTCTGAAACAATAGGATATTTCGAAAAAATTGCCTGTGCTGTTCTAGGCTTTGATTTTATATAAGGTGTAACACTTTTGTAAGTATAGGATAACAACTGATTAGTATAAATCCTATGATGCTCTTGAAGACATAGAACATCAGGATTTTCATTCTTTACAAATTCAACAATCTTATCTCCAATATTTGAATCTTTTATCCAACCATACCTATTAAATCCCCAAGCATTAAAGGTCATTATTTCCAAATCACTCGATTCCTTTTGCTTTTCTTCATTTAGGAATGCATAAAAAGAGCCGAAAAAAAGGTATCCTATCAAAAGGCTCGTTAGTGGTAATATCAACTTTCTTGATTTTTTGAAAACCCAAAGAATCAAAAATATTAGGTTTATCAAAAACAATAAGGGAACAAATAAGCTGAAGATTGAAAAAACAGGAAAGCTCTCAATATTGAAATAATACGAAAGCGACAAGACCAACAAAAGTCCTGAAAAAAGTAAGTTGACAAAGAACAAAAACTTGGTCATAATAAAGGACATAGTTATTGGCTACTCTTCTTTACCAGCTTTGAACAAAAAGTCTTTTTCTGCCTTAGATAGACTTTCATAACCTGATTTACTTATTTTATCCAAAATGGCATCTACCTTTCGTTGTCGGGCTTCCTTATCATAGTCAAAATTTCCCTTTTTGGGGCCACCTTTTTTATACACCGTTTTAAGGGGCCCTTTTCTTTCTCTTTTCTTAAACATAGTACCCAAACCATTGAGCATTTTGGTAAAACCTGACCCAATATCCTTTCCGTTCAATAGCTGTCTTGCATAAACATAGCCTAAAAGTGCGCCGCCTAGGTGAGCCAACCTTCCTCCAACATTTCCGCCATACGGTATTTGTATAAGGTCTATCAAAACAAAGAAGACTCCAACATACCATAGTTTTACATTGAAAAAAATAACCCGAACTTCTTGATTGGGAATATACGCACAGATGAATATCAATACCGCGGTGACCCCCGCAGAGGCTCCTATCAACGCTGTGTTAGTATTTAACAAAGTAGGGAATATGTTATAGCTCGATAGAAAAACAAGCCCACCGACAATCACTCCCAAAAAGTAAACGGCAATAAACCTTTGGTTATCGAATAGATTTAAGAAAATACGTCCTGTAAAATAAAGCATGAGCATGTTCCAGAAAATATGCCCCAATCCCGCATGAAAAAAAGAATAGGTTATAAGGGACCATGGTTGACCCAAAAACTCTCCCAACGCCTTGGGCAAATGAAACCATTCTGATACTGATGTACCCAAAAGAGCCAAAGCCAAGCCGTTCAATATAAACACGAGTACATTGACCACTATGAGTTTTTCAGCTATGTTCAGCCTAGCAAAGTTGTATTGCAATCCTCCATTTGCCATATCAATCCCAACGATTTTGGTTAAACTGATTTTTTTTCCAATACCACATCATAATAAATCCAATCAAAGCACCGCCAATATGTGCAAAATGTGCCACACCGGTATTGATGTTTCCAATGCCAAAAATCAAATCTCCGGCCAGCAATAAGGGAACAAAATACTTAGCTTTTATGGGTACGGGCAAAAAGATTAACATCAATTTAGCTTCGGAATACATAAACGCGAAGGCCACCAATATTCCATATATGGCTCCAGAAGCGCCCACCGCTGGGGTGTTGTAAGCACTCAAAAAATTGTCGATGGTACTTCGGGATGCTACATTATACCAATCAGGACTATATTGACCTTTGGATATGATATCCAATACTTGATTTTCAGTCATCCCTGCATTCACCAAAGCCTGTAGTCCCTCATTGAACAAATAGTAATTCACACCAGAATGCAAGAGAGCAGAGCCCAATCCGGCTGAAAAATAAAAAAACAGAAATTTATTTCTGCCCCAAACCCGTTCCAGAGGTGTGCCAAAGGCCCATAAAGCGTACATGTTGAATACGATATGCATCAAATTTCCATGCATAAACATATGACTGATTATCTGCCACCAAGCAAAATTGGTGTTCTTGGGAAACCAAAGCGATAACCACTGATATAATACATCCCCATAGAGTTGGGTTGCAAAAAACAAAATAACATTCACAATCAGTAGGTGCTTAACAGCATCGGTCAGTCTACTCATTTACAGCAATTTTTTATCTAAATCCCCGTCGGAGATAATTGTATAGGTTTTTTTTAGGCTGGGACTCAAAGTAGGTTCTTTACAAGCAAATAAATCATGTACTAAAGCCATCTGCGATTCACTGTCCAAAACCTCTCCAGATTTTAGCGCCAAATTCTTGGCCAGTCCATGCGCTAGAAGCTCGGCCTGTGACAGTGATTTATCCCTAAACCCCTCTTTATAGTCGGCAATAAGATGATCCAATACCGTGCCAATCTTACTATCGGATATCATAGCCGGTACAGCTGTCACTTTTACAGTTTCTTCTTCTAAATCAACAAATTGGAATCCAACATTGGTTAAACTGTCTTGAATTTCACTCACAATAGCTCGTTCCTGGGGAGTAAAATTAACTTCCAATGGAAACAAAAGTTGCTGGCCCAATCCTTTCTCTACCGTTATTTCACCCAAAAACTTTTCAAAAAGCACTCGTTCATGGGCCCTGTTTTGATGGATGATCAAAAGTCCTGACTTTACCGTGCTGACCACATATTTTCGCTGTAACTGAAAGGTAAAACCAGTTTCTTGGGACATTTCCTCCTCAGTATACAAAGAAGACTGGATTTCAGTTTCTGATTCCATCTGAAAGCTTGAAAACTCCCGCTCTGGGTTTAGCGTTTCCAAACCTTCATACATGGTCTCCCAACCTTTGGCACTTTGTTTTTGATAGGAAGCTGTTCCTTTCCCCTTTGTTACTGTGTTGTCAAAAGGATTAAATGAAGCGTCCACCGTTACCTTTGGTAAGGTAGCTTCTTTATTTTCAAACGCATAGGGAGTATCCAAATTGGAATCCCGTTCAAAATCCAGAACAGGGGCCACACTAAACTGCCCCAAACTATGTTTTACAGCAGAACGTAGAATGGCATATAATGTATGTTCGTCGTCAAACTTTACTTCTGTTTTTGTTGGGTGAATATTTATATCAATGGATTTCGGGTCAACTTCCAAATACAGGAAATAACCAGGGTAAGTATCCGGTTTTATCAATCCTTCAAAAGCAGCAACCATGGCATGGTGTAGGTATGGACTTTTTATAAATCGATCGTTGGCGAAAAAGAACTGTTCACCCCTACTCTTTTTAGCAAATTCTGGTTTACAGATAAAACCAGAAATATTAACCACTTCCGTCTCTTCCTTCACTGGGACCAAACGTTCGTCCATTTTACTGCCAAATATGTGGGAAATACGCTTTCTGGAAGGTGCAATGGGAAGGTTGAATATTTCCGAACCATTGTTAAAAAGATGGAATGCGATATTGGGGTGCACCAAGGCCACTCGATGAAATTCATCCATAACGTGGCGTAATTCTACTTGATTCGATTTTAGAAAATTGCGTCTAGCAGGAATATTGAAAAAAAGGTGCTTCACCGAAATGGAAGTCCCGACAGGTGTAGCGACCACTTCTTGTGAGATCACTTTACTTCCTTCAATTTTAATATGGGTGCCCAGTTCTATGTTCTCCTTTCGGGTTTGCATGTCTACATGGGCAATTGCAGCAATGGATGCCAAAGCCTCCCCTCGAAATCCTTTGGTCTTAAGATTAAAAAGGTCCTGTGCATCTGAAATTTTCGAGGTAGCATGTCTCTCAAAAGAGAGTCGGGCATCGGTTTCGCTCATTCCAATCCCATTATCGACCACCTGTATCAAAGTTTTACCCCCATCCTTAATAATGAGTTTAACCAGTGTGGAACCGGCATCTATGGCATTTTCCAACAATTCCTTAACCACAGAGGCTGGACGTTGAACAACTTCCCCAGCTGCAATTTGATTGGCAACATGGTCTGGTAAAAGTTTGATAATATCTGACATTAAGTACTCAGAAATATAGATAAATCGAAGTCTATAATGAATAGAAACAAAAGAATCAGCACCACAAGAATAACTACAAAGCGAAGTCTTAAGTTCCTGTCTCCTTCATTCTTTAAATCATCAAACGCCCAAGAAACTTTGTTTTTGATTCCTTTCTGCGTGTGAGCTGTACTTCTAAATTTATCGAGTTTGTGTTCTATCTTAAAAGGACTGCCTTCCCCCTTGTAATAACGCGGAGTATAATTATAGGTTTTGTTTTTTCTGAGCTTTAGCGGATTGCGCATTTACGTCCTTTTCAATCTAGATATAAAGGTACTTAAAATCGTAAGATTGCTTAAGTAGGTCCTGCCAAAAAATGTTAACAGTTTTGGGAAGCTCAAGTGCAACTATTTAAGTTCAAGTGTAAGTATCAAAGGAAAGCTATGTGTTTTGGATTTAAGGTACGCTTTAACTTGAGCTTGAGCTTCATTTACCCAAAACTGCCATCTTAATCGCAGCTATAGCCGCTTCTGCGCCTTTATTGCCATGTTTTCCTCCACTTCGGTCAATGGCTTGTTGTAAGTTGTTGTCAGTCAATACACAAAAAATGGTAGGAACATCGAAGGCCACATTCAAATCCTTGATTCCCTGGGCCGCAGCACTGCAGACAAAGTCAAAGTGGCTGGTCTCGCCTCGTATTACACTACCTATGGCAATTACTGCATCAACATTTTGTGTCTGAAGCATTTTTTTTGCACCAAAGGTGAGTTCGTAACTCCCCGGCACATTCCATCGAAGAATATTCTCTGATTTGGCCCCACAGTCAATTAATGCATCGACAGCACCTGTATAAAGACCTTCCGTTATGGTCTCATTCCATTCAGAAACAACAATCCCGAATCGCAAGTGAGATGCGTTCAGGATTTCTTCTTTATTGTAGGCGGATAAGTTTTTGTTCTCCGTTGCCATGTATTCTTAATTCTGGGACAACCCAATCACCACATCAATATTGTTTGCTTCTTGTGAGGAAGAAAAATCATTTTTGATACGCTCAAAGTAGCCAAACGCCTTATCTTTTTGTCCCAAATCCAAGGCTAATACGCCGGCCTTGTATAGAAAACGTGGCGTAGTATACTCATTGCTATCGTGGTTGAATGCTTTTTCATAATACTCCAAAGCATCTTCTTTTTGGTTCAGTTGTGCAAAGGCATCACCAATACCTCCTTTGGCCATAGCTCCTAGAATTGCGTCATCCGAAGAGAATTCTTCCAAATAGGTAATGGCATCTTGATATTGTTGAAGGTTCAAATAGGCCATACCTGCAGAATATTTAGCCAAATTTGCGGCTTTGGTGCCCTTGTATTCCTCCATGATATCCAAAAAGCCGTACTTGCCTTGTGCTCCGTTCAATGCCAAACCAAAAAGGGAATCTCTTTCTGTTTCGTTGGTCAAAGCTTGGTCAAAATATTGTTGGGGATAAAACAACTCGTTGGCTGCAGAGGCTTCTTTGGGTTTTTGTATGAATTCGTTGTACCCTAAAAAGGCCAACACAGCTACAGCGACAATACCTATGGCACCTAAAATATAGGTCTGGTTTTTTCTAACCCACTCCTCAGTCTTTGATGCACTTTCGTCAAGCGTACTAAAGACTTCTGCGGTAGTACTGTTTTCTTCATCTATTCTGACTTCCTCTTCTTTATTCTTCGGCTTAAAGCCCCGCTTCTTATATGTAGCCATTCTTTGTTTTGTTAATCGCGCAAAAATAAAGTTTTTATCCAAAATCGAAAGGCTATTTATTCGTTATTTTTGGAATCTTTAATTGGTTACGACCTTATATCTTTTGATGGTTTCGCTCCCTTAATTATGTTTTTAAAGCACTTGTCCTTAGTCAATTACAAAAATTTTGATTCCATTACGATGGAGTTCGACCCTGTTATCAACTGTTTGGTAGGAAATAATGGAGTAGGCAAAACCAATATTTTAGACGCCATTTATCACCTATCTTTTGGAAAAAGCTACTTTAATCCTGTATCTACCCAAAATATAAAATATGGCGCTGATTTCTTTATGTTAGAGGGTGAGTTTGAGAAAGAAGGCAGGAATGAAAAAATCACCTGCGGCTACAAAAAAGGGCTGAAAAAAGTAATCAAACGCAACGGAAAAGCCTATGAAAAGTTTTCTGAGCACATTGGTTTTTTGCCCTTGGTGATAATATCTCCCGCAGACCGTGATTTAATTATTGAAGGAAGTGAAACCCGCAGAAAGTTCATGGACGGTGTCATTTCCCAATCCGATAAGATGTATCTCCAAAGTCTTATAAAGTATAATAAGGTATTGTCTCAAAGAAATTCATTGTTGAAATACTTTGTGGCCAATCAGACTTTCGATGCAGATACTTTAACCATTTATAATGAGCAACTCCATACTTTGGGTACAGATATTCACAGTAAAAGAGAAGCATTTATCCAGGCTTTTCTTCCCATTTTTCATGAGCAATACAAGCATATTTCAGAAAAAGGAGACGAAACAATAGGATTAACTTACGAAAGTCAATTAGCGAATAATCCGTTGAAAACACTTCTGGAAAATTCCGTGGAGAAAGATAGGGCACTTCAATATACAAGTGTCGGTGTGCACAAAGACGACTTGAACTTTACCATTGAAGGGCATCCTATTAAAAAGTTTGGAAGCCAAGGACAACAAAAGTCATTTTTGATTGCCTTGAAATTGGCCCAATTTCATTTTATTAAAAAACAGGCAAGGACCACCCCGATTTTACTTTTGGATGACATTTTTGATAAACTGGATGAAAATCGGGTTGGACAAATTGTAGCTTTGGTGAACAACGAAAGTTTTGGTCAGTTATTTATCAGTGACACTCATGCCGATAGAACCGAAAAAGTGGTAAGCGGCATCCAACAGAGCTATAAAATTTTTACATTGTAATATGAAGCAATTGATGTTCTTGATATCAGCGATTTTATTGTTTTCCTGTGCAGACCAAAAAGTCAATAAAGAGGATTTGCATTATCTAAATGGGTATTGGGAAATTCAAAAAGTGGAATTCCCAAATGGTCAAACCAAGGAATACAAGGCAAATACAATGGTAGATTACATACAACTGGAAAATGAAAAAGGAATGCGAAAAAAGGTACAACCAAGGTTGGATGGCACCTTTATTATAACCGAAGATGAAGAACCTTTTGAGCTGATTTCTTTAAAGGAGGAATTTGCTTTTCATTATAAAAACAGTTTGAGTGAGCGCCAAGAAAAGCTTATGGCCTTGGATTCACTATCCTTCATCACTCAAAATGAAGAAGGTATACGCTATTTCTACATACGATTTCAACCTATTTCAATTCAACTTTAAATGGCCAAGCGACAAAATTCTTATCTCCCTTTGAATGAGGCTTTACAAGAGTTTATCAAAGAAAGTAAACTTCAGAAAGGGATGGATAAGGTGGATGCTCGAAAGGCTTGGGAAGAACTTATGGGAAATGGGGTCAACAATTACACAAATGCCATTGAGTTAAAAGGAGATACTTTATATGTCTCCTTGTCCTCTTCCGTTCTTCGGGAAGAATTGAGTTTGGGCAAAACTAAAATCATCGCCATGCTAAATGAGGCGCTGGGACAAGAATTGATAAGAAAACTGGTATTGCGATAACCAAAAAAGCCGCTATAATGAGCGGCTTTTTTGGTTTGTGTTCTTTTTTTTAGAAAACCTCTCTGCCTGAAAAGTGAAAGGCTCCTTCAATGGCAGCATTGTCATCACTATCTGAGCCATGTACGGCGTTTTCACCAATACTTGAAGCATATAATTTGCGGATAGTACCTTCTGCAGCTTCTTCAGGATTGGTTGCCCCAATAAGTGCTCTAAAATCTTCAACAGCATTGTCCTTTTCCAAAATTGCAGCTACAATAGGTCCACGGGTCATGAATTCTACCAATTCACCAAAAAATGGTCTTTCTTTATGAATAGCGTAGAACTCTTCAGCATCTCTCTTGCTCAATTGTGTATATTTCATTGCCACAATCTTAAAGCCTGCTCCTGTTATTTTTTCCAAAATCGCACCAATATATCCGTTCTCAACGGCGTCTGGTTTAATCATGGTGAACGTTCTATTTCCAGTCATTTTTTAAAATTTTGCGCAAACATACGGCTTTTCATTCAAGGCACAAGGTTAATAGGCCTGTTTCAATTCTTGATAAACCTTTCCATTTTCACCCATTATTTTCATACGGGCTGTCTTGTTTTGCATATCCAAGTGCAGTATGCCATAACTGGGTACGGAAACCACTTCGCCTACCCGATATGAATTAGGTTCAGAAGTAAAGCTAGAATACGAGTGGGTAAGACCACTACTCGTGAAATCTATTAAAGGATATTGCAAATTGGGCAGTTGGGTTTTTGAAAATTCAGAAATATGGCGATCCCCCGAAAGCACGATAACTCCTTTTGCCTTGGAGGCCGCAATAAGCCTTTTCATTTTTTCCGCGTCTGAAGGAAAGTTGCCCCAAGTTTCAAAACCATGTTCCCAAGAAAGAAATTGGATGCTGGTGATAATAAGGTTAAATTCGGCCTTGGAAGCAGAAAGCTCTTTTTCCAACCATTTCCATTGAGTTTCCCCTAAAACCGTAGATTCTGGTGAAGTATTTATTTTATAACGTCTTTTAGTAATCGTATCCTTCTCCAAGTTGCTTCGGAAGTAACGCGTATCCAAAACAAATACTTTGATTGTTCCCTCAGGATGTGAATAGGTATGTGTTGCGTAGACACCTTCTTGATTTCTGCGACTATCTTCTTTTGCTACTCCCATAAAATCCAAAAACAGCTGTTGGCTTTGTTTTTTCATAACATACTCTACACCGGCATCATTCTTTCCGTAGTCGTGGTCATCCCAAGTTCCAATTACAGGAACCTTCTCTACCAAAGCTTCATAACCAATGTTTTTCAGTTGCTGATCATACATAGACTTCATTTGGGACATATCATCTGTATCTGCATAGATATTATCTCCGCCCCAAATCCAAACGTCTGGATTCTCCTCTAAAATATCATCCCAAAAAGGGTTTTCAACATCTTGTTTATTGCAGGAGCCGAAGGCCACCACAAAGGAAGAATCATCCTCTTCAATAGAGTCAGAGTTCTCATCACTAGTTGGATTTTGCGCCGTTTTGCAGCTTACAAATGGTAAAATAAAAAGAAAACAAATCCTTGAATATTTCATTCAGAACATTTTTTGGTGGTTCACAAAAATAGTTTTTCTCGAGTTACCTCTATATTATATTATTGTATCTTTGCCCGCATGAATTTAGAAGATATCTCGACCACAAAGTCGCTTCTTTCCACACCCCAAAATATAGTCGTTGTACCTCATAAAAATCCGGATGGAGATGCCATTGGTTCCTGTTTGGCGCTTTACATTTTTTTAAAAGAAATGGGGCAAAATTGTACGGTTATCTCTCCAAATGACTATCCTAAGTTTTTAAAATGGATGCCAGGAAACGATACCATCCTAAACTATGAAAAATCACCAGCAAAGTGTAAAACAATATTGAATGAAGCTTCATTGATATTCACTTTAGATTTTAACGACTTTTCCAGAACCGGGGCATTGGAAAGTCAATTGCAACAGAGCAATGCAGATTTTATAATGATAGACCATCATCAACAACCAAGTGATTATGCCAAAGTCACGTATTCTGATGTTTCTATGAGTTCCACCTGCGAAATGGTCTATAATTTTATCATGTATTTGGGTGAAGGTGATAAAATCAACACAGCCATAGCAACCAATCTGTATACCGGTATCATGACAGATACAGGTTCATTCAAATATCGTTCAACCTCCAGTAAAACCCATCAAACTGTTGCTGATTTGATTGACAAGGGTGCAGAGAACATGGAAATTCACAGGCAAGTGTTTGACACCAATTCTCCATCACGCTTACATCTGCTTGGCGTTGCCTTGAAGAACATGGTAATTCTAAATGAATATCGTACGGCATACATAACACTGAGTCAAGAGGAATTGGACGCAAACAACTTCAAAAAAGGAGATACAGAAGGTTTTGTCAATTACGGTCTTACGCTGGAAGGTATTGTACTAGCCGTAATTTTTATTGAAAACAAGGAAGAAGGCATTATTAAAATGTCGTTCCGTTCCGTAGGTGATTTTTCAGTCAACGAGTTCGCCAGAACTCATTTTAATGGCGGAGGACATACCAATGCTGCCGGAGGACGAAGTAATATATCACTTGAAGCAACCGTTGATGCGTTCAAAGCCGTTTTGGCAGACTACAAAAATCAGTTGAAATCATGAGAGTGTTGTCAATTTTAATATTAGCCTTGGCGATGGTTGCTTGTGGAGGTCCCGAACCTCGCCGCCCCGTTAAAGTAAAATCTGGTAGTTTTTTCAAGGAATCCGTGGAGCGGAACAAATTATTATTGGCCAAGGAGGAAAAAGTCATTCAGGATATTATTGTTAAAGA
This sequence comes from Flagellimonas ulvae, assembly GCF_049333175.1. Taxonomy (NCBI): domain Bacteria; kingdom Pseudomonadati; phylum Bacteroidota; class Flavobacteriia; order Flavobacteriales; family Flavobacteriaceae; genus Flagellimonas; species Flagellimonas ulvae. Next base: position 1,283,666 of record NZ_CP186325.1, read on the forward strand.
TACTTTGAACGAATACATGGCAAATCCCAATGGTTTCTGGTATTATTATGAGGTAAAAAACGATACAGCTCGTTACACACCACGGACCAATGACCAAATTCTGTTCTCTTACAATATCAGGAATTTAAAAAACGATACTATTTATAGTATGAAGGATATTGGACCCACTTCATATACTGTGGACAAAGAGCAGCTTTTTCCGGGCCTTCAGAACGCCGTAAAACTTCTAAAAATCAATGAAAGGGCCACCTTTGTGTTCCCCTCATTGCAAGCCTACGGATATTTAGGTGATGGTGAGGCAATTGGACCAAGAACACCCATAAAATCCACTATAGAACTGCACACAATAATAATCAATCAGGATAGTTTAAATCTTAAATAACAAATCAAATGAAAAAATCCCTATGTATCATCAGCCTACTGGCATTGACTTTTTTTGGTTGTAAATCTAGCAAATATGCCGAGCTAGGTGATGGTATTTTTGCTGATATTCAGACCAATCAAGGTGATATCGTTGTGAAGTTGGAACATCAAAAAACACCGGTTACTGTTGCAAATTTTGTGTCTCTTGCAGAAGGAAACAGCCCTTTTGTAAGTGACGACCTAAAAGACAAACCCTATTATGATGGCCTTATTTTCCATCGCATAATCAAAGATTTCATGATTCAGGGTGGTGATCCCACAGGAACAGGTAGTGGAAATCCAGGATATAAGTTCAAAGATGAATTTCATGATTCGCTCTCGCATTCCAAAAAAGGAATCTTATCCATGGCCAATTCTGGACCCAAAACCAATGGAAGTCAATTTTTCATTACACATAAAGAAACTCCTTGGCTGGATGGTAGACATACAGTGTTCGGTGAGGTAGTCTTGGGTATGGATGTGGTAGACTCCATAGCCAATGTGGAAACCGGCACTGATGGAAGAGACAAGCCCAATGTGGATGTCATTATGAACAAGGTAGAGATTGTACGTCAGGGAAAAGAGGCGAAAAAGTTTGATGCAGTCCAAATTATGGGTGATTACTTTGAAGAAGAAAAACAAGTCGAGGCTGCCTTCAAAAAAATGATTGAGGACTTGGTAACTGAGTTTGAGCAACAAAAAGAAACTGCTGAAGAAACTTCAAGCGGACTTAAGATTCAAAAAATCTCTGAAGGAACCGGGGAACAACCCAAAGTAGGGCAAAACGTATTGGTAAACTACGCAGGATGGTTGGCAGACGGAACTCTTTTTGATAGCAACGAAGAGGACATTGCCGTTAAATTCAACAAGTTTGATAGCCGTAGGAAAGAACAAGGCGGTTATTTTCCTGTTCCCATGCAGTATAGTCCAGAAGCTAGATTGATTCCAGGCTTCAAAGAAGGCTTACAGAATATGAAAGTAGGAGATAAAGTTCGACTCTTCATTCCTCCACATCTAGGTTATGGGGCTCAGGGAGGTGGACCCATTCCTCCAAATGCAGACCTAATCTTTGATTTGGAAATTACCGGAATACAAGAATAGACCTTGATAGAAGAAACGAAAAAGCCACCAAATTATGGTGGTTTTTTTGTTTTGGATAAGACCAAACCTAAAGAAATCTAAATTAATTGTGCATCCCAGAATTAAAGGCTAGTTTAGAAATTGAAAAGCTTCCAGTTAGGAGTTTTAGTTTTTACATGAGAAAGAGAATAAAGACAATTCTATTGTGGTTCTTACCCATACAAATAGTATTGGTAAAATGGGCTTCAAACAACCCGGATTTCATTGAGAACTATTACAGCAATGGAATCTATCCTTTTATTTCCAAAACTTTGCGAATTTTGTTCGGATGGATACCATTTTCGATGGGTGATGTTCTATATCTCGCATTGTTCGTTTTTGTTGTTCGATATTTTTATAAAAACTGGAGGTCATTAAAATCCAAACCTCTTAGCTTACTCAAGGACATCGGTGTATTTCTGTCCGTAGTTTACTTCTTGTTTCATTTTCTATGGGGACTTAACTACCATCGCCAGCCCATTACCTGGAAATTGGGTTTGGAACGTGAATATTCACAAGAAGAACTGGTTTCTTTCATCCATCTTTTAACCCTACACTCAAATACATATCAGACTCATATTACAGGAGATAGCCTTTCTCCAGTGCACATCCCCTATTCTAAAAAAGAAATCTTTCAGGGAACACAAAAGGGATATGAACAATTGAAAAAGGAACATCCAGATTTTGAGTATTCCTTTTCAAGTCAAAAGTCCTCCCTGTTCAGTTTACCTCTTACCTATATGGGATATGGAGGCTATTTAAACCCATTTACAAATGAAGCTCAGGTCAATGGGATTACCCCAAGGTTCAGACTTCCTACGGTAAGTGGTCACGAAGTGGGTCATCAATTGGGTTATTCCGCTGAAGATGCTACCAATTTTATAGGTTTTTGGGTGTCTTCCGTAAATGAGGACCCCTATTTTAAGTATGCGGCTTACTCACATGCCTTGAGCTATTGTCTTTCTGATTTGGCCAGAAAAGATGAAAAAAAATTCAAGGAAATGATAAAGCAATTAAACCCAGGTGTGCGTAAGAACTTTAGAGAACTTTCTGAGTTCTGGGCCAAGTATGAAAATCCTTTGGAACCCCTTTTTAAATTTATTTTCAATACGTTTCTAAAAGCCAACAACCAAGAAGAAGGCATAGAAAGTTACAATTCCGTAGTAGGCCTACTCATCAGCTTTAACAAGAAATACGGTTTTTAGTGTAACCCTTGTGGAATATTATCAGTTCCGTTACCTTTAAGACCGACTAATTCAACACTGCTGCTCTATGAAAACTAGACTATTGGTGTGCGCCTTATTTGGAAGTGTGTCCTTGATGGCTCAAGACTATTTCCCCAAGAATGATGGCGTAAAAACCAAGAACAACAACTACACCGCATTCACAAATGCAAAAATCTACGTAACTCCAACCAACATCATCCAAAATGGAACCCTGCTCATAAAAAATGGCAAGGTGGTTCAAGTGGGTAAATCCATTAACGTCCCATCAAATACGGTGGTGGAAGACTTAGGTGGAAAAACCATTTATCCTTCGTTTATCGATGTATTTTCAGGTTTTGGAGTAAAAATGCCAGAAAAACCTAAGTCCCGTGGAAGGTCCGCACAATATGATGCTTCCCGTGAAGGGTTTTACTGGAATGACCATATTATGCCAGAGAACATGGCCATCTCTAAATTTTCTTATGATACCAAAAAAGCAAAAGAACTTAGAAAACTAGGGTTTGGTGTTGTCAATGCACACATCCAAGATGGTATTGCACGTGGTTCTGGAGTTTTGGTAGCTCTAAATGACCAAGGCAATGCCTCCCAACGTATTTTGGACGACAAATCAGGGCAGTATTTTTCATTTACCCGGAGCATTGCTAAGTTGCAATCGTATCCAACATCATTAATGGGAACGACATCACTTTTAAGGCAGATGTACCACGATATGAATTGGTACGGCCAAGGCAATGTGGACACCAAAGACCGTTCGTTGGAAGCGCTTATCGCCAACGAAGGATTGAAGCAAATTATTGATGCCGGCGAAAATGGCAATGTGCTACGTGCGGATAAAATCGGGGACCAGTTTGGTATTCAATATACCATTGTGGCCGGAGGTGATGAATATGAATACATTGAAGATGTCAAAGGAACCAACGCTACACTCATTGTTCCCATTAACTTTCCGAAAGCTTATGATGTTTCCAATCCTTACGAAGCGGAGTTTGTAACACTTAAGGACATGCGTCATTGGAATTTGGCTCCATCCAATCCAAAAGTTTTGGAAGACAACAAGGTTCCTTTTTCCTTGACACTGCATGGATTAAAATCTTCTACGGATTTTAAATCCAAATTAATGAAAGCCATTTCCTATGGCTTATCCAAAACCAAGGCTTTGGAAGCTTTAACAACGGTTCCCGCTCAAATTTTGGGCAAGTCAAGTGAAATAGGAACATTACAGCCAAATAAAGAAGCTAACTTCTTGATTACCTCTGGAGATATCTTTGAGAAAGGAACCATTTTATATGAAAATTGGGTTCAGGGGAATAAAAATATCATTGCCAACCGGAACCAAAAAGACGTTAATGGAGATTACGACCTTAGTGTAGGCGGTACTACCTATAAAATGTCGCTAACGGGTGAAATTGGCAAAACCAAAGTCACCGTGGAACAAGACTCCAAAAAATTGGACAGCAAAGTCAACTACGAATCCAACTGGTTAAATATTTCTTTTACCAACGAAAATGGGGAATCGTTCCGAATGATTTCACTGGTGGATTCAGCAACTGACAATTTAAGTGGCAAATTGGTTCTTCCTAATGGAATTGAATCTACGTTTACTGCGGTAAAAACTTCAACACCTGAGAAGAAGTCCAATGCCAACTCATCAAAAAACTCACCGGAAACAGTTGCCCTTACTTATCCCAATGTAGGATTCGGCCATACACAAAAAGCAGTTCAGGAAGATATGCTATTTAAGAATGCAACCGTTTGGACTGGCAATGAAATTCTGGAGAACACCGATGTATTGGTCAAAGGAGGAAAAATTAGCAAAGTCGGACAAAATCTCAGTGGAGGAAGAGCTAAGGTCATAGACGCTTCTGGAAAGCACCTTACCGCTGGCATAATTGACGAGCATTCCCATATCGCAGGCTTATCCATTAACGAAGCAGGGCACAATTCTTCTGCTGAAGTTAGGATGACCGATGTAATTGACCCAAAAGACATTGATATTTATCGAAACCTTGGTGGTGGGGTAACCACTATCCAATTGCTCCATGGTTCGGCCAACCCGATAGGTGGACAATCCGCAATTATACGCTTAAAGTGGGGCGAGAATGCAGATGGCCTTATTTTTCCGAACATGCCCAAGTTTATCAAGTTCGCTTTAGGTGAAAATGTAAAACAGTCCAATTGGCAAAGTTTTGCTCGTTTCCCACAAACCAGGATGGGTGTGGAACAGGTTTTTGTAGATTATTTCCAGCGCGCAAAAGAATATGACACCAAGAAAAAGGCAGGTCAACCGGTACGATATGATGAAGAAATGGAAGTTTTGGCCGAAATTCTAAATGGAGAACGTTTCATCAGTTGCCACTCCTACGTGCAAAGTGAAATTAACATGCTGATGAAAGTTGCCGAAAAGTTTGATTTTACGGTAACTACGTTCACGCATATCTTAGAAGGCTACAAAGTAGCAGATAAGATGGCGAAACATGGCGTAGGCGGTTCCACATTCAGCGATTGGTGGGCTTATAAATATGAGGTGAATGATGCCATTCCGTACAATGCGGCCATTATGGCGAGTCAAGGAGTTACCGTAGCCATCAATAGTGATGATGCAGAAATGTCCCGTCGTTTGAACCAAGAGGCAGGGAAAACGGTTAAATATGGTGGAATGTCCGAAATTGAAGCGTGGAAAACCGTAACACTAAATCCGGCCAAATTGCTTCACATTGATGACCGGGTAGGCAGTATTGAAATTGGCAAAGATGCTGATTTGGCACTATGGAACGACCACCCCATGTCTGTCTATGCCAAAGCAGAAAAAACTATCATTGAAGGAGCAGTTTATTTTGATTTGGAAAAAGACAAATTGCTACGCCAAGCTGTACAAAAAGAACGCAGCCAACTCATCAGCATGATGTTGAACGAAAAGGAAAAAGGAGCCCAAATGCAAGGCCCAAAACAAAACAAGAAGGAAAAGTTTCACTGCGATTCGCTCTAAAAACGTAAAACATGAAAAGTATTAAAAACATAACTTTTGCTCTTTCCCTCCTGGTTTTCAACATAGGTTTTTCACAACAAACACCGGCAAGGGAACAAAGCGAAGCCATTACAATAAAAGGTGCTACGGCCCATATTGGAGATGGTACCATAAAGGAAAACTGCACTTTGGTTTTTGAAGATGGAAAAATAACTGCGTTTGGTGGTCCTGAAACAGCTACAAAAGGTCAGATCATTGATGCTACCGGTCAACATATCTATCCCGGATTCATTGCACCTGGAAAATCTTTAGGATTGATAGAAGTGAATGCTGTAAGAGCGAGTAATGACCAAGATGAAATTGGTGATATCATACCACATGTTCGAAGCATCATTGCCTATAATGCCGAATCCAAAGTTGTAGAGAGTATGAGACCCAATGGGGTTCTTTTGGGACAAATTACGCCAAAGGGAGGCCGAATATCGGGTACTTCAACAATCGTACAATTTGATGCATGGAACTGGGAAGATGCCGCGGTCAAGACCGATGACGGCGTTCACCTCAATTGGCCTACTAACTTCAGAAGAGGGCGATGGTGGGTAGGAGAACCTAGAGGCTTTCTCCCTAATAAAAAATACAATGAACAAGTGTCTGAGGTAAACACCTTTATGCACAATGCAAAAGCTTATGGAAAGGGAAAAGAAGAAGAAGTAAACCTAGCATTTGGAGCCATGCAAGGAGTTTTTGACGGTAGTCAGCACCTCTATGTCTACGCCAATACAGAAAAGGAAATCAAAGATGCAGTGACCTATTGTAAAAAGGCGGGCGTTACCAGTATAGTATTAGTCGGCGGGTATCATGCCCACAAAGTGATTGAATTCCTAAAAGAAAACAATATTCCTGTTTTGGTAAACTACACCCATACCCTACCCCGTTTTGATGATGACGATTATGATTTCACCTATAAGCTTCCAAAAATTTTGGTTGATGGAGGGCTTTTGGTTGGTTTGCAGAATGCAGCGGCGTCCAACTTCCAAACTAGAAATCTACCTTTTTATGCTGGACAAGTGGTAGCCCAAGGATTGGATAAGGAGAAAGCATTACAGTTACTTACAGGAAATACAGCCAAAATTCTCGGCATAGATGGTAACTATGGTACGCTTGCGGTTGGTAAAAGTGCTACATTGTTCGTTTCTGAAGGGGATGCTTTAGACATGCGAACCAATAAGTTATCCCGTGCTTTTATTGATGGACGTGACATTTCACTGGAAACCCATCAGACAGAACTTTGGAAACGCTATATGGGCAAATACGAAGGCAAATAAATCAACAAAAAAGGGTGCTTTTTCAAAGCACCCTTTTATATTTTTCAGTCTAGACGGTTAGTTTTTCTTTATCTCCACAAATTCCGCACCCTCAGGTTTTTCATAAAACCCACCTTCTTTAGCTGAAGAAGACAGGGAAGCAGATTCAAACGTTAGGGTGTTAGCAGGTTCAAGAGGATTTCTACCCTCATACTTATACCATGAAATTGAATTCGGTAATACCAGACCATCAACAGTGGTCCAATCATCATAACGAATCCATTTGACATTTTCTGAGACTTCACCGCTTCGATAGGTAACAGTATATCCCAACCAAGCCATTTGGTAGGTGTCTGAATCATAATGAATATAATATTGATCTTTTGATGAAGCCCCTACACCGCTTTCATAGCTGATTTCAATTCCAGGATAATTTTTCCCTTCAAAAATCAAGTCCTCAGTATCGCTATAGATGATGCCGTCATCTGCCAAAACAAAGGGCATGGCATAGAAATAGAATATCAGGTTGTGATAGAAACCAGCATTTCCTGTGTATTTTTTGTCGGTATCCAACAACCACGCTTGTTCGCCATCAAATCCCATGGAAAAGATTTCGGCGTCAATTCTATCCTTTCTTGAGTACAAGTCGATGGTATGCACTTCTCGAAAATCAGGCTTTTGTAGCGCATAAGTTAAAGTGCGCTGTTGTCTCCATGCATCCATTCCACCATGCTTTTCTAAAACTTTCCCTAAGGCTTCAGGATATTTTGCTTTTTCAATCTCAACGTTCTTAACGGCTTCTTTCTGGGCTTCTTCCTTCTTTGGAGCAGGCTTGCAGGCAGCAATCGCCAGAATCAATACTACAATACTTATTTTTCTCATTTTTAAGTTGTTTTGCGTTTTGTCGGATGTGGATTTACAAGATTACAAGAAAATGTACTTTTGAAACCATGAATATTGGCAAAGTTATAAGCAGCGTTCAAAATCCGCTAGTAAAAAAAATTATTCAGCTTCAGGAAAAGTCCAGAGCGCGTAAAAAATTAGGGCTTTTTCTAGTGGAAGGAATACGGGAAATTGAACTGGCACAAAAAGGAGGATATGTTGTTGAGCAATTGCTATACTGCGCAGAAATTGTTGATTTTTCCCTAGAAGATTTCATCAAAAGCTTTCCTGAGACGGTATGCACTGAAATCAGCAAGGCAGTTTATGAAAAATTGGCTTATAGACAATCCACTGAAGGGGTATTGGCTTTGGTACAAAGTAAACCCCATGCACTTGAAGACATTCATTTTAACTCCGAAGAGCCCCTTGTTTTGGTCGCTGAAGCACCAGAAAAGCCCGGAAATGTTGGTGCTTTGTTGCGAACGGCGGATGCAGCCGGGATAGATGCCGTTTTAATTGCCAATCAGAAGTCAGATATATACAATCCTAACATTATCCGCTCCAGTGTAGGCTGTGTCTTTACCACCCAGATAGGGTTAGGAAGTACCCAAGAAATCATATCCTTTCTAAAAACGAAAGGTATTAGTATTCGCTGTGCAGCCTTATCTGCTTCAAAAGACTATATCCAATCCGATCTTAAGGGGGCTTTAGCTATTATAGTTGGAACAGAATCTACCGGTTTAACCGACGAATGGTTGCAAAATTCCGATGAAAATCTCATTATACCCATGAGGGGTGAAATTGACTCTATGAACGTTTCTGTGTCGGCCGCAATCCTTATCTTTGAAGCCATGCGCCAAAGAGGGTTTTAGCCTATGGGAGAAACTACACTATTCTACATTATTATCTTTATTCTTGTGGCGCAATATCTGGTTCACCAGCTATTGGAATACCTCAACGCCCAACGCTTTTCTTCCACCGTACCGCAAGAACTCAAAGATGTTTTTAACGACGAGGAATATCAAAAATCCCAGCAATATAAGCGTACAAAATATCGATTTGGTCTTTTTTCAGATGGCTTTTCGCTCCTTTTCACTCTGGCCTTTCTGTGGTTTGGCGGATTTGAATGGATAGATTCCTGGGTGCGTTCCATTACTGAAGATACCATAGCTATGGCTTTATTTTTCTTTGGCTGTATAGCTATTGGAAGTAATATCATCAGCATTCCTTTTTCGTACTATCAGACCTTCACCATTGAAGAGGCCTATGGTTTTAATAAAACAACCCGACGCCTCTTTTTTATGGATATTCTTAAAGGTTGGTTGTTGACCATTTTAATAGGAGGCGGCATATTGGCCCTGTTTATTTGGTTTTATCAGTGGACTGGCCCCAGCTTTTGGATATATGCATGGATTCTCTTTGCGGCCGTGATTTTGTTCATGAATCTGTTTTATAGCAGACTCTTGGTACCTCTATTTAATAAACAAACCCCACTTGACAACGGAAGCTTGAAGCATGCCATTGAAAATTACGCCAAACAAGTAGGTTTTGAACTGAACAAGATTTTTGTGATAGATGGGTCCAAACGTTCTACCAAGGCCAATGCTTATTTCTCAGGTTTTGGTAGAGAAAAACGAATAACGCTGTTCGATACGCTCATCAATGATTTGGATGAAGAAGAAATTGTGGCTGTTTTGGCCCATGAGGTGGGGCATTACAAAAAGAAGCATATTATTGTCAATCTTTTGGCTTCCTTGATGTTAACGGGACTTACCTTGTACGTTCTTTCCCTTTTCATAAACACTCCAGAGATTTCATTGGCCATCGGTGTATCGCAGCCCAGTTTTCATGCCGGTCTGGTTGGTTTTGTGCTATTGTACAGTCCTATTTCTGAAATTACAGGGTTAGCCATGAACTTCTTATCCCGAAGGTTTGAATTTCAGGCGGATGACTATGCCAAAATGACATTTGCGGCAACTCCATTGATAAGCTCGTTAAAAAAACTATCCAAGAACAATCTGAGCAATCTTACACCCCATCCAGCATACGTGTTTGTCCACTACTCCCACCCTCCTCTGGTAGAACGTATACGAAACCTAAAGGCATAATTTTTGTTGTTTACCTTTTTGGATTGTGGTAACTTTAATATACTATGACGGAGGCAGCGATAGAAAAAGAGAACAAGCAAATTGCAAAGCAATACAAAGAATTGCTGCGTATCAGCTACCAGACCCTCACCCCTGAGGATAAAAAACTGATACGCTCTGCATTCGATGTTGCCGTGGATGCCCATAAGGATCAGCGGAGAAAATCTGGTGAAGCCTATATCTTCCACCCTATTGCCGTGGCCAAAATTGTAGCTTCAAAAATTGGCTTGGATGCGGTTTCCATTGCCTCTGCCCTGCTCCATGATGTTGTTGAAGATACGGAGTACACCTTGGGTGATATTGAGCGGATGTTTGGGGAGACCGTGGCACGAATTGTGGACGGCCTTACCAAAATAGCGCACCTAAAGAAGGATAAGGACATTAGTCAACAAGCTGAGAATTTTAGAAAAATGCTGTTGACACTGCATGATGACGTTCGAGTGATCATCATAAAAATTGCCGATCGCTATCACAATATGCTCACCATGGATGCCATGCCCGAGCACAAACAAGTAAAAATTGCCTCGGAGACCTTATACATTTATGCGCCATTGGCCCACCGAATTGGTCTCTACAACATTAAAACACACCTGGAAGACCTCAGTTTGAAGTATACCGAACCAGAGGTTTACAAAGATATTCAGGCGAAAATTGAGAATACAGAGGAAGAACAGCTGGCCTATATTGAAGACTTTTCCAATGTAATCCGAAATTCTTTGGATAAAGAAGGCCTCAATTATGAGATAAAAGGGCGAATGAAGTCCACCTTTTCCATCCGCAGAAAAATGAAGGCGCAAAATGTGTCCTTTGATGAGGTGTACGATAAATTCGCCATTCGCATTATCTATAAATCCGACCGGAAGAATGAAAAGTTTCTCGCTTGGAAAATCTATTCCATAGTCACGGACCACTTTACCCCTAACCCCATCCGATTGCGGGATTGGATTACTTCACCCAAATCTACAGGTTATGAGGCATTGCACATTACCGTTATGGGGCCCGAAGGAAAATGGGTAGAGGTGCAGATTAGAAGTGAGCGTATGCATGAAATTGCCGAGAAAGGCTATGCGGCCCACTTTAAATACAAACATGGGGAACAAAAAGAACAGGGTATTGAGGAATGGTTGAACCGCTTACAGGAAGCCTTGGAAACTTCAAACGGTAGTGCAGTTGATTTTGTGGAGGAATTCAAACTCAACCTCTATTCCAAGGAAATCTTTGTATTTACACCTAAAGGCGATTTAAAATCCATGCCCAAAGGGGCCACTGCGCTTGATTTTGCCTTTCACATACACACAGAAATTGGGATGAAGACCCGAGGGGCTCGCGTAAACGGAAAGTTGGTACCTCTGGGAACAGCGCTTCATAGTGGCGACCAAGTGGAAATCATAACCTCAGAGATTGCAAAACCCAACCAAAGCTGGCTGGATTATGCCCAAACGGCGCGTGCCCGTGCCAAAATTCGTTCTTCACTGAGCGAAGAAAAAAAGTCCATTGCCGCAGAGGGTAAGGAAATTTTGCGCCGCAAGCTTAAGTCTCAAAAAATTGACCTAAGTGAAGATACGGTGAACAAACTGGTGCAATACTTCAAACTAAAGACCAGTTTAGACCTTTTTTACAGGGTGGGTATCGGAGTAATTGACAATCAAAAGCTCAAGGACTTTGCATCTACCTATCATAATGCTTTTCTGAATTTCTTCAAGAACAAAATCCGAAGAAATCCGACTCCTAAAGATGTCAATAAAGACGAGATCACCACCAAATACGATATGCTTGTTTTTGGCAAGGAGGAAGAGAAGCTCAGTTACAAGCTTTCCCAATGTTGCAATCCCATTCCAGGAGATGATGTTTTTGGTTTTTTGAGTGTGAGCGATGGCATAAAGGTGCATAAAAAGAACTGTCCCAATGCCATTTCCATGCAATCCAACTACGCCTATCGCATTATGCAGGCCAAATGGATAGATTCCACGCAAGAGGAGTTTACCGTGGACATTGAGCTTACTGGAATTGATAACTTGGGGTTGGTAAACGAAATCACCAATATTATCTCGGACAACATGCACGTAAATATGCGCAACCTGAATTTTAGTGCAGATGGTGGTACTTTTAAAGGAAAGATAGCCATCATAGTTAAAAACAATACCATCCTAAAAAAACTCATCAACAACTTGAAGCAGATTGAAGGGATTGACAGAGTGGATAGAATTTAAATTTTAGCGTACCTTTGTCCTTTAGTTTTGGAATGAACCATGGGGAACAGTAAAAATCAGGAAATTGTAAAAAATGTCTTTACTTCTTTTTTAGAGGAAAAGGGTCATCGTAAGACTCCAGAGCGCTATGCCATTCTGCAGGAAATCTATGAAAGTGATGACCATTTTGATGTAGAATCGCTCTACATTAAAATGAAGACCAAAAACTACAGGGTGAGCCGCGCCACGCTTTACAATACCATTGAACTTCTGTTGGATTGCAAGCTGGTTCGAAAACATCAGTTTGGCAAGAACCAGGCCCAATATGAAAAGTCTTATTTTGACCGTCAGCACGACCACGTGATTCTCACGGACACTGGTGAAGTTGTGGAATTCTGCGACCCCCGTATCCAGTCTATTAAAAAAACCATTGAGGAGGTTTTTGACATCAAAATAAACACCCACTCGCTCTATTTTTACGGAACCCGAAACAAAGAAGAAAACCTAACCGACTAACCCATACATTTTATGGTAAATTTACTGCTTGGTCTCCAATGGGGAGACGAGGGAAAAGGAAAGATTGTTGATGTTCTTACCAAAGACTACGACATTATTGCCCGCTTTCAAGGGGGACCCAATGCAGGGCATACCTTGGAGTTTGATGGCATAAAACACGTACTCCATACGATTCCCTCCGGTATTTTTCATAAAAACGCCATGAATGTGGTGGGCAACGGAGTAGTGATAGACCCGGTTATCTTTAAGAGAGAGCTGGACAATTTGGACAAGTTTGACTTGGATTATACCAAGAAGCTTCTTATTTCCCGAAAAGCCCATTTGATTCTGCCTACGCACCGACTTTTGGATGCCGCTTCAGAAACGGCCAAAGGCAAGGCCAAAATTGGTTCCACCCTAAAGGGTATTGGTCCAACCTATATGGACAAGACGGGAAGAAATGGTTTGAGAGTAGGCGATTTGGAATTTGACAATTGGAAGACCAAATATCGCAATCTGGCCAACAAGCACGAGGCCATGATTGATTTCTACAATGTAGACATTGAGTATGATTTAAAAGAGCTAGAAGATGAGTTTTGCGAAGGGGTAGAAACTTTGAAAAAACTCACGTTTATTGATAGCGAGGAATACATCTTTAACGCGCAGCGAGAAGGAAAAAAAATATTGGCCGAAGGTGCGCAAGGCTCCCTTTTGGATATTGATTTTGGAACCTATCCCTACGTTACTTCTAGCAATACAACAGCAGCAGGTGCTTGTACCGGACTTGGTGTGGCACCCAACAAAATTGGGAGGGTATTGGGCATTTTTAAGGCGTATACCACACGGGTGGGCAGTGGCCCCTTCCCTACTGAACTTTTTGATAAAGACGGCGAGACCATGGGCCGCGTAGGTAACGAATTTGGTGCTACTACGGGTAGACCCAGACGTTGTGGCTGGTTAGACCTAGTAGCCCTAAAGTATGCCGTACAGGTAAATGGGGTTACCGAGCTAATGATGATGAAGGCCGATGTTTTAAGTGGCTTTGAAACCCTGAAGGTTTGTACCGCGTACAAGTATAAGGGTGAAGAAATACAGCATTTGCCTTATAATATTGAAAACGAGAACATCTCTCCTATCTACAAAACCGTAAAGGGCTGGAGCAAAGACTTGACAAAAATGACCAACGCGGAGGAACTCCCCCCAACTTTGAACGATTACATCGCCTTTTTGGAAGAAGAACTGCAGGTGCCCATAAAGATTGTCTCCGTAGGACCGGATAGGTTGCAGACCATTCACCGTTAAGCCTTATTGCCTTAAGGCAATGATAACGGCCCGCATAGCAGCCGCTACATTTTGTACATCTTTACGGTGAAAGCTATTTTCTTCTAGGTAAAAAAGCATCTCCACACCAGTATCCAAGACATTGGCCAGCTCTTGGGTAGAGCCATAGCTATCTTGGATGTGTTCCAGAAAATCTTGTTGGGATTGATTTGTCATACTTACGATTTGGTTTGATGTAAAACTACTCTAACCAAAGTAACAATGGGTCATAACGGATTATGACGTTTTTGAAAATCATAAAGTTTTCACCAATGCATAACCTTCACACCATAACAAAAGCCCATAAGGTTGAGTTGAAGAGGATTTTCTATTTTTTAGACTTTTCTCAGTAAATTTCCTACAATTTAAAACAGGTTTTAGTAACTTACTACTAAGTATATTTCTTAAACATATTTTAGTTAGGAAAATTAAAAACTGCCCTAAAAACCGAACCATTATGCAAACAAAAATCTTTCTCATTACATTAATTGTAACAAGTATTGGAATTAACGCTCAAAACACTTTTCCCACCACAGGAAATGTTGGAATTGGAACCACGAGCCCAAACGAGCCGTTGGAAGTAGCAGGAACAGGTAGGGCGTTTATAGGTAACGGCGGGGGACCGAACAGAAGCGGTGTTCTTTTACAAGGCTCAGGGGCCTATGGAAGGATAGTGGCTTATGATTACGGGATGTCAACAGCAATGAATTTGGTCCTACAAGATTCAGGCGGTAACGTTGGAATCGGCACAACAAACCCACAAAGCAAATTAGAGATATATGGAAGCAATAATGCAATTGGCGTTGGCTTAACTAATTATGGATGGGGCAACGCTAATCTAATTGGCTCAGAATATGGTGCTTGGAATGCCTCAAGAACCAATGCGTCTGGATCATATTATTACAGATGGACTGGAAATTCTTCGACCCATCATGTGGCCTATGTTGGACAAGAACTAAATTCAAGTAGTTGGGGATTGGCTTTTAAAACAGATTCAAAAACTTCTAAGACACATGCTACTTCCACAAGGATGTTCATCAATACAACAGGGGAAGTCGGAATTGGTACAACAAATCCTACTGATAAACTTACCATTAATGGAAATACACGAGTAGTAGACCCTACAAATCAAAATAGATTTTTATTACTTCATGGTAATGGACACGGAAATAAAATCAGAAGCTATGGAGGGAATTTATTGTTGGAAACCAGACTGGATAGTGAAAGTATTGAGTTTAAAACAAATAATTCTGTAACACCTTTAATGCTAGTCAAGGGTGACGGAAGTGTTGGTATTGGTACGACAAATCCGAATGGATGGAAACTCGCCGTAAACGGTCAAATAAGAGCAAAAGAAATAAAAGTAGAGACAGGTTGGTCAGATTTTGTTTTTGAGAAAGATTATGACTTACCTACTTTAAAAGAAGTTGAAAAATATATCAAAGAAAAGGGACATCTCAAAGATATCCCAAGCGCCAAAGAAGTAGAAGAAAATGGAATTTTCTTGGGAGAAATGGACTCTAAGTTGCTTCAAAAAATAGAAGAGCTGACGCTTTATACCATTCAGCAGGAAAAGAGAATAAAAAGCCTCGAAGAAAAAAATGAGCAGCTAATTTTAGTAAATAAAAAATTTCTCGAATTTCAAACAAGGTTGGAAGAATTAGAAAAAGATTAGAATTTCTGCTCAATCAATTCTAAAAACTACTATTAACCTGAAAACCTGACTACTATGAAAACGAGCTTATTATTAACTGTACTGATTGGAATTAATTTTGGACTATCAGCTCAAGTGACTGATACTGGAGATAAAGTTGGTGTTGGCACCACAAACCCATCCCAAAAATTAGAGGTTAGCGGAGGAAACATTGCTGCCTATGATTCTGGAAATACATATGTGCTCGCCGGATTAAATGGGCAAAATCATTTTAGAATAGGATATGATGGGACTGGTGGGGTTTTAGAGTCCTTTTTGAACAATACTAACTCAGGAACTCATATTAAATTTAATACTGGGTTGCTCACCCGAATGACGATTTCTGACAATGGCAATATAACCATTGGAGGAGAAAACAATTATGATTATCGATTATCAATATCAAAGGGCAATAGCAGTTCTAGGCTTGCTTTTATTAACTCAGGTTTCTCGGAGAACGCAATTTTAGAATATCATACCTCTAAACAACTTAGGTTCCAAAATTGGAATAACGGGGTTTGGAATAGTAATTTAATGACATTAGATTTTACAAATGGTAATGTTGGGATAGGTACAATAGATGTAACGCACAATTTGACTGTAGCTGACAATAGGCCTAGAATTGCATTGGTTGACGAAAACGGAGACGCTGGCGTAATTGAATTCTACGAGATTTCTAACCAGATACGTTTCCAAAAATGGTTTAATAACGGAGATGCTTTTGATAAGACTATTATGACACTTGGAGGTGATAATGGCTTTGTAGGCATAGGAACAATCTCCCCAGACATGAAACTTACAGTAAAAGGTAAAATCCACGCGGAAGAAGTGAAAATTGACCTTAGTGTTCCTGCGCCTGATTATGTGTTTAAAGAAGATTATGAGTTGAGAACGTTAAATGAGGTTGAACAATTTATTGAAGAAAACAACCATCTTCCAGAAATACCATCAGCCAAGGAATTTGAGCAAAACGGTGTTATGCAAGCTGAAATGGATATGAACCTGCTAAAAAAAATAGAAGAGCTTACACTTTACACTATCCAGCAAGAAAAGAAGATTATCAAGCAAGCCGAAAAAATTAAAAATTTAGAGTCTCTCAATAACAAACTTCTTGAACTACAAAAAAGACTGGAGAAATTAGAAAAAAAGTAGAGTCCCTTCTCAACCAATTCCAATGACTACTATTAACTTAAAATACTATCTATTGTGAAAACGAATCTATTATTAGCTGTATTGATTGCATTAAGTTTTGGTTTAAAAGCTCAAGTTACCGATACTGGAGATAAAGTCGGTATTGGAACCACAAGCCCATTAGCTAAATTGACAATTAGTGGGTTAGACTCCCAAAGTTGGGGTTCTGGAATAGGTTTATTAAGAAGTGGTGTTGATGGTAGGATTTTAGTTGATACAGACGGAATGAAGTTTCGAAATATGACTGGTAATAAAAATTTCATTTTTAGAAACAGCTCAAACCAAACTACTGTTTTCATAGAGGATAATGGTAATGTCGGAATTGGTACAGCCTCTCCGTTAACTGGTCTTCAAGTATCGAGAAGTTCTAATATTGGGGGTAAGTGGAATCCTTCTGGAGGCATATTTATGACTTCTCAGGGAAGTCATTCATTAATAATGGACACTAACGAGATATATAGTACGGGAACATTGTATTTCGGCTCAAAATCTGGAGACATAATTCGATTTAGAACAGTTACAGATACAGGCTCCAATGATAAAGTTGTCATAAAAAGTGATGGAAAGATGGGTATAGGAACAACATCACCTCAAGGCAATCTACACGTTTCAACAGGCACATCAGGTGACGCTATTTTTAGACTTGAGGCAGATTCTGATAATAATAATGAATTCGATAACCCTTTGATTCAAATGAGGCAGGATGGGGGACGGCTTGGTGTAAATATTGGTTTTTCTGAAGAAAATTTCGGAGGCAATATTTTCGGAATTGGCACGAGATACTCAAATCAAGAAAGTTGGGATGCATTTACCATCAATACTTCCAATGGGAATGTAGGAATAGGGTCAAAAAACGCGGGTTCATGGAAACTAGCCGTTAACGGAGAAATAAGAGCTAAAGAAATAAAGGTTGAAACTGGATGGTCCGATTTTGTTTTTTATGATAACTACAAATTGCCCACGCTAGAAGAAGTAGAAAATTATATCAACCTAAAAGGACATTTAAAGGACATTCCAAGTGCGGAAGAAGTTAAAGAAAATGGAATTTATCTTGGAGAGATGGACTCGAAATTATTACAAAAAATAGAAGAGCTGACCCTTTACACCATTCAACAGGAAAAAGAAATAAAAGAACTAAACGAAGAGCTCCATGAGCTAAAATCTTTGGCCGGCCGAGTATCAGAGATTGAAAAGCTTTTATTGGATTCTAAAAAGTAGGTTCTTGAATCGAGTAATTATGGAAGGAATGAAATATTTCCCAAGCTGAACTAGGAAGGCTCTGTGAACGAGACAAACAACATATTGAGCTTATTGAAAACCACAAAGTTTCTGCCAATACCTTTACGCTTTACACCATAGCTAGAGCCCTTAAGATAGAATTGAAGGAGTTGTTTGATTTTTAAACACTTGCCAAAAAAGATAAAACACAACTAGCAATTAAGCTTAATTGTATTTAATGGGCTTACCACCTGCTTAATTTCTGAAACACTTACATGTGTGTAAACCATCGTGGTCTTTATGGTATTCCGTTCCCCATCCAAATGGACAATTTTAAGATTTAAGAGTTCTCCGCTTCGTAACCCAAGGGCGTAAAGTGTAGCCAACATGGCCTTATGCTTTAGGTTCTTTGTAAGGTTTAAAATAGTTTCCACTTCCTTTTTTGCGAGCACTACGGATAGTTTAAATGCCTTGCGGGAAGGCCTAAAATCTGCCAAAGCAAGTTCTCTGTTGAACATAGTTCCGTAGAAGAGCGCCAAACTTCCCAGCATTTGTTTTTGGGAGGAATAGGACATTCTTTTAAAGGTGAAAAAGTCCAGGCAAATTCGATGGATATCGGTATCATGAAGTGAATTCCAATATTTGACCGCCATGGTTTGTCGAAACAGTTTTAGGCAAGAAATATAGGAATTTATGGTATTGGGACTGTACCCCTTAAGTTCCATTATTTTTTGAAACTTTTGCAGTTGCGTATAACCTTCCATTTTGGAACAAGATTTGGTATTTTAAAAATATAGAATTTCCTCTAAAAAGTGCGATTTAACCTCCCAAAAGGGTAGGATAATGGCAAAAATTGGATAAATTGAGGATATAAACGAGTTACCTGCAAGCTGAAAAACTAAATGAAGAAAACAATCCTAATTATTTTATTGACAATCTCAATTACTTCTTGTAAAAGTCAAGAGGAAATTGATTTTAAAGTTGGTTACTTACCAAATTACTATTACACGCTAACTCAAAAGCAGATTTCGGAAAACAATGTAAAATATATTGCATCAGACGAAATACTTCAAAATTTAAAAAATAACGGAGTTGAAAATCCAACTATAACAAAAGATACAAGTCTTTTAAAAAGTGTTTCTAAAACAGCTGAACTGAAAGGAAAAGAATTTCCGATTGATATAGAATTGTTAGAATCAAATAATCCGACCTTAACAAGTGGAACCAAATTTTTCGGAAAATCAATTGACGGAAAAACAAAAATAGATTCAATTTATTCATTAACAATGTCAGAAGAAAAGAAGAAAACTCTTCTTCCTGCAATGGAATCTCAAATGAATCAAATCAAATATCCGAATAGAAAAATCAAAGTTGGAGAAAGTTTTGAACAGAAAAACCCAATGTCAATGCCGATTGCCGATGTGACAATTGAAATGGAAATTAACTCAATTTATACTTTGAGAAAAGTAGAAAACGGAATTGGATATTTTGACCTTGACCAAGTTTATACAATAAAATCAGCAACTAAAGATTACGAAATGGAATTGGATGGAATTGGCAAAGGGCAAATCGATTATGACATTAAAAAACAATTCTTCACTAAATTCTATTTGGAAATGGAAATGAATTTAAAAACGGAATTGGAAGCATTTAGTATTGAATTGCAAACGAAAAGTATAACAGACCAAACAACTGAAATAATAAAAGCCAGCAGGTAACAATGGCTATAAGTAATTACTTGTTCTCGCCTACTTCTGAAAATCCTCGCGGATTTTCAGTTTGGTGTGTACTTGTAAAGTTAATCGCAAACCCACGCAACTACTCATAGCCGAGACCGTTGTAAGCAAGCTGAAAAATGAGCACCGCAAAAGATAAAATGATAAAATCGCTGAAAGAAATTTTCGTTCCAGAATTACGGAATAGAAATTTTAAAGGTAGTTTTCCTCATTTCCGAAAAACTGAAAACGGAAAAACAAATCTTTTGACTTTCCAATTTGACCGAAATGGTGGCGGATTTGTAATCGAACTCGCTAACTGGAATGAATCAGAATATAAAACTCATTGGGGGAAAATAATTCCGCTGAATAAATTGACTGCTCACGACTTGAATGAAAGACAACGGATTTATCCAAATACTCTGACTGAAGAAAGTGGAAAAAACAGTTGGTTTAGATACGACCGAAAAAAGATTTTGAGTTTCGGAAACGAATATGATAAGCTATCAAAAAAAGTGGTTGACCAAATTCCAATTATGGAAAAATATTGGACTAAGATATTAACCGAATAAAAAGCCAGTTGCCAACATTGTATAACCGCAATTTACTCATTAAAGCTTATTTTTAATGGAGTTCGTCAGTCGCTCGGCTCTGGTCGACGGATTCGACCACCCTTCGACTTCGCTCAGGTCAGGCTCAAGCGAATCCACCCCGCCTTGCCAGGCGTGGCAGGTCGGAATTGCTAACGTCTGTGCTAAACCGAAAATAAACGCTATTTTAACTCGTAACTGACGGTTATACGAGACCGTTGTGCAACATTACGAAAAACGAATTCTTATGACTAAAACAAAAAAGTTATGCTTATTAGGACTAATATTTTTTGTAATCAGTTATGTGTTTTTTTCTCAAGGCTCGTTGAGTGAGCAAAAACATATTGATTTAGCTCATTGGTTTAATCTGATTGGAGCTGTACTACTAATTAATTTTAATAATGTATTTCCAAAGAATAACCTGAATTCTATTGCGTCGATTTTAACCGCAATTGGAGTTATTGGCCATATCGGGCTCTGTACTATTGATTTCATTATGTGGAGCTTTGGAAGTGATAATGTTGGAAGGAATGAATTGAGTGAACAAATTAGTAATACACCATTAATTCTATATCCATTTGTAATTATCGGGCCATCTTTTCTTTTTGTTGGACTAGCAACTCACGCTTTCAACTTTATAAAAACAAACCCGATAAGTTCGCTTATGGTAATAATTGGTGGGCCTTTTGTGGGAATTTCATATTTTATTTGGAACAATGGAACTTTAATGTTATTGAGCTGTTTAGTTTTTGCCATAGGATTGGCTTTGCTACTGTTCCGGAAAGAAGATAAAACGTTGCATAACAATGTATAACCGCAATTTACTCACTAAAGCTTATTTTTAATGGAGTTCGTCAGTCGCTCGGCTCTGGTCGGCGGATTCGACCACCCTTCGACTTCGCTCAGGGCAGGCTCAAGCGAATCCACCCCGCCTTGCCAGGCGTGGCAGGTCGGAATTGCGAGCGTCAGTGCTAAACCGAAAATAAACGCTAATAACCCGTAACTGACGGTTATACGAGACCGTTAGGGTGCATTTGAAATGAAAAATATAACATACATCATATTATTGCTTTTTATTGCAAGTAGTTGCAAAAATTCAATTTCGGAAGCGGATAAAAAACGTGTGACTGAATTGAACGAAAAAGCAGTTAAATATCGAATGAATGGAGATTTAGAAAATGCCAAAAGCAGTTACTTGAGAGCTATCGAAATTGACCAATCAGACACTTTCATACGATATGAATTAATTGGAGTTTATATTGAGCAAGATAGTTTAGAAAAAGCATTTGAGGTTTTGGAAAAAGTGCCAGCCGAACAAAGAGAAACTGAATACTATTGTCAAGTAAAAGGCGGACTTTACGAATATGACGGACAAAAACAGAAAGCAATTAACAGTTATAAAAAAGCACTTGAATTAATTGACAAACCAAAAGTTAAAGATGAAATGGACTTAATGTCTTTGGTTAATTATGCAATGTTAGAAACATTATCTGGAGAAAAAGAAAAAGCGGTTAGCAGATTGAATAGAACTTTAGAATTAAACTGGCTAACAGAAAGTAACAAAGAATATATAACAACTTTCAGAAACGAATTTGAATTTTACCAAGGAAACGGAACTTTAGAATTTGACCCAAAAAGAGATATTTTAATTAAGACCACAAATTCCGACAGTCTGAAGTTGATTTTAAAAGAAAATCATATCAATATTTCAGGAAGTAGTTCGAGTAATGGAAATGACACAACCGAAATCTATTTATCAGAAAAATATCGAACTGGAATAAATAAACTGAAAATAAAAACGCACCCTAACAATGACTATAAATAATTGCTTGTTCTCGCCTACTTCTGAAAATCCTCGCAACTATTCATAGCCGAGACCGTTACGTCCTATTAATAGCAAAATGAACTATATTAAAACTAATAGCATCTACCTATTACTTTCCATTCTTTCATTGACTGCATGTAAGAAAGAGAAACAAAGTATTTCTCAAAGCAAATCGGACTTAGGAATTAAAATTGATTCTATTGGAGAAATGTTTATCAACGATGGCCAGGTTATGGGTTTTTCCATTGCCATAGTCAAAAAGGATAGTGTTTTGTATAATAATAGTTTTGGCTATGTTGATTCATTACAACAGATTCCAGCAACCAATGACCACTACTTCTTAATGGCATCTATTTCCAAGTTAGTTGGATCAACAATTGTAATGAAGCTGGTTGAAGAGGGAACTCTGGATCTTGACCATTCGTTATCTGACTTATTACCAGATTTTCCCAATCAAACGCAGGGAGAAAAAATTAAGCTTCGTCACTTAATTTCTATGACTTCTGGTTTAAAAGAATATGCCACTACAATAGATAGCGTTTACATAGCCACTGGTATAGGTCCAGTAAAAAAAGACTATTATGAGTTCTTTAAGGCTCATGAATTAGAATTTGAACCAGGCTCCCATTACAAATACGTCAATTCGGGATTTGTTCTCATGGCAATGATTGTAGAAAGAGCAACTGATAAATCATTTCAGAGCAATATTGATAGGGTCATTAACGAACCTACGGGTTTCGACATTCAATTGATTTCAAAACGCATGGAAAGTCCTATAATGAGTAAACACTTTCAACCAAATAATGGAAAAATTTCAAGAAGGAAACACTGGCCTTGGATAAAAGGCGATGGAGGTATGACAAATACGGCATTGCAATTAGCCCGATTTCCACATCAATGGATGAACGGATCAATCATTTCTCAAAACTCCTTCAATTTAATGAAGGCGAAGACTTCCCTAAGTTCTGGGTACTACTCAGAATACGGATTTGGAGTTAAGAATGGAGATTTTGAAGGTGAAATAATGTTTGGACATTCAGGTGGTGATGCCACTACTTATAGCATGATGTTTCATTTTCCGCGAATATCGACTACAATTGTTACAATGGTAAATACAAATAAGACCCCAGCAAATGCTAGACAAATATTTTCCGAGGTAGCTTTAATCGCACTTGACAAAAAGAAACCTGATTATAGAGAAAATGAAGTTATAGAAGGTAATCTCTCTGATTTTGTTGGCGGTTACCTAATTCCAGGGGATACTGAAAATAAAACTGCTTACATAGTACAAGAAAATGAGAGCAAGAACCTTTACTATACTTTTGATAAAAATCCTCAAAATGGAGAAAGAATGTATAACCTTGGAAACGGTGTCTTTTGGATAGAGAAATGGCCTTATGATCGACTGCGTTTTGAAAGGGATAGTGTCAATAATGTTGTGGCTCTCAAAGAATTTTATGGTGGTTATATGTCTCGAATTAGACCAAAACTAACAGGACCTAACAACGCATATAAAAAATAGTGGTTTTGGTGATAAAACGAAATTAAAAGTTGAAAACCAAAGTTTATTACAATCCGAAAAGTTAGTTCTTAAAAATCCACTACTTTTCATTTACAAAACCGTTGGCAATAATTATGAAAAACCCAATAATCATCATAATATTCCTTCTGATTTTTTCAACAAACAAAGTTTATTCTTGTTCTTGTGAAAAGTCAAGTATTAAATATGGGTTTGAAAATACGGACTTGATTTTTACTGGAAAAGTTGTGGAAATTAATGAAGGTAAAGTTTATGACTCAATCCCGAGCTCAACCGAAAAAGGAAAATATTACGTCCGAGAAATTAATAGAATTGAATTTGTTTTTAAAGTTAAAGAACTGATTAAAGGAAAAGAAAAATCGGATTTTATAACCATTGTGACCTCTGGTGGCGGAGCAGATTGTGGAAATTATTTTGAGCTGAACTCGGAACATCTGATTTACTCATATGAAACGGATTTACAAGTAAATACGTTTGACGAGAATAATAAAGTCGAACCTTATTTTTCGACTGACCTTTGTACTAGAACAAAAGAACTGAAACGAACTAAAAAATCCGAAATAAACCGACTTAAAAGATTGAATAAAAGGAATGAAAAATAACCATTGTTGGCAATAGTTATTTTTCATTATGGTTTTGTGCCACACCAAAATAAAAGTATAAATCAAACGGCTGGATTTCGACAGAATAATCTTGCTTTGCCTTAGCGCCAATTCGCCCGCTGCTTCGCAGACGTCGTCACAACGAAATCATAGCCGAGACCGTTGTAATGCATTTTGACTAATTCAAAAGACCACTTCACTCATTTAATCTTTTTCATCTGGAAAACCTTCAATACTTTCAAACCAAATTAACCAACCAGTTTTGAAGAACACATTAATAATTTTTTTCTTTTCAATTTTTGGAGTCGCCGTTGGACAGACAACGGAATATTCGGGAATAGTCAAAATTAAAGGTGATAAATCGCCTTTGCCAGGGGTATCTGTGATTATAAAAGGAACAAAAATTGGCACTCAAACTGACTTCGACGGAAATTTTAAAATCAATGTTCCAGATTCACTAAATGTACTTTCATTTTCCTACGTCGGTATTCAACCAATGGACTATAAGCTCGGTGAAAATAAATTTCTTGAAATCTTTTTAAAAGAAGATTGCACAGTTTGCTTTTTAGACCACCAACAAATTGGAATTTATGCTCAGAGTGGAGTTGTTGGCAATCCAATTGGAGTGCAATTTGATTTGTCTTTTCCAGCCATCTTTGGCGAACCGACATTAAAAACTGGAATTGGCTATCAAACCAATTTTAACGAAAACCGATTTTTGAATGCCTATATCAATCTCGAACACTTATTTGTGGACTGTGGATTTAGCATAGACATCAATTCTTCAGTGAGAAATTTAAATTACGACAATAACATCGATTCGAATAGTTATAGTATTGAAAACGTAATCAACCTACATGGAGTACAAGTTATTACAGGCTTTAGCAACGTAAATTATGTTGAATTGGACAAAAACAAAACTGTAAAGTCAAATGGACCACTTATTGGACTTGGAACTTGGCTTGGTCCACCATTTTATGCTTCAGTTAACGCTAAAACAAGTATTTACAGAGATTTGAGTGCATATCAAGTCGATATTAAACGGAATTTCAAGCGACTTTCCAGTTTCATCCGCTACAATAGGATTGGGAGTTTTAACGAAATAAGTCTTGGAATTGGATATCAGTTCACTTACTATCTGAAAAAAAGGGAAGAATAAAAAAACGCATTACAACACGGTGTATGATTAATTGCGGACGGAAATTCACCTGTTGAATTTCCTGCAATCAATTATCTTTAGTCTCAGGCCGACATTTTCCGTTGTAAAAGTCCGCAACTAGTCATAGCCGATACCGTTGTGAGCAAGCTGAAAAATATAACTTACACCAAATGAAAATTAAGAAATATAGTCAGGCATCAGATATCTGGTTACAGTTCAAGGGTGGACTAAAAGGCTACATTTTCAAAAAGACAAAGGATTTAGAAATAGCCGACGAAATTAACCAACTCGTTCTAATGAAAGTAATAGATTCCTGCTGTTCAGATGTTAAAATAAAGAATGTTAGGTCCTGGCTTTTCCAAATTGCACATAACACCACCATAGATTATCTAAAAAAAAGTGAAAAATATGTTGGTTTGGAAAGAGAAATCCAAGAAGAAACAGAGGATAATGTATATCTCGAAATCGAACCATTTGTGTCAGCTCTAATTGACTTTTTACCTGAAAAATATGGAGTGCCGCTACGTATGTCAGACATAGAAAAACTAAAACAACAGGATATAGCAAATAAATTAAACTTGTCTCTAACCGCAACCAAAAGCAGAATACAAAGAGCTCGTGAACTCTTAAAAAATGAAGTTTTCACCTGCTTCCAAGTTAATATGGAGGACGCGAAAGGCCTTAGTGACATTACACTCAAAGATTCCTGCAAACCCCTTCAGGCAACCATTTCAAAAAATAATCGATAATTTTTGCGTCTTTTTACACTGTTTTCAGTCTTGGTTATAAATCTTAAATTTTATAATCATGACAAACAGAAAAAAAATAGTCTTTAGAATTATTTTCTTGACCATTGGACTTAATTCCATTCTTGCCCAAAACTTGGCTATTTCAACTATCCATGAAATAGAACCCAGCATAAACCACTATGCAAAGCTTCAAGAACTTTCAGGTAAACAGAGGCAATCTACTGCTTGGATGGATACTATTGTGTACCCACCAAAAAAATACAAGAATAATACTATACTGTTCGCCCTAACGAAGCCCGTTTACCTTACTTCAAACCAAGTAGATTTTTTAGTGAAGGCTGTAAAATTTCCTGCGAACAGTTCCGAACAGACAAGAGCGGAACTCGACTTTCTTTTGGAGTTACAGAAAAAACGAACAAAAGAGCAAACCGAAAGAGTATTGGCTCTAGCAAAAATTGGATATTGGCCAGATGCCAACTATGTCTCAACACATCCTAATTACGAGAAGAATCTTGAAAACCTTTTTTTTGAAAGTAAAGAGATACTGGGCCAAACGTACTCTTTTGAAAATTTTCCAGAAACATCAAGGCTTTTACAGGGCATTATGAATGATATGCGATTAATGGAGTTTGCGGTAAAATATCATTTGGTTAGAGCAAGGCCATACCAACTGGAATTGGAACTAAAGCCTCTGAAAACTATAAGTTCACCATCATTTGCAAGCGGGCATACCTTGTGGGCATATATACAGGCGTATACTTTTGGCGAATTGATTCCTGAAAAACGAGATGATTTTGTGAAACTGGCCTATGAAATTGGGCTTTCAAGAGAAATTATGGGTGTACATTACCCAAGTGATGAAGAAGCGGCAAGGCAACTTGCACACCGCATGTTGATGTTAATGTGGCATACAGAAAAATTTCAAAACGATTTCTTGAAAGCAAAAGGCGAATGGAACTAATTAATAAAATTGAAACATTATTGCGCCCTTGGCCAATAGCGTTTGTAAGGATTTCTATAGGCATTGTCTTTCTTTGGTTTGGAGTTCTTAAATTCTTTCCAAACACGAGTCCCGCAGAAACAATGGCACAACGGACAATGGACAAACTAACTTTAGGGCTTATTTCCAGTGAAATGAACTATTTGATACTAGCTATCATCGAAACTGTTTTTGGGCTATTTTTAATCGGAAATATTTTTAAAAAAATGATTGTACCACTCACGTTAGGGCATCTGATTATGACATTTTCACCAATACTTCTATTTCCGTCTGAAGTGTTCACAGGAATTTTAATCCCTACATTATTGGGGCAATACATTATTAAAAATCTTGTGCTGTTTAGTGCATTGTTGCTAATCAACCAAAGATTTTGTTATTCAAATTCAGATGAGAAAATTTGCATTTCACAACCGAGTTTGGATTGATGTTTCTTTAAAAAGCAAATCGAAGATACTATAGAACACTTGAGACTGAAGAGCCAGTTGCCAACAAAACCTAAATGTAATGCGGACTTTTAGGCAAAACCGAAAGGTCTGTGTATATTTCTATAGTCGCTAAATCTTATGGATTTAGCTTTAGACAAACAACAAAAACAAAACAATAAGCTTTAGCATACATTTGAGAAGACCTATGGCATTATTTTCAAGATTTAAGAAAAAAGGGGAATACAACTTGTCGAAGTCTGACTTTAAAACTGAAAGTGAAGATTTTGAAGTTCTTTCTTTAAAATTGAGCGGAGATTTTTTCGAAAAGTTTCCTCAAGCTAAAAAGAAAGAAAATTATAAGGGAAAAAAAGCTTTGATTACTAATTCATCTAAAATCAATCTTTTTGGCAACCAAGTGAAAATAGCTTACAACCCAAGCGAAATTGAACTGAATGAAAATAAATTTATTGACTTGATAAATAATAAACTGAATTGGATTTCTAACAATGAAGAAACTTTAAAAAATGGTATCGCAAAAAAGCTTGTCCCTTTAAAAAATGATAGTTGGCTCAATGAAAACGAATCTGAAATCTCGAATAGTGAATTTATAAAACGGATTGAGCTAAACGGAATCACATTTTACGGAGATGGGAGTTCAGAATTGACTTTTGACGATGACGATTTGTTTTGGGAACATCAAATTGTTGTGGATTTGGGCATTAAAAATAATCTATCTAGTATAAATATTCGTGGATAAAAAACGTATGCTAACAAAGGCTATACTTCAGCCCTTAACCTCCAACCACAAAGAATATTTCCTACTTTTAATACGGTGTGATTGCTAAATCGTAAAATCCATACGGATTTTCCAGACCGAAATCATAGCCCAGACCGTTGTATGTAATTATGAAAAAAGCATTGTACAATTTCCTTAAAATTATTTCGTGTAAAATGAACTTAGATAACGGTGTCAGACACATTATTTTATATGGATTAGCCACTGCAAGCCTAATAATTGGGCTAAAATGGTTGCAATGGAATTTTCTAATTATGGAAAACGCAATTGATATCTACATTGGATTACTCGCCATTATATTCACCATGTTGGGTGCATGGATTGCTTCGCAATCAATAAAGCCAAAAACACAAACTGTTTTTGTGGAAAAACCTATTACGATTTATAAACCCAAAGAATTTATAGTAAATCAAGCTGGTTTAAAAAGGCTGAATTTGACAACTCGAGAATATCAAATTTTAAAGCTCATAGTTCAAGGGTATAGCAATTCTGATATTGCAGAAAAATTGTTTCTTTCACTTAGCACTATAAAAACTCATGTTTCCAACCTTTATACGAAGATGAATGTAAGTAGCAGGTTTCAAGCTATTACCACTGCCAAAAAAATGAAAATTGTGGAGTAGGGAAATAATTTTTAATTATAAAATTGCTGAATTTCAATAATTGGTACCAAAGTATGAAGAGAATTATTCTTCAATACTATAGTTTCGAAACAAACTATAAATCCAATAATTATGAAAAAAGTCATCCTGATTTTTGGTGCTGTGATAGGTTTAATAATAAGCGCCAATTCAATTATCCATATGAACATGATGAGTTCAAATCCTGATTACAAAGGGAACGATGTAGTAGGGTATGCAACAATGGTCATCATGTTTTCTCTAATTTATTTTGGAGTAAGAAATTATAGAAACAACTATCTTGATGGTAAGATTGGCTTTTCTAAGGCATTTAAGACAGGAGCGCTAATTTGTTTTGTTGCTTCTACAATTTATGTTGTGGTTGGCCTTTTATATTATTATTTGTTTGCCCCCGATTTTATTGACATTTATGCTGACTATATTATAAGAAATTCTGCTCCAGATGAAGTTGAGGCCATAACCGCTCAAATGGCAGACTTTAAGGAAATGTACAAGAATCCTTTATTTGCTGTTTTAATTACCTATATGGAGGTATTGCCTATAGGAATGATAGTAGCTTTATTTAGTGCTCTTATTGTCAAGAAAAAATAAAATAGCCCCTGCCAACAATGGCTGTAATTAATGCACGTTGTGCAACATTCAACTAAAAGAGAAGTCCTTCAATAAACAAATTGATTGAAAAACTAAAATACTATGACGGCAGGTAGCTACTTATTTTTTGTTCTGACTTTTGCTTTTGTTTCATGTAAACTAAACCAAACAGATACTACAAAAACAGCGATTGAGAACCCTAAGAGTCTATCTATAAAATTAGTCAACGGTAAATGGTTCAATGGAAATACCTTTGAAAACAAAACCGTTTGGGTTCGTAAGGGTATCCTAAGCTTTTCCAAAAATGAAACCGAAAATGACACCATAATTGACCTTAAAGGCATGTACGTCATTCCACCATTTGCAGAAGCTCATAACCACAACTTGGAAAGCGATTACAAGTTAGAAGAACGAATTGACGCTTACCTCAGTAATGGTGTATTTTATGTAAAGATGCTTTCATCTATTAAAAAGCGCATAGACCCATTGATGCACCATTACAACAAGCCAGAAGGAATTGATATTAGTCTAGCTCATGCCCCCCTTACAGGAAGTGGAGGTCACCCAATAGCATTAAGAAAAAGATTTCTTGGATACGGCCGATTTGATGGACTCTTTAATAGTCTTGAAGAAATTGAATCCCATGGTTATTTTGTCATAGATGATTTGAATGATTTGGAAAAAAAGTGGGGTGAAGTATTGTCGTTTGAACCCGATTTCATTAAAATAATGATTCTTTATTCGGAAGAATATGAAAAACGAAAAAACGATACCACTTACTTTGGGAACAAGGGACTAAACCCTGAATTGGTTCCTGAAATTGTCAAAAGGGCACACCAAAATAATCTTCGCGTCAGTGCACACGTTGAAACGGCCAACGACTTTAGAGTTGCCGTAAATGCTGGTATAGATGAAATTGCGCACCTACCGGAAATTGATAATGGAAAACAGTTATCACGAGAGGATGCAATCTTAGCCAAAAACAAAGGTACTGTTGTTACAACTACAATTTCGTTAGTATCTAAAAAACAAGATGAGCCCAACTATGAAGAACTGGTTGAGAATATAAAATCAAACCTTGAAACACTTAATAGTGAAGGTGTTACGATTGCAATTGGGTCGGACATGTATAATGATAATTCCGTTGGTGAATTCCAGTTTCTGCATGATTTGGGTATCTTTAGCAATGTTGAACTGCTTAAAATGTGGTGTGAGAATTCGGCTGAAACCATATTTCCTAACAGAAAAATCGGATTCTTAAAAGAGGGGTACGAAGCAAGTTTTTTGGTCTTAAATTCAGATCCATTAAAAAGCATTAATGGAATCAATAATTCAATAGTCTTAAAAGTTAAGCAAGGAATAATACTAAATAAGTGATTACCTTCAATATAATATATACAATACTACTCCCTAAATGGTTGCACTAGGTGTATACTAAGCCGTTGGCCAGTATTAAATAAAAACTAAGAAATGAGGAAAATAGCCCTAGTATCTTTAATGATAGCTCTTATGTTTGGGTGTAAATCAGAGAAAAAAGAAATAGAGATTGATAGAGATAGTGATTCAAAAAAAATATTGAAAACATAGATAGTTGCTCGGAATATCTCAACTTTATTCAAGCCAATAAATGATGCGAAGAAGGGGTATATGCCATACTCAGCACAGGTTTCACAAGTCATAGAGTCCAACTTTGGCAAAAAACCAGTTAAACCAAACTAAAAAATGAAATTTAGAAAAGCGACCAAAAACGACCTCGACAAAATTGTGGAAATGATTGCGGATGATAAACTCGGAAAAACACGAGAAAATTACCAAATACCCTTGCCAGTTGAATATCTTATCGCATTTGAAAACATAAACACTGACCCAAATCAGGAACTGATCGTTGTGGAAAACGAGAACTCTGAAATTATTGGAACGCTACAATTATCGTTTATTCAATATCTGACCTATCGCGGAGGAGTTAGAGCACAAATAGAAGCGGTTAGAATTAGGAAGGACCAAAGAGGACTTGGAATTGGAAAAACAATGTTTAAATGGGCAATTAACAAAGCTAAAGAACGAAATGCCCATGTATTACAATTGACAACGGATAAAAAACGACCGAAAGCAATCAAATTCTATGAAGATTTAGGGTTTAAATCCACCCATGAGGGAATGAAAATGCATTTTGAATAAAAAACAGTTTCCAACACTATATATGCAATAGTGATTCTTAAGAAACTGTAACAATTTCGAATCTAATCTATCCTTGAAACAAATAGAGCGAATGAAATTCACTTTACAACTATTTCCAATCACTTGCTTGATAGGGCAATCTTATGCCCAAGAAAATGGTAAAAGTGTTTTTGGTAAAACTGATATCTACTTAGAAAGTACCCTAAATAGCCTACAGATTATTGGTGTAAACGACGCAACTAATTCTAGCCCAGACGCTTCAAAGGAATGCTCTACCGCACTCCACAATGCTTTGCAGAATGTGAACTTAAAACGTAAAAGATGAAACGAGTATTACATATTTTTTGGATAGTGGTTTTAGTATTCTCTTGTAAAGAGAGTAAAGAAATTGCTGAATCAGATATCTCAAATGATTGGGAATTTAAAATGATTAGCCGAGGAGACAACAAACCTAATTTTAATCCAAATAAAGATTCACTAAAATACATCCCTATTCTTCTTCATAAGGGATACAATTTGAAGCAGATTCAAAGCTATTTCCAATGGACAGACGAAGAGTTTAATGTTCACCTGAATCTATTGTCACAAGCAGATTTCATTAAAAAGACAACAGATAATAAAGCGCTTGCTTCCGTTATGATTATCCCCATAAATGAAGACAAAAAAATTTCTGAATACTTAAAGCCCATTACAGATGCCGTTACCAAAGAAATAGAGGTAAATATAGATTCGATTAAGCATAAAACGCAGCAAATAGAGTGCATGAAAGATTTCAATTTCAAGGATATTTCATTACTCATTTTGAGTAATGTTTTGTTGGATAATGGGCAGATTAACAACGTAGAAGCTGAATATTTGGGAAAAGAAAGACCTAAAAGAAATAATAAAAATTATTATGCTTCTTTTCAGGAGAAACCTATTGATTCTGACTATGAAGCTTTGGGAATCTATGGAAATCAAGTAGAAATGAAACAAGGTTTCGCCCTCTGTCGATATGGAAATCAAAGATATCTACAAGAGGTTGTTGAATTGAATAAGGAGATAGAAAAGCAATATGCAAATATCACTGATACATCAAGTTTTAAATATCCCGTCATTACTCCTGACTGTAATAATGGATTAATGAACCTCGCTGGCTTTTTCAAACCAAAGCTATTAAAAGTGCTTAATCACTATGATTCTATGATCAGAGAAGAGTACAACAAAACACTATACAAAAAAGAAGTATCTTATGAGGAATATTTTATTTGGATTTACCACATACTCTATACTGATATTACTAATCAGCTAATTGAAAATGGCCATATATACATTCCTAAAGAAAAAGTAGCATTTTATATTTTTCAACCGTAAATTGAAAAACACCATACACCTCAACGTCTTTAAGCAATTATTATAGCCCAATAAAAAAGTACAGTATACAAATCTCTCACCTTTCTTAGACTAGAGCGATTAGAATTCATTTGGCAAATGAAAAATTACGACATCTATAAATGCAAAATTGAAAGATCCAAAATAAATGGGAATTATACCATTTGGTTACCTGAACAAGAGGATAATGATTTTGTTAGTTTATTAGTAGACAAAAATGACCTTACGCATGGAAGGCTCTGGGAGCTTTTATTGAAAGTGAGTGCAAAAGACATGGGGTTAGACCTTATAAAGGTCTATTTTGAACCAGAGGGAGACGTTTTTGTTGCCTATACCAAGGAATATGAATTGGGCATAAAAATGGAGGCTATTTTAAACCAACTAATCTCCAATCTTGACTATCTAATTGACATTGTCAATCTAAGTGGATTAAAGAAAAAATAGCTTGAACACAATACCTTTCATTTGGAAAACTCACGAAACTTGACATTTGATTCATTAAAAAATGAAGATTAGGAATTTAAAGGGGGTAGATAACAAAGAAATCTTAAGTGCCTTCAACGAATCGTTTTCTGACTATTTCGTTCCTTTTAAATTGACAGAAGAACAGTTAGCATCAAAAATGATGGTTGATAAGACAGACCCTGGGTTGTCAGTTGGCGTTTTTGAAAATAAAAAGCTTGTAGCATTTATTCTACATGGATTTGACATCGTTAACAATCAAAAAGTAGTATATAATGGAGGAACAGGTGTTATTCCCAAAAAAAGAGGTTCTGGATTAACAAAAAAAATGTACCAGTATAGCCTGTCCATTTTAGAAAAAAATGGAGTTGACAAAGTCATACTTGAGGTAATATCCAAGAATATTCAAGCCATAAAATCCTATAAACAATCGGGCTTTAAAACCATCAGGGAATTAGCTTGCTTTAAAGGAGATTTTACCGCTCCCAAAATCAACAAAGCAATAGCGATTAAAGAACTTCAAAGTTATCCATGGAGACAAATGGAATCGTTTTGGGATATACATCCAACATGGCAAAATTCAAAAGAAGCGGTGGATAAATTAAAGACGGCCAACCATTCACTTGGAGCATACATTAAAAACCAATTTGTAGGTTACGTTATTTTTAATCCAAAAAACAAGAGAATACAACAAATAGCTGTAAGTAAGAATTTAAGGCGAAAAGGAATAGCTTCCAGTTTAATGGCCGAATTGGCAAAAAAATATGGAAATACAAGTTCAATCATTAACGTTGATAAAAAAGCAGAAAATGTTATGAGTTTTTTTGATTCAATTGGATTCGAAAATTATCTGGAGCAGCTAGAAATGCATTTAAAAATTAACAAAGTCGCTAACCATTGATTATAGGTGCTTCTTTGCTCCTGTATACTTTTTAAAACATGTATTTTAGGCATATGAGAAAGAGAACAAAAAGAAGAATAGTTCATGGGATTTGGATATTTATGATTCTGATTACTATAGTTGCCGCCTATACAAGTTTTTTCCTTGTGGAAGACGTATCCGTGGCATTACTTTTTTTAAGTCTTTTTGTCGTAGTAAGTCTTTTATATTCGTCTTTTGAAAAAAGAAACAACAAGTAAATGAACAGGATCACAGTATTTTGCGGTTCAAGTTTAGGAACGGAAGAAGAATTTGAATTTCAAGCCAAAGAACTTGGAAAAAAGTTAGCTCTTGAGCATATTGAATTGGTCTATGGTGGCGCAAAAGTAGGATTAATGGGGGCCGTTGCGGATGGAGCATTGGAAAACTCAGGAAAGGTTATAGGTGTTTTGCCCAATTTCCTAAAGTCAAAAGAAGTTGCGCATGATAGACTGACTCAATTACTTGTGGTCAACTCAATGCACGAGAGGAAAACAAAAATGAATGAGCTATGTGATGGAGTAATTGCTCTGCCTGGAGGTTTTGGAACATTGGAAGAACTTTTTGAAATGCTCACATGGGGCCAATTGGGACTTCACAAAAAACCCATTGGAATACTAAATGTTAATGGTTTTTACGATGACTTAATTGATTTTTTAAATAAGATGGTAGCTAAAGGCCTTTTAAAAGAAGTGAATAGAAAAATGGTTTTGGTAAGTGAAAACATCGACGAGCTTTTAACCAAAATGAGAGCATACGAAGCACCTACCGTTAAAAAATGGATAACCAAAGAAACCATTTAATCCAACACGTAAAAACATATAGAGTTATCGCCTTTCCTTGCTTTCTTCCGGAAATTTGCAAATACAAGTGCTAAATTATATAATCATTTACGAGTGATGCCAATCAAAAAAAGATATGCGCAATACAGACCTAACCTATAAAATACAGGATGCTTAACCATTTTGAAAAGATTGAACAGCTTGTTGCCTCATTGGACACAAAAACCCAAATCTTTCTTAGCAAAATAGAAGAAACCAAGTCTTTTAAAAAAGGTGAGATTTTGCTTAACGCCGGAAGTGTTTGCCGTAAAAGTTTTCATGTTCGTAAAGGCATAGTGCGTAAGTACCACATCAAAAACGGAAAGGAAATCACTACGGATTTTTTCTTTGAAGACGATATAGCGCTAGCATATACGAGCTATACCTTTCAGGAGCCTAGTACGGAGTTTATTGATTGTTTGACCGATGTAAAGGTGAGCATAACACATCGAGAACAATGGGAAGCTGCCAAGATAAAGTTTCCAAAGTTACTGGAGCTCGACTTACTACTTACAGAAATACATGCGGGTGCTTTGGAGGAAGACCTCCTGGACCTTAGAACACTGACCGCTTCGGAACGTTATGAAAAGTTGCTAGCACAAGCACCTGAGTTGCTGCTGCATATTAAACTCACACATATTGCATCTTATTTGAACATTTCGCTAGAGACTTTAAGTCGAATTAGGGCTAAGTATTGATTTTTTGATGTAGGTCAAATTTTGCGATGAATCATTTGGCGTCCTTCGCCATAGAATTAATCCACAAAAAGATACCTTCATGCAATTTCTTGTAGCTTGCCTCCTATTTTTCTTTTTATCTGTTTTCCCGCTGCACACTTCAGCTCAAACAGCAACAGATTCACTTAATCCTCCCTTGGTTCATATGGTTACGTTTGAACGTGTTTCAAGCAGAAACTATCAAAGTTGGTCCATACAGTATAGGGAGTTTGAAAAGCAATCTAAAGAATTTGTCATACCACTAACATTAAGTTTTGGAAACACTACTATTGATGGAAGCTTTTTGGAAAATAAGGACATAAAAGAGGTAGACACCTACTCCTTGGGGTTTGGTTTTGATGGCTATGAATATTTGGGCAGCGGGTTCTATTTCAATCTTGGATTAGGTGCCTTTCCGGGTGTAGAAACCATAGAAAGACAAAACAACGATAGAACCACGGGATTTCTGATTGGAGGTACGGCCAGTACCGGTTTTCTTTTTATACCCTTTCCTGAGTTTGGACTTGTCCTGGGCCTCAATGCAATAGGCAGACTCTCCAACTCAAAGGTGATTAGTAGTTCCATAGGGTTTGGGATTGAGGCAGGATTTAACTTTTGAACAAAATGACTTCATTTAAAAAACCTTCCACGAGAATTATAGGGTTGGATGTGGCCAGAGCCTTGGCCCTATTTGGTATGATTGTGGTCAATTTCAAAATGGTCTTCGGGGCAAAAGATTCTAGCGGCATTATAAGGGTTATAAACCTCTTAGATGGAAAAGCAGCTGCAACTTTTGTGGTTTTGGCCGGAGTTGGGATGGCGCTAATTACCAAAAAAGCCAATAAGACCAATGATTTAAAAGAATGGACAAGTATCAAGAAAAAGATTTTGAAAAGGGCAATTCTTCTTTTTTTAATCGGAGTCTCTTACATAACCATTTGGCCTGCGGATATTTTACATTTCTATGGGGTGTATATGATAGTGGTAATCGTGCTTCTAAAAAGAACAGAACGGTCTATCCTGCTATTCGGTTTTGGACTCATATTCATCTATCCTTTTTTGATGATGCTATGGGATTATGAAATGGGTTGGGATTTCAACTCGCTAACTTATAATGATTTTTGGACAATCAGGGGATTCACCAGAAACCTGATTTACAATGGTTTTCATCCCGTTATCCCATGGTCTGCATTCATGGTTTTTGGATATTGGCTTGGCAAGCAAGATTTACAAAACGTGAAGTTTGTCAAAAAACTACTTCTTTTTTCCATTCTTGCCTTCGTTGTTGTTCAAATCACATCTTCCGTCCTAATCAACCTGTTATCAGGTATAAGTCCACAAACTTCAAAAGAAATAAAAGAGCTATTTGGAACAAGCCCTATGCCTCCATTACCAATTTATATGCTTAACGGAGTTGCCATTGCATTTACCATAATATCAGCTTCTATTCTGATAATAGGAGCAAACAAGAAGAACAGAATAGCAGTCGCTTTAGCTAAAACAGGACAGCTAGCCTTAACGTTCTATGTGGCTCATGTGATTTTGGGAATGGGCATTGTAGAATCGATAAATCCAGATAAGATTGGGCAATATCCGTTACTTTTTTCGGTCGGATATGCTTTGGTCTTTAGCTTTAGCTGTGTCTTGTTTGCTTGGGTTTGGTTAAAATACAACAGCATTGGCCCTTTGGAATGGATATTTCGGAGGATAACGAAATGAGATAATCTATTGATTATTATTTTCAAAACTCAATCTGAAATGGCAAGGAAAACAGGGAGGTTTAGACTATCTTGTAATACGAAAAGGAGTCGCCACTTTGGCATTCAACAAGCTAGAAGACGGTTGACAACCCATTGAAAAAGAAAACTGAATTGATTCATTTTTCCACAATAAAAGAATACTGTGAAGGTATAAACATACCATCTCCTAGACATCAAGATTATGATGTTCGTAGTTTTCAGGATAATATGAAAACCGTGCACCATAAAATGGCCTTGCACAAACATGAGTTTTATGCATTGGCATTAAAACTCGAAGGTTCTGGATACACAAAAACCGGTAATTATTCCACCAAAAATTTAGAAGCCACTCTTTTTTTCAATTCACCTTATCAAATCACATATTGGGATATTTTACCGGACTGGGAAGGGTACTACATCATGTTTACCGAGGATTTTTACATTGAAAACAATCCCACAGCCCAGATAGGACAAGAATTCCCTTTCCTTTTGGTTGACAATACCATTCCTTTAAACATAGCCAAAGAGGACATATCTACCCTCCTAAGCATTTTCCGGGAAGCCTTTGATGAGTATAACAGTGGAGCCGATTTTAACAAAGAGATTATTTATCACCACACCAAAGCCCTTCTTTACAAAGCGACCAGACTGTTTAAAAAACAAATAGATGAAAGTGAACTTCAGTTTACACAAAGGGATGGTGATATCACCTTAGTAAGCCGATTTAAAAACCATATTGAAACCAGTTTTCACCCGGGACAAAGTTTTGAAAATGCTGAACCACATAAAGTTCAGTTTTATGCCGATAGGTTATCCGTTCACCCTAACCATCTGAATGCCCTTTGCAAACGCATCACCTCGTATTCCGCATCTGAACTCATCTACAAACATATTTTGAGTTTGGCCAAATCTAGACTAACCAATACGGACAAATCAGTCAAGGAAATTGCTTTTGAACTGTACTACAACTATCCCAACCATTTTGCCAAATTCTTCAAAAAACAAACTGGAATGACTCCTGGAGCCTTCAGGAAATAGAAAAATACCTCTACTTTTTATTGATTATTTGAATTGTATACTTCACACTTTGAATTGTGTAGTTCTCACCCCCTGCCCTGCCCATACTTTTGTACCATAATCTTTTAAAAACTAATTGTTATGAATACAAAACTCTTTTTAATCACTGTTCTATCGGTTTTCACTTTTGCCAATGCAAAACCAAATAATAACTCTAAAAAAACAATTCAAATGGAAAAAATAACATTCAACGCAGACGGTTTAGTTTTATCAGGTCATCTGTACAAACCTGCAAATTTTGACTCTTCAAAAAAGTATCCTGCAATAATTACAGGTGGTTCATTAACCTCTGTAAAAGAACAAATGGCGGGCACTTATGCACAAAAATTAGCTGAAGAAGGCTTTGTAACCTTGGCATTCGACTATCGTAATTACGGAGAAAGCGAAGGACAACCCCGTCAGTTTGAAGACCCAGAATTAAAACTTAAGGATTTACAGGCGGCCACTACCTATCTCTTATCCTTGTCTTATGTGGATAATGTAGGTGCTCTGGGTGTTTGTACATCAGCAGGCAACGTAGCTTATCTCGCCGCCGAAGATAATAGAATTAAGGCTGTGGCCACTGTGGCAGCTTGGCTTCCAGACGAAAATGTTTTACCCCTGCTTTACGGCAGTGAAGATAACGTGCAGAAATTGCGTGAAGTTGGATTAGAGGCCAAAAAGAAATTTGCTAACACTGGGGAAAATGATATCATCTTAGCGTATCATAACGAAGATAAAACCGCTTCTCACGTAGGACCGATGGAATATTATATGGACACTACAAGAGGTGGCGGAGTGAAGGAGTGGAAAAATGAATTGTCTGTTATGAGTTGGGGACCTTGGTTGGATTTTGACCCAATGAGTAAGGCAAAAGAAATTAAAACTCCTTTCATGATGGTACATTCAGATGGTTCTGCATTGCCAGACAATGTCAAGAAGTTTTACAATGACCTCCAAGGCGAAAAAGAACTAATCTGGGGAGATGGATATCACTTTGATTACTATGATCAACCAAAACAAGTCAATCAAGCAGTGGAAGAAGTAAGTGTCTTCTTTTCAAAGAACTTGGATTAGAAATTAATCATCAAAATATTAGAAAATGAAAAATACAGATAACAACAAAGTATGGTTTATTACCGGAGCTTCATCCGGTTTTGGTAAAGCAATGGCAGAATATGCCACTTCCAAAGGCTACAAAGTAGTAGCTACAGCCCGTAGAAAAGAAAAACTGGATGAATTGGCGGCAACCGCGCCTGACCAAATCAAAGCAATCTCAATGGATGTTACCAATCTTCAACAAGTAAAACAAGGAGTTAAAGAAGCTATAAACGCTTTTGGCCATGTAGATGTACTTATCAACAATGCGGGTTACGGTATCGTTGGAGCGTTGGAGGAAACCCCGGAAGAAGAGTTTCGAAATCAAATGGAAACCAATTTTTTCGGAGCCATTTCAGTAACACAAGAAGTCCTACCCCATCTAAGAAAACAAGGCAGCGGTGCCATCGTCAATATGAGCAGCATGGGTGGTAATATGAGTTTTGGTGGTTTTAGTGCCTATTCAGCCTCTAAATTTGCGTTGGAGGGAGCATCCGAGGCATTGGCTCAAGAGGTAGCGCCTTTTGGGATAAAAACCATGATTGTGGAACCCGGAGCTTTCCGAACCGAATTTGCAGGAAGTGCTTTGAAGCACATGCCAAAAATTGAAGCCTACGACGAAATCGTAGGGGGTACTAGAGATTTCGCAAAAGGAATGGATGGCACACAAGAGGGTGACCCATTAAAAGCGGCACAGGCCATTGACCAAGCATTGCAAGCAGAAAATACGCCTTTGCGCCTACAATTGGGTGCTGATGCAGTTGAGGCTATAAAAGGTCACGCCGAACAGCTACTCAGTGATTTGGATAGCTGGAAAGAGATGGCAATAAACACTTCGATTGATAGCTAAACAGTATAATAAAATAGCT
Organism: Flagellimonas ulvae; assembly: GCF_049333175.1. Classification (NCBI taxonomy): domain Bacteria; kingdom Pseudomonadati; phylum Bacteroidota; class Flavobacteriia; order Flavobacteriales; family Flavobacteriaceae; genus Flagellimonas; species Flagellimonas ulvae. Next base: position 1,324,679 of record NZ_CP186325.1, read on the forward strand.
CTTACAACCGATGTCAATTGAGGCATCGGTTTTTATGTTTTAAAAACCCTCTTTAAAGAAGGATTGAAGTATATTGTTACTCTAAATCCCCTACCAAAACAAACTTTAAATCAAAGTGTACACTACCCTAGCAACAGAAAGATTGATTCTAAGACCAATAAATCTGAAAGACGCTGAATTTATTGTCGAATTGGTCAATTCTGAGGGCTGGTTAAAATTTATTGGAGATAGAAACATTTCTTGCACGAAAGACGCAGAAAACTATATACAAAACATACTTAACAACAATAAATATTTCTACAATGTATTTGAGCTGAAGGAATCTGGAAATGCCATTGGAATAGTAACATTTCTAAAACGGGATGATGAGTTATTTCCAGATATTGGATTCGCATTGTTGCCGCAATTTGAAAAAAAAGGGTACACCTTTGAAGCAAGTAAATTATACTTAGACAAGCTAAAAGAGCTTAATACCTATGAAAACATCATTGCGATTACACTTCCCGCCAATAAAAAGTCAATTAAATTGCTACATAAACTTGGACTACGGTATCAAGGTGATTTCCAAAAAGGTGAAAAGCTTTTATCCTATTACAGTTTGAAAAGCTTGAGCAAAGAAAATAAGAACATATCAAACAAAAAGGACAAAACGTGAAAATTACAAATGGAAAGATTTTAGTTTTTTTTGGCATAATTCACCCGCTTTTAGGAATTTCTCCATTTGCTTTTGGAAAACAATTTGCAGGGTTTGCCGATAAATTCTTTTTCAGAATAAGTAAGGGCCTATTTGAATTTCCATTACTCAACGGAGAAATGAATTATGAGAATTTTGCTGCCTTTTGGTTCTTCTATTATGGTCTCTTGCTTATTCCACTTGGAATTCTTGTTAACTACGTAGAAAAAACTAATGGTCAAATCCCAAAAAACTTCATTTGGGCTTATTTGATTATTGTACTGGTCGGAGTCTTTATGATTCCGTTTTCGGGAATGACCTTTTTGATGTTACCCCATGCAGTATATATGTTGGTTCAAAGAAATTGAAATAGTAAAATAAAAGTTTAGAGCTGAAAAATCATCGAATAGGACTTTACATCTTCACATAACGTAACAATTCTACTCCTATTTCGTCATCAAACAAACCTATTGAAGGAAATAGGTTAAACTCTAAATACATAAATTCCAAATGAAATCAGTTTACTTTTCCAGTATGCTCGTATTACTTTTTATCAACGTAAGAGCCCAAAAAAACCAAACTATTGATAACACAACAGAAGAGCAACAGGTCGGTAATTGGCTTGGCGAAGCCAATGTTCCTGGCATTGCCATCTTAAAAATTGAAAATGGAAATGTTGCCAAGACTATTGTGAAGGGGATTGATGTTAATGGAAATGAAATCACGGCGTCAACCCTATTTGATGTAGCCTCGCTTACCAAAACCATAACTACCCTGACCACTCTGAAACTTGTGGAAAACGGGGATTTAGATTTGGATGAACCGTTATATAAATATTGGATAGATCCAGATGTACAAGAGGACAGCAGGCATAAAAAGCTGACTACAAGAATTGTTCTGAGTCATAGAAGTGGCTTTAAGAACTGGAGATATATGTATGAGGACAAAAAACTTTCCTTTGATTTTGAACCGGGTGAAAAAGTCCAGTATTCCGGAGAAGGATTCGAATATTTGAGAAATGCCTTGGAACATAAATTTGCCACCTCATTGGAAAAGCTGTCAGATTCTTTGGTTTTTAACCCCATTGGAATGGAAAACAGCGCTCTGGTCTGGAATAAAAAAATGGAAAGTTTTGATTTTGCAGGCTCCCATGACAAAGGGGGTAAAGCTTATGAATATCAGAAATCGTATGAAGCCAATGCAGCGGATAACCTTTTGACCACTTTATCAGACTTTGGTAAACTCTCAGCTACTTTGCTCAATAGCTCTTATCTTGAGAAAACGCTTTTTGAAGAAATGAGTAGGCCTCATAGTGAAGTCCGTGAAGGCATACATTTTGGACTGGGGTGGATTGTATTTCAGAACCTACCCAATGAAGAGTATGCCCTGTTTAATGCTGGCAGCGACCAAGGAGTGAATTCATTGATTGTTCTTTTGCCCAAATCAAATACAGGGCTTGTGGTTATGACCAATGGAGACAATGGAAGAGGATTGGCCATGAAGGCTATCAAAACATTCTTGGATGAACCAGGCAATGAGATATTGAATCGTTTTTAGTAACACCATACTTGTGCCCAAAACCCTTTGACTCAGGAATTAGCTCTAATATATTCATTATTAGACTTCTATCTATGTGCTACTATTATTGGAGTTTTATTATTTTTATCCTGCTTTGTCTTTTTTACTAGACGGAATAAAAAAATAAAGCACCCCCCTTTTTTCTTAAATTTTAGTTTGGTTAGAGCTTGGGCTCATGGAACCGTACCAATAAATAAAGAACAATGAAAGTTACACCAGAGCACAATGAACGAATTGCAAAAATGATTTTTGCCTCGGTTTACCCACATTATGTTAATAAGGTGGAGAAAAAAGGTAGGACCAAAGAAGAATTACAACAAGTAATAAAATGGCTTACGGGATTTGACGACAAAAAACTACAGAAGCTTGTAAACGAAAAAGCCACTTTCGAGAGTTTTTTTGAGCAAGCTGATTTACATCCCAACGCTCATTTGATCAAAGGGGTAATTTGTGGATATCGCATTGAAGAAATTGACAATGACCTGACTCGAAAAGTGAGATATTTGGATAAGTTGATAGATGAGCTAGCAAGGGGACGTAAAATAGAGAAAATCTTAAGGGAAGAAAAGAAGTAAAAGTAAGTACTTCGCAAATTAGCCCGTTGTGTTATGCCAACGTTGTTATAAATCCAAATCTTACTTCCTATTTTCTAGTCATAATCAAAAGAATTTAGGAACTTGTATTCTCATTTTTTTTTAACTAAATATGAGACAGGTCATCATCTTTTTATTCGTTTTTTCACTACAAGCCACTTTTCCCCAAAACACCTTTCAAAATGCATTCAAAAAAAGCGAAAGACCCTTTAGAGAAAATCTAAGTATAGATTTTAAGGATAAAGATGGGAATGAAGCTTCTCTGCCTATTTCCATCCTCAAAGGAAAGACCAAAGGGCCAGTTTTTACTATAGTTGCTGGTGTACACGGTTTTGAATATCCACCAATTGTTGCAGTTCAGGCAATACTAAAAGAAATTGACCTTCAACAGTTAAAAGGAACCTTAATTGTGGTCCCTATCGCCAATACAGCTTCATTTTATGCTCGAACCCCCTTTATTAGTCCATTGGACAAGAAAAATCTGAACAACGTTTTCCCTGGCAAAGAAGATGGAACCATTACAGAACAAATAGGTCATTTTATCACCTCCAACATCATTCCAGCAAGCGAGGTTTTCCTTGATGTGCATGGTGGGGATGCGCCTGAGGACTTAATCCCTTTTGTATGCTTTTACAACAACACTAAAAACCCCAAACAAACTGCTCTGGCCAAAGAACTCTCTGAAAAAAGTGGGTTTCAGTATGTGGTTTCCTACCCCTACACTCTTTCGGACACAGATGCGGCCAAGTATACGTTCAAACAAGCAGTCCAAGACGGAAAAACCGCTCTAAGTATTGAATGCGGGAAACTTGGCAATGTTCAAGAAGAAAATGTGAACTTGATAAAAAAGGGGATTTACAATATGCTCGATACCATGAATATGTATCAAAATGGCACCGGACCTCACCCAAACATAATATATCGCAATAAACAAAGTTATATTCGCTCAAGTACCAAGGGAATCTTTTACAGCAATTTCAAAGCTGGGGATTCTGTTGAGGAAAATGAAGTTGTAGGGCATACTATGGATGAATTCGGCACTATCTTGGAAGAATACAAATCACCAAAGAATGGAATTATCTTGTATAAACTGGCAACTCCACCCGTCAATGTTGGTAATACCGTGATGTGTATCAGTTCGAATACAGATAACAACGAATATCCTACATTTGAAAAAACGACCAAAATGACCACAAGCTCAAGAAAAGAACTGTGCAGGTTATACCTGGAAAGGTACGCCGAAAAGGATTTAGCCGGAGTTGAAGCCATTTTTGCAGAGTACATCATCTTACGCGATTGGAAAATTCGAGTGGAAGGCAAGAAAAAGGCGTTGGAGGAAACCAAGAAAAACTTTGAAGCAGCCGAATCCATCGAAATTGAGATTTTGGAAATGCATGAAGACCAAAATACAGTAGCTGCAGAGCTGAAAATAACGGTCAACAAAACAGAAGAATTGTACGTGGTGGATATTATAACCTTCAATTCGGAAGGTCTGATTAACTCAATCAGGGCATATTTAGGTAGAGGAGACAAGGAGAATAAATAGAAAATTCCATTTACTTCCCTAAAGGGCAATTCCAATTTGCCCTTTAAACAATTTGTAGCTGTTAACCTTTCCAAAAGAGGTTGTGAGACTTTGCTCAAAAGCCCTACTTTTGGGCAAAATTCATTGATTTGAATCGATTCATATTTCTTTTGTTGATTTTGATTTCATTTGGAACTTACGGCCAACAGCAGGTCGAAGGAAAACAAATCAATATTATCTATGGCGCTAATTTTACCAAGGATGAAGCCCAATTCCCAGGCGCTTCCATTTTTAGTAAAGATGACCAACGCCAAGTACAGTTTGAACATCAAGGAGCAGACCTTTGGTGCGATATAGCCATTTTCTATGCACAGGAGAACAAGCTAAAGGCCATTGGTAACATTAGATTACAGCAAGGAGATTCCATAGAGTTGAATAGTGGAAAGATAGACTATGATGGCAATACCAAACTGGCCAAAGCCTGGGAAAATGTGGACCTAACCAATGGCCAAATGACCCTTACCACGGACACCCTCTATTTTGACCGGGAAAAGCAAGAATCCTACTACCGTTCCGGCGGGAAGGTAGTGGACTCCGCTAATGTGCTCACCAGTACCATAGGCACATACTTTATGACCCCTAAGAAGTACCAGTTCCAAAATGAAGTGCATATCGATAATCCCGAGTATACCGTTGATTCAGAACAACTAGATTATTACACCACTTCAAAGAATGCCTACATGTATGGGCCATCAACAATAATCGGTGAAGAATACAAAATATATTGCGAGCGTGGATTTTATGATACCAAAATTGAGCGAGGCTATGGCATAAAAAACACCCGTATCGATTACAACAACAAAATAATTGAAGGCGACAGTCTTTACTTTGATAAAATAAGTGCGTTTGCTTCTGCCACCAATAACATCAAAATAACGGATACCATTAACGATGGTGTAATACGGGCGCATTATGCTGAGGTTTTCAAGGATAAAGATTCCGTTTTTGCCACAAAACGTGCTGTTTCCATAAATCTAGTACAACAAGATTCCCTTTATATCCATGGGGATACCCTTATGGTCACAGGCAAGCCCGAATCTCGTATTTTACGGGCTTTTCGAAACGCAAAGTTTTATAAGACCGATTTAAGTGGTAAATGTGATTCCATCCATTTTAACGAAAAAACGGGTATAACGGAGTTAGTTACCGACCCTATCATATGGAATGTGGAGAATCAAATTACGGGAGACAGCATTCATCTCATATCGGATTTGGAAACCGAGAAATTGGATTCGCTCAAAGTATTGGAAAATGCCTTTATCATTTCTTTGGACACCATTAGCCGGGAGGGATATAATCAAGCCAAGGGAAAGAACCTGTTTGGAAAATTCATCGAAAACGAATTGAAAATCATAGACTTGGTCAAAAATACCGAGGTCATTTACTACATGTACAATGATGATCAGGAGCTTATCGGCATAGATAAGACCATATGTAGTAAAATACGCTTGCTAATGGCCAATAACGATATTGAGGACATTACCTTTTTTGTGAATCCAGACGGGGATATCTTCCCAGAAAAAGATCTCCCGGTTGAAAGCAGAAAACTGAAGGGATTCATTTGGCGGGGTGAAGAGCGCATTTTGACCAAGGATGACATTTTTGATGAGGATGACAATAATATTACCTTGGTTAAGATTCGAGGGATAGAGAATCCCATCGACATTGATGCAGAGGAGAAAGAACGCAGTAAAAACGAAAATGACCCTGTGAACAACATTCCTCCAGCCAAAGCAACTCAACCCAAGGAAACCAAAGTTTCCAAAGTACGATCGCCCTAATGCTCAAAGAAGATTTTTTCAAGCACCAGGCCCAAACTACACCACATCCTTTAGGTCTTGTTGTGACCAAGGCAAAGGGCAGCTATATCTATGATGAAGATGGGAATGCCCACTTGGATTTTGTTGCCGGGGTGTCTGCATGCAGCCTTGGGCATTGTCATGCCCGAGTGGTAAACGCTGTACAGGAGCAAGCAGAGCGATACATGCATGTAATGGTATATGGCGAATATGTGCAGAATCCTTCAGTTGCCTATTCAAAACTATTGGCCGACCATTTACCCTCTAGCTTGGAAACCACCTATTTGGTCAATTCTGGTACTGAGGCCATAGAAGGAGCCATAAAATTGGCAAGAAGGCATACCGGCAGATCACAGCTTATTGCTGCCAACCATGCCTATCACGGGAACACTCTGGGTAGTTTAAGCCTTATGGGCTACGAAGAGCGTAAAAGTGCGTTCCGACCATTGATTCCTGACGTCTCCTCCATTCAATTCAATGCCGAAGAAGAACTTGAACGCATTACAACAAAAACAGCTGCAGTGGTATTGGAGACCATACAAGGAGGTGCAGGCTTCATACTACCAAAGAATGAGTATTTGACTAAAGTAAGAGAACGCTGTGATCAGGTAGGCGCTCTACTTATTTTGGACGAAATCCAGCCAGGATTTGGAAGAACGGGCAAATTATTCGCATTTGAGCACTTCAATTGCACCCCGGATATTTTGGTTATCGGTAAGGGAATGGCTTCCGGACTCCCAGTCGGAGCTTTTGTTGCTTCCCAAAAGATGATGGCCAGCTTGCAGGACAATCCAAAACTCGGTCATATTACTACTTTTGGCGGAAATCCAGTAATTGCCGCTGCCAGTTTGGCCACTTTGCAAGAATTGACGGAAAGTAAGCTGATTGAGCAAACTCTGGAGAAAGAAAAACACTTTAGAACGCTTTTGGTACATCCTTTGATTAAGGAGGTTAGAGGAAAAGGATTGATGTTGGCCTTAATTATGCAAAGTAATGAACTAGCGAATTACCTGGTGCTTTCAGCAGCAAAAAAACATCTGATTCTTTTCTGGTTACTGTTCGAACCTAAAGCGGTTCGAATATCTCCTCCGCTCACTATTTCCGTGGAGGAAATTGAGCAAGGATGTAAGCAAATTATTGAGATTTTAAACGAGTACGGGCCGGGGTCTGTTAACTAATTTGTTGATAACATACCCAAAATCCGGCTTTAATGAAGAAAGCAAAGGGCTAATTTTAAGTCCATAGTAAAACCAAACACGTTCCTATGGCGTTAGATTCTAACGGAAATCCTGACAAATCAATAAGCAAGTTTGAGTCAATGCTCAAGACAGATGACGTCTATTTTTTCGATGCGGAGGACTTTGAGGACATTATTCACTACTATTTAAATAACGGAAAAATCGCTTTGGGAAAGAAGGCCATTCAAATTGGCTTGGAACAGCACCCAAATTCACTAGAATTAAAATTGTTGCGGGTTGAAGTCCTTGTTTTTGAGGATAACTTTGATGCTGCCGAACATATTTTGGATGAGCTCCAGGACTTTGATACCTTCAATGATGAAATCTATATTCAAAGAGCCAATATCTGTTCCAAACAGGACAAACACCAAGAAGCAGTCAATCTACTGCTGGAAGCTCTCAACCATGCTGAAGATTCCTTCGACATACATTCATTGTTAGGTATGGAATATCTTTTTATGGATGATTATGAAAGTGCCAAGCGTAGTTTCATGAGATGTGTGGAGTTTGACGAAAATGACTATTCCTCACTTTACAATGTAGTGTACTGTTTTGAATTTTTAGAAGACTTTGAAGGATGCATTCACTATCTCAACGATTATTTGGAACGTAATCCTTATTGCGAAGTCGCATGGCATCAATTGGGCAAAATGTATTTCGCCCAAAACATGTATAAAGAAGCATTGACTGCGTTTGATTTTGCCATTATTTCGGATGATGCCTTTATTGGCGCATATTTTGAAAAAGGCAAAGTGCTTGAAAAATTAGGAAAGTACAACGAGGCCATTGAAAACTATGAGGTAACCATAACCATTGACGACCCTACATCCCATGCCTATCTTCGAATTGGAAAATGTCATGAAAAGTTGGGCAATGACGATTTGGCCAAGTATTATTTTTACAATACGGTGCACGAAGACCCATTATTGGATAAAGGGTGGTTGGCCATAACTGATTTTCATAGCAGGCTCAAAAACTTTGAAAAGGCTCTGTTCTATATCAATAAAGCGATTAATATTGATGGAGAGAACCCTTTGTATTGGAAAAAAGCAGCCAAAATTTATTTTCAGCTTGGCAATTTGGATGAAGCCGATTTCGCATACAAGCAAACGGTAGATTTGGGAAATTACGAACTGGACACTTGGATGGAGTGGTCTGAAACGCTAAAGAGAATAGGGGATTTTAATTCTTCCATTCAAGTATTGGTGCAAGGTATTCAGTTTTATCCAGAGGAATCCAAACTGATTTACAAACTATCCGGTATTTATCTAAAAAACAAAGAGCTGGAAAAAAGCCAGGAAATACTTATGGAAGCATTGCAATTGAATTCTGAAAATCTTCATTTGTTTGAAAGAGAGTTTCCCGAATTCAAAGAATTTCACAGCCTTAAAATGCTTTTATCAGAATTTAAAAAGGCCTCTACCTAAACCTACTTTACCAACACATTTCTATGAAATCAAGAAAAAAGCTTGATTATCTCTTTATCACCCTTAAAGGCATGGCCATGGGTGCTGCTGATGTAGTTCCCGGAGTATCCGGAGGAACAATTGCATTTATTTCTGGGATTTATGAAGAACTCATTACTTCTATCAATTCTATTGACCTATCCCTTTTTGGCACGCTCAGAAAAGAAGGATTCAAATCTTTTTGGAAAAAAATCAATGGTAACTTTTTACTGGCCATTTTCACTGGAATCTTTATCAGTGTTTTTTCGTTGGCAAAGTTTTTAAGTTGGTTATTGGAAAACAAACCAATATTGCTTTGGTCCTTTTTCTTCGGATTGGTGTTGGCCAGTGTTTTCTTTGTGGGGAAAGAGATAAAGAAATGGAATATGGGAACTATTTCAATCTTCATAGCAGGAGCAGCTGTTGCCTTTATCATTACAGAATTGCCTTCTAATGAGAATGTGGAAAGCCTGCCCTATCTTTTCCTCTCCGGTGCTTTAGCCGTTTGTGCCATGATTTTGCCCGGTATCTCTGGAGCCTTTATATTGGTTTTATTGGGATCCTATAAAACCATTTTGGATGCGGTTCATGAAAAAGATATAAAAATAGTGCTTACAGTCGCTATTGGTGCCGTCTTTGGACTTTTGAGTTTTACCCGGCTTCTAAAATGGATGTTTAGTCATTACAAGAATTTGACTCTGGCCCTGCTGACTGGTTTTATCTTGGGCTCTTTAAACAAAATATGGCCTTGGAAGAAGGTTTTGCAAACCAAATCCTTTGGTGATAAGACCATAGTCACAGATGAAATGAACATATGGCCATGGAGTTTTGAAGGTGACAACCAATTGGCGCTTGCGATTGTTTTAGCTATAACGGGTTTTTCGCTTATTTTTATCCTGGAAAAAACCGCTTCCAAAAAATAGGGAGAGGTACACCACAACCGCATGCATCAAAGCCGAACACTTTTGGACAATCTTTTTTTGGTCATAAAAGGCCTTTGCATGGGTGCTGCCAATAAGGTTCCTGGAGTTTCTGGTGGAATTGTGGCATTTGTAGGGGGGTTTTACGAAGAGTTCATTTATTCTCTTCAAAAAATAAATTCAAAAGCCGCCAAATTGCTTTTTAATGGCAGATTCCGAAGCTTTTTCCAATATACCAATGCTAAATTTCTTTCATTGCTGATATTCGGCATGTTGATTAGTTATTTTAGTATTTCCCGGGTTTTAGACTATTTTTTGGAAACCAAAGAACTCTACGTTTGGGCTGCGTTCTTTGGAATGATTTTAGGGTCTATCTATTACATTTCTAAAGATTTTGACCACTGGAACAAAAGAACTGTTATGGCGGGGGTTATTGGTCTGTTGGTAGGTATTTCCATAAGTTTTTTGAATCCAGCTACTCAAAACAACAACCTTTTTTTCATTTTTTTCTGTGGAATCATAAGTGTTTCTGGAATGACCCTGCCTGGGCTTTCAGGCTCTTTTATACTCATCCTTTTAGGAAATTATGTACTCCTGCTAGTAGATTCAGTCAATGCGCTTTACGATACGTTGGCAGAGGTTTTGTCCGGGGACTTTAGCTTTACTCAGAATGTACAGCGTATGGAAACCTTGAAGATTCTTGCGGTCTTCACCTTAGGCTCCGCAACTGGGCTGGTTACTTTTTCACACTTGTTAAGCTACTTGCTAAAGCACTTTAAAGAAATCTCCAATGCGGTAATCATAGGTTTTATTACCGGTTCCCTTGGAGTGCTTTGGCCTTGGAAAAAAACCTTGTTTAAAAGAGATGAAGCTGGCAATTTACTTAGAGACAGCAACGGTAACGAAGTTATTGCCAACTATGAACGATTTCTTCCTGATATGCAACGTATGGAAACATGGTGGGCCATTGTTTTCATAATATTGGGAATTTTGGTATTGTTATTATTGGACTGGTATGGAAAAAGCAAAGATGAAAAACAGGTACGGACTACTGGGTAAAAACATTTCCTATTCCTTCTCCAAAGGGTATTTTTCTAAAAAATTTAAGGCGCTTCAGCTTGAAGAACATAGCTATGAGAATTTTGACATACAAACTATTGAAGAGTTTCCAAAAATACTAGAACAGGTCAATTTAAAAGGACTTAATGTCACTATTCCATATAAGGAATCCATACTGCCATATCTCTCCGAAATCGATGCGGATGCAGAACAGATTGGCGCAGTAAATACCATAAAATTCACTGAAAATGGACTCAAAGGTTTCAACACGGATGCCTATGGGTTTCAGAAATCCTTGGAACCTTTTCTTAAAACACATCATAGTAAAGCACTAATACTGGGTACAGGAGGCGCGTCTAAAGCAATTCGGTTTGTTTTGAACAATTTGGGTTTAGAAACCCAATACGTTTCTAGAAATAAAACAAATAACGTGATTACTTATAACCAATTGGATAGTGGTGTGTTAAATGAATTCACAGTGATTGTTAATTGCACACCGTTGGGCACTTTTCCGGATGTAGATAAGAAACCAGATATCCCATATCAACACATTACCGATAAACATCTTTTGTTTGATCTTGTGTATAATCCCGAAGTGACAACATTTTTAAAATTAGGACAAGAAAAAGGCGCTTCTATCTGCAATGGCTTTAAAATGCTTGAATTACAAGCAGATAGGTCTTGGGAGATTTGGAATTTTTAAAGTGGGTTTTCAAATGGTACAGAATAAGCTTCAAACTGTACAATGTCATGGTTAAACAAAAGAAGTATGCATACTTTTGCGATTAGCTAATTTAGTTGTTAACTTGGCTATAATTTCATCAATCCAGAGGAAAAACACTACTAATGCAGGAAAATGAACGAAAACTTCAGGAAACTGAAGCTGATGCTGAGCAAACTTCGGATAATATAAAGACATCTTTGGAAGAAAGCCCCATTTCTGAACCAGGATTATCTGAGGACACAGCCACACCAAACACTGAACCAGATTCTCCCGTTGAGGATTCTGCTTCTGTGGAAGAAAGCAATACTACGGAAGAAGTTGCGCAAGAGGAAACGGAAAAAGTAATCGAAGAAATAGAGGAATCCAATGCAGAGGATGCAGAGGACACCGACAATGAAAAAAGACATCATATCCCCTTTTTGGATTATCATGCCATGTCCATTGAGAATCTAGTGGGCGAGCTACAACGTTTGGTAAAAAACGAAAAGATACAGGCCATTGGCAAGCATGTAAGTGGCATTAAGTACGAATTTGACCAAAAGTTCCAAGAATTTTTAGAGCACAAAAAGGAAGAATTCGTGGCCAACGGGGGTAATGAGATAGATTTCCGATACAATTCCGTAACCAAAAGACAGTTCAATGAAGTAATTGGCGAATACCGTGAAAAAAGGGACCATTATTACAAGCAACTTGAACAAAACCTTAAGGCTAATTTAGAAAAACGCCTTGAAATCATTGAGGAACTTAAAGGTTTGATGAATGTTGAGGAAGACATCAACAATACCTATAGAAATTTTAAAGATCTTCAGGAAAGATGGCGTAATGCAGGACCCATACCTCGTAATAATTACAATGATGTATGGCGAACCTATCACCACCATATGGAAATCTTTTATGATTTTCTACACCTAAACCGAGAACTAAGAGATCTTGATTTCAAGCATAACTTGGAAGAAAAGTTAAAGTTGGTGGAAAAAGCCGAAGCCCTGGCCAATGAAACTGACTTGGGAAAGGCATTCAGAGAATTGCAGACCCTTCACAAGATTTGGAAGGAAGATATCGGACCTGTTGGCAAAGAGCAAAGAGAAGAAGTTTGGGAACGTTTTAGCAATGCCACCAAAGCCTTGCATGAAAGACGGCAAGAGCACTTTAAAGAACAGGAAAAAGTTTATGAAAAGAATCTTGAAAAAAAGGAGGAGATTATAACTTCTATTATTGCTATTGCAGATAATGTTTCAAATAACCATAAAGCATTACAACAACAAATTCGGGAGATTGAATCGCTAAGAGATGATTTCTTCAAAGCAGGCAAGGTACCCCAAAAAGTAAATGAGCAAACATGGAGTGCTTTCAAAGAGGCGGTTCGCAAGTTCAATAGAGGAAAAAATGCCTTTTACAAAAACCAAAAGAAAGAACAACACCAGAATTTAGAGCGTAAAAAAGCGCTTTTAGATTTAGCTGTATCCTTAAAGGATAGTGAAGATTGGGATATGGCCACTCCAGAAATGAAACGTATTCAGAGTGAGTGGAAAAAAATTGGTCATGTTCCCAGAAAATACTCAGATAAAATCTGGAACGAATTTAAAAATGCCTGCAACCACTATTTTGACCGCTTGCATGCAGGTAAAAACAAAACGCATCAAGAGGAATATAAAAATCTTGAAAAAAAGAACGAATGTATGGACCGGCTTCGTGCATTCCAACTTAGTGGTGATAAAGAAAAAGATTTAGCGGACATTAAACAGTTTATAGCCGAATGGAAAAGCTATGGGCGTGTCCCGTTCAATAAAAAACATTTGAATAGCAAGTTCAATAAAATCATTGACGCCCTATTCAAGAAAATTGGCGTTGGTCACCAGGAGTCTGAGCTTATAAAGTATGGAGATAAGATGAATCATCTGGCCAATACGGATGATGATAGGGCCATCCAGAATGAACGCACCTTTATCCGAAGAAAAATATCGGAGAGCAATGCTGAGATTCGCCAATTGGAGAATAACCTTCAATTCTTTTCCAGCGCTTCAGAAAATAATCCTTTGGTAATGGATGTGGTGAAGAACATTGAGCAACACAAAAAGGCTCTTGACACTTGGAAAGCCAAATTAAAGAAGCTCAACATTTTGGAAAACAATAGAAGTAAAGGTATAGTGGAAGAAGAAACCCCTGATTCTGAAGAAGAATAAGGGGCTTTCCATTATTTTGCCACATTCACTGAACGTGTTTCTCGAATTACTGTGATTTTTACTTGACCAGGATAGGTCATATCCGTTTGTATTTTTTGGGAAATCTCAAATGAAAGCTCTGCAGCTTTGTCATCACTCACTTTTTCGCTTTCTACGATTACGCGTAACTCTCTACCCGCTTGGATAGCATACGCCTTTTGTACACCATTAAAGCCAAAAGCAATATCTTCCAAATCTTTTAAACGCTGAATGTATGAGTCCAATACTTGACGCCTTGCTCCTGGACGCGCACCACTGATGGCATCACAAACTTGAACAATAGGTGATATTAGCGTGGTCATTTCAATTTCATCATGGTGAGCCCCAATGGCATTGCACACTTCCTTTTTCTCTCCATATTTCTGGGCCCACTGCATACCTAAAATGGCATGTGGTGTCTCTACCTCCGTTTCTGAATTAGGAACTTTGCCTATATCATGCAACAAACCTGCGCGTTTGGCCAGTTTTGGGTTTAATCCCAATTCTGCGGCCATAATTCCACAAAGTTTTGCTACTTCTCTGGAGTGCTGCAATAGATTTTGACCATAGGATGAGCGATACTTCATTCGACCCACTGCTTTTATGAGTTCTGGATGAAGTCCATGAATACCTAAATCGATTACCGTTCGTTTACCAATCTCGGCAATCTCTTCGTTGATTTGCTTCTCGGTCTTTTTTACAATTTCCTCAATTCTTGCCGGGTGAATTCTACCATCTGTTACCAATCTATGTAATGATAGTCTAGCAACTTCCCTGCGCACTGAATCAAAACAAGAAAGGATTATAGCTTCCGGGGTATCATCTACTATGATTTCCACCCCAGTGGCAGATTCAAGAGCGCGAATGTTTCTTCCTTCACGACCAATGATACGTCCTTTGACGTCATCAGATTCTAAATTGAAAACAGAGACGCAATTTTCAATAGCCTCTTCTGTACCAATTCGTTGTATGGTGTTGATGATGATTTTTCGAGCCTCTTGTTGAGCTGTCAATTTGGTTTCTTCCAAGGTATTCTGCAAATACGCCATGGCATCGGTCTTTGCAGTTGCCTTTAATGATTCCAACAATTGACTTTTGGCCTCTTCCGCAGAAAGCCCTGAAATTACTTCTAATTGCTGTACTTGACTTTTATGGAGTTTTTCAACTTCTGCCTGTTTTTTTTCAAGAATCTCGCCTTTATGGTCTACATCTTTTATTTGAACATTAAGTTGTTCGTTCAACTTCTTGTTCTTGGCCAATTCGTTGCTGACCTGAGATTCTTTGTCACGTGTTCGCTTTTCAGCTTCGGCAATCTTTTTATCCTTGTTTATGATTACTTTCTCATGTTCGGCCTTTAATTCCAAAAACTTTTCTTTGGCTTGGAATATTTTGTCCTTCTTAATGCTCTCACCTTCCTTCTTTGCTTCTCTTACAATGTCAGCTGCCTCCTTTTTTGCATTGGACATGGTTTTAGTGACTTTTCCCTTTTCCATCATCTTAGCCACTAAAAAACCAATCAGCAATCCAACAACTCCAGCTACAATGATAAGTGTAGTGTTATCCATTTCTAATTAGTGTTTGGTTATAAAAAAAGCCCACATTAGCCGAAGTTTTGTACAAACTCCTAATTACAGGTTTAGGGCTAACAAGTTGCTCAAAAATCCCTATACGAGTAGGGCCCGCTTTCACAACCTAAACTCACCCTCTTCAAATATAATAGTGTTGAGTTTGTCAAAAAATAATTACCAATGTGGGCAGTAACAATATTTTATTTAAAAGAACTTATTCGCCCAGTTTTGAATGTACCAAATCATCAAGTGCCTTTAATCGCTCAAAGGCTGCTTTGCTACTTTCAGAACGGTCTATTCCGCTTTGCTCTATTTTAGACGCAAACTGCAGGGCGCACATGGCCAACACGTCTTGTTTATCCCTTACCGCATAGTTCTGTTCAAACTTCTTGGCCAGACTTTCAATGTTCTTGGCCGCCTTGCGCAATCCCTCTTCTTGTTTGGGATCTATAGTTAAAGGATAAACCCTATCAGCAATGGAAAGCTTTATTTTTAGCTTTTCCTCCATATTGTAAACCACTAATCTGCAAGCTTTGCTATGCAAACGTCAAGTTCGCGAATCAATGTATTTATCTTGAGCTTAGCTTCTGTTTTATTTGTATTACCACCCAACATACTGTTTGCCATTTTTAGGGAGTTATATTTTTCTTCCCATTCAGAGGCTGTGTGTTGTTCTTGTGTCTTCTCTTTATGAGCCGTTTCAAGCTCATTCTTTAATTTCAAATTGGCTTGTTGCAGCAGTTCCAATCTATGGAGCAGCTTGCTTACCTTATTCTCTAACGAGTCAACAATCTCAACAAGTTCGCTCATATGCAAACAGAATGTGTAATAACAAATTTAACCATCCTAGGCTTACCTCGCAATTTTTTAAGGGATATTCTTCCCTTTCATCAAGGAATATGATCAAAGCTCTCCAAATCACTTTTTACACATAAAAACATTGGTTACATTCGTATTGAACTTATACCGTACAACATGCGCATTTATGTTTTGGGGATTTGCATTCTGCTTTCCAAGATTGCAATAGGACAAGAAAAATACCCCAAAGATATTTTCCAATCCCCTATGGACATCCCTCTTGTTTTGGCAGGAACTTTTGGCGAACTACGCTCCAACCACTTTCATGCAGGAATAGACATTAAAACCCAAAGAAGGGAAGGATTGCCCATTTATGCAATTGCTGATGGTACGGTCACCCGAATCAAAATCTCACATTGGGGATATGGAAAGGCTTTATATGTTGCCCACCCATCTGGACACACTTCCGTGTACGCGCATCTTCAAAAATTTGGACCAGGGATTGAAGAATACATCAAGAAGGCCCAATACAAAAAACAATCCTATGAAATTGAACTGTTTCCCGATTATGGTGAACTGAAGGTAGAGAAAGGCAATGTTATTGCCTATTCTGGAAATTCCGGAAGCTCCGCAGGTCCCCACTTACATTTCGAAATACGAAACAGTGTCACAGAAAAGCCCACAAATCCCCTTCTCTACGGTTATGAAGTCAGAGATGCCACCAATCCAACGCTAATAAGCCTCTTTGGCTACCCTCTTTCTGATGATGCGGTTGTAAATCAAAGTGCTAAAAAAATTCAATTGAATTACACCAAGCAAGCGGATGGAAGTTTTTTGGCGGATAAAGTAAAAGCTATAGGAACCATAGGTTTTGGCTTTAATAGTTTTGATCGGCAGGACTTGGCAGCAAACAAAAATGGGGTCTACTCAGTAAAACAATTGGTCAATGGCAAGGTCTTTTCCGAATATGACTTTGAAACTTTTTCCTTTGCTGAGACCCGTTATATAAACACATTAATAGACTATGAGCACTTCGGTAAGTATAAACAGCGTGTGCAAAAAGCCTTTAAGGAACCTTCAAACCGACTTTCCATTTACAATACCATGAACAACGATGGAAAAATAACCATTCAAGAAGGTTTGAGCTACAATGTCGAATTGCTTATTTCTGATTACGAAAACAATAAAATAAAACTCATTATCCCCGTTGAAGGGAAAAAGGAGGAGGTTAAAATCCCTAGAAATGATGATAAAACCGAGAATTTTGTAATTGCCAACAAACCTAATAATTATGATTTAGGCGCCGCCAAGGTTTATTTTCCCGCTAATACTTTCTATGACGACTTTTATATCAATTTAAAAAAGGGAAAGGACACAATTACCATTCATGATAATTCTGTGGCAGCGCATCGAAATTTCACCATTAGTTTTGATGCGTCTCCCTACGATGCTTCAGAAAGAAAACAAATGTTCATTGCCCGTTTAGACCTCAAAGACAATCCCAGATACCATAGAACATATAAAAGGGATAATGCCTTTACAACCAGAACTAGGTCCTTTGGAAAGTATACCCTGGCCAAAGATACCGTGGCACCAACCATTAAACCCAGAAATTTTAAAGAAAAACAGTGGCTAAGCAATTACAGCTATCTTAGTTTGGAGATAAGTGATGACCTTAGTGGGATCTATAGTTACCAGGCCACTTTAAACGGTGAATGGATTTTGATGGAATACGAGCCCAAAAAAAGAACCATAACCTATAATTTTGACGATAACATTTTGGATAAGACGCAATGTGATCTTAAAGTTGTCGTTACTGATAATGTGGGCAATACAACTACTTTTGAACAAACTTTCTTCCGTAAATAATGCTTCGCTTGTAAGGTTTTTTTTCTTAGGGTGGCTTTTTTTTGCCTCTTTCATTTGCAAAGCCCAAGATGCCATTATTACCGGAATTGTACTAGACGAAAATCAGGTTCCTCTTTCTGGAGTGAACATAACCTCTAGGAATCAAGGAACGAGTACGGACGAAAGTGGCTATTATCTACTTCGCATAACCGCCGAGATTAAAACCACCGTACGTTTTACCCATATTGGGCACAAAGAAGTGGTTTTGGAAGATTTAGTTCTTACCACCAACGAAACATTTGAGTTCAATCCTGTACTAAAAACGGATGCTATTCAAATAGCTGGTGTTTCGGTTTCTCCTTCTGGGGAAAAAAGAGTAGATGGAATTATCACAATTGCACCTGAAATAGTTCGGAACATTCCTGGAGCAAATACTGGGGTTGAAAACATTCTGAAACTACTCCCGGGTGTTTCTTTCAATAATGAACTGAGCACACAGTATAATGTACGAGGCGGTAATTTTGATGAAAATTTGGTCTATGTCAATGGTATACAAGTGTATCGCCCATTTCTTGTCAGATCCGCACAACAAGAAGGGTTAAGCTTTGTAAATAGTGACATGGTAACTGATGTGTCCTTTTCTTCGGGAGGATTTCAGGCTAGGTATGGTGATAAAATGTCGTCAGTACTGGATATTTCATATAAAGAACCTACTGCTTTTGGACTTCAGGTTCAAGGGAGTCTTTTGGGAGCAAGTTCCACTTTAGAAACCATTTCGAAAGATAAAAAATGGACCACTTTGACCGGGGTTCGGTATAGAGACAACAGCCTTTTTGTGAACAGTCAGCAAACCAATACCAATTTCAATCCCTCTTTTCTGGATTTGCAAAATTTTATGACCTACCGCTTTTCCAAAAAATTCCATCTTAGCTTTTTGGGTTCCTATGCTATCAACAATTATAAAAACGAACCTCTCAATAGACAAACCAATTTTGGAACCATTAACGACCCTAGAGCACTTATCGTTTTTTATGAAGGACAAGAAAACAATCGCTACGAAAATACTTTAGGTGCAATTAAAGCAGTTTTTTTTGTCAATAAGCACACAAAGGCGGATGTCGCAGCCTCAATCTACCATACACAGGAAGAAGAATTTTCAGATATCATAGCCTCATATGAATTGGGTGATGTAGATACCAATTTGGCAAACC
The DNA here is from genome assembly GCF_049333175.1 of Flagellimonas ulvae. Taxonomy (NCBI): domain Bacteria; kingdom Pseudomonadati; phylum Bacteroidota; class Flavobacteriia; order Flavobacteriales; family Flavobacteriaceae; genus Flagellimonas; species Flagellimonas ulvae. The sequence continues at coordinate 1,343,919 of NZ_CP186325.1, forward strand.
CCTCCTTAGGGGAAGTTACTACTTCCAGAGGGGTGGGGTCCCAACAGTCCCGGGCAAGAAACCAATTGGATGCTTTGATATTCAATCTAAACCATCAGGGCCGATATCAAAAAAAAGGAAATGCTTTGGAATGGGGCGCGCGATTTACGCATGAAGATTTTAGGAATCAGCTAAGAGAGGCGGAATTTCTAGATTCTGCAGGTTTTTTTATCAGGCCCCCAAACCCAGAATTTATAAACAACCAACCTGAAGAACCTTTTGAGGGCGATATTGAGCCTTTTGAGAGTGTCCGAGCTACCAATTTTACCAAAACCAATCGCTTGGCAGGTTTTTTACAATACAGCAAACAAACCCTATGGAAAAGTCATGATGTCTATTTCAACCTTGGCTTTAGACTGCAACACTGGGTCTTGAGCGGAGACGGTTTTGAACGAAATGCCCAAACTCTTTTTAGTCCCCGGGCCCAATTTTCAATAAAACCAGACTGGAAAAGCGATATTCTGTTTCGATTGGCCATTGGCAGCTATCAACAGCCTCCTTTGTACAGAGAGCTACGTGATATTACCGGAAACATCAATCCCGAGGTGCGTGCACAAAAATCAATCCACTATGTGTTGGGAAGCGAATACAGTTTTAACCTTTGGGACAGACCGTTCACTCTTATTGGTGAAGCGTATTATAAAGATTTGACAGATGTAAACCCTTTTACCATTGAGGATGTCCGAATCCGCTATGCGGCACAAAACAATGCTGTTGCTTATGCCGCTGGTTTTGATTTTCGTTTAAACGGAGCATTCGTTCCTGGAACGGAATCTTGGGTAAGTCTGGGCTTTTTAAAAACCGAAGAAAATATTGATGGTCGAGGGTACATTTCACGACCTACGGACCAACGATTGAAATTTGCTGTACTCTTCCAAGATTACGTCCCCAAAATACCTAGCTTGAGAATGTATCTGAACCTAGTTTACCAAACAGGTGTTCCAGGAGGTTCGCCCAACAATGCAGACCCCTATGATTTTCAGAATAGATTAAGAGATTACCGAAGGGCAGATCTAGGAATTTCATATATTTTTGCAGATGGAAAAACCAGCCACCCCAAAGGGCATTGGTTACATAAAATCAAAGAGTTGAGTGCAGGTTTTGAAATTTTCAACATGTTCAATAATCAAAATTCCATTACAAATACTTTTGTCCGGGATGTTGACACGCAACAACAATTTGCCGTGCCCAATTTTCTTACGAGTAGAGTTTTTAATCTTAAGTTTGCCCTCCGGTTATAATTCAGACCTTTAAGTAGATGATGAAGCATTTTTTTTTCTTTTTTGTGCTAATGAGTGTAGTTCAGGTTTCTGCACAAAAAAATATCTATGAAAATCGCAGATTTGATGAACTAACTGAAAATCATGAGGTATTGGCTATAGTACCCTTTATTGCCAATTTGGATTTAGAACAAAAAGTTCCATCCACAGAACTCAAGAAGCTTGCAGAAAAAGAGGGATATGCCGTGCAAAATGCGTTGGAAACGTATTTCTCAAAAAGAAAGAAAAGAAAAAAATTCAATGTTGATTTTCAGAATATTGAAGATACCAATGCGGTGCTCAGCCAAAACGGTATAGATTATGGCAATTTGGACATCTACACCACCAAACAACTCTGCGAAATTTTAAAAGTGGATGGAATCATCAGCGGAAACTTAAATCTGAATATATTGCTGTCCAAAGGTGTCCCCACTGATTTTAGCTTTTTGGATTATTTCAGCGGAGATGCAAATTATGGTCGTATTGGTGTAAAAGTCAGTGATGGTGAAACAGGTAAGCTTCTTTGGAAATACGAAAAAGCAATTACCAAAAAAACCGGAAAAAACACAACCGAGCTCATAGACAGAATGATGAAGCTAGCTTCAAGAAAATTTCCCTACGACAAGGAAAAAAAGCGAAAAAAGAAAATCAACCAGCAGCAAACTCCTTGAGCACACCGATAGCGTAATCTAGTTCCTCTTTAGTATTGTATTTTGAAAAAGAAAAGCGAATGGAGGGTTTTTCCAACTCTTCCGCATTCAAAATCTCTTGTAGTACGTGGGAGCCCAAATTGCTTCCAGACTGGCAAGCGCTTCCTTTGGAGCAAGCAATTCCCTTCATATCCAAATGAAACAACAGCATCAAAGCTTTCTGTTTGTCAAAAGGTAGTCGCACATTGGTCAACGTGTACGTGCTTTTCTCCAAATCCCCAGAAAGGCCATTAAACTCAACCTCGGGTAATTCTTGCTTTATCTTATTTACAAAATACGCCTTCAATTCCTTAACAGCTTTACTTTCTGACTCCAAGTTCTCATAAGCCTTGATGAAAGCTTCTTCCAATCCAACAATATTGTGAAAGGGTTCTGTTCCAGCACGATACCCTCGCTCTTGAGAGCCTCCAAAAATCAAAGGTTTCAATCCAGAGTTTTTACGAATAAATGCAAAACCTATCCCTTTTGGTCCGTGAAACTTATGTGCTGCTGCAGTAAAAAAGTCTATAGGAACTTCAGTTACATCCCATGGATAATGGCCCACGGATTGAACAGTATCTGAATGAAATAAAGCTCCATTTTCGGAACAAAGTTTTCCAATATGTTCAATGTCAATAATGTTTCCTATTTCATTGTTGACATGCATCAGACTTACCAGTTTCTTGGAATCATCAGCTTTTAAAAGCGTTTCCAAGTGACCTATTTCTGGGTTGCCATCCCTATTTAAATCCACAAATTGAAGTTGGATCCCATACTCGTTTTCCAATTCTTCAGCGGTATGCAATACAGCATGGTGCTCTATTTTGGTAGTAATTATGGTCTTTACCCCTAAATCACGAACTGCACAACGTAAAATCATATTGTCTGCTTCCGTACCCCCTGAAGTAAATATAATTTCGGAAGGGTGGGCATTCATCATCTTCGCTATGGTCTTTCGGGCTTGTTCCACTTCAGTTTTGGCAGTTCTTCCAAAACTATGGGTAGAAGAAGGGTTTCCGTAATGGGCACTTAAAGCCTCGTGCATGCGTTGTATCACCTCTTCCCTAATCTGAGTAGTGGCCGCATTGTCCAAGTAAACTTTTTGCATGTATCAGCTATCAAATTTGATTTTTCAAAAATAGGCCAAATGCGTTAATTTCTTTTAAAGAATTCCTTGGTTTGATTTGTATTCAATTAAATTTGGCCCATGAAGAAAATTTTGTTCTCCTTGGCAGGTTTAGCAAGTTTGATTGCATGCAGCGATGGTGATTTGCAAATTGAAACCATAGATTTCAATAGTGTTTCTGTGCAATCTTGTGATAGTCCGGTGACTACCTCAACTACACTTTTATTTAAAGTTAATGAGAGCGAAGCCCTAATTCTGGAGTTACAAACTGGAGTTTTGGACAATGGCGTGGTTGGAGAAACCATTACTACTGAAAGTTCAGTTTCGAGCCAGTCCTCACTTATATACCGTATTTTTTCAGACGGTATTACATCCAGTTATTTTTGTGATGCTATTCCACCCGCAACACCCACTGTGTTAGAAGAGATTGAAGCTCAAGATGGCCTGGTCATTATCGAGACAACAGCAAATGAGGACAATACAAGCTTTGTTCATACCATAAGCCTGAGTGGCATTTCCTTTGTAAATGAGGCTGGAGAGCGAATAACCAATTTGGCCGTTGATGAGTTTGGTGATGTAACAACGGTAATACCCACGGAAACTGAAGAGACCAACTAGGGATTCTGATAAATATAAACTTCCGTGGCCCCTAATCCATATTTTTGGTATTCCGCATCATAGAATTTTAGGTTATCGTACTTTTTGAAGAGATAGTATAGTTCTTCCTTAAGCACTCCCTCACCTACTCCATGAATAAACACCACTTTCTGGATTCTTTTTTTTATGGCAAAATCCAATTGCCGCTTTGCAGTTTCCATTTGGATGTTCAACATATCGAAATTTGACATGCCCCGTGTGGATTTCACTAAATTATGGATGTGAAGGTCCACTTCCATTTTGGGCATATTCCTTTCTTTGGGTTTTACTGTGGCTAAGTTCTTTTTCTTGGGAATTTCCTTTTCCGTTTTGACTTTAGCTGCCTCGAAATTGGTTACAGTAATTGCTCCTCCAACTTTAACCAGTTCAGATGCTTCATATTCCATTGAAAACCCATCTTCAAGGAGCACCTTAATTAAATCTCCGTTCACTGCTTCCACAACGCCTTGGACAGAATCATCCAGCACTTCCACTTTATCACCTACCCCAAAATCTGACATCATAACAGTTTGTTAAAAAAAATCAATCGAAAGTGCAAAAATAATGGTAATTTTCGATGCCTAAGTTCACATGATGAAACCAATAATTACCACATTGTTAATTCATAGCGAAAGGTACATGATGCCCTGCCTGAACAAAAAAATGTTTGGAGTGGAATGCCCGGGATGCGGTTTACAACGTTCACTGGATTTATTGTTACATGGTGAGTTTTTGGCAGCCTTTAAGATGTATCCGGCTATTTATCCGATGATTTTTTTGCTTCTTTTTTTAGGCTCTACTTTGTTTGTAAAATTCAAACATGTGGTTTTTTTGAAATGGTTCTTCATAACGATAACAGTCGGAACCATTATCGTAAGCTACTTACTAAAAATGAATAATCTTTTCAACTAAAAATCAATACAAATGGAACAACAAAAATTACCAAATTCAACGTTGATATTAGTCTTCGGCATAATATCCATTGTAACCTGCTGTTGTTATGGCGTACTTGGGCTTATTTTTGGTGTCATAGCTCTGGTTTTAGCCAACAAAGCCATCAAGCTATATGCTGAAAATCCAGAAATGTACGATGGAATTAAGAATGTAAAAACTGGAAAAACATTAGCCATTATAGGTATTGTTTTAAACGTAATTTACTTGTTAATGACTATCTGGGCTATTTCTACTTTTGGATGGGAAAATCTTCAGGATCCAGAAAGAATTCAAGAACTATTAGAACAGTATCAATAAAACAGATTTTAACCAATAATTCATAACATGGAAAATAATTCGGGACTGCCGCCAAAACCAAATAATTATCTGGTATGGGCCATTTTAAGTACGATTTTTTGCTGTCTTCCAACCGGAATAGCCAGTATTGTTTATGCGAGCAAAGTGAATGAGGCCTATGCAAGGGGCGAATATGAAGAGGCTGAAAAAGCCTCTAAAAATGCAAAAATGTGGGCTATGATTGGAGCAGGTGTTGGTCTACTTGTAACAATAGTCTATTTTATCTTTTTTGGATTTGCCATTTTTGCCAGTGCTGCCGATGCAGGTTTTTAAAAAAGCAAGTTTCATAAGTTTAGGAGTACTGTTTCTTGGAGCAGTACTCCTTTTCTTTTCCTATAATCCGGAAACGAACTTGTTTTTTCCAAAATGCCCGGTAGAGCAGTACATGGGTATCTATTGTTCAGGCTGTGGCTCTCAAAGGGCAGCCCACGACCTCCTGCACTTTAGAATTGTAGAAGTATTCGGGCATAATTTCTTATTCCTTCCCTTTTTGGCACTCGTTATGCAGCATGTGCTATCAAAAACCGGAATTATATCTTCTAAAAGCCTTATTGGTTATCGCTATGCCCCAATAGTAATTTTGGTAGTAATTACAGTTTTTACGATACTAAGGAATCTTAAAGGGATCCCGTTTGAGTATTTGGCTCCTTAATTCGCTACCTCACTAATAAACTTGAGTCGGTAGAGGCGTAGCTCCTCATCCTCATAATCGCCTTCAAACTCTTCAACTGCATCAGGGATGGAATCCGTATCTGCTTCTAAAAAGTAATCGTGGATTTCTTCTTGTTGATCTTCATCCAAAATTTCATCAATCCAATAGGAAATATTCAATTTGGTTCCACTAAAGACTATTTGTTCCATTTCCTTGATGAGTGCAGGAAGTTCCAATCCCTTGGCCGAAGCAATGTCATCCAAAGGAAGTTTACGGTCCACATTTTGGATTATATACAGTTTTAGTCCTGAATTGGCGCCGGTACTCTTCACTACCAAATCATCTGGGCGAATGATGTCATTCTCTTCTACATATTGTGAAATTAATCCAACAAACGGCTTTCCATATTTTTTTGCCTTGCCCTCGCCTACCCCATGAATGTTCAGCAGTTCCTGCATATTAATTGGGTACTTTAAGGCCATATCATCCAACGAAGGGTCTTGAAAAACAACAAAAGGAGGCACTTGTAGCTTTTTGGCCTCCCTCTTTCTGAGGTCCTTAAGCAATTTCAACAGATTTTCATCTGCCGCTCCTCCACTCGATTTGCCAGCGGTTATAATGCCATTGTTGGATTCTTCGGTATATACATGGTCCTGGGTCATCATAAACGAATTTGGGGTTTCCAAAAACGTTTTGCCCTTATCGGTTAAATGTATAATACCGTAACGTTCAATTTCCTTCTTTAGCAAACCTGCTACCAAAACCTGACGGGTTAGCGCCATCCAAAAAGCTTCATCTTTTGAGTGACCAATACCAAAAAAATCTTTTTCATCTGTTTTGTGGGAAGAAATCATGGCATTTACCTTACCCACCAATATTTTTACAATCTCTTTGGTTTTGAATTTCTCATTGGTCTTTTGAACCACAGTTAGCAACTTAATGACCTCTTCTTTGGCCTCTTCCTTTTTCTTCGGGTTTCGGGTATTGTCGTCCATATCCGCACCGTCTCCGTTTACCTCATCGAATTCTTCACCAAAGTAATGAAGGATAAATTTTCGTCTGGACATGGAAGTCTCTGCGTAGGCAACAATTTCCTGGAGGAGTGCATTCCCGATTTCTTGTTCTGCCACAGGCTTTCCCGACATAAATTTTTCCAACTTTTCAATATCCTTGTAGGAGTAAAAAGCCAAACAATGTCCTTCGCCACCATCCCTTCCGGCACGACCTGTTTCTTGATAATAGCTTTCTATACTTTTTGGAATATCATGATGGATAACAAATCGAACATCCGGTTTATCGATACCCATTCCAAAGGCAATGGTTGCCACAACAACATCTACCTCTTCCATGAGGAACATGTCCTGATATTTGGAACGTGTTTTGGCATCAAAACCAGCATGATAGGGTACAGCACTGACACCATTTACCTGAAGCACCTGCGCAAGTTCTTCCACCCTTTTTCTGCTCAAACAATAAATTATACCAGACTTGCCTTGGTTCTGTTTTACAAATCGAATAATATCTGCATCAACGTTTTGGGTCTTTGGTCTAACCTCATAAAAAAGATTTGGTCTATTAAACGATGCTTTAAAAACCTTGGCGTCGTTCATCCCCAAATTTTTAATGATATCTTCCTGGACCTTGGGAGTTGCGGTAGCGGTAAGGCCAATTATCGGAATATCATTCCCTAACCTTCCAATAATACTTTTTAAGTTTCGGTACTCAGGTCTAAAATCATGGCCCCATTCCGAAATACAATGTGCTTCATCCACGGCAACGAAAGAGAGAGCGACCGAACTCAGAAAATCCACATTTTCTTCTTTGGTCAATGATTCTGGTGCCACATACAGGAGCTTGGTAACTCCATTACAAATATCTTCCTTAACCTGTTTAACCTCCGTTTTGGTCAATGAAGAGTTGAGCACATGGGCAATGCCATGCTCTTCTGAAACACCTCGGATGGCATCTACCTGATTTTTCATTAAAGCAATAAGGGGGGAAACTACTATAGCGGTCCCTTCCTTCATCAAAGCTGGGAGCTGATAACAAAGTGACTTGCCCCCTCCTGTGGGCATAATTACAAAAGTATCTTTGTCTTGTGTAATATTCTTGATAACATCTTCCTGAAGACCCTTGAACTGTGAAAATCCAAAATATTTTTTGAGGGACTCAAGTAAGTTGGAGTTTGTAAGACTCATTTCCGTATTTCTGTTTAAACCTATCAACCATTAAAGAAGAATTTCTCTCCAACATTTAGAACCCTAATTTAACAAAGAGTCACTTTCATCAACACATAAATAGTCTGGTAAAAGATAGTTTGTTTAGTTTTGTAATCTTAAATATAAGACATTCTTTTAGGAATGCAACCCAATAAACTTTTAATTAACTTGAGCGACACACAGTCCATTTTATCCATTGCCAAACGTACGATTGAAATTGAGAGCAAGGCTATAGCCAATCTTGTAAATTACCTGGATGACGAATTTGCCGAAGCTGTCCAACATATTATGGAAAGCAATGGCAGAGTTGTGGTTTCTGGCGTTGGGAAAAGTGCCATTATTGCATCCAAGATTGTGGCTACCTTAAATTCTACGGGAACTCCCGCCATTTTTATGCATGCTGCGGATGCGATACATGGCGATTTAGGAACGGTTCAACAAAATGATGTGGTCATTTGCCTATCTAAAAGTGGAAACACGCCAGAGATAAAGGCCTTAATTCCACTTATCAAACTCAGGAAAAACAAATTGATTGGTGTTACGGGAAACATGGATTCCGTTTTGGCCAAGCAAGCTGATTTTACACTAAATACTTTTGTAGAAAAGGAAGCCTGCCCCAACAACTTGGCTCCTACCACAAGTACTTCGGCCCAATTGGCCATGGGAGATGCACTTGCCATCTGTCTTTTGGAACTTAGAGGTTTTAGTAGTGATGATTTTGCAAAATATCATCCGGGAGGTACTCTAGGAAAGAAATTGTACCTACGTGTCTCCGACATAGCGGCTCAGAATCAAAAACCCAAGGTCGGCATAAACTCCAGTGTAAAAGAAGTAATTGTTGAAATCTCGGAAAAAATGTTGGGGGCAACAGCCGTTATGGACAACGATAAAGTGGTTGGTGTAATCACGGATGGAGATATTAGAAGAATGCTGAAAAAACATGATAACATAAGTGCTTTGACCGCAAAAGAAATTATGACCCACAATCCAAAATCCGTTACTAAAGACACTTTGGCCGTAAAGGCATTGGAACTGCTTCAGAAAAAAGGGATATCCCAACTCTTGGTTTTAGATGGCAAAGAATATCAAGGAGTGGTTCATATCCATAATCTCATAAATGAGGGAATTCTGTAATGACAAAGACTACGACCCAAGACCCCGATGAAATGTCCTTTCTGGACCATTTGGAAGAATTACGATGGCATTTGATTCGTTCTACCATTGCTGTGGTAATAGTAGCATGTGTGGCTTTTCTTGCTAGGAGCTTTATTTTTGATGTTGTTTTGTTCGGTCCAAAAAACTTGGATTTTCCCACCTACCGCTTCTTTTGTAACATAGCAACCTTTTTTGGAGTAGATTCAGAATTTTGCGGTACGGAGCTACCTTTTAAAATTCAAAATAGAACCATGGCGGGTCAGTTTTCCGCTCATATCTGGACATCCATTTGGGCAGGATTCATTATTGCTTTCCCCTATGTGCTTTGGGAACTATGGAAATTTATCAGTCCCGGACTACATGCCAATGAGAGAAAGTATTCCAAAGGTTTTATTCTGGTAGCTTCTTTCTTATTCTTTTTAGGTGTACTTTTTGGATACTATGTGGTCGCTCCGTTGTCTATTAATTTTCTAGGCACATATCAAGTAAGTAAAGAGGTATTGAACGAAATAGACCTTCCCTCGTATGTTGCTACGGTGAGAGCTTCGGTGATTGCATGTGGAATCATGTTTGAATTACCTATCATCATCTATTTTCTGACCAAAGTGGGTCTGGTCACGCCGGCAATTCTCAAAAAATATCGAAAAATTGCATTGGTCATCGTCCTTATTTTATCAGCTATAATTACTCCACCCGATATAGCTAGTCAAATTGTGGTTGCCGTTCCTGTTTTGATTCTCTATCAAATCAGCATCTACATCTCAAAAGTTGTACTGAAAAAAGAAGCAAAAAAAGCAAAGCAAAATGCCGGGTAAAGTAGAAGAATTCAATGCCTATCGTTCCAAAATGAACGAAAAAATATTGGCAGACAATAACAAAATCATCAAGCGTATTTTCAATTTGGACACCAATGCCTTTATGGAAGGTGCTTTGGATGTGAAAACCAAAGAATTATTGGGTTTGGTAGCTTCCGCGGTTTTACGATGTGATGATTGTGTAAGTTATCATCTAGAAAGTGTTAAAGAAGCTGGGGCCAGCAAAGAAGAGGTAATGGAAACCTTGGGCATAGCCACATTGATAGGAGGTACCATAGTGATTCCACACCTAAGGAGAGCCTACGAATATTGGGAAGCACTTGAGGAAACGGAATCCTAAAAAGATGATAAAACCCATATCAATCATTGCGAATATCATTAGATTTGGCACGTTTATATGAAGCTTAGGGCAGAAAACATAATGAAGGCCTATCGTGGGCGTAAGGTAGTAAAAGGTATCAGCCTTGAGGTAAACCAAGGAGAAATTGTAGGTCTTTTAGGGCCCAACGGTGCGGGAAAAACCACTTCGTTTTACATGATTGTTGGCTTGATTAAACCCAACGGGGGCCAGATTTTTTTAGATGACATGGAGATAACTTCGTTCCCCATGTATAAAAGAGCCCAGAATGGCATTGGTTATTTGGCACAAGAAGCCTCTGTTTTTAGGAAACTCAGTATTGAAAAAAATATATTGAGCGTTCTACAGCTTACCAAATTGAGCAAAAAAGAGCAACACATGAAAATGGAGTCGCTCATTGATGAGTTTGGTTTGGGCCATATTCGCAAAAACCGAGGCGATTTACTTTCAGGTGGGGAACGCAGACGTACAGAAATTGCCAGGGCATTGGCCACTGACCCCAAGTTTATATTGTTGGATGAGCCTTTTGCAGGAGTAGACCCTGTGGCCGTAGAGGATATTCAACGTATCGTGGCCCAATTGAAAAATAAAAATATAGGCATCTTAATTACCGACCACAACGTACAAGAAACTCTGGCCATTACGGAGCGCTCCTATCTTATGTTTGAAGGAGGAATTCTTAAAGCGGGTATTCCTGAAGACTTGGCCAAGGATGAAATGGTTAGAAAAGTATATTTAGGACAGAATTTTGAGCTCAGAAAGAAAAAGCTCAATTTCTAATTACCACTTGTCTTCATCAGTAAAGACATTAAAACATACAGGACAATAATAGTAGGTACCGCCAAAAACTTTAAAGTCAACAAAAGTACCAGACTTCCAATTAAAAAGAGATAACGTACTTCGTTTCCCTTGAATCCCCAATGTTTAAATTTTAAAGCGAACAGTTCAATATTGGCGTTTAAAAGAAAGGCGCTCAATAAGGTTAAAACAATTAAAAACCATTCGTTGAGGATAATCGCATTTAATGCATCATTGGAATGATACAATAAGATAAGTGGCAACGAAAGAATGAGCAATGCATTGGCCGGGGTAGGTAATCCTATAAATGAACTTACTTGATTTTCATCAATATTAAACTTGGCCAAGCGATAGGCCGACGCCAACGTAATTACAAAACCAAAAAACGGTAGTAATGCCGTTTCGTTTCCAAAAAAACCCGTGTTCCAACCGCCTGCATGGGACATATTCAACAACTGAAACATTACAATCCCAGGAACTACACCGCTGGTAACCATATCCGCAAGGGAATCCAACTGCACTCCTATTTCACTCTGCACTTTGAGCATACGTGCGGCAAGACCATCCAAAAAATCAAAGAAAATACCTAGAAAAACAAAGAGTGCGGCCAATTCCAGTTTGTTGAGCACAGCAAAAACAACCGCTATGCATCCGCTAAAAAGATTTAAAAGGGTAATGAAATTAGGGATGTGTTGTTTCATAAAGGGTTAGATTTTGGTAAAAATAACCTAAAAAAATAGAGTGTGATTACCTAAACACTAGGCTATGTTGGTTTTATTCTGATATTTGCCAAGTCAACAACATCTATGAGAATACGTATATTACTTTCCTTGATTTTACTGTTCTCAAGCAGTATTGGATTAAGCCAAGTTCCAGGACTTTCAAATAACTCCCAGATCAGCGTACTTACATGCGCAACCGGGGACCAACTCTATTCAACATTTGGGCACACTGCTATTCGGGTTCAAGATCCCATTTTGGGCATTGATGTGGTCTATAACTACGGAACTTTTGATTTTGATCAACCTAACTTTTATCTAAATTTTGTCAAAGGCAAAATGATATACTCCCTATCCAGAAGGTCTTTTGACAACTTTCTTTTTGAGTATGAACTAGAAAAACGATGGGTAAAAGAGCAAATTCTTGATTTGACCCTTGGGCAAAAAAATGAGTTTCTTGCTTTTTTAGAAACCAACTACCTCCCAGAAAATCGCGATTATTTATATGACCCCCTACTTAACAATTGTTCTAGCATCACAGGAGATATTCTGAAGAAATTATTTGGCGATTCCATTGTCTTTGGAGAATCGCATCTTAACGAACGATTTACCTTCCGTCAGTTGGTAAGACAATTTCTAAACCTTAATTCATGGTCTTCTTTTGGGATTGATTTGGCTTTTGGTTCTGTGGTAGACCGCAAGGCCACGGTAAGGGAACATATGTTTTTGCCATATTATACTATGGACCAAATAGACAACACAACCATTGACGGCAAACCTTTGGTAATGAGAACACGAGATATTCTAGATTACTCCGAACAGGAGCCAAACGGGTATTTTCCGCTATCTCCTTTGTTTTGGCTTTCATTGTTTTTAGTTTTTGTTGGAATCATTACATATTTGGACACACGACATAAGACTAGGAGTAAATGGTTGGATTTTTCCATGTTGTTGATTTCTGGTTTAGTAGGTTTAGCACTGTTACTTCTATGGATCGCTACAGACCATACATCCACGCCATACAATTACAATATTCTTTGGGCATTTCCACTCAACTTAGTGGTTGCTTTCATCCTTATCTTCCAACCTCAACTTCCGGAATGGACACCTCGGTATATTATCCTTGCCTTGAGTTTGATTGGATTAGTTCTACTGCTTTGGATTTTTGGGGTTCAGGTCTTCTCCCCCGTTTTGATTCCCATATTCCTAGCTTTGGGAATTCGGTATTGGTATTTACTCCGTTGTTTTAGATTAAAATATTGAAAACCCCTATTGAATGAATCTGCTTACCGTAGAAAATATAGCAAAGTCTTATGGGGAATTGGTGTTGTTCTCCAATCTTTCCTTTGGAATAAATAAGGGGCAGAAAATTGCGTTGGTCGCTAAAAACGGAAGTGGGAAGACTTCCATATTGAACATTATTTCAGGAAAAGATGTTCCAGAAACCGGTCAAGTCACTAAGAGAAAGGGAATACAAGTAGCCTTTTTAGAGCAAGAACCGGCTCTAGACCCAAACCTAACGGTAGAACAGTCTATCCTAAGCTCAGAAAATCCAATCTTAAAAATAATATCTAATTACGAAAAGGCATTACAAAATCCGGATGATTCCGAGCAATATCAAAAAGCTTTTGAAGCCATGGAACAGCATAATGCATGGGATTTTGAAACCCAGTACAAACAAGTGTTGTTCAAACTACATTTATCAGATTTAAATGTAAAAGTAGGCGCACTATCCGGAGGGCAAAAAAAACGATTAGCACTCGCAAGTGCACTGCTCAATAAACCTGATTTATTGATTCTTGATGAGCCCACAAACCATTTGGATTTGGATATGATTGAGTGGTTGGAAGCATATTTTTCCAAGGAGAACCTTTCCCTTTTCATGGTCACCCACGATAGGTATTTTCTGGAACGGGTCTGCAACGAAATTCTGGAACTGGACAACAAGCAGTTGTACAGTTACAAGGGCAATTACTCTTACTATTTAAGGGAAAAAGAAGCGAGACAGGAACGAGAGGCCGTAGAACAGCATAAAAACAAAATACTCTTCAAAAAAGAACTGGATTGGATGCGAAGACAGCCTAAGGCAAGGACCACTAAATCCAAATCCAGAATTGATGATTTCCAAGAAATCAAACAAAAGGCAAAAAAAAGAAGAGAAGACCATCAGGTACAACTGGAACTCAATATGGAGCGTTTAGGCAATAAAATTCTAGAGCTTCATAATATTTCCAAATCTTTTGGGGATAAAACCATACTCTCCAAGTTCAGCTATAATTTTATTAAAGGTGAGCGTGTTGGAATTATTGGTCAAAATGGAACAGGTAAATCCACCTTTCTGAACATGCTTACCCAAAGTGAGGGATTGGATTCTGGGAAAATTGTGGCAGGTGAAACGGTTAAGTTCGGGTACTATACCCAAAAAGGCATCTCCATAAAAGAAGGACAAAAGGTTATTGATGTTATCCGTGAGTTTGGAGATTATATTCCCCTTAAAAAAGGAAAACAGATTTCTGCCCAGCAACTCTTGGAGCGTTTTCTTTTTGACCGAAAAAAACAGTATGATTTTGTAGAGAAACTTAGTGGAGGAGAACGCAAACGTCTTTATTTATGTACCGTTTTAATTCAAAACCCCAACTTTCTTATCCTGGATGAACCCACCAACGATTTGGATATTGTGACCCTAAATGTTTTGGAAAGCTTTCTATTGGATTTTCCTGGGTGCTTGGTCATAGTGTCTCACGATAGGTATTTTATGGATAAAATCGTGGACCACCTTTTTGTATTTAAAGGAGATGGTATCATTGAAGATTTTCCAGGAAATTATTCAGACTATCGAGCTTATGAAAATAGCCGCATAATTGAGGCCCGAAAGAATAAGGAAACTGTAGAGAAAGAAGAGAAGATTCATTGGAGACAACGCGAGACCTCGGGAAAACTTTCCTATCAAGAGCAAAAAGAACATAAACAGCTGGAAAAGGATATTCAAAAACTGGAAGAACAGAAAAAAACACTTCAAAATAAGTTTTCAGATACTGAGCTTACCTCAGATGAAATCAAAGACCTTTCCATTCAACTTAGTAAAATTACGGACGCATTGGAAGAAAAAACAGAGCGCTGGTTCGAACTTTCCGCAATCCTTGAAGGGTAGAAATGAGTTTTAGGGTAAAATCATATTTCAAGTTTCTTGTAAAGTCTACCAACCAACATGGAATCCATTCTCCTTTTGTTTTTAATTATTTGACCAAGTGTTTGTATACGAAACCGAAAAAGTCAAAAGATAAAAGTATCAATGTCTTACTAAAAAGCATACCGTATTTCAATGCCAAATCAGTTTCGGTTCAAGGCAATGATGCTGTTAAAGAAGAATTAGACTTGAATTTCCAAACCCCCTTTAAAAAGGGAAGCCCCATCGATATTCTGTATTTTGAATCCGCTTTAAATCAAAATCCAAAACAAGTTTTTTCCAATTTTCAATTGCATAACGACAGCTTGATAGTGTTTGGAGGAATTTATAACTCCAAGGAAACATTTTCACATTGGATGGAGTTCACAAAAAACGAAAAGGTCACGGTGAGCATGGATTTATTCCATTGCGGTTTACTTTTCATTCGCAAAGAGCAAGTAAAACAACATTTTACGATTCGGATTTAAAAGGGTATTTTTAATTGAGAAAGGTTTAGTATGGATTATACCATTTACATCATTTTAGGAGGGTTGGCCGTAGTATACTTTATAGTGTTTTTTACCAACAAAAGGAGGCAAAAAAGAAGGAAGTCGAGAAGATTCATGGAAGGGAAACGTAGACACGATGACCAATGATCAACGTTCAATTAGCATTGTACAATCGACAATGAACAATCTACAAGCAACAATCTGCAAGGAACAATGATTATTGGCTTATTGTGAATTGGTAATTGATAACTGGAAAGAAGAATGAAGATATACACAAAGACTGGAGATAAAGGAAATACGTCACTTTTTACAGGAACGCGGGTGCCCAAGCACCATATTCGAATAGAAAGTTATGGAACAGTTGATGAACTTAACTCGGTCTTAGGTTTGGTGCGCGATCAAGAAATGGATGATCATTCCAAAGAGGTTTTGATACACATTCAAGATAAGCTCTTTACCGTTGGCGCTATTTTAGCAACAGAACCCAAAAAAGACAACAGGCTCAAAATTCCACGAATCAATACCGAGGATATTGAGTTTTTGGAACAGGAGATTGATAAAATGAACGAAGAGCTTCCTCCAATGACCCATTTTATTCTGCCCGGAGGTCACCCAACAGTGTCATACTGTCATGTTGCACGGACCACATGTAGAAGAGCAGAACGTATGATATCGTATTTGCATGAAAAAGAACCTGTCCCCGAGAACCTAATAGCATATATTAATCGTCTCTCTGACTACCTTTTTGTCTTGGCACGGAAGTTGTCAAAGCAATTGAACGCAGAAGAAGTCAAGTGGATTCCAAAAAAAATAGATGAATAAAACCTTATTTTTTGCGTTACAGAATTAGCAAAGTCAAAATAATTTTTAAATAATTACGATTTTACTTGACAAATTGGCTTTAAAAATTATTTTTGCAAAAAATTTAAAATCAAACCGTTACTATGTACTGGACATTAGAATTAGCTTCATATTTAAGTGATGCGCCTTGGCCAGCCACCAAAGACGAACTTATAGATTACGCCATTAGAACCGGAGCTCCGTTGGAGGTTGTAGAAAACTTGCAATCCATGGAAGAAGAAGGAGGCGAAGTATATGAATCCATCGAGGAAATTTGGCCCGATTACCCTACGGAAGAAGATTACCTCTGGAATGAGGATGAGTATTGATTCCGCAAGTATAAAGCAAACTAAAAAGTCTCTTCTGAGGCTTTTTTTTATGTAATTTTGACACCCTTGCAAAGGAGTTCCTAACCACTTTTGACAATGGAACACCTTTTGCGACCCAAAAGAAAAACATTTCATGAGTTTTATTAATTCCGTACTAAAGGTTTTTGTAGGAGATAAATCTGAAAAAGACGTAAAGGCACTTCAACCTTTGGTAAAAGAGATAAAATCCTTTGAACAGCAACTCGAATCCTTGTCTTTGGACCAACTTAGACAAAAGACGGTTGACTTCAAATCCAGGATAAAAGAAGAACGAAAAGATATAGATGACCAAATTGATATCCTAAAGGAGGAAGCCCAGAACTCCACGGATATTGACCGAAATGAGGAAATCTACACTGAAATTGACAAGCTTGAAGAAGAAGCCTACGCTATTTCAGAAAAAACCTTGAACGATATTCTACCCGAAGCTTTTGCCGTGGTGAAAGAAACTGCCAAACGCTTTGCAAATAATGAAACTCTTCAGGTAACGGCAACTGAATTTGACCGTTCTCTTTCAGGTTCCAAGGATTATGTAACCCTTCAAGGGGATAACGCCATCTGGAAAAATTCATGGGACGCCGCGGGCAAGGAGGTCACCTGGGACATGATTCACTACGATGTCCAGTTAATAGGTGGTATTTCACTTCACCAAGGAAAAATTGCCGAAATGCAAACAGGTGAGGGAAAAACCTTGGTAGCTACCCTCCCACTCTATTTAAATGCCCTTGCTGGAAAAGGCGCACATTTGGTAACAGTCAACGATTATTTGGCCAAAAGGGATAGTACATGGATGGCTCCGCTATTTGAATTCCATGGCCTTTCTGTGGATTGTATAGATAAACATCAACCCAATTCAGAAGGAAGAAGAGCTGCATACAACTCTGACATCACCTATGGAACCAACAACGAATTTGGTTTCGATTATCTACGTGATAATATGGCACACGCACCTGGTGATTTGGTACAACGACCACACCACTATGCCATTGTGGATGAGGTAGATTCTGTTTTAATTGATGATGCGCGTACTCCGTTGATTATTTCAGGGCCAGTTCCCGAAGGTGACCGTCATGAGTTCAATGAGCTAAAACCAAAAGTTTCAGATATTGTCCAGAAACAACGTCAGCACCTAACCGGCGTTCTTGCAGAAGCTAAAAGACTTATCAAAGAAGGTGATACCAAAGAAGGTGGTTTCTTATTGCTTCGTGTGTTCCGCGGATTACCTAAGAATAAGGCCCTCATCAAGTTTTTGAGTGAAGAAGGAGTAAAACAGTTACTTCAAAAGACCGAAAACTTCTATATGCAGGACAATAATCGGGAAATGCCCAAGGTCGATGCAGATTTGCTGTTCACCATAGATGAAAAGAACAATCAGATTGAGTTAACGGACAAAGGTGTCGATTACCTTTCTGGAGAAGAGAACAAAGATTTCTTTGTGATGCCCGATATTGGCGGTGAAATTGCCAAGA
The DNA here is from genome assembly GCF_049333175.1 of Flagellimonas ulvae. Lineage (NCBI taxonomy): Bacteria > Pseudomonadati > Bacteroidota > Flavobacteriia > Flavobacteriales > Flavobacteriaceae > Flagellimonas > Flagellimonas ulvae. Next base: position 1,362,026 of record NZ_CP186325.1, read on the forward strand.
TTGAACAGCAAAACCTGGAAATTGAAAAAGAGGCTGAACTTAAAGAAGAGCTTTTTAAGGATTTCGCTGTAAAAAGTGAACGTATCCACACCATGACCCAACTTTTAAAAGCATACGCACTTTTTGAAAAAGATGTGGAGTATGTGGTCATGGACAATAAAGTAATGATTGTGGATGAGCAGACGGGACGTATCATGGACGGTAGACGTTATTCCGATGGGCTGCATCAAGCTATTGAAGCGAAGGAGAATGTGAAGATTGAGGCTATGACCCAAACTTTCGCTACGGTAACGCTCCAGAACTATTTCCGGATGTACAAAAAACTGGCAGGTATGACGGGTACTGCCGTTACCGAAGCAGGTGAATTTTGGGAAATCTACAAATTGGATGTTATGGAAATACCAACCAATAGACCCATTGCCCGTGACGACCGAAATGATTTGATCTACAAAACCAAAAGGGAAAAATATAACGCCATTATAGAAGAGGTTACTGAGCTTTCTAAATCTGGCAGACCTGTTCTAATTGGTACTACTTCGGTTGAAATTTCCGAATTACTTTCCAAGCTGCTAAGTGTTCGGAAGGTACCGCATAACGTGCTGAATGCGAAGTTGCACAAGAAAGAGGCGGACATTGTTGCCGAAGCAGGAAAGCCTGGCGTGGTAACCATTGCCACTAACATGGCTGGTAGGGGTACTGATATCAAGTTGATTGATGAAGTAAAAGAAGCAGGTGGTTTGGCAATAGTAGGAACGGAAAGGCATGATTCCAGACGTGTAGACCGTCAGCTAAGAGGTCGTTCCGGTCGACAGGGAGATGTTGGAAGTTCCCAGTTTTATGTTTCGTTAGAAGACAATCTCATGCGCTTGTTCGGTTCGGACAGGGTTGCTAAGATGATGGACCGTATGGGCTTAGAAGAAGGTGAGGTAATCCAGCATTCCATGATGACCAAATCTATTGAGCGCGCTCAGAAAAAAGTGGAGGAAAACAACTTTGGTATCCGTAAACGATTGTTGGAGTATGATGATGTGATGAATGCTCAACGTGAAGTGGTTTACAAAAGAAGAAGACATGCGCTTCAAGGAGAACGACTGAAGGTGGACATTGCCAATATGATCTATGATACTTCAGAAGTTATTGCAGAGACCAATAAATTGGCCGAGGACTACAAAAACTTTGAATTTGAGCTGATAAAGTATTTTTCCATCACTTCTCCTGTTTCTGAAGAAGAGTTTCAAAAACTGAATTTTCAAGAAATTGCAAATCAAGTATACCAAGCTGCCTATAATTTCTATCAAGAAAAAATGCAGCGAAGTGCAGAAGTCGCCTTTCAAGTTATCAAAAGGGTATATGAAGACCCATCCAATAAATTTGAACGTATTGTAGTGCCATTCACAGATGGCATCAAAACGCTTAATGTAGTTACCAATCTGGAAAATGCCTATCAAAGTGAGGGAAAACAGCTGGTGACCGACTTTGAAAAGAACATTACTCTTGCCATAATCGATGATTCTTGGAAAACGCACTTGCGCAAAATGGATGAATTGAAACAATCCGTTCAATTGGCAGTGCACGAGCAAAAAGACCCACTTTTGATTTATAAATTTGAAGCATTTGAGCTTTTCAAAGAAATGATTGACAAGGTGAATAAAGAAGTGATTTCCTTCCTTTATAAAGGAGAATTGCCTTCGGAAAGCACCAATCAAATACAAGAAGCTAGGAACGTACGTAGACCTAAAGAAAAATTACAGACCACGAAAGAGGAAATTCCTAACAGTGATGAACTGGCAGCCCAGAATCGTGCAGCAGGCCAGACACAAGGCCGAAGACCACAAATAACAGAAACAATCATACGGGAAAAACCGAAAATTGGTCGTAATGACAGAGTAACGATTAAGAATGTTATGTCTGGCGAAAGTAAGACCGTAAAATACAAACAAGCTGAGCCTTTGATAGATAAGGGCGAATGGGTACTCATTGAAGACTAATCCATCTCGATAGAAGAGAAAAACGACGGTCAAGAATGACCGTCGTTTTTTGTTTATAAAGAAAACATAGTTAGATTTACAACATTATTACCCCATATAATTAACCTAAACTATAGCTTCGACCTCTTTATAGTACCAGGTGAATAACCAATCGCAGCATATGAAGATTCCTGTCAAGGATAAATATCGTTTACGAGATAAAATTGATTTGGTACTAAAAGTTAATTATAGTTCTTCATTGTTTGCTGTTCTATTCGGGGCAATCTGCTTTTTCTTTTTAGATATAAAGGAAATCATCCCTTTAACGTGCTTGTGTTTCGCTTGTATCAATGTACTGAACACGTTATTGTACAAACTGCATAAGAACATACTTTTAACATACAATATAACCTCGATGTTATCTATGGTCGGGGCAATTTTGATTACGCTCTGTAGTGGAGGCATACAGAGTCCTTTTATATTCGTTCTTGCCATAATCGTTTTTGCAGGATATGTTACCACTAAAATCTATGGGCACTTTTACCTTATCATAAATTTGGTTGTTCTTGCCATGCTGTTCCTGTATGATTTAGGTGATTTTCGAATTTTGGAAAACGTTATTCCCGAAAGCTCAAAAAAGTGGTTTGCCTTTATAAGTTCTGTTTTTGCTGTATACCTATTGGGTGGGGTTTTTGGAAAAAACCTATTGAAAGCTCATCATAAACTGTACAAATCACGCAAAGAAATCCTTGAACGAATAAATGAAAAGGAAACCTTGCTCAAAGAAGTGCATCACAGAGTTAAGAACAATCTACAAACCGTTTCAAGTCTACTAAGTCTGCAATCTAGATCTATTGCAGATGATAAAATCAGTGGTATTATTAAAAGTAGCCAAAACAGAGTAGTCTCAATGGCTATGGTACACGAGATGCTCTATAAACGAGACGACTATTTATCAAAAATAGAGTTAAGACCCTATGTAAAAGAGCTATGTGATTACTTAGTCCGTTCCGTCAAAGGAAATATTGACAATGTAAAAATGCATTTGGACATTGAAGATAACAAGTTGAGCATTGACACTGTTATCCCTTTAGGTTTGATTATCAATGAAACCATTACAAATGCTCTTAAATATGGTATTGCCGAAGACGAGAATGGGGAAATAACCATATCCTTGAAAAAACTACCCAACAACCGTTATGAACTTTATCTGGGCGACAATGGAAAGGGCTACTCCCATAATTTTGATCCAAAAAACTCAAAATCTTTAGGTTTAAAACTGATATATAATCTTACTAGACAATTGCGGGGAACCATCTCAAGGGATATGTCAAAAAAAGGTACCTATTACAGAATTGAATTTGAGGAAATAATCGAGGAATTCAATTCTATTGATTAAAAGCTTTTCCTATCTTTAAAGGATTAACCAATCCTGCACGAATGTTCAAAAAATCTCTATTGGGAGTGTTATGTCTTTTTAGCATTTCCATCTCTGCACAAGACTATTTTTTTAAAAAATTTCATCCCTTTGATTCCAACATCCAATCTCCAGAAGAATTCTTGGGACATGGTATAGGTGAAAGACACACCAGACATGATTTAATTGTGGCCTATATGGATTATTTGGCCAAAAACTCTGAACGAGCTTCATATTATGAGTATGGCAAAACACATGAAGGCCGAAAACTGGTCATTCTCACAATTACTTCACCTAAAAATTTAAGCAATCTAGAAACGCTCAAAGAAAAACATCTTGAGTATACAGACCCTTCAAAATCTCCTGCGGATTACAACGGATTACCAGTTTTTATCAATTTAGGCTATAATGTTCATGGCAATGAACCCTCTGGAGGCGAAGCCTCTCTTCTTACTGCCTATACTTTGGCAGCATCTAATCATCCAGAGATTTTAAACTATTTGAACAATGGGGTCATTTTTATTGACCCTACTATAAATCCTGATGGTAGAGATCGTCACACTCAATGGGCTAATATGTACCAAGGCAATCCCTTGGTTGCCGACCCTCAGGACGTAGAGCATAATGAATATTGGCCAAGAGGCCGTACCAATCACTATTGGTTTGACTTGAATCGGGATTGGCTTTTGGGCATTCACCCGGAAAGTCGGGGAAAATTACAATGGTACCATCAATGGTACCCTAATGTGGTAACAGATTTTCATGAAATGGGAACCCAAAGCACCTATTTCTTTGAACCCATGAAGGATAACGCTTCTCTGAATCCTATTATGCCCAAAGAAAACTATGAGGATTTAAACAATTTATTTGGAGATTACTTTGCCAAATCTCTGGACAGTATTGGTTCCTTCTACTTTACCAAAGAAGTTTTTGATGGCACCTATCCTGGGTATGGTTCCTCCTATCCAGACCTTCAAGGTGGTTTGGCCTTACTGTTCGAACAAGCAAGTTCTAGAGGCCATAAACAAACCACTGCTTTTGGGGAAATAACCTTCCCGTTTACAATTAGAAATCAATATGTATCCAGTATTGCTACGATAAAGGCGGCAGTGGAGAATAAAGCTACCTTGAGAAAGTACCAACAAGATTTCTTTAAAAGTGCCTTGACCAACGCTTCACGGGCCAAAATACGGGGATATACCTTCAAAGAAGAATACGACGCAAATAGGACGAAGGCTTTTGTGGACAAACTACTGCTTCATAAGATTGACGTCTACAAAAGTGGAAATAGTTTCACCGTCCCCACAAGACAACCGCAATATAGAATGGTACAAACCATGTTTGAAACCTATGAGAAGTATAGGGACAGCGTATATTATGATGCATCTGCCTGGTCAGTGGCCAATTTCTACAACATTGATTACAAGTCCACTTCCTCCCTTAATTTAGGAGAAAAAGTTACTGATTTAGATGCGCTAGCTACCCCAGGGTCAGTTCAAAAAACCGCCTATGCTTACATTGTGGATTATGATGATTACAATGCCGTAGCTGCATTAAATCACATGCAAGAAAAAGGTTTAGTTGTCTCTTCTGCGTTTAAGCCATTTACCGCAAAAACCACTACTGGTGATAAAAAGTTTAATTATGGAGCCCTTGTAGTTCCTGTAAGTCTTCAAAAAAAAGATGCCAACGAAGTATATACCATTGTCAGTGAAGCCCAAAAGAGATATCAAGTTCCAGTTTATGCTGTTAATTCTGGATATAGCCTGCAAGGAGTTGATTTAGGAAGTCGTCATATTCAACCCATAACCCGTCCAAAAGTGGCAATGATCATTGGAGATGGAGTACGTTCCTATGAAGCCGGTGAAGTTTGGCACTTGCTGGATACTCGAGTGCATATGCCAATCACTAAAATTCCTATGCGAAACCTAAATAGGGCCAATCTGAATAAATACAACACCTTAGTTATGGTATCCGGAAACTATCAATTCTCTAAAAAGATGATGGATAAAATAAAGGCATGGACCAGTAAAGGAAATACTTTAATCACTATTGGAAGTGCTTCTAAATGGGCAGTCGACAAAAAATTGGTCAAAGAAAAACTGACCAATGCCGAGAAAGACACAACAGAGGTGGTGCAGCGCAAGCCTTATGTAGATGCATCAGAAAATCTGGGCAAAGAAAGTGTTGGAGGTGCTATTTTTAAAGTAGATTTGGATATCACCCACCCTTTGGGCTTTGGGTATCGTGACACCTCTATCCCCGTATATAAAAACAACTCCATATGGTTGGCTCCGAGCAAAAATGAATATGCTACCGTAGGCAAATATGCCGCCGACCCGCACATTGATGGTTTTATCACCAAAAAGAACATGGAAGAAAATCTAAAACCTTCTGCGTCTTTGATAGTAAGTAAAGTGGGGAGCGGTAGGGCCGTGCTTTTTGCCGACAACCCAAATTTTAGGGGGTCATGGTACGGAACCAATCGTTTGTTCTTAAATGCACTTTTCTTGGGAAATAAAATCAGAATTCCAGAATAACCAAACACTATGAAAAAACTGCTCATACTTTTGATCTCCTTTGCTTTCCTTTCATCTTATGGACAGGAAGAAATGCAAGAGGGTCCTTTTTCGCAACTCATTATCCGTGGGGTCACTTTAATCAACGGAAATGGTTCTCCTCCTAGAGGACCTGTTGACATTGTGGTGGAAAAGAACAAAATTGTGGATATCAAGATTGTTGGATATCCTGGAGTGACCATAGATGAAACCAAACGTCCAAAGTTGAAAACCGGCGGTAAGGAATTGGACTGTTCAGGTATGTATCTTTTACCCGGCTTTGTGGATATGCACGGCCATATTGGAGGTGTTGCCCAAGGTGCAGATTACGATTATGTTTTCAAGTTGTGGATGGCGCATGGAATTACAACCATAAGGGAACCAAGTGGAAGGAGCATCGATTGGACCTTGGATTTGAAAAGAAAAAGCGAAAAGAACGAGATTATTGCTCCACGAATCTTTGCTTACACGGGATTCGGACAAACTACCAAAGGTTTTAATCCACTCAACGATACCCCCATAAGTACGCCGGAACAAGCCAGAAAATGGGTGAGGGCCAATGCAGAGCGAGGTGCCGATGGCATCAAATTCTTTGGCGCCCCACCAGAAATTATGGCTGCAGCCTTGGACGAAAACAAAAAACTGGGATTACGTTCTGCCTGTCATCATGCGCAAGTCGATGTTGCCAGATGGAATGTATTGAACTCTGCAAGAGCAGGACTGACCAGTATGGAACACTGGTATGGTCTTCCAGAAGCGCTTTTCGTGGATAGAACGGTTCAGGATTATCCATTGGACTACAACTATCAAAATGAACAAGACCGCTTTGAGGAAGCCGGAAAATTGTGGAAGCAAGCGGCAAAACCCTATTCCGAACACTGGAATAAGGTCATGGATGAATTAATTGACCTCGATTTTACCATTGACCCTACTTTTAACATCTATGAGGCTAGTAGGGATTTGCACCGAGCACGTAGGGCAGAATGGCATGAAGATTATGCACTACCTACCGTATGGGCTTTTTTCCAACCCAGTAAAATATCACATGGTTCTTATTGGCATGATTGGGGCACTGAACAAGAAGTGGCTTGGCGAGATAACTATAGGTTATGGATGACCTTTATCAACGAATACAAAAATCGAGGCGGAAGGGTCACAACAGGCTCCGATTCTGGCTTTATTTTCCAATTATACGGCTTTGCTTACATCCGTGAGATGGAATTATTGAGAGAAGCAGGTTTCCATCCAATGGAAGTTATCCGTTCCGCAACCTTGAATGGAGCAGAGGCATTAGGTGTGGCAGACAAGATTGGTTCTGTTGAAATTGGAAAAATGGCCGATTTTGCCATTGTAGAAGAAAACCCTCTTAAAAATTTGAAAGTACTCTATGGAACAGGAGCAATTCGGTTAACAGATGATAACGAAGTAGTACGTGTTGGTGGTGTGAAGTATACTATTAAAGACGGTGTTATCTTCGACGCAAAAGCACTTTTACAGGACGTAAAAAAGATGGTCGCTGAAGAAAAACAAAAATTAAACTACAAGATAAAACAGCCAGGAATGAAATAGAAAGCATAGGTTTGGTTTGAGGATGATATATTAAGCAAGCTTAGCTCTGTTTCTTTTTGTTCTAAAGGCCAAAGCTTTTTTAATTCTTGAATTCTTGTATCGGTATAGTCTAGCAACCTCGATTTCTTTTTTAGAATCAGTATCAATTTGAATATCCAAGGTAACTGAATACGCTACGGCCTCCACTTTAGTTTCTTTAGAAGCACTTTGTGCCATAGTCAAAGTTCCGAAGAAGATTACTGCGATTGTGGTTAAGATTGCTTTCATGACTTGGTTTTTATTACAGAGTAAAATTACTCTCAGACCAAGCCTAGCGCGGATTTATCTCGCTTAACCTCCCTTTTTTCTCGGTGTTGGAATCTTTTTAAGTTGAAGTGTATTTTATCCTCGATGAACGTTTTTAGGGTACCAAACACCCTATCGAACTCATGTGCATTTCATCGATGTTTTAGATTTTTAGTTTAAATAACAGATTCGGATTTGGGCAATTAATCTTGTAAAAATCAAGTTCTGTTTGGGAGCAAACCCCAGGATAATCACCTTCATTTCCTTGTATATCCTTAATAATCTGAAAGTGCAAATGCGGGGCATAATTGACGTTAATATCCGGAGTGCCTAAAGTGGCCAAAATCTCTCCTTTTTGAAATACCTTACCTTTCTCTAAACCTTGCAAAGATTCCACAGATAAATGTCCGTATAGGGTATAAAAAGAAAATGATTCAACATGGTGTTCCAAAATGATGGTAGGCCCATAGTTACCCATATCATTATTATTTTTAAAACTGTGCACCTTTCCTTTTATAGGGACAATAACCTCTGTTCCCGATTTATGCCAAAAATCCATTCCCAGATGAATATTTCGCTGTTCTCCTTCATCAAAGCGACCAAAAGAGTTGTAGATATCACGTCGCTCCAAATATCCTCCAAATGCTACCTTCTTTCCCTCTCTTTTTAAAATCGTATCAATATACTGTTGACATCCTTCAGGTGTGGTTATTTCATATTTGGCAACTTCCTTGTTTTCTGATGATAGGTCAAGAGGGGTATAATTCAACAAAGAGATACTCTCATCAAGGATTGAAATTGGGCCAGTATGATATTCATTCAAAAAATCCTCAAGCATTGAAAGGCGATTAGATTAACATTTTTTAACAGGGGCTGAAGTAATAGTTAGTATCTTGGAGCTACTAAGCTTAAAAACCATAATGAAGATATTAAGAATTCCTTTTTTGGCCATCGTTTTGTTGATATCGGCCAACTGTCAGCCAAAAAACACAAAAACGGTAGCCCAAGAAACTTCTTCAGAGCCTATAAAGGTAATGCTCTCCGCAGAGGATTTACAAGAATATGAGACAGCTTATTTTGCCAGTGGTTGTTTTTGGTGCGTGGAGGCCATTTTTGAAAGCGTGAAAGGTGTAAAAGAAGTCCATTCCGGATATTCAGGTGGGAAGGAAAAAAACCCTTCCTATGAGGATGTAGCATATGGAAGAACGGGGCATGCCGAAGCAGTTGAAGTCTTTTACGACCCAAAAGTCATAAGCTTCACACAGCTTGTTCAAGTTTTCTTCGGATCCCATGACCCTACCTCTTTAAATAGACAAGGCCCAGACCGCGGCGCTCAGTACCGTTCGGTTGCTTTTTATAAAAACGTTGAGGAGCAAAAAATCATTCAGGATTACGTTGCCCTCCTGGAATCTGAAAAGGTATACAATAGACCCATTGTAACACAAGTAACCCCTTTTGAAAAATTCTATAAGGCAGAGGAGTACCATCAGGATTATGAGCGTAAAAATCCAAATAACTCATACATCCGCAATGTTTCCATTCCAAGATTGAATCGATTCAAAGAAAATTTCCAGTCGTATTTAAAAGAAGAGTCTCATTAGAGACAATCACATCTAGAGAAAAATGGGCTTGAGAAGTTGAAAAAGTAACCTTTTCGGCCAGTAGATAATTGAAGAGGAAAGTAGAAGTTGTTTTGGGACGTAACTCTTTAATGGATTACTGTTTCAAAACAACTTCGCTGTATTTGGAGTTGATATTGATGGATTTTTTTCCGTCATCCTTTAGGTAATACCCTTTGTATACATTGCTATTATAGTTTTTTGATCTACCAATTTCCAATTCTTTCGGATATCGGATATCGGAAGTAGTCTCATTAACGTAAATGCTAAAGGGAACAGAGGGCATTTTAAAATCCACCTCTCCATTCTCAACCGAAATGTCAATGGTATTAAAGCTGTTACCCACAGAATTGACATATAACTCTCCCAGGCTGCTTTTTACCAAAGCTTTATCCACCAAATGTCCAATGACCACCTTGGAAGATACTGAGTTCAAAGAAAGTTCCCTTACTTCTTTTAAGTCTACACGATCAGAATAATTGGTCCGTAATTGACCATAGTTCCACTTTTGGACAACCACCGGTGAATAAGAAACTTGAATATCGGTACGGTCGCCATCAATAGTGGAAGCAAGCAAGCTTGCATAAGACAAGCTTGCTTTTAGGTTTTTTGTGTTGGCGGCCAATTTAACTTCACCATGCCTCACGTTCATCTTCAATTTGACCGATTTTGGCATTTTAATTTTAATGCTCTTTTTGACTTTGTATTTTTTGTTCTCCCCATCAGTAGATAAGTAAAATATGTTGGAGTTGCCATCATTTTGTAATCTTACAGCTCGCTTAGACCTAATTTTACTACGTTCCCTATTTCTTTCTCCACGTACTTTCTCTCTTTCTGCCAAGGCTTTGTCCCTAATGGCTCTTGCTTGTTCTCTTACGGCCATTGCTTGTTCAGTTATTTCTTCCCGCTGCTCTCTAATCTGGGCTCGCTGTTCTTTACGCTCCTTGGCCATTTTCTTTACCTCATCACTCCATTCTTGATAGCGAACCTTATATTTTTTGTCAAAATTCTTATCAAATTCTTTTTTCCACTCCTTAAGATATTCATCACCCCTTTCTCTGTATGCATCATAGTCAAAATTGATTTGGGGTATTGGTGGCATTGGAGGTAACTCTGGGATTACCAAAACTTCAGGCAAATCCGGTATTTGAAGACTCTCTATTAAAGGTTCAACAAAAGAAACATCCGGCAATACTTCTACATTGAAATTATAATCAAAATCCCAGTCCCCATCCCCAGAAACAACACTCCAGCTCCTTCCTTTGGTGGAAACCTCAATTTCCTTGCTGTTCCCAACAATCTGTATTAAATCTTTTTCAAAGTATTTTTCAGCTTCTTCTTTGGTTGCGCCCTCCAACTCAACCACTGCTGTGATTTCCACTTGGTCTTTGCTCCAAGTTTCAAATTCAATGTCAGCATGACTTGTGTCAATATCCAAAACGGCATCTGGATTGACCGTGAAGGTTTCTTTATACGTTTTCGATTGTGTATCCTGCCCATACAGCTGTAATCCCTGTACCAAGAACATGCATAGGCTAAATACTATAAGACAATTCCTGTTCATTTTTTGATGATTTTAATTGATTTAACTTAGTTTTCAGCTTTTGTAATAATTGTAGACGTAACTGCAAATTGTTTATTAGAGCGCTAATAGTGTCGTCGTTTGGGCCAAGTTCGTTAAGCTCATTGTTCAAACGATTGTATTCTCGGTCTAATTCTGCTACTCTTTCCATATACCCATCTACCAAAGCCTTATTATCGTCATTGAATTCCAATTCCGAAAGCTGTAAATTGATGTTCGCTACATAGTAATCTTCAATTTTCTTCAAATTGGGAGAAAGATCCCTAGGGATATAGGAATAACATTTTCCTTTTCAGAATTTGTATCAACCACATTCTTTTGAGGGTTCGGTTCAATTTTTCCAGGTTGTAAAAGAAAATATATTCCCAAACCAATCAATATGGCCACCGAAGCTGCCGCAGAAAACCAAAATTGATTGTTCTTTTTCCTGTGTGCCGATAAATCTTTTTCTAATCGCTCCATAAAACGGGCTTCATGACCTGATTTCATGGAATACTTCCTTTCATTCCGTTCCTTTTCGAATAATTCTTTAAGATCCTGTGCCATACGCCATGTCTTTAAGCATTTCTTTTAATTGCGCCTTACCTCTCAACAAACGAGTTCTTGACGCTGTTTCGGAAATCTTCAATATTTCCGATATTTCTCTATGATCATATCCTTCAACCAAAAATAACTGCACCACATACCTATACTTTTCTGGTAATTCTTCAATGGCTTTCTTCACATCTTCAACATTTACATCATTTTCAACGGTCCAATCTCCATCATCCTGTATATGCAGGTATCCTTCATTCAATTCCACCATTTGTTGCTTTTTTGATTTTAAGAAATCAATACTTCGATGCACAACTATTTTCTTTAACCAAGCTCCAAAAGTTACTTCACCCTTAAATTGGTCTATCCGCTGAAATGCCTTGATAAAAGATTCTTGCAGCACATCTTCCGCATCATCCTCGTTCTTTAAAAAACGCATTGCAACACAGAACATACCATCGCAATACTGTTTGTACAGTTGCATTTGAGCCTTTCTATTGTTGGCCTTACATTGTTCTACCAGCTCAATTTGAAACATGGTCAGCTTTAATGTTGGTTTTTGGTGTTGTTTAAGTTAAGGACGATAAAAAAAACAACACGTGGCAAAATGGATTTATTTTAATTGAATTTTAACACTATCCGCTCTACATAAAACTTTTTACCTTCGTAGTCTCATTACCCTACTGAATTGGACCACAAACAAAACATCCCAGTAAACACAGCCTTAAAAATTAAAGCGCTGAGAAAGGAAGCCATCGATCCCCAAAATTTGGTCAATGGGATTTTGAAGATGGATAAAGCTTCTTTAGGGAAAGCCATTACCTTATTGGAGAGCTCAAAAACCGAGCATCTTTCTATGGCTGACGAAATCATTGAAAAATGTTTACCACATGCAGCAAAGAGCGTTCGGATTGGGATAACAGGTGTTCCAGGAGTAGGAAAAAGTACGTTTATTGAGGTTTTCGGTAAAACATTGACCAATCTCGGTAAGAAAGTGGCGGTCTTAGCGGTAGATCCATCCAGTTCTTTATCTAAAGGAAGTATTTTGGGAGATAAGACGCGAATGGAGGAACTCTCCAAAGACCCAAATGCCTTTATTCGTCCTTCCCCATCAGGTGAATCCTTGGGTGGCGTTGCCCAAAAGACAAGAGAAACCATTGTTCTTTGCGAAGCAGCCGGGTATGATGTGATTCTTATAGAGACCGTAGGGGTCGGACAAAGTGAAACTGTAGTTCATAGTATGGTCGACTTTTTTCTATTGTTGAAGCTTTCAGGTGCTGGTGATGAACTTCAGGGTATAAAAAGAGGTATAATGGAAATGGCAGATGCCATTGCCATTAATAAAGCAGATGGAAAAAATAAAGAAGGTGCCAAACTGGCCCAAACCGAATTTTCAAGGGCCCTGCATTTGTATCCACCCAAAGAAAATGATTGGATACCCAAAGTTCTGGCATGTTCCGCCACAGAAAATTCCGGTATAGTTGAAATTTGGCATATAATCAATGAATTTTTGGACAAGACAAAACAAAACGGGCACTTTCAGCGCAAACGGAATCTTCAAAACAAAAATTGGTTTTTACAGTCCTTGAATCAACAATTGACGCAGATTTTGCAACAAAATGAAGCTTTTGAAAAAGCGAAAAAAAACATGTTGGTTGCCGTTGAAAAAAACACTATCTCCCCTTTTAAAGCAGCACGTGAGGTGCTCAAGGCCATCCATGACCAACTTAAATAAAAGCACTACATTTGCCACAATTACACCTAGCAGATGAACACTGTTACAGACTCCCTCCTATCCATAGTTGTCCCCCTGTACAATGAGCAGGATAATGTGGTTCTTCTCACTGAGAAAATACACGAAAGCTTAGAGGGATATGCCTATGAAATTGTTTATGTTGATGATTTTTCGACAGATGATACCCGAAAAGTGGTTAAGAAAATGAATGATGGGAAAGTCCATCTGATTGAACTTAAAAAAAACTATGGCCAAAGTCTAGCACTTGCAGCTGGAATTGACTACGCAAAAGGAGAATACCTAATTACCATGGATGGAGATTTACAAAATGATCCATCCGATATCCCATCCATGTTGAAGTACGCTATAACCGACGAATATGATGTAGTTACCGGTATTCGACAAAAAAGAAAGGATTCCTTAGTAAAAAAAATTCCATCTAAGATTGCAAACTTCCTAGTTCGTCGTGTGACCAAACTGGATATTAAGGACAATGGATGCGCACTAAAAGTATTCACCAAAGATATTGCCAAGGGATTGAACTTGTATGGGGAAATGCATCGTTTCATAACCCTATTAGCTCATTTGGAAGGTGCCCAAATCAAGCAAGTTCCGGTAAAACATCACGCGCGTCACGCCGGGGTTTCCAAATATGGATTGGAACGGGTCTTTAAGGTAGTGGCGGATATGATGCTTTTACTTTTTATCCGCAAGTACTTTCAGCGCCCTATTCACCTTTTTGGAATTTTTGGGGTCTTGCTCATAATCCTTGGGGTACTTATCAATTTTTACCTCCTTATTGTAAAATTAGGTTTAGGTGAAGACATTGGAACCAGACCTTTATTGATTTTTGGAATGATGTTCATTTTAGGGGGCATTCAGTTATTTACCATAGGGATTGTAATGGAATTGCTTATCAGAACCTATTACGAATCGCAACAAAAAAGACCATATCGGGTCAAAAAAATTAGTATAGGTGCCAGAGAAGCTGCGTAAACGATTGCTTACCCTTTTAAAGATTGTAATAAGCGGGGTACTCATCTACTTTATTTTTACCAAAATCAATTTTAAAGATGTTGTTGAAACCCTGAAAACGGGAAATCCATATTATTTGATAATTGGAACTCTACTCGTATTGGTTTCCAAAATAATCGCCGCCTTTCGACTCAATCTTTACTTTCACCAAATTGATGTTAGAATAACGCAAAAGAGCAATCTAAAACTCTACTTTTTAGGTATGTTCTATAATTTATTTCTACCAGGAGGCATTGGAGGGGATGCCTACAAGGGATATGTTATTCAAAAAAAGTTTAAATCGGGAACAAAGCGGGTTGTTTCCGTTTTGTTATTGGACCGTTTGAGTGGTATGCTGCTAATTTTTATATACATCTGTGTTCTAGCGATACTAATGAATGATGAATTGTTTCGCCCTTTCCAGATACTTTTTTATCTAGCAATTCCCATAAGTGTTTTAACTTTCTGGTGGGTCAATAACCGATTTTTTGGATATACCCTTCCCATATTTTGGAAGTCACTGGGGTATTCTGCCATAATCCAACTTTCTCAGTTGGTCTGTGTAGTTTTCATTTTAAAATCATTTAATGTTGAACTTCAACAGATGGACTATCTCTTGGTTTTTCTTATTTCATCCATTGTTTCTGTAATTCCATTAACGATTGGTGGAATTGGCAGTAGAGAAGTGACCTTTTTGTATGGAGCCACTTGGTTGGGATTAAATGAGGAGATTTCGGTTGGGGTCAGTTTTGTATTCTTTTTAATTACGGCGCTCATTTCTTTTTTTGGAGTAATATATCACTTCAAAAAACCAAAACTTGTGGTTTTACAAAATCAATCCAAATGAACCAAATGCATTTGGTTCAGCACTTTTTGTCGGCTATGGGGGTTTAAGAACTTAAGCTGAAGGCGGGTAATTCTAAACTGGTCCACTGAAATTTTCTCATGCCAATGGAAGCCTTTGTTTTCCAATAGTTCCAGCTCATCATCATTAACATAGACCCACACATCATGTTTGGTCATTAACTCATCAATGGAAACTATTTTAACTGGTTTTTTATTGTAAAAATCAAGCGACCAAGTAAACCTTTCGGAAACTTTGTAAACTTCATCTACCGGTATTCCATAATCTGCAATTTTTTCTGCCATTGTAGAGCCCCCTTGATACTTTAAAAGTTTTGGATAAAAATGAGAGTTCATAACACCGTTCAAAAGCAAGGAACTGCACACCGAAAGGGTAATTATCCGCATATAATATGCTTCACGCTTTAAACAGAAATAGGTGATTACCGCCAAAATGATGATTAAGAAAACATAGTAATAGACCTGCTCAAACTTAAAGAAATGAAAACAGACCAAAAGGGTGAAAATGAAAACCAAGCTCAATACAAAGTATTGAATGCCCAAAATAACCTTGATGGATATATTTTTTGAAAATCTATACAAACTATGCAGATAAGAAGCCGACAAAATAGAATAGAGTGGAATTAAAATATTCATATAGTGCGGCAGCTTGAATTGGGCAAAACTGATGATGAAGAACAAAATGGTAATACCTCCAACCGTTACAAATTCATATTGGGGCAAATACTTAAATCGAAGTTTTATAAATGTCTTTATCCTACTCCAGTAGGCAATCAGTGCCAAAACGGTCCATGGCAGAAAAACCCACAAGAAAGTATGGAAAAAGAAAAAGAAATCGCTGCTGTTCTTTCCATGTCCCTGACCGCTTAACCTTTCAAAACTTTGTTCCCAGAAAATGAAGAAAATACCACTTCTATCAGACTTACCGCGTATAATCTTTTCTGGGTGTAAATCAAATTGCTGGTAATATGCATAGAGCATTGGAGAAATGGTCACCCCAAAAATCAAGAGAGCTGGAATCAATTTCCAACTCAACAGGCTTTTCCATTTTCGAGTATATATCAAGTGACATAATACTGAGATTCCAATAACCAACAATGCAATCTGACCTTTGGTAGAAAAGGCCATACCTGCACCAAAAGCACCTAACACTATACCCCAAAAGCTTCCCTTCTCAATAAATTTTATCAACTGCCAGATAGAAAAGATGGTGAATCCGGTCAACACTGCATCAGTTCGTACATCAATATTGGAAAGCACAATGGTTTGTGCTGTCATAAAAATCAAAGCTGAAAACTTTCCGATGTCCTTATTGTAGAAGAGCTTTCCTAGACCGTAACAGCTATATGCCGCTAATAAGGTGGATAAAATACCTGGAATTCTATAGGCCCAGTCATGTATTCCAAAAATTTTAAAAGAAAGAGCGGCAAGCCAATAATGCATATGAGGCTTATCCAAATATTCTTGGGTTCCCTTTATGAGATTGATAAAATCATTTTCCTGCACCATTCGCATGGCCATGACGGCAAATTGAGCGGAGTCGTTCTCAAAAAGGGTGACAAACATACCGGTGATGTAGACAACAATCACAAGAGCTACTAAAAGCCAGTATCTTACCGAAGAAATCATGTCCCAAATTTTTGGAATGCAAATATAGATAACTTGGCAAATAACCAGCCGAAAAGAATACCTATAAAACTACCGGTAACAACATCCAAGGGAAAATGGACTCCTATATATATTCGGCTATAGGCAACTAAAGAGGCCCATAAAAACAGGAAGAACCCAATTTTGCTTAAGTTAGGCCTTAGCATTACCGTAAAAAACGAAGCTAAAGCCATACTATTTGCCGCATGGGCAGAAAAGTAACCAAACTTACCTCCACAGGATTTTTTCACCAATCTGGCCAACATATTTACTTCTTCATCATGACATGGACGCAAGCGAGCCACACCATATTTAAAGAAATTGGCTAATTGGTCTGTTGCTGTAATCAATAGACCCACAAAGAGAAGCACTATTAAGGTTCGCTTAAGGCCAAGATATCGATATGTAAAAAACAACAAGGCAGCATAAAGGGGAATGGAGCTCAATTTGTCCGTAATAAACAACCAAAAACCATCCCAAGTTTCGGTTCCCAGTCCGTTTAGGAAAAGGAAGAGTTCTTTATCCCATTGAACCAATGTATCAATCATACTTAGTCTTCGTATCTGGATACTTCCCTATCGTAAAATGCAGTTGCAGCTTCGATAAGACTTTCAGTTTCATTCGCCAATTCTTCTTCATCTTCTTTTGAAAACTCTTCAAACCATTCCACTTCGTCATTTTCTAGATTAATAATGAATCTTGGATATTCGGTATGGATAATAAAAACTGAAGAAGCGTAATCTGTGTTATCGGCTAAAAGAAACTTGGGTATTTCCATTGGGTTGGTCGCTATTGTTTAGAAAAGTGATATAATTATGAAGTGGTCTGTTTTGAAATCAACTTGTTTGTAAGATAATTGAATCGAATATACAACATTACTGCTGAAGCTGTTAGACCCAGCAAAAGGCCCATCCAAATCCCCGAGCTTTTGTATTCCGTGGACAATCCGAAATAATAGGAAACCGGAAAACCAATAAGCCAATACGCTATAAAAGTAATAAGCGTTGGTATTTTGACATCTTGAATTCCACGAAGTGCGCCCAAAACAACAACCTGAATGCCATCGGATATTTGAAAAAAAGCAGCGATTAGCAATAGTTTGGCGGCGATGGCAATCACTTCGGTATTGTCTGTCAAATTTATAGCGTCATCCACATCCAAATACAAAGTAGGCAACCAATGTCGTCCAATAAGAAAAAGTGCAGCAAAAACAATCTCCAAAAGAAGGGTCAACACAAAAATGGACTCCCCTATTCGCTTCAATTCTTTAAAATTCTGCAATCCTTTTTGATTGCCTACACGCACCATCGCGGCTACCCCAAGTCCCATGCCCACCATAAAGGTCATACTGCTCAAGTTCAAAGCAATTTGGTTGGCTGCCTGGGCATTCTTGCCAAGTACTCCACTTAACCAAATAGCGGCGGTAAAAATGGCGACTTCAAAAAACATCTGTAATGCAGAAGGAAACCCAAGGCCTATGATTTTATTGACAACAGCCTTTTCAATCTTCCTAAAGTTAAAATTGGTCACGTAAGGTTGTATTTGCTTCTTTCGCCGTAGCAGATAATAAATGTATCCCACCATAATAAATCGGGAAGCCAAAGTTCCGATTGCGGCCCCTACAATACCTAATTTTGGAAAACCAAAGGACCCAAAAATCAACAAATAATTGATTGTGATATTAACCACATTCGCCAAAATAGTAGCATACATAGGGTACTTGGTCTGGGACATCCCTTCGGAAAATTGCTTAAAGGCTTGGAACATGATCAAGGGAACCAAGGAAAATGCCACCAATTCGAGATAGGGAATAGCCAATTCCACCACTTCCTCAGGTTGTTTCATACCATGCAAAAGGGGTTTGCAAAGCAGAATAATTCCGAATAAGGAAACACCCAATAAGGTACAAAGCACAAGTCCATGTTTTAAGGCGCTTTTGCCACCAGCACTATTCTTGGCTCCATCAGCCTCTGCAACCAAAGGTGTTATGGCCGTGGAAAAACCTATTCCAAGGGACATTGCTATAAATACAAAACTATTACCCAATGAAACGGCGGCCAATTCAGCGGTACCCAACTGCCCTACCATGATATTATCCGCAAATGCAACAAAAGTGTGCCCCAACATACCCAAAATTACCGGGTAGGCCAGTTGCAAATTGTATCTGAATTCTCTGGTATATTGGTTGAACAAGATGAAAAATTAGCGGGCCTCAAATATAGTTGGATTCTGATGCAAAAATGCGTCCGATTTCAACATTTTATGCACAAGAATGTGTGAGAAAAGTTTATAGGCGCTTTGCTTGTTCCCAGAACACATCCATCTCGGCAAGTGTCATATCTTTTAATGCCTTTCCGGATTCCTTTGCCTTTTCTTCAAGATTTTGAAAGCGCTTGATGAATTTCTTATTAGTGCGTTCCAAGGCATTCTCTGGGTTAACGTTTAAGAACCGTGCATAATTAATCATTGAAAAAAGAACATCGCCAAATTCCGCCTCCAATTGGTCCTCGTTTTGATGTTTTACTTCTTCCTGAAGCTCAGATAATTCCTCTTTGACCTTTTCAAAAACTTGTGCTGGTTCTTCCCAGTCAAATCCCACTCCAGCTACTTTTTCCTGAATTCGATTGGCTTTTACCAGTGCAGGCAAACTATTGGGCACACCTTCCAGAACACTTTTTTTACCCTCTTTAAGTTTAATGTTCTCCCAATTCTGCTTAACCTCATCCTCATTTTCAACTTTTATATCACCATAAATATGTGGGTGTCTATTTATCAATTTTTCACTTATACCATGAGCTACATCGGCAATATCAAAATCGTTGGTTTCCGAACCGATTTTTGCATAGAAAACAATATGCAACAACAAGTCTCCGAGTTCTTTTTTGACCTCATCCAAATCGTTATCCAAAATGGCATCACCAAGCTCATAGGTTTCTTCAATAGTGAGGTGTCTAAGGGACTGTATCGTTTGTTTCTTATCCCATGGACATTGGGCCCGCAACTCATCCATAATGGTCAACAACCTATCAAATGCGGCCAATTGTTCTTTTCGCGAATGCATAAAAGTGATATTTTGAATAAAAGTACAAAGAGAAAATACCAGTAAATACTATATTTAGGGGTTATTTTGTTATACTATCAACCACTTTTCAACACAACCCAATAATATGCAACGCTTTCTTGTTTACATTCTTATTTTTTCAATTTCTTTGTGGTTTCCTAATTCTGAGCTTATGGCCCAAGAAAAAACAATTGACCAAAAGGTAGAATCCCTATTGAAACAAATGACCTTGGAAGAAAAAGCAGGTCAAATGAATCAATATAATGGTTTTTGGGATGTCACCGGACCAGCGCCCCAAGGTGGGAACGCAGCCATTAAATACGAGCATTTGAAAAAAGGCTGGGTAGGTTCTATGTTAAATGTAACTGGTACAGAAGAAACCAAAAGATTGCAGAAATTGGTTGTTGAAGAATCAAGACTAGGCATTCCGCTCCTTTTTGGATTTGATGTAATTCACGGATATAAAACTTTGGCGCCAATTCCTTTAGCTGAAGCGGCAAGTTGGGATATGGAAGCTATTGAAAAATCAGCAAGAATTGCCGCAGAGGAAGCTTCCGCAGTTGGACTACATTGGACCTTTGCTCCCATGGTTGATATTTCCCGAGATCCTAGATGGGGGCGAGTTATGGAAGGGGGCGGGGAAGATACCTACCTTGGCGCACAAATTGCCAAAGCCCGTGTGACCGGTTTTCAAGGTGATGACCTTTCTCAACCCAATACCATCGCTGCATGCGCAAAACACTTCGCTGCCTATGGATTTGCTGAGGCTGGAAAAGAATACAATACGGTTGATATAGGTACCTCTACCCTATTCAATACCGTTTTACCCACATTTAAGGCCGCGGTCGATGCTGATGTCAAAACCGTGATGAATGGATTCAATATTCTTAACGGTGTTCCAGTTACCGGAGATACTTTTCTCCAAAGGGATGTTCTTAAGGGAAAATGGGGATTTGAAGGTTTTGTAATTTCAGATTGGGCTTCCATAGCTGAAATGGTACCACACGGTTTCGCTAAAGATTTAAAGCATACTGCTGAATTAGGTGTTAAAGCCGGTTCGGATATGGATATGGAGTCTTCATCATATGTGAACCATTTGGTTGAAAATGTAAATGAAGGAAAAGTGGATGAGGCTTTGGTTGATGATGCTGTGCGAAGAATTTTGAAAGTAAAGTTTGAATTAGGCCTTTTTGATGACCCCTACAAATACTGTGATTCTGAGCGTGAAAAAGAAGAACTCTATCATGAGGACCACAAAGCAGGAGTTTTGGAAATGGCCATCAAGTCCATTGTTCTGCTCAAAAATGAGAATAACTTGTTGCCTTTGGCAAAAGATCAATCTAACATTGCGGTAATTGGGGAATTGGCCGATGACAAAAACAGTCCTCTAGGCAGTTGGCGAATAGGGTCTGATAATAATACGGCTGTATCCTTTTTGGAAGGACTAAAAAGTTACACGGATAAGGTTTCGTATGCTCCAGGGCCTAAGGTATTCAACAAGGATGCCAACTTTTTAAATGAAGTTGAGGTTAACGAAACCGACACTTCTGGGATGGAAGAGGCTGTGGCCTTGGCCAAAGAATCAGATGTTGTTCTTATGGTGCTGGGTGAACATGGATTTCAAAGTGGTGAAGCAAGAAGTAGAACAAATTTGGATTTACCTGGACTTCAATTAGATTTATTAAAAGCAGTCTACGAAGTAAATCAAAATGTAGTTCTCATATTAATGAATGGTCGCCCGCTTACTATTGAATGGGAAGCCACAAACATTCCAACCATTTTAGAAACGTGGCAATTGGGGACGGAAACCGGAAATGCTATTGCCAAAGTACTCTTCGGAGATTACAATCCTAGTGGAAAACTGCCTATGACCTTCCCAAGAAGTGTCGGACAGATTCCAATCTATTATAATCATTTCAGCACAGGAAGGCCAAATCCAGAACCTAATGTGTTTTGGTCGCACTACAGCGATGAACAAAACTCGCCGTTATATCCGTTTGGTCATGGATTAAGCTATACTCAATTTGAGTACAGTCATTTAGAGGTTGATGCTTCAAATCAAAGTGCCATCAAGGTCAGTGCTACCATAAAAAATGCAGGAAGTGTAGTTGGCGAGGAAGTAGTACAACTTTATGTTCGAGATAAAGTGGCCACTGTGACCCGTCCTGTAAAAGAACTAAAAGGCTTCCAAAAAATCAGTATACAACCTGGAGAATCTGAAAAAGTGGAATTTGTTTTAACTGATGCTGAACTTGGATTCTACAATCACAATTACGATTTTGTGGTGGAACCCGGTGAGTTTGAAGTTATGATAGGAACAAACTCGCAAGAAGGACTTAGTCAGACTTTTGAAAAACAATAGTATTTTGAAGCAAATCCTATACAATTTTCCTTTTCTGGTAGTTCTGTTTCTCTGTAGTGGAACTTCTTATGGACAAAGTTCATTACCCTTTTACGGTGAGGTAAAGGAAATACAAGAACGAATGGACACCATTTGGGACAGATCTAAACCCTCTATTCTATTTACAGGAAGTTCAAGTGTTCGGTTATGGAAAGATTTGCAGGAACGTTTTCCGGAGAATCAGGTTTTAAATACAGGTTTTGGAGGTTCCCAAACTTCTGACCTTGCCAATTTTTTAAACGAGCTTATTCTGGATTACAATCCAAGTAAAGTCTTTATTTACGAAGGAGACAATGACATTTTCGCAAAAAAAAGACCTAAAAAAATTATTGGAACATTTATAGTTGTTTTAGATACACTTCAACAACAAAAACCAAACTTAGAAATCGTATTAATTTCTGCAAAACCAAGCATATCCCGTTGGAAGTTTAGATCTAGATATAGACGACTCAACCGAAAACTAAAAGCCTTGGCCTCTGAAAGAAGTAGGATTTCCTATGCTGATGTGTGGTCCGTTATGTTGGATAGAAGGAAATTGAAAAAAGACTTGTTCATTGAAGATGGTCTGCATATGAATTCCAAGGGATACGACCTTTGGGAGGAAGCCCTAAAGGATTTTGTTACCTTAGGGGAATGAAACTTTTCTTCAATTCAATATTTGTTTTTGTTCTTCTGGTTCTCTGTTCTGCCTGTGAAAAACCGAAAAAGAAGATTCAATTTCCAAAGACTGACCTTACCAAATCAGCATTGATTCCTGTACCCTTAAATATACAGGCATCCTATTATGCTTTTGGGCTCGGAAAAAATACAGTTATCTATACCGACGACCGGAATACATTGTACTCAAAAATAGGTCAATTTCTATCTGAAAAAATTCGGTTTAGAACCACGCTTTCCCTTCCATTGAATGCATCAGCTGAATCGGTGGACAATGATTCCCCGGAAAACTCTATTTACATTGTTGAATCAAAGGATACTTCTTTATCTGCTTCAGAATCCTATGAGTTGGAGATTAAGCAGGATTCCATCTTGATTCAAGCTCAAACTCCAGCAGCAGCATTCAGGGGTATTCAAACCTTATTACAGCTTATCCCAGAAAAAAGCAATGATACCCTAACAAATTCACCTTTATGGGTAATCCCAGCTGGAAAAATTACAGATAGACCGACCTTTAGTTATCGTGGGACCATGTTGGATGTGGCTCGTCATTTCTTTACAGTTGAAGAAGTAAAAAAGTACATTGACCTTATTGCCTATTATAAATTGAATGTACTGCACCTACACCTGACCGATGACCAAGGTTGGCGTATTGAAGTAAAATCTTGGCCTAAACTCACTGAAATTGGAGGAAAAACAGAAGTTGGAGGGGGAGCCGGAGGGTTTTATACCCAATCTGACTATCAAGAAATTGTGGATTATGCCGCGGAGCGTTTTATTACCATCATTCCTGAAATTGATATGCCAGGACACACCAATGCGGCTAGTTTAAGCTATCCATTTTTGAACGGAACAGGAAAGCCATTAAAGTCCTATACTGGTACTCGTGTAGGTTTTAGCTCATTCGATACAAGAAAAGATACGGTCTATTCTTTTTTGGATGATGTGATTCGAGAAATAGCAGCCATTACTCCAGGCCCCTACATACATATAGGAGGTGATGAAAGTTTTGTTACCAAGAAAAAGGATTATAAATACTTTGTGGAAAAGGTTGAAGCCATTGTACAAAAACACGGCAAAAATATGATTGGTTGGGACGAAATTGCAGAAGCCAAAATTAGTTCCCAATCCATAGCACAACATTGGAGAACCACAGAGAATGCTTTAATGGCGGCCGAAAATGGAAATAAGGTGATTCTTTCCCCTGCAAAAAAAGCCTACTTGGATATGAAATACGATTCTTTGTCCAAATATGGATTGGATTGGGCGGGTCATATCACTATTGATTCTGCCTACATTTGGAATCCATCAACCTTTGTTGAAGGTCTTCCTTTGGAAAACATTCTAGGTATTGAAGCACCCTTATGGTCAGAGACAATCAGCAATTCATCAGAAATGGAGTATTTGGCCTTCCCAAGAGTTATTGGATATGCAGAATTGGGTTGGTCCACACCAGAAAATCGTAATTGGGAAGACTATAAAATCAGACTTGCAAAACAACGTAGTTTCCTAGAAAAAAATGATGTGAATTTTTATCGCAGTCCGCTTGTTGAGTGGTAACGAACCTTATTCTTCCTCTTCGGAATCAACATCTTCGGAATCCCCTTCAGTGAAATCTGTGATACCATTTTCTAGAAGCAAATTATACCACTGAACAATCTTCTTAATGTCACTGGCGTAAACACGATCCTCATCATAGTTCGGTAAGATTTCAAAGAAATACTCTTCCAACTGTATTTTCTCAGCCTTATGACTTATTGAGGTTTTTTTACCCTGCTCCTTTTCCTTTATTTTCTGAAATACTTCTCTTAGCGGTATCTCTTCTTCCAAAGTATATATTGCAATTTCGGAGAGTACGCTCACATTGTTTCGCATACTTACGCTTATCCTTTTTCCATCCATTAAGGACTCTCCAACAAATCCAGTTCTAGTTTGAGTAAGAAGTTTGTACAAACCTGGTTTCCCTCCTATGGATAAAATCTTGTCCAAAGCCATATTCTAATTTTATGCGCGCAAAATTATGCTTTTCTTGAGTACAAAAACGACCTATCGTCCTTTTTTAAGATTTGGGAAACGCATTTTATAGTCCACTTTGATTTTTCCCTTGGATATTTTGTCCAATCTGCTTTTTAAAAGTCGCTTTTTAAGTGAAGAAAGTTTATCTGTAAAAAGGATACCTTCTATGTGATCATATTCATGTTGAATAACTCTGGCCAACAAGCCATCATAGGTCTCCTTATGAGAATTGAAGTCTTCGTCTAAATAACTTATGGTTATGGTGGGCTTCCTCTTTACATCTTCCCTTACATCGGGAATGCTCAAACACCCTTCATTAAAATCCCACTCCTCTCCTTCTTCTTTCTCAATGTTGGCATTAATAAATACTTTTTTGAAACCATTTAATGCTTTTTGTTCTTCAGGAGATAAATCGTCATCATCAGAGAACGGAGTGGTATCCACCAAAAACAAACGAATGGGCAAACCGATTTGAGGTGCAGCCAAACCAACTCCGTGGGCATTGTACATAGTGTCCCACATATTGCTAATAAGTTCCTTTAGCTTGGGATAATCGGTTTCAATTTCTTTGGCTTTTTTTCTAAGAACAGGTTCTCCGTAAGCTACTATAGGTAAAATCATATTATACTTTTCTTTCTAAATAGGCTTGTAAAATTAGCGTTGCACTAACTTCGTCTACCAAAGCTTTCTCTCTTCTCTTGTTTTTTTTCATTCCACTATCCAGTAAAGATTGAAAAGCTATTTTGGAAGTGAATCTTTCATCTTGTCGTTCGACTGGGATGCTGGGGAATTGCTTCTTAAGCTTGTCCAAAAACGCTTGAATCAGAGTTTCCGATTCTGATGGAGTGTTATCCATTTGTTTGGGAAGTCCCATCACAAAAAGTTCCACTTTTTCCCTAGCTATGTAATCCTTCAAAAAGGAAATTAAATCTTTCGTTTCAATCGTTGTCAATCCAGATGCGATTATCTGCATTTCATCAGTAACAGCTATTCCCGTACGAACCTTTCCATAGTCAAGGGCTAATATTCGAGCCAAACCATAAAATTTTGCCAAAAATAACCCTAAAAATGTTATGAGTTTAAAATGGGTAAGAATATTATCCTCTACCCAACTATATTTGCCAAAATTTTTAACATGACCGAATTAAAAGCACAGATAGAAAATGCATGGGAGAATAGAGAACTTTTAAAAGAACCAACTACCCAAAATGCAATACGAGAAGTTATCAACCTGATAGATTTAGGAGAACTACGCTGTGCCGAACCTAGCAATGATGGATGGCAGATAAACGAATGGGTTAAAAAGGCGGTCGTGCTGTATTTTCCAATACAAAAAATGGAAGTGTTGGAAGCAGGAATTTTTGAGTATCACGATAAAATTCCTTTAAAAACAGGTTATCAAGAAAAAGGCATTCGTGTTGTTCCACATGCCGTTGCAAGACACGGAGCTTATATCTCATCGGGTACAATACTTATGCCCAGTTATGTAAACATTGGTGCATACGTAGACGAAGGCACCATGGTAGATACATGGGCTACAGTAGGAAGCTGTGCTCAAATAGGAAAAAATGTCCACTTAAGTGGTGGTGTCGGAATCGGGGGGGTATTAGAACCTCTTCAGGCTGCACCCGTCATCATAGAAGACAATGCATTCATTGGTTCACGTTGTATTGTTGTTGAGGGGGTTAGAGTAGAAAAGGAAGCTGTTTTAGGCGCAAATGTGGTGCTTACTGCCTCTACTAAAATAATTGATATAACTGGTGATAAACCCATAGAATTAAAAGGTAGGGTCCCTGCACGCTCTGTTGTGATTCCTGGAAGTTACACAAAGTCCTTCCCCGCTGGTGACTACCAAGTACCATGTGCCCTAATAATCGGTAAACGAAAGGAAAGTACGGATAAGAAAACATCCCTGAACAATGCTTTGCGAGAGCATGATGTGGCAGTTTAGCGCTTATCCTCCTTAAATATTACAAAAAGAAACATAATTACAACCTCATCCATCAATATTACAACCTCATCCATCAATCCTTGTTTGTTGTCCTTGGATTTAAGGTTAGGAGAGGAAATAAGGTTTTGGTTATCCACTAAAAAATGGCTGTTGACGTACTTACAAGTACCATTTTTTCCTGAGCATGTTGGAATTAACTTCCCAAGCAGAGGTAGATATTAATCAAAAAATGCTCTCGCTATGGATTATACAAACCTGGCAAGCGACAAGATTGTTTTGTCTAAGTCCTGGCACTAAAAAATTCTATTTCCACTTCGAATCATTAAGAAAGGAAATCTCGGTGTGGATTTATGAAATGATAATCCAAACTACTGAACATTTTGAAAAAAAAGAAATGCAACTCCCTTGAAGTATAAGACTTTTACCCAAAATGTATTACCGGAAGCTTTACTTGGTTTCATCGAGAATCAAATCCTGCCGTACCAACAAAACCTGATAGGATTCAATCAGGATTCTCCATCCATTTTGTAACATATATTCGATTGCTAGTTTTCCCTTACCCCCATTTGGCAAATCACAATCATCAATCAAAACAATAGATTTTTCGTGTAGGCGACTTTCTATTCTTTTAAATTCTTCAAGATGGTGTTCCTGACTTTCTTTCTGAATCTTTATATCACTGCTATAATCGTAACTATCTAGATATAAAAAATCCACTGGCTCTTCAAATTCTTTCAAAAAGACCAGTGAATCCTCCAGATGGATCTTTACGTAATCTCGAAGATTCTGTCCATCCACTTCTCTTTGTGCGTTTCTGACGGACTCCTCACTAATGTCGACAGAATGAACGAATCCCCCATTCTTTTTGGCCCATTTGCCAAAAACAATAGTTGCTGCTCCATTACTTTTGGCACCTCTTAAACCCTCTCTGGACGTACCTGTTTCGAGTATGGTTTTAGCTCCAAATTCTTTCATTAACGTCATGGACTTTTTAAAAGTATCTCTTCTTTTTCTAAAGTCATACCTGAAGGGCATAAACGGATAAAGCGATTTATGCTTAATGAATTTTCCAATAAAAAAAGTACAGATTCCAACAATTAGTAGTGTTAACAATAAATTCATTTTCAAGATTTTTTCAAATATAGCGCAACCTTCATCAATACCTGCCATCTAAATTATTACAACCTAAATTGTTAAAATTTTATGAAAAAGTAGGGTTTAAGCATTCTGAATTGTTTTGTAAGAAAATAACCTCACGAACAATTTTTAGCCCATTTTTTTGTTATAGTTTTGTAGAACAACGTGCAAATACCAATAAATTATGTCTCTATCAGCTGCACCAAAACTTTCCGCGCTCGTCATTACCTATAATGAGATAGGATACATTGAAAGGTGTCTAGAATCTATTTCATTTGCTGATGAAATTTTAGTTGTGGATTCTTACAGTACTGATGGAACCTATGAGTATTTGTTAAACCATCCTAGGGTAAAGGTGGTTCAGCATCCTTTCGAAAATTTCACTGCGCAAAAGTCATATGCTTTGAGCCAATCAACAAATGATTGGACACTATTTGTTGATGCTGACGAAGTGGTTACACCTGCCCTTAGAAAAGAAATTCAACAGACCATCCAAAAACCTGATGCCTGTGAAGCTTATTGGTTTTATAGAAAATTTATGTTCAAGAACCAACCTCTTAGGTTTAGTGGTTGGCAAACAGATAAAAACCATAGACTTTTTCGAAAGAGCAAAGCTAAGTACACGGCAAAAAAGATTGTTCATGAAACCCTTGAAGTTAATGGAAAATCAGGCATTTTGAAAAACCGCTTAACTCATTATTGTTACAAGAATTACCAAGATTACAAAGGAAAAATGCTTAGGTATGGTGGTTTGCGTGCTCAAGAAGAGTTTGGAAAAGGAAAGTCTTTTAACTATTTCAAACTATGGGCGAAACCTACATGGAGGTTTTTGTACAACTATATTATAAGATTAGGTGTTTTCGATTTGGAAAAGGGCTTCCAGATTTGTTGGCTCAATGCCCTTAGCGTTCATGAACGTTATAGAATGTTGCATATTCTGAAAACACGAACCGTATATCAAACCAGAACGTTGCCAAACTTTAACCAAAAAACTAAATCAATTAACACAAAACCTAACAAGAAAGTTTCTTTACTCGCTTCATAGAAGATTTCACCTAATTAATTTTTATAAGTTAATGGTAAAATAGTTCAAGTTTTACCTTGGCTTACTTAATCTCTTGATAGTTTTCTAATTGATTATCATGTTTTTTCATTTCAAATCATTGGACTCAGCAATTTCTTGGTTTTAGATAAAGACGAATGGATTTAGAAGTATGAATGGTTATTTTGAATTACTTTTACGAATCATCAGTTAAAACTAAAGTTAAGAATGCGAATCAGTTATGATGCAAAAAGGATTTTCCATAATAATACCGGGCTAGGGAATTATGGTAGAGAAGTTGTCCGTATTTTACATCAGAATTCGAACATCGAACGTTTCTTTCTCTTTAATACAAAAAAATCCAGTTTAGAAAATATACTTCCGCAAGATAAAGTTTCGATTATCTATCCCAAAGGTTGGTTTTGGAAAAAGCTTTCTTCCCTGTGGAGAATGTTCGCCATTAACAAACAAATTGTTTTAGACAACCCTGATATTTATCACGGACTATCTGGAGAAATTCCAATTGGATTATCTAAAAGAATTGCTTCAGTTGTAAGCATTCATGATCTTATCTTTTTAAGTCATCCTCATTATTACAATCCTTTCGATAGGCTTATTTATAAGCTAAAATTTAAATATGCTGCCCATAGAGCTGATTTAGTAATTGCCATTAGCGAACAAACCAAAAAAGACATCATAAAATATCTGAAGGTAGGAGAAGAAAAAATAAAGGTAGCTTACCAAGGGTGTAATGGTGCATATAAAGTCCAATACACGGAGAAAGAAAAACAACAAATCGTAAAAAAGTATAGCCTTCCCTCAGAGTTCGTTCTAAATGTTGGCACCATTCAGGAACGCAAAAATGTATTGACCCTAGTAAAGGCCATACAACACACAAATTTACATTTGGTTATCATCGGGAGCGAAAAGAAATATGCAAAAAAGGTCCATAAATATGTGGATGATTATAATCTCGATGATAGAGTTCACTTTTTAAAAAACGTGCCCTTAGCAGATTTAGCCATAATCTATCAGATAGCCAGTGTTTTTTGTTACCCTTCAATTTGTGAAGGTTTTGGCATACCGATAATAGAAGCACTTTTTAGCAAGACCCCAGTGGTTACATCAAAAGGAGGGTGCTTTCCTGAGGCAGGAGGACCGCATACCGCATATATTGATCCTAATGATTGGGAACAATTAAGGGACAAGCTTCAAGAATTGATTGATGATGAATCACTTCGTAATTCTATGATTGAAAAAGGATATAACTATGCACAGCGATTTTCGGATGAAAATGTGGCAAATAATTTGATAGAACTTTACAAATCTGTTCTTTAAATGGAAAGGTTATGCTTTTTTAATACGGCAAAGGCATGGGGTGGTGGAGAAAAATGGCATTTTGAAGTAAGTGATTATTTACATAAAAACGGACATAATGTTCTGGTCATAGCGCATAGTCAAAGTGTACTTTATCAAAAATTGCTTAAAGCCGAAATTCCTTGTTTAGGAATAAAATTGACCAATCTCAGTTTCTTAAATCCTTTCAAACATCTCAAGATTAAGAACCTGCTTAAAAAAAATAATGTTAGGGCAATCATTATGAATCTTTCCCGAGATGTAAAGATTGCTGGTCCATCAGCTAAAAAAGCAAACATTGAACGTATAATTTATCGTCGGGGAAGTGCAATACCTATCCGGGATAGCTGGCTAAATCGCTTTTTGTTTAAAAATGTAATAACGGAAGTCCTAGCAAACTCAATAGCTACAAAAAAAACCGTTTTAGAGAACAATGGAAGTCTTTTCCCAGAGGATGATATTACAGTTCTTTACAATGGAATTGATGTTTTAGATACAGTAAGGAAAGAGAACAAAACCTCTAAAAAAGACTTCACTTTGGTCAACCTTGGCAGGTTGGAATATCAAAAAAATCAAAAATTTTTGATTCCCTTGGCCTTAGAGTTAAAAAAAAGAAGACTGGAGTTCAAGATAATAATCGGCGGCGAGGGTCGCTTAAGAAACGAGTTGGAAGCTATGATAGCAGAACACGGATTGGAGCAACAGGTCTTATTGGCCGGTTTCGTAGAAGACCCTATTTCCTTTCTCCTTCAAGCTGATGTTTTTGTTTTACCCTCATTATGGGAAGGGTTTGGATATGTTTTGGCAGAGGCCGCATTATGTAAAAAACCCATAATCGCATTTGACATTAGCAGCAATCCCGAACTGGTAGACCATGAGAAAACAGGATACCTTCTAAAATGTAATGATGTAGAAACTTTTGCTGATAAAGTTGTGGAACTACAAAAAAATGATGCATTACGAACCAAGATGGGCTTAAATGGTTTCTTAAAAATTCAAGAGAACTTTGACAGGAATAAACAACTAAAAAAAATTGAAGACTATTTGGTGAATGGATAAGGTAAAAAGTAGTATATCGGCTCTGTTAATCACCCTTAATGAGGAGAAAAATATCGATGCGGTACTTGAAAATCTGAGTTTCGCCGATGAAATCGTAGTAGTTGATTCCTACAGCTCGGACAATACCATTGAAAAAATTAAAAATCATAAAGGTGTCAAACTAATTCAAAGAGAATTCAAAAATTATACAGATCAGAAAGAGTTTGCTCTCTCTCAAGCTAAACATGATTGGATTTTATTTCTAGACGCCGATGAGCGAATTACTCCCGAATTGAGAGACGAAATTTTAGAAACCACCAATAGGGCGGATAATGATGTTTCAGCATATTATTTTCTAAGAAAATTCATGTTTGAAAATCAAGTATTGCGTTTTAGCGGATGGCAAACTGATAAAAACTATAGACTCTTCAAAAAGAGTCGGGTACATTTTGACAAAGAGAAGATTGTTCATGAAACACTAATAGTCAATGGAGATTCTGGAACCTTGAAGAACAAACTCATTCATTATTCCTATTCAAATTATGAAGATTATAAGGGGAAAATGATAAAATATGGCGAAATGAAGGCCCAGGAAGAATTCAAAAAAGGGAATAAAGCAAGGTTTTATCATTTCCTATTTCGGCCTTTTTATAAGTTTTTCAACAATTACATTCTGAGATTGGGTATTTTGGATGGCAAAAAGGGAATCATTATTTGTTATCTAAATGCTCTAGGTGTATATAGCAGATACAAAAAACTAAAACAACTGCACAACTCCAAATAGTTGGAAAATTATAAAGAATACATATCAAAGGCAACTGAGATTATTTCAAAGGGAGGCCTTATACTTTACCCGACAGATACTGTCTGGGGAATTGGTTGTGACGCTACCAATGAAAGTGCAGTACAGAGAGTATATGCCTTAAAAAATCGAGACGACAGCAAAGCTTTGGTATGTTTGGTAGCCCATCAAGCTATGTTGGAAAGATATGTAAAACAGATACCTGATGTCGCTTATGACATTATGGACTATGCCACAAAGCCTACTACCATTGTTTTTGATGAACCCATCGGCATTGCCAAAAACTTGATTGCCGAGGATAACACATTGGCCATTCGTGTAGCCTCTGATGTTTTCTGCCAACGCATGATTCAAAAATTTGGTAAACCCATCGTATCCACCTCTGCTAATATTTCCGGAGAACCTACCCCTATAAACTTCGAATCGATTAGTCCAAAAATTTTAAAAGGAGTGGACTATGTGGTAAATTTGCCTTTGGAGAACAAAAACGCACCTCCATCGTCCATCATTAAGCTAAGCAATGATGGTCAAGTAAAGGTAATCAGGGAGTAGATGACGAAGGAATTCCATAAAAAACCCATACAACATCCTATTTTTAAGCTTATCGGGAAAGCCTCGGAAGAATTGGATATGGATTCCTATGTAATCGGAGGTTTTGTTAGGGATTACCTCTTAAATCGAGGTACTCCCAAGGATATAGATATAGTTGCCATTGGCAGCGGAATCCAATTGGCGCAAAAGGTAGCCTCCAAATTAAAAGGAAATCCACAAGTATCCGTTTTCAAAAACTTTGGCACCGCTATGATCAAGCATGAAGACTTTGAAGTCGAGTTTGTAGGTGCCAGAAAAGAGAGTTATCAAAGGGACAGTCGTAAACCCATAGTTGAAAATGGCTCTTTGGAAGATGACCAAAACAGAAGGGATTTTACCATTAACGCTTTGGCCTTATCTCTTAATAAAGAAAATTATGGTCAACTCTTAGACCCTTTTGATGGTTTAGGCGATTTAAAAAGAAAACTAATCAAAACGCCACTTGAGCCTAGCATTACCTATTCGGATGATCCTCTTCGCATGATGCGCGCCATTCGATTTGCATCTCAATTGCACTTCAATATTCAATTGCAATCTTTACAAGCGATAACCGAAAATAAGGAGCGAATTAAAATCGTATCCAAAGAGCGGATAATAGACGAACTTCATAAAATATTGATGAGTCACAAACCTTCAATAGGTCTTAAGTTAATTCACGAAACGGGACTTATGCCTTACATCCTACCGGAGTTGATGGCTCTTCAAGGCATTGAAGAAGTGGAGGGACAAAAACATAAAGACAATTTTTGGCACACGTTAGAAGTTGTAGACAATATTGCAAAAACAACAGATAACCTATGGTTGCGGTGGGCCGCTCTTTTGCATGATATCGGAAAAGCACCTACAAAAAAGTTCAGCAAAAAAGTAGGCTGGACCTTTCATGGTCATGAGTTTGTAGGCTCCAAGATGGTTTATAAGTTGTTCAAAAGACTTCGCATGCCTTTGAATGATAAAATGAAGTTTGTTCAAAAAATGGTCTTGATGAGTTCCAGACCCATCATTCTTGCAGAAGAGAATGTAACGGATTCTGCTGTTCGTCGACTTGTTTTTGATGCGGGAGACCACGTTGATGATCTTATGACGCTTTGTGAGGCAGATATTACCACAAAGAATCCTAAAAAACAGCGAAAATACAAGAACAACTTTCAAATTGTACGAAAGAAAATAGTTGAAGTAGAAGAACGCGATCAAATTCGAAACTTTCAACCGCCGGTGACCGGGGAAGAAATCATGAAAACCTTCAATCTTAAACCTTCCAAAGAAATCGGAGTAATTAAGGAAGCTATAAAAGAAGCCATCCTCGAGGGGGAAATTCCCAATGAACATGAAGCAGCTTTCCAGTTCATGTTACAAAAGGGAGAATCACTTGGACTTAAACCTGTTTCATCATGATTATTTCGTTTCAAAAGCTGGCCAAAGTAAGTTTGGTGTTAGTATATCTGGTCATTGTTGCTGGTGCGGTAGTTCGAATGACCGGAAGTGGTATGGGTTGCCCAGACTGGCCCAAGTGTTTTGGATATTACATACCCCCTACGGAAGAAAAAACCCTTCAATGGGAACCAAACAAAACATTTAAAGAGGGTCAGGTAATTATAAAAGAAGAAAGCCTTCTCATTGCCAATGCGGATTTCAATACCAAAGACTCATTCAATGCTTCAAATTGGAGCACATACACCAAACACGATTATGCCATTTTCAATGTGTGGCATACGTGGATTGAATACATAAATAGATTACTTGGAGCCTTGGCTGGACTGGCTACTTTGTTACTTGCTTTATACTCATTTAAATTTTGGAGAACCCAAAAAGGAATAACTCTCTTTGCATGGATAGTGGTTTTTGGCATGGGTTTTCAAGCCTGGTTGGGCGCAACTGTAGTGTATTCTGTACTTGAACCGGTAAAAATCACATTGCATATGGTCATGGCTCTGGTCATTGTTGCCCTATTGATTTACCTCATTCATCTCACAAAATCAGTAAAGGACTCTTTGTATGTTCCCCAGCTTAGAATATTTTTAATTGGAGCACTCTTACTGACTTTGGTTCAAATTATATTGGGAACACAGGTACGTCAGTTTGTGGATGAACAAATTGATTTGGTCGGAGAAAATGCAAAAAATCTATGGCTACAAAACCCAACACTTCAGTTTTATGTGCATCGCTCGCTTTCCATTATCGTCCTACTCGTAAATGGATACATATGGTGGTTTATGAAGAAAAAACAAGCCAACCTTGTTCAAATCAATTGGGTTATGGTCATAATTGGATTGGAAGTGCTTACCGGAATTAGTATGTATTATATTGATTTCCCCTTTGGCAGTCAACCCGCCCACTTAGTTTTGGCCTCAGTACTCTTCGGATTTCAATTTAGTCTGGTTTTGAATGCACTCAGCTCAAAAACTACCGCTAAAACTTATTAACTTTGCATTCACTCAAAATTTTTGGGATGATATATAAAATCAGGATTATCCTTGATGCCGAGGAGGATATTTTTAGGGATATTGAAGTCGAGGATACCAATACTTTGGAGGATTTTCACAACGCTGTCACCCAAGCTTTTGGGTTTATGGGAAATGAAATGGCCTCTTTTTACACCTGTGATGAGGAATGGAATCAAGATGAGGAAATTGCGCTTTTTGATATGGGTGAAAATGGTTCCAATGTACGATTGATGTCTAATACCTTGCTCAGCGATGTGCTGACCGAGGAAAGCCCAAAGCTCATTTATGTCTATGATTTTCTAAGCATGTGGACCTTTTTTGTGGAATTGGCGGACGTTGTTGAAAAAGAGGATGGAAGTACGTATCCCAATCTGTTATTCAGCTTTGGGGAGTTACCTGACTCACCCCCTGAAAAGAGTTTTGAGTCCAATCCCAATCCCATGATGAATTTAGATGACGATATCGATAGCTATGAGGATTTGGATTTTGACGAAAACTGGAACTAGCTATATTTAGTAACTACACTTTAAAAACAATACCCAACAAACATTCATGCTTAACCTGTATTCTACTCAAATTGAAAGCATCTCCCTTCACCGGGTAGGGAACAAAAGTAAAAACGAACCTATTTTTTTGTCTAACTCTCCTTTCTCTCTTTCTGATGAAATGGCTGGGTTGCTCAAGGAGTATTTCTTTAAGCCTTTTCGAGAAAAGGAGGAAAACTACTTTCGGTTTTTCAATGAGGTTGACATAGAGTTCAATGAGGTTTTCAAGTTAGCATCGGAGCTTTTCTTGAACACTTCATCTTCTCACGAGATTTCAAAAAAAATAACACAACACCTGTATCAACAATCCAATCATCCCCATATAAAAAGTGGTGAGGTATACATTGCCCACTTTACCGACGTGGTTCTTGACAATCAAAAGACAGATGCAATAGGCATTTTTAAGAGTGAGTTAAAGCATGATTTTCTTGAGTTTGAAGAACGCACGGATAACCTTGAAATCTTAGTGCGACAAGGAATCAACATCAATAAGTTGGATAAAGGTTGTATTATCTTCAATACAGATAAAGAAGAGGGGTACAAAGTATTGTCCGTGGACAGCAATCGCTACGATGCCAAATATTGGCTGGAAAACTTCTTGGGACTTGTTCCACTAACGGATGAAAATTTCTACACCAAAAACTACTTGAAGTTCTGTCAAAACTTTGCCAAGGATGTAGTTCTACCAGCGGAGGACAAACAACAGGAAGTGCTTTTTATGAATCGTGCAGTGAACCACTTCGCAAAGAATGATGCCTTTGAGGAAAGCTCCTTCTTGAACGAGGTGATGGAAAACCCGGAATTAATTCCCGAGTTTAAGCACTACAAGGTCGAAAAAGGACCGAAGTATAGCATTGAAGACGTATCCAACTTCGACATTGCCAACAAGGCAGTTTCCGACGCACGAAAGAAAATGAAAAACGTGATTCAGCTGGATACGAATATTCAGATAAAAATGGATTTTATTAATCCAGAATCTGCAGAAAAATTCGTGGAAAAAGGTTGGGATGAAGAACGTCAGATGTATTATTACCTAGTCTATTTCAATAAAGAGCAGAAAAGCTAAATCTACCCTAAAATCTGGGTCATGTTTACATCCTGGTAGTTTCGTTTTACAAAATCAAGAGCAAGAGATAATACCTCTCCCATGGTATTGCATTTTTTGAAATTGAGGTCTTTGGTCAACTCATAAATCTCCATCTTCAGCCTTTCAATGTTTTCTTCAAGGGAAATATCATCTGTCTTGGAAATTCCTACCAGACGTTTAATCCGGTTTCCTGAACTGATAATTCGCTTGGCAACAATGGAACGTTCTTCAATTTTATATTGATCCACAGAATTTTTTTGGAGTTTGGAACGCACCAATTCCACCATTTGGAAGTTTTCCTTGAAGAATTGAGGGCGATATACCTTGAGTTTCCCTTCAAAGCACTGTTGGTCAAAATCAATGGCGCGTATTTTATAGACCACATGATCAAAATCATGTACGGGTACGATTACGTAATTATAGGACCTCATATCACCTAACAAGCGAATCATGCATCTTTCGTTAAATTTTACAAACTCTTTGGCCAATTGCGCTTTTTCTGCTTCCGTACATTTTGGCAACATATCCTGAATGAAAAGATCACCAGGAATTCCGGCAATGTGTTCTTCAATCAATGTATCCCCATAAACCAAAAAGTTCAGATTATATGGTGACAACATATGTTCAAGCTCCAATCCATAAACTCGTGAAGCATCCGTCTTTTTTACATAGAAATAGGTGTAGTTATCGTTCAGGATGTTTCTGATTTTTATCCGAAAAGGTTTGGAGTTGCCAAACGTACAGTAATCAACGGCATCAACGGTCAAGTAATCCAAAATGCGATCTGAGCCATCAGAATGTAATATGGAATAGACTTTCTTCAAACTGATATCTATTTCTTCCCGTTCAAAATCAGAATAGTATACCCTCACCCATAATGTGTCTTCTCCTTCCGAATCGTAAACAATAATAGATCCAGAAAAACGAAGTAGATCTTCATAAAAAATTGGAATCTCAATTTTACGACTGTACCGGCTCAGGTATCCATCCAATTTTTTGTTCACTGGATACGCCGGTTTTTTCTTAGACATCATTTTTTCTTCTGACATTCCTCCCCTATTTTGTAACAAAAACGAACATATCTCGTCAAGTTACTACAAACAAATCAAAAAACGACGTCATTTTGAGCACGATACTCACGGTTAACGACCTAACCAAAAAATTCGGATACCTCACAGCCGTAAAGAATCTTTCTTTTTCCATAGAGAAGGGTAATGTCTATGGTATTCTGGGACCTAACGGAAGTGGAAAATCCACCACTTTGGGAATAATCCTGAACGTAGTCAACCGAACTTCAGGGGATTTTAGCTGGTTTAATGGACAAACTTCTACTCACGAAGCATTAAAAAAAGTAGGAGCCATAATTGAGCGCCCCAACTTCTACCCATACATGACTGCCATTCAAAATCTAAAACTGGTCTGCAAAATAAAGGAAGTATCTGAAGACAAAATCCAAGAAAAACTGGAGTTGGTTGGACTTTGGGAACGCAGAAACAGCAAGTTCAAAACCTATTCTTTGGGTATGAAACAACGATTGGCTATTGCCTCAGCCCTATTGAACGACCCCGAAATCTTGATTTTGGATGAGCCAACCAATGGATTGGACCCACAAGGTATCCACCAGATTCGAGAAATCATCAAGAAAATTGCCAATCAGGGCACTACAATTCTTCTAGCATCACACCTATTGGATGAAGTGGAAAAAGTATGTTCCCATGTTGTCATCCTGCGAAAAGGTGAAAAACTATATTCAGGTCCAGTGGACGAAATGCTGGCCAGCCACGGTTTCTTTGAGCTTAGAACCAGTAATATGGAAAAACTTAAAGATATCCTTGACAAGCATGCCAGTTTTGGAAAAATCAACCAGGAAAATGGTACACTAACCGCATATTTAAAGGAAGAAATGAATGCCGAAGCCTTGAACAAGCTACTCTTCGAAGAGGGCATGGTACTTTCCCACTTGGTAAAACGTAAAGAGAGCTTGGAGGAACAATTCTTGGCCTTAACCAAAAACAACTAATCAAAAAACGAATGGTACGCTTATTACAAATAGAATTCATCAAGCTGTGGAACAATAGGGCCAGTAAAATCCTTATATCTTCCTATTTTGTGTTACTGACTTCCATTGCATTAATTGCAGCGATTAAATTTGATATTGGTCCCGTAAAATTTCATCTGGCGGACCAGGGAATCTTTAATTTCCCGTATATCTGGCATTTCAACACATTTATGACGGCCTTGTTCAAGCTTTTCCTTGCCATTGTCATTGTTTCTATGATGGCCAATGAATATAGCAACAAGACCATAAAACAGAATCTTATTGATGGTTTGTCTAAGAAAGAGTTTATACTATCCAAGTTTCTGACGGTCATTTCTTTCTCACTGATTTCTACAGTTTTCGTGTTTGTAGTGTCCTTGATTTTAGGATTGATTTACTCAGATTACAATGAAATCAGTATCATTTTTTCAGATTTGGAATTTCTACTGGCCTTTTTTGTGAAGCTGGTCGGATTCTTTTCTTTTTGCTTGTTCCTAGGTATTTTTGTAAAGCGCTCAGCTTTTGCACTTGGTTTTTTGATTCTATGGGCCATTTTGGAACAAATTGTTTTTGGTCTTCTAGGATGGAAGGTAATGAGTTGGGATGCAGCTAAAAGAATTAAAGACTTCTTTCCTTTGGAATCCATGACGAATCTAATCAAGGAACCTTTCACACGTTTATCCGCGGTACAGAACATCGGACAACAGATTGGAGAAAACATGAAGTTTGATTATCAGGTATATTGGTATGAATTTTTGGTCGTAATCTTTTGGACGGCCCTTTTCATCTATTTATCCTATGCATTATTAAAGAAACGGGATTTGTAGTATCTTGTAGTGTTTGATTTTGGTCAAATGCTAAAAAAATTGCTCCTCTTAGTTTGGGTTTTTTTACCCTTTTGGGCGTTTGCCCAAAGTTGTCCCCGGATTTTAAGTCCAGTTCCAGGTTCAACCGATGTTCCCGTTAATGCCACTATCAGATGGCAAGAGGTTATTAACGTTCCCAGTTATAATATTTCGATTGGAACTACGCCAGGTGGAAGAGATATTGTAAATGAAGCGGCAGTGGGCACCAGTACTTCGTATACCCCACCATTCGGTTTACCTGAAAACACAGAGATTTTTGTCACAATCACCCTGTTTTTTTTTAGTGATCCCAACCAGAACATTGTATGTCCAAGCATATCTTTTAGAACAGAGGATGTTACAACACCACCAAGCTGTACCCAGTTAAGTCTTCCTGAAAATGGGGATTTTGACGTTAATTTTAGAACAAATCTAAGATGGAATCTGGCACCCGGTGCAACATCTTATTTGCTGCGTATTGGCACCACCCTAAATGGAAGTGAGATTTTACCGGAAACCAATGTTGGCAACGTGTTGCGCTACAATCCACCAAACGACTTACCCATTAATTCAGATATATTTGTTCAAATCACACCGGTTAATGATAATGGGCAAGCCCAGAATTGTACTATTGAATCTTTTAGGACAGCGGTTGTAGCCCAGAGTCTGAATTGTACTCGACTGACATTCCCCATAGATGGAGCAACAAATGTACCTTTGACCCCTTTATTGCAATGGGAAGAAGTGCCTGGGGCGACTGGATATCGAGTTACTATTGGTACCACTCCTGGAGGAAATGAAATAGTACGGGAAAGGGTTTTTAGGACCAATTCAACATTTGTGATCAATTTTGACCCAAACACTCTTCTTTTCATGAAGATTGTACCTTTCAATGACTTTGTGGAAGCAACTGATTGTATTGAGGAGAGTTTTTCCACATCGGTTGGGTGTGGTCCCTTTTTTGATCCTTCCGTTGGAGACTTTGTATCTTTTTTTCCAGAACTGGATTTTCCTGAGAGTTTTACACTATGCGAAAATTCGGAGCCCTTAACGCTTTCCACAGACACATTGGCTGAAAGTTATCGCTGGGCAAGAGTTACCTCCCAAGGGTCGGAGATTGAATTGCTTTCTGAAACTACAGAAGTACAAATAAGTGAAGGTGGAATTTACAGATTGGATGTAACTGATTTTGTAGATGCCAATGGCAATAATATTCCCTGTACCTCTTCGCAAATCTTTACCGTGAATGTAGCACCGGGGCCTACAGTAAATTCTGTGGATGTAGAACGTATCGGTGATAATTTGACGCTAACGGTCAATGTTAGTGGTAATGGAGTATATGAGTATGCCATAAATGATATAAATGGTCCATATCAAAACAGCAATGTGTTTTCAAACATACCCCGGGGTAATAATATAGTCTACGTTCGGGATACCAGTCTAGATGGGTGTACATTGCCCGTAGATGTATCCCAAGATTTGGTGTCGGAAGGTTTTCCCAAATTTTTCACTCCGAACGGAGACGGAATAAATGATTTTTGGAGATTTGAACTTCCACCCAATGCGGAGGAAGTCCAATTTGCCTCCATATCTATTTTTGATAAATTTGGTCGACTTTTATTTCAAATGCTTCAAAATTCCGAAGGATGGAATGGCACTTTCAATGGGAGGCCACTACCATCTTCAGACTATTGGTTTAGGGCAATCGATACAGACAATCGAATCTTTCAAGGTCATTTTACCCTTAAAAGATAATGTTTCCCTTCCTTCATTTTAGTACAATGCTTTCGTAATTTTAGAGGATGAAATTTCAAGTAGTATCGGATTTTAAACCTACGGGAGATCAACCTCAGGCCATTAAGCAACTGGTAAGCGGAATCAATCAAGGAGAGCCCCATCAAACCCTTTTAGGAGTTACGGGTTCTGGAAAAACTTTTACGGTTGCCAACGTTGTTGAATCCGTTCAGAAACCCACATTGGTTTTGGCACACAACAAAACTTTGGCAGCTCAATTGTATTCTGAGTTTAAACAGTTTTTTCCAAATAACGCCATAGAGTATTTTGTTTCCTATTATGATTACTATCAACCCGAAGCCTACATCCCGACCAGTGGACTTTATATTGAAAAGGATTTATCAATAAACGAAGACATTGAAAAACTAAGATTGAGCACTACCTCTTCTCTGTTATCAGGTAGAAGGGATGTTCTCGTAGTAGCATCGGTTTCTTGTTTGTATGGCATTGGAAATCCAATCGAATTCCAAAAAAATGTGATTTCAATTCATAGAGATCAAGTTATTTCAAGAACTAAATTTTTAAAACAATTGGTTCAAAGTCTATATTCTAGGACAACTGCAGATTTCAGGAACGGTAATTTTAGGGTCAAAGGGGATGTGGTTGATGTCTTTCCTGGTTATGCGGACCATGCTTTCAGGATTCATTTTTTTGGGGGTGAGATTGAAGAAATTGAGGCATTAGACCCCTTTAACAACAATGTTATTGAAGTCTACGAAAACCTCAATATCTATCCAGCCAACATGTTTGTTACCTCTCCAGATATTCTTCAAAATGCAATCATCCAAATACAAGATGATTTGGTAAAACAAATCGATTACTTCAAGGAGATTGGAAGGCCATTGGAAGCCAAAAGGTTGGAAGAGCGTACCAATTTTGATTTGGAAATGATTCGGGAATTGGGATACTGCTCGGGAATAGAAAACTATTCAAGATATTTGGACGGTAGAGAACCTGGAACCCGTCCTTTCTGTCTTTTAGACTATTTTCCAGATGATTATCTAATGGTTATTGATGAGAGTCACGTTACCATTCCGCAAGTACATGCTATGTATGGAGGAGACCGCTCCAGAAAAGAAAATCTAGTGGAATACGGGTTTCGTCTTCCAGCAGCATTGGACAATCGCCCTCTTAAATTTGAAGAATTTGAAGCACTTCAGAACCAAGCCCTCTATGTGAGTGCTACTCCTGCAGATTATGAGCTTCAACTAAGTGAAGGGATTTACGTGGAACAGGTGATACGGCCCACAGGTTTACTAGATCCTGAAATTGAAGTAAGGTCAAGTAAAAACCAGATAGATGATTTGGTGGAAGAAATACAAAAGCGCGTTGAACTGGACGAACGTACTTTAGTGACCACTTTGACCAAGCGTATGGCAGAAGAATTGGCCAAATACCTTGCACGGATTGAAGTCCGTTGTCGCTACATTCACAGTGATGTGGATACCTTGGAACGTGTGGAGATAATGCAAGATTTGAGAAAAGGATTGTTTGATGTTTTGATTGGGGTCAATTTGCTACGTGAAGGATTGGATTTACCGGAAGTATCTTTGGTCGCTATTTTGGACGCGGATAAGGAAGGCTTTTTAAGGAGTAATAGATCATTGACTCAAACCGTGGGTAGGGCAGCAAGGAATCTCAATGGAAAAGCAATAATGTATGCGGACACCATAACGGACAGTATGCAAAAAACCATTGATGAGACCAATTACAGAAGGGATAAACAAATGGCCTACAACACCGAAAACAATATTGTTCCCAAGGCTCTAAACAAAAATTTAGACAATGCACTCGCCAAAAATTCGGTTTCCACATACCATTATCAGAAAGAGGAATTACGCGCAGCTGAACCAGAATTGGAGTATCTAACCCAAGACCAAAAAGAAAAATTGATTCGGGAAAAACGAAAGGCCATGGAAAAAGCCGCCAAAGAACTCAATTTTATGGAGGCGGCCAAATTGCGGGACGAAATCAAATTACTCCAAGAACAGGACTGAAAAGAAAGCGCGCCCATACATGGGCGCGCCTTCAAACTAACCAACTAAACCAATCATCATGAAACACCTACGTTG
This sequence comes from Flagellimonas ulvae, assembly GCF_049333175.1. Lineage (NCBI taxonomy): Bacteria > Pseudomonadati > Bacteroidota > Flavobacteriia > Flavobacteriales > Flavobacteriaceae > Flagellimonas > Flagellimonas ulvae. Next base: position 1,405,691 of record NZ_CP186325.1, read on the forward strand.
GTGTTTTTTATTTACCCTACCCTATTTCAATAAATCTTTTGGGTTTAGGCAAAGCTTCTTCTTTTTTGGGTAATGCCAGTTTCAGAATTCCATCTTCATAGGTTGCGTCAATTTTGGAACCATCAACGGTCTCTGGTAAAGTGAATGCTCTTTTAAATGCAGTATAAGCGAATTCCTTTCTTGTAAAGTTTTCTTTGGTCTCAACATTTTCAGTTTTTCCTTCGCTGGAAATGGTAAGTAATTCATTGTCCACTTCAACCTTAAAATCTTCTTTTTTAGCACCTGGAACGGCCAACTCCAATTCAAAGCCAGCTTCGTTTTCCCTAATATTTACGGCAGGAAGATTTGTATGTAACTTATCCACTCCTCCGAACCAATCCGGTCCAAAAACATCATTTACGATTGAAGGAAAAAACAGATTATTTCTTTTTACGATACTCATGGTAAATCAATTTTATTTAGAATTAAAATCGTAATACCATGTTCAAATGCCATACCAACACGTTTTTAATGTCATTTTGGCATTTTATTAATAAAACATAATGACACTATGTCATTAATTGTATTGTGCTTTAAAAATATCTATGAGGACTTCTGGGGGAACAATTTTGTTGGGGTACTTGTGCATCACCTTCAAAACCTGGGCGATTCCGGTTGGAGGCAATCCCATTTTAAGGCCCATGGTGTGCAGTGAATTGATTTCTTTTTCATGCTGCTCCTCATCAATGTTCATCAATAAGAGGAGTCTATGAAATTGAACGATACGTTCGGCTTGGGATTTTAGAACGGGCTTTGTCGTTTTCTTTTTCAACAATTCATCAAAGGTAGTTTTGTCAATACCAAGGTTGGATGCTACTTTTACCAAGAACTGGTATTCCGAATCCTTAATGGATTGGTCCACTCTTGCAAAAGCAATCATTTCGGATAAAATATTCAGTTTTTCTTGGTAAGAATCCATAATCTTCCTGAGTTGGAGGTCTACTATGGATAACTCAAGATATATGAATTTAGTGTGCTACACCTATTAAGTGAACATAAAAAGGGTAATGTTAACTCAACATTACCCTTCCTTGGATAAAACATCTAATACAACACACTATGAAGTCAATCTTACATCAACTACAAACTGTTCCCCAACTTCAAAATGAGCTATGTCCATTTTCTTTTTATCCAATCTTCTATTAAGAAACCCTTTTACATCCCAATAGTCCGTTTTGATAGCCAAAATGACAATGCGTTTGTCTTCGTTTAATGTGAACAGGACTCTTGCAGTCAAATCCTTGTTTTTCACATAAATGGAATTCTGGGCCAAAATTTGATGAATTTGTTCTGATAAGGTTTTTACCTCAACTTTTTCTTTCGGAGCGATAGACCAAACACTGCTTGACACTAACATAATAGCCGAAGCTATCGTTAAACTTAATTTTCCCATACTGTTTTTTGATTAATGATGAATATTAATTGATTTGAATTGTATCATCAATTTTCAAAATTGTTTCTAGAAAAAAGAGTGTTTAACACAAGTTTGGTATCGAATTGGGATTTCTTTTTGAGATTAAGAAAAAATTATCACAAAAAAAAGGGCTTGAAAAATCAAGCCCTTCTATACATGTTATGTTCTTCCTTTTTAGGCAAGCACTTCTTTTACCTTATCGGCAGCTTCTTGGAACTGCACCGCGGAGTGTACCGCTAAACCTGAATTATCAATAATTTCTTTGGCCAATTCTGCATTGGTACCTTGCAGTCTTACAATGATTGGCACTTTAATGGAGTCTCCCATATTTTTGTAAGCATCCACAACACCTTGGGCCACTCTGTCACAACGAACAATTCCTCCAAAGATGTTAATCAATATAGCCTTAACATTAGGGTCTTTTAAAATTATCCTGAAAGCCTCTTCCACTCGTTTGGCATCTGCAGTTCCGCCTACGTCCAAGAAATTGGCAGGTTCACCACCAGCCATTTTTATCAAGTCCATGGTTGCCATGGCCAAACCTGCACCATTTACCATACAACCCACATTACCATCAAGATCTACATAATTCAACCCAACCTCACGTGCTTCAACCTCAATCGGGTTCTCTTCACGCAAATCGCGCATTTCTGCGTACGTTTTTCTTCTGTACAACGCGTTATCATCGATAGAAACTTTGGCATCCACCGCCATAATCAAATCATCCGAGGTCTTCAAAACGGGGTTAATTTCAAACAAACTGGCATCACTTTGCTCGTATGCCTTGTATAAGGCCGAGACAAATTTGAGCATTTCTTTAAAGGACTGCCCAGAAAGCCCAAGATTAAAAGCTATTCTTCTCGCTTGAAAAGGAAGCAAACCTGTTGCCGGGTCAATTTCCTCCGTAAAAATCAAATGTGGTGTTTTCTCTGCAACCTCTTCAATGTCCATTCCTCCTTCGGTGGAGTACATAATCATATTTCTACCGGTACCTCTGTTCAAAAGAACAGACATATAAAACTCGTTGGTTTCGCTATCTCCAGGATAATAAACATCTTCTGCCACCAAAACTTGGTGCACTTTTTTCCCTTCTGCCGAAGTTTGGGGTGTAATCAAATTCATTCCAATGATACTTCCAGCCAGCTCTTCAACTTCTTTCAGGTTTTTGGCCAACTTAACTCCTCCTCCTTTACCACGGCCTCCAGCATGTACTTGGGCCTTGATAACGTGCCATCCTGTTCCGGTTTCTTGAGTCAATTGTTTGGCTGCATCCACAGCTTCTTTTGCATTTCTGGCTACAATGCCTCGTTGGATTCGCACACCAAAACTGGCCAAAATCTCTTTTCCTTGATATTCGTGAAGATTCATTTAGAAGTAACTTTTAATTGCTGACAAAAATAGAAAACGAAAGGTAATTACCCTAAAGAACTTATACTTTAAAATCTTTAAAATCGAGTGGGTCAAAATTCTTGAAGTGTCCATTCATTTCTATTGTGGATTTTGTACGGTTTATACTCTCCAGAACCGCTGAAGTTGTTTCCAAATGTCTTTGAATAAACAATAACCTATCCGTTTCTTTGGGTATTTGAAGTAACTGATATTCTTGTTGGAAAGACAAACCCATTTTATGGGCAAGTGAATAGCTGTTGAACTGCTTTGGTGAGGTCTTTGTAAAGGGCACTTCCATTAAGTCATATAGTTTTTCAATCTTGTCCAAAACGGTTTTCCGAAGGGTATCATTGGCATCATTTTCAACATCCAAAAACTCAACTTCCCCTCCAGCATATAGCTTTCCTTCCATTTGATTCTCAAAGGACAAAACCCGAAACACCTGACGTGCTATGCACACTACGTCCATTTCTCCTCCTTCATAAGTATTTACTACTTCAACCAACTGTACCTCTGTTCCGTACGCAATGGAGTTATTGATATAGACCGGGATTCCAAAAGTTATGGCCTCATTCCTGCAATCATTGATAAGTTGTTTATAGCGTTCTTCAAAAATATGGAGAGGTACCGTTTCTCCTGGAAAGAACACGGACTGCAACGGGAATAGGGGTAATGTCATGCTGAATATTTGTCCTAAATTTACAATGACCGCATAGAAGTGACAAGAATATATGTTGTATTGTTTTGTTATTTTTATAACAATTTGTTATATTAATATTAATTAAAAAATGCATTCTTGTAGAACTTCACTTCTTCTGTTAGATTTGTCAAAAGTTTATTTTTATGGATTCCAATACCCTGTTAGAAATCACCAAAGAATTTGATGCACCTTTATACGTATATGATGCGAATAAGATTGAATCACAGTTCAATCGCCTTAGCACCGCGTTCTCTGGAGTAGGCAAACTTCGCTTGAATTACGCCGCAAAGGCTCTTTCCAATATTGCCGTGCTCCGTTTGATGAACAAACTTGGCGCAGGTTTGGATACGGTTTCCATTCAAGAGGTTAAATTAGGCTTGATGGCCGGTTTTAAACCGGAATCCATAATTTATACTCCAAATGGTGTTTCCTTGGAAGAAATTGAGGAAGCAGCGGCTCTAGGAGTTCAAATCAATATCGATAATCTGTCCATTTTGGAACAATTTGGGAATAAGTTTCCAAATATTCCTGTATGTATCCGTATCAACCCACATGTAATGGCCGGTGGAAATTCCAATATTTCTGTGGGGCATATCGATTCCAAGTTCGGTATAAGTATTCATCAAATTCCACACTTGTTGCGTATTGTTGAGCTTACAAATATGAATATCAATGGAATTCATATGCACACAGGGAGCGATATTTTGGACATTGATGTTTTCCTCTATGCTTCTGAAATATTATTTGAAACCGCCAAAAATTTCAAAAACTTGGAATTCATAGATTTCGGGAGCGGATTCAAAGTGCCCTATAAAATGGGTGATATTGAAACCAATATTGAGGAATTGGGCAAGAAGCTTACCACCCGTTTCAACCAGTTTTGCGAAGAATACGGTAAAGAGCTAACCCTCGCTTTTGAACCTGGTAAATTCTTGGTCAGTGAAGCGGGATACTTTTTGGCCAAAGTAAATGTGGTAAAGCAAACCACATCCACAGTATTTGCCAGTATCGACTCTGGTTTCAACCATTTGATTCGTCCTATGTTATATGGTTCCAATCATGAAATCTCTAACATATCCAATCCTGAAGGAAGAGAGCGTTACTATTCCGTTGTAGGATATATTTGCGAAACGGATACTTTTGGCAGCAATAGAAGAATCAATGAGATTTCCGAAGGTGATATTCTATGTTTTAAGAATGCAGGGGCTTACTGCTTTACCATGGCCAGTAACTATAATTCAAGATATCGTCCTGCCGAAGTACTTTGGTATAATGGAAAAGCGCATTTGATTAGAAAAAGGGAGACTTTTGATGACATACTTCATAACCAAGTTGATATCCAAGAATTGTTTGAAAAGCCTACAGTTAAAGCTGTTATGAAGTAGGACATGGATGTATTGGCCATATTTATATCCATCACGTTTACTTTTTTGGCCGTGCTACATTTTTATTGGTCGCTATTTGGAATTAAAAACCCAGAAAAGGTGGTACCCGCTATTGGCTCTGAGCAAAAGGTAAAAACTCCGGGGAAATTTGCCGCGGCCCTGGTTGGTTTGGCGTTACTAGGTTTTGCACTTGTTTTTCTGAACAGGGTGGTAATGTACCTAGATTTCTATTGGCTTAAGTATGTTTCTATTGGCATAGGTGTCATTTTTCTTGTTAGAGCCCTTGGTGATTTCAAATACGTGGGTTTTTTCAAAACTTCCAAAGACAGTAAATTTTCCGCTCTGGATACTCGTTATTACTCACCACTATGTTTGCTAATGGGCACGCTTATCTTAATATTGGAACTATTTTCCTGAACACTATTTTGGCATAATTTTCGTTAGTTTTGATAGAGTCCAAGGACTAAACCCTCAAAATCATGCTTATGCGTTCTATTTTTACTCTTTTTTCCCAAACCAGCTTATTACTTTTATTGGTGTCTGGATTTCACGCTCAAGCCCAATCTGTTGAATGGATAAGTTGGGAAGAAGCTGTCCAGTTGACACAAAACGAAACAAATCCAAAGAAAATATTTGTAGATGTTTACACCGATTGGTGCGGATGGTGCAAAAAAATGGATAAAGATACTTTTCAAAACCCTGAGGTTGCGGCTTATATGCAAGACAACTTTTACATGGTAAAGTTTGATGCCGAAGGAAAAGACCCTATCGAATATCAAGGTAAAACTTTCAAATACGTGCCTTCTGGAAGAAGAGGATATCATGAATTGGCAGCAGCGCTGCTTCAAGGTAAGATGAGCTATCCAACGGTAGTATTTCTTGATGAAAAGCTAAATATGCTTTCTCCTGTTCCAGGATATCAAAAAGCCAAACCCTTCTTAAAAATCGCTCGATATTTTGGAGATAACATTTACAAAAACCAAGATTGGAAGGAGTACGATAAGGCGAGCAAATAACTCAAATTATCTACTGTAATTCGGACTCTCCTTAGTAATAGTCACATCATGCGGATGACTTTCATGGATACCGCTCGCTGTTATTTTAACAAATCGTCCGGTTTCCTTTAAAGTTTCAATATCTTTGGCGCCACAATAACCCATACCAGCACGAAGGCCACCAATAAATTGGTGGACACTTTCAAAAAGGTCTCCTTTATAAGGTACACGACCTACAATACCTTCCGGAACTAATTTCTTGATATCGTCTTCCACATCTTGGAAATAACGGTCTTTACTACCTTCTTTCATGGCTTCTACCGAACCCATTCCACGATAGGATTTAAACTTTCGTCCTTCATATATAATAGTCTCGCCTGGAGATTCTTTTGTCCCAGCCAGCAAAGAACCCAACATTACCGTATCGGCTCCAGCCGCAATGGCCTTTGGAATATCTCCAGTATATCGAATACCACCATCAGCAATTACGGGTACTCCAGTACCTTTAATAGCAGCAGCCACCTCCAACACTGCGGAAAATTGAGGGAATCCTACCCCTGCAACTACTCGAGTTGTACATATTGAACCAGGTCCAATACCCACCTTTACAGCATCGGCCCCTGCTTCTACCAAATATTTTGCTGCTTCACCAGTGGCTATGTTGCCCACAATAACATCGAGTTCAGGAAATTTCTGTTTTACCGCCTTTAAAGCTCTAACAACTCCTTTGGAGTGCCCATGTGCAGTATCTATTACAATGGCGTCTACACCTGCATTTACCAGTGCCTCTGCCCTATCTACTGAGTCTGGGGTTACCCCAATAGCGGCTGCTACTCTAAGTCTTCCATATTGGTCCTTATTGGCAATAGGTTTTTGAGTGAGCTTGGTAATATCCCTAAAGGTAATTAGCCCTACCAACTTATTGTCATCATTTACTACAGGAAGCTTTTCAATCTTATTTTCCTGTAGAATAACCTCGGCCTCAGTCAATGATGTACCTTCACTTACGGTAACCAGATTTTCGGAAGTCATTACTTCAGAAATAGACCTTTCTTCATTTTTCTCAAACCGTAAATCGCGATTGGTTACAATACCAATTAATTTTTGTTCATCATCAACTATTGGGATGCCACCAATACTATGTTCCTTCATACTGGCCTTGGCATCCTTAACATAAGAATCCAATGGTAAAGTAACGGGGTCCATAATCATACCACTTTCCGCCCTTTTTACCTTTCGCACTTTATTGGCCTGTTGTTCAATGGTCATGTTCTTGTGGAGCACACCGATACCTCCCTCTCTAGCCATAGCAATGGCCATTTGTGATTCGGTAACCGTGTCCATTGCCGCAGAGACAATAGGAACATTGATACTTATATTTTTTGTAAACTTGGTTTGAATGCTTACTTCTCTGGGAAGTATTTCTGAATAACCAGGCACTAAGAGGACATCGTCATAGGTCAATCCCTCGCCAACAATTTTTGAAAGATGGGCTTCCATTGCAATTACGGATTAATTGCGTGCAAATATACCATATTTTATATGAAGTCTCACCTACATCACAAATCGATGATTTGGTTTGAAATATCATTTATTTTTATTTAGACTTGTTTTAAATAATATTATATTTGAGTATCAATTCAAATCTATGTGCACTGCCCTTAAATTTTTGAACCAGACCAAAAATGGACACTTTACGTTTTGTGATAATTCTAAACTATTTCAAATTACATTTAACAACTTGTGTTTTGAGTTCTATGAGTGGGAATTGGAGAATTTTAAATCCTACATAGCAGCACTGATGAAAACTAAATGGGATTCTCCCCATAAAGATACATTTCGGTCCAAAAAGGTACCTATTTCGGTGGGCAATAAATATTTTGTTATACTTGTCTCGGAGGAAGAACTTTTTGAATTGGATGCATTATTGAATCTTGAGACAAAAAAGATACCTATACTACATGCCAAAGACATCAACTACAGGTTTATAGAAAACTAGCTTCCTAAGTGTTCTCAGGAGTTAGTAGGTTTGAAAGCGGCACTAGGATTCTGCCGCTTTCTTTTTTAATCAATCTAAATACAAATACCTGAAAAACAACTATTTAAATTGTTTCTAAGTCAAGGCAATTTTAATTTTATAGGGAATAAAAAAATTGATTGTTATGCCTATAAGATTAGCCACAAATTGTACGAATTGCACAAACTTTACAAACGGTAGTACTTGTGTTCAACACAATATTCCAGTATCTGAAAGACATACTTGTGATAGTTTTTCCATGAAGGATGCCCTAAAGGATGATATGAACTGCGGAACATGTTCCCGTTTTAGCACACCTACATGTCCTCACCCTGGAAAAGCATCAAAAGAAATGTTATGTTCCAAGTGGGCTCCACAGGCTGTTGCCTAAGTAAAAGTCTATAATTTCACTTGCAGGGTTGTATAAAAAGTTCTAGGCTCAGCGGGAATAATCCCTGGACCAGGATATCCGGTGGCCCTTCTGGTGAAATACGAATTATCCAAAACATTGTTGATTCCGGCTTCTAGCCGGAATTTTTTATAGGTATACGAAAAGGAGAGGTCCATGATATCATACGCTGGAATGGTTCCCTCAATGCCCCGTTGGTTGTCGTTGACATCTTGTGGTGCGTTGGTCGCGTCTGTAAATTGTTCAGATAAGTAAGTATACTGAAGGCTTCCCAAGAAATTTCCATAACCAAAACTAACACCTGTTTTCAGATTGATTTCCGGAATAAACTCTACTTGATTTCCTTCAACATTGTTTTGCTCAGACTGAGTGTATTCTGAATTTGTCCACGCTAAGTTGATGAAGTAGTTCAACTTGACCTTCTCCAAACCTGGAAACGCTATTTTTTTAATATTTAAGTCTGCAAATGATTCAAGACCATAAATAAATGCCGTACCTATATTTCCTCGAAAACGCACCACCCTTCCCGTTTCTACCTCTTCTCCAAGTGCATTCGTTCTTGTTTCATTGCGCAATACTTCTCCTAATCGCTCATCATACAATAGACCGTATCCACTTAAATCATAATTCAAAACTTCATTTAATCTTCCTCTTATTCCCAAATCAGCAGTGAATCCATCCTCGTCCGAAATATTAGGGTCTATTTGGAACGAAGGGTTTACCACGCGGATATCACTAAAGGTAACCGAGCGATAATTCTGCGAAAAATTACCATAAACTTCAACTGTATTTGACGGCTTAAAGGAAGCACCCAGACCTAACAACAAAAAGTTTCTCTCAAAAGTTCTGTTGTCTTGCACTTCTTCGTTCAAAAGTGGGTTGCCAGCTAAGTCCAAAACGATATTCTGAAAGCTGCCCTCACTCTCGGTCTTGATATATTCGAAACGAAACCCTGGGGTTAAGGAGAACTTTTTAGATAGATTGAAGATGTTTTCTCCAAATAGGGCGACATTCAAATTGGGAAATTCAAATTGAGATTGGCGTTCAAAGTTTGGAAATTCATCGTCTGCAAATTCAAAATTTGGATTGGCATCATTACTACCGGGGCCTTGTCTTTGATCATTTGAGGTTTGATAATACTTTGATTCCAAAAGCAAAACAGCATCGTTATTTTTCAACTTGTACCTTGTCAAAATACGGGCCTCCGCACCCCAATTATAAAAGTTATCAACCAGTAACTCCCTAGGTTCTTCCGGGTCATCAGGTTGTGAGACTCTATTAGTTCTGAATCCAAGTGCCTGTCTTGAAGCGTCTAAGGCAAAAAGATTAATACTAAAGTCGGTTTTTGGCGAAAATTGGTGTTCCAGTCTCAGGGAAAATAGCTTCCAATCAACATCGAACCAATTGCGGTCACGATTACTGAATTCAGGATTTTCCAAGAATTGTACATCTGTAAGTCCTCCAGGTTGCTTTGCCAGATAATTTAGGAGTGTAGTCTCCAAGGCCAGACTGGTTTTTCTTGACAATTGGTATTTAAAATGCCCAAAATAATTACGGCTACCAAATCTGGAATTAGGTCGAAATCCGTTACCTTCTTTATAGTTGAAATAGGTGTAATAACTGAAGTCCCCAATAGTTCCAGATAAACTATTAAAGCTAGTTTTTAAATCAAAAGAGCCTACGGTCTGTCTGGAAACCCATTCCAATTTTTTGTTGGGGTTTGGCTTGTTAAACTTAAAGTTTACCAAACCTCCAAACTGCGGACCATATTGGAGTGAAGCCGCTCCCCAAACTACTTGAATCTGATCCAAAGCTTCCGCAGGTGGGGTGTAATAGCTCTCTGGATATCCTAGTGCATCGGCACTTATGTCATAACCATTTTGACGTACATTGAAGTTGGCCGTACGATTCGGGTCCAATCCCCTACCCCCAATGTTTAACTGTAACCCTGCATCACCATAATCAAAAATATTGAGTCCTGCTACTTGACTATAAAGCTGCCTCGGGTTATTTGCTGCTAAATTACCTGGAATGTTTCCCACAAGGACTACCTCACTTTTCTTTCCAGCATAGATTGCGGTGCCTTCTACGGTTTTTAGTTTCTGAAGAGCAAAAACCTTTTCCCGTTCTTGGGTAAGAATAACTTCTGAAAGTTCTTGAACGGCCAATGCTTCAAGTTGAAACTGTAACTCTCTGGATGCCGTTAGCTCCAAGGTTTCCTCAATCACGCTGAATCCGTAAGCAAAAATGACAATGTCGTAAATACCAGGCTCAATGTTATCAATTGTAAATTGGCCATCTTCCTGGGTAATACTTAAGGTTTGGTTTTGTCTTAGGTAAGCTTCGGCACCCAGTATTGGAGCACCTTGTCCATCAGTTACTATACCGCTAACGGTAATTTGACTAAAAACCGAAGCGCTGAACAATAAAAAGCACGCAATATTAAATGCCTTTGATATCATCTTTAAAAGGGATTATCCATTTTTTGTGGTGAAACGATTCTTTTTCTTCCACTAAGTTTATTGTAGTGTCAATATAATCCGTACTCCGACGTCCATTGAGCGTGACATAGCTTTCCACATAAACTTCAATGTTCTTGTGACCTTGACTTTCGAAGTGATTTTTTAGGTAGTGGGCATATTCCAAAATGAAATCAGGTTGAAAAGACATTTGCTTCTCCTGAAAAGGGGTTAAGAAATCTGAATTATCTACATAAAACCACTTTCCCGACTTACCATCCACAATTTTGAATTGAGAATACCCAGCCTTTTCAACAAGCATAACCCGCCATGAAAACCGATAGCCTTCTTCAGTCCAAAACAATTCTCCCGGGTAAGCTAAATAACGCCATGGCAATAGTAATTGAATACTAAAAAATAGGGTCAACGTTCCGTATACTAGTCGTTTTCGCAGCTTTGGTTGCAAATTGAACTGAATTGCATTGTCGAATGTTGATTTATTGATTCTTAACAGTGTTGCAAAAAATTGTAGGATTCTATGGTGCGTACCACTACTGAAAAAAATAAGGGAAGAAACAATCATGATATAGGGAAACATTCCAATATTGAACAGAATCCGGGTCATTACATGAAAAACCACTACAAAGAAAAAAGCAACCCAACGTGTGGGTTTATAGAGCAAGAAAAAAGGAATGGTCAAATCGTAAAGAGCCCCAAACCAACTAAAACCATAGTGCACCCAACGGTATCCCATAAGTTCGCCAATCAGCGGTAAATCTGTTTTGGAGGGCAACCATATGCGCAATGGCGTAGCGTCCAACAACCAATCTGAATTTAATTTGGCCAAACCAGCATAAACATAAACTATCGCCAAAAGTAATTTGATGGCATCTACGTTCCACTTGGGGACAAACTGAAATCTTTTTTTAGGGTTCAACTTGGCATCTACCGAAAAGTAGGCATTTGCAGGAATAAAAATCAATAGAAACGATAAGATACTGATAAAGTAATAGTGGTTGAGATACGTGGTCTTATCCATCAGTTCGATGTAGGTAAAGCAGAGAAAAAAGGTAACTATGGCTACCCGATACTTATACCCAATAAGCACAAAAATTGAAGCAAGACCACATAAGATAAAAAGGAGATATGTCCAGTTTCCAAAAGGCTTTACCCATTCAAAGCCATAATAGGAAAAATGGAATTTGGGTTCCAGGTACAGGCTTTCAATCCAGCCATTGTACCAAAACCGAATGACACTCCAAACCATCATAATTCCAAAAAAAATGCGAAAGACCGCCAATGAGGCGGCCTCTGCATTTTTGGAAAGATATATCTCAATTCTTTTTTTCATTAGTCTCCATCGGCATCAACAAAATCGATGGCAATACTCATCGCAGATACCATATCTACCTTAAGGAGGGATACCGCACGTTGAACCTCATCGTAAGCGGCGAACATGTCTGTAGCCGGATTATTCGTTTCGATTTCGGTTCTGAACGGCTGTAAAGTCCCAACAGCAGTTCGTGCACTTTCAAACTGATTTAAAATATCATCACGAAGACTTTCTTCGCCGAGTGCCACTAAATAAGAAGCTAAGCTTTCACCAGTATTCTCCGTTCCAAATTCTACACCATTAAAAAAGTCTTGTACTGCATTCAGACCATCTTGGAATAATTGATTGGAAAGTTCTGGGTAAAAGAACGATTCAATCGTGTTTGGAGCTTGGTTCCCTGTAAATACTCCTAAAGGAATACCCATTTTACCGGCCCTTAAAAACTTTTCGTAGTAAAAAATAAAGTCATTTACGTATCTATCTACCGAGGCGGTGGCCGAAGAACCGTCGTTAGTTACAAAAGTATCTCTATAACCATCTTGCCAGGCATCACGAACGGCTGTAACACGTGTTTGGATGTCGTTTAGGACATCTTGCAAATAGGTCATATACGCATTACCCGTGTCTGCATCGGCAAAAATAGCTACGATTTCAGCATCTGTTGCGGCAACACCATTCAACAGATAATCAAGTGCCGGAAATCCTTTGGTATCTCGGTTTGATGGTAAATCTAAATTGTACGTTCCTGTTTCAATATGAGTTTCAATCAAATCAAAATCCGTAGGATACGTATTAATGTTAAGCCGAAGTCCATTATCCTCAGCTGGTCCAATTTCAAACATGGAGATAAACTGCCAGCTTCTGTAGGCATCAATCCAAGTGGCTCTTAAACGTCTTAGGTTATCTTCATTGATATCCCCTTGAAACCTTTCAAAATCTGATTCTAAAGCATCAAAGATGCCCAAAAAGGAGTTGTAAGACGGAAGAATAATATTATCCGCCCAATTGGTCAACATCTCACCACGGTCAAAAGTGACGGACGCACCATCATCATCTGAAACGCCATCATCATCAGTGACACCCATATCATCAGTTGGGTTCTCCGTATCATCTCCATCAGAAGAGCAGGCCCAAATAAGGAGGGCCATAAACACAGGCAGAATCCAATAAATACTTCTTTTCATAATTTTTTTTCAAAAATAAACATTAAAACACGATAGAAACAAAGGATGCAAAACGATAAATGTTTAGCATCCTTCATTATTTTAATTCATATAGCGTAACATGGTAATATGTTGCTTAAAGTTTAATCAACCTCTGCAGTAGTAAAACTAAATTTAGCTGCTATAGCGTCAGCAACTGTATTCAGATTTTCTTCTGTTACATTCCAAAAACCGTTGGTAGGGTCATTGTAAATTGTATCTAAATACCCGAGAACTTCGTCTCTAGTGAAATAGAAACTCAAATCCGTACCTGGAGATCTTAAAAATTGTAAACTATAAATAAAACCATACGCCTCAGATAAATCATGGAAAGTAGTTCCTGGTTGAGCACCACCTAAACCAGCAATACCTGCCTTCAGATAGTGCACAGCTCTAACTGCTACTACCGTGGCAATTTGTTCTCTTAGAATATCAGCTTGGGCATCACGCTCAGCATAGTCTTTGTTGATAATGGCTGTTCTACCTGCTTTGTATGCATCAAAAATAGCGGCGGCAGTACCATCAAAATTAGCCTCTACATTGTCAACGTATTTATATAAGAATTCATCAGAACCTGAACTGAAAGCACTTGGATCCGCTCCTTCAAGTAAAGCAGCTACCGGATTTTCACCATCTGCAGCCACACCAAAGAAGTACCCATAAGCTTCATCCCAGTCATGCTCCATATCGGTATAGTTTTTACCATCCACGATAACCTCATTGTCATTGTCATCTTCAAATTGGGCTAACTGACCAGGATCAGTATAATTATTAAGAATCTGGTCCGATACAAAAGCACCCGTAAGACCCTTGATAAAAGCTTGGTCTAGCTCTAATCCTCTTCCATTTACGTAGCGTGTTGAAGAGCCATCGGGCAATTGGCCCGCATTGCCTTCCGTGGCTACTTGGTTCCAAAAAGGAAATACATCCTCAACCTGCTCGGTGACGTATCCATCAAAATCAGCTTTAACGGTAGATGATGCTATAGATGGTAAAAGTTGGGTAAAGACAAAAGAACCCGCGGTTTTATTTCGTATCTGCTTATCCGAAGCATTTAAATCCGCATCGCTAAAATCGGCAGCTCCTTCCATATGAGCAAACGCCGCATCTATTTCATCTTCTGTTGAGGTATTGTCTCTTAATAATGCAAGGATTTCACTGGCCATCAACAGACGGGTAGTTTGTCCGCTAAAGCTAACCGTGGATTCCCCATCTCGTTCAAAAACATAGGTTGAAGGAATTTCAACAGCGGTGGTACAAGGAGTACATGCACTTCCTCCGCAGTCTACACCAGTTTCATCACCATTTTGGATACCATCATCACATGTGGCAACTACCATATCATCATCATCTATATCCATATCATCGTCATCCGAACATGAGGCAAAGAGTAGAGAAAATATGGCTATCAAAAGAAGATTTCTTGAATACATTCTTGTTTATTTAGATTAAATATTAATTGAGCAGCGAAAGTAGAGCACCTATTGCATTTAAACAAGAGTTATCTAGAATAAGTTTAAATAAATTTAAGATTTAACAATATGGAAATATTTATACGCCAGAAGCTCAATGATATACAGAAAACAGCTCCGTAGCTTTGTTGTAAGCTGCTTCAAAAACCATCCAGTTCACTCCGGTATCCACTTTTTGAGATGTGAAATAAGAAAGCATTTTCTCAGTAGGCATATTCCCTGTCAATTCATCTTTGGCCATAGGACATCCGCCGAAGCCTTGAACGGCTCCATCAAACCTTCTACAACCCGCCTGATAAGCAGCCTCCACTTTTTCGTGCCACCTTGTCGGTGTGGTATGTAAATGAGCGCCAAACTCGATTTCTGGGTATTTTGGAATCAAATTGGAGAACAAATAATCAATTACTTCTGGGGTAGAACTTCCTATGGTATCGGACAAGGATAAAATCCCAACACCCATAGCTGCTAGCTTTTCTGTCCATTCCCCTACAATTTCAACATTCCAAGGGTCTCCATACGGATTGCCAAAACCCATGGAAATATAGGTTACAACTTCTTTGTTTGTGTTAGTGGCAATTTCCAAAATGCCCTTCAGCGTTTCTACGGATTGCGCTATGGTCTTATGGGTATTCCGCATTTGGAAGTTTTCGGAAATGGAGAAAGGATACCCTAAATAATTTATTTCTTCATGTTTAGAAGCATCAGAGGCTCCTCTTACATTGGCCACAATAGCCAAAAGTTTACTTCGAGTCTTTGATAGGTCCAACGCATGTAAAACCTCAGCTGTGTCCACCATCTGCGGGATAGCCTTTGGAGAGACAAAGCTCCCAAAATCTATGGTGTCGAAACCACATCCTAGAAGAGATTGTATGTATTTGACTTTTTCCTTGGTAGGAATAAAAGTTTTGATGCCTTGCATGGCATCTCGGGGACATTCAATCAGTTTTACTTCAGACATAATGGGCTATAAAAATACCACTATTTATGATAGTAGCAGATAGACTGCGATACCCACAAAAACAAAAATCTGGGTCCATTTTAGTACTATTCCCGCTTTGACATTTTTTGTAACAAACTTGGAAATACTGCCTGAAAGCATGGCTATACTTCCAAAAATAATTAAGGTTACCACAATAAAAAGAAAACCTAGAACATAAAATTGAACCACATGGTTCATATCTGTACTAAATAAAAAACCAGGAAAAAAAGCCAAGAAGAATATGGTCACCTTCGGATTGAGCACATTCATGGTAAACCCTGTCCAAAACAATTTACGCGGAGCTTGTTTGGATGTTTTTGATGCCGATATCTCTATTTTTGCTTCACTACGAAAAACCTTGAAAGCCAAATACAACAAATATGCAACTCCAAACAGTTTTATCAACCAAAAGAGGGTATCACTTCTTTTTATAATCTCTGATACGCCAAATGCCAACAAGGTGGTATGCACCAAACATCCTGAGGCTAATCCCAAAACAACAGCAAGACCCGATTTGACCCCATTCGCTAAACTTTGAGTCAATACAAAAATATTATCAGGTCCCGGAGAAATTCCCAAAATGGCAGTAGATAGAACAAATCCTCCCAATACGGGATAACTAATAGTTAAGCCAATGAGCAATGTCTCAAGCATGGACTGCCTTTCTGGCCCGTTCCAAGATAGCCTGATTGATTCTTTTTACCAAACTTGGGCCTTCGTACACAAAACCAGTGTACAGTTGAATCAAATCTGCACCTGCATCCAACTTTTCAAGTGCATCCTCTGGGGAATGTATACCCCCTACTCCAATGATTGGAAAAGATTTATTACTGTTCTCTGCCAAAAAGCGAATAACCTCGGTGCTTCGTTTTGTAAGGGGTTTTCCACTTAACCCGCCTTTTTCTTCGGTTAAAATCAGGAGAGATTTTAAGTCTTTTCGAGCAATAGTGGTATTCGTTGCTATTACCCCATCAATTCCCGTAGTGGTAACTATTTCAATGATGTCCAACAATTGGTCGTCAGTCAAATCCGGTGCAATTTTAAGTAGAATAGGTTTTTGTTTAGCAGCCTGTTTCTTGGCCATTTTAGTATTTTGTTGCTTCAATTTGTTCAACATATAGGTCAAAGGCCCTCTATCCTGTAATTCACGCAATCCTGGAGTGTTTGGAGAGCTTACGTTCACTACAAAGTAGTCCACATGTTCAAATAAAGCTTCATGGCATATAAGATAGTCCCTTACCGCATCCTCGTTTGGTGTAGCTTTATTTTTTCCAATGTTTCCACCCACTAAAACACGATGCTTTTTCTTCAACTGATCCACCGCTTCAAACACACCCTTGTTATTGAATCCCATTCTATTGATAATGGCTTGGTCTTCTATCAATCTAAAAAGTCGTTTTTTAGGATTGCCAGATTGCGGTTTTGGGGTCAAAGTGCCTATCTCAACAAAACCAAAACCATAATCGGAGAACTCATTGTATAATTTGGCATCTTTATCAAATCCGGCGGCCAAACCTACGGGATTTTTAAACTTGAGTCCGAAAACTTCTCGTTCCAACAGGGAATCTTCAACCACAAACTTTTTGCGCATAAGCCCTCCCATTCCCAATTTGGAAAGTAGTTTAATCATGGTAAATGAAAAATGATGGGCGTTTTCTGCATCCAACAGAAAAAGCAAGGGGCGTATCAGAAGCTTGTACATTCAGAAAAACTTTATACAAAAATAGAAACTCTAAAAACCCAACGTAAGGAATCTGCTATTTTTCATTAACTGAATTGTCAACCTGCATTGGACTCATGGAAATCATACCACAAAGTTCAACATACAAATCATACTGTTTCTGGTTGAATGTACCCAACAAACGTCTATCAATACTTCTGGAATTACTTTTCATACTGTCCAAAAGCTGCCGATACTCATAAGACATTTCCATCAAAACTGAAGGTGGACTTTCTTGATGCTTATTGAGAAGGGATTTAGCCTTATCTTTTAAATAGGTGTTTCTTACTTCAAGTTCAGCACTCCAGTTTTTTAAGCTCTCTCTTTGTTCTTCGTTCAATTGGAAAACTTCAATGATAGTCTCGTTGTCCTTTCCTCCAACACCTAAGGTGCAATCCATCTGGGCGGAAGAAAAAAAGAAAGAGAATAAAAGTGCAAATAGTAGTAGTTTTTTCAAATAGCTGTTGTTTAATTATCAGAAAGATAGGAGCTACCTTCAAGGTTTAATCAAAATCACGATTGAATAAGCATTATTTTTGTTGAAAAGCACTTTATGGAGCAATTATTACCCCGTTTTTTGGAATATGTAGCTATAGATACCCAAAGCGATCCCTATTCCAAAACCACCCCTAGTACTCAAAAACAGCTTAATCTTGCCAAAAAATTAGTTACGGAACTACATTCCATAGGAATGGAAGAAGTTTCGATTGATGCTAATGGATATATTATGGCTACGCTTCCCAGTAACATTGAAAAAAATGTACCCGTAATTGGCTTTATAGCGCATATGGACACTACTCCAGATTTTACAGGTAAAAACGTTTCCCCCCAAATAGTGAAAGAGTATGACGGGGGGGATATTGTGCTCAACAAAGGAAAAAGAATTGTGCTTTCTCCAGATTATTTTCCTGAACTGTTGCAGTACACGGGTCAAACTTTAATTACTACAGACGGTACTACGCTTCTAGGGGCTGATGACAAAGCGGGGGTGGCCGAAATTGTAACGGCCATGGAGTATTTACGTGAACATCCAGAAATTAAGCACGGTAAGATTAGAGTAGCCTTTACTCCTGATGAAGAAATTGGAAGAGGCGCCCACAAGTTTGATGTCAAGAAGTTTGGTGCAGAATGGGCCTATACCATGGATGGTAGCCAAATAGGGGAATTGGAGTTTGAAAATTTCAATGCGGCTGGTGCAACTATAAAAATAAAGGGCAAAAGTGTACACCCAGGTTATGCCAAAGATAAAATGGTCAATGCCATACACATTGCCAATCAATTTTTAAGTCTGCTACCCCAGCATGAAGTTCCGGAAAAAACCGAAGGACGTGATGGCTTTTTTCATGTCCATAAAATTAAAGGAGGTGTTGAGGAAGCAGAGATAGAACTTATTGTACGCGATCATGATGCCCAACATTTTGAAGCCAGAAAACAGCTATTGAAAGATATTGTTGAAAAGCTATCCCTCAAATTTGGTGATTCTATTGATTTAAATATTGAAAATCAGTATTTTAATATGCGAGAAAAGGTAGAACCTGTTTTTCACATTGTTGAGATTGCAGAGGAGGCGATAAAATCCCTGAATATTGAACCTATCATAAAACCCATTAGAGGCGGGACCGACGGTTCACAATTAAGCTTTATGGGATTGCCTTGCCCCAACATATTTGCAGGAGGGCACAATTTTCATGGAAAATATGAATATGTTCCCTTGGAAAGCATGCAAAAAGCAGTAGAAGTCATTGTAAAAATCTGTGAGCTTACTGCAATTCAAATCAAATAATATGACCACATCTGAAAAAATAGAAGCATACTACGAAAAGGAACATCCTTTTAAGGAAGGGATTGCAATCCTAAGAGGTATAGCAAAGCAAACCGAAGCCAAAGAGGATTATAAATGGAATTTTCCGGTGTATACCATAGGAAACAAAAATGTTTTGGGTATTTGCAGGTTTAAGCATCATTTTGGAATTTGGTTCTTCAATGGTTCTTTTTTGAAAGACCCAAGAAAGGTGCTGGAGAATGCTCAAGAAGGGAAAACCAAGGCAATGCGTCATTGGAAATTTAGTGCAATTTCCGAGATTGATTCTGAGAATGTGTTAGCTTATATGATGGAGGCCATAGAAAACCAAAAAAATGGTCTTGAATTAAAAACTGAAAAGAATAGCAAGGATTTGGTGATTCCAGAAATGCTAAAAGAATATCTAGACGAACAAGAAGCTTTGAAAAAAGCATTTCAACATTTTTCCATGTACAAACAAAAGGAGTTCTGTGAATTTTTGATGGAGGCCAAACAAGAGACCACCAAAAAGAAAAGATTGGAAAAAATTGTCCCCCTGATCAAGCAAGGCGTAGGATTAAATGATAAGTATCGGTAATAGTGTTTTGCTCTGAAAACTGTTATTCAGGTAACTTCCATCCATTATGGTAGGTTGCCGTGAGAAATTGGTTTGCGTTTTCCTCCGTAAACTTGTTTTTTTCTTCATCCCAATAAATACGATTCCCTGTTTTATAGGCCACATTGCCCATGTGAGAAACAATTGTCGTGTCATAGCCCACCTGTATTGGTGCATTTAGTACAGATGAATCTCGGGTTTTTACCGCTTCAATAAAGTTTTGGGTATGCAAATCCAATCCGTTTGTGCCATCACTTATTTTTAAGGGTATCTTTTCCATTCTATCTATTCCCTCTTTTCCCCAGCCTTGAAATTCTTTTTCCGGAATGACCTCCCACCCATCTCTATCCAAAACCAAAGTTCCCATATTTCCTATAAAGGCTATTCCATGATTTCTACCATAGTTACCACCATCTATCCCGGTAGCATGTTCCCATAGAATAGAGAACTGGTCAAATTCAAAAACCGTTTGTAAGGTATCAGGAGTCTCAGAAGCATCGTTTGGATAGGCAAACTTACCTCCTAGGGCCATAACCGAATTTGGACGGGATGCTTTCATTCCATAAAGCGCATAATCCATTAAATGTACGCCCCAGTCAGTCATGAGTCCTCCTGCATAATCCCAAAACCATCGAAAGTTAAAATGAAATCTATTTTGGTTAAAGGCCCTTTTCGGAGCAGGCCCTAACCACATATCATAATCAACACCTGATGGCACCGTACTATCTGGAACGACAGTTACTGGCTTCATCCATCCCTGATACGCCCACGCTTTTGCCAATCGTATTTGACCCAATTTACCAGAATGGACAAAATCAATGGCATCCTTAAAATGGGGTTGACTCCGCTGCCATTGACCAATCTGCACCATGCGATCACTAGCCTTTACGTGCTTGAGCATTACATCACACTCTTGTACCGAATTGGCAATAGGCTTTTCGCAATACGCATCTTTGCCAGCCATAATAGTATCCGTCAATTGTAGGCAATGCCAATGATCGGGTGTACCAATAATGACTATATCAACATCTTTATCTTCAAGCATTTTTCGGTAATCTCCATATAATTTTGGCTTCTTAATATTTGCCTTTTTAAGTTCATCCACTCTGGACTCAAGTACATTTTTATCTACATCGCATAGCGCAACCACCTGTACATCGCTAATTTTTAACATGGAGAGCAAATTGGCAAAGCCCATTCCTTTACAACCAATAAGACCTACTTGTATTTGATCGTTTGGACTTACCCTTTTTCTGAGGGTAGCTAATAATTCAACAGGAAAAAAGAAAGATGCTCCTACGCCAGTAGCGAGCAAAGTACTTTTCTTCATGAAGTTTCTTCGGGTAACCATGGTTAACTTATTTGTTGTAACAAGTTACCATTTTACCAATGAACAAAAAAAACGCTGACAGTTGCCAGCGTTTTCAAGTTTTACGGATAAACCAAATCATTTCTTTGGTGGTGGAGCATTTAACTTTTTGCTCATTTCCATGGAAATGGCAGAGCGGTCAAACTTAAGTCGACCTGCCATGGTCTCAATCACGCAAGAAAAATCTTTGTCATTCAACTCTACTATTTTCCCGTGAAGTCCACTTTTAGTTATGATTTTATCTCCTTTTTTTAGTTCCGAAGCAAACTTTTTCTCATCCTTCTGACGTTTGACTTGCGGGCGAATCATAAAAAAATACGCCACTACAAAAATCAGTATCAGTGGTAAAAATTGTCCTATATTTTCCATGTATGGGAAGGGTCTTATTTAACCGGACCAGCTTGTACTGGGGCCGCATTTTTTGGGTTTACAAATGCTTTGATTCTAAGAATCTCAGAGCCTTTTTGTGTGTTTGCCGTAACGGTAATTGTCTTTGTCACTTGGTTTTGACCAGACCCATTGAACTTCACCAATAGCTCACCACTTTCTCCTGGTGCGATAGGTGTATTTTTAGGATACTCGGGCACTGTACACCCACAGCTACTCTTTGCATCTGTAATAATCAACGGCGCATTACCAGTGTTGGTAAATTTAAAAAGCGTTTCTTGAGGGGTACCTTGCGTAATGGTACCAAAATCATGTTCAGATACATCAAAAGTCATTACAGGTAAGTTTTTCTGGGCTGCATCCCTTGTTGAAGCATTGTCCACATTATCAGCCACAATTTTGCTGGAAGCCTTGTCCTTGCAAGAAAGACCAACAAATGCCACTACCATAACCAAGCTAAAGATTGTTGTTATTCTTTTCATTCTTAAGATTTTGTTTTTTCAAAAATAATCAATTAAAAAATTATTGAAGGCCCCTTCCCATTTTTTGCAATCGACCTTCTTTCTTATACTCTTTGGCCAACTTGTCCAATACACCATTAATGAAGATGCTGCTTTTGGGAGTGGAATACTCTTTGGCAATTTCAAGATATTCGTTCAGAGTTACTTTTTCTGGTATTGAAGAAAAATTAAGCAACTCACATATTGCCATTTTAAGGATAATGGAATCTATTTCAGCAATCCTATCATTATCCCAATTTGGGGTTTTCCCTTCTATCTCCTTTTCCCATTGAGCATCATTTAAAAGAGTTTTAGTGAGCAGCTTCTTCGCAAAATCCAAATCCTGCTCATCCTTTAACAACCGTGGTAGAAAATAATTGTCCCCTACCGTAGAATCTGCTTTTTTAAGACGTTTTAAAAGAAAGGTGTTCACAATGGGGAAATCATCAATCCAAGTCAGCTTATCATCCTCAAAATACTCATAGATTTTCTCATTGGGTGCTATCACATTCTTGAACAAATCCAATACCAACTGTTTGTCTTCGTCATAACTGCTCTTACCACTTGTCATGTAAGACTTGTAAAAAGAACTGGCTAAAACATCTTTGAGAATAATTTTCACATAATCCTCATTTAAGTACCAATTGTTAAGTTTTCGCTTGGAAGTATATTCTTTAAGAAGAGGATTCTGGGTAATTTGAACCAAAAGTTGATTTTTGACAAACTTTTCAGGAGTGGGATAGCTATCCTCCTCGGTAGCCAGATACTTTTTTGAAGACAGCTCTACATGTTTTTCAGCCAAGGTATGTAACTCCTTTATTAGACTGAGCATCAAAACATAGAGCACGTACATATTGTCTATGCTCATCTTCAGGAACTTTTGTTGTTTTTCCAAAGATTCGTCTTTGGATTGAATCAATGCGTAGATGCATTGCATCACTTTTACACGGATGTGCCTTCTTGTTAGCATTTAAAAGAACTTTAAAGTCGTTTTTTGGCTTTTACAGCGCAAAAGTAATCTTATATTTTAATCCCTCCCACTCAAGTTCCTTTCTTATCAGTTTTATAACATTTATTTCAATATTGATCATCTATATTTGCCCGGCTATTGTTTAAAACTCTGACCACCTTTTCTCCTGATGAAGGAACTAAAACACCTTACTAAGTATTTTAAAAAATATCGGCTCAAGTTGTTGCTGGGTATAGTAATTACGATTATTGCCAGATTATTTTCATTGGTAGTCCCAAATTATGTCAACCAATCCATAGGAGTTATTGAAAACTATTTGGGAGATACCATTTCTTTATCTCAGGCCAAATCCACATTGTTTCAATACATTTTAATCATTGTTGGGACTGCCTTGCTTTCAGCTCTGTTCACTTTCTTGATGAGACAAACTATTATAAACGTTTCACGTTACATTGAATATGACTTAAAGAATGAGGTTTTTGACCACTATCAGATACTTACGCTCGATTTTTATAAAAAGAACCGGATTGGGGATTTGATGAATCGTATAAGCGAGGATATCAATCAGGTTCGGTTATATGCGGGTCCGGTTATCATGTATGGCATGAATACGGTCACCATTTTCATCTGTGTGATAACTATAATGTTTATTAAGGCTCCTACCTTGGCAGCTTATACACTTATCCCTCTGCCGGTTCTTTCTGTTCTGATTTATCAAATCAGCAAAATAATCCACCTAAGAAGCACCAAAGTACAGGAGTTTCTATCATCACTATCCACATTTGCACAAGAGTCTTTTTCAGGGGTGGCAGTGATAAAGGCGTACGGTATAGAACCACAAGTAAATCAAGAACTGCAAGGTCTGGCCATTGAAGGAAAGGATACCAGTATGGATTTGGCCAAAGTAAACGCTTGGTTTTTTCCACTTATGATTTTGCTCATAGGTATCAGCAACATCATCGTTATCTACTTTGGTGGACAAATGTATATTGATGGAAAAATAGCATCATTTGGGCTAATTGCTGAATTCATTTTATACGTAAACATGCTTACATGGCCTGTAGCCGTAGTGGGTTGGCTCACATCCATTGTACAAAGGGCCGAAGCTTCTCAAAAACGCATCAATGAGTTTTTATTGGTAGAACCTGATATTATTAATGAAGTAAGTACAGATACACCCATTGAAGGGAATATCGAATTTAGAAATGTGACCTTTACTTATGAGGATACAGAAATAACTGCCCTTAAAAATGTTTCGTTTTTCATAAAGGCCGGACAGACCGTGGCCATTCTAGGTAAAATAGGTTCTGGAAAATCTACCATTTTAGATTTAATAGCCAGACTTTACGATACTTCGTCAGGCGATATTTTAATTGACGGCAAACCAATTAGAAAATTAAATCTGAATGATTTACGACTGGCAATCGGTGCAGTTCCGCAAGACGCTTTCCTTTTTTCAGATACCATAGAGAACAACATACGGTTTGGGAACGAACATGCAAGTTTTGATGAAATTGTTGAAGTGGCTAAAAAAGCAGTAGTCCATAATAATATTGAGGGGTTTGCCCAAAAGTATGATACCATTTTGGGCGAAAGGGGAATAACGCTGAGCGGAGGTCAAAAACAACGGGTTTCCATTGCCCGTGCTCTTTTAAAAGACCCAAAAATATATTTGTTTGATGATTGCCTATCTGCTGTTGACACAGAAACAGAAGAAGAAATCTTGAACAATTTAAAACAGGCTTCCAAGAACAAAACCACATTAATTGTAAGTCACCGGGTCTCTTCTGCCAAGAATGCAGACCACATAATTATTTTGGACCAAGGTGAGATTATTCAAGAGGGAACCCATGAGGAATTGAATAGCAAAGATGGCTACTACAAGGAACTTTACCAAACCCAACTCTCCGAGAAAGAATGACAAAAAAGTTGCTGAATTAGCATTTTTTTTACATTTTTGGTAGAAATATTCGCCAAAGCGTTAAAACATACCTATACTTTATGAGTGACAAAGAAATTATGGACCAGGAGGAAATATACTCCAAAGTCCTACGGGCAGGAAGGAGAACCTACTTTTTTGATGTTAGAAGTACAAAAGCTGGTGATTATTATTTGACCATAACCGAGAGCAAAAAATTTACCCATGATGATGGGTCTTTCCACTACAAAAAACATAAAATTTATCTCTACAAAGAAGATTTTACTGCTTTTAAAGAAATAATGGAAGAAATGATGGACTACATCATTGACGAAAAAGGTCTCGAGGTAATTTCCGAAAGACATAAGAAAGATTACAAGAAGGAGGATAATAACATTGAAAGCAATGGCACTGCATCAGGAAACTTTACCGACGTCAGCTTTGATGATATTTAATCGAACCTTAAAAAAGCTTTAAAAAACGGCCTGCTATGCAGGCCGTTTTTTATTTTTAGACAGGACTAATCGATATGAAATGTAAAGCGTTAGCTTTGCTATAGCCCAACGTAATAATCAATAGTAAAGATGGCAAGAACACCAAGCAATATGCTCCCTTTAGGAACCAAAGCCCCTGATTTTGAACTGATGGACACGATTACCGATACCCTGGTCTCTCTGGAAACTGCAAAGGGTGAAAAAGGAACTGTAGTTATGTTTATCTGCAATCATTGCCCTTTTGTAATTCACGTAAACCCTGAGATTTCACGTTTGGGACTGGAGTATCAAAAAAAGGGAATACGATTTGTGGCCATTTCCAGTAACGATGTTGAAAATTATCCCCAAGATGCTCCTGATTTAATGAAGATAAAAGCAAAAGAAGAACATTATTCTTTCCCATATTTGTATGATAAGACCCAAGAAATAGCCAAAGCCTACCACGCGGCCTGCACTCCAGATTTTTATCTTTTTGATAACACCTTGCAACTTGTTTACAGAGGACAATTGGATGATTCAAGACCCGGAAATGGACTTCCTGTCACGGGAAGGGACTTGCGAAAGGCAATGGATGATTTACTGAAAGGAAATCCCATTGATGAACTTCAAAAGCCAAGTATAGGTTGTAATATCAAATGGAAACCATAAGAAAAACAAAATTCCAATGAAAATCAGTACTTCAGAAGCCTTAAAAAAACTGGGGGAAAACAAATCTCTTTTTCTAAATATATTCGAGCACGGAACGCTTCAAGTTGAAGTGTACAAACCGAATCAAGTGGACCTCCAAGAACCCCATACTCGAGATGAGGTATATGTGGTCATTTCTGGAACTGGAGAATTCTTAAACGGTGATGAACGCCATACTTTTTCACCAGGAGATTTTTTGTTCGTACCCGCTGGTGTTGAACATCGATTTGAGAACTTTACGGAAGACTTTGCCACTTGGGTTCTTTTCTATGGCCCAGAAGGAGGAGAAAAATCGTAAACCATGGTCATTCTGCAATCGGTTACTCCAGATTTAATGGATGTATACATAGCTGTGGGTCTAGAATCCTATAAACAGCATTATCTGCATTTGTGGGAAGGACAAGACCCAACACCATATGTATCCAAAAGTTTTACCTCAGAAGTTTTAAAACTGGAATTGGATGATGATAATGTCGAGAACTTTTTGGTAAAAGTAAACAGGAACCTTATTGGCATTGTTAAACTAATTAAGGACAAAGAATTGGATAGTTATGATGCCCGTACTTCTTTACTCATCCAAAAAATCTATTTGTTGCGTCAGTTTTCAGGAAAAGGTTATGGGCAAGAATTGGTCTCACTACTTGAAGCCCATGCTAAAAAACTTGGAAAAAAAGTAATTTGGCTGGACACCATGCAGAAAGGGAACGCCCTAAATTTTTATTTAAAAAATGGTTTCAATATACATAAGGCGTCAAAACTGGAGTTACCCAATGCGGTGGAAGAAGAAAGGCCTATGTGGGTTTTGACCAAAACTCTATAGTTCACCAACCTTCTCTATCAATTAAATTTTGAATGTGGGCAAAATGGTGACTGCCATGCCATGCGTACCGACCAATATTTTCGGCCAAGGTACTTTGTACATTTCCTTCAGGGTGGACGAAGGTTCTTTCCAACTGCTCACTGGACAATCCCTTTAAAAGATAGACCAATTTGGCATGAACCGCCTTAAGATGATTCAAAGACAATTGAATTGGAGCGGAATTGGCATCAAACAACTTTGACCATTCTTTTTCAAGATATGGTTTAATAACAGGATTATCTTCAGTAAGTCCCCATTTAAATCGGATGTAACTGTGATGATGACTATCCGAAATATGATGAATTAATTGCCTTACCGTCCAACCTCCGGGGCGATAGGGCGTTTCCAATTGTTCTTCAGACAAGGTAGAAACCATATTTTCCAGACGTGTAGGGAGTTCCTCCAAAATATTTATCCACTTTTTCAAATGCTCATTGTTAATCCCTTCAGGAACTTCATATTTTCCTATGGGGTAGCGTAGTTTTTCCAATTGTTCGTTTTCCATGCTTTAAAAATACTAAAGAATTACCGATAAAGATTGATCTCAAACAAAGAACCAATATCGGTGAACCCCAAATTTTAATACACTTTTAACTGCACAAAAATGGGTAGGAAATCTCATCAACTAACTTTGTAATGCATGAATTATAAATCAATAAAAAACAAATACTATGGCAACAATTCGATTGGGAGATACCGCTCCCGACTTTACCGTGGAGACTTCTCAAGGAACACTGAATTTTTATGATTATTTAGGCGATGGATGGGGAATTTTGTTTTCACATCCAGCAGATTTTACTCCCGTTTGTACCACAGAATTGGGTACTGCAGCTAAATTCAAAGATGAGTTTGACAAACGTAATGTGAAGATGATAGCCCTTAGCGTAGACGGGGTTGAATCGCATGGTGAATGGATTAAGGATATTAACGAAACCCAGAACACCACGGTCAATTTTCCAATAATCGCTGATGTGGACCGAAAAGTATCCGATTTGTATGACATGATTCATCCCAAAGCGGATGATACACTTACGGTACGTTCAGTCTTTATCATAGCTCCTGATAAAACGGTAAAACTCATTTTGACCTACCCAGCTTCAACGGGTCGTAACTTCTATGAATTGTTACGTGTAATTGATTCGCTTCAATTGACTGCATATCACAAAGTGGCCACACCAGCAAATTGGGAGCACGGTGATAAGGTAGTAGTGAGTCCTTCAATACCTACGGAAGAAGCAAAGGAAATGTTTTCAGCAGGGGTTGATGAAGTAAAACCTTATCTACGTCTTACACCAGACCCTACGGCTTAGCGCATTTAATGTTTACAGTTTAAAAAACTCTCCAATAGGGGAGTTTTTTTTGTTTAGCAAAGAGATTAAATAGTAAAAAGACATTTTTTTCCTACACACGCAACCTATGCTACTTTTCATATCTAATCAATAAACAACCTCAGCAACAATAACCTTTAAATCGACAACACTAATGAATACTTTCTTTTTAGTACTCCTATTACTGTTACTTGTTAATATTGTTTTATTGATTCTAAGTGTAAATCGCGCCAAAAAGTGATTTTCTTACCTGGATTAGGTTTCCAGAAAACTAAAAATCAACAAACTACAAACAATAAGTAGGGTTTAATATCGTTCAGTTGTTATACTGAACAAAGCAACCCCATATCATTAACAAATAAGTACTCATGCAAACTTTTTTTACCGTATTACTGTTTCTGCTTATCATCAATGCTTGTCTGTTATTGGTAAGTGTAAACCGGTCCAAATAACAAAAAGCTCCCATATGGGAGCTTTTTTGTTTTATCTATACTATGGAATAGATTGTTCTACTATTTCACATCCATAAGCTCTACATCAAAAATAAGGGTCGCATCAGGTGGAATAACCCCGCCAGCACCAGCACTACCATAAGCCAAGTGTGATGGAATCACAAATCTTGCCTTATCTCCGACTTTCAAAAGTGCTATTCCTTCATCCCAACCTGGTATTACTTGACCAACTCCTAAAGAAAAGTCGATAGGTTGATTACGGCTGTACGAAGAATCAAATACTTGGCCATTGGTAAGACTTCCCTCATAATGAACAGATACGGTCTTTCCCTTTTGAGCTTGAACTCCACTACCTTTTTGAATGATTTGATAACGTAGTCCACTTTCCGTTTTTTCAAACCCGGCAGCCAATTTTTCCATTTCAGCTTCAGCTTGTGCCTTGGCTTCTGCAATTCTTTTTTCTCTAGCGCCCTCAAAAACGCGAAAAGCTTCAACGGCGTTCCAACCTTCGGCTTCGGCTCCAACACGCACAATTTCCAAAGAATCAATGGAATCTCCCTGTGCAATCGTGTCTACAACTTCCTGTCCGGCTTCAACATAACCAAAAACCGTGTGTTTGTTATCCAACCATGGGGTTGGCCCATGTGTAATGAAGAATTGGCTTCCATTCGTTCCCGGTCCTGCATTTGCCATGGAAAGTATTCCAGGGGCATCGTGCTTAAGTTCTGGATGGAACTCATCATCGAATTTATAACCGGGATCACCAGTGCCAGTTCCTTGTGGGCAACCTCCCTGAATCATAAAATCAGCGATTACTCTATGAAATTTGAGGCCGTCATAATATGGTTTTCCTTGAGGTTTGGCAGAGTTTTCCATATTTCCTTCTGCCAAGGCCACAAAATTTCCAACCGTACCGGGTGTTTTATCATGAGTCAATTTTACTAAAATCTCTCCTTTACCGGTATTGAACTTTGCATAAATTCCGTCTTGCATATCTATGTTTCTTAACTATTTTTTTCTATTTCTTCTTGTGTTAAAGGCTGCAAAGATACAAGTTTTTGAAGCTTTAAATACTCAAATAAAACTTTGAAAAAGTGGTAGGTAGGTTACTTTTTGGTTCAGAAACACTACCTTTTAATTCCGTATACAGATTCTCCTTCCTCAAAGATTAGGAGACAAACAGTTTTGAAAATGGAGCAACGCTTAACCATCATTACATTAGGTGTTTCGGATTTAAAAAAATCGACACACTTTTATGAAACCCAATTCGGTTGGGAAAAATCAGATTCAAGCAATGAAAATATTTCCTTTTTCACATTAAATGGGATTCTACTTTCCCTGTACGAGAACAACGCATTGGCCAAAGATGCCGAAGTGGATGCAAAGGGAAGTGGTTTCAAAGGATTCACTCTCGCTTACAATACCAAGTCTGAACATGAGGTAGACTCAATCATAAAGGATTTAAAAGAGAAAGAGGTGAAAATCGTCAAGGAACCTCAAAAAGCACATTGGGGTGGGTATAGTAGTTATGTTTCGGACTTGGATGGCAACCTCTGGGAAATTGCATTTAATCCATACCTCAAAATGGATGCCTATGGCAACGTATTAGGATAAAGCCAAAATCTGGGTTTCAGCTCAATTAAAAGCAACAAACAAATCCTTTAGAGACGGTGCAATTAACCCTTTACCTTTTTTGAAGGTAAAGGCCCATACTTATCCATCAAGTATACCAAACTGGCCATGGTGGCGGCACCTAATTCCAGTTCACGTTTGTTTACATGCTCAAAGGTGTCGTTTTCCGCATGGTGATGGTCAAAATATCGTTGGGAATCTGGTCGCAATCCAGCTAAAACAATACCTTCATCTTTTAAGGGACCAATGTCTGCGCCACTGCCACCTTTCACAAACAAATGGATTAAATAGGGTTCAAAGAGTTCCCTCCAGCCCAAAATCCTTTCAAAATCTTCTTCGGAACAATCAAATGAAAAACCTCTTGGAGTGAAGCCACCTGCATCGCTTTCTAAAGCAAAAACATGCTTTTCGTTCTTTCGCTTAGCTACCTCCGCATACTTTTTTCCACCCCTCAATCCGTTTTCCTCATTCATAAAAAGTACTACACGAAGAGTTCGTTTGGGCTTGTATCCTGTTTCCTTCAACAATCTGAGTACATCCATACTTTGCACACAGCCTGCCCCATCATCATGGGAGCCATCTCCCAAATCCCAAGAATCCAAATGCCCTCCAACAATCATCACCTCATTGGGATATTCAGAACCCCTGATTTCTCCAATTACATTGTACGACTCCACATCAGGTAGTTGTTTGCAATTTTGTTTGAAGTAGAATTTTATATCAGGGTTCAAGGCCAAGGTGGTACTTAATAATTCGGCTCCTTTGGTACTTATGGCAGCAGCGGGTATACGATCACTGACCGCGGTTTCCCCGTAACTCATGGAACCGGTATGGGGAAAATCGTCCAACCTAAGATTCACAGACCTAACAATTACCCCTAGAGCTCCGTATTTTCCAGCTTCGGCTGCTCCGGAATAGCGTTGGTCCACACAACTTGAATATGCACTGAATGTACTTATTTGGGTCGGGTCCATGGGCCGATTGTAAAACACAATCTTTCCTTCAATTTTATCCTTCCCCAGTTTTTCCAAATCTTCTATACCCTGTACCTCCACAACATTTGCTTTGATTCCTACATCTGGTGTTGCTACAGAACCTCCCAAAGCACAAATCCGAACATTGGTCGTTAACCCAGGTTTAGTTTCAAAGTAGGCAAATTCTGGTGTTCCTCTTACCCACTTTGGTACCATCACGGGCTGCAACCATACCCTATCCAAGCCTAAAGAATCCAATTGATTTTTGGTGTATTCAACGGCTTGCTGCGCCTCGACTGAACCTGATAAACGGCCTCCAATTTGATTGGAAAGATAATTCAGCCAATCGTAGGCTTTTCCATCGGTCAGAGCAGTGTCATAAATGGCCTTGAGTTGTTTTTCATCCTCGGATTGCGCAAAGGCAACAGTACTTATCAAAAGGCATAAGAGTATTGTTCTTTTCATTTGCTTTCCTTTTCCAATTCTTGCTTAAAAGACTCTAAGTTAGCCTTTATTTCATCCTCCAACTCAGGTTCTTCTATATCTTTAAACTTTTTTAACGCTTCTAACAAAATGGAGGTAACAATAACACGTGCCGCTTTTTTATTGTCGGCTGGAACAATATACCAAGGTGCATTTGGTTTTGAAGTTTTATTAATTGCTTCCTCATAACATTCTTGATAGGTATCCCAAAGTTTTCTTTCCTTTAGGTCCCCTGGTGAAAACTTCCAATTCTTCTCCTTCAGGCGCAATCGCCTCAACAATCTTTGGCGTTGTTCTTCTTTGGATAGATGTAAAAAGAATTTAAAGATAAGGGTTCCATTTTCCGCAACGTGTCTTTCAAAATCATTAATTTGACGATACCGTTTTTCCCAAAACTCTGAATCAATATCATTTACAGAATCCACACCCGGAATATTCTCAGAAAGAATATAACTAGGGTGCACTTTTGTCACCAGAACATTTTCGTAATGGGTCCTATTGAAAACACTAAACTTTCCACGTTCTGGAAGTGCAATGTAATGCCTCCACAAATAGTCATGTTTAAGTTCCAAATCCGTGGGTACCTTAAAACTGTGAACTTCCACGCCCCTAACATTGAAATCTTTAAAAACTTCTCGTATCAAACTATCCTTACCAGCCGTATCCATTCCCTGCAAACAGATTAACACACCATATTTGCCGTGGGCATAGAGGGTATCCTGAAATTTTCCCAGTTCTCTCCGAAGATCTCTTAAGTCTTTCTTTAATTCCTTATCCGATTTTCCAAAATCCTCAAACGTGGCTTCTTCAGAAAGGTTTTTTTTGCTCGTTACCTTGTAAATCTCTGATTTCATGTATTCCATAAAATGAATATACTGCTTTTTATATATTCCTTTTTAGAGCCTCTAAAATGTAATTCATCGATGGGAATTACATTTGATAGTTTTACTCCGTTTTTTATCGATTTTATTCAATCTCAGTTGAATTCTGCCGTAATTTAGTAAATAACTATACGTGTGGTCCCAAATCTGCCGTTATGAAATCTAGGAAAACAAACCTTTTTATCATCTTCCTTTTGGGTATTCAAAGCCTTTTCCCAATGTTTTTGGAGAAAACAGCCAATGCTTGCGAATATGCCAACTCCAATATGGAATACATTAAGGACCAAACCGAAACGGCTATTTCCTCAACAGAACTTCAAATAACAAAGTACTACGCCTATAAGGCCATAAATGGTATTGAAAAAACCCGTTCCAATTTTGATGCCTGTGGTTGTAAAGAAGCTATTACGACCTTAGACGATGTTTTAATACATCTTAAAGATGCAACTACAGCCGATACCCACTCTTCATCAAAGACAGCTTTACAAAAAGCATTGGAAAACACCTTAAAGGGTATAAAAGAACTCCAAAATTTTGGACTTAGCGCCAGTGAGGTTTATGGAGATAATATGCTTGTATTGAATACGAAAGAGGTTCTGGATGCGCAAGGTGGAATTCTTTTACCTGAAGGCAAATTATTACAGCAGCAAATTCACAATGGACTAAAGGACTTTGAAATTTCCATAGACAATATTGTAAAACAGCTTGATTGTGATGAAGCTAGAAAATTCATCAAAAAGACCTACGACAATGCCAGCATTGCGTTGTTGAATACCGATTTGACCAAACCAAAGAAAATTTACCATCAGCGGGTAAAGACGATTACCCAAAACGCGCTAGCCAAGATTCAGGGTTGTCAGTAAACTGGTTACTTACTCGCAAACAATTTTACGTCTTCTTCGGAAACTTCTTGACCTCCTAGAATGATAAGACGCTCCACTACATTTCTTAATTCCCGCACATTTCCAGTCCAATCGTAACCCTTAAGAAGTTCTGTAGCCTTTTTAGAAAATGATTTTACCGCTGTTCCTTGCTCTTCTGCTATTTTCTTGGCAAAGTGCTCAATGAGCATGGCAATGTCATCCCGTCTATCGTTCAAGGCCGGAACCTTAATCAAAATTACAGCCAAACGGTGATAGAGGTCTTCCCTAAAATTACCTTCCGCTATTTCTTTTTTAAGGTCCTTATTTGTTGCTGCCAAAACGCGAACATTCACCTTAATATCCTTATCTGTTCCAACTCTGGAAATCTTGTTTTCCTGGAGCGCCCTTAACACTTTGGCTTGTGCAGAAAGGCTCATGTCCCCAACCTCATCCAGAAAAATAGTCCCTTTGTTGGCAGCTTCAAATTTTCCGGCCCTGTCCTTAACCGCAGAAGTAAAAGCTCCTTTAACATGCCCAAACAGTTCACTTTCTATAAGTTCCGATGGTATGGCCGCACAGTTGACTTCTATAAAAGGTGCAGAGGAACGTGCGCTTTTTTGGTGTAACCAGTGCGCTACCAATTCCTTTCCAGTTCCATTCGGGCCGGTAATCAGGACTCTAGCATCCGTAGGAGCTACTTTTTCTATCATGTCTTTGATAGTGTCTATTTCCTTACTTTCCCCAACCATTTCGTAATTCTTGGAGACTTTCTTTTTCAGGATTTTGTTTTCAACAACCAATTCCTTTCTATCCAAGGCGTTGCGCACCGTGGTCAAAAGCCTGTTAAGGTCGGGGGGTTTGGAGATATAATCGAAGGCACCTAATCTCATGGTGTTCACAGCCGTATCCAAATCGCCGTGACCGGATATCATTATAAAAGGTATTTCTGGTTTTATTTGCCTCGCCGCCTCCAAAACTTCCACACCATCCATTTTGGGCATTTTTATATCGCACAAAACCAAATCGAAGTCTTCTTTTTTTATTATCTCCATCCCCTTTAATCCGTCTTCCGCTTCGAAAACTTGATAGGCATCATTCTCTTCACTCAATATTTTTATCAGCACCCGACGTATTGCGGATTCATCTTCTATTACCAATATTCTGGACATATTTTTCTATTTAAAAGATTCCGATTTTGAAACCTGTCCTAATATAAAGATTTGCTTCATCATTCAATAAAAAAACAGCGTTTCTATCATCATTTCGAAGTTCGCCTATCTGTTCAATGGAACGGCCCACCAAGGCAAATAGCGAGGTGCGCTTAGATATATGATACTGATACCCAAAAGCTCCAACCAAGGCGGATAGTGAAATCTTGGAACCTACCTGATTATCGGGTAGTTCAATGTCATTTTGCACATTGATGAAATAACCATCCAAAAGCATGGTGAACCCAAAAGTATGTTTTGGTGAAGGATGGTACTCAAATCTTGACCTCGGAATACCTAAGGTATAGGACCATTTGGGATGGAACCTACGATAATAACTTACCAACGGAAGTGGAAATGGCAAACCCGTGGTACTATTAAAGGATAACCCTAAAACCAATCGAAACGGCTTGCTAACATTCATTTTTTCCTTCCATAAGGTGGCTGTGGCATTAATGAAAAAATCGTCTGTTTGGGCACCGTTGGTAAAGTTAGATGCCAATCTAGGGGTAAGGATGCCCACAAAATTCCAATTTTCGTTCCACTTTGTGATAAATCCCAAGTTTAAGTCAACTACATGAAACCTGTTCAGTTCGGTTTGATTAAAAGGAAAATTTTGGGAATACCCTACATCAAATCGATTATACTCCAGTCCAGTGACCAAATAATCTTTCTTCTCATTAAGTTTCAAGGGAAGATTAAAAAGAAACTTGTAGCGCTGGGTTTTGATTCCCGTATCGTTCTCAGGTATGTTTAGGTATTCCAAACGAAGAATGTCCGTACTCTGCCCCAATGAGACATGCGAAAGAAAAAAACCAAAAAGGCTTAAAAATCCTAAAAGCCATTTATGGGTTATTTGCACCTGTATTGTTTTGAGGTTTTTGATTTTGAAAAATATGGATATCCCTCTGAGGGAAAGGGATGGTTACACTATTCTCTTTAAACTTCTGGTTTATGCTGTATCGGATATCACTTTTAATTCGAGGGTCTGCAAAACTATCGTTGATAAAGTAGTTAACTGAGAACATCAGTGCTGAGTCACCAAAATCATTGAAAAGCACAAAAGGAACCGGTTTTTTTAGCACTTTTTTGTGTTCCTGAACCGACTCCACCAACAATTGGGTCACCAGTTCCACATCACTCCCATAGGCTACTCCCACATGTACACTTTCTCTAGTTGTCCGATGATTTTGGGTATAGTTAAAAACAATATCACTTATGAATTTATGGTTGGGTATTACCACTACCTTATCATCTCGGGTAAGTGCTCGGGTGGTTCGTAATTTAATTTCAAATACCTTACCTACTTTACCATCAACTTCCACAATGTCCCCTACTTGAAGCGATTTATCTATAATAATGAAAATACCTCCCAAAATATCCTTGAAAAACTCTTGGAGGGCCAATCCCAATCCTACGAAAAGCGCTGCAGAGGCAGTAATGATAAGTGTAATATCTATACCTGCCCCACTCAATGTGAGCAGTACCACAATAAGATAAATAACGTAGTTTGCGAACTTAAAAACGCTTGAAAACTTTTGCTTGTCCTCTGGTTCCATTTTTCGGGTGACAAGATGGCGAGACCACTTTAATAAGAGCTTTGTGGCTACTATGGAGACTGTGAGCAGTAATAATAGGCCCAAAGTAAGATGAATGGATTTCTCACCTTCGCCAAAATGAATTCCCCAACTGAGGAATTCCTTTAGGGTACCCCAAATATCTTCTTGAATGATTTCCTTTATTTCTTCAGTACCGTCTTGCATAGTTCTTCTAGTACTTCAACCATTTAAACAGTTCTTTATATGTAGGGCGTTTGCCGTACATTAATATTCCCACCCTATAAATCTTGGATGCCAACCATACTATACCTAAAAATGCCCCTATCAGTAATGCTATGGAGAGCAATAACTGCCATAAGGGGACTCCGCCCTCCCCTATACCTCCAGGGAGTCGCATGAGCATTACTATAGGTGAAGTTAAGGGAAACAATGAAAAACCTACGGCAATAGGGCCATGCGGATTGCTAAAAACCGAGAAAAAGCCCACATAAATGGCCAACATTAAGGGTAAAATAATGGGGAATATAAATTGTTGGGTGTCCGTCTCATTGTCCACTGCGGCACCAATGGCCGCATAGATGGAGCTGTAGATAAGATATCCAAGGATGAAATATATCAAAAACGAGACTATGAGAAGTCCCCAAGGAATATTGACAATTTCCCTAGCGTACAGCAACATGTCTCCATCAAGACCTGACGTTTGCAATTCAGCAACCCCATTTATTCCCGAGGTCGGCAAAGTGCTTTCTGCGGTCAAAACAGATAAATCTATTCCTAAAATCAATACGGACAAAAAGAGCAAGACAGATGCCGATACTATCCATATAATGAACTGGGTAAGACCTGCAAATGAAGTTCCGATAATCTTGCCCAACATAAGCTGAAAGGGTTTTACCGATGAGATTATGACCTCGATGATTCGACTTGTCTTTTCTTCAATCACACTGCGCATTACAAATCCACCATAGATAATGATGAACATCATAATAGCATAGCCAAAAGCACCTCCTATAAATGCCTTGATTTCCGTAATACCTTTGATGCTTCTCTCACCATCGAAAGTGGAAAGGTTCATTACAAAGGGTTTCTCTATTCCGGTAAATTCATCGGATGATACTCCAAGTTCTTGCAGTCGTTTTAATCGTAATTTTTTTTGAAATAAACGTTCCAAACCCTCCGTCACGGTAGTGTTCGGATTTTCTTTGGTGAATAGATATGTAGCTTGGGCCACATCTTCCATATCATCTCCTCCAGGAATATGCAATAGACCAAAATAGCCTAAAGCTATGGTTGAGTCTTTTGCCTGATTCAATGAAATGTTTTTTAGATGAACATAGGAAACATTTTGGCCAGGTTTAAACTCATTGCTAAAAAAAGAACTTTCATTTAATACAGTTATAATTCTTTTCTCCCCATCATTCAATTTGGTGAGATAGGCTATTAAAAGAATCATTCCCACAATTAGAATTGGGCTCAAAATCGTCATAATGATGAACGATTTGTTTCTTACTTTGGCCAAATACTCCCGTTTTACAATCAATCCCAGCTTACCCATTTCGCTCCTTTCCATTGACGGTTTTGATAAAAATATCATTGGCAGAAGGAATTACCTCCTCAAACCTGCTTACATTTCCATATTTAGACAGTTCAGCTAAAACACCTTTTGTATCGGCTGAAGGAAGCTGAATGGATATGGCCCAATTACCTTCTTCCATATTGGTTTTTGAGGAAATTACATTGAACTTCTCTTTGATATCCTGCTGTAATCCGTTCACAGAGTCACCTATTTGAAGTAATACATTAAAAATGTTGTTCTTATAGGCATTTTTAATCTCGGATAGTTTGCCGTCCAAGATTTTTTCGGATTTATGAATCAGGGCAATATACTCACAAAGCTCTTCAACAGATTCCATTCGGTGTGTTGAAAAAATGATAGAGGTACCTTCTTCTTTTAATCTTAATATTTCATCTTTAATAATATTGGCGTTGATGGGGTCGAAACCACTAAAAGGTTCATCAAAAATCAAAAGCTTAGGTCTGTGCAATACCGTTACTATAAATTGGATTTTTTGGGCCATCCCCTTAGAAAGCTCCTGAATTTTCTTATCCCACCATTCACCAATTTCAAAACGTTCAAACCATTCTTTCAACCTTTTCTTGGCATCGGCCTTGGATAGTCCTTTGAGCTGGGCCAGATATAAGGCTTGCTCACCTACCTTCATACTTTTATAAAGCCCGCGTTCTTCCGGCAAGTACCCTATAGTTGCAATATGTTCTGGGGCCAGAGGTTTTCCATCAAAAACCAACTGCCCTCTATCTGGATAAATAATTTGGTTGATGATTCTAATAAAGGTTGTTTTCCCAGCTCCGTTAGGACCTAGAAGTCCATAAATTTTGTTTTCTGGAATTTCTAAGGATATGTTGCTCAACGCTTTAAAGTCTCCGTAGGATTTTGAGACATTTTGGGCAACTAAAATGTGATGCATCCAAACAATTTTTCCAAAGATATGTATTTGTCCATAAAGAAGAAATGCTCTTAAAAACAAAACCCACCCTTAAAAAAATCTAAGGATGGGAAAAAAATTGCTATGAAAAAGAAAATTAGATATTGGTTTCCCAACATCAGATTCAAATATACGTTTTTTATTTAAACGGAAAACTTTTAATCGCTACGAGAACATATCTTTAACCTTTTCAAAGAAAGATTTATCAGATTTTTGAGGTTTTGGAACAAAATTTTCATCGCTCTGCATACGTTCAAAAAATTCTCGCTGTTCTTTGTTCAGTTCTTTTGGAGTCCAAACATTTACATGCACCAATAAATCACCGCTTCCGTAACCGTTGATATTGGATATACCTTTTCCTCGCAATCTCAATATTTTACCCGATTGAATGCCAGGTTCCAATTTAATGCGCACTTTCCCCCCTACAGCATCAATTTCTTTGGAGCTTCCTAAAACGGCTTCAGAGAAACTAATATATAGGTCATAGTGAAGGTTGTCTCCTTCTCTTTTTAGTGTTCCATGCTCTTCCGTTTCAATGGCTACCAGTAAGTCTCCAGGGACTCCATTTCCTGGAGCGCCGTTTCCTTTTCCGGAGACTTTTAATTGCATACCCTCTTCAACACCTGGCGGTATTTTAATAGATACGGTCTCTTCAACGGTTTTCAGTCCTTGGGCATCCGCTCCACTAGGACGATTATCAATAATCTGTCCAGAGCCTCCGCATGTACTACATGTAGTTGCTGTCTGCATGCGTCCTAAGATGGTATTCGCAATTTTGGTTACCTGACCACTTCCATTACAAGTGGCGCAGGTTTTATAGGTGACCCCATCCGCTTGGACCTTTCTTCTAACTTTGACTTTTTTCTCAACGCCATTCGCCACTTCTTCCAAGGTCAACTTTACGCGAATGCGCAGGTTGCTGCCCTTTACACGACGCTGACCTCCTCCAAATCCACCAAAACCGCTAAAGCCACCACCGAAAGCACTACCAAAGATATCGCCAAACTGGCTGAAAATATCATCCATGTTCATGCCACCACCGCCAAATCCCGCTCCACCTTCAAAAGCTGCATGACCAAACTGGTCGTACTTGGCACGTTTGTCAGGGTCGCTCAATACCTCGTAGGCTTCCGCTGCTTTTTTAAACATTTCTTCAGCCTTTGTATCTCCAGGGTTTTTATCAGGATGATATTCTATGGCCTTTTTGCGATATGCTTTTTTTATCTCAGCAGCAGACGCTCCTTTGGAAACGCCCAATATTTCGTAAAAATCCTCCTTCATAGGTTTTGTTTAGTTTCCAACAACCACTTTTGGATGTCTTATAACGCGTTCACCCATTTTGAATCCCTTCTCAATTACATCAATGATTTTGCCTTTCATCTTTTTGTTAGGAGCGGGTATTTGGGTAATCGCTTCATGTACTTCGGCATCAAAAGCATCTCCTTCTTGAACTTTTATTTGCTCTAGCCCCTTGTTCTTTAAAGTTTCCTTGAACTTAGTGCTTATAAGCTCTACTCCCTTGTACATTTCCTTGTCTTCTGATTTCGAAAGTTCCTTCAAAGCCCTATCAAAATCATCCATAACAGGTAGTAAAGCAACCATTACTTCTTGCCCCGCTGTTTTAAAGAGTTCCATTCGCTCTTTGGAAGTGCGCTTTTTGAAATTTTCGAACTCGGCGAAAAGACGCAAAAACTTGTCTTTTTCTTTAGCAAGTTCTTCTTTGAGCTTTTCCTCTTCGGAAAGTTCCATGCCCTCGTCCTTAATATCATCGTTCAGTTCAGGGGTTTCAACAGATTGAGAATCCTTTGTTTCTCCTTCCATTTCCTCAACTTTACTTTTCTTATCCATATTTAGGGTTTCATTTATCGTTTTTGAAGTGGCAAAAGTACTGCCATTTGTCTGAAAATGTCAAAATGTCACAGGAAAACAAGAAAAAACCGCCAAAAGGCGGTCTTTATATAAAAGGAAATATTTTTTACTAGACGTATTCCTTATCCAAAGAGACTAAGGCATCTTCTTCTTTTGGACGACTTGACCCCAAAAGGTGTTCTAAAGCTGGACCAATATTAGAATATTGAAAGATAAAACCTTGTTTTTCGATACGTTTGCTACAAACGCGTTGACTTGCAAAAAGCAAATAAGACATTTCGCCTAACAGCAGTTTCATGGCCCACCTTGGCACATTGGGCAATATTAATGGTCTCTTAAGTACTTTTGCCAGCTCTTTTGTCATTTTTGCATTGGTTACCGGATTGGGCGCAACGGCATTAAAGACCCCACTGATATTGTTAGTAATGGTAAAAACAAACATTTCGGCCAAATCATCTATATGAATCCAAGACTGCCATTGTTCACCACTACCCATGGCAGCTCCCGCAAAGTTCTTTATAGGTTTCGCCATTTTGGGCAGAGCCCCGCCCTCATTGGACAGCACAATACCAATTCTCAAGGTCGTCACATTAAAAGGATACTTTTTGAATTCATTTATCTTATCCTCCCATTTTTCAACCACTCGTCCTAAGAAACTATCATCTACGCCCACATCTTTCTCATCGCATAAATCTATTTGGGAACTGGGATAAATTCCAATGGCTGAAGCGGAGACAAAATGCTCTATCTGGGAAGTATCTATTTTGTGCAGGCCAGTATTTAAAGTAGAGAGGCTATCCAGTCTACTGGAAAGCACCTTTTCTTTGTAAGACGTGGTCCATTTTTTTGCGATTGTAGCCCCAGCAAGATTAATGATTGAGGTGACCCCATCAAAACATGCCATATCAATTTTGCCATTGGAAGGATTCCAATAAAAGCCTTTGTAGTTTTCGGAAGAAACAATCTTTTTCTTACTTGTAGTGAGATAATGGACTGGAATATCATGTTGGTGCAAAACTTTGGTAATCGCTTTGCCAACCAATCCAGTTGCTCCAGTTATCAATACTTTCATAGCCTGCTTTTGAACAAAAGTAGATGTTTAATTCGCTGTTTTTGAGGGATTAATTCAGCTTTAACACAAATGTTTAAACTTTAAGTAAAATTATGATAAGCACTGTATTGCACTTTAACAATCATTTGGCAATACTTGATATTTTGTTAGCACGCAACATTTCTCTTTTTCCAGGTGGCCCTTCCAATCGCTCCACAGAAAAACCCACCTCTTGCATGGCCCGTCTTACACTACCTTTTGCTGAATATGTAACCAGAACCCCTCCCATTCTCAATGCATCGTACATGATTTGAAAAACATCCTTTGCCCAAAGTTCCGGTTGTACCCTAGGGCCAAATGCATCAAAATAAATAAGGTTGAACAAATCTAAGTTCTTAACCGCCCTAAAATCCTTTTTTTGCTTGGTCAATAAGAAATTATTCGTCAAAACAACCTCTTTCTCCCACTCACATTTGTGCATTTTGTCAAACTCATTTTCAAAAGCTTGAGCAGATAAACTTGTTATGTAGTCCAACTGATGAACTTCTTCCCATGTGACTGGATATTGCTCAACACCTGTATAATGCACTGCAATACTCTTTTTTTGAGCTTCAATTAAAGTGATTAAGGCATTGAGTCCCGTTCCAAAACCAATTTCAAGAATATTCAGTTCATTCAAGTTCAGTTGGTCCAATCCATATTTAATAAAAACATGATAGGCTTCTTGAACAGCCCCATGTTTTGAGTGATACTGTTCCTGCCATTCCTCAAGTTGAATGGTTTTGGAACCATCGGCTGTTTCGATAATGCTGCGTTTCACTGCTTAGTTTTGTATTAAAACGCCATTCGCTTCAAAACGCAGTTGCTTTTTTGGTGTGGTTATTTTGGCAATCTCGGCAGGTGAATCGCCTCTATCTTTCGCATAGTGTTTTTGGTCTTCCACAGACATTTCCGAAGCAAAAACAACTCCGTTCATAACAACATTTTTATCGGATGAATCAGTGGGAACGAAAAATCCATAATCCTTGAACCTTACAAAAACTTCTTCATCATTCTCAAGAACAACTTTCATCCAACACCCCTTAGCTTGGCATACTTCTTTTATTTTTCCGGACAATCGTGTTTGGACAGTATCGTTGGAAATCAGTTTTTTGGTTATAGCATCAAAAGATTCAACTTTTTTTTCTGAGCTGAACTCTGCTCCGTAAAAACGACCTCCTTTACTCTCTTGGCTATGGACCGAGCAAACAAAAAAGATTAAAAAAGTAACAGCAAAAATGTTAAAATACCTCATAATTGATAAGTTTTGATTATATCCTGAACAAGGATAACAATTAGAATTAGGGCTTACATCAAAACTAACAATAAATAGCTAATTTTATGGTCTAATTTATAAGTTATGGATGCAACGGTAAACAATATTTCAGTGCAAAAAGCGCCTACTTCCAAGATTCATAATGTGGATTTTGAGAACCTTTCATTCGGAAACACCTTCACTGACCATATGTTGTTCTGTGATTATGAAAATGGCTCTTGGAGCCCACCAAAAATTGTTCCGTACGGTCCTTTAGAATTGGAGCCATCGTCCAAAATCTTTCACTACGGTCAATCTATTTTTGAAGGAATGAAGGCTTACAAGGACGAAACTGACCAAGTTTGGCTTTTCAGACCCTTGGAAAACTGGAAAAGATTGAACAAGTCTGCCAAAAGACTTGCTATTCCAGAATTACCTGAAAGTCATTTTATGGATGGCCTTACTTCCTTATTACAACTGGAAAAGGATTGGATTCCAAAAACTCCAGGCAGCTCACTTTATGTTAGGCCTTTTATGTTTGCTTCTGGAACCGGGTTTCACGCCTCTCCAGCGGACAAGTACAAGTTTATCATTGCCTTGGCACCTTCTGGAGCTTATTTTTCTGGTAAGGTGAGGGTGAAAATTGAAGAAACATATTCTCGTGCGGCCAATGGAGGCGTTGGGTATGCCAAGGCAGGCGGCAACTATGCAGGACAGTTCTACCCTACTCAACTTGCCGTGGAAGAAGGGTATCATCAAGTTATCTGGACCGATGACAATAGTCATGAGTTTATTGAAGAGGCTGGCGCGATGAACGTTTTTATCCGTATTAATAACACCCTGATTACGGCTCCTACCAATGACCGAATTTTGGACGGTATTACCAGAAAGAG
Organism: Flagellimonas ulvae; assembly: GCF_049333175.1. Classification (NCBI taxonomy): domain Bacteria; kingdom Pseudomonadati; phylum Bacteroidota; class Flavobacteriia; order Flavobacteriales; family Flavobacteriaceae; genus Flagellimonas; species Flagellimonas ulvae. The sequence continues at coordinate 1,449,775 of NZ_CP186325.1, forward strand.
TATTCTGGATATAGCCGAGGCCGAAGGAATTTCAGCGGAAGTACGAAAAATATCAGTTAAAGAAGTTGTGGAAGCTGCCCAAAATGGTTCTCTAAAAGAAATGTTCGGAGCAGGCACTGCTGCAGTTGTTTCTCCCATTGCTGCGTTTGGCTATAAAGGAGTTGATTATGAACTTCCTGAAATACAGGACAGTTATGCTTCACTGCTAAAAAAACGCATAACCGACATACAGTACAACAGGGCCGAAGATAATTTTGGATGGCGTTTTAAGGTATAATAAAAAGGAGCACCTAGGTGCTCCTTTTTATTTATCCAACACCGCTTGAATATTAGGTTTAAAGTAGTTAGGGCCTTTAAGCACCTTTCCGTCCTCTCTATAAATAGGTTTTCCGTCGTGCCCAAGTTTACTCATATTGCTTTTCTGAATTTCCTCAAACACTTCTTCAATTTTATACTGCATGCCGTGCTCCAAAATAGTACCACAAAGAATGTATAGCATATCTCCCAAAGCATCCGCTACTTCAACTAAATCACCATCATTTGCCGCTTCTAAATATTCCTCATTTTCTTCACGCATCAGTTTGTAGCGCAACATATTTTTTTCCAGGCCCAAGTTGGCTTTTGGGTTATACAACACACCTAATCCAAATGCATTGTGAAATTCTTCAACAGCTTCTATCTTTCTTTTCATTGTTCTATAATTGACTTAATTTTGCTAAAAATAGGAAATATGTTCAGCTCAGGGCAACTGATTTTTGCTAGTTTATTTATTGTTGCTTTTATAGGAGTTATGGTATTCTCCTATAGGAAAGACAAAAAACTCCATACAAAAAACTACAAAGGTGTTGTCTGGGTTTTGATTTCCTTTATGATATTCGTGATTTTTCTTTTCCTGATTAAGCATTTCCTGAAAAATTAACAGATATATTGATTTCCCTACAAAAATTAACGTTTTTACAACTTATATAAGAAGTTGAAGCGCAGACATTAAGAAAACACGTACTTTTGTATTGGAACAACCTCTGGATAAATGATAGCTTTTTTTTCCATACTATCTGTTTTATTACTTGTTAACGCTGTATTGCTGATTTTCAGCGTAAATGGCGCTAAAGAAAGTTTTAAGAAGCCCGTTAAAAAGATTACGGAGACATCCATTCCCAAACTGTTTCCTAAGGAATCTTCCGAAGCCAAATACAAAAAGGCCGTTTAGTTTGTACCTTTAAGGTATGAAACAGGCTCTTCTTGTTTTTTTGGGTGGTGGCTTGGGCAGTATGTTACGCTATCTCATTTCAAAACCTCTTAACGATTTTCACAATAATTTTTACCTAGGCACTTTCACTGTAAACATTGTAGGATGCTTGCTTATAGGTATTATTATGGGCATGGCTTCTAAAAATCAAGCTTTATCCCAACAAAGTGTACTTTTCTTCGCGACCGGACTCTGCGGAGGTTTTACTACATTTTCTGCCTTTGCTTTTGAAAAACATTCTTTTATAAAAGAAGGTGCTTTTTTACCATTTCTCATATACCTCGCTTCGAGTGTTATTTTGGGAATTCTTGCCGTAGCTCTAGGAACCTGGTTGGTTCGTTCTCTTGATTAGTTATAAAATTACTTTTTTCTGTTAATTTTTGTTAATTACTACACATTTAATATCAAAAGCATGTTTTATCGATAAAAAACACATCGTTATGGAATGTCTTATTAAGAAAAAATCATCAAATCTTTAAAAAAAGTATTTTTAAAATCATTTACCCCTAAAAAAATAGGGGTATTTTTTTTATACAGATAAAAATACTCTCCATAACCTGTAATTTTTCATGGTCTAGACTCAATTCATATATATTTGAGCCATCAATTAACTACTTAAATATGAAAAAAGTCGAGGCAATTATCAGAAAATCCAAATTTGATGAGGTGAAAAAATCGCTTCATGAAATTGAGGTAAACTTCTTCAGTTACTGGGATGTAACTGGAGTGGGCAATGAGAAACAAGGCCACGTGTATCGTGGCATTTCTTACAGTACCACAGACATCCAAAGAAGGTATTTGGTCATCGTGGTTTCTGATGACTTTTTGGAACGTACCGTCAACACGCTGCTGGAAGCCGCAGGCACAGGAAACGTAGGTGATGGTAAAATCTTCGTTTCAGATGTCATGGAAGCTTATCGCATAAGAACCAAGGAAAGCGGTAGTGCAGGTATTAACTAAAGATAAAAACTAACTAACAATATTTTAGATTATGATTGTTGAACAACAAGAAGCAATAGATAAAGCCATTGAAGCAATCAATGGTGATATGGGAGCCTTGTGGATCACTTTGGCTGCCGTTTTGGTATTTTTCATGCAGGCGGGTTTCACCCTATTGGAAATTGGATTCACAAGAAGTAAGAATTCCGGTAACATAATAATGAAGAACGTAATGGACCTTGCCATAGGTTCCTTAATGTTTTGGGCAATAGGTTATGGCCTTATGTACGGAAGCGAGCTAATAGCTGGAGGATGGTTGGGAAGGACCAGTCCATCTGACCAAGGTTATTTCTTTTTTAGTGCCTCGGATTGGTACAACCTGTTTTTTCAAACGGTTTTCTGCGCTACTGCAGCTACCATCGTATCTGGTGCAATAGCTGGTAGAACTAAGTTTTCTACATATTTAATTTTTTCCGCAGTGCTTACCACAATAATCTATCCTATTTCTGGAAGCTGGTATTGGCCTTTTGACGATGATGCCTGGTTGAATACAGCTGGCTTTGTGGATTTTGCAGGTTCTTCCGTAGTGCATGCTGTGGGTGGTTCTGCTGCTTTGGTAGCAGCCATTTTGGTTGGCCCTAGAATTGGAAAATACGTAGATGGCAAAGCACAAGTAATTCCAGGTCATAACATGGCGTTTGGTGCCTTGGGTGTATTCATCCTCTGGTTAGGATGGTTCGGATTTAATGGAGGTTCTCAATTAGCATGGGGAGGAGATGACACTGTTGGTGCAACCAGTGTAATCATAAACACGAACCTAGCTGCTGCAATTGGAGCCATAGCTGCTTTATTCTTTACATGGGTTAAATACGGAAAAGCAGATATCTCAATGACCCTGAACGGTGCCTTGGCTGGTTTGGTAGGTATTACCGCGGGTTGCGGAGCCGTTAGCGCTTGGGGCGCTTTGGCAATTGGCCTAATTTGCGGGATTGTCGTAGTTCTTTCCATTGAGTTCATAGACAAAAAACTAAAGATAGACGATCCTGTAGGTGCTATTTCAGTTCATGGTGTATGCGGTTTCTTGGGTACTGTATTAATTGGGCTTTTCGCTCTTGACGGAGGCCTTCTTTATGGGGGTGGCGCCAAATTGCTTTGGGTACAGACCTACGGCTCACTTGCCTATATCATCTGGGCCGCAGTCTTTACGTTCATCATCCTTTTCATATTGAAAAAGACCATAGGTCTTCGAGTTTCGGAAAAAGAAGAATTGGAAGGCTTGGATATTCATGAACATGGAATGGAAGCCTATCCTGAACACATTACAACACAGAATTAATCTATGGAAAAGGAAACGGAGCGTTTGGCAGAACGCTCCGTAGTATAACCTTTTCACAAAGTAAACTCAAACAAAACAATTAAATGTTCCATAAAAGGAGCACCTAAAAGATGTAATTATGAAAACGATTATAAATACAAATTACGTAAAAAAAATAGCTTTTGCCGTTTTGGCTCTAGTATCCGTATTCGCTGTAGCACAAGAAGAAGAGGAAAAGAAAAAGTTTGAATTTAGCGGTACGGTAGATGCCTATTACCGAGCAAACTTTAATGGCCTGAACAAAGAAATTCCTGATGTTGACGCAGGAGAACAAGTAGGGACTTTTCTTCCTACTGCTCCTGGAACCTCATTTGCCAACGACCCAGGTTTTGCTTTGGGTATGGTTAACTTAATCGCTTCTTATGAAGGTGAAAAAGTTGGGTTTGTTGCAGATTTGGTTTTTGGACCTAGAGGTGAAGATGCGGTCTTTGGCTCTCCAAATGGTTCACCTAATATTGTTAACCAATTATATGTATACTGGAATGTAAGTGAAAGTACCACGCTTACCTTTGGTAATTTCAATACGTTTTTAGGTTACGAAGTGATTTCCCCAGCATCAAATTTCAATTATAGTACATCCTACATGTTCTCCTACGGACCATTCTCCCATGCTGGATTGAAGGCCGATTTTGATTTAGGGAATGATTGGAGCGCTATGCTAGCTATCTTGAACCCAACAGATTTTACAGATATCAACCCTTTTGGTGAATTGTCTTTTGGAGCTCAGTTAGGCTATTCAGGTCAATACTTAAACTTCTTGTATGGAAAACAGGGTTTCAATGAAGTTCTTGATGGGGAAAGTCTTGTCGATACCGATGTGGAGGCTCTATTTCAAGTGGATTTTACAGGAGGATTCAATTTGTCCGAAGATTTCTTTCTTGGCATCAATGCCACGTATCAAGATACGGATGGTGTAGGATTTTATGGAGCGGCTTTATACCCACAATTGACCACTTCAGAAAATTTTGCTATTGGATTGAGAGGTGAATACTTTGCTACTATGGATGGATTTGGAAATGTTGCTGGTATCGGTGCTGATGCAGATGGAGATGCCAACGTTTTTGCGGTTACCCTGACCGGTAATGCCAAAGTTGGAGATTTGACCATAATTCCCGAACTAAGATTAGACAGCGCTTCTGAAGAAGTATTTTTGAATGGTGATTTAGAATTCAATGAAAGCCTAGCTTCCTTCTTGCTAGCAGCTGTTTACTCATTCTAAGTTATATTGAATAAAATCTGAAAAAGGCCTTATTCCAAAAAAGGAGTAAGGCTTTTTTATTCCTTAATAAAGTCTTTCACTCCTGCTCTCACTTTAGTTCTCAAATAATTTTGCCTTGGCACTAGAGGGCAGGAGTACTTTTTATTATACACACAATACGGATTGTAAGCTTTGTTAAAATCAATTAGAATGGTATCTCCCTTCGGAATGGTCAAATCAATATAACGACCTCCACCATAAGTCTCATCTCCATTCGTATCATCCAAAAAGGGCAAAAACAGATAGTCTTCATATCCTTTTTGCGAAATAAGCTCAGGAGTCTGATAAATCTCCAATTGATGCTGCTTTCCATTGAGTTCAAAATGTGCAACTCCATATATCACTTCAATTGTTTTCTCATCGGTTGTTGAGGGCATTAAAAAAGGAACGGCATCGGGTGTTCTTTCAAATCGGGCCCTAATTCTGTATGAAGTATCCGCTTCAAAAAATGACAATGATTCAAAGTTCTTACGTAATCTATCTGGCAATGGAGAAGTTTCAGGATTCCGGAAAGATTCGTTCAAATCTTCTTGAAATTCAACAATATCCACGAGTTCCGCTGTTGCAACCTCTATCTTTTTTTGCTCATCATGATATTTTTTTCGTCCGTTACATGAAACAAGTACCATGAATATCAAAGACCAATATCTAACCATCTTATTTTTAAATAGAACTATTCAAAGGTAATGCTATCTTAGCAACAAGCATTCAAACACAAACTATAGACTATGTTCAAAAAATGGTTTTTCCCGGTTTTATTTTTTTCTATAATGGGTTTGGGTTGCACCCCAAATAAGCAAGCACCCAAAATCGAAGAGGAAACATTGAGAACGTTTCCAGATTTAAAACCAAATCGATATAACGTGGCCTTTTTAATTATGGATGGAGTATATAATACTGAGTTTACGGCCCCTTACGATATTTTTCAACATACCCAATATCGTGAGAATATAAAGGCCATGAATACCTTTACTGTGGCAAATACCTTGGAACCCATAACCTCTTTTGAAGGGGTTCGAATATTGCCAGATTATGATTACACAAAAGATTCTATTCCACAAATTGACATCTTGGTAGTGCCCAGCGCGGAACATCATTTGGACAGCGACTTGAAAGATTCTGTTATGTTGAATTTTGTAAAAAAGGTGGATAGAAATGCCATATACATGACCTCGCATTGCGATGGGGCTTTTGTGTTGGCGAAAGCTGGGCTTTTGGATAGCGTTCTGTCTACAACCTTTCCTAGTGATATTGATACCTATCGAAAGATATTTCCACAACTAAAGGTAAAAGACAGCGTACTCTTTGTTCACGATGGAAAATATATTACTTCAGCTGGTGGCGCAAAAAGTTTTGAGGCCGCCCTTTATTTATGTGAACATCTTTACGGAAAAGAAATTGCAGAATCTTTGGCAGGCGGGTTGGTTATCGATTGGGATTTAAAATCTGTGCCAAAGGTTATTCCTCAATAATTTTATAACGGGCATCTTTCAAATACTTGGATACCAATGTATTGAATTTTGGGTTTATCCTGAGTAAGGCTGTGTTTTCCAAAGCGTATAACTTTTCAGCATCCTTAAACCCTGCTTTCAAAGCCTCTTCCAAATAGAAAAGAGAAGTTCCAAAATCTTCATTTTTTGCACTTAAAGAGATAATCTTCATATAAAAATCAAAATTATCCGCGTCAGTGATGGTCTTCAACATGTATAAGAAGGCCAAGGCATCCTCATCTATTAGTTTGTCAGATTTAACCAATTCGATGTTGTCGTCTGCAAGGGCATTGACAAAACCTTTGAGTCGGTTTCCCATTTGTCTTTCATACACCGAATTTCCGTTAATGAATTTGTCCAACTCTTCCATCTGATACTTCCACCAGCCTAAATTGTTGAAGTTATGGGTCTGGACATCCTCATCCATGTCATAACCATATTCGTCTTTCAAAAGAGTCTCTTTAAAGAAAGTGGCATTTTCAGCTCTTCGCATTGCTTTGAACATCTTGTTTTTTCGCACTTCTTTCAAAATCAATCGAAGGGAATCCAAATTCTTATGGGCGCCATACATAGAAAGCATTTGACTCAAGTATTGCTCTGCCAACAGCATCTTCTGTTGGCTTCTTAACCCATTCACTTTTTGAATATCCTGCACATAAGCTTTCTCTACATACATTGAATCTTTAGGTATTAGCTTTCTGCCCATTGCCTTGAGGGTAAAAGCTTGAAGTGCTTTTTCCACTAACGCATTATCAGGTAATTTCTGATTTTCATTGTATACCAATAATTGACTTGGAAACTTTAGACGATTCAATACCTTTTCGGTTGCTAATAAATCAGTGTAAGCGTAGTCATTTTTCCCAACAATTCCGATGAAATGAAAAGGTCTTTTCAGGTTTAAAGCATCAGTATTGGAAACCGAACTACCAATTGAAATCACACCGTTTACTACATTCAAAAATAATGGGGTCAATGAAGCATATCTAGCTCCAGATTCGTTTCCTGCAACATAAATTCTACTTTTTTGTATTGGCAATATGCTGTTGACCCGCTTTAAAACCTGGCCGGTTTTTACCATGTTCTTCGTTAGGCTAAGGGAATCCTCAATTCCGACCGCAGCAACTACATAGCCTTCTTTTTCCGCAGCTTTTGCAAACCAGTTGGCTACTTGTTTTTCTCTCTTTTCCAAATCAATGACCAAAAGCAAGGGCCAGTTTTTACTGGTATCAAATTTTTGTGGTAGGTAAAGTGAGTACGTATCGGGAATGGAATCATTGATTTTTAGCGAATCGATAAGCTTGCCTTTTTTTAGCACAAGCTGTTGGCCAGCCACCAATTGAAAAAAAAGACAGGCCAAAAGGAACAGAAGATTTTTTTTCATAGCATTTTCATAACAAAAATCCGGCCAAAATCCCGAATCCTAGAAAACAATATAAAGTTACATTAAATATGTATAGCAAACCTAGCTGGCCTTAATTGGCGAATTGGAAATCACATTGGACAATACAATATGGGTGCGGCATTCCCCATAGATAATAAGCTCATCAATAAACTTTTCTAAATGACCTTGGTCTTTTAAGATAACTTCCATAATAATATTTTCATTTCCAGTTATCCGATAGCAATTTATTACTTCATCAAAAGACTTTACTTTTTCCAAAAATGGTTTTAGTTTGCCTAAAAATGCCTTCAGCATAATGATGGCCCTTAGCTGATGCCCTAAATGCACATGGGATGTTTTCGCAAAATATCCTTCAATAATTCCAGCATCTTCCATTTTCTTTACCCGTTCTGAAACGGCTGGTGGCGTGAGGCCCACTTTTCTGCCAATACTCGTGTGAGAAGCACGTGCATCTTCTTGTAAATAGTTAAGGATTTCCCAATTTAATTTATCAACTTTCATAATTAAGCAAAATCACATAATATATTTAGTATTAAAAGTAAACATACTATTTGGCTTTAAAAACAAAATTCATTTTTATCTATTCATTTTTAATTTTATAGTTACAAAATTGCTATTTTTTACATGGAATCTGCTTCCTTTAATTCTCAAAAGATTTATAGAAAGTCATTGGCGCTCCAAGACTTGAGTGAGGCCATTGCTGCTTACTTTTCCTCCAATAGGGATGCATTGTCTATAAAGCGCTATGGTAGTTTCCGTGATGATATTTCCAAATGCTTGGTTACCGATGCCAACTTAATAACAAAGCAAATACATCTTGCCTCTTCAAGTAGTTCGCATAACACAAGAATGAAAAGTTTGGCGTTCATCAACGTCATGACTCAAAACATATTGGCATACTGCAACGGTCTGGAAAAAGATGGTGTTAAAGAAAAGGAGTATTTGAACCTTTTGCGAAAGGAAATTAGAAGTTTTCGGGTTTCCTTTAAGAAATGGAGAAAGTCTTTCCAAAGCGGAACGGACTAAAATCTAAAAACTACATATTTCTTCTGTACTGACCCCCCACTTCAAAAAGTGCCTTGGTAATCTGGCCCAAGGAACAATACTTGGAAACCTCCATGAGCATATTGAACATGTTTCCGTTTTCTATTGCAACTTGTTGCAGCTCGTTAAGCAGTGTCTCGGATTCATCACTATTTCTTTGATGAAGATTTTCCAAGGTTTCAATTTGATTCATTTTCTCTTCCTCAGTAGCACGAATTACTTCATCTGGAAGGATGGTGGGTGAGCCTTTGGAACTTAAAAAGGTGTTCACTCCAATAATGGGATACTCTCCAGAATGTTTCAACGTTTCGTAATGTAGACTTTCCTCCTGGATTTTAGAACGCTGGTACATGGTCTCCATTGCGCCAAGTACCCCACCTCGTTCCGTTATTCTATCAAATTCCAATAACACAGCTTCCTCTACCAAATCGGTAAGTTCTTCAATAATGAAAGACCCCTGAATAGGATTCTCGTTTTTAGCAAGGCCCAATTCTTTATTGATTATCAATTGAATGGCCATAGCCCTACGTACCGACTCTTCCGTTGGTGTGGTTATTGCTTCATCATATGCATTGGTATGAAGTGAGTTACAATTATCATATATGGCATACAATGCTTGAAGCGTTGTTCTGATATCATTAAAATCAATTTCCTGGGCGTGCAGACTTCTTCCAGAGGTTTGAATATGGTATTTGAGCATCTGTGCCCTTGGGTCGGCGCCATATTTGTCTCGCAATGCCTTAGCCCAAATCCTTCTGGCCACACGACCAATTACTGCATACTCCGGATCTACTCCATTGGAAAAGAAAAAGGATAGGTTGGGACCAAATTTATTGATATCCATCCCTCTACTTAAATAGTATTCTACATAGGTAAAACCATTACTTAACGTGAAGGCCAATTGAGTAATAGGATTTGCTCCCGCTTCCGCTATATGGTATCCTGATATGGAAACCGAATAGAAGTTACGCACCTGGCTATCAATAAAATACTCTTGCACATCGCCCATTAAACGTAGTGCGAATTCGGTTGAAAAAATACAGGTATTCTGTGCTTGGTCCTCCTTTAAAATATCTGCTTGCACAGTTCCCCTTACTTGGGAGAGTGTGTTCTTTTTAATCTCTGCGTACACATTTTCCGGTAACACCATGTCTCCGGTAACCCCAAGTAACATTAGGCCCAGTCCATTGTTTCCTTCTGGCAATTCCCCATTGTACTTTGGGCGGGCCACTCCCTTTTTCTTATAAATAGAGGCAATCTTAGCTTCCACCTCTTTTTCCAGTCCATTTTCTGAAATGTACTTTTCACAGTTCTGGTCAATGGCGGCATTCAGGAAAAAAGCCAATAACATAGGTGCTGGACCATTAATGGTCATACTTACGGAAGTCATCGGATTACTCAAATCAAATCCAGAATACAGCTTTTTTGCATCATCCAAGCAACAAATGGATACTCCGGCATTTCCAATTTTTCCATAAATGTCTGGTCTATGATCAGGGTCGCTCCCATAAAGGGTTACCGAATCAAAAGCGGTAGAAAGTCTTTTTGCCGGCATGTCCAAACTAACATAGTGGAACCTTTTATTAGTTCGCTCCGGGCCTCCTTCTCCTGCAAACATTCTGGTAGGGTCCTCTCCTACTCTTTTAAAGGGATAAAGACCGGAGGTATACGGAAATTCCCCTGGAACATTTTCCTGTAACATCCAGCGAAGCAAATCGCCCCACGCTTTGTATTTGGGCAATGCCACTTTTGGAATCTGGCTATGCGACAACGATTCCGTATGTGTATCTACATGCACTTCTTTGCCCCTTACCTTAAAGGTATACACAGGAGATTTATATCTGGCAACCTGCTCCTCCCATCTCAGTATTAAATCCCAATTATAGGGGTCCAAGTCCATTCTTACCTTATCGAACTCTTTAAGAAGGATTGTCAATATTTCTTTACCATTGTCTTCCGCGCACAATTCAAGCAATGCATCATCCTGCAGGCCTGATTTTGAAAGAAACTCAGTTTGTCCTTTTGTCAAATCAAGTCCAACTACGGAAGCTATCGTCATAAAAATGCCGTACAATTTTTGCGCAGTCTGTACCTGCGAATCGGCTTTAACATCATAGGCCCTATTGCTCTCTGCTATTTCGGATAAATAACGGGTGCGTGCGGGAGGAATAACAAACACCTTCTCCATCATTTCGGTAGAGACTTCAAAATTGGAAACCAAGCTTGAGTTTGCCTTATTCACAAGTGTTTCCATAATGGCCTTGTACAGTTTATTCATTCCTGGGTCATTAAACTGAGAGGCAATTGTTCCGAAGATAGGAAGGTCGTCCATATTGGTATCCCACAGTCCATGATTTCGCATGTACTGTTTTTTTACATCTCGAATTGCATCCAATGCACCTCTTTTATCGAACTTGTTAATAGCAACCAAATCAGCAAAATCGAGCATGTCAATTTTTTCCAACTGGGTCGCAGCACCAAATTCGGGCGTCATTACATATAAGGAGATATCACTATGTTCCAGAATTTCAGTATCAGATTGTCCAATACCCGAAGTTTCCAAAATAATCAAATCATAATGGGCGGCCTTAAGTATTTCAACAGCTTCCGAAACATGTTTGGAAAGTGCCAAATTGGACTGCCTTGTAGCCAAAGAACGCATGTAAACCCTATCGCTATTAATAGCATTCATGCGAATTCGGTCTCCCAAAAGGGCTCCACCCGTTTTTCGCTTGGATGGGTCCACAGAGATGATTCCAATATGCTTATCTGGAAAATCCATCAGAAATCTTCGCACCAACTCATCGACCAAACTAGATTTTCCAGCCCCACCGGTGCCCGTGATTCCCAAAACAGGCACAGTTGCTTTTGATTCCTCTATCTGGGCTTGATAGGTTGCATATACTTCAGGCTTATTTTCTGCCAACGAGATTAATCTAGCTATGGCATTGGTCTGCTTCTCTTGAAGAAGTTGCGACAAACCTTTGTCTTCAGGAATGCAAATGCTCGGTACTCCCGAATCGCTTCTTTGCACTAAATCGTTAATCATTCCTTGAAGTCCCATCTCTCTCCCATCATCGGGTGAATAAATGCGTTCCACCCCATGTTCCATCAAATCTTCAATCTCTTTGGGAAGGATAACACCGCCACCGCCACCAAAAATCTTAATCTGACCAGCGTTTCGTTCTTGGAGCAAATCGTACATGTATTTAAAGTACTCATTATGCCCCCCTTGATAGGAAGTCATCGCAATGGCATTAGCATCTTCTTGTATTGCACAATCCACTACTTCAGCTACGCTCCTATCATGCCCCAAATGGATAACCTCAACCCCTGTGGATTGTATTATTCTTCGCATTATATTGATGGCGGCATCATGTCCATCAAAAAGTGAAGCTGCGGTTACAATTCGTATTTTGTTTTTAGGCTGATAGGGCTTCGATTGCTCCATTGTCAATTTAAGGTCAAAAATTCTCTTGCAATTTACGGAAAGTGCAACAAAATTTTGATTTTAATTCATATTTTATAAAAATATTAGATATAACCCATTACTTTTTTTTGATATCATAATTTTGGGATATAAAAATCAACCAATGAAGCTCACCATACTTATCCATTGTCCAGATCAATCTGGTATTATTCATTCCACTACTGGTTTTATTGCAAATATTGGAGGAAACGTAGTCTATTTGGATCAACATGTGGATAAGCAGGCGGGCGTATTCTTTATGCGTTTGGAATGTGAGTTTTTGAAAACATTGAATCTATTGGATGTTAAGAATGATTTTGAGCAGAAAGTAGCCAGTCGATACCAAATGCAATGGAATGTATTTACGGATACGGAAAAACCCAAAATGGGTCTTTTTGTATCAAAATACAATCATTGCCTTTATGATTTATTGAGTCGATATCAATCTGGTGAACTTATGGTTGACATTCCCTTTATTTTAAGCAATCACCAAGATCTGGAATATATCGGTAAGCAATTCAATATTCCCTACTATCATGTCCCAGTTACTAAAGAAACCAAGGAAGATGCGGAAAACAAGCAACTCTCTTTTTTACAGAAACACGAAGTTGATTTTATAGTTCTAGCCCGTTATATGCAAATTGTTTCACCAAAAATTATCGATAAGTTTCCTAACAGGATTATTAATATACACCATTCTTTTTTACCTGCATTTGCCGGTGCAAAACCGTATCATGCGGCATTTGAACGCGGTGTAAAAATCATTGGGGCCACAAGCCATTATGTAACCGAAGAGCTGGACGCGGGACCAATCATTGAACAGGATGTAGTAGCGGTATCCCACACCCATTCCATAAAAGATTTTGTTGCCAAAGGAAGGGATTTGGAAAAAATTGTTTTGGCGAGAGCAGTTAAGTTGCACCTAAGCCGCAAAACCATGGTATACAACAATAAAACCGTTATTTTTTCTTGATTTTCTTTTTGAAAAAGAAAGTTTCTTCCTTAGAAGATGTACTTTGAGGAAAATTTTAAAAATTGTCTCCATGAAACGTATAGTTCTATGTTTACTCTTAATTTTTGTAACATCTGCCTGCACAGAACTTCAACAGGTCGTAAATCAACTACCACAGGGAACAACGGGAATTGGCAATGCGGAAATTGCTCAGGGATTGCGAGCTGCTCTTGATCAGGGCATAGACAAACAGGTAAAAAAGCTGTCGTTAAAGGACGGTTTCTTCAAAAATGAATTGGTTAGAATCTTATTGCCAGATGAGTTGAAGAAAGTGGATAAAACTTTACGGGACGTAGGCTTAGGCAACTTAGCTGATGAAGGTTTACGTATTCTCAATAGAGCTGCTGAAGATGCTGTTGGTGAAGCAACACCGATATTTGTAGATGCTGTAAAAGGAATCACCTTTGGTGATGCCAAACAGATACTCCTGGGGTCCGATAATGCAGCAACCCAATATTTGGAACAATCTACGAGTTCCCAACTTTATAACAAATTCGAACCAAAGATTGAAGCATCCTTTAAAAAAGTTGGTGCGGATAAGATTTGGAATTCATTGATAACCAAATATAATGCCCTTCCCTTAACATCAGATGTAAATCCTAACCTTACAGAATACGTTACCCAAGAAGCCTTGGAAGGAGTATACACCATGATAGCGGTTGAAGAAAAAGAAATTCGCACTAAGCTGTCTTCCCGAACCACCGATTTATTGAAGAAAGTCTTTGCCTTGCAAGACAGTCAATAATTATTCTTATACACACAATATCAACGAAATACCTCCGTTATAGTTATATCAGAGCAAAGGAATTATAACAAAATCCTAAAGTTAAATTAACCTTTGCAAGCTGGTTAAAAAGGAATTTTGTAACCAATTATCTGAGTTAGCATTTTTTTGAGTTAGTTAGTTTTAACCGGTGTTCGCACCGGTTTTTTATTTCAAGTATTTGTTTTTCAACAGATTGCATTCAGTCTAAAAATTCTTTCCAAGCACTTTTTCAAGAAGTAAATTATTATCGGCAATTACGGTATTTAGGACATTTTTAACATTTTCAGCTTGTTAAATAAGTAACTTGAAGACAAGCTAATTCAATCAATCAAAAAATGGGGAGGCCAATAATCATATTTGTCCTGTCGTTGTCTGCAATTTTCGGATATGCCAATCATACTCCTTTAAAGGAGAAAACCTTGGCATCATCCATTCTCTCCTATCAAGATTCTATAAAATGGGCCGATTATTTTTACAATATACAACGGTATAAGAAAGCAATACATCTTTACAGGAAGAATTTAGAGAATCCAAACGTTCCGAAAACTCGAATTCTTAAACGTCTGGCATTGAGTCAAGCCGGAATGGGAAATTCTTCGAAATCCGTCGAGAACATCAATAAGTACTTGCAATTGGAGTTCCATCCAAATTTCTTATTGAACGAAGGGTTTGACCCAATTCGGGAATCAAATGAGTTTAAACGAATAGAACAGCGTGTTATTCCCAGAGTCACAACATGGTCTGTAATTTATCTTTTTGTAGCGATTATCGGATTTTACGTGGTACTTCTCATCACTCTGAATAAACAGATTCATTCTGTATCAAGAATACTCATTGGGAGCTTCATTTTCATCCACTCCTTTTTTATACTTCATATTAGTATTAATGCCGCTCATTATTTCTTTGAATATCCCCACACGTATTTAATGTCTACGTGGGGTACTTTTTTGTATGGCCCTTTGCTCTATTTCTACATTAAGAGAACCTCTCAAAAATATGTTTTCAAACTACAGGACATGCTGCATTTGGTTCCAACAATTATTCTTTTTGTTTACCTGATTACGGAGGTTTACTATATGCCCGCTCAGAGCAAAATTGTTTTGATGCTTTCCCGAATGCAAAATGGATTAGGGCCTCAAGATTCCAATCGACTTATCGTAATTGTAGTATTGAAAATCATATCATTGACCGTGTATGGTCTATTTATAGCAAAGGCCTATAATAAAGGTAAAAAAGAAAAGTTACTGAATTCAAAAAGTCTCAAATGGCAGAAAAACCTTTATGTAATCCATATTCTGTACGTATTGACCTATACCGCCTACGGTATTGTAATAATAAATGGGTATGCCAATGGTTGGTTATACGATGTTTCTACCGCCAGCATGGCCCTTATGGTGCTTTATGTGGGGTATTCCGCTAACATTCAACCTGACGTTTTCAACGGCGCCTATTCTTATAATACCAATAAACTCTTTCCCAAGTATGAAAAATCTGGATTGACTCCCAGTTTGTCTCTGGAATTAAAGGAGAGCCTTGTGCATCTTTTCGCAGTAGAAAAGGTTTATAAGGAAAATACCATTAATCTTGATATGGTAGCCGATAGACTGAACACAACACGACATAATGCCTCTCAGGTTATCAATGAGCACTTTCATGTTAGTTTTCATGAATTTGTTAATATCTACAGGATAAAGGAGGCAAAAGAACTTCTTACCTGTGATGACAACAAAAGATTGAACATTATAAACGTAGCTTATGAAGTTGGCTACAACAACAAAGTTACATTCAATAAAGCCTTTAAGAAAGATACCAACCTAACACCCTCGCAATATCAAAAAACAGTTGCTGAATCTACTTCGTAAAGGTAAGTATTGTACGGGTATGGTAATGGTTTATAAGGATTGGTGCAACGCTTGGAGCAATGGGTTATTTTTATTTCAAGAAAAACAGCCCACCATATTCTTCACAAACTGCTTTGTCTCAAGAATGGGGTTTTTGAATTAGTCAGCAAAATATCCTTGGGCTGTTTTATCTTCTTCGGTACAATCCATCAAAAAGAACAGATATTACTTTATCTCCTTCGAGTAATTCCCAAAGTTGCCGAACCGTACCATCTTCATTCTTGAACCATGTAACCTTATTTTTCAACATTTTCCCATCCCTTAAGAACTTTTCGGAAGACATAACCATTTTATCGCCTTCCCTATTTCCCCTTAGTTTTAAAAACACACCCGAGTTATCCACCCATGTTTGTTCCCATTGCTGACTGGTCTGGTTATAAAAATTGATACTTGTACCGGTGTATCCTTGTTTAGCGCTTGTCCAATTTTCACGAAGCACACAGCCATTTTCTTCTTTTACTATACTATTCTCACCAGCAGGAGAACCATTGGCATTGGTCACTGTCCATTCTCCTATCCAAAAATCAAAGGCAGAATGATTTTCGGAACAACAAGCACAGGAATCCGAATTTTGAGCAATTGCACACTGAAAAAGTAACAGGGCAAGAATAAAAAAGAAAGTTTTCATCATAAAAGGCTTATGATGCAGTATATAAATAATCAATTACTCTTTGGTTAAATATCAACGGCTGTTCCACGTTTACCACATGTCCGCAATTTTCAACCACGAACAAACTGGATTCTTTATGGGTTTTGACCACTTTTTCTATGGTGGGCAAAAAGAGATAATCTTCCCCTCCCATAATATAAAAAGTAGGTATCCGAATATCAGCTCCCCTAAAAAACCGAAGCAAGGGGTTAATCTCTGATGTCAACTTGAACCACCTTATAAATTCCTTTTGGTATAATTTTTTGGCCTCTCTTACAAAAAGCGAACGTGATTCCCTATGATTTTTGTTGGGCATAATAATAAAAGCAAAAAACTTATATAACCATAGGTAGGGTACCACTGATTTAAAAATGACACCCAGACGCATAAGTACTTGAGACCTAAAATTCAATTTCATTATTGCTCCGCCCATCACCATGCTTTTAACCCTGTCAGGGTAGTTTTCAGCTAGATTCCGAATCAATATTGTACCTAAGGAAATTCCTATGAAGTGGGACTTTTCTATTTTTTCATAATCAATGACCTCAACAATGTCCTCAGTAATCGAATCAAAAGTATATCGGTCATTGAAAGCATCCTTTAGATTGGGTTTTGAATTGCCATGGCCACGTAAATCCAATAGAAGCACATTGAAGTGTTTTTTAAAATCCCTTACCTGCTTATACCATATAGTAGAACTACCACCAGCGCCATGCACGAAGGTCACCCATTCTTTGGAAGTTTCATGAATATATTTAGTGTAGTGTAGCACAGCTGTTTTGCTTAAAAGTACGTTAATTTTTTTCGAAGAAAATGCAAATACTTCTCAATCTAGGGCATTTGTTGTTAAATATTAGATAAAGTACCTGATTTATAGGTGTATACACTATAGAGCACTCATCCAAAAAAGCAATTTCAACGTATCTTTGATATAACAAATCTTTAGTCATGCATAATCAGTATTGTAAAGTTGGTACGGTAACTCCAATAACAAGTGGAAACCACGCTGTCAATGTTTTAAGGTTCAGATATCAAAGCTTTTTAGAAAAGGCTTCAGATGCCTCTTACATTAACACCAACTTAGGTGAATTCTTTAATCGCAAAGCCCAAGAACTCAAAAAGGTACTTGAGAATCTGTCTTCTTAATCCAAGGGTATTATCCCTTTAAATATTTTTCCATCTCCTTTTGAAGCTTCAAGGCTTCTTTTCGCGCACTTTGGTCAAATACTTCATCTTTAGATGCGTAAAGTATACCTCTTGATGAATTAATCAACAATCCAATTTGGTCGTTCATTCCATATTTACAGACCTCTTCCAAACTTCCCCCCTGTGCACCAACACCTGGAACAAGAAAAAAGCTGTTGGGCACTATTTCTCTAATTTCCGCTAAATATGAAGATTTTGTAGCTCCAATAACGTACATGAGGTTTTGCGAATTCCTGTATTTGCTCGATGTCAAAATAACTTCTTTATAAAGCTCTTTGTTTTCAAATGTTCTAGTTTGAAAATCAAAAGCTCCTTCATTGGAAGTTAAAGCCAGAAGAATGGTGTGTTTATCTTCAAACATCAAAAAAGGCTCTACAGAATCCTTGCCCATATATGGAGCAACGGTAATGGAATCAAAGTTTAAGGTTTCAAAAAAAGCTTTGGCATATCGTGTAGAAGTATTCCCTATATCTCCTCTTTTGGCATCAGCAATGGTAAATATCTCTGGGTAGTTTTCATTGAGATAGGCCATTGTTTTTTCCAATGCTTGCCAACCTTGCAGTCCGTAAGCCTCATAAAAGGCAATATTGGGCTTATAGGCAACACATAAATCATGTGTAGCATCAATAATGGCTTTGTTGAATGAAAAAATAGGGTCTTCCTCTTCCAATAAATGCGGAGGAATCTTGTCCAAATCCGTATCCAGTCCGATACAGAGGAAAGATTTTTTCTGTTTGATTTGATCTACTAAAAATTCCGTGGTCATTTAGAATATCTCTGAGGCCTCTTTCAGTTTTTCAGTGTTTTCTACCAACATCAACTCATCTATTATCTTCTGTACATCACCGTTGATGATGTTTTGTAAATCGTAGAGTGTAAGCCCTATTCTATGGTCAGTAACCCTGCCTTGAGGGTAGTTGTATGTTCTAATCTTGGCAGAACGGTCTCCACTGCTTACCTGTGAATTACGCTTGGCAGCATCTTCTTCCTGTTTTTTGGCCAATTCCAAATCGTACAGCCTGGAACGCAACACTTTAAAAGCCTTCTCCTTGTTTTTATGTTGTGATTTTTGGTCCTGACATTGCGCCACCAATCCTGTGGGAACGTGAGTAAGTCGTACTGCGGAGTAGGTTGTATTCACGGATTGCCCTCCCGGCCCTGAAGAACAGAAATAATCAATCCGGACATCTTTGGGGTCTATTTGCACATCAAAGTCCTCTGCTTCTGGAATGACCATTACCGTAGCGGCACTGGTATGCACCCTACCTTGGGTTTCCGTTTGAGGTACACGCTGTACACGGTGCACTCCTGCTTCGAACTTTAAGGTACCGTACACATCTTCACCAGAAACTTCAAAGTGGATTTCTTTATATCCCCCGCTGGTTCCCTCATTCAAATCTATAATATTGGTTTTCCAACCTTTGGATTCACAATATTTTGAATACATGCGGTACAAATCTCCGGCAAAAATACTGGCTTCATCCCCTCCAGTCCCCGCTCGTATTTCCATCACCACGTCCTTTTCATCCTCTGGGTCTTTTGGAATTAAGAGAAACTTTATATCCTCTTCAAGTTTGGGTAAAGCCGACTTTGCTTCATCCATCTGCATTTTGGCCATTTCAACCATTTCTGCATCGCTACCATCGGCAATAATTTCTTCGGCCTCTGTTATATTGTTGGTCAACTCCACATACTGTTTGCGTTTATCCACCAATATTTTGAGGTCTTTGTATTCTTTGTTGAGCTTTACATATCTCTTTTGGTCAGATATGATATCTGGTTGAATAATCAAATCCGAAACCTCATCAAAACGTTGCTTAACAATATTCAGTTTATCGAGCATAAATCAATCTTCGTTGAAGGCACGAAGTTACAATTTTTGATGGGATTGTTTTCTGCTGAAGTAACGCTTAGTTCCCTACAAAAGTGGTCCCCAAGGTAATGATGGATGCGGTAAGACCATTACTTCTATCGTATTGGTTAAATCGTACATCTATACTTTTCAATCCAAAACTAAGAATCTGGGCGTTACCCAATATGTCCTTGTACTGAACTCCTATTCCATATTGATGTGCGTCGTAATCCGACAAATCAAAATCCGAAGTATAAAACTCAAAGGTGGACTGTGCCACTTCTTTGGGAAAGAAATAATCTGCTGAAGTTTGCGTGTAGTACCGATAGTTGGGATATATCGTAAACTTATCAGACAACTTAATCGGTGTTTCAACACTAGCTGTATGCGAAACTATGCCCCAATCATCCCAATAAAAGCGATAATACGAACGAAGCACGATAAAATCATTCAAATAATAATTGAGCCTCCCTCCCAAAGGTAATTTCAATCTGTTACCGGGAAGTTGTTCGACATCATCTGCCAGTTGGAAGTCATCAATGAAAAAATCTTCAATATCACCAAAATACACCCGTTGAAAAGGCGTACTCAAAAGACCGTTTTGAGAAACCACATCAGCAAAAAGAGCCCCTTGCAAACGTTTGCCCAATATTTGCGAAAAATTGAATGAAACTGAATACGAATTTCGGTTTTCACTATCAAATTCAGTAAATGATGGATTGTATGTTCCATTCCCTTCTATCCTATCATCAAAAAAGCCGCTGCGAAGTTCAATTGGGTAAATGGCTTGCCATTTATCCAGAAATACCCTGGCCGAAACTGTTAACTCAGTATTCTTTTGATTAAACAATCGGGTATAACTGCCTCCAAAACCAACCGAAACATAGTCGTATTCATTGGAAAAATATCCATTGATACTCCAAATTGAATTTCTATCGGCTGAGCTATGTTGATAGGTTGGATTGATATAAACGAGCTGGTCTCTTCTTGACTCTCCAGATGAAGCATCGAAAGGGGTTACATTCAAATTAGTGCCATCCAAGGGGTTCACATTGCTTGATGAAGCTGATGTGTACGCAGAAAGTCCAACATCTACAGTTAAAATATCATTTTCGTTCATGGGTAGGCGCAATACCACAGTTGATGTAGCATCGGTGAGCTCTTCCGTTCCTTCACCACCGGTTACCGCTGCGTTGTTTCCGTCTTGGGAATAATAACTGAAGAGAAAATCAATCTCACTGCTTTCCAGAACTCTTTTGGTATAGGTAGCGTCAGTCTGTTGAGCCGAAACCCATCCCGAACACAGGAATAGTAGAACCCAGATTACAGTTTTTGGAGTCAATTCCATGTTTGTTTAGTTACACCCGCAACCGCCGCCGGTTTTACCTCCATTGGCACCAGCCGATGCTTCCCGAATATATTTGAAAATTGGTTTCAAAACGCTCCATCGCTTTAGCGCCCAGTTGCATTTCTGCATCATTCACGTAAATCATGTCATACTCCCTTACAGCAACGCAAGAGCTTGAGAGAACAAAAGCCACCAATAATACAAATAGAAATCGCATATTCTTAAAGTTATTGATTTTGTTCGAAAACTACTCCAGAACTTTTGTGGATTTTATTTTCGGAATCGACCACAACTGCCTCCACGCCGTCCAGTTGATTAATCATATGCAGGCCCGTATCCCTCCCCATTACAAAAACCGCTGTAGCTAATGCATCACAGAGTTCGACCTTTTTTGCAAAAATGGAAACACTATTTACTCCAGAAGTAGGATATCCCGTTCTTGGGTCTATAATGTGCGAGTATTTTTTACCTTGAAAGACAACATATTTCTCATAATTGCCCGATGTAGCCACCGAAGATTCCACTACAGGTAACCAACTAAACACTTTTGATTTATCCAAAGGATTGGAAATGCCTACCATCCAATTTCCACCATCTGCTTTGGTCCCCCAAGTAGTTAAATCACCTGAAGCATTAATAATGCCCGCTTTTACTTGTTTGGAAACAAGAAGTTCCTTGGCTTTATCGGCAGCATATCCTTTACCTATTGCTCCAAAACCAATTTTCATACCCACTTGGGTAAGAAAAACCGTTTGGTTTTCGTTATCCAGCTTAATTCTATCATATCCAATCTTGGCAACAGACCGTGTAATTTCCTCATGGCTTGGCATCCTGTTCATGCTTCCATCAAACCGCCATACTTTATCCGCAGAAGCATAGGTAATGTCGAAGGCACCATCCGTTATTTCGGATACTCGAACAGCACGGTCTACTAAACTAAAAAGCTCTTTTGATACCTTAACCGGTTTAATTCCTGCGTTTCGATTGATAAGGGAAGTTTCTGAATTCTCATCCCAGGAGGAAATCAACTTCTCAACACGTTTGATTTCTGAGACGGCTTCATCAATATTAATGTAGCCAATATCCTCGTTTGGGGCCACCACGGTTATTTCAAAACGGGTACCCATCAATTCCAAGGTCTTTTTTACAGAAACATCAGTATTCTCTTGGGCCATACCCCCGAAAAGCGACAGAAAAAAACTGACTAGGAGTATGTTGGAAAGTTTCATTTTAGGTAACCATTAAAAAGGTCTAAGTATTTTTCCGGGGATTTTCTCTTATCAAATCCAGTCTTTCCCAAGATAGATTCATTTTTGTCCAATACCACTACCAGCGGAAAATAACCCTTTGGGTTATACTTTTCTGCAAGACCCTTATTGGCATTTAACTTCTCTTCGGTAAGCAGGTTTTTCTTTTTTCTTGGAAAATCTGCGTTGTACAACACGTAGTTATTAGCTGCAAAACCAGCAAAAGTTTCAGATTCCAAGATTTTCTTCTTGAAGCGAATACAAGGTCCACACCAATCCGAACCTGAAAAAACAAGAACTATGGGCTTATCTTCAGTATTGGCTTTGTTCAATGCATTCGTATAACTATCCTCCCATACCTGGGCTTTGGCAGCAAGTCCTAGAAGTAAGCATATCAAGAAAACTACTTTTTTCATTTTAGGCCATTAACGTTTCAAATACTCGTAACGTGTTGTCATCCACCTGTTCCGTATTGAACACTCTTAGTGGATTGGATGTAACGGAATTTAGAGGTGTCCCATCTTGGTCAAATCGAGAACCGTGGGTAGAACATCTGAAGATGCCCCCGTCTTCAGAGATAAAACGTACCTCCTCGGTCTGTTGATGACTACATATTTGACTAGCTGCAATCAATTCACCTTGAAGGTTGCGAGCCACCACAATATCGGTATAGCCCAAACTTGGGTTCGAACTGACTAAAATGAAACCTCCGTTAGTAGTCAAAGGGGTAGCTTCTGCTGAAGTTAAATCAACCGTAAAATCAACACCATCTGGTTCGGGAAATTGCTCTAAATCTTCTGAATTGGAACATCCATTTAAGCAGGGAAAAGTCAAGGCAAAGGCCGCACCCGCACCAAGACTTCGTAAAAAATCTTTTCTTTCCATAGCGTAATTAAAGGGGTTACTGTTAAAGAACGTGGAATTTGGGCAAATCGTATGCTAATATTCAAACCTACCAAAAGGACTTTCAATCGTCAACTTTTTACTATCCGATCCTTCTACCCTACCAATAATTTGTGCTTCCACGCTGAATTCTTTGGAAATTGTTATTATGTGCTCTGCAACTGCAGGTTCGACATATAATTCCATGCGGTGTCCACAATTAAAAACTTGGTACATTTCTTTCCAATCTGTGCCTGATTGCTCCTGAATTAGTTTGAACAAAGGAGGAATTGGAAACAGGTTGTCCTTAACCACATGTAAATCATCAATAAAATGAAGGATTTTGGTTTGTGCTCCCCCACTGCAGTGCACCATCCCGTGAATTTGGGTATTGGAGTACTGGTCCAGTATTTTTTTGATAATAGGCGCATAGGTTCGGGTTGGTGAAAGCACCAATTTACCTGCATCCAAAGGTGAATCAGGAACTGCATCCGTCAAACTTGTTTTTCCAGAGTACACGAGCTCTTCTGGGACTTTGGCATCAAAACTCTCAGGATATTCTTTAGCCAAATATTTTGAAAAAACATCGTGTCGTGCTGATGTGAGACCATTGCTCCCCATTCCACCATTATATTCAGTCTCGTAGCTTGCTTTTCCATAAGAGGCCAATCCAACTATAACATCCCCAGCTTGAATGTTGGCATTGTCAATGACATCTTCTCGTTTCATTCTAGCAACTACGGTAGAATCCACTATTATGGTCCTTACCAAATCACCTACATCCGCTGTTTCACCACCTGTGGAATGAATAGAAATTCCATGTTCGCCCAAATCGAATATTAATTCTTCTGTGCCATTTATAATTGCTGAAATGACTTCGCCTGGAATCAAATTCTTGTTTCTTCCAATGGTTGAGGAAAGCATAATATTGCCAGTAGCACCCACACATAGTAAATCATCAATATTCATGATTAGGGCATCCTGTGCAATTCCTTTCCAAACGGAAATATCCCCCGTCTCCTTCCAATACATATAGGCCAAAGAAGACTTCGTTCCCGCACCATCTGCATGCATGACCATACAATATTCTGAATCACCTGTTAGATAATCAGGAACTATTTTACAAAATGCCTTGGGAAACAATCCCTTGTCAATATTTTTTATGGCGTTGTGCACATCTTCTTTGGATGCAGAAACACCACGTAGATTGTATCGCTTGCTATTTTCTGAAGACATAAATCAGGTTTGGGCAAAAATAAATGAAACGGAAGTAAATGCTGACTTAATTCCGTTATTTGGTAAACAATAATTCTGAGTATTTCGCGAAGGGCCATAAATCATCGGCTATCAACTTTTCAAGCATATCCGATTGTTCTCTAATAGACTCGAAATACGGTTTAACGTTGATACAATAGGCTTGCGCTTTTCGACCAATTGTTGAAAGCGAATTAGCTCTTTTTCTGGCAGTGGTCATGTCTTCGGTTATTTTTCGAATATCGGCGATATGGTTACCCATTTGTTCTAATATATTCAATTGGGTCTCGGCCACTTTTTTATGAGCGGCTCCATAGACTTCCTTAAGCCCCTTAATATTTTCCAACAATTCATTTTGATATCGGATGGCCGCTGGTATTATATAATTGTACACCATTTCTCCCAAGACCCTACCTTCTATTTGCAGCTGAAGAACATAAGTCTCCAATTCCACTTCCTGATGGGCCTTGAGCTCAACTTCGCTCATCACATCCATGTCTTTGAACAAGGTAATACTGGTCTTGTCCGTAAGAATCTGTACCGCTTCGGGGGTGTTCTGATTGTTGCTCAATTTTCTTCGTTTGGCCTCTTCCTGCCACTCTCTTCCATAACCGTCACCATCAAAACGAATGCGCTTGGAAGTTTTGATATACTCTCGAAGCACATTGAAGACAGCTTCATCTTTTTTCAGGTTCTTCTTATTGATCAATGCATCAACTTCCTTCTTAAAATCAGTGAGCTGTTTGGCGACAATGGTATTCAAAATGGTCATGGGCTTGGCACAATTGGTCTTAGCCCCTACGCCACGCATCTCAAATTTATTACCCGTAAAGGCAAAAGGTGATGTACGGTTTCTATCTGTGTTGTCCAACAGGATTTCTGGAATCTTTCCTACCACATTCAGTTTAAGCTCCGTTTTTTCTTGGGGTGAGAGTTTTCCTTTGGAAACACCTTCCAGTTCATCCAGAACATCAGTTAATTGTTTTCCGACAAATATGGATAAAATGGATGGTGGCGCTTCGTTACCTCCCAATCGGTAGTCATTGCTTGCCGAAGCAATTGAGGAACACAACAGCTCTTCATAAGTATTTACAGCCTTGATGGTATTCACGAAAAAGGTTAAAAACTGAAGATTCTTCATTGGCGTGGTGCCCGGACTCAGTAGATTAACCCCCGTATCCGTGGCCAAAGACCAGTTATTGTGCTTTCCAGAACCATTGACTCCTGCAAAGGGTTTTTCATGAAAAAGAACCATGAAACCATGGCGGTCCGCCATTTCTTCCATAACATCCATCAAAAGTAGATTGTGGTCTACAGATAAATTGGCTTCTTCATGAACAGGTGCCAACTCAAATTGATTTGGCGCCACTTCGTTGTGTCTTGTTTTTACGGGTATGCCTAGTTTGGTACATTCCTTTTCCAAATCGCTCATAAAACCCAAAGCTCTGTTTGGAATCACCCCAAAATAGTGGTCATCCAATTGTTGGCCTTTAGGAGCTCTACTTCCCACCAATGTTCTCCCCGCCATTACAATGTCTAGTCGGGACTGCCCCAAAGCTTTGTCCAACAAAAAATACTCCTGCTCCCAACCCAGGGTAGCGTAGACCTTTCTCACGTTTTTATCAAAATATTGTGCAACTGCTGTAGCCGCTTCATCTACTGCATGCAATGCTCTTAACAAAGGCGCCTTATTGTCCAAAGCTTCACCTGTATATGCCACAAAAATGGTGGGTATACATAGAGTCGTTTTATAAATAAACGCGGGTGAAGTTGGATCCCAAGCAGTATACCCTCTAGCTTCAAAAGTATTTCGTATCCCGCCGCTAGGAAAGCTTGAGGCATCTGGTTCTTGTTGCACCAATTGTCTTCCTCCAAACTTTTCCATGGCTCGTCCATCATCCATAATATCGAAAAACGCATCGTGCTTTTCAGCAGTTGAACCTGTTAAGGGTTGAAACCAATGCGTATAATGTGTAGCGCCCATGGACATGGCCCAAGCCTTCATCCCTTCTGCGACTTGGTCGGCTATTTTACGATCTATTTTTGTTCCTTGAAAAATTGCAGACTCCACCTTTCCCATAGCTTCCGATGTCAAAAACTGACGCATTTTTTCCTCGTTGAACACATTCTTGCCAAAAAGTTCAGAACGTTTACCAGTTTCTTCTACTGATTTATAGTGTCGTTGACGGCTCTCTGCCAAAGCATCAAATCTCATTATGGTCTAAATTGTTTAAACAGCAAAGCTACAATTAACAATTTAATAATAAATGGCAAAAAAATTACTTTTTTCTCAATCAACCCTTTACAAAACAGGGGTAACATAAAATATTTGTCTCACTTTGTTAATTTACCCCTTTAAAAGAAATATTATTCAAGGAAAAATATATTTTTGTCAATCATAAATTTGAGAACAAATAACTACCGGAATTATGAGCAAATCTAAATTAGAGTACATCTGGTTGGACGGTTATACCCCCACAGCCAATATGAGAAGTAAAACAAAAATTGAAAAAGACTTCAGTGGAAAACTAGAAGACTGCCCGATGTGGTCTTTTGATGGGAGTTCAACACAACAAGCCGAAGGTGGTTCTTCTGACTGCCTGCTAAAACCCGTGGCGATTTATCCTGATCCAGCACGTATCAATGGCTATTTGGTCATGTCAGAGGTTTTAAATTCTGACGGTACTCCGCATGTCTCCAATTCCAGAGCAACTATCGACGATGAAAACGATGATTTCTGGTTTGGGTTTGAACAGGAGTATTTCATTATGGATACGGAAACGGATTTACCACTAGGATTCCCGAGAGGTGGCTTCCCTGGTCCACAAGGTATGTATTACTGTTCTGTTGGAGGAAGATTTACCCATGGAAGGGATTTGGTGGAACGTCATGCTGATATGTGCTTGGAAGCTGGTTTGAACTTTGAGGGAATTAATCAAGAAGTAGCTTCTGGACAGTGGGAATTTCAAATCTTTGCCAAAGGTGCGAAAAGTGCTGGAGATCAAATTTGGGCAGCACGTTATATGCTTGATAGATTGACCGAAGAGTATGGGTTTTATATTGATTATCATCCTAAACCTATCAAAGGGGATTGGAATGGTTCCGGCATGCACGCCAACTTCTCCAACTCCGTTTTGAGAACTGCCGGAAACAAAGAAACTTATGAGAAGATTTGTGAAGCATTTAGACCAGTAACCAAGGAACATATTGCTGTGTATGGTGAGTTCAACGATGAACGTTTGACCGGGGACCACGAAACCCAATCCATCAATGAATTCAGTTACGGAGTTTCTGATAGAGGAGCATCTATCCGTATTCCAATTGCAACAGTGGAGAGTGGATGGAAGGGATGGTTGGAAGATCGAAGGCCAGCCTCTAACGCTGATCCTTACAAGGTCGCTGCCAGAATCATCAAGACTGTAAAGTCGGCAGACATATAGAAATAGATAGATTAGTTGTTGATTATAATTAATTACCGCCTCAACCATTGAGGCGGTTTTTATTGTCTTGATTTTAAGGGGGTATTCATCCAATAGTTGTCAAAGTCGGTGGGCTTTGTAACGGGTTGGTCTTCAAAAATTGGTTTAGTCTTATTCATAAAGGTATTCTTGTCTTTTGGAGGCTCTTTGCTAGCATTTATCCGCTGAACAAAAAACTCTCTGAATTGCTGAAAGTCGCGATGCTTATTTTTCCCCAGTTCATACTTAAGACCTCTATCCCTTATATTTAAAACTTTAGTTTTCAAATGTTTATTAGACCCATCTGGATTTTTCTTCTTGCTGGAAAGCAAAACCGACATATTTTTAAGGGTTTCAGCATCAAAATCAGGAAAAAGACGAACCGCGTTATCAAACACGACCACTTCATTGAATTTGACTTTTTTCCCTTTAAAAGTCCAATCATAGTTATTTAAATCACCGGCAGAGGATGTATCTATATATTTATTGAATCTTACCTCAAAACATTGACAAGTACCTAACCATCTAATCGCATCCACTTCAAATTCCGGTGGTTCAATAAGCATAAAATCGTTGTGGAAAGAAATATAATTCAGATACATTTTTCCATCATCTGCTCTTTGATACTCTGTTATGATTTCAAAAAAAAGTTTCTGGTCCTTTTCTTTTTTATTTCTTCTTTTTGAGCGCAAACCAAAATTCTCATATACGGTATACTTCAATTTATGTATGGCAAAATCTTGCTTCGAAATGTATAAAAGCCCCGAAACCTTATACCCAAAGAACGTTTTGTTCATACGAATTGTATAAAGTTCTTCCTCATCTATGTAGGTATCCTCAAGCTTTCTAAAGAAGTGGTTTTTGATTAAATCGGTTTCGAGTTGGTTCACAAAATCATAAGAGTCTATTTTGTAGTTCCGAATAGCATCATGCACCCTTAGTATTACAAATTCGTTTCCTCCATAATCAAATAAGTAGGCATTGTTTATAATTTTCATGTAATTCTCGTCGTCACCATATTTGTTATCGGATATAGTATCCCTCTTAAAATCGAAATTTTGCTTCTTATCATAAATCTGAACCTTAGTATTGAGATTGTCCAATTTTTGAAAACCTAAATCGAAAACTTCAAGAATCGCTTCATTTAAATTGACATATTTTCGTTCGCTAAATTGGTAATCACGATAATACCCTATAACCGAAGAAGGGTGTCGAGGAAATTTTTTTGGTATTGCCTGAATAGCTTTTCTAACTATACTTTTAGCACTCAAAGGACCTCTTCTTTTCTGCTTTTTGCTAAGAACGACTTCTTTTAATTTAATTACGCCTGGCGTTAGCTTTATGATGTTAAGTTCATCTTGGGACAGGTCAAGCATTGCAATGCGTTTTCTTTCATATCCCATACTTGAGACAATCAAAGTATCACCTTCATCCTTGAACTTCAATGGTAATCTGAATCCGCCGTCTTGATTTGAAATAACCCCCAGTGCTTTTCCCTCAATCCGAATGGTTGCAAATACTACAGGTTTACTTGTATTTGAGTCCAGTAATTGACCTTGGATAAAATCATTTTGCCCCCAAATGGCATGTACACAAAAGAAGGTAAAACTTAGAAAAAAATGTTTGACAGAGATGGGCAATTGTCATGCGTTTTAACTTACTGTAAGATAAACAAATAACACGTAACAAAGCAAGAGTATAACGCCATCTCGCCAACCTAAACGAAGACCTTTTGGAAAAAAGACCAAGGGTAGGATTAAAAAGGAAATTCCCAACATCCAGAAAATATCATTGGTCACTAAACCTTGGTCCAAAACAGTAATAGGAGTGATTATGGAAGTAATTCCCAAAACTGCCAATAGATTAAAAATATTGGAACCCAATAAATTGCCCAACGAAATGGCCTTTTCTTTTTTGATTACCGCAATAACTGAAGCAGCTAATTCTGGAATGCTTGTCCCAATGGATACGACTGTAATTCCAATCACCCTATCACTTACCCCCAAAGTGGAAGCCATGCCCACTGCACCATCAATCAATAATTCCGAACCACCCCACAAGGCCGTACCACCCAAACCTAAGAACAATGCTATCTTGTATAAGGGCAAAGGAATGTCATCTTCAGGCATTTCATCCACGACGGCACTCTTTTGAAATCGGAGTAGATAAACCAAAAACAAGAATAGGAATACCACCATTATGATTCCTTCGTAACGTTGTAGTTGTCCATCGAAATAGATAAAACCTACAAAAAGTACCGATGCTACCATCATTACCGGCCAATCTGTGGTATAGAAGCTCTTCCGGACGTTAATACTTCCTAAAATTACCGTAATAGCAAGGACCAGTCCTAAATTGGCAATATTTGAACCTACAACATTTCCTAAAGCCAAATCTGGAAAACCATCAAGGGCCGCCTTAATACTCACTATCAACTCAGGAGCGGAAGTTGCGAAAGATACCACCGTCATCCCGATAACAATTTTTGGAATGGATAACCGCAGTGAAAGAGCCACTGCAGCTTTTAGCAACCAGTTGCCCCCCAAAATCAGTAAAAAAAGTCCCAGTAGTATAAAAAGTAGGTTTCCCAAATCCTGAATTTGATACAAAGATAGACCAAGTATTCATCAAAAAATACAGCCCAAAGGAAAAAGAAAAACTATCAGTATAGTTAAATAACTATAAAAATAGTTGTGCAACTAAAAAAATAGGAGTATGTTTGAATATCAATTTCAAAGGATATGCAAAAATTGACCAATAAGGAAGAGGAAATCATGAAAATCCTCTGGAAATTAAAGAAAGCTTTTGTCAAGGAGGTAATGGCAGATATGAAAGACAGCAAACCTCATTACAACACGCTTTCAACAATTATTAGAAACCTTGAGGAAAAAGGTTTTGTTGGCCATGAGGTTTTTGGTAACACACATAGGTACTATCCCATTATTAGTAAGGAAGATTACAGAAAGACTTTTGTAAACGCCACAATTGCCGATTATTATGGAAACTCGTACAAAAGCTTGGTCTCCTTTTTCGCTAAAGAAGAAAAAATATCGGTAGAAGAATTGAAAGAAATCATAAAATTTATTGAAAACGAAAAATGATGGAAAGCTTTTTTACACTCCTTCTTAAATCATCTTTGATTCTTCTGTTGTTTTTGATTTCCTACCGTTTCTTTTTGAGAAGAGAGACCTTTTTTACCAGTAACCGGATGTTCCTAATTATTGGATTGACCGCATCATTAATAGTACCTTTTATCACAATTACCAAAACCACTTATGTTCCAAGAGCGACCATGTCATATGGTAGCAATATTGCCCCATCCGAAATTGTTGCCCAACTTGATACTGAAACATCATTCAACTGGCTCTTTCCGGTATTGGTGATTTATCTTATGGGAGTGCTGTATTTTAGTTTGAAGTTGCTATTTCAAATTCGAACCATTCAAAAAATCAAAAAAAATGGAAATATCCACACAGAAGATAGTTGCTATCATGTAAAAACCTATTCCAACATATCTCCATTCTCATTTTTTAAACACATTTTTTACAATCCAAGACAATATGACCAGAAAGAATTGAATACTATTATCAATCATGAAAAGGTACATGTTCATCAATTACACTCCTTGGATATTCTTTTTACCGAAATTATTCTGATTCTTCAATGGTTTAATCCAGTGATATGGTTCTACAAAAATGCATTGAAACAAAACCTGGAGTACATAGCCGATTTGAAAGCTTGTAATTCTCTTCAAAACAAAAAGGAGTATCAATATTTAATGCTAAAGCAGGCAACTGGAAATCAAGATATAACTATCGCAAATCCCTTTTTTAATTCAATCATCAAAAAACGAATAGTCATGTTAAATCAAAGTAAATCGAAACGAATCAATCTTCTAAAACTACTTCTTGTTCTACCGCTACTTGGTCTCTTTTTAGTAGGTTTCAATACTAAAGAAACCGTTGAGTTCAGTGATACCACTACCAATGGCGTGTCCATCTACGAACCGCCTATCTCATTTATAAGTCCCATTAAAGCCAAGGATATCAAAAAGGTATCATCCAGTTTTGGCCCTGCCCGAAATCCGTTTACAAAAGATATGGATTTTCATAATGGAATCGATTTAGTCGCAGAAAGCGGAAAAAACGTTTTAGCAAGCGCTGATGGAAAGGTTGAACTAAGTGCCACAGGTTCAAAAAATGGAAATTATATTGTAATCAAACACAAAGATTCTTACAGCACCAAATACCTTCATTTAAAAGACAGGACGGTAGAAGCCGGTGACAAGGTCTCCAAAGGACAGATTATCGGTCATGTAGGCAGTACCGGAAAGTCCACAGGAACACATCTACATTTTGAAGTACTTCAGTTTAAAAAGCCGCTGAACCCGGAAAGTTTAATCCCTTTTAAAACAGCTGCAAGTCAAAGTAACATCAAAAAAACAGGTTCCAATCAGCTTTCTCAAATCGAAAAGGATTTTGAGTTTATTATTGATAAAAAAACTTCGAATGCAGAGTTTTCCGAAAAGAAAGCATATTTGGCTAAAAACGGTATTGATTTCTCTTACACCTTAGTTCGCAATGAATCCGAAGAAATTATTGACTTATCTTTTCATATTTCTGGAGAAGGAATACAGGGTAAAACCTTCAATAATCATTATAGCACGTCAGATGATAAGGGAATATCTCCCTTAACGGTCTTTATTAATAAAGAACGTAACAAAGTTTTTATTGGATCAAAGAATTATCAAAGTTCAAAAAATACATCCATCGGCTCTAATAGCAACCGAGTTTGGCTTAGTTCTGACGATAGCAATGATATTAAAGTAATTACTGAAGATGATGGTTTTTTCTTCATAGATACAGATGGAGATAAAGCTCCCCTATACATTATTGATGAAAAAGAATCAACTCAAAAAGCTGTAAGAAACCTTTCTCCTAATGAAATTGAATCCATTAACGTGCTAAAAGACGAAGCTGCGAGAAAAAAATATGGTAAAGCGGCTAAGAATGGCGTGGTAGAAATCACTACGAAAGATGAAAAATAGTTGAATTTAGATTTGTCTTAATGAAGTAACCCGGCCAATGACCGGGTTATTTTATGTGTTGAGCATTTTATTTTGACTCTTCCTCCCCTATTTTCTGTAAAAACTCAATATCTTCTTCCACAGTAAGTAAAAGTAAACTTGTAGCCGTACAAAAGACGGGGCTGGTAATACAATGATGTCCATTCCAGCTTCCATCTTCATTTTGGATTTTTAAAATTCGTCCGCTCATATTATCATACCAGTTTTTCCAGTCCTCATCCTTGCTCACCAGTAAAGATTCTCCAGTTTGTAAATAACTTAAGAACTCTTCTCCCCCATTGTTTCCAAAACCACTTAGCACCTCATCCTTTTGCGCTACTTCTTTAGCAGATTCGTATACTTTATAGGCAGTGCCATATTTTTGAGCTTCTCCTTCTGCATAACCTATTTCCGAAAGGGTCTCAGCATTTATTTCTGCATCCTCCGCTATTTTACCTTCCGCTTTTGCTTTGTTAACATCTGCTCTGACCTTACGTGCTTCCTTAGCACTTGCCCTAACGCTACCGCTCACGGAATACAGCATAATCCCTGCGCCGTCATCCGTCTTTACAGACCCATCTTCCTCATTGTAATTGTCTTTCTGGTATTTTTTGGATTTTTCCAAAACCTCCTTATCCACTTGTACACCGGCCGCTTGAGCAGATTCCAAAGCGCTATTGGCCATTCCACTTTGTAATACACCTGCCCAACCTGCACCTCTTTGTCTTCCATTTTCATCTGTTCCTTCCTCAATTCTGCCAATACAAACATCCAGACAACGTACAACTCTTTTACGGTCCATGCCTTCTAAATCTCTTTCCAGAAGATTGGAAAGGAATTGGGCAGCCAAAACAGCATCTATGTTTTGGCCTAGCTTGGTCTGTATCTGGGTATTTCTCACCTCAGTAATATATTTACCGTCTGCTTTGTTGCTTTCAATGGTTTCCAGTAAAAAATACATCGCCTTTTTTAAGTTATCTGCATGGATTCCCCTATTTAAAGTAGTACCACTGCGAAGTAAAGCCATTCCCACCATCGCAGTGGTTGCAGGGTCTGCTTTTACAGCATGGGGGTCCCTAACATGTTGTGCAGCGTGACTTCCTGCACCATAACCCCCATTGGGCAATTGCGCTTTTGAAAGCCAGTCTAAGCCGTCACGAACAGCCAGTTGTGTGTTCTCATCTGATTTATACCGATTAAATCCATTGGATGATTGTTCACCCATAACCGTCATAAATACACAACCTTTCTCAGGTTGTATAGTTCTTTTAGGCTTTGAAGCCGTCAATGTTGCGTAAAGTAAAATCCCAATCCCCGCAATAACAGGAAAGAATAGGAAATGCATTTTAGATTTCATCTTGAGTAGATTTTAAATTTTAGCTGAAAGTAAATCGCTAAACCCTCTTTTAAAACAGGCATTGAGTTAAGCCTGTTTATGGGTTAGTGAAAACATATTTTCATCAAGTAAAGGCTTAAAATCTGAACTGTTTTTTTTTAACTCCAGAAACAAAAACACCTAAAAACGCCTTTTTTTAAACGAATGTGCCCTTGGTTTTCAAAAACTGACTCAAAAACCCCCTACAATTATTACAATAATCATCATTTTAAAGCCCTTAATATTACATATGATAACTTTATACAAGGAAGTCACATAAATATTGTAAAATAATTCATTTTTTTTACTACAATCTCGTATTCAATTTCATAGATTTTACTATAATTCCTTGGAAACATGATGATTGTCATTATATATTCGAATCCGTAACCGGTTAACAACACTAGTATCAACCCTTAAAACCATCAAAAAGAATGATTGCCATTGCAAAATTTTTAGTCAATTTATTGGTAACCCTTATTCAAGTCATATTGTTTTAACTGCACTCATCATGCAGTAAAGAATTAGTCAAAAAATCGGTTATAAGCATATATCATCAATCAAGAAATCATCAATCAAAAAACCATCAATCAAGTTTGACCAGTCAAAAACGAAAACACCGTAATGGAATTCATAGAATTTTATGCGGTGTTTTTTTATTTCCATACTTACCGATTTGAAAACACCTTGAAAAGAATAATCATTGATTTATTTACCTGAAGAAATCCTAAAATCCAAAAGATAGCTTGGAAAACAACTAATTCACTTTTGGCTCTGCTTTCTTCTTAGGGTTTCTTTGAATGCCTATTATTTTTTTGATACCTATATTTGTAGAACCCAACCATATAGACACAATGATTTATAAGTTTTTGGCTAAATTGAATAAAGTTCTTTTGCCTTCTTTCACCAAAAAAGGACTAGACCCTGCAAAAGCTTCCAAATTTCAGCTTGCCATTATAGGTTGGCGATATTACGTTACTACCAGAGCACTGGGTGATTAGTACTTCAACAAGGACGCAATTTCAAGGCCTGGTAGCTTGTTGCGACCATTTAGAAAATCCAATGTGAGAAGAAAATTGCATTGAACTATCTCTCCACCTAGTTTTTCAATCAGTTTTCGAACCGCAGCAGCGGTTCCTCCAGTGGCTAGTACATCATCATGAATCAGTACTTTTTCACCTGGAGATATGGCATCAATATGAATTTCCAATTCATCTGTTCCGTATTCCAATCCGTAACGTTCACCTATGGTTTCATAAGGAAGCTTCCCTTTCTTACGGACCGGAACAAAACCGGCGTTTAACTCTGAAGCCAAAATTGGAGCAAAAATAAAGCCCCTGCTTTCCATGCCAACCACTTTATCAACTTGTTTGTTGTTGACCATCTGAACAAGTCCTTCTGAGGCTTTTTTTAAGGCTATTGGATCATTAAAGAGAGGTGTAATGTCTTTGAAAATAATTCCAGGCTTGGGAAAGTCGTTAATATCGCGAACAAAGGATTTTAGATTCATCTATTTTAAAGACTAGGTTTTGTAGTAAAGTTAAAAAGAAATATATTTGCACCCCATTAAAAAGGCCTCGTGGCGCAACTGAATAGCGCATCTGATTACGGCTCAGAAGGTTGCAGGTTTGAATCCTGCCGAGGTCACTTATACTTATCAAGTAAATTCAAAAAGTCTGTAAATCAATGATTTATGGACTTTTTAATTTTAAGAAATATCGTTT
This sequence comes from Flagellimonas ulvae, assembly GCF_049333175.1. Classification (NCBI taxonomy): domain Bacteria; kingdom Pseudomonadati; phylum Bacteroidota; class Flavobacteriia; order Flavobacteriales; family Flavobacteriaceae; genus Flagellimonas; species Flagellimonas ulvae. Next base: position 1,485,740 of record NZ_CP186325.1, read on the forward strand.
GATATCATATAAAATCACCCTGTTCGGTGAGTAATTCGGTGCGTACTTTTTAGTATTCACAAAAATGGTGTTGGTGGTATGTTAAAAAATTGAGGTTCAGTTTTTTAAGCAAAAAGTTGGTTGAAATTGTATAACTAAAAAGCTTACGAAAATGAACGATTCCTTCTCCATTTTGTTCTATATTAGGAAAAACCATCCCGATAAAATAGGTAAATGTACCATCTATCTAAGGATTACCGTAAACGGAAAACGCGCTGAGACAAGTGTTCACCGCAAGGTTAAAATCGAGGACTGGAACACGGGTTCAGGACGCGCCAAAAACTCAAAAGCATCCCATCGTGAACTGAACAGGTTCCTAGAAGATGTCCGTGCAAGGCTTTTCCAGATACAGGGAAAGTTTGTCGCCGATGGTCGACTATATGACGCACAAATGCTAAAGGACAATTTTCTTGGCAAAAATACACGACTCAAAACTCTCCTTAATATCTACGACGACCACAACAAAGAGATTTCTGAACTGGTGGGTAGGGAGTTCTCGTCTGGCGCGTATCAAAGACACCTCAGAACCGCAAGACATCTAAAATCATTTATTATAAAAGAGTTTGGTTATGAGGATATCAATGTTAAAGAAGTAGACCTGAATTTCATCAAACGTTTTGAGCACTTTCTAAAGACCTACCTGAAATCCTGCGGACAGAACACGGTCACCAAATATGTCACCAATCTTAAGAAAATCATGCGCATCTGCTACGCTAACGATTGGATAAGCAAAGACCCGTTTTATCATTGGAAGGCAAAATGGAAGAAAGTAGAAAGGGACATACTAAATGAAAGGGAACTCAAAACACTCATGGAGACCGAAATGCCAAACCAAAGGTTGGAACAAGTAAGGATGTTTTTATTTTCTGCTGCTTTGCCGGGTTGTCCTATATCGACGTGGAAAAGTTGTCTAACGACCATATAGTGCTGGATATGAAAGGGGATAAATGGATAAAGATCCTTCGTTCGAAAACTGATGTCAAAAGTAGTGTTCCCCTTCTTAGAGCTGCCGAAAGGATAATTGAGAAATATAGTATTAATAACAATAGAATATCAGATAGGTTATTGCCTGTTATAAGCAACCAAAAAATGAACCTGTATCTCAAGGAGGTTGCAACCATTGGTAATATCCATAAGAAACTTACCTTTCATCTTTCCCGACATACCCTTGCAACCACTGTCACTTTGGCCAATGGGGTACCCATAGAATCGGTGAGCAAGATGCTTGGGCATTCCTCTTTGAAGACAACTCAAATCTATGCCAAAGTGATTGACAGAAAGTTGAGCGAAGACATGAGATTTGTGATAGGGAAATATTGAAACGGAGTAGGCTTTATATCATATCGTATCCCAAGTCTTACCACAAAACTTTGCGCATGGATCCTGTCGGGTTTTTGTAGTGTTTCGAAAGATAAGCGTAAAGCAAAAACACGATAGGGCGCAATCTATTTTTTGCAAGGCCGATGGTATACCGAACAACAATTTTAAAGAGTTGGGTGGTATAGCGAGAGGGTAGCGCGCTAAAGCGATGCTACGAATCATAAAACACAGTAAAATCAGGGCATAAAAGAAGTTTTTCAAACCCCAAATTGTGACAAAACCTCTCGAAACCCTTATGAACGCCGAAAAATATTATGACAACTTTGTTATCCTTGGCCATTAATTCCCATAAACTCTTGAAAGATATGTTTGAGGACTTTTATAGGCCAATATACTGTAAACCGCTCCGTGACCCTTGAAAACATTGAAAAAGTTTACACTAAACTTGAATCGATTTATTGTGAAACTCTTCTTTTTATCCTATTGTGTTGGTTTGTGTCAAATTAGCTCTGCAGTATGATAAATGCAGAAATTATTTGTAAATATCTAACTAAACAGGAAATTTTGCCTCGCTCAGCAGTATTAGTTTGTGTAAGGCTTTGGGGACTCTTGCAGCATGAAACTTCGTTTCACTCGCCTCTTTATTTTATGTCAATAGGTACTTTCCCAAAATTTGGTTTTCTTTTGCGACCACGGGGAGCAAAACGAGATGTTTTTGTGCCCACAAAGACACACTTTGTTTTGACACCCAACTTCAAAGTATCTGTAAAGTCAAAAAAAAGTTGACAGGTTTATAACTAAAAGGAAATAGCTCTTTTGAAAAACTCATGAAATATGAGTAATTATGATGTTTATATCTAAATTGTAAAAGCATCTTAAAAAACATTCTTGTTTCATATTCAAAACCAATCTATGCCTTTAAAATACTTTCTTCTTTTTTTACTTCTTCTTTTTACAATCAACTGTTTTTCACAACAAACTGATAATCAAAATACCCATAAAAAAGACTCTTTGGCTTACGTGGAATATATGGGTAAGGCAGAAACACTATATCGTCAAAACAAAAAAAAAGAAGCTAAAAAATATATTAGGTTGGCTATAGAAGCCGCCAAACACTCTCAAATTCATCAATTAAGTGTTAGAGCAGCCACAACACTTGCCAGTTATGAGAGCTATGAGGGTAATTTTCTAAGGACTTTTGCAATTTTGGATTCTTTAGAATCTTTGATACCTGAGGGTAATTTTGATGCTTTTACACAAGCGATAATTTATGACATGAAATCAATCCAATTGGGGGAAAACGGTGCACTAGCGCAATCCTTGTCATATTCTCAGAAAACAGGGGAAGCTATGCGCCGGGCTAACAGACTTAAACCAGTGGTTGAGGCAATTTTGATGGGGAATGATGCAGACAACTATTACCAACTTGGATTATACCAGAAATCGCTTTTTCTAGTGCTGGAATCAGAAATAATACTAAAGAAGGAGGAGAACCTAGGCAATCTAAGAAATCCGGATTTTTCATTTTGTATCACATACAACAACATTTCGGAAGTTTACCTTGCGTTGGATAATGTTGATAAGGCTTTGGCCTATGCCTTAAAAGGTAAAGAACGCTATGATAAAATAGGATATGACATCTATGAATTAAAGCAAAGAAACCTTCAGGTTACCTATAAAGCCTTACTTGCAAAAGGGGATAAGACAGCAGCCTTGAAGCTTCTCAATGAACGATATGAGACCATATTAAAGGATGATAGAAAGAATATAAAAGAGCGGTTAAAGGCCATAATGGATTTGGCAGACTACTATGGCCAAAACGGAAATATTAGTAAAGCGGAGTCATATTATACAATGGCAGAAGCCACTGTAGATAGTATAAGCGTCAATAAGGAAAATCTTTTTTTTTCCTACGCCCCTATAACAAAATCATATTTGGACCGAGGTCAGTTAGAAAAAGTAGACACCTATCTGGGAATTGCACTAGGAAATTTTAGCCCCTCAGCCGTAACCGATCCTAAAATAGCACTTTCCAGAGACTATGATTTTTTTGTAAAGCTATTGAGCTATAAAGGGAAGTATTTTTTAGAAAAGTATAAGAAAGATAGAAAACAAGAAGACTTTAATGCTAGTATAGATTGGTACAAGGCGGTGTATTATTACATCAGCTTTGTTTCCCAAAGACTGGGTAGCCAACTAAATCCAAAAGTTTCTTATGAACTGGAAACCATAACATCGGATTTTCTTTCCCTACTTATAGAAAACGAGACAGGTTTTCAAAACAAGGAAGAACGGTTTTCCCTTGCGGGAAATGTTATGGATTTTATAAAATCCTTTAATCTGCAAAACAATTTAAACCGGCTTAGAAATGTGAATTTAGCGGGAATCCCTGAGAACTTGTATAAACATGAGGAAATTCTAAAAAACAGGATAAACGTATTGAGCAACAAAATAAAAAAAAGAGGTGCCGATAATGAAACCCTTACCCATCTCAATAAAAGTTTGGCCAGTTTGGATTCCCTCTCCAAGAAAATAGCTCAAGAATATCCTAGCTATTCTAGCTTGAATTATTTTGAACCCTTTAAGGAAAGTATAACGACAATTACTAATACGCTTGATGCAGAACAACATAAAGTTTCCTACTATTACGATGCCAGAAACCTTTATACGCTTGTTATCGGTAAGAAGCAAAAGAAATTTTTAAAGACTAAGGTTCCTGTAGATTTTGAAACGGCAATAACTAGGTATATTAACGCTTTAAAGGAACCTAAAAAAGTAAAAAGTGCTGATGGTCTAAGGAAAGAACTCAACGAGATATTGCTTAAACCGATTGAAGGAACAGATGCAGAAAAAATTGTGATCATTCCCTACAGAAGCTTATATCAACTATCCTTCGAAACACTGCTGGACATAGAATCACTAAGAAACAAGACCATTAGCTACGATTTTTCACTTTTTAAAAATGACAAAGGATTATCCAAACCCAACAACAATGAATTTTTGATTATCGCCCCCGTTTTCTCTGGAGATACGATAAAAAAAGGAAATGGGAACCGGAAATCTTACTCGGAACTGATGTACTCCTTGCGAGAAGCGCAGGAGATAGGCAACGTATTTGATGTAAAATCTTTGGTTCATAATCAGGCTACACGAGAATCGTTTAAAGCGTCTTTGGATTACAAGGTCATTCATCTTGCCACCCATGTTGATATGGATGCAGAAGAACCATTAAATACTAAGATTATTTTTTCAAAGAATGGCCTTCAAGACAGGGATGTCTCATTAGGGGAGATTTACAACTCCCAAATCTTATCTGAAATGGTGGTTCTGAGTGCATGTGAAACGGGTTTGGGAAAAAGAGAGAAAGGATTTGGCATCAAGAGTCTAGCTAACGGTTTTTTCCACGCCGGCGCAAAAAGTGTGGTGATGAGTTTGTGGCAAGTTGATGATTTTTCAACTAGTGTTTTAATGAAGTACTTTTATGAAAACCTAAAAAAGGGGGAACGCAAAGACGTTGCCTTACAGCATGCCAAACTGGATTACTTGGCTAGTATAGAGGACGATATATTAAAACACCCCTATTACTGGGCTGGGTTTGTAGTTTCTGGGGATACTTCCCCTATTGTGGCCCAAAACTATTGGCCATGGCTTTTGGGAGCGTTAGCAATTTTGCTATTGATTTTTCTATTCCGAAAAATACTAGTCAAGCGTTCGTAATAGGTTTTTAGCCTTTTTCACATTATACGTATTATCAAGTAACACCTTTTCCAGGTTTTTCTTGGCATTCACCACATCATCCAACTTTAGGTAAGCCATAGCCAAATACCAATGTGATTTTTGGGTAAGGGTATCCTTGGTTTTCAGATGGGCTTCCAAGGCCACAATAGCTTCTTTTGGCCGGTTTAATTGTAATAAGGCATTGGCCTGGTAAAACAGATAATGTGGGGTATTTGTTGTTTCGTATAGTTTTTGGAACAGTTCCAAAGCCTCTGAGTATTCGCCTTTTTCGTAGTGGGTGAAAGCACGGCTGGTGAGTTCTTCTTGTTGGGTAGCGCGGGTAATGGGGTGAACCACATTACGATAGGGTTCGAAATTTTCAGCAAATAGGGTTTGTGTATCCGGTGGGCCTTGTTGTGCGGCAAAATAGCCAATACTAAAAAGCAAGGCCAACGAAGCGGCCACCCACCAGATTTTTAATGGACTTCCCGCTTTTTTATTGCGGTGTTCCGCTTCAAAAGCACCCACCATTTCTTTGGCCATAGTATCATCTTCAGCTTCGGCCACCTTTTGGAGGTCTTGGAGCAAAGCCACTTCATCCCTAAAAGAAGGATCTTCAGATAATAAGGTATCAAAGTGAAGCTGTTCCTCTTTTGAGAGTGTCTTTGTCAAGAATTTAGCGATAAGTTGGTCGTTATCCAGCATTCTTTACGGCATCATTTGTTTTAAGGTTTTTAGGCAGCGCGACTTTTGGGCTTTTACCGTATTGGCGTTGCTGTAATCCGTCTTTGCCACAATCTCCTCAATAGTTAGTCCTCTATAATAATACAAGGTTAACACCTGTTGGCACTTTTTACCAAGTTTCACAAAAAAAGTGCGTAACAGTTGTTGTTCTTTGGTCAACTCATGGCTTGTGGCCACTGGAATTTCTTCTACAGCTTCGTCAACGAGCTGGAGTGGGCGCTCCATGCTGATGGTTTTCCCCTCTTTTTTTAAGGCATCAAAGAGCATGTACTTCCCGATACCAAAAAGATAGGTTTTCAAACTGCTTTTCACCTTGTCCAATTTGCCTTGAATCGCTTTTTTCCGAAGCGCTAAAAAAGCATCTTGGTAGACTTCCAAAACCAAAGCTTCCGAAGCGCCCAAGCTCTTTCCAAAATATAGAAAACCCGTTCTGTAATCGTTGTACAGGGCCTTCAATTTTAGGCGATCGTCAGATTTTAAATGTTCGATTTGAACAATGTCCACTCAAAAATTTTTCAACTAAATGTTAACCTCTTGTTTGGGGAATAGGACTAAAGGTAAATAGAACTAAATAAATAACAATGAAAACACCATGTAGTACAAAGATGATCTGTGTCTTGGGATTCTTCCTGTTGATAGGAAGTGTTGGCAACGCACAGTTCTTTAAAAAACTGAAGAAACGTGCAGAGGAGAGTGTCAATAGAACGGTAGAGCGGAAAGTTGAAGAAAAAGCAGAGCAGAAAACGGAACAGGCTATTGATAGTCTTTTTCAAATTGGAAAGGGAAAGAAAAGAAAAAAGAACAGAAAGAGCGGTCAAGGCGACGAGGCTGATGGAAACGAAATGTCCATGGAAGATGGGATGGATGATTCTGAAATGATGGGCGGTCCAGCCGAAGAAACATCTTTTGCCGCGTATTCCAAATTTGACTTTACGCCAGGAGAAACCATCCTAGGATTTGAAGACTTCTCTAAAGACGAAATAGGCGACTTACCTGCTAGATGGAATACCAATACTTCTGCTGAGGTGGTGAGCCTAAGTACCCTTGAGGGGAAATGGATGCGCATAGGGCAGGGAAAAAGTGCTTTTGTAGCAGATTTCATTTCTGAAATACCTGAAAATTTCACTTTAGAATTCGATGTAGTCTTTGATTATGAGCCTACGGCGTGGGCATATAGCAGGAGTCTTGGCTTTATCCTTTCAGATTTGGAAGACCCCAATTACAGCTTGGATAAGCCGCAAGCGGGGAAGAATTTCTTTCGAATGAATTTGAAGGGCGATGTAGGGGCGCGCTACTTTAAAGTGGCCCAAAACACCCAACTCAATTCGGACGCGAAAGCGGGCTTAGATCAGTTTTCCAAGAACTCCACGTATAGAGGTCTTCCTGTGCATGTTTCCATATGGCGCCAAAAAACCAGGGTTCGTGTTTATGTAGATGAAAAAAAGGTTTTCGATGTGCCTAGGGCGCTGGAAAAGGGCGTTTTGGCCAAAACACTTCGATTGCAAAGCCACGTCTCTGAAGAAAACGAGTATTTCTACGTCAGCAACATTCGCTACGCCGTGGGAAAACCGGACATGCGCAACAAATTACTAACGGAAGGTAAATTGGTCACCTATGGTATCACCTTTGATTCCGGATCAGCCATTCTTCGGCCGGAATCCCATGGCACGTTGAAAAAGGTGGCTGCCATTCTTAACGAAAACCCCGAATTACAGGTGGAAATCGTTGGCCATACCGATGCGGATGGGGATGCCGATTTTAATATGGACCTCTCCATGATGCGAGCTTCAGCGGTAGCCCAAGCCCTGGAAGAGCAATTTGGAGTTGCAGCAGAACAATTGTCTTCCAATGGTAAAGGGGAAACCGAACTTTTGGATGAAGGGAATTCCCTGGAAAGCAAGGCTAAAAACCGACGCGTGGAATTTATAAAACAATAATCGTCCAATTCTTGGACCAATCAGAAAATATAGATCAAATGAAAACACAGTACATCACCATATGGTGCCTGCTCATTAATTGTTTGATGCAAGCACAAAGTTTCAATAGGGCTCAGGGCCAAGCAAAAGAAATCTCCCTGGATAAAAAAGGCCGGGTATATATCATAGATACTCGTAACAACCCGCTCATTTTCAATACAGGGCAAAAGCGATTTTTTGCTTTTAACGGTACCCCAACGGAAGTTGTTAACGGTCAAGCAACAGTTTATAACCCAAATTACACCCGCTACACAACAAATAGAAACGGTGCCTCGGTTATCCAAAACCAGCACGACCTTGTTTTGGATTTGCTGCAAACCCAAAAACATGTTGATGTGTGCCTCACTTCAAAAGATGGCGTTTGGGCGGTAAAATCTGATGGTAAAATCTATTACTACCAGAACGGAAGTTTACGTGCATTAAACAAAGGAGGCACAAATAATTGGAGAATTGCAGGCATTGATAGCAATACATTCTATACAGTTAAAAGGGATAAGTCCATATGGTTGTACAAGTATGGCAAGGGCACAAAATTATCCGGTGCTGCACTGGATATCAGCTTTGATCATTTAAAAAACAAATTGTACGTCATAGGCACATCCAAACGGGTTTTCGTGAGAAATACAGCACAGAACAAATGGGAGTTGATCAGAAATACCCGAAACGATTTTATAAAGTTATCGGTCCACAATACCATGATATGGGCAATTACCACCAATGGGAGCATGTATAGCAATGATATCAATGGCGCAGTATACGATTACTTTAAGAATACGGGCAACAGGGATTACAAGCTCAAAGTTACACTGCTTAACATATCGTGCAGCAAAGCCTGGGACAACGATAAGAAAGATGATTATATGGTTTCCTTTAAAGCCAACGTAAAGGGTACCAAGAACTTCACTATGGAGCGCAGGGACCTTAAGCGTATTTCTGGTATTGTAAAGGGTTATGGTTCACCAAACTCACTATATATAAGGCGGAATAAAGGGATTAAGGACCATGCCGCGGTACAGCTACACGTACCTGAAAAAAGAGCTGTGACCATCGACAATTCAGGAGTTTTTGAAATACCGAAATTTTATATCAACAAAGGGAATGTTTGGCTGGAGACCGTTATGAGTACTGAAGAAGTCTCGGAAAGGGTAACCCCTATTTTCAATAGGACCCAAAAGCTTAATTTAAAGGAAATTGTTAAGTATTTGTCACATACTAAACCATTAGATGACTATAAAATAGCTAAAAGGGTACATACCTCTTCTTCCACTGGAAGTTCTTCCGTTAAGACAACTATGGTTTATTACGATATGGGTTCTGGTTTTGAAAGCGTGCACCTTGGCACGCTGGGCAACCGTAGAGTAGCCAATGTAACCGTATCAGGAAGTAAATCAAAATCCGTTTGGGGAAGCACAAAAACCACCAGCCCCAACATCACCTATCGCGTAGAGCTTGTTGATTGAAAACAAGGATTCCCAAAAAGCAAAAACGAATAAACTTTAAATAACCATAAAATGAAAACAAGTATAAAAACCATCTTATTGTTCTTTTTAACCGCAGCAATTGGTTTGCAGCTGACAGCACAATCAAAATGTAAAGACCGCGCCTACTCAGGACGTGAATGGACCGGCGAATGGGATACGAATTTTGGCAAATTGGTACTCGACCAGAAAGGGAGTAGAGTAACCGGCACCTATAGGAATTTGGGAACCATAAATGGATATTACAGTTCCTCAACAGGTAAATTAAAGGGCACTTTTACCAATAAAGGCAACAAAGGTAGTTTTGAATTTACACTTACTTCTTGTGAGGCATTCAATGGCAAATGGGGTTGGGGAACTGCCCTTAACAAAGGAAGGTGGAGCGGTAAATGTGTAAGACGTAGGAGTGCCACCAATGCTGACGATATCAACAAACTGAAGATTACATTGGTCTCTGTAAAGTCTAACAAAACTTGGGACAACGATGGCAAGGATGATTATATGCTCCATTTTGTGCCCACTTTAAAATTGGACCGTAAGGAACAACAGATGAAGTACAAAAAGTATGCACGGATCAAAAATCAAATAGAAGCGTTAGGTCCTAAGAATGCACTTCACATTCGCAGAACAAAAGGCCAATCTAGCCATGCAAGCGTACAGTTGCATTTACACAAAGGAGGTAGAATAAATATCCAAAACTCAGGAATTTTTGAAATACCAAAGAACTATCGAATCACGAATTCTGGTACCGATTTCAATCTAACTATTGTAGCCGATGAGGTCTCTTCTACTACCCAACGGATTATGACCAAAAACCTAAAATTGGACTTCAAAAGTATCATGGAATTTTTAACCGGGAAAAAATATCCTGGAAACCGCAGGGATTTTGTGGACGTGATACCGGCAAGTTCCTCTGGGCTAGCTGTTACACAGATACAAATGAAAAATGGCAAAAGGTATGTATACGATACGGCACGCGGTTACACAAAGCGAAATGGAAAGGAAACGGGTGTTGAAATAAGCTACGTCTTAGAACTTGTGGATTGATAGCCCTGAAATTTCAAAGAACAAAACCTGTTGAGAATTAGCACATCGAAGAAAAACACCCAACAATTCAATAAAATCAGTATGAAAACAATACAAAAAACAATTTTCCTTGCAGTATTTGTGCTTGGTGCGCATGGTAGTATACAAGCGCAATCCGTAGATGGTGCCCTAACACTAAATGGCAAAAGCAAGGTGCAACTTGAACTGGAAACCAATTCCGTAACGGCACTGTTTAAGGACTTTAAGGCCAAAAAATATGAAATGTATTTTCAATTTGAAGCTGACGAAATTCCAGAAAATAGCTATGGGGAGACCCTAGTATTCTTTGACTTTATAACTCAAGTAAAAAAAGATGGCAAAGTAATGAAAGAGGTAAAACGCGAAGCTCCATTCAACTATTTCGCTGGGGATATGTTTTTAGCACCAGAAACCTTTGATTTTATACCCATTCTTAGTGAATTAGCGGGCAACGATGTTAAAAACCCCAAGCACAGCGGAATTCTGCCCGAAGGTGAATATAGAATTGCGCTTCAGGCCGTCCCAAAAGGATGTAAAGGCGCTATTGACCCACTGGACATCTATTTTGTCCTGCGGAGAAGACCCACACGTTAATTTAAATGCAGCAAAATGAATAAGATAACAATAATATTGGCCCTATGTTTTGTAGGAATGCTTTCTTGCAAGGCTCAGACACCTGTAGCGGAAGATAAAGCTCAGGAAATTTGGTATACGTATACCATGAGCGGTGATTTGGGCAGTTGCACTATTTATGAAGACAAAATGGTGTTCAATTCCCCAGTCGGTTCCGATAGTAAAAAAGGCATTTCCTTGGTCATCTTGGAAAAACGCTTGGATAGCTTACATCTGGTCATACGAAACGACAAGAAAACACCGCCATATGCGGTAATGTCATTGCGAAAACAGCAGGATGTGCTAAAGATGGCACCGGTGCTCACAGGAACTTCTGTAGCCGATGTTGAAAAAAAGTTTTTGGAAGGTCAAATGCCCAATTGGATATCACTTACAGAACAATATTGGTATACCAAGGAGAAAATAGCCCAAATGGAAGAAGCTCCCGGATTGGATGAATTAAAACGGGAGGATTTATTGACCGCTATGATGTGGCGTAATGCCCTTTCCGAAAAATTACAGCAGTATTTAGAAGAAACTGGCGGGGAACGCTCCTTTATGATCTATCGATTTGTAGAGGCGTATCGCAATCAAAAACTAATAGAATTGGGGTACAATCCCTACAAACGGGTCGTGTACAACCTGCGCAAAACATTTGCCAATGATCAAGAGATTATGAAGTTGTTGAATGAAGAGATTAAGTTTTAAAAAATTGAACTTTTCATTCTTTCGATTTAGACAATAGAGCTGTCTTAAAATATCTATTAATTTTAATAAATTTGATACTATTCATAATTAAATTTGAATTGAGTGTATAATTCGGTTCTTATTTTAAGTTTAAATATTACAACTTTTTGAATATCAAGTGATTAAAATATAAGTTATGACCCTGCCGAGGTCACTTAAAAAGTTAACCCTGTATGAAAATGCAAGGTTTTAGCTTTTTAAATTATGGACAGACCGCACCTGAGTCTTTGTTCAATGAAATATCATTTATTACAATAAGATTACAAAGTTCCTGTGGTAAATCTGTAATTTGATTTTCTTGTATAAATAATACCAACAAGCTACTTAAATCACCCATTTCTGGAGGTAATTGAGTTAAACTGTTTTTTTGAAGTTGCAAGGTTTTAAGGTTAACCAGGTTTCCAATTTCTTTAGGCACTTCTTGTAGTCCATTTTCATCAATACGCAGGTCTACCAGTTTGGTCAAGTTTCCTAGTTCACTTGGTACGTTTGAAAGGTGGCACCAACCCAAATTCAGGTTTATCAACTCGGTCAGTCCTCCTATGGTACTGGGTATGGCTGTCAATTGTCTGCTCCCATATACGGACAGGTTTTGAAGTTGCGCAAGTTGCCCTACCTCATTGGGCAAACTGGTTAAATCGTTGAAGGTAAGGTCCAATTGAATCAGGCTTCCAAGGTTTCCTATCGCTGTGGGCAATGTACTGACACTGTTGTTATGTAGCACCAAGGACTGCAAGCTTGTGAGGGTTCCTATTTCGGATGGAAGTGTCGCCAAGTTATTTCCTGTCAAGTCCAATACTACCAACTTTTGCAATCCTTCTATTTGGGGCAATAGAGTTGCTACGTCATTGTTTATCAATCGCAAGGAGTTGAGTTCGGTAAGAAACTCGACCAAAGGCGTCATCATGGATAGTCCCTTGTCCCGTATATCCATTTGTACAACTCGGCCATCTACAACGGTAATCCCCTCCCATTCATCAATTTCTTTGGAAAAATCCCAGTCCAAAGTATTGTTGGGGTTTAGGTTGTACCATGCAATGAGTACATCTCTATCGGTCAACGCAGCATTGGTAACCGTAATAGTATACGTTTCCGTACTCTCATCCTCTGCTTGTATAGTGTAGCTCACACTAGTGCTAAAATCAGTAGCTGTTTTACTTTTTGGGCTCCCTTCAGCACCCTCTGAAATTTCTAAAGTAGGTACCAAGGCATCTAATGCAACCCCGAAAGGCACCTCAGCTGTGACCGTTTTATTCGTTTCATCAATGATGGCCTCAATATCCGTTGAAAGGGCCTCATTATCAGACGCCAAAAAAAAGTAGGACAATAGTTGCTTGTTACTCGACTTGGGCAACACAACCATTACCTCATAGTCTTGAATGGAACCGTCTTCAGCCTTAACCTCATAGATAACTGGATTTGAAAAGTCGGTTGCTACTTGATTGTTTGGACTTATTGAAGCATTCTCTGAAATAGTAATTTCAGGCGTCAGCCCATTAATGTCAATCCTTTCCGCCAGATTAACAAGCACGGTTTTGGTTTCTTGGTCAATGGTACCAGCAATGTCTTCAGCAATCTCATTGTTATCTTTTGGCAAAAAAGAGAAGGTCAGCATTCTATTTTCTTGGCTGAGTTCAACCTGATTATCATCATCACATGACACTAAACCAAAAAACACCACAATTGTAAGAAAGATTGTTTTTTTCATGATTTGGGTTTATAGATTTTATCTAAAGTGAGGCAAAACTATATAAGAATATAGGCTTGAAGTTTGTCAAAAAACTGATTTTTTATGTTCTAAGGAATTCCATCAAGGACCAATGTGATGTTATTGTGTCTTTTTGAATAGGTTCTGTTTGGAATGTTCTGAGGCACCGTGAGCCAGCTATTCTCATTAATAACAAATCTGAATTCATGTGTGTCTCCCTGTTGAAAGTGCGCCAACGGAACCGATAACTCATATGTACTATTTCCCAAAAAGTTCATTTGGTACATATCGTTATTGGGGTTCCAATCATTGAAGGTTCCGGCAACAGATATGCTGTTAATCAAGTCATGATTCAGTTTTTCAAGATGGATATATCGGAAAACAATGGTTTCATTTTCAATACGATAACCATAGGTTTCACCATGGTCTTGTTCTAGGTCACTCAAATCAGCAACAATCGAATTGATGGTATTCATAAGTTTTTCATGAGTATTGGGTGCACTTTGGTTAATTACCATGGTTATGCCCAAATTCTGCTCTGGGTAGACCACAAACATGTTTTGCACCCCATAACCACCACCATGTTTAAGGCAACGAAGACCGTTTCGCGTCACACTGATATCATCCCACAGATACCCCTTCCAATTTGATATTGAATTTTCAATATTCTTTTGGGATTCCATGACTACTTTGTTATCGGATTTTAGATGATATCTCAAGAATATGTTCAAATCACCAATAGTAGATTTTAACATTCCTCCTGCCCCCCAAATACGATATGCAAAATTCGGCATCAACTTTTCGTTTATGTTGTAGCCATTTAGAAGGCTTTTAGAATCTGGTGTTGTAAAAAAAGTTGAGTTCATTTCAAGTTCATCAAAGAGTTCATTCTTCATAATTTTCCGGAAGTCTTTTTGATACACTTTTTCGAGAATATATCCGGTTAGTTCAGGACAAAGCTCGTTGTAGTAGGAGGTTGTGCCTGGAAAAGTATCCAATTTCACTTTTTCCAAATCCTCAAAAAAGTGGGATTTGTTGTAACTAGCTCCAAATTCTTCAAGTCTAAAAGCGGTACTATCATCCTCAATTGCTCTTAGGTGACTCACATCTGGAAACTTCTGGTTTATCCCGGATTTGAATCCCAATAAATCCTTAACCTTAATCGGTTGCCCCTGAAACTCAAGATTGGGATAACTCCCCGGTAAAAACTTCCTAATGTCATCGTCCAAGTTTATTTTTCCGTCAACCACTGCTCTCGCCATTAAGGTACCCGTAAAAACCTTGGTCACTGAAGCAATTTCGAAAAGTGTGGTATCTGTAATCTTATTGGCTTTTCCTTTATCTATTTGGCCAAAGTGTGTGGTATATGTTTTTCCATTTTTGGTAATGGATATTGATGTGGCAAAAGCATTGGTGTCGTCTAAAAGGTTTTGAGCATGGGTGCCAATTATATCTTTGATGTTCATTTCTTTCACTTCTTCCCTTGGGCCGCATGAACCAAGCATGAGAACCAGATAAACTAAAGTCTGTAATAAATTGGCTTTCGTTAAATTCTTCATTTTAGTCATAGGTATTTTACTGCTGTTTCATAGAAACAACCTTGGTTAAACAATTAAGATTTCGTGGTTGGTGTTATTTTTTTGACTATAATTCTTCCATTATAGTGGGAACAAGCTCTTGAAAAAACACATTGTTATAGTATCTGCCGCTACAGTTTGTAATAATGTTTATACTTGTTTTCTCCTCTTCGTTCACAAATAGAAAAGATTGATATTTTAGCGTTCCCCCCGAATGCCCAACATATTCTTTACCATCATACATAAGCTTCATTAATCCGTTCCCATAAGCCAAGATTTTACCCTTTCTCCCAATTGGAATGATGTTTGGATGCATGGAGACCCATTCCTTCAATCGCTCCATTGACTTTGGATTTAGTATGGTGCCATCAATAAAAAGCGCTTTGGAAAACCTGTGGAGCCCTTTTGAAGTGGTGTATACTTCGCCGGCATAACCATAATATTCGCGCCAGTTAGAAACCTGTGATACTGCCTCTAATTTATCGGCAAAAAAACCTTGGATCTCCTTGTCCGGTCGACCAATTTGTATGTCAGATAGGTCATGTTCGGCATAAAAATCATTGAATGCCTTTTTGTATGTTTTACCCGTAAGGGATTCCACAACTTGCTCCAAAACCAGATAATTGGTGTTGCTGTACTCGAAAAGAGGATTTTGACTTAGCTTGTTGCCTACAAGTCTTATTTTTTCTGCGAATGTTTTAGGGGTATTATTGTTCATAACCTGTTGTATCCACACGGGATGCTTGGTAAAATCCTCTAGCCCACTGGTGTGTGACAAAACATTACCAATAGTTAGATTTTCAATACCCTCTATATTTTCTAAACCCTTAACATAATCAGTTAGTTTATCATTTAAAGAGACTTTGCCCTCTTCAATCAGTTTTTGGACAAGTACGGCCACAAGTAATTTGGTCGTACTGCCAATACCGTAGATTTCTTGTTGTTCAAGTTCTTCACTGGTATACTGAAAATCCAGAAGACTTTTTTGATGCAAAATGGTTAGGGTAAGCGACGGTAGTTTTTGCTTCTCAACTATTTTCAGAACCTTTCGTTCGATTTTGTTTCCATAGGACTGAGACATGGCTTCGCTTGAGGTACACGAAACAAATCCAGCTACAAGGAGCAAAAAAACTATTGACGCATTAGTATTCATGAGTGTTTTAACCATTGAGTTCCTTCATTTTAACTTTCACAGAGTATATCAACAGTCCTCTAATAGGCGCTATTGAATTCATCTATTTTCTGAATCAAATAAAGCACTTAATAATCAGCGGCAATTGTCAAAAACTTATAATTGGGAATGGTCTGGTAAGCCTTATTGCATAAAATGTGTTGGAGATTTTCCAAAAGTTTTTTTGAATAGCTTGCTAAAGGTAGGCACGTCTGGAAAATTCAGTAGAGTACTTACTTCTGATACGGATAACGAATCTTTTTGAAGCATCTCTCTCGCCTTGGTCATTTTCTGTGCATTCATATATTGGTGCGGGGTACTACCAAAAACATTCTTAAATGAATTGAATAAATGAAACTCTGAAAGGCTAGATGAAACTGCCAATTCCTTTATAGTAATTTTTTTTGTTACGTTATCGTGTATATACTCAAAAGCTACCAAGAGTCTTTTCATGATTTCTTGTTGGGTTGAATTCTTTACAGCAGTAATGCTTTTTGACTTCTCATAAAAGTGGACCTGATCATTTAGTATACTTTCCAAGACCTCCATACAAACCTCATCTGAATTAATTAATGAGGGGCTCTGTATATTGGAAAGATTATGTATTCTTGACAATAGCTTACCGGAATGGTAACAGTTAACACTAAAGTTTTGTTCAAAGAAAAAATTATCTGAATCCATTGATTCAAAAGGTGAGTTCAAGAGCTTATGGTGGCTTGCCTTTTTGAAATACCGTTGTTTGGATAGCATTTCTTGAGATAATGCAAAACTTAGGACGTCAATATCCTCATCCCTGGTATTGATGTATTCCCAATGACTGGTTGGGTTTAAAATGATAAACTTTTGGTTTGAAACTTTTAGCCTTTTTCCATCGACGATTAAACTACCTTGGCCTTTTTTAAAAAAAATGACTATCAAACTCTGGCCATTATACGCATAATAAGGCAGTTTGGTGTGGAATCTCATAATATAGTTTTCTTCCTCCTGGAATTGGGGAGGTAGAACACTCTGCTGCTTATTGTAAAGATTATAATACGTATTTGTATAATTCATTTGTTTATTTATCAGCATAAACTGAGAGGTTTCAATATATACCAAGAAAAATATAAAAGGTTACATTTATTAAATAGTAAAGAAAAAAGTTCCCTTTTATTGTCCAATCTTTCAAACCTGAAATTCTTTTTTCTTTATTACTGTCACATCTCCAATCAGCGTTTCTTTTTTCCAAGTAATTTTATCGTAAAATACCCATCACCATTTAGAAGTATAAAAATTGATGCGCTTAGCATCATGATAGCAGGAAACTTATTCTGGTATGGGTCTGTTAGATGCACCAATCCAATGGCAACGATAAAATTGATAATCATAGTGATTGATGCCCATTTGGTTTTCCATCCAATAATAAACAAAACTCCACATATAAACTGGGCATAGACAGATAGATGGGCAGCTGCCAAAGACATAGGGACACCAAAGCCTTTTAAAAAGGTTTCGAACTCAAGCATCCGTTCCCAAAAAAACATATTATCGGCCACTCCATAAATCAAGTGAAAACCAACAGGAAACCTAATGAACAAATCGCCGTATTTTCTTAAGGTTTTCATTTGACGAAACAACTGGACTTTATATGTTTAGGTTCTAATTTAATTCTGATTTTAACACTTGAAAGGTATCTGCGATTTCCTTAAACTTATCCGAACTCTTATGCAGATTATATTCTCCTCGGAAAGATTTAATACTCAAATCGCCCAAAATCCTTGCCTGTTGACACCAGTTGTTCTATGATTTTTTTTCTGACAACTCCCCTTCATAATAAGCATTAAACTCATCGATAATATAATGTTTACTCCTATCCATAAATTCTCCGCTTTCAGGATTTATCGCATAAGTACCTATTGGAAAAATCATATCTTTTGAATACGGACTAATAGTCTTTGCCCTATCAAAAGCCAATCGAGCCTCGATCCACTGTCGCATTCCAAAAATGTTCATAGTAGAGTCAACTGGTATCCACTTATCATAATCATATATTTAAATCCAAACATGATCATTATGCATATATCCAAATACAGAGGCCGTATTTCCTTTTTTGGCTATTCTTTCTTCCGCATCCTTTTGTCGTTTTTTACTCTAGGTGTGCAAGTTGATTTCTGTTACCTTTCTTCGCTTAATATTGGCTTTTTCAAAAAAATGCATGGTTACCATTGCAAGTTCATGACAAATGCCCCCTTGCCGTTCCAAAATTTCATGTATTGTACGCCGTTGATAATCTGTAGCCAACCAATCAAGAAGCATCTTAGCTTTTTGCCTGTTAGCAGTTTCAACACTTGTCACTTCAGAAATAAATATATCTTGATTAACCATTATCAGGTTCTTTAAGTAGTCATTATCAATCCAATTTGTATTGGTTTCTTTAGTTGCCCCGTTACCCACATGATTGCACTATAGTACCCCGCCTAAAATTGTAAGGATCAATATTCCTACTGCTCTAGCTATTCTATTTATTGTATAACAACATTAATATTGCAAACATTTGTGAAAGTATTGACTATGTCATTTCAATACTTCAAATACCATTGGTTGTTTTTGGTCACACTAAAAGTTTTTGGACTAATGGTGTCCTTAAGTTTAATATCATAATAGAATTCTTCCAGCCTTTTTTTCCCTTCATAATAGAAGGTAACCTTTTGTTCTACCCAACCTTTTCCAATAGGTTTGAAATCATCGTAGATAACATCCATTTTTTTACCTCTACTATCGGTTGAAATTCTTCGTACACAATAAAAATCTTCTTGATGCAGCCAAAACTGATTGGCCTCTTCCCCTATTACGTATACCAGTTCTTCCTTGAACTTATCTTTTCGAAAAACGGCTGTATCAAAACCATACTCATCTAGCTTTGTCATCGCTTCTTCTAAAGAGATGAAATACAATCCCCCTTTAAAGACTAAATGCACCGCAGGGCGATTTGTGGCCATTATCAAACTATTGTTTTTAAATTGGTACGTTGAATCATTTCTATAAATAGTGTAGTCCTTTTCCGCTAGATTTCTATCAATTCTAAATAGATAAGGATAGCTTACCGCTTCATACCATATCGCCGAATCAGTTTGCACACCTTTTTTATCAAAAAAGAAGGTTCTTTGTTTGAAAGTAAAATTTCGAAACCAATTGCTATCATTTTTAGTTTTCATAGCTTTCAAAAGCTCCTTGGTAGAGTTGTATTCTATTGGTTTACGACACGCGGTTGTCAACAAGAAACACGTCAAAATGAAAGAAAGGTTTCGTTTGCACATTAGGTCCAGCTTAACTTTTTAGTCGATATTGAATAGACTACTTAGAATTACTTCTGCAGCGATTTGACTTCCCTTTAATGACGGATGAAACCCATCTGGTCCGTAATACGAAAAATCACCTGTATCCTCAAAGTGGTTTTTCCAAACTAAACCGACTGGGCATAAAATTGCCTTATTAGCTCGGGCTCCTGCAGAATAGTTTCCAATAACCCCATCAAACGTATGGTAATAGTTCATGGATGGCCATACCATAAAGTAGGCCAATTCACTTCCGTTCGCTTCACAGATTTCTGCATATTTTTTTCCTTCATTGACCAACATATCATAACCATCTTCTTGCGATGAAGGTCCTTGCTGAATAATCACATAGTCATACTTACCCGTATTAATCAGCCCTTGTACTTCTCCTTCTGACCAATGGTCTACTATGGCATAGTTGGGTTTTGCAATGGAATGGACGCCCAAGGAGATCCCATTCTTTGCTCCCTCCATTCCGACCAGTTCGGGCAAGTTATTGGTATAGGTTAGACTATTTCCGATAAACAAAATATGATACTCCGAGGGTAAATCCTGTTGTTGCGTTTCTGATATTTCTTGATAGTTGTTCTCCATTTCAGACGGGAGAGGTAACTTATCTGCACCACAACCAATACATAAAATGTACATCCAACCTATTAGTTGGGGCCAACGTACTATTTTGAACTTATATTCATTCATTTCAGATAATTTGCTATTTCTATATAATTGACATCATTTCTATCTTGATAAAAATCCTTTAGCACAGCACGATGTGCTCCACCGATCAAAACCAATACTCTATCTGTATCACCAATATGTCTGTCAATATTTGACATGATATAGAAATTCCGCTCCCACCAGACAGAGACAAACTTGATTCCAATATAAGTAGAGTCAGAAACAAACTTTGCCGTTTCTTGAATATATTGCCTCTTGTTTTTTAGGTCCTCCTCGTTACTATTTTTGAAAGCATAGTATTCTTTAAGTGACTTGGCAGCTAAAATTTTTGAATCATCCTCATCATTCTTTTCAATACTGGCTAAAAAACGTAAGAACTCAGATTTCATATTCCTTTCTGCAAAATTTGAAAGAGAATCCAAAGGCACGGGCAGTTTGTAATCAATACAATGAATGGTACTATGATTTAGTTCTGATGCCAAACGAAACCCTATCTGTTCTCTTTCGTCCATTTTTAGTTGCGTTTCATTTTTCACATAATTGGCATAGGCTTTCTGAAAAAGGGCTTCATCTTTTAGGGTGCATTCCAAGAGTATTTTTGTCGGTTTAAATTCCTTTAAAGCTTGTACAAGTTCTTCTATCTCACTTTGTCTTTTCTCAGAGTTGAAGTTGTCCATATCCATGGAAGAATAATCTGTGGTCGCTCCAAAGTGAAAAGTTCCCAATAGAGCAATTGAAGGATTGGAAGTCTCCCTGGTTTCTTTTTTATTGGTTTTGCAAGAAATCAAGAAAATCAAGAAGAAGATAAGCGTCAAGCGTTTCATAGGTCTAATTAAAAATGATAAAAGGATGGGCTCTTTCATACTATACTATAGGCCAAGAAATGTATCCGGGTGTATCTGAAGTACTTTTTGTTCTTCCCACTTGTCAAGAATCGCATCACCGTTTTTATCATAGTGGGGCCATGAACTGTTTGCCAAATAAAGAAACCCAAGCTTTTCGTAGTATTTGCCATTGGTAGGCTCGCTAGTAGTATTAAGGCTGTTGTCTAGCAACCTTACTGTTTCAATAGCCAAACCATTCACTATTAATTGAATTACTCTTTTCGGGCTTGAATTGTTCTGTATTGCCAGTAATTGATTTTCTTTAACATGCGCCAATCCATCAATCCCTTTCAACAAAAAGTTATCCGATTGCAACCATGTAATTTGGTAATCCTTCGTAATATCAACCTTTGCTACCCCTTTTATATAATCTGCAACGTACAAGATATTCCTGTCCAAATCAATGGTTATTCCTTGTAGATTAAAACCATCATCCACAGGTAGCTTTTGCCTTATAGTATTCGTTTTGGTATCTATAATGATGATTTCGGGTTTAGTGGAGTTCGATATATATAAATTATCATCTTTATCAAATACCATACTGCCGCCCACAAAATCATCGTCCAGAGGAATTCTTGATTTTATTTTTCCCTTAAAAACATCGATTTCAATAATTTCCGGGACACTTGAAGGAAGTCCTTTTTTCTTGGATTGAAGTATTTTGACGGTGCTTACCCAAACCGAATTTGAATTGGGTTTGGAAGCTAGAGCCAAAACAGGTAAGTCAAACGCTTTTACAACGGCAACTTCGTTTTTCTTTGTGTTGTACCTGAGCAATTCGCCATGATAAACATCAGTAACGAACAAAAGGGAATCCAACAATACTAAATCTTCCAAATGCCTTTTGTCTTTGAAAAGGGCATAATCTTTTCCAACCTCCTTTACCCGTCCATAATAGTTGACCAAGGAGTCCAAAGACCTGGTATACCTGTTCGATATCAAGAAATTGTTGAAGTCAGCATCTTTTTGGTAGTCTATTTTGTTATTCCAGCTCAGTAGCCTTTTTAAGGTTTGATATACGTTTTCCAAACTGTCCACTAGGCTGTATCCAGCGGCTAGATTATAAAGAAAAGTAGGCTGTGATGGATGCAACTTAAGCGCTTCTTTGTTAAGGGCCACAAATTTGGTATAATCTTTATTTTTGTGGGCTTCCATGCTTTCCTTATAAATTGAATTTAAATCCTGCCCGTGGGAAAAAAAGGAAAGAATAGCTAAAGCTATCAAAAAACAATATCTCATTAATAAGTGATTTATCACAATGTATTGAATTCGCTACTTCTCCAGTTAAATATGATATGTATGGCCTATTTTTAGATAAATATGGCATGATTACTCTATGGATTATTGAATATCTTGCTTTGTAATAAGTGATGGAGAATAGCAATCATCTCTTGACTCCTTTTCGGAGTTTGCCTTTAAAGGATTAGCCTATCGATTTTTTTTAAGACAAGTTCAATCTAATGGAACATGATATATGAAAGTTTTAATTGTTGATGATGAAAATCTGGCGCGAAAAAGAATTCTGAAAATTCTTCAAAACCGCAATGGCATATCATTAATTGAGGCAAGTTCTGGATCTGAAGCGGTTTCTAAGATTAAGTCTGAACTGCCGGATATTGTGTTTTTGGATATTAAAATGACTGATTTTTCAGGATTTGAAGTGCTAAAAAAAATAGACCCACCCATATTACCGATAACCGTTTTTGTTACTGCTTTTGATGATTATGCAATTGAAGCTTTTGAAATCCAAGCTATTGACTATGTATTAAAACCTTACAAGGAAAGTAGAGTGTTGGATGCTTTGGAGAATGCGGTCCTAAAAGCAGAAACAAATCAAAAAAGCAACAATTATGATGAAATGCATTCAAGGTTTGACCAACTCTTGAATCATCTACAAGATGTAAAAAAGCCTTCAAAAGGGTTTTTAGAAAAAATTGTTCTCAAAGTGGGCAGAAAGTACTTGTTCGCCTACACTAAGGATATTAAATACATAACATCTTCAGCGTACTATGCAGAACTGTTCATGATAGATGGTAAAAAGCATGTCTATAGAACTTCTATGACCACTTTGATGGAAAAGCTCGATCCCAATTCATTTTTAAGGCTAAATCGTTCAACCATAATACAAATTCACCGAATCAAGGAAGTTGTCAGCGAAGGATACGGTGATTACTGCGTAGTAATGATGGATGATCAGAAATTCAATGTTTCCAAAGGGTATAAAACTGCTTTTGTAAATCAATTGAATCTTAGGAAATCATAAAATGAACACTAAGGCATATAGATTTCTCGACCGCAAATTGTTTCAAGTACTTCTTGTATACTATTTGGTGGCCTATGTAATTGATTTTTTGGCAACTGTGCTTATCTACAATCAAGATGAGACCTCAACCATTGTCTTGGGCCAGTTAGCCATTCAATATGTGATTTTTTTTGTTGCGAAGTTGTCCTACGTCCTTGTAGCACTACTGTTAACTAAGAAGTTTTTCGAAAAAAGGACACTGCATTGGAGGATAATTGTAATCCATTTGGCATTAGCTGCATTACTTTCATTTTATACTGCTTTTGTAGGACTTTGGGTAGAGATTAAATTGTTCTCAAAAGCAATCTCGCTGACGGCAGAGAGTATTTACATAAGGGGCTTGGGTGGGCTAAGCTTCAACTTCTTCTTGTATTTTTCAATGATAGCTATCGTCTACGCCTATAATTATTTCCAAAGAAAAAAGGCCGATGATTTAAGAACTTCAAAACTAAAAGCTGAACTTCTTGATTCAAAAATTCAGGCTTTGCAGGCACAATTGAATCCACATTTTCTTTTTAACTCTTTGAACGATATTTCTTCATTGATAGATGAAAATCAAATTAAAGCTCAAAATGCAATTGCTGACTTGAGCGACCTACTAAGAAAAACGTTGAGTCTAAAAGATTCCAAATTAATCTTACTAAAGGATGAGCTTCTGCTTTTGAAAACCTATGCAAAAATGGAAAAATTAAGATATGATGATAAGTGGGAGCTGATAAAAGTAATTCCAGAAGGCCTTGAAGGGTTCCTTATCCCTCCTCTTCTTTTTCAACCCCTTTTAGAGAACACCATTAAGCACAGCTTTTCAGAAAGACATCAAAAAATCAAAGTCCTGTTGCGAATACGAGAAACTAATGATTTTCTTGAAATAGATGTAATTAACAATGGGAAACCCTTGCAATCCGAAACACCCATCATAGGAAACGGTATTGGAAACGTTTTGGAAAGGCTGGACTCTTTGTTTCCAGGAAATTTTGAGTTTAACCTCTCCAATTACACTATTGATGATGAGTATTTTTGCGGTCCTATTGTTGGTGTTAAACTTAAATTACCAGCTTTAAAAGAGTATCCCAATTAGTTCATGTCTAAAGTTGTTTACATATCCTCACTAGTGAATCTATACCTATTTTACCTCATGCCCATATTTTCAAAAGGCCTCTCAATCAAACATATCCAATGAAAGGACCGTTCGAAACTCTAAATGTTCCAATGAAGAGTCTTCTGTAGAAGCCATTCTAGAGGATATACGATAGTTGGCGCAATAGGTAACGCTACACAAAAAAGACCCTCCTTTTATCACTCGCTCCTTAGCTCTTGGGTTTGATGGATTAAAAGCAGATTCAGCTCCCTTCGGATTTAAAACCTGTCCTTTTTCATGCAATGTTTGATAATACTTTGCATGATACCAATCGTTGGTCCATTCCCATACATTACCTGACCTGAAACGTCATAAAGTCCAAAGGAATTGGGTTTAAACGAACCCACCGGAGCTCTAAGTGCAAAACCATCTTGTTGCGTATTGGATATTGGAAACCTACCTTCCCAAGTGTTTGCATTCGAGTTTAGTTCATTTATATCATCTCCCCAATAGTAGATTGAAGCAGGCTTCTTTCCCCTAGCTGCATATTCCCATTCAGCCTCAGTAGGCAATCTCTTTTCCAGCCCATTGACAATAGGCCAATGCATCTTCAAAAGCTACATGCACTACGGGATGATTTTCCTTCCCATCAATATCGCTTCCGGGACCATTGGGATGTTTCCAATTTGCACTATTCTTCTGGGTTTGGTTCAGAAATAAATTACAACATTTGATTGTATTGAAGTGCTGTTCAGGTGTAATGCTTTTCTATTTTAAAGTACTTCAATTCAATCCAAGAAAAGAAAATAGACTTTGATGTTGAAATACTTGTATATTGACATTGCCAAAGTATGGTAAACCAATCTGTAAATAACTAACCATGGAGCTGAGCAATCTGGACTACGGAATTATTATTGTCTTTTTTCTGGCAACCTTAATAATTGGACTTGTAGTTGCCAAGAAATCAGGAAAAAACACTTCAGAATATTTTCTATCCGGACGTAATATGCCATGGTGGTTATTAGGTTTTTCTATGGTCGCCACCACATTCTCCACCGACACTCCAAATTTAGTAACCGACCTTGTCAGACAGAACGGTGTGGCAGGAAATTGGGTATGGTGGGCCTTTTTGCTCACTGGCTTACTGACTGTTTTTGTTTATGCGCGCTTATGGAGAAAATCCAATGTCAAAACCGACATGGAATTCTACGAAATTCGCTATTCAGGAAAACCAGCTCGATTTCTTAGGGTTTTCCGTTCCTTTTATTTGGGATTTCTATTCAATATTCTGGCAATGTCCGGAGTCACCTTGGCCGCAATTAAAATAGGCCAGGTTATGCTTGGGATTTCTGCTTGGGAAACGGTTGGCTATGCTGCATCTGTTACCCTGCTATTTAGTGCAGTTGGAGGATTTAAAGGTGTAGTGTATTCTGATTTCCTATTGTTTTTTGTGGCTATGGCAGGTGCTATTGGAGCCGCGTATTATTGTGTAAACCTCCCACAGATTGGAGGGCTTGAAAACCTAATTCAACATCCAAATGTCCAAGATAAATTGGCGTTGGTCCCAGAGAAGAACGATACAAATGCCATTATTACCTTATTGGCCATACCTCTTGCGGTACAATGGTGGAGTTCGTGGTATCCTGGCTCTGAACCTGGTGGTGGAGGTTACATTGCCCAGCGAATGTTGGCCGCTAAAAATGAGAACCATGCCATTGGTGCCACCTTCTTTTTTAATATTATGCACTATGCACTACGTCCTTGGCCTTGGATAATTGTAGCACTATGCTCGTTGATTATATTCCCAGAACTCTCAAATCTTTCGGATGCTTTCCCCAGTATAACTGACGATAAACTGGGACATGACTTGGCATATCCCGCAATGCTCACCTTTTTGCCCTCAGGTTTATTGGGTTTAGTAGTTGCATCTATGGTAGCTGCGTATATGTCCACCATATCCACACACCTTAATTGGGGTGCCTCGTATTTGGTAAATGACATTTACAAAGAAGTTATTGACAAGAACGCTTCTGAGAAAAAACTAGTGGCAGTTGGTAGAATCTGTACAGTTATTCTAATGGTGGCAAGTACCGCAATTGCCATGATATTGACCAACGCTGTTCAGCTTTTTAAATATATTTTGATGTTTGGCGCAGGTACCGGACTAATATTCATCCTAAGATGGTTTTGGTGGCGAATAAATGCATGGAGCGAGATTTCTGCCATGTTTGCTTCGGGACTCATTTCCATCATTATTAGTATCCCAGCAGTAAACTCAGCTATGTTTTCAGGAGAGGAAGGAATTTTTCCTAGTTGGTTTGAATTTCCTTTTGTGGTCTTGACATCTTCCATAGTTTGGTTGACGGTCACTTTCCTCACAAAACCGGATGATGAACAAAAGCTTTTTGATTTTTATAGGCACATCCAGCCCGGTGGGAGAGGTTGGAACAAAATTGTTAAACTTGCTAAACAGAAGAATGTTTCCATTGTCTCTGATTCAGGTAAGTGGATGGTTCCAAAAGGTCTCTTGGCCATGGTTCTAGGTTGGTTGCTTGTGTACTGCATTCTTTTTACCACCGGAATGTTTATTTATGGAAAAACAAGCACAGCTTTTGTTATGTTGGCAGTGGCGTTGATTCTTGGATTTCTCCTATTCAAAGTCTGGCGACAGATTGGAAATAAAATACTGATTTAAATTCTTCAATCAAGAAATCTTAATCTCTTCTTTTCCTTTATATGATTCGTATAAATTGGGGTAATTCTCTTTGAAAATCTCTTTTATAAAATCTAGGGGAACATCAGCAAAGCTGCCATAATCCTCAAGATATTCCATAAATTTTTCGCTTTTTTTGTTGTATTCCTGAAAAATAGAGTCCTTTTTACCATTAAATTCCAATGGTTCCACATTATACATTTCGCACAGTTCTTTATTAAAGGCGGGAGAACACTTTGCCCATTGACCGTTATGAAAGACCTCTGCTAAACCGTGAGGTGCTATTTCATTTGACCCTAACTTCGCTTCCAGTCTTTCCGTAGCAATATGGTTAGATACTTTCGCCAAACGTAACCGAGCGGGAATGCTTAAACCTCTAAGTGCTGAAATATATAAGATGGCTTTGTCCACACAATGCGCCTGCTCTTTTGAATAGATATGACTAGATCTATAATGTTTATCCGTAAAACCAATATGATACGGATTATATCGCCAAGAATCCCTTACCTTGATGTACAGACCCGAAATCTTTTCTTTTTCAGATGAAAGGGATTCAAGCTCTGAAATCAAATCCTGAATTTGAGGACTGTTAAAATCGAAGAAGTAAGTTTCTTTTAAATATTCTATTTGCATGGGTAAAAGATATCTTTTTAAATTGTTTCAAATTATTCTCATACACCTTTGATATTCTAAATTAAGATATGAATTCTTAAAAATGAAGAACCCCATTCCGTTT
Source organism: Flagellimonas ulvae (assembly GCF_049333175.1). Lineage (NCBI taxonomy): Bacteria > Pseudomonadati > Bacteroidota > Flavobacteriia > Flavobacteriales > Flavobacteriaceae > Flagellimonas > Flagellimonas ulvae. The sequence continues at coordinate 1,513,599 of NZ_CP186325.1, forward strand.
AAAATACCAAAGTCTGCCAACCATGCTCTCCTTGTTCAACTTGATTCTGGTCCGCATTTTTATGATCGTTTGCATTATCATGAAGATTATCAAATTATAGCGATCATCCGTGGAGAAGGTGTTCTTTATTTAGGAAACAGCACTTCACCATTCAATGCTGGAGACGTTTTTATGATAGGAAGCAATGTTCCACATTTGTTAAAAAGCGATAACAAATATTTTACCAAAAACTCTCCAAATATTCAAGGAATATCCCTTTTCTTTAATGAAGGCTCGTTTGGTCAGAGTTTTTTCGGCCTTAAAGAGATGAAGGGTGTAAAGGCGCTTCTTAAAGATTCCTTGAAGGGAATTCGCGTTATTGGCACATCCCAAAACCCTATTTTCAATCGTATTACCTCAATTACCAAACAACAAAACGAGAAAAGAATCATCACTTTTCTCAAAATACTTTCCCAATTAAATTCTTGTAAAAAAGAATATTTAAATAGTACTCCTTGTAACCAAATATCAAATTCTGAGCTTGGAGGAAGATTAAAAAAAGTATTAGACTACACGTTCGAAAACTATAAACAAGAAATAACCATTGAAAAAATTGCCAGCCTAGCTCACCTTAGTAGGGCTCAATTTAGCCACTTCTTCAAATTGCATACAGGGAAGACCTATATACAGTTTCTAAATGAGCTAAGAATTGAAAATGCCTGCGTTTTGCTTAAAAACGATACATACTCTATCGAGCATATTTGTTATGGTGTGGGATTTAAGAACATGTCCAATTTTTTGAGACATTTTAAAAAGCTTAAGAATACAACTCCTTCTCAATTCAAAAAACTTTGGACCCATGGCTGATGATAGGTTTGTTGTGCTTAAGATGTTCCGATTCTACGTGTCAAACCTATCCAATCGAAATGGGAACAAATTCATTGATGGTTTTTTTTTGGTCATCAACTCACTTAACAACTTTCCTGTTATAGCTCCTAGGCTCAATCCCATCATTCCGTGCCCTGTACCTACATACAAATTATTTAGTGTCCCCGATTTTCCAATATAAGGCATGCCATCTGGCGTGCAGGGTCGATATCCCTTCCATATATCTTTGCTTTCTGTATGGGGCAAATCCATATTCTTGTAATAGTTTGGAATACTCTCCTTGATGCCTTGAATTCGCTTAAGATTGATTTTTGGTGATATGCCACTTATTTCTAAAGTGCCCCCAATCCTCAAATCATCTCCCATTGGAGTGATGGCCACTTTAGCTTCGGAAAGAATTGTTGGTATCCGAGGTTTAACTTTGGGTTGGTCTAGTGTAATGCTATACCCTTTACCATCCTGAATATGAAGCTTAATGTTTGCCTTTTTCAATAGATTGGCTGTCCAGGTTCCCGAGGCCACAATCACATTTTTTACAGGGATCAAATTCCCCTTATCATCGATTAATGTATCAATTTTTGATCCTCTCAAACCAAAATCCGAAATGGAAGTGTTTGTTCTGAACTGAACCCCTTCCCGCTTAAGAACTTCAACAAGTTGAAACATTAATTTGTTGGAATAGAGATGTGCATCACCAGGAAAATAAAGACCGCCCAATATATCCAAATCCATATCAGGTTCCAACTTGCTCAATTCTTTCGCATCCAAAATCTCTGCCTCCACTCCCAATTTTCTGGCTTGCTCAGCCATTTTGACCTCTTTTTCTTCTTGTTTCCCAGATTTGTAAAGCATCAACAAGCCTTTCTCTTCAAAACAGAAATCAAAACTCTCTAGACTTGTGAATTCGCGATATAATCCTTTGCTGTGTTCATTCAGTTCATATAAGATGGGCATCGCTTGCTTAACATGCTGATGATTGGAAGAGCGGTAAAAATGCCATAGCCATTGTATTAAATCCTGATTTAGCCTAGGCTTTATATAAAATGGACTTTTACTATTGAGCATCCATTTTAAACCTTGGGCAACAACTCCCGGATTTGCCATGGGAACAAAATGGCTCGGAACAATCATTCCTGCATTGCCAAAGGAAGTTCCTTCTTTTAAATCACCTTTATCGATTACGGTAACGGTACATCCCGCCTTTTTTAAATACCATGCAGCACAAAGTCCAATAATACCCCCACCAATAATATGTACTGTATCATTTTCCATTTAAAAAACTGCTTCAACAGAAGAATACAAAACCATTATGATTTGGTTAATTCCCCATTTACCGTTCGCCATATCCCTAATGGATTTTCATTTTGCAACTCACTCGGCAATAGATTGTTGGGCATATTCTGAAAAGCCACGGGTCTTACAAATCTTTTTATGGCATCCGTGCCCACTGAAGTAAAAAGGGAATTTGAAGTTGAAGGAAAGGGCCCTCCGTGATGCATGGCAGAGCATACCTCAACGCCTGTAGGAACACCATTAAAAATTAATCTCCCAACTTTTTCCATCAACACTTCTGCTAGGTCCTTTGATTCTTCCAAATCATTGCTTGTCCCCATCAAACTGGCTGTTAGTTGTCCATTCAACATACTGGCCACTTTCAACATTTCTTTCTTATTGTTGCACACTACCGCTATAGTAAAAGGTCCAAAGACCTCATCTTGTAAATGCCCATTGTTCATAAAAGTTGAAGCGGATACCATGGCAACGGCAGGTCCGGCTTTCCAAGATTCTGAGGTACTGTCAAAAAGCACAGATACTCCGTTTGAGTTTAGGAACTCATTTTTAGTTTTAATGTATTTGGAATGTATTCCACCATTCAACATGGTATCTGACGGTAACTTTTCAAATGCCTTGGTTAAATCCCCCAAAAAGGTCTGGGCAATTTCGCTCTGTTCAAGTACCAGAATACCTGGATTGGTGCAAAACTGACCAGCTCCTAGATTCACTGAGTTGGCAATAGTTTCGGCCATTTGTTGACCGTGATTCTTCAGTTTTTCACTTAATACAAATACAGGATTGTTGCTGCCCATTTCGGCATAAACCGGAATTGGCTCTGGTCGATTATTAGCCAAATCGAACAGTGCCTTGCCTCCCGCATATGAACCCGTAAAACCAACAGCTTTTATCAAAGGATGCTGTACCAACTGCTGCCCAGTTTCTATCTCACCATTTAGGGATGAAAACACTCCATTGGGCATATCACATTTTTGAATAGCATTGGTAATTGCTTTGGCCACTAAGGCATTGGTGCCCAAATGCGATGGATGAGATTTTACAATGACGGGACAACCAGCAGCCAAAACAGAGGCGGTATCTCCTCCCGCGGTAGAAAAAGCTAAGGGAAAATTACTTGCTGTAAAAACTGCAATTGGCCCCAAAGGAACCAACATCTTTCGGATGTCTACTCTGGGCAAAGGTTTACGCTCCGGCAGTGCTTCATCAATAATGGCGCTGACCCAGCTTCCTTCTTCCACCAAATCTGCAAAAAGACGCAATTGATTGCACGTTCTGCCGCGTTCCCCAACAATCCTTCCTTGAGGCAATCCTGTTTCGGCCATTGCCCTATTCACCAAAACATCTCCAAGATGCTCTATTTCGTCAGCAATTGTTCTTAGAAAAACAGCCTTTTTCTTTCCTGACTTGTTTCTGTATATTTTATGAGCCTTACTGGCTTCCAAACATGCCTTGTTGATTTCTTCAGGAGTTGCTACAACAAATCTTTCAGGCAATATTTGTTGAGTAATAGGATTTGTAGATTGTAAGGTTGTCTTTCCTTCAGAACTTGGAATACCGGCTATTAGGTTTTCAGTTATCATAATTCAAGGCTAATCAAATGTTTAAATAGTCTGGTAATTGAGGTCTGGTAGCAAGTCCCTGCTCCAATATGGATTGAACCCTCAATCTTTCGTCTCCCTTCAGCACCTGCCGAGGCGCTCTTACATGTTCGGTCCCAATTCCGGTCATAACTTCTGCCAATTTTATGTTCTGCACCAATTGTGGACTTATATCCAATTCCAATATCGGTAAAAACCAACGATAGATTTTGAGCGCTTCATCGATTCGGCCTGCTTTTACCAATCGATAGATGGCTACAGTCTCGGCAGGAAATGCATCTACCAAACCAGCCACCCAGCCATCGGCGCCCATCAGCAGTTCTTCCATAGCCAAAGTATCTACACCACAAAGTATCTTGAATCTATCTCCGAAATGGTTCTTCATCCGGGTCACGTTGGAGATATCCCGTGTACTCTCTTTAATTGCATTGATGTTTTCAATTTTTTTGAGCTGCTCTAACATTTCAATAGATACCTCAATTTTATAATCTACCGGATTGTTGTAAATCATTATAGGTAGTTGGGTACTCTGGGCAATTGAGATAAAATAATCCAAAACCTCTTCATCGGTCGGCTTGTACATCATGGGAGGTAGTAACATGATACCATGAATTCCTAGTTCAGCGGCTTTTTGAACCAACTCAATTGCTTTATGGGTTGCTCCCTCAGCAACGTTCAAAATCACATCTATTTTATCTCCTACACTATCCAAAGCCGCTTTGGCCAATTCCAGTCTTTCCTTATGTGTAATGGTGCTGCTCTCACCCAAGGAGCCACCAATGACGACTCCATCAATTCCCGCATTTACCTGAAATTCTATGTTTTTCAAAAACGCAGGGATATCGAGTTCTCCGCTTTCCTTGAATTTCGTAGTGACCGCAGGATATACACCGTTCCATTTTACTTGTTTCATAATTCGATTTGTTGAAATGTAAAATTATTGCCTAAGACTATACCTTTTTTATAGAATTGTCTTGTTTTTTAATACTATTGAAGCCTATTTTGGAGGGAAATACGGTATTCTAAGCTTACATCACTTTTTCCATAAGGGTATAGCATTTTTGCTTTGCCCATTTCCTTTTTTAACAAACCATGAAACATTCATGTTTCTTTGATTTTGACTTAGAATCGTGTCTTTATTCAAACTCATGGTCAAGCGGTCTGAAAAGCCATTAGTACCCACTATGATATTCCATTGGGTGTCCCTAAAACGAACATTTGTGGTATCCTTTTCAATCAACGGGTTTTGTCCAATTATGGGTGCCATTTGGGCATATACTTCTGAATCATTCAAAATTGTAAAAAATTGAGCCTCAAAAACGTGTTCGATGGTAAGGGTGGTATCCCTTCGTAATTGGCCCCCATACCCTACTTTTACAAGATTTCCATTACGAATAGCATTCAACAAATCCTGTTTTTTGCCAAAAAGTGTTTTTCCGTTGGAGTCGTTTCTGTAAATCAATTGCCATTCGCTTTCATTTGTTGACGTGGAAGGCCCGCAAGACAAAAAAATAACCAAAACCAGTAGTAAACCATTGTGCTTCATGATAGTTCATTTGGAAACACCAAAAGGTAGTACTTTTTGAACATCCAAACTAAAGAAAAACATTTGCAATTAGTATGATTCAGTTCTTTAAGGAATCTATCGTGGCTTTGGCTTTTTCCAGTTCCTTAATCAGTTTTTCGTTTTCAAGTATATATTGGGATTGAACTTTCTCCAGCCTTCGCTCAAACTCATCCTTGGGGACATATTGAGGTTCTAAAAGGACGTTGTTCAAAATACTGTATAGCGTAAAAACAAAACTTATGACCACTGCGGCAATTAGAAAGGTGAGTAAGTTCTTTTCCCGTTTTATTGAAGGTGAATTTTTTTTGAGCAACTCCTTTTCATCCTTTGAAAGCTTTCTACTCCCTGAAACCTGATTTAGAAACACATCCCATTTTTCCTCTTCCTTTACATGCATGTCCAAAAACCCTCCCCCACTTAAAAATTCTTTTGTTTTTGGCGTAGAGGCCAACATAAATATCTCAGAACCATTACCACTCATAATGTCCAACAGGCTGGGATTGTAATCCCGAATCTCTTTAATCAGCTTTTTAGCAAAATCCAAATTATAATTGGGACGAAGAAACTCATCATAAAGCACTCTTACTTCAAAGTAGTCTCGCCGTTCAAGAGCATATTGAAGAAAGCGGTCTTTAAGCTCTGATTTGAAAAATTCGCCCATGTGAGTAGTTTGCTTCTTTGAAAAGACCTAAATTTAAAGTAAAACTTGGATTGAAGTCTATTCTTCCAATAATTTCACGAAGAAATAATGTTTGCCAAAGGACCTTATGTTCTTAACCTTCTGGCAAAGTAGTATTTACACAATTTCGGCACTTAACCCTGCTTGAAGTAGTTTGGAGCATCTGGGTTTTAAATCATCATAATCACCGGTCTTAACTGTGCATTTCCCATTATAATGGACAATTAAGGAGCATTGTTCTGCTTGTTCTGGAGTATGTTCGCAGACATCTATTAATGTAGAGATTACATGGTCAAAGGTATTTACATCATCATTAAAGAGAATGATTTCCGATTGTTTCAGAACCTCTTCTTCCAACAATAACTCTTCCGATATTTTTTCCTTATTGCCCAAATTCGATAATTTGTAAATCTAATATACTAATTTTCAGTTATGAAAGTTGAAAAAGAGCAGCCACCCAGTTGTTTTTTTCGAGATTGTCAATAAAATCCATTTTTATTGAGGCACAAGCATTTTTGATGCTTTTTAAATCCTCAATGTAAAATCCACTTAACAATAAAAAGCCTTTGGCTTTAAGTGATTTACTATACTCCGGAATGTCTTTGAGCAGGATGTTTCTATTGATATTGGCCAGAATTACATCATATTCTTTGCCTTCCAAAAGTCCAACATCGCCTTGAAAAGCCTGAATTCCATGACATTGGTTCCGTTCAATGTTTTCTTTGGTATTGATATAGCACCATTCATCAATGTCTATGGCGTCTATATTGTTTGCGCCTTTCATTTGAGCTAAAATGGCCAAAACACCTGTCCCGCATCCCATGTCCAGAACAGACTTTCCATCAAAATCCAAAGTGAGCATTCGTTTCAACATCATGTATGTGGTTTCATGATGACCGGTCCCAAAACTCATTTTAGGTTCAATTATGATATCATACTCAACATTTTCAGGAGAATGGAAGGGAGCTCGAACTGAACAAACCCCATCCACATGAATGGGATGAAAGTTTTTTTCCCATTCCACATTCCAGTTTTGCTGTGGAATTTCCTTTTGGGTCCATGAAATGGATACTTCTGGATTCTTAGTTACCAACAATTCGTCCAATACACCCTTTTTCCAATGCGATTCCAAAACGTAGGCTAGAACACCAGAATCGGTTTCCACAAAACTTTCAAAACCTAATTCACCCAATTCCGCAATTAGTATATCGGAAAAGGGCTCAAGAGGAGAAACACTAAAATTAAACTCAATATAAATCAATACGATTCAATGTTATATGGCTTTGATAATGGCAATGAAATCGTCAGCTTTTAGCGAAGCACCTCCAATAAGACCTCCATCTACATCTGGTTTAGAGAAGATATCCGCCGCGTTGTCTGGCTTAACACTGCCACCATATAAAATAGACACATTGTTAGCAATACCATCATTATAGGCTTCAGCAATGGTTTTTCTAATAAAGGCATGCATTTCTTGAGCCTGTTCTGGGCTAGCCGTTTCTCCTGTTCCAATGGCCCAAACAGGCTCATAGGCCAGTACTATTTTACTCCATACCTTTTCTTCTAAATGAAATAAGGCTTCTTTTAACTGGTTTTCCACAACTGAAAAGTGATTCCCTGATTTTCTATCATCCAATTCTTCTCCAAAACAAAAAATAGCGGTCATTCCTTTTGCCATTGCCGTATTCATTTTTTTAGCCAAAAGAGCATCATCTTCTCCAAAGAGTGACCTTCTTTCAGAATGTCCCAGAATTACGGTATCCAATCCAATATTCAACAACATATCTGCAGATATTTCACCAGTAAAAGCACCATTATCTGCAAAGTGCATATTTTGTGCGGCGACCTGGATTGTAGAAGACTCTAGACTGTTTTTTGCAGCAACCAAATTAACAAAGGTAGGTGCTACAATTACTTGTGCATGTGTATCTGGAACTTTTGCGGAAAGTTCAGAAAGCAAGGCTTCGGTCTCATTTAAAGTCTTGTTCATTTTCCAGTTTCCGGCAACTATTTGAGTTCTCATAGTAGTATCGTTTGAAATAGTGTTTTATAGTTTAAGCTTATCTATGTCGTTATAATGTACTTTTTGTTGAATGGTTCCTCGTTCCAAGACCAAAATAGCTGGATTGGAACGGACAATGGTTTTTAACGCGGTTTCATCCGTAAAGTAAAAATCGAAATCCAAACTATGCTCCTTCTTGACCAAATTAGCTCTATCGCTACCGGAAGCAGACATTCCTATCACCTTGTATCCGTTTGAAGCCGCTTTTTTGGTTATTGAAGCTACCCCTTGAAAAGCCTCTGTGTTACTCTTAGCTAAATCGTAAGCAATAACCATGACCAATTTTTCTTCTTCCAACAATTCTGCACTTAAGTCTTCACCATTTTGCTCTATAGTAAAGTCATGAATTGGGGGCTCATACCCTTTTTGAATCTCCGTGGTTTCAACCCCAACAAACTCCCCGTCAACTGAAGGGTATTCACCATTGGTCACCACTATTTTGTCTTCTCCATCGACCTTAAACTGCCATGCGTACTCATAAATCGGTTTTGGCGCATCTTCTGGAACAGACATGCTTTCTTGAATGTTAGCCCCTATTTTATAAGGTCTAAAATCAACAGAGGGTAAGTGATTCAACACATGATTTGCAAAAATTGCACATGCCAAGATGGTAATTCCAGCCAAAATCCAACTGGTTCTAGTTTGAAAGAGAGGCTTAATAAATCTTTGTCCATAGAAGAGAATCAAGACAAAAACCAACAGAATAATATCCTTGGTAAAAGATTCCCATGGAGTCAATTTTATAGCATCACCGAAACACCCGCAATCGGTGACTTTGTTGAAATAGGCAGAATAAAAGGTCAGGAATGTAAAAAAGATAATCATCAACAGAAGGCTCCACACTGTTACCTTAGGTTTGAATCCCAGTAAAAGAAAAACACCTAGGACTACTTCCAAAATCACCACAAAAATGGAAATCCCCAAAGCCAAAGGCATCAAAAAGGGCAAATCCAATACCCCTTGACTAAAGTATTCCTCTAATTTGAATGAAAACCCAACTGGGTCATTCAATTTTATCAATCCACTAATAATAAATAGGATACCAACAAATATTCTAGAAAACCATACCAGATATCTCATATCGCTGTGTTTAAATGAATCAAGGCAAATACTGCATAATTCACCATGTCTTGATAATTGGCATCAATACCTTCACTCACCAAGGTCTCGCCTTGGTTGTCCTCTATTTGTTTTACTCGCAGTAATTTTTGAAGAATTAAATCCGTTAAGGAACTTACCCGCATATCCCTCCATGCTTCACCATAGTCGTGGTTCTTGTTCTCCATTAAGTTTTTTGTAATGTTAACCTGCTCATCATACAGCGCTATGGCTTCTTCCGCACTCAAGTCGGGCTGTTCGGAAACACCTTTGTCCAATTGAATGAGTGCCATAATAGAATAGTTGATAATTCCTATGAACTCTGAATGCTCCCCTTCGTCCACTTTACGGGTATCATTTTCCTGTAGGCCTCGGATACGTTGGGCCTTTATAAAAATTTGGTCGGTCAAGGAAGGAAGACGTAAAATCCGCCATGCCGTTCCATAATCCTTGGTCTTCTTGATGAAAAGCTCCCGGCATTGTTGTATGACCTTGTCATACTGTTGGGAAGTCTGCTGCATCTATTCTTCTTAATTTATGTAAATTTCGTTCAAAGTCTGGCTGCAAAAGCAGTTTGCCAAAGATAATCAAACCCATAAAAGCACCTCTTTTTTATGACGATAAACTGTAAGGGAAAACTTGTAGACCTAAGCATCCCCAAAGTAATGGGAATCCTTAACCTTACTCCAGATTCATTTTATGACGGAGGAAAATACAAGGATGAAGATGTTATTTTAAATCAAGTGGAAAAAATGTTTAAAGATGGTGCTACATTTATTGATTTGGGTGCCTATAGTTCCCGTCCTGGGGCAAATCATGTTCCAGAAGATGAAGAAAAGAAGCGAATTTTGCCTGTATTGGAGTTATTGCTAAAGCATTTTCCTGAATCGTTTTTTTCAATTGACACTTTTAGAAGTAGTGTTGCCAGTCAATGCTTGGATATTGGAGCGGCTCTGATCAATGACATTTCTGCGGGAAACTTGGACCCAAAAATGTTTGATGTTGTTGCACGCTATCGAGTACCTTATATCCTCATGCATCTGAAAGGTACTCCTCAATCCATGCAGGAAAAGGCAATTTACAATAACGTAATCAAAGATTTGCTCTTATACTTTTCGGAAAAAATTGAGAAGTCGCATGAAAAGAAAATCAACGACATACTTATCGACCCTGGGTTTGGCTTTGCCAAAACTTTGGAACAAAACTATCATATGTTACACCACTTGGATTTATTTCAAAATCTGAATAAACCTATATTAATTGGGCTGAGCAGAAAATCTATGATCTACAGGGTTTTAAAATCCTCACCAAAAGAAGCGCTTAACGGCTCATCCATTTTGCATGGTATTGCCTTGTTGAAAGGTGCCAATATTTTAAGGGTACACGATGTGCAAGAAGCCGTGGAATGTGTTACTTTAATTGAAACCTTGAAGAGCAATGGCTAGCTTATTTCGATTCTTCTAATTTTGTTAATTTTACAAAAACGCCACTATTGGATTTCCTCAATTTTCTTGAATTCAAAATCACGGATTTTATTGACATTATCCTTGTAGCTGCCCTTCTCTATTACATCTATAAGCTTGTTAAAGGTACCGTAGCCATAAATATATTTATAGGCATAGTCATTATTTGGGCTCTCTGGAAGTTGACCGAACTACTTCAAATGAAAATGATTAGCAGTATGGTGGGTGGATTTATGAATATTGGGTTGATTGCCTTAATCATTGTATTTCAACAGGAAATACGAAAGTTTTTGTTGATGATCGGTTCTACAAACTTTGCCACCAAACGGAATTTTATAAGGCACTTTAAATTCCTAAAACAAGAAGCGCTTCCTTCGGCCACCAATGTAACGGGCATTATTGCCGCATGCGAAAAGATGGGAAGTTCCAAAACCGGAGCCTTAATTGTTATTGAAAGAAATAGTCCGTTGGATTTTGTTAAATCGACCGGAGACCAGATGAACATAAAAATAACACAGCCTATTTTGGAAAGTATTTTTTTTAAAAATAGCCCTTTGCATGATGGGGCAGCTATAATCCAAGATAATTATATAACAGCAACACGGGTAATTTTACCCGTATCGAATGACCGCAATATTCCTTTGAGATTTGGTTTAAGGCATAGAGCTGCTGTGGGCATTACTGAAAAAACGGATGCTGTTTGCCTAGTAGTAAGTGAAGAAACCGGGGCCATTTCATACATAAAAAATGGTGAGTTTGTTCCTTTTAAAGGTTCAGCAGAACTGGCATCGCTAATTGAAAAAGATTTGGAGTAACCTATGGTTTGTAAAAATTGTGATTCGAGTTTACGTTCAGATTTCAGTTTTTGTCCTTCATGTGGCGCTAAGATCATAAGAAACCGACTGACCTTAAAGAACATTTGGCAAGACCTCAGTTTCCAAGTTTTCAATTTAGACAATACCTTATTCAAAACCTTTAAACACCTTTTTACCCAACCGGAAGTTGTTGTGGAAAGTTATATCTCGGGTATCAGAAAAAAGTACATGAATCCCATAAGTTATTTTGCCATTGCAATTACCCTATCAGGAGTTTTGTTCTTTGTTCTAAGAAATGTGTATGAAATTACACTGACTCAAAACAATGCTATTAATCCCGATGCTCCCAACTTGGATTTCATTTTTGACTATCAAGGGTTGATGTCTTATCTTTTTATGCCCCTATACGCATTAATAACATGGGTTTTGTTTTTGGATAAGGGAAAAATGAACTACACGGAACACTTGGTTGCAAATGCCTATGTTACCGCTCAAATGTCGTTTGTCCAAGTAATGGTATGCCTACCTCTTTTTGGTATTTTTGATATCCGCTATGAAGTTTTCAATTGGATTTACCTGCTTTTTATAACCGCCTATTTGTTTTTCGTGTTTGGCAGAATGCACAAAATTGGATTTTTAAGCACTTTTATAAGGTCTCTTGGATATTTGGTACTTTTCGTAATCATTATGCTTATAGCTGGTATAGCAATAGCTGCAATACTTTTTATAACGGGGCAACTGAATATTGAAGATTTTGCCCCAAAAAAATAGTTTAGGCTACTTCTTCGGCCATGAATTGGGCTTCATACAAATCGCTGTAGTATCCACCTTTTTGAAGCAATTCTTTGTGGGTACCCATCTCAACAATCTTTCCGGCCTCCATAACAATGATTTTGTCCGCCTTTTTGATCGTAGCCAAACGGTGTGCTATGATGATTGAAGTTCTCCCCTCGGTTATCTTCTCCGTTGCCCTTTGAATAAGCTGCTCAGAATATGTATCTACTGAAGAAGTGGCCTCATCCAAAATAAGAATACTAGGATTGCTGACAAAGGCTCTCAAAAACGCAATCAGTTGACGCTGTCCACTGGACAACATGCTTCCCCTCTCTTTCACATTATATTGATAGCCCCCTGGCAAGCTTTGAATAAACTCATCCACCCCAATTTCTTTTGCAGCTTCGTCTATCGTGTCTTGAGAAATGGTCTCATCCTTCAGCGAAATGTTGTTCGCAATGGTATCTGCAAACAAAAAGACATCTTGAAGCACAATGGCTATATGCGAACGAAGTGATTTAAGGGTATAGTCCTGAATATCTTGACCATCAATATAAATGTGGCCTGCATCAATTTCATAGAATCGATTCAACAAATTGATGATTGTTGATTTTCCAGCGCCAGTTGCGCCCACTATTGCTACGGTTTCTCCGGCATCTACCTTGAATGATATCCCATGAAGCACTTCCTCATTTTCAACATAGGAGAAACGTACATCGGAAAACTCAATATCTCCCTTGACATCCAATTTTTCTAAAGTACCGGTATCCGGAATATGGCTTTCGGTATCCAAAATTCGAAATACCCGATTGGCCGCTACCATACCCATTTGAAGGGTATTGAACTTATCCGCAATTTGACGGAGAGGTCGGAACAACAAATCCATTAGGAAGAAAAACGCGAATATGGAACCTGTATCATTCAACCCCGTATTTTCAATGTTTTGGACGACCCCAAAATATACCACTAAACCGATACCCACAGAATAGGAAATCTCAGCAATAGGAAAAAAGATGGAATTATACCAAACTGTTTTCAACCAGGCGTTTTGATGTTTCTCGTTAATGGCTCTGAATTTTTCCTTTTCAATTTCCTCCCGGTTAAAAAGCTGTACAATTTTCATCCCGGCAATACGCTCCTGTACAAAAGAATTCAAATTTGAAACTTGGGCCCTTACTTCAATAAAAGCTATTTTCATAGCTTGCTGAAAAAGTCTGGTGGCCACAAGGATAATTGGTAATATGGCAAAAACAATAAGAGCTAACTTCCAGTTGGTAATGGTCATAATGGCTGCCGCAGATATCATTTTCAACAAATCTGCCACAATCACAAAAAATCCTTGACTAAAGATTTCTCCAATCCGCTGCATATCGGCAACCGCTCTAGTAACCAAAACTCCAATGGAGGAATTATCGAAATAGGTCATCTTAAAGCCCATCATCCGCTTAAATAGCTTAATGCGAATATCCTTGATGACGGATTCACCTAAAAGATTGGCAAAATAGTTGAAAAGCAGTTGGGTAATTACTTGCCCGAATAAAACCCCAAGCATGGCCAGCACCAGAAAAAGCAGTAAATCACTATCCTTCAATGACAACGCTTTGTTGATAATATCTCGGACAAGAACGGGCGTGAGTATGGCAAAACCTGCAGATAAGATAGCCGCCAAAGCCACGACCCAAAAAATTGCTTGATAAGGTTTAGTGAATGCAAAAACACGTCTAAAAAGACTAAAATCAAACGCTTTGCCTATCTCTTCTTTCTGGCTCATGAAAAAATATTTTCTGGATACACAACTCGGGTCAAATATAGGCCTTTTGCGGGCACCGAAACCCCAGCTTTGGACCGACTTTTACTTTTGAGAATTTCCTTCATTTCAGCTGGTTTGCGCTTTCCCATACCTACTTCCAACAAGGTACCAACAATTGCGCGTACCATATTACGTAAAAAGCGGTCTGCCGTAATCGTAAAAACAAGCTTGTCCGCCTCAATTGACCATTGGGCCTTACGAACATCACAAATGAAAGTCTTTACATCTGTATTGGATTTGGAAAAGCATTCAAAATCCGAATGCTCCAATAAAATCGAAGCTGCCTCGTTCATTGCCACTATATCTAACTTTTGTTTTACAAAATGGGCAAAATCGCTATAAAAAGGGACTTTTTCTTGAACCACCCAATATTCATAAGTGCGTTCCTCAGCATCGAATCTAGCATGGGCATCCAGCACTACCTGGGAGATATCTTGAATCGCAATGTCTTCAGGTAAGAACGCATTCATTCTATGGGTCAGTTCATCCAAATCCTGAATGGATTCAACATCAAAGTGTGCAAACATTTCTTTGGCATGTACTCCGGTATCCGTTCTTCCTGCACCTACTACTTCAATAGGTCTCCGTAGAAGGGTGGACATACAATCTTCCAATACCTCCTGCGCGGTAATCGCATTGGGTTGACGCTGCCAACCATGATAGTTTTTTCCAAAATAAGAGAACATGATAAAATATCTCAAGGGAATCCAGTACTTTTAAGAGGTTAAATATAGTTGAATCCTGCGCAGTGGTAGTTGTTGGTAAACTTTTTAGCAAATTTTTAGCGTATGACCAAAATTCTTTTGCTTTCCGATACCCATGGCCATATGGATGAAGCCATTTTAAAGTACGCTAAACAAGCTGACGAAATATGGCATGCAGGAGATATAGGAAGTCTTGAAGTAACGGATGCTCTAGAGAAAATTACTCCTTTACGTGCTGTTTTTGGTAATATTGACGACCATCAAATCCAAAGGGAATTTCCCGAACATAATCGTTTTTATTGTGAAGAAGTAGATGTTTGGATAACCCATATTGGCGGTTATCCCACGAAATATAATGTAAGGGTAAGGGAAGACATCAAAAAGAACCCCCCAAAACTTTTTATCTGTGGGCATTCGCATATTTTGAAAGTAATGAATGATAAGAAGCTGGGATTGTTACATATGAACCCTGGGGCTTGCGGAAAACATGGTTTTCATGCTACTCGAACCATGCTTCGGTTTAGTATTGATAAGGATAAAATATTCAACCTTGAGGTGATTGAATTAGGAAAAAGATAATAGTATGAATCGGGTTACTTTTCTTTTCATCTTCTTCATTCTATCGGGATGTCATAACGCTCATAAAACCAAGGAAGTTTTATCTAGCACACCCATCTATACTTCAAAAGGCATAACACTTCATGTTCTTGGCACTGTTCAAGATGGAGGCAGCCCCCATATAGGGTGCAAAAGAGCTTGCTGCCAATTGCTTTTTGAAAATCCAGATAAAACTCGAAAAGTTGTCAGTTTAGGGTTGATTGACCATGATAATAACAAAACATATCTTTTTGAAGCTACACCTGATATTTCCAGTCAATTAAGGCTACTCAGCGAAGCAGGTGACAAAACCAACGATGCTCCTGATGGCATTTTTCTGACCCATGCCCATATGGGTCATTATACAGGTTTGATGTATTTAGGAAGGGAAGCCTTGGGCGCTCAGGGCATTCCTATATTCACCATGCCTAAAATGGCTTCGTTTTTAAAGAACAATGGACCTTGGGACCAATTAATTGAACTGAAAAATATTGTTTTGGAACCCCTTCAAGATAAAAATACGGTTAAGCTTTCGGAAGAACTGACCGTAGTTCCTTTTTTAGTTCCACATCGTGATGAATATTCTGAAACCGTTGGTTTTAAAATAATGGGGCCTGATAAATCAGTATTGTTTATTCCTGATATCAATAAATGGAGTGTTTGGAATACAAGTATTGTTGAAGAAATAAGAAAAGTGGATTTTGCTTTTTTAGACGCTACCTTTTATAGTGGTAAAGAGTTGAACCATAGGGATATTTCTGAGATTCCGCATCCATTTGCAATAGAAAGCATAGGGTTATTTAAAGATTTGCCGGCGAGTGAAAAAAAGAAAATTCATTTCATCCATTTTAACCATACCAATCCTTTATTGGACAACACTAGTGAAGCCCATCAGACTGTTATCGAAAACGGTTTTCATATAGCTTCCTTTATGGATTCTTTCACCCTTTAGTTTTAGATAGCTAAACGTAAGCACCATATAATTTTTTCGTCTAATTGCGCAAACAACAGCATAAAAACATGAAAACACAAAGTTTAGGATTACTACTTTTTGCATCCATAGTTTTATTGACCGCATGTGTGCAAAAAACAAAGGAAACACAGAGCAAAGCTGAACAACCTGAAAAAATAGTTGAAAAAGCTCCTGTTTATGACACTAATAAACCTGAAACCATATTAAAAGCAGTGGCTTATGCCCATGGAGGTTGGGGAAATCTCTGGAAGAAGCAGGATGTACAATATACCTATGATTATCGCACAGCTGACGGAAAGGCTGATGTCTCCGTAGAACGATATGTTTTTAATAATGAAGCTTCTCTTGGAAAATACGTTCAACACGATATTAATGTAATGCCAGGTGAAGACGGGGAAGTCATACAATACTTCAATGGCGAAGAAACCATAGTGATGGTGGATGGCAAAAAAGCAGAAAATCCGCAATTATTAGGAGTCAGTGATTTCTTAAGGAGAGCCAACTACTTTTGGTTTACTATGCCGTACAAATTAACTGACAAGGGAACCATAATCACCTATCAAGGTCAAGAAGAGTATAATGGGCAAACGTATGACAAAGTACATGTTACATACGACCCGGAGATAACAGGTAAAGAACAAAATGATATCTACGTACTCTATGTTAATCCAGACACCAAGTTGATTGACCGTTTCTATTTTTCGTTGCCATTTTTAGGAGTCAATGAACCTGTAATAATTGCAAACTATGAATATGAGAATGTAGATGGTCAATTGATTGCTACAAAACGAACGTACTTTTTACCTAGTGAGCAAGGATATTCTGAAGAACCAAACATTGTACAGACCCTTAAAAACATAAAGTTCAACAATGGGTTTACTACCGAAAGTATAATGGAGAATTTATAGTCTTTAGAGATTATAAAAAAACAAAACCCCGGCCAAGGCCGGGGTTTTTCGCACTAATACTACTAAGATGTTAGGTTCAACGTAAGCGATCCACAGATTTTACAAGATCTTCATCCTTTTTGATAGCCCTGTTGGCCAGGACCAGAAAAACGATAGAAAATACAGGAATCAGCATCCCAATACCCTTCTCAGAAACCTCAGTTTCTCCGGATAAGTTTAGCGATCGGTAAACGAAAAATCCTAGTAAAAAAAGATTTAATATCATATTCAACCTGTTCAACACAAATTGATTTTGTCGTTTTTTGTACATAAAAATGGTAATCAGAGCTAGACCAGCCGATGCCATAAAACCGGAAATCACGGCAATGCTCTGTAAAGCAAAAACTTCACCTCCGTTAGCATCCTTCCAGAGACTTAAGAAATACGGCAAAGTCCCCGCGAGCAATGCGACTACCACTAAGAAGAACGTTTGAATCCGTTGAATCATTGTGCAATTTGGATTTCGGACTGCAAAAATAAAGGTCTTTTTTACAAATAACCCAGAATGTTGAAAAATTATTTGTATACTTGTTGCGTTATTTGAGTAAAGCTCACCCAGGGATTCTTTTCCCCCACGCAGTACCCCAATAATTTTTCACTTCGATAAAGTATACAACTACGTTTAACTTATTTATACCTTAATGTTTGAGATTTCAGACCTAAAAGCTAAAAAGCTTCCAGAGCTTCAAGAAATTGCCAAAGATCTAAAAGTTCCCAAGTTCAAATCCCTAAAAAAACTGGATTTGGTTTACCAAATTTTAGACCTTCAAGCTTCCAACCCTAAAGTGGTTACAGAAAGTGCGCCCAAATCTGAAGAAAAAGCCGAAGCCAAACCCAGAAGAGCTCGGGTTTCTCGAGAGAAAAAAGAAGAGAAACCAACCCCAGCACCAGATTCCTCGGCAGCACCAGAAAACAAAGAGAAAAAGGATGAAAAAGCGCCCGTTCATCAAAATCAAAATAAGCGTGATCACAAACAAGGTGGTCAACAAAAAAATCAGAATAGCCGAAGGAACAACCAACACAATCGGGGCAGTCAACAAGAGAAAAAGAGTAGCAACTTTGATAAGGATTTAAAAAACCGGTACAAAGAGCCTGAATTCGAATTTGACAGCATCATTGAAAGTGAGGGCGTATTGGATATCATGCAAGACGGTTATGGTTTCCTTCGTTCTTCAGATTACAATTATTTGTCGTCACCTGACGATATCTATGTTTCCCAATCCCAAATTAGACTATTTGGACTCAAAACTGGTGACACTGTTTTAGGAAACGTTAGACCTCCAAAAGAAGGTGAAAAGTATTTTCCTTTAATCAAAGTGACGAAAATTAATGGTCTAGACCCTCAGGTAGTTCGTGATCGTGTTTCTTTTGAGCATTTAACTCCACTTTTCCCTAAGGAAAAATTTAGATTGGCCGAAAAACAGAGTACGCTATCAACTCGAATCATCGATTTGTTCTCTCCTATTGGAAAAGGTCAAAGAGGTATGATCGTATCACAGCCCAAAACGGGTAAAACCATGCTTCTTAAAGATGTGGCCAATGCAATTGCCGCCAACCATCCAGAGGTATACCAAATTATTTTGCTTATCGATGAACGTCCAGAGGAGGTTACTGATATGCAACGAAACGTTCGCGGTGAAGTAGTAGCTTCAACTTTTGATAAAGAAGCAACAGAACACGTAAGAGTTGCAAATATTGTAATTGAAAAAGCCAAAAGGTTGGTCGAATGTGGCCATGATGTGGTTATTCTTTTGGATTCCATTACACGTTTGGCCAGGGCATATAATACGGTACAGCCTGCATCTGGAAAAGTATTGAGTGGTGGTGTGGATGCCAACGCGCTGCACAAGCCAAAACGTTTCTTTGGAGCGGCACGGAACATTGAGAACGGTGGTTCATTGTCTATTATAGCCACTGCCCTTACTGAAACAGGTTCCAAAATGGATGAGGTTATTTTTGAGGAGTTTAAAGGAACCGGTAATATGGAGCTTCAGTTGGATAGAAGAATCTCCAACCGAAGAATTTTCCCAGCCATCGATCTTATTTCTTCCTCTACAAGAAGGGACGACCTTCTTTTGGATGAAAACACCATTCAACGGATGTGGATTATGCGCAAGTATTTAGCAGATATGAACCCGGTTGAGGCTATGGAGTTTATGGAACAAAGAATAAAACAGACTCGAAACAACGAAGAATTCTTGCTTACCATGAACGAGTAGGCATTTACTATTGTTTTGACTAAAAGATTTGAAAACCCTCCAACGTATTTGGAGGGTTTTTACATATTGGTATTAAAGAAAAGACATATCTTTAGTACAGTTTTCCCACACACTAAACTCTAAATTTATACCACTATGAAAAACACCAAGAAAAATGGTCTCTTGCTAGTTTTGGGAGGCATGCTGCTTATCGGAACATCTTGTCAAGAAAAGCCTAAACCTCCACAAGAACCAGAGCAGGAAGAAAAAGAAACAGTAAAACCACCTTCTGATATTATCTCTATTAGAGAGTCCAAATCCCTTTACGATAACTACACAAAAAATCGTATTACCCCAATAATGGCCTATGAAAAAGAAATGAATGATGATGAGGATTTTGAAGCAGCCCGTTTTGTGGATTTTGACTACAAAACCATGAAACAGTACATTGCCTATGTAGAACAAGAAGCTAAAAAAGCAAAAGTGGATGTTTCTACATTTCGTTTATATTTTGCTAATTATCCCAACAAAGAAAAATTCCGTGATGGAAAAAAAGTGGTACATCCCAGACAGAATTCAATCTTTGTACTGCCTACTCTAATGAAGGATGGGCAAAATATGGGATTCTAC
This sequence comes from Flagellimonas ulvae, assembly GCF_049333175.1. Lineage (NCBI taxonomy): Bacteria > Pseudomonadati > Bacteroidota > Flavobacteriia > Flavobacteriales > Flavobacteriaceae > Flagellimonas > Flagellimonas ulvae. Next base: position 1,533,674 of record NZ_CP186325.1, read on the forward strand.
ATTGGAGCCGATGGGCAAGCCAAGCTAATACGCAATACAATTAAAGGTAAAGAACAAGGTTATGGAAGCTTAGAGAACAAAACACAAAAATCCCAGGCTAGTTTTGTTCCTAATTTTTCAAGTCCAACTTTGTTACAAGGGGACCAAAGTCTAATAATGAACCATGGAAACTCTGGACCTCCCCCAGAAACGGATTTCTAATCTCTTTTATTAAATGACCACCCAAGAGCTTTTAATATTATTAAAGGACTTTTTCTTTATTCCGGTTTACTTGGTCACACTAATTGTGAGCATGTTCAACTACAGGAAGTTCTTTGATACTGCGTTAAGGCACTTTCCTTTATTGATTGCCTACACCTTTTTCAATGAACTCTTGGGCGGTTTCATACGATATAATGAAAGCTTTGCCTTTTTTCCTAAATTGACTAGCACCAACCAGATTATCTATAACATTTATATCCTCATTTTCTTCCTTTATTTTTATTCCGTATTTCGAAAGGTTATCAAAAACGAGAAAATCAAACAGCTCATTAAATGGGGAAGCATTTTAGTAGTAATTTGTTATTTGGGGAACAGTTTTTTCCAGAATCCTTTTAATGTAGATTTAATTTATGCCAATGCAATAGGATCATGGCTTTTAGTGGCTTGCGGTATTTATTATCTGAAAAATCTAAATCCTCCATTTGCATGGAAACTAGATAAGCGAAACCTTATGTTTTGGACTACAATAAGTCTGGTTATTTTTTATTTATTCTTCCCAATCCTTTTCCTAATAGGTTATCTGCACTTTGAGACCTGGGTTATGTATGAGTTGAAAATGGTACTTAAAATCTTGATTACGCTTATGTATTTACTTTTCTGTATAGGATTCATTGTATCCCGTAGAAATGCATTCCGCTAACAAGAACCCTATTGGGTAAACCACTTCTCAACTCTCTTTCACAACAAACTATACGTATTTCATCGATAAAATATATGTTTTTGTAGGTTTTTTCGTTCAATTATTTGTTTAAATACTTTCATCGATGAATAAATGCGGTTTGTCGACAGTAAATAGTTCATAAACCTTAAACAAAGAAGATTGTAAAATGCTAAACCTAGTTTTATACCAATTCTGAATAGAACTCACAAAATCTACAAAAATGAAAACGTCCCAAATTGCTCAATACATTGCTGTAGTTCTTCTTACATTAATGTTTACCTCCTGCGTAAAGGATGAGTTGGACAACCCTGTTGAGCCCAACTCCCAAGAAGAACCCGAAACGCCCACTCCGGTTGAAGAATTAGGCATAACCGAACTTCAAATTCCCTCCGGTTTTGAGTTTAAAACAGAAAAATCAGTGGAATTGATAATCAGTGACAATTCGAATAACGTTAAGTACGACGTTTATGCCTATCAAGAGACCTCAACTAGTGGACAAGTATCCTATATTAATGAAGACGATGAAGAAGTTACCGGTTCAGAATATGTAGTAGACAACTTGAACCACTTAATTTTCAGTGGAGCCCCTTCAGGAGGAAGAATTGAACACAAATTTGTAGTTCCTGACTATTTTGAGCAATTATACATTCGAAGAAAAGAAGGTTTTGCATATTCTTCAGAAATAGTAGACATCTCTTCAGAGCAGGTAAATTATACCTATTCGCCATCTAGTGCTAAAGGAGCTTCTTCAGCAAAAACGATGGTCGAAGATTTTCTTTACTGCGTAAATGGTAGTGCAGAATTGTTTCAGGTAGATCCTATTACAGGTGAATATACTTTTATTTCGACCATGCCCATGGGAAGTTATACCGCGGCAATAGACCAGCAAAACAAGGTTTTATACTCTATTGGAAGGTCCAATCCCAATCCATTAATGAAATACGATATAGTCAACGATTCCTGGACTACCGTAGCCAATTTGGGCATTGGTGGACCCAGACTTGACTTTAACAGCCAAGACGGATTACTATATTTTTCAACTAGGGACAAGCTTTATTCCATTGATCCAACAAACGGGTCCATTCTTTCGCAATGGGATATCAACGGTCTAGATAGAATACAGGGAGGCGATTTGGCATTTGCCGAAGATGGAATATTGTTCTTATGTACTTTTTCAGGATTGTACAGACTTGAATTGAACAATGAGGGTGATTATGATTCAACAAGAATTAGTGGTGAAGACTTGCCATTTAACCCAACATCCATGACATTCGATTCCAATAACGAATTATGGCTGGCCAATAATGGCAGCAATAGCAATCTGATAGTGATGGACACCCAAACCGGTGGTTGGGAATACAGATATGGCCCAAATTCCAATTCAGGTATCTCTTTTGACAGAACCATAAATGATTTAACCACCTTCCGTGTTTTAGATGAAGAAGCAGTAGACCCAGACACTGATGGAGATGGAATTACCGATAGTAATGATGATTTTCCAGAAGATGCCGACAAAGCCTTTGAGCAGTTTACACCCAGTAAGTATGGTTGGGGAACCGTAGCTTTTGAAGATCTATGGCCTTTCTTGGGAGATTATGATTTTAACGATACCACAATCAACTATAGGTTTGTGGCCGTTCTTAACTCGGATAACATGGCTGTGCAATTGGACATTTACTTTGAGGTAAGTTCCGATGGGGCAGGTTTTGTAAATGCTTTTGGAATAGAATTGGAAAGCATTGCCCCAAGTTTAATAGAATCCGTAACCGGTACGGTCTTGACCGAAGGTTACATCAACGTGGCTTCCAATGGTGTTGAACAAAACCAGAATAGAGCGGTAATAATCTTATTTGATAACCATGAGACCATGTTGGGCATACCCTCTAAAATAGAGGTCAAATTCACAACGCCCATTACCACCAATCAATTGGGACTTGCTCCTTTCAATCCATTTTTGATTGTTGATAGAGATAGAGGAAACGAAATCCATTTGCCTAATAGATTTAGAACCAGCTTAGGGGCCAATAACCCCACAACCGAAGGTGTTAACCGAGATGAAGATGGTAACTATCAAACTGAATCAGGATTGCCATGGGCCATAAACATTGTACATAACTTTAAACCCCCTAAAGAAAATGTACCAGTAAACCAAGCCTATAACTTTTTTAATGAGTGGGCCACATCAGGAGGTACTGCCTTTCCTGACTGGTACAAAGATTCCAATGGCTATAGGAATGAATCTGTTTTGCAAGATTGAAATAGTACAACGCAAAATAGAAAGCGCCCCATTTTTCAATGGGGCGCTTTTCTTTAAATATCTCTATCAGGCAAAAATTACATAGTAGCAACTTTGCTTGCCAATTTACTCTTTAAGTTAGCGGCCTTATTCTTATGAATAATGTTTCGCTTAGCTAATTTATCTATCATCCCAACTACGTTGGGCAAAAGCTCCTCAGCAGCCTTTTTATCCTCTTCGTTACGCAATTTTTTAATTGCATTACGAACAGTTTTATGCTGATACTTGTTACGAAGACGTACGGCTTCGTTTCTTCTGATTCTTTTTAATGCTGACTTATGATTCGCCATTGTATCTAATTGTTTTCGTAGCCCGTAGGGGAATCGAACCCCTGTTACCAGGATGAAAACCTGGCGTCCTAACCCCTAGACGAACGGGCCATTATTTAACTAATTCGCCTAAAACCCAACATTTCTGTTGACATTTAAAGCATTTTAGTAGCCCGTAGGGGAATCGAACCCCTGTTACCAGGATGAAAACCTGGCGTCCTAACCCCTAGACGAACGGGCCATTAAGGTCGCATAATTGCGGATGCAAAAATACAACTATTTTTAAGTATTGCAACAGTTACGGTTATTTTTTAGACCGTTTTAGTATGCCTTGGCAAATAGCACTCTTTGTACCGATGGATTCCCTGTTACCATACAACTTCCTTCCTCCTTTTCAGCAGGGAAAGGAATACAGCGAATAGTAGCTTTTGTTTCGTTCTTTATTCGTTCTTCGGTTTCACCAGTTCCATCCCAATGGGCAGAGATGAATCCACCTTTCCCCTCCAAAACTTTTTTGAATTCTTCATAGGTATCCACCTTGGTAATATGTTCACTTCTAAAGTCCAACGCTTTTTGGTAGATATTCTTTTGAATATCCTCTAGAAGCACAGTAATTCTATCAACAATTTCTCCAGCATTTACCGATTCTTTTTCTAAAGTATCCCTTCTTGCCACCTCGAAGGTACCGTTTTCCAAATCGCGTTGCCCTACTGCCAATCGCACGGGAACCCCTTTCAATTCATACTCATTAAACTTGAATCCTGGCTTATGTGTATCACGTTTATCAAACTTCACTGAAATTCCTTTGTCTCGCAACGATTTAATTAGAGGGTCCACACGTTCGGCAATTGCATCCAATTGCTCCATACCCTTATATATAGGTATTATGACAACCTGAATAGGTGCCAATTTTGGCGGCAAAACCAGGCCATTGTCGTCACTATGGGTCATAATAAGGGCCCCCATCAATCGAGTTGAAACCCCCCATGAGGTAGCCCACACAAAATCTTGCTTCCCTTCTTTGGTAGCAAACTTGACATCAAAAGCCTTGGCAAAGTTTTGACCCAAAAAGTGTGAAGTTCCAGCCTGAAGCGCCTTACCATCCTGCATAAGAGCCTCAATACAAAATGTCTCTTCTGCCCCGGCAAAACGTTCGCTTTCCGTTTTAGTTCCCTTTATTACGGGCACACCCATGTAGTTCTCGGCAAACTCAGCATATACATGCATCATCTGTTCCGCTTCATCCATTGCTTCTTTTTCTGTAGCATGAGCAGTGTGTCCTTCTTGCCATAAGAATTCAGCAGTACGTAAAAACAAGCGTGTACGCATTTCCCAACGCACTACGTTTGCCCATTGGTTCACCATAATGGGTAAATCTCTGTAGGACTGTATCCATCTCCGATAAGTATCCCAGATAATGGTTTCTGATGTTGGCCTCACAATCAGTTCTTCTTCCAGCTTAGCTTCTTCATCCACAACAATTCCACTTCCATCCTCGGCATTTTTCAAACGATAATGGGTAACTACAGCACATTCTTTGGCAAAACCCTCTACATGACTGGCTTCCTTGCTCAAATAGGACTTAGGGATAAAAAGCGGAAAATACGCATTCTCATGTCCAGTTTCTTTAAACATTTTATCCAATTGCGCTTGCATCTTTTCCCATATGGCAAAGCCATAGGGCTTAATCACCATACAACCTCGTACACCAGAGTTTTCAGCCAAATCCGCCTTAACCACTAATTCATTATACCAGCGAGAATAATCCTCACCGCGACTTGTTAGATTTTTACCCATTTATCATAGTTTGGCACAAAACTTGTGTTTTAATACATGAAAATAATTCGGTAAAACTAATTATTTTTTAGTATGTTCAACAATAAAAATTGCGACATGATAAAGTCTTTACAACTCCACAACTTCCACCTCTTTTTTGCACTTTCCATGGTCTTAATTCTTTCCTCCTGTGGGTCGTACCAGCAAGCCTCTTATTATGAGGATGATGGTATTTATTCCAGCAGGAATGAAGTGGTGAGAGTAGAAAAAAAATCTCCTCAAGCTGTCCGCGTTGAGAACAAGGAAAGTAACATTTATGGAGATTATTTTGGCCAAAAGGCTGATGAGTTTGGAGAAATATTAGACGATGAAATTTTTACCGACGTAGATAGTTATTCAAGCAATAGCCCTATTGATAGTACTGCAGTTGGGGCTCAAACCGATTATTTTGATACTGGGAATACCTATAACGGCAATGCTGGCTGGGGAGACAATCCCAATAACGTTACCATAAATGTTTATGACAACTGGGGTTGGGGCGGCGGCCTTGGCTGGGGTTGGAACAATCCATGGTTATGGAACGGAGGATGGGGCTGGAACAACTGGGGCTGGGGCGGTGGCTTTGGCTGGGGTTGGAACGACCCATGGTTATGGAACGGCTGGGGCTGGGGCGGTGGCTTCGGTTGGGGCGGCGGTTTCGGTTGGGGTTGGAATAGGTTTGGAATTGGTTATGCCGGTTTTTATGGTGGTGGTTTTGGACCCTATTATGGCAGAGGTTTCTATGGACGTGGTTTTAATAGAGGTGTTGCCTTCAACAGAACCCGACGAGGATATGCTTCAAGAACTATTCCAGGCACCTCATTGCGAACCGGAAGGTCTAACTTAGCATATAGCTCCGTTAGAAGCTCCGCTTCAAGAAGTAGGGCCGGGGTGTCTCGAACTGGAACAAGCCGGAGTTCTGTAGCATCCCGAAGTAGCAGAACATATAGAAGTAACAGTAGCGCAAGAAGGAGTATAAGTGCAGATGCAGCGGCACGCAATAGAAGCTACCGTTCAAGCAGAAGCACACGTACCACACCAAGGTATGGCACAAACTCGAGAAGCAATCGCTCCTATGGGTCATCACCAAACGGAAATAGTAGAACCTATAGAAGTGGTAACGCTTCAAGAAGTTCATCACGCTATAATTCCGGGAACCGAAGCACACGGAGTTATCAGAGCAGGACTGCACCAAGCAGCAGAACATATAGCCGTTCTAGCGGTGGAACCAGAAGTAGTGGGAGCTATAGAAGTTCTGGAAGCAGAAGTTCTAGGAGTTCGGGTAGCTATAGAAGCTCAGGTAGCAGAAGTTCAAGAAGCTCAGGTAGCTATAGAAGTTCAGGAGGAAGTCGTTCCTCTGCCGGAAGGTCTTCCGGAGGAAGAAGCAGAGGAGGAAGAAGATAAATTCCCAAAAACCTTATCGACTAAAAAAATTATTCAAAATGAAGAGATTATCAATTTTCATAGTAGTATTGTCATGCACTTTTGTAAGTGCCCAGAACATTAATGATGTACTACGTTACAGTCTGGAAGAAACCCAGGGAACAGCAAGGTTTCAGGCTCTTGGTGGAGCTTTTGGAGCTGTAGGCGGGGACTTATCCGCCTTAAACGTCAATCCTGCAGGGTCCGCCATATTTAACTTTAGTGAATTTACCCTTACCGGCTCTAATTATAATAGAGACAATGAGGCATTGTTTGGGAATTCTCAAAGAAATACAAATATCAATTCTGTTAAATTAAATCAGGTTGGTGGTGTTTTTGTATTTAAGTCTAATGAAAGTCCATGGAAAAAATTAACGTTGGCTTTTAATTATGATCAAGTCAGAAACTTTGATAATGAGTTTAGGGCTTCGGGAACTACTACCCAAGGAATAGACAATTACTTTCTCAATTTTGCACAAGGGGTAGAATTAGGTCCTCTACGTGTACAACAAGGTGAGTTTATTGAAGACGCCTATCTGGATATCGGCTCTTCCTTGGGATTTGGTGCCCAACAAGCTTTTCTAGGATTCCAAGCTGGCTTAATTGAACCCACTGCGGATGAAGACACCAATACTTCTTATGTATCCAATGCGGAATACAGTGCCGTAAATCAAGATTATTTACAAAGCACATCTGGATTCAACAGCAAGTTTACAGCAAATTTTGCCGGACAGTATCAAGAAAACCTATTTGTAGGAGCTGCTCTAAATTTTCATTCTGTGCTCTTTGAGCAATTGACCTTATTGGATGAGAACGGCTATGACCCTACCTCACCTGTTCAATTCACAACCTTTGATAATTTCCTACGTACGGAAGGTTATGGTTTTTCTTTTAGTGTGGGTGCCATTGCAAAATTAAATGATAATATAAGGGTTGGAGGTAGTTACCAATCCCCTACATGGTATAGACTTACGGACGACACATCTCAAAGAATAAGTTCTACTTTGGCAGAACCGGATATTGATTTTATAGATTTTAATATTGTAAACTTATTTGAAGAATACAATATTAAAACACCAGGAAAAATAACGGGAAGCGCTGCTGTGATTTTTGGCAAAGATGGGTTTTTAAGTTTTGATTACGGATACCAAGACTTCTCCCAAGCTGAACTTACGCCAAATGCAGACCCCAACTTTGCAGCTGAAAATGATTTCATTGCCAATACGCTTGGAATTGTCAATTCCTACAGAATTGGAGGAGAATTTAGAATTGACAACGTTAGTCTTAGAGGTGGTTATCGTTATGAGGACAGTCCATATGAAAATGGTGAAATTATTGGCGACCTAGTAGGATACTCTGGTGGTATTGGTGTCAATTTTGGACCGAGCAGATTAGATCTCGCATTTGTAAGAACCGAGCGTGATGTGAACGAATTACTTTTCGCTTCAGGTCTTGATAGCTCAGTGGACATCAATCAGATAAATACAAATATAACTTTGGGTTACAGCTTTAAGTTTTAGGAAACTCAAAGAAATGCTACGATGAAGAAAGCCAGGAAAATCCCTGGCTTTTATTTTTTGTTATCTAATTAAAGAGAAATGCCTTCTTACTGATCGGGCCACTAAAACACCTTCATCGTCTCTTTCATAATCCAGACGGAACCAATAGTCCGAAGAAGGTAAGGGCCTACCATTAAAAGTACCGTCCCATCCCAAAGAATTGATATCCAACTGTTTTAAGAGTTTTCCGTATCTATCGAAAATAAAAATACTCGGATTGGTTAAGGTTTCAACCCCAAGAACATTCCAGTTATCATGGATTCCATCACCATTTGGGGTAAAAAACTTAGGATACCCAACTACCAAGAATTCAATAGGTTCTGTGGTTCCACATCCGTTTACATCATTGATGACGACCGTATTTACACCTGGGGGTACATCCAAAAAGACAGGATCTTCTTGAAATTCACCTCCATTGATGGCATATTCATAATTGCCATTTCCCAAAACCGAAATCTCAATATTATAAGGATCGGTCTGGTCACTGTTCACCAAATCATCCACTACCCGTACTTCATCAAGCACTGGCACTCCAAAGAAAGTAATTAGTATATCATCAGTAATCGTAGTGGCAAAAGTAGTTTCAATAGTTACTCGATATCTTCCAGAATTGGGACTAGTTACCGTAAGTTCTGTTGCTCCTGCACCCGTAGCCAAAACCTGGTCATACACCCCATCATCTTCTAAATCAACTTCCCATGTAATGTTAGAGATACTTGGCCCTGCTGGTGAATTAAGCGCACTTAAAACGATATCTGGGTCGCCCTCGCAGGCAATAATGTCCAACCCTAGGAACTCATCCCGCAAGGTGCAGTCCAAAGCTGAATTTTGGTCAGCGTCCACTGAACTACCTGTAAAGGTTAATGAATACGGTTCAGCATCACCATTAAAGTTTGTATTAAAGTTGTTGATGAACAGGTAATAAATCTCACCTTGTTGAACATCCAACCATTCATCATACGTGTTTTGACTCGCACGAACAAATGGGGCCCCCACCTGTCCATTTATTGGGTTTATCCCTACCCCTGTAAATCCAGTATCATTAATTTCATAGTTACATCTAATTGGGATTTCCGAACCGTTGCCAATTGTAGTGCAAAAATTTGAACCCAAGGTTTGGTCAAATGGCCCATAGAGTGCAAAATCGATTTCTGAAGTAACAATACCTCCAGGGTTAACAGGTAGAGCCTCAATATCAAAACCAATCTGACCATCCGTACCCGCTCTAAAAACATACCAGGAAGTGTTGTTCTCTATATTGGCAGAAGCTACACTTCCTTTTTCCAAACATCCAGTTTGAGTAATTACATCCGGGTCAAAATCATCAATATCGCCACTCCCATCGGTAGCGGATAGAATGGGCATATCGGCACAGACCGGAATTGCTGTTCTGCAATCACCAGAATTCTGAGCGTTTATTTCCATAAAAAACAGGGAAAAACAACAGATAGCGCAAAATAGAGCTCTCATACGGTTTGGGGCTAAAGGTTATGCTGCATTTTATCTAACCATAACTACTTTTTCACCCTTTTTAGTATCCTTCAACCGAAAAAATATGCAGTTAATCGACAAAATGCACTCCCGAACTCTATTCCATGACTAAAAATCAGTTCCAACTATTCAAATGTTTCACTTAAGCACAGGGCTTTGATTTTGACAAACAGCTTACTAGCTTGCTTTAGCTTAACAATAATTTATAGATGCTAGGGCCCGTTGCCAGATGTTAAATAGGTGTTTATTGCATATCTTTGCACCCTTGAAGAAAAAACAAATGAAAGTAGAACAGGCCTTGGAAGAGCAATATGAAGAACGTGGAGATGGACACGTAGGTTCCGCCTCGGAAACTCCAATACGCGAGGATGCTTTTGCATTGAGTGACCAAGAGAAGATAGACAAGATACAGGAAAATGTTAAGGATATCATGCAGACTCTTGGCCTAGATTTGACTGATGATAGCCTTAAGGGAACCCCAAAGAGGGTGGCAAAAATGTTCGTGAACGAGATTTTTGGAGGGTTGCATCCAGACAGAAAACCTAAGTCTTCCACTTTTGAGAACAAATACAAGTACGGAGAAATGTTGGTGGAAAAGAACATTGTGGTCTACTCCACCTGCGAACACCACCTTCTTCCTATAGTAGGACGCGCGCACGTAGCTTACATTTCAAATGGAAGGGTTGTGGGTCTCTCCAAAATGAACCGTATTGTGGATTATTATGCCAAACGTCCACAGGTCCAAGAACGTATGAACATTCAGATTGTTAAAGAACTGCAACGCGTGTTGGGCACTGAAGATGTAGCTTGTGTAATAGACGCTAAACATCTATGTGTGAATTCAAGAGGGATTCGAGATATTGAAAGCAGTACAGTTACTGCCGAGTATGGCGGTAAATTCAAAGAAGAGTCCGTACGTCGCGAGTTTTTGGATTACATCAACTTGGATACCGAGTTTTAACTTCTACCACATCCATGCACCTTTATAAAAATCAACAACTAAGAGTTTACAACTCTCTTACCGGAAAAAAGGAAGATTTTGAGCCCATAAACGAAGGCCACATTGGTATGTACGTTTGTGGTCCTACAGTTTATAGCAATGTGCACTTGGGCAACTGCCGTACATTCATGTCTTTCGATATGATGTTCCGTTATTTCAAACATCTGGGATATAAGGTCAGGTATGTCAGAAATATCACGGATGCCGGGCATTTGGAAAACGATGCGGATGAAGGTGAAGATAAAATTGCCAAAAAAGCAAAACTGGAGCAGATTGAACCTATGGAGGTGGTTCAACGCTACACGGTTGATTTCCATAACACCTTGCGACAGTTCAATTTTTTACCTCCAAGTATTGAACCAACCGCAACAGGACACATTATAGAGCAAATTGAAATTATAAAAGGAATTCTGGCAAAAGGCTTTGCCTATGAGGTTAATGGTTCTGTATATTTTGATGTTCAAGAATTCAACAAAGAACATGATTACGGGAAACTGAGTGGTAGAAAGTTGGAGGATATGATTGCCAATACGCGTGAACTTACTGCCCAAAGTGAGAAAAAAAATCCACAGGACTTCGCGCTTTGGAAAAAAGCAGATGAACATCATATCATGAGATGGCCTTCACCTTGGGGCGACGGATTCCCAGGATGGCATTTGGAATGTACGGCCATGAGCACAAAATATTTGGGTGAAACTTTTGATATTCACGGAGGTGGTATGGATTTGAAATTTCCCCATCACGAATGTGAAATAGCCCAAGCTGAAGCATGCTGTGGCAAATCTCCTGTTAAGTATTGGCTACATGCCAATATGCTAACACTTAATGGGAAGAAAATGTCCAAATCCATTGGTAACAATGTCTATCCCCACGAGATATTTAGTGGAGACAATGACCTATTGAGTAAGGCCTATGCACCAGCTGTGGTTCGTTTTTTCATGATGCAGGCCCACTACTCCAGTATTTTGGATTTAAGTGATGATGCCCTTCAAGCTTCTGAAAAAGGGTACCACCGACTCATGGATGCCATTTCCGTTTTAGGAAAATTGGACACGGGCACAACATCTGATTTTGATGTTCAGGCGTGGCAACAAAAATGCTACAATGCCATGAATGATGATTTCAATACGCCCATCCTAATCGCTCAACTTTTTGACGCAGTAAAACACATCAATCAAGTAAAAGAAGGTAAAGAATCCATCACACAGCAGGATTTGGATTTGCTTTCCGATACTTTTCAAATCTTCGTGCACGATGTTTTGGGCATTGAGCACGTTGCCCAATCCAATGAGGATTCCAATACATTGAGCGGAGTAATGGATTTATTGATTGATCTAAGAAATCAGGCCAGAGCCAATAAAGATTTCGAAACGTCGGACAAGATTCGGGATGAACTTACCAATCTGGGCATCCAGCTAAAAGATGGTAAGGATGGAACCACTTTCAGTCTAAAATAATTTGAGGGTGTTATTTGTAATTTGCTCTTAATTCAAAAAAGATGACCTTAAAAAAGGTTCTTATTGCTCCTTTTGTTTTTCTGGTAAGAGCCTATCAGTTGCTTATTTCACCTTATACCCCAGCTACATGTAGGTATTCGCCCACCTGTTCGGCCTATACTTTGGAAGCCCTAAAAAAGCACGGCCTTTTCAGAGGTGGCTGGCTCTCTTTAAAGAGAATATTCAGTTGTCACCCTTGGGGAGGTAAAGGATATGACCCAGTTCCTTAGTTTTAGAACCAAATGTTTTAGCGGAATTGGAAAATAGTAAAAATCCTTAAATCCCATTTGCCAACCACCCAAAGTGGTTATCTTAGTCCAAAATTCTAACCTATGTTTTTTCTAGGCTTCAATTGGAATCCTGACGATACGCTGCTCAAGCTTGGTTTCATTCAAATTAAATATTATAACCTGCTTTGGATTGCAGCTTTTGTCGTAGGCTGGTACCTCATGAAGAAAATATTTACAAGGGAGAACAAGTCCATGGAAAAATTGGATTCACTGTTCATTTATGCCGTGGTTTCCATTATGTTGGGCGCAAGATTGGGCCATGTCTTTTTTTATGATTGGGATTACTATAAAAATCATCTTCTTGAAATTTTGTTGCCCATTCGCGAAAGTGCTAATGAGTCCCTTTTCGGAATCATCAACGGCTACGAATTCACAGGATTTACGGGTCTTGCCAGTCATGGAGCCACCATTGCCGCCATAATAGGTATTTGGCTGTACTGCCGAAAGTGGAAAGACATAAAAATGCTTTGGTTATTGGATAGAATGGTTGTGGTATCTGCCATTGGTGCCTGTTTTGTTCGCTTGGGCAATTTCTTCAATTCAGAAATAAATGGAAAAGTCGTGGATGGTTCTTTTGCCTTGGCAACTCGCTTTATTCGAGATTCTGACGACATGCCGGCATACAAGGCCATGTCTTTGACCAGTGAAAAAACGCCAAGCGCTGCCTATAAGGCCATTGAAACAAATTCTGATTTTGCTAGCGTTTTGGAAACTATCCCCTATCGTCACCCAGCACAACTATATGAGGCTGCTGGATATCTGATTCTTTTTATCATTTTGTATCAGTTGTATTGGAAAACGGACAAAGGAAACAAAGTTGGATTCCTATTTGGACTTTTTATGGTAGGCTTATGGACCATTAGATTCTTTGTTGAATTTGTCAAAAAGAGTCAAGGTGGTTTTGAGGATTCTCTTGGAGATTTGCTCTCCACGGGCCAGTGGCTAAGCATTCCCATGATTCTTCTTGGGCTGTACTTCATGTTTAGACCCACCAAAGCAACCTAAGCCGATTTTTATGCGAAGTGTTTTAAACTTTATTTTGATTGTTCTTCTGATTTTCGCTTCCTGTAAGACTGAAAACAAACGGGAAATTCAAACAGAGACTATAACATTCACTAAAGAAGGACAACTAACCATAGCCCAAAACGAATCAGGAAAAGTACTTGCCCAATTGGATATTGAAATTGCGGACACGGAATATGAAACACAAACTGGATTGATGTACCGGAAAAGCATGGAAGATTCCCAGGGAATGCTTTTTGTTTTCGAAGATGTGGCCGAACATTCCTTTTATATGAAGAACACCCAATTTTCTTTGGACATCATTTACATTGATGAGAACCTTAAAATTGCTAGCTTTCAAAAAAACACAACCCCTTTTGATGAAAGTGGCCTGCCATCCGGTGTTCCGGTAAAATACGTATTAGAGGTAAAGGGTGGATTGTCAGATATCTGGGGGCTTCAAGTTGGAGATAGTATTGCATTCAACAAGATTTAAATGCACAATTATCTTCTAGAAGGACAGTCTACGGATAGGTTACTATTTAGAAAAGTGGTCCCTTCTGATTTTGAAACCTGGCTTCCCTTTCACGCGGAGCCTCTATCATCCCAATATTGGGAAGGTTTACCCTCCAATCCCAAAGTAGCTTGCCAACAACAATTTGACCGCATTTTTGAACGCTACGAGCATAATTTGGGAGGAATGAACGCACTTGTCCTAAAGGAAAACTCCAAAATGGTTGGTCTTTGCGGCCTTTTGGTTCAAACTATTGACAACAAAGAAGAATTGGAAATCGGGTACTCCATTTTACCGAATTATTGGCGTAAGGGACTTGTGTTCGAAGCCGCACAAAAATGTAAAAACCATGCTTTTGGTAATAACCTGGCTAAATCGCTTATTTCCATTATCCACATTGATAACGTGCCTTCCCAAAAAGTAGCCATAAAAAATGGGATGAAATTGGATAAAACCACAACCTATCGCGATAATCCAGTTCATATTTTTAGGGTGAGTCAGCCATAATTGCTACTTTCATTATCCAAGATTTTCTTTAGAAGAGTATGCCTGGACACTATACCATTTTTGTGGATAACGAATCGCAAATAGAACAGCTGGCATTTCAAATTCAAAAGGGCATTCCTGAAGAATATTTTGGAGATTTATCATCGAAAAAAGGTGCAATTTTTTCAAATACTGAAATTGAGCGCTTCATTTGGGAAGAAGAACAACACGATTTAAGGGAACTTGCAACCAAAAGACCTCAACCGCTCCGGTCGCTGAGTAGTGGTGAGCGAAAAAAGGCTTTGTTGGAACATGTTCTGGGTCAGAACCCAGATTTTTTAGTTTTGGTCAATCCTTTCGATAATCTGGATGTTGCGTTCCAAAAAGAGTTACGGAAAAGTCTACATACCATTTCAGAATCTGTGAAACTTATCCAATTATTGAATAGAACCGAAGATATACTTTCCGATACAGATGTACTTTTGACCTTTTCTAAAGGTGAGTTTTTACCACTTGAGAATACTGAAGCATTAAAGCCTTTGACCAAAAAAGCTCATTCCAATGCATTGGGAGATATTCCTCCACCTTTACATGAAAATGATTCCATTTTGGAAGAGAAATTGGTTGAGTTCAAAAATGTAACAGTGAGTTATGACCAACGATGTATTCTAAACAAAATCAATTGGACTATCCGGAAAAATGAATTCTGGCAACTCATCGGGCCCAATGGTAGCGGAAAAACCACCCTGTTGACTCTTATAACCGGGGACAATCATAAAGGATATGGCCAAGACTTGAGCTTGTTTGGACGAAAAAAAGGCAGTGGGGAAAGCGTTTGGGACATTAAAGAACATATCGGATACTTCACTCCATCAATGATCGATCAATTCAGAGGATACCATAAGGTAATACATATGATTGTGTCCGGCTTACATGATTCGGTAGGGCTTTACCAAGAACCCACGGATGCGGAATTGAGATTGGCCATGTCTTGGCTTTATGTTATTCAATTGGAGCATAAAACAAATGTGCAATTCAGGGAGTTGAGCAATGGAGAAAAACGACTGGTGATGTTATCACGCGCAATGATAAAACATCCACCACTTTTAATCTTGGATGAACCCACCGCTGGACTGGATGATAAAAATGCAAGTTTCTTCGTGGACTTGGTAAACAGAATTGCAAAGCAAAGCACCTCTACCCTTGTTTTTGTTTCGCATCGGGTTGAAAAGAATCTCAATCCCATGTCCGTTCTAGAACTTGTCCCTTCAGTAAATGGTTCATCTGGAATAGTAAAGAAACCATAAACTATGACTTCTGCTCTGTTTAGTCTCCGGGTTTTTCCTATCTTAAAGGAAAACCAATAGACAAACGTTACAGTATGCAAAAGATTCAGGTAAAACCCGGCGCCAAACTCAACGATTACAAGGCCTATGGCTCCCTTTACTCCTTGGTCCTAAACTTTCTTGAGCAGACCAAAGATGCCATTGCCTCAATTGAAGGGAAAACCATTTGGATGATCAATTCCACAGCTATCGGCGGAGGGGTTGCTGAAATGCTTCCCAGTCAAATGCGTATCCTTCGCGAACTTGGAGTTTCCATAGAATGGTTGGTTATAGAAGCCAAGGAAGATGCGTTTTTTGACCTCACTAAACGAATTCACAATACCATACATGGAAGTGGTGATGGGAAATTTACCGAGGCAGATAGGGAAGTCTACGAGGGGGTGAACAAGCAGAACCTTACAAAAGCATTGGAACTTATTAATGATGGTGATATTGTGGTAGTGCATGACCCTCAGCCCATGCCCTTGGCCGCAATGATTAAAAAAGTAAAAAAGGTACCCATTATTTGGCGTTGTCATATTGGATTGGAAGAAGATACTGAGGTCACTGATGCCGTTTGGAAGTTTTTGTCTCTCTACACGGATGATTACGACCATTTTATTTTTAGTTTACCAGCTTATGTGCCAAAGTCATTAAAAAGCAAGACCAGTATTATCCCGCCAGCTATCGACCCTTTAAGTCATAAAAACAGGGCGCTCCAATTGCATAAATCCATTGGTATTCTGTATCAATCAGGCATCACCGATGATCATGAGGCAATTTTATACCATCGCTATAGTCATCTAGTTAGAAGAATATTACCCGATGGTTCCTTTGGACCACCAAATCAGACCAGTAAACTTAATCTCATATATCGCCCCTTCGTAACAGAGATTTCGAGATGGGATCGATTAAAAGGCTTTAAGGAATTGATGGATGCTTTTATCAAAATGAAAAAAGACAATCTAAAGCATGGAGACCCTGAAAGTCTTGAACACAAAAGAATCAAAATGACTTTATTGGTCTTGGGTGGTCCAGACCCCGCTTTTGTTTCCGATGATCCAGAAGGTCAAGAGGTTCTGAGGGAGCTTACAGAAGCCTACCAAGAATTGGATAGGGATTTGCAAAATGACATTGCCATTTTATTGCTTCCCTTAGACAATCCCAAGGAAAATGCACTGATAGTCAATGCGCTCCAACGTGCATCCAGTATTATTGTTCAAAATTCCATTCAAGAAGGTTTTGGATTAACCGCTACCGAAGGTATGTGGAAAAGAAAACCCCTACTGGTTTCTGCGGCCGCTGGACTAAAGTTCCAAGTAGAACATCAAAAAACAGGACTGATAAACGAAGATCCCACGGACATTGAAAGTCTTTCCAAAGCCCTTGCTTATATGCTCAATCATCCTAAAGAAAGAGATAAATGGGGGTTTAATGGGCAGTCCAGAGTTATTCAGAATTTTACACTTTTCAGCCAGTTGATTTCTTGGTTAGAGGTTTTTGCCAAAGTCAAAGAACATGCTTAAAAAGACCCATTATCTTTAATGGCTTGAAAATCCTATTACCCGTATCTTTAAATCTCATTTGATAACAAAACTATGAGCGAAGAGACCCTTGATTTTTCGAATGGTAAATTCAAACAGCTTTTGAATCAAAGTAGTGAACTGGTCCTAAGGCAATTTGAAAATATTCATAACCAAAAAGGATACAACGACCATCCACAGAAAGAAGTAGAACAGTGGTTCGATGAAGAACTTCCTGAAGAAGGTCTAGACCCTTCAGAACTTCTGGATGAGGTAGAAACCAAAGTGCTTAATACGGCAACAGGCAACTTAGGACCTCACATGTACGCATACGTAATGTCAGGAGGAAATCAGATGGCCATTATTGCCGAAAAGTTAGCTAATACCATCAACCAAAATCAGACGAAGTGGCATTTGGCCCCTGCCATGAATGAGATTGAAAAACGGGTAATTCGTTGGACCGCTCAGATGTTGGGATTCCCAATGGATTCTGGTGGAGTTCTGGTGAGTGGTGGCTCCGCAGCAAACCTGACCGGATTAACGGTGGGAAGAAATGTCTTCTTCGAAAAAGAAGGAATTCGGAAGACTGGACTTTTTGGAATGAAACCTTTTGTGGTTTACGCCTCTGAAGAAGTGCATAGTTGTGTGGACAAAAGCGTAGAACTTTTAGGCATAGGTTCAAATCACTTACAAAAAATAAAAACCAACGCTTCGTTTCAAATAGACTTGGAAAAATTGGAAAATCAAATTAAGGATGATTTAGCCCACGGTCTGCACCCTTTCTGCATTATCGGGAACGCAGGAACAGTAAATACCGGTGCTATTGATGATTTGGATAGCTTAGCCCGTTTGGCCAAACAATACGATATGTGGTTTCATGTGGATGGAGCTTATGGGGCACTAGCAGCTTTATTGGACGATTTGAAACCGGAATATAAGGGTATGGAGCTTGCAGATTCCGTTGCCATTGATTTTCATAAGTGGCTCTACCAACCCTTTGAAGGAGGATGTACCTTGGTTCGGAACTGGGATAACCTTCGCAGGACTTACTATAAAAAAGCAGCATATTTGGACACGGAACTGGCCAATGATGGAAATCGCCTGGAATTCAATGAACACTATTTCCAATTATCTCGAAATGCCAAGGCCTTTAAGGTTTGGGTGAGTATCAAAGCCTATGGCATGAGAAGGTTAAGGGCCATGATACAAAAGGATATTGACCTAACGGATTACCTGAATGAACAAGTACAAAAATCAAAAGACTTTGAACTGGTTGCTGATTCCAAATTGGCGGTTTCCTGTTTTAGATATATTGGAAACATGGAATCAAAGGAAGAGATTGTCCAGTTTAATCGTTTATTGATGCCCGAACTCGAAAAAGATGGTCGCGTGTTTATCATGGGAACCCAACTTAAGGGGGATTATGCCATCCGTGCGTGTTTTATCAATCATCGAAAAAATGAAGAGACTACGGACTACCTTTTACAGGTTATCCGAGAGGTTGCGGAAAAAATGATAGTTCAAAAAAAACAATTGGCCATATAGCCATGACAAGGGAAGAAGTAATACAACTATTGGATGAGGTGGTAGCAAAAAATCCCAATTTTGAACGAAAGGGAAAGACCATGCCTTACACCTCTGCAAATGGGCACATGTTTTCCCAAGTTAATAAAGCCGGAGAGTTGGGGATTCGGTTGTCCAAAGCGGATACTGAGGACTTTGATGCCCGCTACGGGGCAAATCCGTTTTTATCCTATGAAGCGACAATGCGGGAATATATCCTGATTCCTCAGAATCTTCTTCAGGACAAGGACTTGATTGGCACCTTGTTACAAAAAGGATATGAACATGTAATGTCCCTTCCTCCAAAATAAAAAAGGCCGCTTAAAGCGACCTTTTTAAATCTATTTTATTCAAATCTTAAGCCGTAGCCAAAGAGCCTATTTTCTTTTTTAAGGCATCGAACATGATTGGAGTTGCAATAAATACCGAGGAATAGGTACCTACCAATACCCCAACAATCATAGCAAACATAAACCCTCTTAAGCTTTCCCCACCAAAAACAAAGATGGCCAAAAGTACAATCAATGTTGTAAGGGAGGTGTTCAATGTTCTACTCAAGGTGCTGTTCAACGCTTGGTTGATGTTTTCACCATTATTCCAACCCTTCAAAGTCACGATTTCACGTATACGGTCAAATACAACCACGGTATCATTTAAGGAATATCCAATTACCGTCAGAATAGCTGCAATAAATGCTTGGTCAATCTCCATATTAAAGGGCATGATTTTTCCGGTCAATGAAAAGATTCCCAAAACAATCATCACATCATGGAACACCGCAACAACCGCTCCCAAAGAGAATTGCCACTTTCTGAAGCGAAGCAAAATATATAAGAAAACTACCGCTAACGAGCCAATAATGGCCAAGAAGGCATTGTTTTTAATATCATCCGCAATTGTGGGTCCCACTTTTACCGATTGTAAGATACCAATTGATTTTTCTGAAGCACCCACTGTAAAATCTTCAAATGAGGTTCCATCAGGAAGGTATTTTTGAAGAGAGTTGTACAATTTATTCTGAATCTCTGTATCTACTTCAATTCCATCTACATCTACTTTGTATGGCGTGGTCACTTTTACCTGATTGGCTTCTCCAAAGGTCTTTACGTTGGTTCCACTACCAAAAACTGTATTCAATTCAGAAGTTATCTCAGATGGATTTACCGCCTTTTCAAAACGAATTTGATACGAACGACCTCCAATAAAATCGACCCCTTGTTGCAATCCAGTTGTAAATAAAGAAAAGGCCCCTACTCCTACCAAGATGGCAGAAATGACATAGGCAAATTTTCTTTTTCCCAAGAAGTTAATGCTCATGTTTTTGAACAGGTTCTTAGTCACTGGTGTTGAGAATTCCAACTTTCTTCCTTTTTTGGCGAGATAAGAATCTACCATCAAACGAGTGATGAAAATTGCTGTAAACAATGAGGTCACAATACCTATCAAAAGCGTAGTTGCAAATCCTTTAATAGGTCCTGAACCAAAAATAAATAGAATAATAGCCGTAAGACCCGTAGTGATGTTGGCATCCAAAATGGAAGATAAAGCATTGCTAAATCCGTCCGCTACGGCCTGTGCTTTACCCTTTCCACGGACCAACTCCTCTTTGATTCTTTCAAAAATAAGTACGTTGGCATCAACCGACATACCAATGGTCAGTACAATACCTGCAATGCCAGGTAAAGTAAGAACCGCACCAAGGCTTGTCAAAACTCCAAAAATTAATACGATATTGAACGTTAAAGCAATATCTGCGAAGATACCGGCCTTGCCATAGTAGAAAATCATCCATACCAGTACGAAGGCCATAGCTATCATAAAAGACATGAAACCACTGTCAATGGCTTCTTGACCCAATGAAGGCCCAACTACTTCAGATTGAATAATTTCTGCGGAAGCAGGAAGTTTACCTGCTCTTAATACATTAGCAATATCTTTCGTTTCGTTTACCGTAAACGTACCTGTAATCTCTGAACGACCTCCGGAAATAGGTCCCGTGGAAACTCCAGGGGCCGTATAAACCTTGTTATCTAGAACAATTGCAATTCCTGTTTGGTTATTGAAAGCGTCTCCAGTAAGCTTTTCCCATTCTTTGGCACCACGCGTGTTCATGGTCATGCTTACCGCAGGTTTATTGAACTGGTCAAAAGTATCTTGTGCATCGGATACCACATCTCCACTAATACGTGGCACGGCATCTCTATTAGATTTCAAGGCATACAACTCTGCTACCTCTATATCTTTAGCAGGTCTTTCCCAAAGGAATTTTGCAAACTGAACATCGTTAGGCAGTAACCTTTTTATCTGAGGCATTCTTAAATATGCACCTATTTCAGCAGTATCGCTGACCAATGCTCTGGCAATGGCATGACTTCCCGGGTTGGCAGGAATCAACTTACTCAAAAGAGGATTTACCTCGGGAGCAAGGTCCAACGAGTCTTGGGCCACATCAGAAAGTAATGAATCAATCTCGGATTCAGGTTTTGCAACCTCTTCATCTTCATCTTCTGGCTCTAAGATTTCCTTTAAGCGCTCATTGGCATTCACAAAAAACGCACCTAAGCTTTGATTGCTCTGAGGATAGGTTTCCCAAAATTCCAATTGTGCTGTACTTGAAAGAAGCTCCTGAGCTCTCGCAATGTCTCTAGCACCTGGTAATTCAACCAAAATACGCCCAGAATTTCCTTCTCTCTGAATGTTTGGTTGGGTAACTCCAAAACCATCAATACGTTCACGCAATACCTCAAATGCTGAAACGATGGACTCATCAATCTTTCTTCGGATGACTGGCTTTACCTGGTCATCGGTCATCTGAAAATTGATATCATCGCTCAATCCTTTGTTGGCGAAAATGTCGGGAGATGCCAATTTAGTCTCTCCTTTGATATTGTCAAAGGCCTCAAAGAAGAGTTCCAAATAAGTATTGTCACTGTTTTTTGATGCATTGTCTGCATCGACAAGAGCCTTATTAAAAACAGGATTTTTGGTATTATTGGCCAATCCTTTCAAGATGTCTTTTACCGAAATCTGAAGCGTTACATTGATACCTCCTTTAAGGTCAAGACCCTTGTTCAATTCTTTAGTCTTGGCATCTTCATAGCTCGTGAACCCAAAAACAGATGCAGGTCCAATCGAATCCAAATACGATGCTTCTAAAGCCTCACGCTTAGCTACATAGTCCTCCTCTGCTTCCGAAATTTGGCTTATGGCATAGGTTTCAGCATCTCCTTCCAGTTTACTTGTG
The DNA here is from genome assembly GCF_049333175.1 of Flagellimonas ulvae. Taxonomy (NCBI): domain Bacteria; kingdom Pseudomonadati; phylum Bacteroidota; class Flavobacteriia; order Flavobacteriales; family Flavobacteriaceae; genus Flagellimonas; species Flagellimonas ulvae. The sequence goes on from NZ_CP186325.1 coordinate 1,555,891, forward strand.
ATAAACGTAAAGGAAAGCTGATAAATACTCACCACACCAAAAAGGATTGCGAAAAGCCTTATAAGTCCTTTATTTTGCATTGATTACTAAAATTTTAGAAGTTTTCTTAAACAGCGTGCAAATATATCATTTCCCATAAGATTTGCCAATACATTTTATGGGAATTGCAATGCTCACCATTCGTAAAGGATGTTAAAACAAAAAAGTCATTTCGAGCGAAGCGAGAAATCTCTAGGTACAAAGATTTCTCATCCTTCGGATTCGAAATGACTATTTTATATCTTTTTTAAAAATTTAAAGCTGAAGCAATCCGTTGGTTTTGCCTACACCTTCAGCACTTTCTTGCATTTTAGCTTTTTCGGCATCGCTTAACTCAATCTCCACCACTTTTTCAATACCGTTCTTCCCTAAAAGTACAGGAACTCCGATACATATGTCATTCAATCCGTATTCCCCTTCCAAATACGTAGAACACGGGAACATTTTCTTTTGGTCGCAAGCAATAGCCTGCACCAAACCAGAAACCGCAGCTCCTGGAGCATACCAAGCACTTGTTCCTAAAAGTTTGGTTAAGGTAGCACCACCTACTTTGGTCTCTTGCACAACGTAATCCAACTTATCGCTGCTTAAAAATTCTGAAACCTTAACACTATTACGAGTAGCATGGCCAATAAGTGGGACCATACCTTTATCACTATGTCCACCGATTACCATACCATCTACATCTGAAATTGGGGCTTCCAAAGCCTCAGCCAATCGGTATTTAAAACGGGCACTGTCCAAAGCGCCACCCATCCCAATGATTCTGTTCTTTGGAATATCTGTGGTTTTATGTACCAGATAGGTCATGGTATCCATGGGGTTGCTCACAACAATAATAATAGTATTCGGAGAGTGCTCCAATAAACTCGTGGCCACTGTTTTTACGATACCCGCATTGATTCCTATCAATTCTTCACGTGTCATGCCTGGTTTTCTTGGAATACCGGAGGTTATCACTGCTATATCGCTACCTGCTGTTTTAGAATAGTCGTTGGTGCTTCCTGTAATTTTGGTATCGAAGCCATTTAATGACGCGGTTTGCATCAAATCCATGGCCTTTCCTTCGGCATAGCCTTCTTTGATGTCCAACAATACAACTTCTGATGCGAAATCCTTCATCGCAATATATTCAGCACAGCTTGCCCCAACGGCTCCTGCCCCAACAACAGTAACTTTCATGATTTTCAGTTTAAATTTTAACAGCTTCAAAAATACGGTATTTGAAGGAGAAAAAACCTGACTTTTTCCCATTTTCCGATATCGCAACATGGCCATTAAAACCATAAGCAAATTCTTCTCAATGTTAAAAATACGCACCGTTCAACGAGAAAACAGGAGGCGGATATACCATACATCGATTTTACCACAATAGATCATCTCTTTTTGACGTTCTCTTAGTCCCAAATTTTACCTAATGTGATTGACCTATGAAGAAGCTCTTTTCTTTGCTGTTAATCGTACTAATTATTGCCGTGAGCAATTGTACAGATATTCCAGAGAACAATGACCCTATTTTGGGCATCTGGGCACGAACAGCTACCTTATCCGAGGATTCTAAATCCCAAAACTCCTTAAAAGAAGAATGGATCTTTAATGATGTCTACCTAGGCAGATATCAAAGATATTCCAATAATACACTCACTTTTTATACTGACTTTAAATGGTCTAATGAAAATGGTATTTATACCATTACCTATTCTGGAACTGACATTGAAGAAGTTACGGTAAATCTTGAAGAAAGTAATCAGCCCGAAATATTGGCGCTTGAAGACGGAGCTGTTTTCGCTACTAGAGAGTAGACGGAGACCTGCACTCTATGAAAACAGAGCGCCCCGGCAATTGCCGGGGCGTTCATGTTTATATAATTTTCTTTTTCTTTTATCTGAAACCGAAGTTGAGTCCAAAGGTAAAGGTGCTAAACTCGGAAAGATTATATTCTGCATTGAATCTAAAGAATCCTAGTTTTATTTTGGTTCCTAAATTGGCAGACACTCCACTAGCATTTTGGGACACGGAGAACGGGTCCGTTATTGTTACAGGCAAGAAAGGGCCATTGGCTTCATAGGTTCCCAATAAATCTATATCGGAACTACCTGTAATATATCCTATACCTCCATAAAAATTGATGACCGGTATTTTTCTTGTAGAAACCACTGCGCTGAAATTCCACGTTCTAAATGAGGCATCAAGCCGTTGGTCGCTTCCATCTATTACCCCAGTATCGGTAAAATCATATTCTCCGCTAAGATTGGTATATCCAATTACTGCAGATATTGCTACTGGTAATACCTTATCCGCAGGAAGTAATTTGGTAAATTCATATTGCAGACCGGCTCCAAACAGTCCTAAATTGGCATCATCATCAAACTTAATCTTAGGAAGAAAACGAGCTTTAACCTCTAATCCTTTAATCAATCCAACACTGGCCTGAATATATCCCGAAGGAATAAAATTTAAATCTTCTCCGGCCAATCCTGAAGGTAGCTCAAATTCTTCCCTGAAAAGACTCGTTTCGTCTTCAACTACCACAACAACACCTTCAATATCCCCTAGTCCTGTTGAAACAGGTCTGGCCTGACCAGGATTGTTTACAAAATCAAGGTTTTCGTAGTCATTCGGATCGAGAATAAACGATTTTTTATCATCCTTATTTTTGAAACCTGTTAAGTTACCTACAATGGATATTTCAAAACCACCTAATGGTTTGGCGTCCGCTGTATTGTACCATCCGTTAGAAACACTGTAAATAGCAGCTTCAGAAACCGGAGCCAAATAGGCATTGGCAAAACGCTCTGCATCATTTACTCCGGCAACGAATAAATCATTTAAATCTTGGGCCACACCCATTGTACTCATGGATAAAACCCAAATGAAAAAAAGTCTTTTCATCTTGTAAAGTTTTTCCTAAAACTAAAAAACTCGCCTTGTAGGGGCGAGTTTTTGTTGTGAAACAAAGGTTATTTATACATCTATGTTCGCATAGACGGCATTTTTTTCAATGAATTCTCGCCTTGGCGGCACCTCATCACCCATCAACATGGAGAAGATTCTGTCCGTCTCGGTAGCATTTTCTATGCTGACTTGACGTAGGGTTCTAAACTCTGGGTTCATCGTGGTATCCCAAAGTTGCTCTGCATTCATTTCCCCCAAACCTTTATAACGCTGAATGCTTGCTCCACCTTTCATGGACTCAATAATTTCATCTCGCTCTTGGTCGTTCCATGCATATCTTCTTTTAGCACCTTTTTTGACCAAATACAGTGGTGGAGTGGCAATATAGACGTGACCTCCTTCAATCAGCTCTCTCATATATCTAAAGAAGAATGTAAGAATCAAGGTTTCAATGTGGCTACCATCTACATCCGCATCACACATAATGACCACTTTGTGATAACGGAGCTTCTCCAAATTCAACGCTTTGCTATCTTCTTCCGTACCAATGGTCACCCCAAGTGCCGTGTAAATGTTTTTGATTTCTTCATTTTCAAAAACCTTGTGCTGCATAGCCTTTTCCACATTCAGAATTTTACCCCGAAGCGGTAAAATGGCCTGGAAGTTTCTGTCCCTTCCCTGCTTTGCGGTACCTCCTGCAGAATCCCCCTCTACCAAAAATACTTCGCATTTTGTTGGGTCTTGTTCTGAGCAATCTGATAGTTTTCCGGGCAAACCTCCAACGCTCATTGGATTCTTACGCTGAACCATTTCGCGTGCTTTGGCTGCTGCATGTCTTGCCTGTGCTGCTAAAATCACTTTTTGCACAACGGATTTGGCATCATCTGGATGTTCTTCCAAATAATTGGTCAACATCTCGGAAACTGCTTGGCTAACAGCACTGGTAACTTCCCTATTTCCCAGTTTTGTTTTGGTCTGACCTTCGAACTGTGGTTCCGCTACTTTGACAGAAACAATTGCAGTAAGTCCTTCTCTAAAGTCATCACCAGAAACTTCGAATTTCAATTTATCCAACATTCCTGAAGAATCCGCATATTTTTTCAAAGTAGAAGTCAAACCTCTTCTAAAGCCAGAAAGATGAGTTCCACCTTCGTGTGTGTTGATATTATTCACATAGGAATGAAGGTTTTCGGAAAAACCTGTGTTGTAAATCATCGCTACCTCTACTGGAATCCCATTCTTCTCCCCTTCCATGGAGATAACACTTTGGATAAGGGGTTCACGGGTCTCATCCAAGAATTTTATGAATTCTTTTAATCCTTCATTAGAGAAGAAAGTCTCTCCAACATGCTCTCCCTTATCATCTTTATTTCGCTTATCGGTAAGCGTTATAGTAACTCCCTTGTTCAAATACGCCAACTCACGCATACGATTTGCCAAAGTATCGTAATTGTACTCTATGGTTTGGGTGAAAATGGATTTATCCGGTACAAAAGTGACAATAGTTCCTGTTATATCAGTATTCCCAACACTTTTTACAGGATACATGCTTTTTCCACGCTCATACTCCTGCTCCCAAACTTTTCCATCTCTATGTACGGTGGCCTTTAGATGGTCGGATAACGCATTCACACAGGAAACACCAACCCCGTGAAGTCCTCCGGAGACTTTATAAGAATCTTTATCAAATTTACCCCCAGCTCCAATTTTCGTCATTACAACTTCCAGAGCGGAAACTCCCTCTTTCTTGTGCAATCCTACTGGAATCCCTCTACCGTTATCCTGAACTGTAATGGAGTTGTCCTCATTGATGATAACACTTATGGTATCACAGTGGCCTCCCATGGCCTCATCAATTGAGTTATCCACTACTTCGTAGACCAAGTGGTGCAATCCCCTCGGACCTACATCCCCAATATACATGGAGGGACGCATTCTTACGTGTTCCATCCCTTCAAGGGCCTGGATGCTATCCGCCGAATACTGGTTTTTCTTAGCTTCTTCGCTCATATATATTTGCTATGTTGTTTTTGAAAATTTCAAATCTTACAAATATAAGCAAAACCCAGTAAAATTAGGGTGTTGAACTACTTTTAAGGTTGAAGTTATCAACAGATTTCTGTGGAAAAGTAGCTTTCTGAAAATCGCGAAAATTATTCACTATAAACCACCCTGAAACGCATCACCAAAGACCCAAAACTATGCTATAACAAATTTAGAGTTCAAGGCACAATAGATGTATGAAATTACATAGGTTTTAGACAGAAAATAATGATTCTAATGAATTCTTGAGTTATTTTTAGATAAACAATAAAATCTATACCATGAAAAAATTCACATTTTCATTTTTAGCAATTATTGGCTTCTTATTCTCTGTTCAGGCACAGGATGGGAGTCAAACCAGCCAAGGAAGTTGGTTGATTGAAGCAAATACTGGTTTTGGGGGAGATGGCCTAGCTGCCCATTCTGCCAATACCGGTTTCGGACTTGTTTCTTCTGGAGACGCCACCATATGGAGCATTGGTGCGGAAGGAGGCTATTTTATAGCTGACGATTTAGCCCTAAAAGCAGGACTTGGTTATTCCGATTTTGATGGCACTACTATTTTTTCCTACAAGCTGGGAGCGAAGTATTATGTTATAAGTACTATTCCCATACAAGTGGACATTACAGGCGCTAGTATTCAGGATGCAACGGAAAATCCTCTTTGGGTAGGTCTGCAAGGAGGTTATGCCATCTTTTTGACCGACCATATCAGTATTGAACCTGGTTTGCGTTACAACTTAAGTCTAAACGAAGATTTTTCAGATGATGGAATCTTTGAATTTAGAATTGGGTTTGCCCTCTTTTTCTAAAAACACAAAAAGCCCCTTTAAAAAGGGGCTTTTCCGACTAATTGAAAATGAACAAAACCTCATTCATCTACCGCACGAAACTTTCTTAAGAATCTACTTCACATAGGCATCCTCGTGAACATGCGCCACGGCCCTACCTGAAGGATCATTCATATTTTTAAACGCTTCATCCCATTCCAATGCAATTTGTGTGCTACAAGCCACAGAAGGTTCTTGAGGAACACTTAGGGCGGCAGCATCCGAAGGAAAATGTCCTTCAAAAATGGAACGATAATAATACTCTTCTTTAGTGGTTGGAGTCTGAATTGGAAACTTAAAATGGGCATTTTTCAATTGCTCATCAGAGATTTCTTCCTCAACCAATTGTTTCAAGGTATCTATCCAGCTATACCCTACACCATCAGAAAACTGTTCTTTTTGTCTCCAAGCCACGCTCTCAGGCAAATAGGATTCAAATGCCTTTCGAATTACCCATTTCTCCATACGCTCTCCATTGATCATTTTATCTTTTGGATTGATTCGCATAGCCACATCCATAAATTCTTTATCCAAGAAGGGCACGCGACCCTCAATTCCCCATGCTGCCAAAGACTTATTGGCACGAAGGCAATCGTACATATGGAGTTTATCCAGTTTTCTTACTGTTTCTTCATGAAAATCCTTTGGACTTGGTGCCTTATGAAAATAAAGGTATCCACCAAAAAGTTCATCAGCTCCTTCACCAGACAATACCATTTTTATTCCCATAGATTTTATGACTCTGGCCATAAGATACATTGGTGTTGAAGCTCGTATAGTGGTGATATCATATGTTTCCAGATTGTAAATCACGTCTTTAATGGCATCCAATCCTTCTTGGATGGTAAACTTAATTTCGTGGTGGATAGTTCCAATATGGTCTGCTACTTTTTGGGCTGCGGCCAAGTCGGGAGACCCCTCCAGACCAACAGAAAACGAATGTAATTGAGGCCACCATGCCTCTTTGGTATCGCCTGATTCTATACGCATCTGGGAGTACTTTTTTGCGATTGCCGAGGTAACGGAAGAATCAAGGCCTCCGGACAATAATACACCATAAGGCACATCTGACATCAATTGGCGATGAACAGCAGCCTCCAGAGCATCCTTTAGTTCTTGAATACTGGTTTCGTTCTCTTTTACCGCTTCGTACTCCATCCAATCACGCCGGTACCATCTTTTAAACTCCCCATCCGAACTATGCAAATAATGTCCAGGAGGAAACAACTCAATCTTGGTGCATACCCCTTCCAAAGCCTTAAGTTCCGAAGCGACATAAAACGTACCGTTTCTGTCCCAACCTATATAAAGCGGGATAATCCCCATATGATCACGAGCAATGAAATATTCATCTTTTTCGCTATCGTAAATGGCGAAGCCAAAAATTCCGTTCATCTCATCCATGAATTCAACACCCTTTTCTTGATAAAGCGCTAAAATCACTTCACAATCCGATTGTGTCTTGAATTCATACTTCCCTTCAAACTGTTTTCTTAACTCCTGATGATTATAAATTTCACCATTAGCTGCAAGTATCAGTTTGCCATCTGCACTTAACAATGGTTGCTTTCCTGATGCTGGGTCAACAATGGCCAATCTTTCATGGGCCAAAATGGCTTTATCATCTGCATATATTCCGCTCCAGTCTGGACCGCGATGACGCACTTTTTTGGACATCTCCAATAACTGGGGTCTTAGTTTATCTACACTTTCCTTTACATCAAAGGCACATACAATTCCACACATAATCCTTTTCTTTTATTCTATGATGAAACAAAAATGAACCCTAAATATCAAAAATGAAACTTACATGAGGATTTTGAATTCAAAATTTAAGAAAAAGTGTTTATTTAATATAAATTAGTAATCATTTGCAAGTAGAAAGGTTTTTTTATGAACATTTTGAAAGGTTGTTAAAATTTAACGTCTCTTTATAAGTATCCCGGAGATTTACCTCCTAGTTTTGAACGCATAAATTTTAAAAAACATGAAAAAACTAATTCTATTTTCTTTTTTAGCCCTTGGTTTAGTCTTTACTACTGAAGCTACTGCACAAAAATTCAGTGGTCTTGACAAAAGCCCAGCAGATATTGCATCTTATCCTACAAGTTATAGGGAGGCGGACAAATCTGTACGTGTAGTATACAGCAGACCTCAACTTAAAGGAAGAAGCCTATCTGACCTTGCTCCTGCTGGAAAAGTATGGAGAACCGGTGCCAATGAAGCTCCTGAAATCACCTTTTACAAGGATGCTACTTTCGGTGGCAAGTCTGTAAAGGCTGGAACTTATTCTTTGTTCACCATCCCAGGTGAAAGTGAGTGGACTGTTATTTTGAACAGCAACTTGAATCAATGGGGCGCTTATTCCTATGACAGCGCGGCAGATGTTATGCGTGTTACTGGTGCAGTTTCAACAGATTCTGAGTCTTTGGAAGCTTTTTCCATCGCTTATAAAGATGTTGACGGCGGAGCCCATATGGTTATGGGATGGGGAACTACTCGTGTAGCCGTACCCGTTTCTTTCTAAGGAGAATCTCTACAAAAAATCAAAAAGCGAGCATATAGCTCGCTTTTTTTATTTCACTTTCGCTCCCCCAACAAAGACCTGTTCGGCTTTTAGATTTGGAATATCTTGTTCAGGAATTGTCATTATATCTTTACTCAAGATTACAAAGTCAGCCTTTTTACCGACCTCAATACTCCCCTTTTCATCTTCTTCAAAGTTGGAATGGGCTGCCCAAATTGTCATCCCTTTCAGGGTTTCTTCCCTAGAGAGTGCATCTTTCATTTGAAATCCACCATCAGGATAATTATCCAAATCTTTTCTAGCAACTGAGGCATAGAATGTCAGGAATGGGCTTACTTGCTCCACTGGAAAGTCTGTACCCAAAGCAACAGTTCCAGCTTTCTCCAATAATTTTTTAAAGGCATAAGCACCTTTTATACGTTCGGGACCTAATCTGTCCTCTGCCCAGTACATATCACTAGTGGCGTGGGTGGGCTGTACCGATGGTATGATACCACTTTTGAAATAATCAAAATCCTTTTCGGAAACCACCTGGGCATGTTCCACTTTCCAACGTCTATCCGTTTTACCTTCCAATGCTTTTTGATAGGTTTTTAGAATCACCACGTTGGCAGAATCACCAATGGCATGTGTATTCATTTGGTACTCTGTTGCCGCAATACGCTCTGCAATATTCTCAATGTCGTCAATTGGGGTAATCATCGCACCAAAATGCCCTTTCTTATCTGAATATGGGGCTTTCAAAGCCGCACCACGTGAACCCAAAGCACCATCACCGTAGACTTTTATGGAGCGTACATTAAGCTTGTCCGTTTTAATAATTCCCTTGTTCAGATAATACTCTAAATTCTCAGGAGTATTGCTTACCATAGCGTAAATCCTAATGGATAAATCTCCTGCTTGTTGAAGACTATCTATGAGTTCTATGGTAGAACGGTCCAAACCAGCATCGTTCACCGTTGTCAGCCCATATTCAAAACAGAGTTTTTCTGCCTGTTGTAAAGCTTGGATTTGGGTTTCACGATTGGGTTGGGGCATAACAGCATCAACCATAGCCATTGGAGCATCCACAAGAACACCTATAATCTGACCATTTTCCTTTACAATTTCACCTCCTTCTACTTGAGTGGAATTGTCTATGCCAGCCATTTTAAGGGCTTTATGGTTTACCAGATATGCATGTCCATCCACTCGCTGCAAAACCACTGGAATATCCGGAAACATCTTATTGAGCGGTTCGTTGAAGGGAAATTCCTTGATTTCCCAGTCATTTTGGTCCCAACCCCTCCCCAAAACCACGTTTGACGGATTTTTTTTATGAAAATCTGTAACCCGCTGGAGTACCTCATCGTAACTTTTGGTTCCGACCAAATCCACAACTTGTTGGTTAAGGCCTAATCCATAAAAATGACAATGTGCATCGATTAAGCCAGGAACCATGGTCTTGCCTTGCACATCAATTTGCCGATTGGCAGTATAGCTTGCACTGATATTCGCTTGTTCAGAAACAGCTACAAATTTTCCATCTTTTATAGCTACTGAAGAAGCTTTTGAAAAATCACTATCAACAGTGTAAATGTTGGCATTGTAGACAATGAGGTCTACTTCCTCTTTGGAGGTACATGCAAAAATTAAAAGGGCAGTAAAAAGAAGGCTTATAGACTGTTTCATATATAATGGGTTTCCCCAAAAATAGGAAAAGTCTAGAGAGGAATGTTTCTATTTGTCGTCGAACTTGGTCATCACGAACTCCACTCTCCCATCTTCAAAATCTTTGGTCTTTAGCTTACCATTTCGAAGTGGTTTGGAATCTCCAACACCTTCCCAAACGATGCGGTCTTCGGCTATACCTAGCTTTTTTAAGTGGAGTGCTACAGCTCTTGCCCTCAATGAAGAAACAAATTTATTGTATTCGGTGGTTCCAATGTTTTCAGCATGTCCAGTAATCTTCATTTGCACTTCTGCATTTTCCTTGAGATACTTAAAAATCTTTTGAATACTGGCCATTGCTTTTGCATCCAATTCGTAACCTTTTGGCTCGAAAGGATTTTGCTCCATTACATATATTTTGTCTTGCTCGTAGTTTATCCTTGGTAGTTTTTCTAGCTTAAAATTGTCTACATAGTAATATGAAAAATCACTGGATGAGGCTATTTTATTAGACTCCAAAAGTTGTGTACTCCCGTTATCTTGAAAATTTCCTATCAGTATATGATTTTCAAATCCTTTGGCATCGAATTCGGCAGATAAGGTAACCCATCCGCTTGTATCGGCCATTGAATTATCAGCTTTTAAATGGACTTCATGGAATTCCAAGTTTGGCTCCAAATCCAATCTTGACTTTGTAAGAACAGAAGAGTTTGGCACTTTCACTTTTTGATTCACCAGTAAGATGGACATGTTTTTCAATGCCAAAGTGGAATTTTCAGCCAGACTTACCTGAAATGATATTTTATAGGGATGTTTTTCACGAAGTGTCCTGGTGGTGTTCAGTTGAGCATACTCCCGATAATCATTCAGTGCATAAAAATATAACCCAATATACGCTGAACCCTCTGCAGCAACCTGACTTCCCTTAAAGTTAGAGGGTACTCCAAATTCATCATTTGCACATTTGTTGAAATAATCTCCTGAACTAGAGGTTGGCAAAGACACATCCTCAATCAATACATCCATTGGAGACATATAGATGGGACAATCAGAGAAATTCTCGAATCCTGAATTAACAATTAAATTTTGAGCAGAAACTCCTGTACAAATGAATATACTGATGCTAAAGAGAGAGAGTAGACGGGTAACCATGTTATATGTTTTATTTTTAAGGTTCCCGTAAGGCTATTAACGCACATCTTATTTCCATATTGCGGTTTTGTTGCTTTAAGAGCAATTTATGTTGTAAACAAAGTATCCTCGTATGTGAGTCTATACTAAAATCGGTTTTAGGCCGTTACTATTAGTCCAAATCTTACTGTTATGCGCAAAGGAACCTTTACGCTAATATTTTTTGCCATTCCCCTTTTTGGCTTTAGCCAAAACAGTGTAACCGGGAAAATAATTGATGAATTGGGACTTCCTATTTATCTGGCTTCGGTAGAAATCAATTCTACGGACGACAAAGTCTACACGAATTTTGATGGTGTTTTTACTATTGAAAGCGAGAAAAACTTTCACTGGAAACTGAATATCAGCTCCAAAGGATACAAAACAGAATCTTTCTTTGTTTTAAGTGGAGGCAGTGCAGGAGAGATTGTGCTGGAATACAATGAGGAAATGAGAAAACTTTTAGAGGGAAAATAATATCAGTTATCCTCAAATTTCGTCATAACAAACTCGACTCTTCTATTTTTCCGTCTTGCTTGGTCAGTTAATGTGCTATCCAAAGGTTTTTTGTTCCCGTAGCCTTTGTATGAGATTCTATCCTTATCCAACCCTAGCCGAATCAAATATTTAGCCACCATATTAGCGCGTTGTTTGGAAAGCTTGCTATTATACTCTTCGGAACCCATGTGGTCGGTATGACCGCTTATATCTACTTTCAGGTTAGGATGTTTCGTCAAATAAGAATAAACCGCTCTCAGGTTATATTTTGCCTTTGGTAAAAGTTCAAACTTATCAAAGTCAAAATTCACATGCTCCAAAACATAGCTTTTATTGGGTTTGTATTCTGGCCCTAAATATTCCAAAACCACATTATCTACATAGTAATAGGCATACCCTTCTGGTTTTGTTGAGTCTTTTTTGAAGTCCAGATACTTAGTTCCACCATTGCTCTTAAAATTCCCAAGAATTAAATTCTTCTCAAATCCCTTGGCCACAATGTCCAAGCTTATTTTCATCCAGTCCTGCTTATCTTCATAAAAACCCGAATTGGAAAATGATTTGGAATGGGTGGTTTTTACACTTTGCGAAGAAAGCATTGCATTGGACAATTGTCGTTTGGTATGCACCGAAAGTGGTTTTTCTGAGAAAACGGCGCCCATATCCATTACGGCTCCATCAGATTTTTCAGCAAGACTTAAAGAGAGACTTAATCGATAACGATGTCCTTTTTGTAAACTTTCCTTAAGTGGAACTTGAATGTATTCGCGATAGTCTTTCGGCGCAAATAAATAAAGTCCTATGTAGCCATCACCTTCAAAAGTTTCCTGTTTCCCTTTGAAATTCATGGGGATACCCAACTTGGTCTTGCTACAAACATTAAAGTAATCGGTAGTACCCAAGGTAGGGGCATTCCAATATTCGGTGTCCTTGTTGAGGTTGCTCATTTTGACGGGACATTCCACAAAATCCTCAAACCCACCGTTGTGAACAAGATTCTCTGCCTTCTGGGCAAAAAGCATTGTAGAAAGCAGACCAAAGCACATTATTTGAATGAACTGTAATCGCATGATTTCATGTTCAGATTTGGGTCTCTAGACTGGAAAAAGGTTCATCTAGAGCTAATCATAACGATTTTCTTAACTTTTTATTGTCCTTTTTCCTACAAATCAAACTTATAGGAAACGCCAGCTAGAGCCTGAAAAGTCTGAACTCTAAAGTTCGCCCAACGCTGATAATCGTTGTTGGCAATATTGGAAGCTTTTACAAAAATGGAAAGTTGTTCATTGAATCGATATCCAGCATGTGCGTTTACATCAAAGAAACCATCTAAAGTCAGAATTACATCCGAAGGTATGGGAGGCAGCGGACCAGCAACGACTTGCCTATCCAAATCTTCACGTTCTCCAACATAAAATAGATTAGCGCCAAAAAACCATTGTTCTGAAATTTGATAATCCATGAATAAGGATCCTTTAATAGAAGGTAGATTCCATGCCGGATTATCGGTTTCGGTATCATAATCATAGAATTCAGCATTGACACCCAAAGAAAAATTACGATTTACATCTACATTAAGCTCTCCAAATACACCCAAGGTTTTTATGTCATCATAAAAAACTTGGAACGAATTGCCCAAAAAATAACCTTCTTCTTCGTTTCTGACCAGATTCTCAGGGTTCAATAAAAAGAGTGGTCGCCTGTTTTCAGCTGTGTAGGAACCTTTTATATTATACCCCACACTGGGTAATAGTTGACCTTTTAGACCCAGATACCCTTCGTATTGTTGGTCGGTGGGTTGAATATCCAATGTGGGTGAAACATATGGATTCTCCTGAACAAAATCATAATAGGAATTCTGTCTAAGTTCGCCTTCTACTCCTCCATAGGCAATTACGGTTTCATCAACCAAGCGATACGAAGCAGTTACTGCTGGATAAATAAAAAAGTTACTATCCGAGTTTTCCGTATCTAACCCGTATACAATATTTGCCCCTAAATTTAGTGTCAAATTATCTCTAAGAATCAACAAACTCGGATTTACTCCTACCTGAAAATGACTGTAATCAATCCCAGTTTCATTGGTCGCACTATTTAGAGATGCATTTTCAAAACTACCGCTCACATAGTCAAACTTGGTCTTTATGGTAACCAATTCTTCAGTGATGGGCAATTCAATCGTCGGATTTAGCACTACCCTATTTTCTCCCGAATCCGTTGCATCCCAAAACCTGCGCAACAAAACAGTTCCATTCTTAAAAAAAGAATCCTCCAGGCTTAAATTACCCGTAACCTGGGCATTGAAGTAATTCTGGGTTTCATCCAAGGGAATAAGTATGGTTTCATCAAACTCTTCAAGCTCTACACCATACCAATTATATAGTTGATGTTGAAGACCAAGTCCTATGTCCCAATCCATATCCCTATCCTTTTTGGCATAGGAAACATCCACTTTTGTATTGTAAAAGTCGGCATCCAACGGTGTAGACTCAATGTCACCCCGGGAAGAATGATGGCTTAGACCTACATCCAACAAATTCTCACCTCTATTGAACTCGCGACTGGTATATAAATCGACCATGGCATTGTTGAAATTTCCCAAACCTATTGAAGCATAGGAATTATACAAGGTAGGTGGGGGCGTTTTCTTAACTCGCGATGCCCTGCCCTTGGCGGGTGTGAAGGTAGAAGCCACAGGGACGGAAAAAATGCTGTAATTGATTTTCTTCTTTTGAAGTACAATGGAATCATCCAAAGTTGGGTTTGATTTTAGTTTAAAGGCATCTGAAACAGTTGGGGAGTAGGGCTTAACAACCGTTACTGTTTCAGTGCCTATATCCTTGGTTTCTTGGGCCAAAACAGGACCCAAAAGGCTCAAAAAAATTATGGAAAATATAGTGGTTCTCTTTCGCATCGTATTCTGATTAATTGCCATTAGGGTCCACGGAAGAATTTCGTTGTGACTCTCTGGACTTGATTATGGACAATTCTCCTTGGGCTTCCGCTACCAAATCCTCGTATTCCGAAAAATTGGAAATGACACTTTCCAAAATGTAGGTGGCTTGAAAGGCATCGTTCAAAGCATAAAAATTCTTGGCCATAACAACCAATCCTTTGCCTGCCCATTCTTTATACGCAGCATAATCCTTGGCCAATTTTTGTACAGAAGCATTGGAAGCTTCAAAATCTTGTGCATTATTTTTAAAATACGCATCGTAATACCAAGCCTCGGCAGCCAATTCCCCAGTAGCAATTTTTTTGACCTTGGCAAAAGCAGTTTCTGCTAAGTTTTCATCTCCAGTTTCAATGGCTGACCTGGCTATCATTATTTGGGCATCACTCTTAATACGATTATCAATCTTTGATGCGGCCAATACCTTTTCGGCATAGGCAATCGTTAAATCATAATTCTTCTTTCCATAAAAACCCTTCATTAAATTGGACTGGGCGAAAGTTCTATTTTGAGATATTTCGGCCGTTTCTTCCAATTGTTCCAAATACGGAATTGCACTATTGTAGTCTTCCCTTGCCACATAAATCTCACAAACACGAGTCAGTGCCTGTTCCTGATATTCGCCCCCACTGTCTGCAACTGTTTTAAAGAAGGGAAGCGCTCTTTCTTTTTCACCTTTTCTGAAATAGATTTGAGCAATGTTAAAATTGACCTGGAGCGCATGCACTCCGTTGGGGAATTCTTTAATGTAATCTTCAAAACCTTTTAGGGCCGTTTCAGTCTTTCCTTCGGCATATTTTCTATCTGCTGCTTCAAAACTGGCATTTTCCAACTCAGAATCTGTAACCTCAACAAAATCCAGATTTCTGGCCCAAGTTGCATACTCGCTTACCCTTCCCTCATCAATATAGACCAGTTTGGCTGTAGCTACCGCTTGTTTTGCTTCTGAAGTTTTTGGATATTTTTCCACAACACGCTTTAATTTGGTAAGTGCCTCGCTGTTTCGATTTGCATTATAATGCACTAAGCCCTGTCTTAAAAGTGCTCTTGGCGCAAACTTGCTTCTAGCATATTCTTCCACCAATCTATCATAAATTTGAAGTCCCTCTCTTTCTTGACCTGATTTTATATACGAATTTCCCAATTCAAAGAGTGCGTCGTCCCTTAAGGATGATTTTGGGTTTAATCGAAGAAAGTCATTTAACCCTTTAATTTTGGACGAAGCATTTCCCAAGAAACCATCGCACAAGGCTTTTTGAAAAGCGGCGTAGTCCCTCTCTGGTCCATTTAACTTAGAACCTGAATCATACGCTTTTTTAGCCAAACTATATCGGCTTGTCACAAAATAACTGTCCCCCAATCTAAGATAACTGTCTGCAAGTTTGACATCTTCAACGCTTCCAGAACTTGCCATCCTTTTAAATAAAGTGACGGCATTGTTGTAATCTTTTAGCTTAAAATGACAGTATCCTAAATTATAAGCCAATTCTTCATACTCGCTCATGGTTTTGGCCGCTGGCAACTTTTGAAATCTTGTAAAGCCGGACAACGCATCTTCAAACCTATCAAGACGATACGCGGATTCAGCTTTCCAAAACTCTGCTCTAGCTTCAAAAGATTTGTTTTCAGGGTTCTTTAGGGATTTTGAAAACCGTTCAATTGCATTTTCATATTCACCATCCAAAAAAAGTTCAACCCCCCTATAAAAAGCAACTTTTTGATAGGTTTCCTTGCTGGCATAATTCTGGTTTTCCTCCAACAGGGTCATAGCGCCTTCAAAATTTTTAGAAGTGATATAGGAATCCACCAATAATTCCTGAATTTCTTGCTGATACTCATCCTTAGGATAAGCGTCTAAATAGGATTTTAATACCTGCGGAACAGGTTCGTAGGGGTTTCCTATTTCGTAACTCAATCGGGCATAGTTCAATAGCGCATCCTTTTGTATTTCAGGACTAAACTCCATTTCCGAAGCATTTTTGAATGCATTGAGAGCCTCGGTTTTTTGGTCTAGGTTCAAATAACATTCAGCCAAATGATAGTACGCATTTTGGGATACATTGTTGGTCCCTCCTATAATCTTATTGAACTGTTTGATGGCATTTTCATAATCCCCTTGTTTGTAAAAACTATATCCAATCAAGTAATAATCGGTATTACTGAAACGGCCTCGTTTGCCCCTATACTTTTGTAGATACGGAATGGCCTCGTTATACTGTTTTAAGTTGAAATAGCTTTCCCCTATAATTTTGTTAAGCTCAGATACTTCCTTTCTATCTGATTTTGCAAGCTGTTTTTTGGCCATAGCAATGGCCTCTTCAAAATTTCCCAACTTGAAATTAAGGTCGGCCTGATAATAGGATAGTTTTTCATTGAGTAGCTCAGGGTCCGTGATTTGGTCGAAACGTGCACTTGCTTCATTGTAATCATCCTGTTCATAAGCAATGTATCCTAAATAATATTTGGCTTGGGAGCCATACTTTTGGGAAGTACTTACCTTACTAAAATATCTCTCCGCCTCTTTTGGCCTTTTGGATGCATATAAAGAATAACCATTATTAAAATTGTACCGCTCTTTGTCTTTGGATGACATGGTTGAAACATCCACTTTCTTGTACCACTTTAACGCATAGGGATATTTCCCAGTTTCAAAATAATAATCGGCCACATCCAAAAATGCAGAATTACGTTTTGTGGAAGTTGGATAGCGTTCTACAAATTCCTCCATCATTTTATCCGCCCCTCGCTGGTTTAAGCGAATTGCGGCATTCGCGGAATAATATGCACTATTCGCTTCAGTTTCCTCATCCTTGGTGGTTGATTTAACCTGTTCAAAAATAGATTGGGCAGCCTGATACTGTTGATTGTTATAGAGGTTCAGGGCATCTTGAAAAGCCTTGTCCTCATGATAAAAAACTTTGGTTTCCTGAGCAGAGGCAGCAAAAAATATACCCAGAAGAACGGGTATTAAAAAGAGGTTTTTTCGATACATAGTGTTCTACGCTGTTTCTCGATTGACTTTTACCATAACGTCAAAATCTACGCCAAAGTATGTAATTACATTTTTGAAAATGAATTTGGTTATTCCGAACAGGATAAAATTTTAGAACTTAGTACCTTTATTTTTTAAAGCTCCATTATGTCCGAAACCATTGTTCAATTAGAAGACGTTGCCGTTTTTCAACGAGAAAACCTAATTCTGAATCAAATCAATCTTGAGGTTAAAAAAGGGGAGTTTGTGTATGTAATAGGAAAAACCGGAAGCGGCAAAAGTAGTTTCATGAAGACGCTTTATGCCGATTTACCTTTAAAACAGGGCCAGGGTAAGATCGTAGATTTCGACCTAAAGACCATGCAAGAAAAAGAAATCCCTTTTCTCCGAAGAAAATTGGGCATTGTTTTTCAGGATTTTAAGTTATTACCAGATAGAAACATCAACAACAACCTAAAATTTGTGCTTAAGGCTACTGGATGGACGGACACTGGTAAGATGGAAAACAAAATTGAGGAAGTTTTAGAAAAGGTGGGCATGAAAACCAAAGGTTTTAAATTTCCACATGAGCTATCGGGGGGCGAACAACAGCGTGTAGCTATTGCCAGAGCCTTGCTAAACGACCCTGAGTTGATTCTGGCCGATGAACCAACTGGGAACCTAGACCCGCAAACCAGCGTGGAAGTCATGAAGGTGCTACAGGAAATCAATGAAAACGGGAGAACCATTATTATGGCCACCCATGATTATGCACTTATTCTCAAGTATCCACACAAAACTTTAAAATGTGATGGAAGTAAGATTTTTGAAGTGATACAAAAAGCAATGTAATCATGATTTTAAAGCAGCAGGATTGTAACAGGGATAAAAGTGTAAATCCATTTATTGGCATTCTTCTTTTCTTTATTTCCATTGTTCTTATGGCCCTTACCGGACCTTTAGGATTGATTTATGGCTTTTTAAGACAATTGTTTACCCAAGGTTTTAAGGGAGTTGGTGAATTTGCCTTGGAATTGGCGATTTCCATTGACCAATTGGGCAATGTGCTCATGCAGCATTTGTTCAATACCCTTTGGATAACTAAAGTAGGTTACAAGTTTGGCAACCGTGACGAAACCATTTCAAGCGCATTGGGGAAAAACAAACAACTTGGCACACTAACCGGTTTTGGAAGAGCAATCGATAAAATACTTGATTTAATAGACCCCAACCATTCATTGAATTCAATTGATTACCATATTGAGCCTTAAGTCTCACTCAAAAAACACCTTGTCGGATATTCTTTTAACTTTTAAAGATTTTTGTTTCTTTGCCGTATTCAAAAACAAAACCATTCCATGGAAATTTTAGGCATCGATATTGGCGGCACCGGAATAAAGGGGGCCTTAGTCAATGTGGAGACAGGTGAAATGATCACAGAAAGACATCGAATTCCCACCCCATCATCCAGAAAACCAGAAGAAATGGCCGAGGTGGTGGCTCAAATCGTTGAACATTTCAATTACAAAGGTCCTGTCGGTTGTGGTTTTCCAAGTATTGTGAAAGAGGGGGTCTGCAAATCAGAAGGAAATCTTCACAAAAGCTGGGTTGGCGTTAATATTGATGAGCTTTTTACCAAAGCCTCAGGACAACCTTTCACAGTTTTGAACGATGCCGATGCAGCCGGCTATGCCTCCATGAATTACGGTGTTGGGAAGGGCCGGCAAGGTTTGGTAATTATGATTACCATTGGTACGGGTCTTGGAAGCGGTGTTTTCCATAATGGGGTGTTGCTTCCAAACTTTGAACTTGGCCAAATTCCCTATAAAAAGTTTAAGAAAATAGAAGATTGGGCTGCTGCTTCAGCGAAAGAACGTGAAGGTCTCTCCTATGAAAAATGGGGTAGGCGTTTTAATAAGTTTCTAAGGTTAGTAGAACTTATTACATCTCCAGACTTGATTATCCTTGGCGGAGGAACTTCAAAAAAGTGGAATGAATTCAAGCATCTCATTGATGTGGATTCCGAGGTGGTAAAGGCAGAATTGATGAACAATGCCGGGATTATTGGAGCTGCGGTTTCCTGCCTACGCGAACACCACCATGGCCATGTAGTCTAATCTATCTTGTTCCTTTTTCTATCCACTTCTTTCAAGAATATCTTACGGATACGAAGGTGACTTGGAGTTACTTCTACGTACTCATCCTTTTGAATGTATTCCAAAGCTTCTTCCAATGAAAATTTGATTGCCGGTACAATTTTTGCCTTATCATCAGCACCAGCCGACCGTACATTGGACAGTTTTTTGGTTTTTGTGACATTAATAGTCATATCATCACCTCGTGAATTCTCACCAATCACCTGTCCTTCATAAATATCCTCTCCCGGGTCAATAAAGAATTTTCCTCTTTCTTGTAGTTTATCAATTGAATAAGGTATAGCCGTTCCGTTTTCCATAGAAACCAATGAACCGTTTATACGTTGTGCAATATCTCCTTTCAAAGGCTGATATTCCAAGAAACGGTGGGCCATAATGGCTTCACCTGCTGTGGCTGTCAACAACTGGTTACGCAAACCGATTATTCCTCTTGAAGGAATTATAAATTCACAAAGCATTCGAGAACCTTTGGCTTCCATACTGGTCATTTCTCCTTTTCTGATGGAAACCATCTCAACTGCCTTACCAGAAACTTCTTCTGGCAAATCAATGGTCAAGTGTTCGACCGGCTCACATTTTACACCATCAATTTCTTTGATAATCACTTGAGGTTGGCCTATTTGAAGTTCGTACCCCTCTCTTCGCATGGTTTCAATCAAAACCGATAAGTGCAACACTCCTCTTCCAAAAACCATGAATTTATCGGCACTATCCGTTTCTTCAACTCTAAGTGCCAAATTCTTTTCCAGCTCCTTTTCCAAACGTTCCTTGATATGCCTTGAAGTCACAAACTTACCATCCTTTCCAAAAAACGGGCTGTCGTTAATAGTAAAAAGCATGCTCATGGTAGGTTCATCTATGGCAATGGTCTTTAGTTTTTCTGGATTCTCAAAGTCCGCCACGGTATCCCCTATTTCAAAGCCTTCCATACCTACTATCGCACATATATCCCCAGCAACAACCTCCTGTACTTTTTGACGACCCAAGCCTTCAAAAGTAAAAAGCTCCTTCACTCTGGTCTTTACAACAGAACCATCTCTCTTGACCAAAGAAATTTGTTGCCCTTCTTTTAGGGTTCCTCGCTGCAAACGACCAATAGCGATTCGTCCTGTAAAAGATGAAAAATCCAATGAAGTGATAAGCATCTGTGTAGAGCCTTCTTCTGGCTTAAACTCTGGAATATGATCAATTACCATATCCAAAAGTGGTTCAATATTATCTGTAGGTTTTTGCCAATCTTCGCTCATCCAATTCTGCTTGGCAGAGCCGTAAACCGTAGGGAAATCCAATTGCCATTCTTCCGCACCCAATTCAAACATTAAATCAAACACTTTCTCGTGTACTTCTTCTGGTGTGCAATTCTCTTTATCCACTTTATTGATGACCACACAGGGTTTCAAGCCTAAATCAATGGCTTTTTGAAGCACAAATCGAGTTTGGGGCATTGGGCCTTCAAAAGCGTCTACCAAAAGTAGAACCCCATCGGCCATATTCAATACGCGTTCTACTTCACCTCCAAAATCGGCGTGACCAGGAGTATCAATAATATTGATTTTGGTATCCTTGTAAATTACTGAAACATTCTTGGAAACAATGGTAATTCCGCGTTCCCGTTCCAAGTCATTATTATCCAAAATCAGGTCTCCCTTATTCTCATTGTCCCTAAAAAGACGACAATGGTACATAATCTTATCAACCAAGGTAGTTTTTCCATGGTCGACGTGGGCAATGATGGCAATATTCTTTATTTTGGACATGTCTTCCCGTTTTAAGGCCGCAAAGGTACTGCGATTTCTCTACATGGGCACAACTGGAAATGTTTTTTTTATGTTATTGATTCTTAGGTGTTTCAGATACACTATTTCTGCTTCTTACCTTGGCCAAGAACCCATCCTATGCTAAAACTTACCGTAGGACCAAAACCATCATCATCCAGAAAATTATCAAAATAATATCCCACACCAAATTCTAGATTAAAGTTGAAACCCTTGGGATATGTTCTTTGAATACCATATACAGGTCCAGCAAAGCCAAAATAACCATCTCCGGAACTTAGGTTTCCAATAATTACCTCCTCTAAAAACAAGGTCCCTGAAGCGGCAACATAATTTGCTGAATTTCCTTGGGTACGTTTGTCCTGATCCAATCGCCTTTTGAAATTGTAGTAGTATCTGTACTGCCCATTGAGTGCTGGAAAAAAAGCATAGCCATTTGAATTGGCCCCAAATTGCAAACCAGCTCCAAAGGCCAAAGTTTGGTCCTTCGCTATTCCAACTTCATACTCCAAACCTGGATTCAGAAAATTGATTTTAAACTGGCTGTCCTCCACATTTTTTTGGGTTTGTGCATTTAAAATCAAGCTAAAGGCAAATAATGGTAGAATGAATAGATGTTTCATTGGTGTAAAGGTTTTAGTTACAGCGCAGAGTTACAAACACCATACCAATATTTAACTACCTATCCTACCCCTCTCGTCTTCTAAACCGGTTTTTCGTTTCCGGGATTTTTTGATTTCGTTCCTTCCAAAGTCATACGTGAGTCCAAAGGCAACTCGTCTAGAATCACTTCCCCCACTACCATCTATAAACAATTCACCAAATTGTGTGATGCCGCTCCAGGGAGAGGTAAACAAAATATCATTTACCGATAATCTTGCTGTAAAGCGACCATCCATAAATTTTTTCTGAACAGCTGCATTCAAGGAACCCAATGCATCCGTTTGATAGGTTCCTCCCCAAATTGATGGAGAATTATACCAACCCGAAACTTCAATACGCCAATCGTTGGGCAAAGAAAAAGTATTCTGTCCATAGAAGTTGAGGGTTTCCTGCCTAACCGGCAAAAATTCTGGACTGGTTGCTTGATAGTCACTGATGAAAGCGTTTAAACTTACGTACACATCCCACCAAGAAAATAATTTTTTGGGGTAAGAAATCCCTAGATTAAATACTTCTTGATTTGCTACATTCAGCGTAGTCAGGTTGCTTACACTTTCACTTTCTTCTAAGGTGACCCTTGCGAAAAAATCAGTGATTCGGCTATAACTAATGGACGTGGTCAATCTATAATTAAAGGTATGGGACAGTTTTAGGTTGTCCGTATATTGAGGCTGCAAAAATGGATTCCCCTCACTGAAAGAAAGCTCATTCAATCGAAATTGGAATGGATTCAGGGATTGATAATTGGGTCTTTGGATTCTTCGACTATAATTTAATGCAAACTGATTCTTTCGATTAAGTTGATAGGTAAGTCCACCAGAAGGAAAGAAATCCGTAAAGTTTCTTTCCACTCTATTGTTTTCATTTTCTTGTGTACTCTCCAAGTTTCCGTCAGATATTGTATTTTCCACACGGACACCAACCTGAAGATTCCATTTGCCCCATTTGCGATTGTAGTTGAAATACCCAGCATTGATGTTTTCAGTATACCGGAATTGATTGCTTTGGGTATCGTCCAATATATTTTGCCCATTGATTTCATTGAAAAAATTAAATGTATTGTCCGTATCCACATAAGAAAGCTTAAATCCCAATCCCAACTTTCCTTTTAGGAAATTCTGTTCATAGTCCACTTTTGCCGTGGCAATCTCAATATCTATGGGTGTTTCTTGGAAGGTAATCGTTTCCCGAAAAATAACCGACTCCGAAGGGTCAAAAAAGGTATTGGGCTGAAACGCATTTCGGTCACTATTGTACCCTCCATAATCTAGGTCCACATTAAGGCTATGACCCAAGGTGTCTGCATACTTGTAGTTGACGTTGGCATTGATGTTATAAGATGTATTGTCCACTTGATTTAATGCCACCAGGATACTATCTACTTGAACCACATCAAAGGGACGAATTGGGGTTCTTGTGTTATTTGTACTGAATCTATTATTAAAATTTCCGTTGACGACAGCACCAATGGTATGCTTGGAATCCAGATAATAATCGTAACCCAATTTTATGTTATTACTGTTTCTGTCGTAAATACTTGTGGTCCTCGCATCAAATTGGGTATTGGATTGGGTTCTTAGTAGATTTAAGAATCCTGTAGTTTTTCCGAATCGGTTACTGTACGTTCCATATAGATTTCCCTTTTTTCCTCTATTGTTAAAATTGATGCTAGAATTGTATTGCACAAAATCTCCACTGGTAGCTCCGGTATTATACGTCCCATTGGTCCCAAGACTTTTATCTTTTTTGAGTTTGATATTGATAATTCCAGCATTTCCTGCTGCGTCATATTTTGAAGAGGGCTGCGTAATAATTTCCACGGCCTCTATATCTGTAGCTTGAAGACTTTCCAAGAAGTTAGTCAAATCTTCACCTTGAAGAACGGATAATTTTCCATCTATGAATATTTGAACACCAGATTTCCCCTCCACTATGAAGCCTCCATTATTGTCAACTGTTACTCCAGGTGCCTTCCTTAGCAATTCAAAAGCACTGGTCCCAGTGGCATTGATGGTGTTCTCAACATTGAAAACCGTTTTGTCCGCCAGAACTTGAACCATAGGCTTTTCTGCCACTACGGTTACTTCTTCCAAGTTTTGTGTAGCCTCGGTCATTACTATAGGGTTCAATGCAAAATCGCCTCCGGTGTAGTTTATTTTTTTCTTATAATCTGAATACCCTAGAGCCGTTACTTTAAACAAGTATTCGCTAGGAAGCATTCCAATCAATACAAAAGTTCCATCTTCGTTGCTTATGGTGGCTTTCACCAAGGAAGAATCTAATGGAGAATTAATGGTTACCGCAGCATACGGAATAGGTTCATTCAATGCAGATTTAAGTGTTCCCGATATTTTTTGCCCAAAAGAAACTACGGCAAAAAACGATAAAAATAAAGTCAAAATGGTTTTCATGATTGTCGTTATTTAATATTGAATACCCAAAAATTTGAATTTGGTTACGACATTGAAAGAGCAACCCGACGAGTTGACCCATACGCCTATAAATGGTCCTGGGCAATTCATCGACCTATAGGTCCATTCAACTTTTATGTATTTTTAAAAAGCTAGGTTTGTAGGTATCTTTCCAAAAAACCAAACATGAATAGAAAAATCATTTGGGGAATTACGGTGAAAGAACTTTTGATGGTTCTAGCCTTTTACATTGTTTCTGCTTTTTTTTACCACCTTACCGTTTGGTTAAGTGTTGCCGATGTAAAAAAAGAATTAAGTCCCTTATTTGGTCTGTATGCTTTCATTGATGGGGGTGCTTTGCAGTACTTTATTTTCCTCCTTTTTACCATTCCTATTTGGTGGTTTCTGTTTGTTCGCCTAAAAAACTCAAAGCTTTGGGAACGATTGGTTCTGCATATTGTTTTTCTTCCCTTTTTCATTTTTGGTTCGCAAAAAATCTATTATGAAATTAGCGAAGCCCTAGAATGGT
Source organism: Flagellimonas ulvae (assembly GCF_049333175.1). Taxonomy (NCBI): domain Bacteria; kingdom Pseudomonadati; phylum Bacteroidota; class Flavobacteriia; order Flavobacteriales; family Flavobacteriaceae; genus Flagellimonas; species Flagellimonas ulvae. The sequence goes on from NZ_CP186325.1 coordinate 1,581,001, forward strand.
TCCATTTAGAGGGTTCTAGCTCTGTATGGGATTTATACATCCCTGGACTCTTCTATTTGATTCAATTCGGCATTTTTCATGCGTATGAGCATTATCTTGAAAATCAGAAAAAGCTTAAGCTTGAAGGGGAACTTAAACAAGTGGCATTGAAAAGTGAACTTGCCGCCATCAAAGCTCAACTTAATCCGCACTTTCTATATAATGTTTTTAATACCATTAATGCTTCGGTGCCGCCCAAACAGGAGAAGACTCGAACATTAATCGCAACATTATCTGATTTGTTCCGATATCAGTTAAAAGCCACCAAAGAAGAATGGGTGCCTCTAGAAGAAGAACTTGAGTTTATCAAAAAGTATCTGGAGCTGGAAAAAGCACGATTTGAAGAACGCTTGAAAATTGAAATCAACGTATCCCAAGATTTATATACCGAAAAAATCCCACCTATGTTACTCCAACCTTTGGTTGAGAATTCAGTAAAACATGGTATCGCCAATGAACTTAACGGGGGAAAAATCTCTATTTCCATCTTTAAGGACAATGAAAAGCTGAAGTTTGAAATTGCAGATACGGGTTCCGGTGTTAAAGACAAGGAAAGCATTTTTGGAAAAGGGGTTGGATTAACCAACACGCGTTTCCGCCTTCAAAAAATGTATCAATCCCAAATGGAAATACTAGATAACGAACCACAGGGGCTTAAAATCCGTTTTGCATTGTGAAAAAAGTATTGATTGCCGATGATGAAAAGGCAGGAAGAATCCTTATAAAAGAGTTCCTTGCAGATTACCCAGACTTGGTTTTGATAGCAGAAGTCAATAATGGCGTGGATGCCATAAATGAAATCAATCGATTTAAGCCCGACTTGGTCTTTTTGGATATTCAAATGCCAGGAAAAACCGGTCTTGAGGTCTTAAATCATCTAGAGGAAATTCCTCAGATAATTTTTTCTACGGCCTACGATCAATATGCCTTAAAAGCTTTTGAGGTACATGCGGTGGATTACTTATTAAAACCCTATACAAAAGAACGTTTTAAAACAGCCATAGAACGTTTAAGTGCAAATACTTCCAAAATAGGAAAATTGGCGCAGAGCGTATTTATGGAAGATACGGCCTACCCAAGTCGAGTATTGGTCCAATACAATAAGAAGCTTATAACCATAAAATGTGAAGATATTGTCTGGGTAGAGGCCTACGGGGACTATTCTAAGGTGCATTCACAGGACAATACATATCTAAGTAATTTTGGCATCACCGACTTAGAACAAAAGTTGAATCCCCAACTTTTTTTGCGGGTGCATAGATCATCGATTATAAATCTAGACCGCGTAAAAGAACTCAATAAATATGGTAAAAGCTACGATGTTACCATGGACAATGACGAAGTTGTTCGGGTAAGTCGAGGATACATGGATGTGATAAAAAAAATAATGCTGTAGAATTTATCTTCCCACGCACCATCTTTTTTCGCTAACAATCCAGCCAACACTCAGATTAAAAACGGGATATATGCCACCATTGAATTCCCCCAAGTAATAGGCTGCACCAACGTCTACTGAAAAACTCAATCCAGAATTATAACTTCGTTGAATTCCAGTAACTAGTCCGGCGGTTGCAAAAGTACTTCTGGGAATATCGTCTCCCGTAAAATCATCACCTGCAAAAAAAACCGAAGCTGAAGGTGCTATATAATTGGCAGAATTTCCGTAAATCTGACGCCCGCTCGTAGCCCGTCTATCAAAATTGTAATAATATCTGTTTTGAACTGTGATTGCTGGAAACAACTTATAATTCTCAATGGGTTCTGCTACGAACGGGTCCAACGAAAACTGATAAGCTACGCGTGCGTCTAAGGTTGAATTCACACCTAAACTCATTTCATATTCCAGACCGGGGTGGAACATATTGATTTTAATTTGCCGTATCTCACAGTTTTTCCCAAACTGGGCCATGGCCCACTGGGATGAGAAAACCCCAAAAAGAAGTAAAAAGATTCGCATAGTAGGTACATTTGGGTGCTTAGAGATAACAGATACTTTTTCAAAATAGTATTTTTGCCAAAACTAAACGTATGCAATTAAGTCGTATCCCCCAGATAAAACATACAACAGAAGATAATTTCTTTTTATTGGCAGGACCCTGTGCCATTGAAGGAGAGGATATGGCCCTTCGCATAGCCGAAAAAGTTGTCGAGATCACGAACAAACTGAAAATACCCTATGTTTTTAAGGGTAGTTTTAAAAAAGCAAACCGTAGCCGTATTGATTCTTTCACTGGAATTGGGGATGAAAAAGCACTAAAAATTCTGAAAAAGGTATCAGAAACCTTTGAAGTACCTACCGTTACGGACATTCATGAAATCAATGATGCCGAAAAGGCTGCCGAATACGTAGATGTCCTTCAAATTCCTGCTTTTCTGGTACGACAAACGGATTTGGTGGTAGCTGCAGCACAAACTGGAAAAGTAGTCAACTTGAAAAAGGGCCAATTTATGAGTCCCGAAAGTATGAAGCATGCTGTGAAAAAAGTAACCGATTCCGGGAACGACCAAGCATGGATTACCGATAGGGGTACCATGTTCGGATATCAAGATATGGTCGTAGACTTCAGGGGCATTCCCACTATGAAGCAATATGCACCTGTAGTTTTGGATGTGACTCACTCGTTGCAACAACCCAATCAATCATCCGGAGTTACTGGAGGACGCCCAGCACTTATTGGTACAATGGCACGAGCTGGTGTGGCTGCCGGGGTAGATGGCCTCTTCATGGAAACCCATTTTGACCCCGCGAATGCCAAAAGTGATGGTGCCAATATGCTCGACCTAAGTCTGCTGGAAAAATTATTGAGTGATTTGGTAGCGATACGACAAGTTATAACCCAGCTTTAATCTCTTTTGTAAAAACCCTTTTCCTTTAGTGAGTTTACTTCTTGAAGTACCTCAATCAATACTTCATCATTGATGTCTTCTAAAGAATGGTAACGAAGCGATTTCACCACCTTTCTTTTTTCTGAAATCATGAGTTCCACATGTTTGGTCAAGTGGACAGAGTTCCAGAAAGCAATGTCCACATAGCCCTTCTTGGAAGATGTATTTAAATAACATAGTGGATGCTTGCCATTGTAAAAACAAGGAATACCCCACTTGTATTTCATATCCACTGCTGGAACCACAGCTTCTATAATTGATTTCAAGTGCAATAATATACCGCGCTTGGGCTCAGGCTGTGATAAAATGTATTCTTCGGCTGGATTCATTTCACATGGTCTTGTTGTTGTTCAACGATTTTAATCAAAAAAAGTGAATTATATTCAAATAAATATTAACTTTGAATTTCAAAGTACTTTTAAATGGAAGAAAATAAATATTTAGAAGACATTTCTGAAATTAAAAATCTGATGAATCGTTCATCCCGATTCATTTCCTTAAGCGGGCTTTCAGGAATACTGGCTGGAGTATATGCAATTCTAGGTGCGATTATAGCATATCTGTTCTTACTTCCGAAAGGAGACTATGTGGTATTGCATAGTTGGAATTTCAAAATGCTGGTTACCACTTTGGTCAGCGTTGCCTTATTGAGTATTACCTCGGCATATCTGCTTACCACAAGAAAGGCAAAGAAGAACAATGAAAAAGTCTGGGACGATACTACGAAAAGGCTTTTACTCAATTTTTTAATCCCCATGGTAACGGGAGGCATTTATATTTTAATCAAACTCAACAGTCAACATTATGGTCTCACCGCATCTTTGATGCTCATTTTTTATGGACTTGCATTGGTCAATGCCTCCAAATACACCGTTGGCAATGTCAAATATCTGGGATATATTCAAATCGTCCTTGGTCTTACCTGTGCCGCACTTCCTGGATATGGATTGTGGTTCTGGATTTTAGGATTTGGCGTACTTCATGTTATTTACGGGAGTTTGATTTATTTCAAAGAAGAAAAGGCATAACATGGGTCTTATAGACAACATCAACAAATTATTTGACCATCGTATTCGATTGGGTATTATGTCCATTTTGATGGTTAATGAAGAAGTTGATTTCAATAGACTCAAGGAATTGCTCAATGCTACGGATGGTAACTTGGCCAGTCACACAAAAACCTTGGAAAAAGCGGAGTATATAAGAATTGAAAAGTCCTTTATAGGCAAAAAGCCCAATACAAGATACGCTGCAACAAAACTCGGAAAGCTAGCCTTCAAAAAACATATTGAAGCTTTGGAGCAAATCATCAAAAATCAAAACTAAATTTTTTTATTAATTCACTTTGAAATACAAAGTACTTTTAAATATCAAATCATGAATTCTACAAAAAACAAAATCAAAAATTGGTTCAGGAATTCGATTTCCATTAAAATGGTAGTCGTTGGGTTTTTAATACTCATTTTAATGATTCCGCTGGGATTCGTTAAAGACCTCATTAGGGAAAGAAAATATAGGCAGACCGAAGTAATTGATGAAATCAACACCAAATGGGGAACCCAGGTCACATTGAACGGACCAATTCTTAAAGTGCCCTATCGTACCTACATTGAAGAAAAAATCTACGATGAAAAGACAAAAACTTTTCTGACCTCCCAAAAACCAGAAAGACACGTCGCTTACTTTTTTCCGCAAGATCTTAATATCAAATCCGAAGTAAAAACCAAGCCGTTGGAGCGTGGCATTTATGAATCCGTTGTATACTCTTCTGAGAACAGGATACAAGGCAAGTTTTCCACGCCTGATTTCTCTAATAAGGAAATCAATGAAGAGGACATTTTATGGAACAAGGCTACCTTGCTATTCAAAACGAGCAATTTAAAAGGAATCCGAAACACCATAAAGGTAAAACTGGTAGATAATGAATATGAATTGAAACCAGAATTCAACAACGCACAGATGAACACGCTGGAATCTTCTTACTTGGTGAATTTGGAAGAAATTGCTGAAACTCCGATGGATTTTTCGTCTACGATCAACATAAACGGAAGTAGTGTCCTGCAATTTATCCCTATCGGTAAAAAAACTCAGGTTTTTATGAAATCCAATTGGCATTCGCCAAGTTTCAACGGTAATTTTCTACCCGAAACCGATGGTAAGAAAATAACCGAAAAAGGATTTGAAGCACAATGGAAGGTTTTGGAAACCAATAGAAAGTTTGGACAATCTTTTTTTGACCATCTGCCTGACTTGACCGGATTTTCTTTTGGCACCCAATTTTTGGTCCCTATAGGTGATTATCAGAAAACTGAACGTACCAGCAAATATGGTTTGATGATCATAGGCTTGACCCTTCTGGTTTTCTTACTCATTCAGATAAGCAGTAAAATCCCTATCCACCCTTTTCAATATTTAATGATAGGTTTGGCCTTGGTGATGTTCTACACTCTTCTGATTTCCATCTCTGAGCATCAAAACTATTTAAAGGCATATTTGATTTCCGGAACTGCAGTAGTTTCTTTGATCACGGTGTATTCCCGTTCCATTCTCAAATACATTAAGTTCACATTCCTGGTTTTGGGTTCCATGTTTAGTTTATACGCTTTCATTTTTGTTATCATCCAATTGGAAGATTATGCGCTACTTGTTGGAAGTATAGGCCTGTTTATCATTTTGGCCATAATCATGTTCGCCTCGCGAAAAATTGATTGGAATGGTAACCAACAGCTCACCGAATAACAGATAGTATAACTTTTCTGCCCCTATCTTTTTTTGGGGGGCGGATTTCTTTTTTTGCCTATGCACCTTATACGATTTTTCTTCTGGCACTATGGTCGGTTAATTGCTTCTGTTGTGTTTGCAGTAGTACTGATTATTATCCGAGTGGTTACCATGGAAACCTATTTTTACAGTTTTTTACTATGGAATCTCTTCTTGGCAGTTCTGCCTTATATGTTGAGTCAAGCCATACTATTGTATTTTGATGGAAAAACCTCTAAAGCAATCTCATACGCCCTATGGGGAACTTGGTTGTTGCTACTTCCCAATGCCCCATACTTAATTACCGACCTGATACACCTTCATAATCCGCATTCCAATTGGTTGTGGTTTGATCTTTTCATGGTGTTCGTATTTGCCTGTAATGGCGTTATTCTGTTTGTGTTGTCTTTGAATGATTTTTTCACCTATCAGAAAATCCAAAAAAATAGACATCTGGTGACAATTATCGTCTGTTTCCTGAGTGGTTATGGCATCTACGCAGGAAGGTTTTTACGTTTCAATTCATGGGATTTGTTTCTAAAACCAACAACACTTTTCTCGCAGATGGGTATTAGCCTCGGACATGCCTATACATGGTTGATGAGTATGGCATTTGGTCTGTTCTTATGGATTAGCTTTAACCTGTTCCGATGGATGAGAACTTCGTAGGGATAAAATTAAGCTACCGAGAATAAATGGGAGCCATTTATCTCGATATCAAAATCTTCTTTGATACGTTCAATATAATCTCGTGGGGTTTTTTCTGAAATCCAAATCCATTGATTCTTGAAATCTACATCGAAATGAAATTTGGAAAAATCAATCAAATAGTCGCTATCATATTGCGACAATAGGAACTTTGTAATTCTAGGTCTTAGACGGTATTCCAAATCTATACAGATTTTCTTGGTAAGGGAATCGTCATTATCGGTTATCAACCAGTTGAACTTCACTGCTTTGGTTATAAAGGCAGTTCAATATAAGAAAAAAACATATTTAACAGGGGTTCAAGTTATTCACATCGATAAAGAGGGCAGGTCTATCTACCATCTACATAATCCTGCAAATAGTTAAACCTCGGTGTCAACTTTCCACCAGAAGTCATTCGGGCTCTTTCCAGAATTCCATCCTTATCTCCATTGAAAAAAGCGGGTATCACATATTTTGAAAATGCTTCTCCAAAACCAGTACTGGCATCCCTAGGCAGTTCACAGGGTAGATTGTCCACCGCCATAACGGCAATGGCATTTGACTTTTTGAAATCTACCTCTGATTCCGAAACTGGATCGTAGCCATAAATAGGGTCTGCAATGGTGCTGGGCTTTATGGTAGTGGCTACTGGGCCATCGATATCGCAACTGACATCTGCCACTACTTTAATCTTGAAATCCGGGTGTTTGGCATCCTCACGAGTATAGAGATAAGGAGCCCCATCACCGTAAAAATGACCCGCGATGTAAAAATCGGTCACCTCGGCAAAACGAAAGAAATTAGATTTATACTCTTCCGGATTAGCAAAAAAATCAGCTTTATTGCCACGAACCCCATCTTTTCGTTTGTTGTATTCCGAAGCATCGATTTGACAGTACACCGGTTCTGAAAAAGTATCAGAAAGGTATTCGGCTACGTTTACTTTTTTGAGGTTCATAGCATCCAACATTTCTTTGGCGCCATTGCCTACCCTACCCTTTCCTGTCAACAGGATTTTGATATTGGGCAATTGTATTTTTTGGAGCTCATCTATCAAGGCTTGTTGGTCGTGAAGAGCTACTGCTTTGGGTAGATTGAAGGTTCCATATTTTAAACCATAGGTTCGCACACCGTTATAAGCCCCCACTATGCCTGCATAGCGTCCAAAGGCTACCAAACGTTGTCCTTTCGTATTTGTGATCACCTCATGGTCATACAATTCTATATTCTTTTCTAGCACAGCACGTAACAAGTCCCGATTATAAGGTTGTTTTTTAATGGTATGAGAAAAGAAAAAATACTTTTTGTTGGGAGTTAGTGCCGAAATCGGAACTTCCTTTACTCCGAGCATAACATCACAGTCCTCTATAGTCTGATGGACCGCAACCCCCGCGGCTTCATACTCGGCATCACCAAACACCCGAATTGGGGAGGTTTCCACTTTTATTTCTGCTTTGGGAAATTGTTCTAGGACATTTTGGCATTCAGTTGGGGAAAGGACCACCCGACGATCAGGTGGGTTTTTGCGTTCTTTTATGATTCCAAATTTCATGTTTGATTTGGTATAATTATTGACCTAAAATAAGGGGTTTGGGTAGGGGAAACAAACTTTTCCGCCTAAAGCGAGATAAATGGTTAACTTTGCCCTCCTTCGCCCAAAATGAGTTTGAGCTACGGAGGACAAATCCATATTCACCGAAACCTTGGCAAAGGTGATAGCGTTAGGGATAGAGGTAAGTGCCATGCACAACCGATAGCCCGGTGCTCCGAAGCTTTAGCGAAAGAGCAAACGCCCACTTCTTGAAACATCATGCAAGCATGATACTTGAAGTGACACTGGTTCTTTGATAAAAAAATGAGAGATTCCCGCCTTCGCGGGAATGACAATACTCATTACGGGGCCGACTGGTTTTGACAGCGAGACCAATGGCAATGTAAGCATGTCGAGCGCTGGAATACAGCTCGTTAATCTCATGTTTCACACTTTTAATTGGCGATAATAATTACGCTCTTGCCGCATAATCTGAATTATAGTAGGATTTGCCTCGTCCTTACTAGGTAGGGAAGCGAGATGTTCCTGGGCAGCCCTTGTTGATGGCGACCCGTTTAGGAGCACCAGAAAAGTCAACATAAGGTTAGTGTTCGCTTTGGCACTAACACTAAAACTTTAAGAAGCTAAGTGTGCGATAGGCGGTCTTTGGTCGGTCGTGCATCGAAAATTGAACAAGGACTAAACATGTAGAAAGCCTTGCAATTGCTTGTTTGGACGAGGGTTCGAATCCCTCCGGCTCCACTGAAAACCTGATGAATTTCATCAAAAACCCTGTAATCATATGATTTACAGGGTATTTTTGTTTTGTTTACTCTCAATTGAATTCAAATAAAACTATCCTGTAAGGGCGTTATTAGGTGTCTATTATATACACTTTTTTAGTGACACCGAATACATTACAAATTATATTATATCAATAAGTTACAAAAAAATATTGATTTATTTTTTATATATTTATTACACTAAAATGTATTCATTTAATGCAGAATTCATTCCACACCCTGTTTTACATCAAAAAAAGTAAGGCTGATAAAAAAGGTTATGCCAATGTGTATTTAAGAATTACAGTAGATGGGCAGCGAACTGAAATAAGTATAAACAGGAAAGTTCCCGTAGAGAAATGGAATAGCAGAGCAGGACGGGTAAAAGGCGTCAGTCAAGTTGCTCAGGAAATCAACTCGTATATAAATTCGTTGACTGCAAAGCTCAACAGAATTCACCAGAATCTTATTGAGGACAATACACCTATATCCTCACTCATCTTAAAGAATATCTTTCTGAACAATGGAAAAAAAACAAAGATGTTAATGGAAATCTTCGATGAGCACAATTCCCAAATGGAAAGGTTAATTGGAAAAGAGTTTGCTCTCGGGACCTATAAAAGATATCACACCACACGCAGCCATGTCGCCAAATATCTGAATGAGGAGTACCATGTATCCGATATTCCCATCAGCAATGTGAATTTGAAGTTTATTAAGGGCTTTGAGTATTTTTTAAAAACAACTAAAGCCTGTAACCACAACTCAGCTTTAAAATATGTAAATAATTTCAAGAAAATTGTCCGGATTGCGGTGGCGAACGACTGGATTGCAAAGGATCCCTTTTATAACTACAAGGCAAAATTCAAAACTGTAGAACGTGAGTTTCTCACGAAGGACGAGTTGCAAAGGCTTATTGAAAAAGAAATTGACGGAGATCGGTTAAATGTGGTCAGGGATATGTTCCTTTTGTGTTGTTTTACTGGTCTTGCATACGTAGATGTCCAAACATTAGCACCAGAGGAGATACATAATGATGAAAAGGGAGGTTTCTATATCAAATCAAAAAGAATCAAAACAGATACTGGTTTTACCATTCCTTTATTGCCTACCGCTATAGCGATTATTGAGAAATATAAAAACCATCCTAAGGTGGTCAATAAAAACTGTGTGATTCCTGTTTTGAGCAACCAAAAATCCAATGCTTACCTTAAGGAAATTGCAGATCGCTGCAATATTAAAAAGAATCTTACCACCCACTTGGCTCGTCATACCTTTGCGACGACTGTCACCTTGTCCAATGGGGTTCCCATAGAAACAGTGGGAAAAATGTTAGGTCATAAAAATCTTAGGACCACCCAGCATTATGCCAAAATAATCGACCGAAAGGTAATGGATGATATGGAAATATTGAAAGAAAAGTTAGCCAACAATCCTTTATAGACTTGTAATCAAACGCACATCCCTACTCCCCTTCTTCTCCCTAAGCTCAAGCATCAACTTTTCACTATCCCCCAAAACAAATTTGGACAACACATAAACAAACCTCTGCGACTGTCCTGCTTTAATAGTATTGGGCATTCCATACGTGTAGTTAGACTGCATTAAAAGTCTTTGATAAGAGGCTTTGCGTTTATTGTTTCCGTTTACTCTGTATATGTTTAAATAGTCTACTTCAAAATCAATTTCAGATTTGTTCTTGATTTCTAATACTAGGTAAACTTCAGAAGCATTATAAACCATCTTTTGCAACTGTAATTTGATGTCATTTTTACGTTTGGTGGCAATAGGTTTATATTTTGATTTCAATAGATGAGCACTGAATTTCTTGAAATAGCCTATCCTATCTGGGGACAGAGCAATGGGCTTCTTTTTTAAAATCAAGGGCTGCTCATTCCCAATGCTTTCTTTAGTAGTAATAAAGTAATTTAACTTTGGCAACTGTTCCTTATACCTCAAAATATAGGAGTAAACCTGACCATTTTTAGTAACGGTCAATAGGTTGCTTTCCGTCCCTGAAGTGGCTTGCAACAAACCAAAATATTGTTCCTTTTCTCTATTGTATGTAAATACAAAATTGGATGCTCCTGTAATACCCTGGCGAATAGGTTCCGGAAAGAACAGTGTTACGTTCTTTTTATTATTGGCATAAATAGTATCCAATGATTGTTGAGCAATAATGTAGTTTGAACATAAAATGATTACGATTGAGATGTATGTTTTCATAGTATGGGTTTTAAAATGAGTTGGTAATTATCTGTTACCATAACTTTTACGCTGCGGTTGTTACGTTGGAATATTCTTTTAACTCCGCTTACTTGTGGCACTCCAACGATATTGATGTCATCTACAATATCTCCGACTACCTCCTGTCTCGCTTCAGCCCTAAAACCATTCTCAATGTAAATACCCTCACTTCCGTCCTGAAGGTCAAAGGCATTCAGTTTAACAGGTTTGTGATTGATATTTTCAATTTCTATGATGGTACGATTGGGTTTAAAACTTACGAAACCATAAATAGGTGTATTTCTTCGGACGGGATTGCCATTGATGAGTGCATCTTTCGTCAAACGCATTTGCAAACGATAATTATTCCGAACGGTTTGTGTACCATCTACTCGCACATATATAAAAGCATCAGTATTCTGAGTTATAAGATTTTCATTTTCCAATGGATTTGAAGCAAAAAACAGTTGATGTTCCAATCCTAATTCTTTAGGGACCATACGCTCTTCTTTCATATCACTCTTAGAAATAGAATCTTTCTGAAATGACCTTGGTTCAATTTTCGCCTTGGGCTTTCTAAAACTTCTATCGGAATAACTGATACGTCCTTCATTATAGATACTATCTACAATTCGCATCTTTTCTTTATCCAATAAGTCGGGGTCATACACTCCTGTGGAATCCAATAGACGTTCATCATAGATGCTAGGTGCATTGGTTTGTCTTACTTCTTTTAAATCATCCAGAGCTTCTAATTTGGAATCATATTCTTTCTGCTCATCTTCTAATTCCGGAACTGGAATCTGATTGCTTTCAATCGTTGGTTCTTCTTCGTCTCCTAATGCAATGACGGCGTAAGAGCCAATAAACAGCACTACACATAAAATGATGGCAGCGAACACGATTTTATTCCTTTCAATTTTCATAATCTTCTAGCTTTTTAAGTTTGTTTTCAAAAAAGTTGGTTATCAATAACCCATGCGTATTGTTGGGAAAGTTCCTTTCCACATGGATTAGGTTTCCTGATGTGCTCAATTCATAGGTGTCGATTATCGACCCCCGATTGATTTCAAAAATGACAGTGGTCTCAAATCGATAGGGTTCTTGTTGGATATCGATTTTCGATTCAATTTTCAATACCTTTTGCACTAAGGAGTATTGTAACAATCGGTTGTAAACGCCATCTGCTTTTTTCTGTCTGTACAGTGCATCCACAGAGCTATTCCCCAACCATAGAGCTTTCTCCAAATTCTTTTCATAATTACTCGCATCGATGTGGTAGAAATAGGTATGGAACTGTTCTAAATGTGATAATACTTCTACTTCTAAATTTTCATTTTGCTGTACCATTTTAAGGGGAATAACACTTCCGTCCGAATTAACCACAAAGGCATTATTGACGGATTCTTTGTGAAGTTTTATGACCATAATTACTGAAACAATACAGGTCAAAACTGCTCCAATAACGACTGCCAAAACAATGAATCGGTTCAAGCGGAGTACGTTGTAAATATTTTGATAAGGTGTTTTCATTTGATTAGGCACTAAATAATTTGAACACAAAAGAGGTCGCTCTTCGGTAAAGTTTGAACTTCAGCAATACGATAAACCCAATGGAACCAAATTGAAGCAATAGCGCAAAAAATGTACTTCCCCAATCCGTTCCAAAAAGCGTGTTCCAAAAGTTGGTGTTGATTTCTGTATATAGGTTGTTTACAAATACATTGACCAGAAAAAATGCAGGCACCAACATATATACTCCTGCATAGAGCTTAAAGAAGTTATAAGCCAATGAACGGAACTTTTCAAATACAGCGAGACTAATCACCAAAGGGAAGAAAGCTTGCATGATACCCAACAAAAAGAAGCGTTCTGCAAGGAATAAAGGGTAGATGAACAAATCCAACAACCAAAGGAATATCCCGATGATAAAAGCCAGCATTTTTAAGCCGTAAAGCGGTGTAACCAGAGCTTCGTACAGCATTGCCATTGCTTTTTTGGCGGCTTCCAATGCGCCCACATCCTGTTCCAAATCGATGTCTTGCATTTGTAACGGGAGGAGCGCAGGAGCCGTGTCTCGGTATTGGGTTTCGATGGCCACAAGAATGGTATCAAAAACATCCAACACCTGTGTTGAGAAAATGACCAGGATAACCACCGCAAAATTCTTTGCGAGATCTGCAGGGGTCAGTCCCCAGGTATAGCCCTCGTTGTTGGCAACGCCCTCATTGTACTTTTTGAGTATATTGATAAGAAAGAACAGAATAGCCAGTGTCTTCATCCCAGTAATGGTGTACTGTGAAAAGTCACTGTTCTTGATGGTGGTAAACACGGCATCAACATATTCCAACCCTATACCTAAAAAGATACCCGCCATTAGTAATTGGTTTCCCTGTTGTTGATTTTATCCTGCATTTCACGAAAGGCAATAATCTCACGATAGCGTTTGGTCTTGGCTTCAATCTCAGCTACCATTTCTTTGGATTTTAATTCCATGTCCTTCAGGACTTCTGCTCGTTCCGCATCTGTCATTTTAAGGGTGTTACTGGACAATATCTGGTCTATGTATTCCAATCCATATAAAGAGTTTTCAATAATGGAATTGAAGGATTCTGAAACCCGATTCACTTCATCGGGTTTTATATAAGGTGAGTTGAGAATCTCTCGTAGATCGTCCTGTACAATGTTGAATAGGCGTTGGTTGTTCCTTGCCATTTCACGAACTGCCTTTAGCTGTCTAATGACATTGTTGACCTTTTCTATGTTCTCTTTTTGGGTTTTTAAAAACTCTACAGTTTTTAGCAATTGAGAGGTCTGTTTTGCCGATTCTATAAGGGATTTGGTAAAGCTGATAAAATTGGTGTTATCATATACAGGCATTCCCTGGGCTACAACGTGGCCACATGATAAAATGGCTATGGTAAATATTAAGACTAATGTTTTTATTTTGTGCTTCATGATTTTTGTTTTAGGAATTAATAAATATGTTGATGGCTTTTTCCATCGATTGATGTTGTTCGTAGAGTTTCATTATGGCTTCACTTTCCTTACCATCTGTGAGGTAAGCAGCATAAACTTCTTTGGGTACTTCAAGACGAAAAATGTTGCTCTCTTTTCCAATTTTGATGAACATCTCCGTGTACTTTCTATCTCCAGTAAGGTTGTTGCGAATGGACTTTAACTGATTCAAATCATGGCTCGACAGGTTCAATCGCTTTTGAAGTTCTTCGTACCCTTTTTCATTCCGAAGGCTATAAATGACTTGTGTATTCTCTAGAATACTGGCTGATGTGGAATTGTTTGGCAATTGATTGATGGATTGCAGAATGATTCCAATAGCCCCATTTTGTTTTCGGATAGCTTGATAGTAGAATTCCACACTTTCCAGAACATTATCGAATTTGAGCTGTTTGGCAAACTCGTCAAACAGTATAATACCTCTTTCGGAACGGTTACGCCAGATAGTACGCTGGATGGCAGACTTAATGAGCTTCAGCATTACAGAAAGGATTTCCTTGTTGTCCTTTACTTCATCCAGTTCAAAGACAATCATACGTTTGTCCTCAATCTTATAGGTCTGGTCTTCACTCACATTGAAGAGGAAACTATACAACCCATCATCCACATATTCCGAAAGGATATGCAGAAAGTTGTATACACTGAAATGCTCTTCCCTTATACTAAGAGCCTCTATGAGGCTGTCTTTTTTATCATCTATAAATTGATACAAAGAAGCCAGTGAGTGATTTAATCGGATATGCTTGTAGTAATACAGTAGTACCTTTTTAATGGCCACTTCCTTGGCTTTTGAAACCTGGTTACCTTCAGCCAATAGTTCCAATAGGAAAATGGCCAGGTCCTCCAATCGCTCAGGGGTCAAATCTGCTTCATTGGAAATGTAAAAAGGATTGATTCCTAGATTCTTTCCCTGCTCATATCGTAAGATGATATTGTCATTGGGATAAAGCTTGGCAAATTTGGAATAAGACCCTCCCAAATCGATAATGACCAATCGAACTTGCTGCTCGAAATACTGACGAAGTATATTATTGGCTAAAAAGGATTTACCTTCACCCGTTGGTGCGAAAATGGCAAAGTTTCTGGCCTTGATGCGTTTCTTACGCTCATCCCATACATCTTTTAAAACTGGAATATTGTATTGCCTGTCATTGAAAATGATACCCTGCTCATCTGATTTGTAATTGCTGTTGTTGATGTATAGGCACAATGCGTGTTTTAAATCAGTGACATACAAATCTTCATTTGAAAAATTGGAACTGAAACAACAATAGGAATTAAGAAAGTAGTGTTTTCGTTCTTCCCCTTTTGGGTAATATGGTACAATATCCAGTTCCTTGAATTCGGTCTTAATCTTTGAAGCTATATTGTTTAGCCGTCCGGCTTCCAGACACCAGAAAACAATGTTGAGATGCCCACGTATAATTCGTGAACTGTCGTCTTCATTAATTTTAGCAACAATGGCCTCAATTTTCTTCTGAATGACTTTGTTCTGTGTTCCGAAGTTGGAACTCTTACTGAGTTCTTCAATTTTTTTATCAAGTAATTTTCTCCATTTGTGTTTGTCATCTAGGTAAATGATTTGGTTGATGATATGGTTTTCATTCAAGTTCAATCCCAATCCATCAATAAAGCCCTGATGGAACACAAAATCATCCGAAGTAAACTTGTCATTGGTTTTACTGCTTTGTGCTACATCACCGAAACAGAGTTCACTATTTACTGCCAACACATCAAAATGGTTCTCCCCAATTTCAATCGCAGATTTTTTCAATTGAATATCGGTATCAAAACCCTCATTAAACCCATTGAAGTACGCATTGGTCAATTCAAGAATTTCATCTTGATTCAATGGTTTTAGTGATACTTTACGGCTGTTATTGATAAAGGAAACAGCATCATTTACCGAAGCAATAAACTCTTGGACATTATGGTCCAGTTGTTTGTGAATGCCCTTTTCCACCTTACGGAACGGATTAATAAACTTGGAAGCATTCAATGCTTTATCCAAAGGCAGCGTGAAGTACAAATAGGATTGATGGGTTAGGCATTCCCTTCCTTTAAAATATTGATAGGTTGCCTTTTCCAAAAAGCTTTCATTTGCTAGATTATCTGCCTCATAGCCACTTTTTTTGTAGATGTCCTGTTTATGGATAACAGTACTTGTTGGTAGGGATTTAAATGCCTGAAACCAAGAGCCGTGTATGTCCTCAAAATCGGTTGAGGATAAGGAATAGATTTCTGGCAAGTTTGCTTTATAACACAATATTACATTGCCATTACTGGCAAAAACGATATGCTTTTCTATGCTTAAAATGGGATGGTATGCGGATAGATTAATCTTCTTCATAATATAAATGACTTCCTTTTTTGTTACTGATTGTGGTTGGGAATACTCTTCTGAAATGAAGTAAGCTGGGATGTTTAGTTAGTTGCGTCAATACAACAAACAAGCTGACATTGAGAATGGACATCGAAATGATGACCAAAAAACTGAAGGAAAAGATGATGAACAGCAGCGACCCAATAACCGAGGTCATCATCAAAGCGAACAATGAGATGGGCAAACCCACAATCACTGCTCGCTTTCGAATATCCTTGTACACCCCAAATCGCTTCACTAGACTACAATGCCTATGAGGTAAGTAAATATGCCCACAACTGCACCTGCAATAAGTACAAACACCAACACACGGGTTATCCCTTTTTTAAGGTCGGCGTTCTCGCCAAAGAAGTGTCCCGCATTGAACAGGAAGCCTATCAAGAAGATGACTCCTAGAATAATGGGAAAGATAGCTCGTATGGTATCGGAAACATCGTTAACGGAATCTTCGATGCCCCCAATCTGTGCAAAAATAGTATTGGAAATGAGCAGTAAAAAAGCGGTAAGGAATAATGATTTTTTCATGTCGAAATTGATTTAAAATTTGTTGGATTTTGTTGTTTGAAAAATACACTATATTGAATATCAAAATGCTGACAATCAGGGTTTTGTGAATAAAATATTATTTGTATTTGATTGATTTTCAATGCTATGAATTGGCATCAAATCGTATGAAAAATTGAAGCTCCTATGTTGATAACCTCAAAACTTTTGAATCGCTTAACGCTCAAAAACGTCAGTTTTCTGATTTTACTATTGAAAATGTGTTTCGTTTTTGGTCAGAAAAAAGTCGTGGTCATCGACCCTGGTCATGGTGGAATTGATTCCGGTGCAATCGGTGTAAATGGCATTTATGAAAAGGATGTGGTTTTGAAGGTTGCCAATGAGGTTTTGAAGCTGAATAAATTCCTTTTAGATAACAAACTGGATATTTATTTGACCCGATACACCGACTCCTTGATTTCATTATCTGATAGAAGTCGATTGGCCAGGAGTCTAAATGCGGATGTATTTATATCGTTACATTGTAATGCTTCTCAAAACACCTCTAAAGGTATGGAGGTTTATATACATAATTCAGAAAGCCCAAATAGTAAAACTTCAATAGCTCTTGGTGTTTCTATTCTGAATGAAAGCACCAAAAAGCTAGGTTTGAAAAGACGGAGTGTAAAGATTGCCAACTTTCAGGTTTTACGAGAAACTGTCCCATATTGTCCCTCTATAATTGTGGAATTGGGGTTTATGACAAATATAGATGAAGCTGATTATTTCTTGGAAGCAAAAAATATTAAGGCCATGGCGCTAGCTGTTTTGATGGGGATTATAAACTATTAAAATGCTGGGTTGTAAGGGACTTTTTAAGTAATCTCCATGAGTATAGGCTCATTTCAGTCATTTTTAAAATTTCCCACTTCTAACAGAAAGACTCATACCCTCAATAAAATTTCTTACTCCTGCAGGGTATGAATTTAGTTTTAGTGCTGCATTTCTATTGATTTGGCTTATATCATATACCATCAAACAGGTTAAAGTAATAGCCAATCGAGTCAACGAATCTGTTTTTTCCTTTGTTAAAAGCTTACCTCTCATTTTTTCAAAATCTTCAATAGCAGGAAAATTAGAATGTGTGTGTATCGAAGAGTATTTGTACATATTTATAAAGGCTCTAGTCCTACAAGTATATTTTATGAGGTCAATGATTTGAAGTATTTTGATGTTTCCATTTCTTATTACGAAACGCCATTTTGATATTCTTTTTTCAGAATCAAAAATTTTGTGTAGCTGTTCTTTTTTTAATTCAGAGATGAACTGAGAATCTTCCACTTCTTTAACTATTAAATCTATCTCCTTTTCGTTTTCGCTTAGTACTTTTTCTACCCCATCAAAATCATCAAGCTCAATTTTATACTTTCTCTTTTGGTACAATCCATCCAATTTCCAAAGTAAAAATCTGAACTTTTTTTCTTCCCTACTTTGAGGCGAAACAAAAAGATGATTAAATGTGGCGTAAGTCTCCATAATAGCTCTAAAAGTGGTATTCACGGTGAATAAATCGTATCCGTTCATTTTAATTTGTTCTCCAGACTTTTTGTGTTCTAAAATCCCTTTTGATAAATGAAAAAAAGAACTAGAATGGATGGCAAATTTATCAATGAGCAGTCTTGAATATTTTGTAAAATCAGATAACTCAGAACTTTTTGAAGCAGTGTAGATTTCCGTCAATGGACTTAGTAATAGAAACTCGTAAAGAATTAAAGGATGATTTTTAAAAAGTTCTTCATTCATTCAGCCTAATATTTTTCGAAAATATTTTCCCGGTGAAATTCTAGTGCTTCGGCGCTAATACCATAAAAAGCCGGTGTGTTCATTTTTAAATTTGAAACCCTAAGAAGCTGTAACTTAGTTTCATCGCTCAAATTTTCTACTTTTTTAGTTATTACAACAATATGTTTTTCGTCAAATGTGAAGTAGCCACTATCAAATAGTTTATCATAAAGAATTGATAAACACAATCCGTTTCTAGGATCCAAACGAGTTTCAATATTGATAGCCCAAGGTATTATGTGGCTAGCAACCAATAAAGCAGTTTCAGATGTTTTGGTTAGGCAACACATACTATTAAAATTTTTGAGTACCTCCATGCGGAATTTGGATTGATTAATTCTAACCGAGATTTCCTTCCTTGCATTCTCGATGGAATAGTCAACTTCATCAGCCGCTAGGTTTATTTCATGATCATTTATATTGAGGAAACCTGTATTGCCATAAAAGCTGGAAATATCTTTAACGATTTTCGAATTTCGGAACCTTAAAATATGATTTTTAACATCCCCAACCCATCTTTTTCTTGTATGAAAAACATATAGATTCTTTTCAGTCAATAGGTCTTTAAGTTGTGTATAGGGTATAATATAAAAGTCCGTTTCATTGATATCACTTCCAATAAGAATAATATTGAAGTTGTTACCGAACCTTTTTTTTAAGAGGTCAACTTTGTTCTTCGAAATACCGAACCAATAGTTTGAGCTTGAATCTGCCTTTAAAACATAATTCGTATTCTTTAATTTTTCCCTGTTTGTTTGAACCCAATTCATAGAAAATTAGCTTCATCAAAGTATTTATTGATTATATATCTTGCTAATCCTGCGTATTCTCGATTGGAATTTTTGAATTCTTTGAGGATTTCCAATTCGTAGCGCATAATGTTTTCATATCTGATTTTCCTATCTTTCTCGGAATCCAGATTGTCATTATAATTTTCTATTGCAATTTCAACCCTTCTTATTTGAGCTCTTATTTCTATTATTCTTTCTTCTCTGGCAATAGTTAAAGGCAACCTATGTAGGGCATATGTTATAATTGAAGTATGCGCTTTTTCCATTTCTATTTGGGTTAAACCATCATTACTAATTATAGCCCCACCATCATCATATTTAAAAAACTTCTCAATATTTTCATCCTTACATGGATTGAGCAACAACCTTTCCGATTCCTCCAAATCAAAAGATTGCAGATAAGTATCATTATTTGTAAAATAGATTAATCCATGGGAATGATTTAACCTGTATGTCTCTGTGAGCAAGGGAAATTGGTCTAACTTTCCGAACACTGCTTCTTCAATCCCACCACCATTCCTAAACTTATGTGTATTAGTTTGATTACAAAATGGGCACGCAAATAGTAAATTCTCCCAATCGGATGCTAACCAAAAGTATCCTGGTTTCGAAGGATTTACATTTTGAATTTCCCCTTTAGGTCTAAAATGCTCTATATCTCCATTATAAATCGCTGTAATTTTGCTTTCGCAGTAAGCACATTTACCATGAAACATCTCTACCAGGGAATCTCTTACATCTTTATGTTTATAAGCAGAATAGCCTTGTTTTGTTCTTGCACCCCTTCTACCTGTTCGTTTGTATTTCTTTTGATGGTTGGCGGTATCTTTATAGTATTCCAAAGCATCTTTAGTTTCCCATTCACCTTCACTTTCCGGGTCTAACCCAATCTTTAATACATCAGGACAGTCTAATCTTTCAACATTAATCATCGCTTTCGATACTTAAGTTTTCCCAGATTTCTTTTACTTTTTCTATCACTTCTTCCTTAAGACTATCTCGAGCTATTGATTTTTTATTGTAAATGACTTTTTCAGCTAACAATTTATCTATGACAGTATACATTAACTCTTCTCTAATCGAACTTCCCAACTGTTTTTTATCTTTCAGAAAGGACTTCAATTCGTAGATTTCAACATTTTCTTCGTCATTAATATTATTGTTCCTTGCTAACAATTCATAATACCTATTAAAAGCTGCTTCTATTCTAGGATCAATGTGACTACTTAAGCCAAAAAACTCAGAAGCTAAAATCTGGTCTACTCTTAAAGATGCTGGGTCAGGTAATCCTGAATCAGCAACAATTTCATTTCGTATGTTTTTCAATAACAATATTTCATCTTTTTTTGCCCCACGTAAGCAGAGGGGATGATGTGTTGATACGATGAAATTTATATTTGGAAATACTTTTCTTAATTGTTTTACAATTCGCATCTGCCATCTAGGATGTAATTGATTTCCTAGTTCATCAATTAAAACAATTCCCGACATTTTATCCATATCAGAATGTGCATCAGAAAGTTTCATCATTATATCGATAGCCAGGATAATTGTGCTTTTATACCCATCACTTAATTCTCCGAAAAGTGAATCAGAGTTTCCAAGAACAATATCATTCCCTTTGATTGAGATAGTGGTATCTGAGTTATCGTGTGGTAAAAGTTGTTTTATAGAATATGCAATACGGTCAAAAAAGTCTCTATCGTTTCTGTGGATGAGTCTAAGCCATTTTGTAACATCATTTAGTGCTCTGGTTGGCTTAAACAGGTTTTCATAACTAACTTTTGATGTCACTTTTTTTGTGCTAATTTCCGCTTCATCCACCGATAAACGTAGAGAGCCATAACCTATTAAGTAAGAATTAAATTTACCTGATTGAGTAATTCCATTATTCTTCCTGATTAGGGTCGTTTTGATAATATTTTCACTATTTCTTTCTTTAAGTATTATTTCTGCCGTACGCCTTCTTTTTTTAATTAGTGAAGGGATTAAAGAATTAACCGTTTTTCTATCTAAGCTCAAACCAACTGCAATTGCCTGAAGAATTGAACTTTTCCCAACTCCATTTTCACCCAACAGAAATAACCAAGATTTTTCACTTAATTCGTCATCTTTAAAGTCTATTCTTAAATCATCAATTGATTTAAAGTTCTTAATGTGAATGTATTCAATTGGAAAATAATCGCTGGTTATGACATCGGTTTCAAAAGAAGTTTCTTTTGATGGCAAGTCAATTTTTTCAACTAAAGGTTCCTCTATCCGATATTTTCTCAGACCCAAAATATTCCCCAAAACAGAATTTGAGTCCAGCTCATTTAATAAAATCCATTTTTTATATGATAAAAACTCCTCATCAAAGTTTTCTAATTCATAAATCCTAGAAAGATTTTCTCTTATTTGATTATTTAATTCTGAGTCGTTGGTTAGCTGTTCGATTGAATTTAAGATCTCTCTTTCTGCTTTTTTTCTACCTTCAATTAAATTCGTTCTGTTTAACCGTAACAATTCGATTGTCTGATTTCCTTTCTCAGTTAAAGGATATAGAAGATAAGGCTCGCGTTTTGACTGCGCTCCGTGTATATTATATCCAAAGTGTTCATTTGGTTCATCTAGATATGGATTCAAAAGAAGTGTATTTTCAATACTAAGATTATCTTCTCTATTATGAACTCTTTCTGTTTTGACAGGAAAATAATTCCCTTTGTATTGATTACAATCCTTACATGAATAGACTAAATTGTTCCATTCAAAAGCTAACCACCAATACAAATCCTGGTGATATTCTTTTTTATCTCTTACACCATTGTTGGGTCTATATCTATCAACTGTACCCAACTTAGGAGATATAATTCTAATTTCACAATAGCCACATTTTCCATAAAATATATTATGGAGATAAGTTTTTAATTCATGGTCTATTTCTTTATTAAAAGGCCAACTATATCGTTTTTGACTTCGATTTTTAGAAGTAAAAAATTCGAGCATCTTCTCCTTGGCCAACTCCACAGTTTGTGAGGATAGAAAGTCTGGTTCTTTCTGTATTTGAATCTTTATCATCTTCCCATGGACTTTTTTGCAAATCGCTCCAATATCTGAGAGCTAGGATGATTTGTAAGTGAAATAAGTTTATTAGCAATAGCTACAGGAATAATGGCATTTTCATAAATATCACACCTTAATTTATCAACATTCATGAGAATTTCTTCAATATTGTTTAAGTCCTCTAATTCTGGCTGATCATAATATGTATTGTGATTTTCAACAGGTAAGGTTAAAACATATATTCTTTCATCAAATGATTTATAAATGAATTTACCACTATAGTATGATGTACTCCCATAACGCTGTGTTTTAGGGTCTCCAAACTTTATATAGTCATATATATGCTCATTATTTAGAAGAAATACTTGACCTGGATTTAATCTATCTTTTATTTGCCTCGCATGATCAACAAATGGTCCTGAATTTTCGACACCAACTAAACTAATTTTATTGCTCTTACAAAGATGAGTTATTAAATTTTGCATCAGACTATTCATGTTCGCTGTCTCTCCTCCAAAACTTAAAGGTCCATCCTTAACAAATAAAAAACGATTTACTAACCCGTCTTCAATTTCTAGTAGGCTTTTGATTGTGTGAACTATGAAAAAACTTTCAATTACATTTTCCAAATACGTAATTATAGAAACAGCATCGGCATTTTCATGTTTATCAATTTTTTCGAATAGCCTAAATACATCTGTAATTAATATTTCTTTTCTACACTTGTCCACGGTACAATTCCAAGAATAATTGGAAAAATTCATTTCATCCTTATCTAAGTAGATGTCTTTGGTTTCACAATGTGGGCATTTTGAAAGCTTATATGGCTTTTTTTTAGAACTAGTATCATACATTTCAAATATGAACCAGTATAATGTGTTAAGAAGAGGTGTACTTCCTGAATGCTCTTTTTTAAAAAAATCATGTATAGCTTCTCTAACTATAGTTCTAAAATCTATTCCTTTTTTTAGTGCAACATTCTTAGTCGGTAATACAAATTTTTCTCTCTCAATTTTTTTTAATTGATTAATATCAGATGGAGAAACAAAAGGTTTTTGTTCCATTTCGTCTAAATGAGATCTTTGAATAAGAAGTGATCCGAATTGAAAAAAAGTAATTAATGAGGAGGGAAAACTTTTCTTTACAGGAATTGTAGTGCTCTCTCCATCAACTGTGACAATAAATTCTATAGAGTTTTTTTGCAGATATCGAATATTGTGTTTCAAACTTTCATTTAATACAACATTTTCTGACTCAACAGGAATTTCACAATTATTCAAATATTCTTTTACCTCTTCATCATTTATAATGTAACTATGAGAAATTCTACTACCACGCTCAAAACTATTATTAGACATAATGTTATACAAATTTTTTGATTTGCGTTGGTACTATAAAAGGATTCGAATATGTTTTCATACGTACATACCCTTTATCATTCTTTGCACTGAATCTTATAAGTGAATCCGCAAAATCACTAAAATCATAGAATTTCCTTAGCTCTTTAATCTCGTCTTCATTATTTAAATGTGCTATAAACCAGTTTTGAGTGTTCTTTAATATATTGGAACTTATAGAACTTACTTCTTGTGTAGCATACATCATCCCTAAATTAAGTTTAGCTCCTTCTTTAGCAATTCTATTATAAATTTGACTTAGGTCTTTATCTTCTTTCTTAGGAAATAAGTTATGAGCTTCTTCGAAATAAAACTGAATAAAATTATTCGGCTTTGCTTTAATGAATCTATCCATAGAACTGTTAAATATGCTTAAACAAATTTTTTCGGAAAAAATCTGTTGCACTTCACGACTTCCTTGGGATAAATCCACAATCACAATTCCTCCTTTCCTTAAGTGTTTTACGATATCTCTCTGAAAGGACGAATTAATTGAACTTGTATGCAGCTTTAAAGCAACTTTAAACTTTTGATAACCGCCAACCATTTGACCACTTTCTTTTTTTTGAAAAAGCATAACCAATAAAGCTCTAATTTCTTCAGTTAACCAGTCATTTCCCTTGTTGGCTTTTTTCAGCTCTGAAAAACATTTATGGTCTCTATTTTTCCAAACAATTTCCCAGAAATAATAAGCTTCATCTAAAGTTAGTTCTTCAGGATGCACGTAATCCTGATCAAATTCTCTAATCATAGAGTTTATCTTATCATTTGATTTGATTTTCACCCTTATGGAACTTGGTGCCGTAAAACCGGCCTTTTTTAAACAACAGAGATAAATGGATTTATGCTTATTATAAATGTTCCAACCATTATAGTCTTTATCTTCAGGTCTTGTGAAATCAATCACTTTAAAGCCCGTTAAAAAAGTACTATTATCGTCGCGAAGAAACTCGAGAACATATTCAAACCCTGTTTGAATGTCTTTATAAAAATTAACTTTCATAATTGAAAATCCGTCTTGCTCTTTATCGAGAATACTATATCTTTTAGTATTAGATGAATATTTTTCAAATATGGCTGTACCATCTTGTAGATTCTTATTAGCATATTCTCCATTAACATCGAAGATGATTTGCCCTACAGGATATTTAGGAACTTCATCCTTAGTATAAGGTTTAGCGCTTTCTTCAAACTTTTCTTCATCCTTATTTATTTCTAATGTAGATTTTCCAGAAAGTTCTACGGTTGCCTCAATTAAGGACTTTATAGTATTAGATTTACCTGTTCTTGTCATACCAAAGAGAGCTGTTCTTTTGCCCAAAATATCTTTTGTATGAACATATACGCTTTCCTTATTATTCTCTTCTTTTGAGTCTTCTTCTTCAGAATAATTTTTACGTGTAGAACTATACCTTACTTTTCCTATTTTAAAATTAGAATCAGGTTTTAAAGGGTCATCTGAGTCTCTTAAGTTCACAATAAACCTCAGATATTCATCTGTTGGCTTATAAACTTTGTATAAATGAGGTGAGTAAAAATTTTCAATATCTGCTCCAAATTCAACTTGACCTATTTTGTTTTTATAGAATGTTCCTAAAATTGAGCATTCTAAACCAGAGCAACTAAATTCAAATCTTGTAAAAGTGTCAATTTCTCTATTCTTACCAGCTGTCTTCAATTCCTCTTTGAAATATTCTATTCTAGAATTAATAACACTGCTATCGCTAGGAATTGAACATGGTTTTAAAGCCCGCAATAGGATGGCTTCTTGAACTTCTTCACCGTCGAAATCATTTTCATAAAAAGCTAGTAAAAAGCACCCCTGAGCAATACCACCAACATTATGTTTCCAATCGTCACACGTTAAAATGCTGGTCTTGTTATAGTCTATTTTAAAAGGGTTACCAATAAAATTGTTTTGGTCTTTCGCAACTTCGAAAATATCTGTCTTAGCAATATTTTCAAGTTCTTGTCTCAGGTTGCTCATTTTTTTTATTTTTTTCTTTTAAAATTGGATCTTTCATTCTTAAGATAGCCTGTTTAATATATCCATCATCTAATTCGAAAGACAGCCATTTTCTTTTTAGTTTTTCTGCACAGTAACCAGTTGTGTTGCTTCCTCCAAATGGATCTAAAACAATATCTCCTTCATCGGTTAAAAACTCTATAAAGAAATTAACTAGTCCACCTGACATTCTAGCTGGGTGCGGTGTTATGTTTTTCTCTCTACACTTAGATAAAAAGTAATCATTTGAACTGGTGTTAGAAAAACTTAAAACACTATGCGGAAGCCTTACATCTCTATTTTCATCTAATGGCTCCATTTCGAAGAAATTATGAGAAATACTTCCTCCATGGTCTTTTAAAAAACCACTTTTACTGATGTTATGCTCAGAAGGTCTCTTACCTGAATTATAATCCTGTTTTTTTAAAAGGGTTTTCATACTCTTGCTGTATGGTCTCAAGACTTTGCTATTATCAGCTTTAGGAAAATCGGATTTAGCAATCCACCATATATGGGTATAACTGTCAACAGTCCGCAAACGATTTACGGTAACCCATTGAGCAGGGGAAGGAAGCTTAGAAGGGTTATAACAGATGAATTCTTGTATAAGACGAAGGTTAGCCTTAGGGTGCTTAACCATTCCCATAAGACACTCAAGGTGCAAAAGGGATTGAACCGGTCTTTCGGGCTCCCATGAATTACCAATTTCTATTATTATGGAACCGTCATCGGTAAGAAGTTCTGAAAAAATGGGTGCCATCTCAACAAACCATTTTAAATATTCTTCTCCCTTTTCATTCCCATACTTTTTTTTATTGTTTAACGGAAATGGAGGAGATGTAACTATTAAATTTATCTTTCCTCGTAGGTCTTCTTTAAGTTTGTTTTTCAAAAGCTTGACGGAATCCCCTTTAACCAATAGTCCTAAATCAGTCTGGAATTTTCTAGAATAACTTGTGCTGCGTTTAATTTCCATTCAAATAAATCTCTTTTCTGGTCTCCAATGTTATATCGGCTCCATAGCATTTACCATGAAATTTATATACTATTTAACCGAAGATTAAAGGGGAATGAGATTAAAAAATCTCATAACTGCTAATATACCAAAATGGTAGGATTAAACCTGTTAATTCACACCCTTTTATCCTTACTATCATTATCAAAAGCAACCAAATTAAAAAGTTGTCGCATGCGGCTACGAACACGGTTGCCGTAACGCTCTTCTAGTTCTGCGGCATTAAGATTGGTAGTAGCATGGGTTTTTACCCTTCGACTGCGCTCAGAGTGACAAAAAAGTTCATATCGAGATAATAAGATTTCTCCCATCACATTGCAATCTTTACCATAATGTCTCCCTATAGGTTCAACACCTAAATCGTCAAAACAGAAAAACTGAGTATTGCCATAGTCCTCAATGGTTCTATAACCAAGATGGTTAAACCCAAAAACGATGTTTCGTGTAGGTACAACCTCATACGGTTTTCGGTGTGGTACAAGATGTTTCAGTAAGTGAATTAAAGAGGTTTTACCACAACCTACTGGACCAGAAAGTAAAATACCTTTATCGATATCAATTCCTAATGTTGCACAGGCAATTCTATCTTGGATAAAGTACAAGCATAGTTTGTATAGGATGTCTCGGTCTTCCTTATAGATTTTAAATTTATTACCAAACAACAATTTCCCCTTGGCATCCAGATAGACCAGCATTTTATCAAAATCGTAGAGAATTTGATTGCCCCGCATTGTACCCAGAGAGTACTGCACTGCTCCTTCAATAATGATATGTGGTTTTGGTTTATTCATAGTTTTACCTCCGAGTTATGAATCCGACGCTCAAAGAGGGTCATCATAATTTTTATCAGTACTAGTCTTTAGGTTGTCCTGATATGGGACACTCGCCAAATGGTTTTCTTCATTTTCAGAATTTGAATTTTCTAAAATTTGCCGTTTGTTTATGTTTTTACTGTTTTCTATAGTTTGTATATGTTTGTTTATAGGTACCAATGCTTGTCCAGTACTTGTTTCGATATTGGCACTGCTTGGGTACAGCACTTGTTCGGTACTTGTCCCGAAATTGAACATCTTGATTCGACTTCCCTTAAATGGGTTATGTGATGGCGTGTAGAGCAAATAGTTCCAATGACTCAATTCCTTGATACAGCGGTGATAGGTAGATTTAGAACCTATTTTGGAAAAGTCCATCACTTCTTCTCGGTTGATGTAGAATTCATCTTTGAAGTAATTGTTATTCCAGATTTGAAATAAGGACACATATAAACTGATGTGGGTCGGGTTTAATCGGCTATCTTTAGAAAATTGCTCAAATACTCCACTGAGGTGCTTGATATAGTTGATGTCTTGCAAACCAAATGCTAAAATTTGTTGTGAATCTTGTTTTTCTCTAACACTTGAATGATTTCCTGATAGTCGTAGTACAGCACGCCTCCAATTTTTGTATACGGCAACGTGCCATTGATGCGTAAGTTTTGCAATGTACCTGGTGAGATTCCCAAGAGCTCTCTGACCTCTAGAGATTTAAGCCATTTTTTAGCTGGCTGACCGTTTTGGTTTTGAAGTAATTGCTTGATATCTTCCAGTAATTCCAATTTGAATTCCATCAAGTCTTCTGAGGTAATGATAGTTGCTCCCATAAATAAGACGTTTTTAGAAAACAAAACCGTCTGCAATCAAATAAGCGATATTAGACGGCTTTGTACTGATTTGACTTTCGTCCTACAAATTTGGTAAGCTTTATTCTACTTTGCTCAATAGACAAACCCATCATGGGATGTTTTTAACATTTCATTTTCAATGCATTAGATTAAATCAATTTGAAAAAATGAAATGATTACCTCCATACTAAATCTGTATAAAATTTATGTCGCGTTGCATTTCCAGTAAATCCCCCAATATGGGTTCATAGTGGGAAATCAGGCATCCGAATCCCACATCCGATTTGTCAAGGCCTCTTTTAGGTTATCCAAAAATTTAGTGCTATTGGATTTCCTTGATTTTATTTCAATATATGTATGATAGAAATTACCTAAATCTATGTTGAATATATGCTCGCAAACTGTTGCCACTTCTTTAATATCGGCGGTTCCATTATTGATGGCACCGCTGCTATCTAGGGCGTAAATCAATTCTATTAAATCGGTTTTACTGTTGGTCCAAAATAGTTTGGATTGGTTTTGAAATGAGAGTGTTTCGGTTTCCATGCCATTGTTATTTTCAAGTTTATTGGTTTCTTTTTTGAGATGTATGATGAGCATATCATAAGCCAGTATTGTAGCTACCGTACTATCATGGCTCGTGGAGAACTGTTTATCCGTAAAGAAATGAAAGGTGTCTGGATGCAAACGAATATCACCTTTGCCCCTTAAAAAATATTGTTCATCCAAACATGAAGCACCTCTGCGGTAATAATGATAAAACTCCAGATTATCGTGAAAATAAATCTGGAGTTTATCGATATGCTTATTCAAATATTTTATTTGTGTCTTCCTGCTACTTCTAGGGCGTTTTGTTTCTATGTTAAAAAGTAGCACATAGTAGATAAGCTTGCTGAATATTTGAGGCTTGATGTTTTTAAAAAAATGGATTTCAGTAGCCTTATCCTTAAATTGCTTGCCGTTTACCTGTTCTCGTAGCATTTCTAATGAATGCCTTGTTATTTTAATTCCTTTTTCTGCTTTTTGAATTACATCTTCCGTTTCAGACTCTAAAACCTCTAACTCGTCATCAAGTTTTTTCAGAATATTTGTGAAAGCTTTTGGCATGTAAAGTATGGGTCATCGATTTGAGTTTTCCAATAAACTTAGCTTCGATTTTTCTAGTACGGTCAAGCCTAATGCTTTTGTAAAGGGAACAATTTCTGGTTCCCCTATCGATTCAGCCAATCGAGCCATTTCCAGGTTAAGACTTTCTATTTCGGTACGTCTCTTTTTTCGAATGTCATCGTAGGTAGAAATCAACTGCCCGTCAGCTCGCTCACTAATCAACAATAAACTTTTTTCAATTTCTACTTCGTTCAGTTGCAGACCTATTTTATGGGATAGGTTGACACATTCCATAATGACCTTTCTGGCTATAGAAGTTACTTCAGCATTTCGGTGAAAAATACCATTATCAACCTCCAATAATGGACAGATGGAATTGAATGCACAATTGATAATTGCCTTGTTCCATACAAAATGATCAATATTCGGCTCTGCCCTAAATGTGAAATGTTCCGTATTGATACGATTTACTATTTCCCGTAGGTTCTCATTCTCATTGTTGATGCTTCCCACAGGAGATGCTGTTACTGTTTTGAAGCGAACCTCTCCATTGTCAATTATTTGACTGGTCGTAAAAAGTACACAGCGAAATACGTCCTTAAAAGTTTCAAAGGGCTTTTCTATGTTAAGGCCATTTTGCAATAGTACAATCGAAAATTCTCCTTTAAAACTGGCTAGTTTTTCAGCTATTTTAGCATTGGCAAATGTTTTGGTCGTAATCAAAACAATTCCATTTACCTCTTTTAGATTACTGAAGGTTGTCGTTGTGATACTTTCCTCGAAAGTTTGATTTTTATTATCTCTGACCGAGATAACACCATCTGATTCCTTTAGGTTGTCAACGCTTCCCCTTACCAATACAACTTCCTTTCCTTCCAGTTTCAAAAAAACGGCTAGTGTCTTACCTATGGCACCTGAACCGACAATATAGATTTTAGTGTTCCCCATTTAATATGATTTTGTATACAAATAATTCCGACCCCTTCAATTGTGTAGTCTTGAAAAATTCGAATCCCAGTTTTTTCAATAGTTTTTGAGATGCACTATTATCCTGTGCCGTTATGGCACTTAAGGAATCTAACTTGAATCTCTTAGTTGCCATTTCAACTATAGTTTGGCTGGCCTCAAACGCATAGCCTTTCTTTTCATATTCTGGAAGAAATGCAAAGCCAAGGTCTATACCTTCCAAACCCTCCCTATCGTACAGGCCACAAGTCCCGATTTTTGTATTGTCAGTTTTTCTAATGACCGTGTAATTGGAATACCCCAACCTTTCTAGTTGCGGGGTCATATTGTTCTTAATATAGTTTTCAGCATCCTTATCTGTTCTTATTTGCCTGTCTCCAATATATTGAATCCACTTAGGCGTGTTCATAAGTGCACAAATGAATTCCGCATCTTCCATTATAGTAGGTCTAATCAGCAATCTTTCCGTTCTGAAGTTTTGATTATCCATTGATTACATATTTGCGATTTAGATTTTTTCTGATTTCATTCATGATGTGGAATTTATCATTACTGTGATTGATTAACGAAGCAATGGCAATTCCATAAACGCCTTTGGACAATAAAGGTCTTATATCTTCCAACCCAACACCTCCGATTACCAAAATTGGAACGGAAGAACCGTTCAATTCACCCATGGACTCAATCAATTGACCAATCTGGTCAAGCGATAAAAAATCCGTTATTTCTGGCTTGGTTTCCGTTTTTCGGAATGTTCCCAAACCTATATAATCAACAATTCCCGCTGATTTGAGCAGCAGCGCTTCCTCTTCATTATAAGCGGTGCCTCCAATAATCTTATCATCCCCTAAAAGTTTTCGAGCTGTAATATGATCTTCATCACTTTTCCCCAAATGCACCCCATCCGCATTAATTTCCTTGGCTATTTCAAGATGGTCGTTGACTATAAAAGTAGCATCATATTCCTTACAGATTTTCTGGGTTTCCAAAGCAATATCCAAAACTTCAGAATGACTTTTGTTTTTAAGTCGAAGCTGCACTAAATCCACGCCTGCAATACAGGCTTCCAATGCCAACTGTTGGTGCGATTTATTGGGGTCGTCCTGGGTAATATAATGCACCCTCGAAATGTGTTTATGGTATTTCATTCTCTAACTTGTTATTCGTATGTTCCCAGTAATGATTTACTGCCCAACATATATTCGTTAAGTGTGTTTTTTGCATTGTGATACGCTTGCACCAGTTCCATTCCCTTTGCCAGACCTGCGGTAATCCCAGATGATAGTATACACCCCGTGCCGTGCTTGTCATGCCCTTTGTACTTCTTTGTTTTTAGCGTATATAGTTTGTCTTCATAGAAGAGTTTGTCCAAAATGGTCATATCGTCCTCATCCGCCGTTTTCACTAATACGGCTGCTCTACAGCTATTGTGGCTATTGGATTTGTCCCATATTTTACCATATTCCTCTAAATTGGGTGTAATAAGGTTTATCTGATCTATGATTACATCTAATACACTCCTATCAACCCCGTGCCAGAAAGCAAATCCACTTGAACTTTCAAAAACAGGATCCCAGACAATTGGTATTTCTTGACATTGCCCCCTCAAATATTCTACCACCCATTGAAGCATCTCCGCATCTTTGGTGACCCCAATCTTTACAGCATTGATAGCATGTCTTTTGAACAAAACATCAAGTTGGCTAATAAGCTCATATTTGGATGACCATCGAACATCTGTGATTTGTGATTCGTTTTGAAATGTCAATCCCGTAATTACTCCAAACCCATATACTTGATGCATTTGAAACGTTTTAATATCCGCAAGCATTCCCGCTCCTGCCGAGGGGTCAAATCCAGAAATTGAAAGTGTTTTTGGCAACTTCATAAATAGATGGATGAGCCTTTATCCGAAAATTCACTGGCTTTATCTTTCATTCCAATTTCCAATACTTCATCATTGGATATGGATTTGTTTTTAGCCATCTCTCTGATTTCCTCGGTTATTTTCATGGAGCAAAATTTAGGCCCGCACATACTGCAGAAATGAGCAACTTTAGCTCCTTCAGCAGGTAAGGTTTCATCATGGTATTCCCGTGCTCGAGATGGGTCTATGCCAAGATTAAATTGGTCTTCCCAACGAAATTCAAAACGAGCTTTACTTATAGCGTCATCCCGATATTGTGCTGCCGGGAAGCCTTTGGCCAAATCTGCCGCATGTGCAGCTATCTTGTAGGCCATCAATCCCTCTTTGACATCTTCTTTATTGGGCAGCCCCAAATGTTCTTTCGGCGTGACATAACAGAGCATGGAAGTACCGAACCAACCAATCATTGCAGCTCCAATAGCGCTCGTGATATGGTCATACCCTGGTGCAATATCCGTAGTAAGCGGCCCCAAGGTGTAAAACGGAGCTTCATGGGTCAGTTCCAATTGTTTGTCAACGTTTTCCTTTATCAATTGCATGGGTATATGTCCAGGACCTTCAATAATAACCTGTACATTGTGTTCCCATGCTATTTTGGTAAGCTCTCCGAGTGTTTCCAACTCCGCAAACTGTGCTTTATCATTGGCATCTGCAATACTGCCGGGTCTCAGGCCATCACCCAAAGAAATGGTTACATCATATTTGTTTAGAATTTTGCACATCTCTGCAAAATGGGTGTAAATAAAGTTCTCCTTGTGATGTGCCAAACACCACTTGGCCATGATGCTCCCACCACGGGAAACAATCCCTGTCAATCTAGAAGCGGTAAGGGGAATGTACCGCAATAAAACCCCTGCATGCATGGTAAAATAATCGACTCCTTGTTCAGCCTGTTCTATCAATGTATCTCGGAACAAATTCCAGGTTAGGTCTTCCGGTTTTCCTCCAACTTTCTCCAACGCTTGATAAATTGGCACTGTTCCAATCGGCACGGGACTATTTCTGATAATCCATTCCCTAGTTTCATGGATGTTTGCGCCAGTAGATAAGTCCATTATGGTATCGGCTCCCCAACGGCATGCCCAAACCGATTTTTCCACTTCTTCTTCAATGGAAGATGTCACTACGGAATTGCCGATATTGGCATTGACCTTGGTTCTAAAGTTTCTACCGATTATCATCGGTTCCAATTCTGGATGGTTTATGTTGGCGGGTATTACAGCTCGTCCCTTGGCGACTTCATCCCGAACGAATTCAGGTGTTATCTTTTTAGGGATGGACGCTCCCCATGAGTTTCCGTTATGTTGTGGATAATCACTGATAAGACCATTTTCCCTTATGGCGATATATTCCATCTCAGGCGTTATAATTCCTTTTTTCGCATAATACATTTGGGTATGGCAACCATTAGCCGTTTTTAAAGGCAATCGAAGATTGGGAAAACGGATGCTCTCCAAGTTTTCTTCTTGTAACCTCATGTTGCCATATTCCGAGGTCAACTGTTCTAAGCGGTTAAGGTTATTATATTCCTGAATCCAACTTCTTATTTCCGGGATGCCTTGGGATAAATTGATTTCAATATCAGGGTCGGTAAATGGACCACTGGCATCATACATTAGAATATCGGGGTTCGCTATTGTTTCGGAACTATTGGCAATTTTTGTGTGCTGTTGTCGTACTTTTCTAAATGGGATTTTCCATCCCTTCTCAGTTATAGCATAATGCTTTGTCGAACCAGGAAAAGGGGTTCCAATGATTTCATCAATATCATTACGCTGTGTCGTTTTTTTGTTGACCATGTTTTTTTGGACAAATGTTGCCAAAGGAGATGAAATAGGATAGTACAAGATGGACGTGGGACACTATCTAAACGTAGATTCCACCAAAATAGATTGATTAAAGGATATTTTCCCTTTATGATATAGTTATAAACAAAGCCTTTATAAGTTAATCCACTTGATGTAGCTCATTCCTTTTCCAAAGTACTTGTTTGGGCATGCCTCAAAGCCATATTTGCTGTAAAAGGACTCCTTATTTGGGGCAGCTAAAAGTGAGATAGTGGACATAGGTGTGGTAGCTTCTTTGAGATAAGATACAAGTGCCGCTATAATCATTCTGCCTACTCCTTGTCCAGCCATCTTTGGGCTGACCAGAACATCTGATATGTAAAAACACAGAACGCCATCACCAACAATTCGCCCAAAACCGACAAGCTCCTTTGAATCATAAACACAAGCGAAGAATAGGGAATTGTCCAAACAGGTTTCCGACTGTTTTAGGGATACTTCCCCAAAACCACATTCTTTACGGATTCTGATATATGCTGATGGTTCAGGGCATTCTTTTTTTAGGAGAAAATCTTTCATCTATTGTTTACGATTAATCTATCGATTCCAAAGCGAAGTCTATCATGTAGTCAACATGAATTTTAGTTGTATCGAATACTGGAAAACCAAAGTCCTTTTGCCCAATTAGCATTGGTATTTCTGTACATCCCAATACGATACCCTCGGCTCCATTATCGTACAATTCATTGGCATAATCAATGAATCTATTTCTTGAACTTTCATGAATGATTCCCTTTCCTAGTTCGTTTTTAACAATGTCCTGTATTGTTTCAATATCCTTCTGCTTTTTCGGGATACTGGTTTCAATACCAAATGCTTTAAGTTTGTCCCTATAAAAATCCATTTCCATTGTAAACTTGGTGCCTAGCAATCCAACTTTCTTCAAACCTTTTGTTTTTATTTCTTTTGCTGTAGCGGATGCAATGTGAATAACTGGAATGTCGATTTTGGATTGGATTTGGTCGGCAAATAAATGTGCTGTGTTTGCACATAAAACTATGGCATCGACATTGCTGGAAATTAAGTTTTTACAAGCATCAAAAATAAGGTCGAAAGAATTTGTCCAACCTTTATCTTGGACATCATGGAAGTTTAATGATTGTATGATGCATTCGGCAGAATTTAACCCCCCTAACTTTTTATTGATACCTTGATTGAAAAATTTATAATAATCCAAAGTTGAAACCCAACTAATACCGCCGACAAGACCAATTTTTTTCATTTCATTCACCTGTTTTAATATCAATTATTTTCAAGTACAAGTAAATGTCTTCCGAAAAAATGATAAAAGATAGTATAACATGGACGTTAAAATTTGATTCCAAGGCTTTCATGAAGTGCTTGGTTCATGTCCACCTTTTACTATGAAAAATAGTGCGAAATCAGTATTTTTACCTCTTGCAAATCAATGGAACTAATTCGTATCGAGAAATAGAAAAGCTAGAATTGTGCTGAGTTGAAACGAGGGAATTTCCATAATTACCGTTTTAAAAGATGTATCAATTATATAGTCCTCCTGCTCACCTAAATAAAACCATAAGACATTTTTGGTTACTGGATGTTGATTCGGAAGAAAAGGCATTAACGGAATATATGTTCTCCTACCCTTATGTAAATTGGGTTTTTACTCTTGGGACACCCTATACGGTAAAGGATAATCAAATTGGTGCCATATCGATTAAGGACACCTGTATTTTGGGACCTCGTACTAATTTCGCCGAATATGTGCATCCTAAAGGGAATTTAACTTTTGGAGTCACTTTCCAATTTGGAAGTACATTCCCAATTTTTAAAGAAGAAACTCAGCTTCTGACCAATAAAACCTTCCTACAGGAAGAAATAATTCCAACTGCAAATTGGCTCACACCTTTATTTCAAGAAACCAACTTGAATTCATTTATCAATAAACTTTGCAAACAGATTGGGGAATTCAACTTTGATGTTGACCAAAGTGGTCGTTCCCTATGGAACAGGTTTATTGAGGCAATAGTAATTGGAAGGCATTTTTCCACTTCTGCTCTTCAACTATCCAAATTGCTTCGTGTAAGCCAAAGACATCTTCAACGTATTACAATGCGATATTCTGGACTTAGCCCTAAACAAGTCCAGTCGATGCTCCGCTGTAGACTTGCCTTAAAACAAATCCTAAAAACTGGAATAACCTCCGACTTTTTCTTTTTTGGTTTCTATGACCAAAACCATTTTGTCAAGGAAGTCAAAAAGTGGTCTGGTTTTACCCCTCGCAAACTGTTGTCCCTTATTGAGCATACAAAACACCCTAACCAGCGCCCTTATGGCACTATGCCGGAGTCTTATGTATAGTTTTAGCCTCCCGATGTATTCGTTCAAATTCCATCTGTAATTCCGTTTCAGAGAACGAGACTTTATTTTTCGGCCTACTCCTTTTTATCGGCAATAATTTGAATTTCAGTTTTTTATCCTTTCCGTCCGCAAAAGCAATAAACTCGCCCTGCTTTAATCGGAAGAAAATATCCGCTCTACGTTTGGGAACTTCCTTTTCACCTTTGGTAATTCTGGCATCCCATGAAAGTCCTGTTCCTTTGCTTATACTTTTGGTTGGATTCTTGACCAGTTCAAAAAAACGTTCATAATATTTGGCGGTATCAGGATCATTGACCTTCCCGAAAAATTGGTAGGACAGATTGCTCAAAATAGCTTTACTGGCTTTTTCCCCATAAAGCATATCATTTTGAATTTTGTCCTGCATGACATAAACCGTAGCGATATCATAGCTTCGCAAAGTTGCAGGAATACGATGCATATTGAGTAATTTGATTGTTGGGGCCTCTTCCATCAAGATAAAAGCAGCTTCCCGATTTCTAACGCTCATTTGTTTAACGACGGTGTGTACGACCATTGCTATGATAGGTGAATATACCGATTCATATTGTGGGTTGTTCACAATGGAAATGACCGCTTTGTTTTGAGGATTATTGATATCCAATGGCACTTCATCCGCAGACAATATCATGAATAGTTTTTGGGAACTGATTTTTTTAAAGGCATTTGCCAAGGTACTTTTAACCCCTGCGGTTTGCTTTTCAGATGCTATACCATTGAGAAATGCGCTTGCCATAGCCTTAGAGGTTAGATCTGAACTTAAAAAAGCAACCAACTTCTTTGTGTTCATTAATTGAAATAAAGCAATAAGATGGGGAAGTGTGCAATACTGTTGATGTGCTGTTTTCAATTTCCAAATCAAACCACTTAACAGACCTTCTACAGCGTCCGTAAAGAACTTATTGCTTCCAGTGGTTTCAGAAAGGTTTTGTTCCAACAAATTTTCAATCAACACCTTGGATACTTCATTGACACTTTCTTCATTCGGTAAATACCTTGGAGCAATGGGATTTACCCGGTAATGGATTTCATCAAACGCAATAGTATAGAATTTAACGTCTCCGTCCCGAAAAAGAGGGTATGCAATTTCAGTCAACTCAAAATCTTTATAATCATGTATAATACCACAAAAGTTATACTGACTAAAATGGTGAAGAAAATTACAAATAACACTTTCTGTCTTTCCGCTTCCCGCAGCTCCAATAATGGAAGCCCCTCTTTTAATGTTGTCTATTCGAAAGCTACCATTTTTTAATTTGAAATGAACCCTGTATTTTTTTTCTGCTTTTGTTGAACGCTCTTGGTAAAAGAACACATACAAAACAATGCCCATCAGTAATATTGGAATGATAATGTACAGAATGATATGTGCTATAGACATATTCATATACCAATAGAACTGGATTGTATGGCTCTATTCAAACCTCGCTTTATTTTCTTAATAGCTTTCAGCGTCAACTGTACTTTGTTTGTAGGGATGCTCATAATAGGGACACCAGATTTAGCAAGCATTTTATAGGCCATTGCCTTTTCATTCGTAGGAAGACCTGAAAGCATGGTAAAATATAATTGTGGATTTTTGAGCAACGTCTTTCTGGCTTTATAGGTTTCTACATAATTTCGTTTGTATTGAAATATCCTGTCAAACGTCTTTTCCGAAGCCGCAAAGAAACCGTCCCGATTAAAGCCTCTTTTTACGGACTTATTATGCATTGTTACTTCTGAAGCTTTGTGCTTGCTCCCTGGGGAAAGGCTTACAGAATTGCTGGCATCTTTGCGACTGACAATAATATGAATGTGGCTTTGCGCACCTTCTTTTGGCATACCTCTCACAATTCGTTTCCCATTTTGTTGATATGGTGCTTCCTTTTCCAATCTGTCAATTTTGCTTTGGATTTCTTTTATACTTCCAACTAATTTGCCTTCCTGAATCGCACGGATATCATGTTTCAGCTGGAGTATTTTGGTGGCATAAGGTTGGTTTTCCTCTATTTGTTTATCCGTTCCTTTATAGGTGCGCTCATATTCTATTTTTGCGTAATATTTAATATCGTTAACGGTTACTTTTTGTCCGTTGATTTCACGATTGAAAGCTTCCGCATAGTCCTTCATCAGTTCCCTTGTATATGCTTTTAAATCTATGCTATGGTTTTGCAATTGTTGAAGTTCCCGTTTACTTGGATTGATGGTAATGGAATAAAATTTAGGTTCTGTTTTTTTGAGTTTTGCAGTATTGCCGTCAATCTCCTTTATAACTTCGTTGCTTGTGATTTCTTCTCCATATTGATTGAAAAAATGCTCATGTTCATCCAAGGGCTTTCCTTCGTTTTCCTTTTCCAGATACGCCACGAAATCGGAAGCGCTCTGCGCATACTTGCCCTCTATTTTATGTGGTGTTATGGTAATGTACATGCTATACTTTTCCTTTAAGTTCTTCTAATGTTGCCCTATCCATTTCCACTTTAAAATATCCGTTTCCAAAATTGCCCCGTACATATCTTATTTTACTTAGGATTTGTCCCATCTCATGTTTTAGGGCATTGTAGTTCTCCTTGATGGTGAAGTATTCCGTTCGATAATAATCGAGTTCTTCATTTTCCGATATAAGGTCTGGGGTGTCAAAATCATAGATTTCCTCTTCTTTTTCGAGGTTGGTCGTTTCTTCAAATAAGGTTTGCAGCATGGTGGCCGTAGGCTTGGTCTGATACTTTTCAATGTTCTTTAGAATTGCAATAACAGCATTGATGCGTTTATTGGTCCGTTCATTCTTGACCCCCAAATTATCGCTTGGAGAAAGGTCGTTCCAGTCAAAAAAATTGAGCATGGCTTCCAATGCCTCCGTATTCGATTTGGAAATTTCTTTGGAAAATTTCCTGAACCTGATAGCCACTTTTTTCTTGACATTAATTGCCGAAAATTGATATTTTGAAAACCCTCCCATTCTTTTTGCTGTAAAAAAATGCCTGTTTATAGGAGTTTTGAGCCTATTTGCTGCAAACTCTAAAATCATCACATTTTCAAAAAATTACAATCAATTGATTTTCAATTATTTGAAAATTAAAAATACTTGTGACACCGCTTTGCGTGTTACCCTCTTGCTTCTCGATTTTGTCACGCTTGAGCGTGACAAAAATTTCGAACAACCTGACCAAAAAGCCTGTCTTGAGATTGTTAAAAAGTCGGTTGCTTTACTTAACGACTAGCCTTATAAATGTATCTAAATGAGATGTGAAATTGAAACGTAGATTGTTGTCAAATGACCTGTTTTAATGACGTTCCGTATGATTTTGAGAAATGGGGCAAAGTAGAAAGTCGGATTTTAAAAATCCCCATAAAAAAAGACCTCTGAAAATTCAAAGGTCTTGTATGATTTGTTTAAATATTCTTGTGTCTCTTCATCGAGATTTTTTTAATTCAAATACACCATTATAGTATTGAATTATCGGCAAAACTGTAATACTCTCCATTTGGCACAATAATCAAATGGTCTAGAACTTTGACATCAAAAAGAGCAGCTGCATTTTTAATTTTATTAGTGAGCTGAATATCCGCTTTGCTCGCTTCTAATTTTCCCGATGGATGATTGTGCGTTAAAATAATGGCAACCGATAAGGTTTTTAAAACTACGGCAAATAGTATTCTTAAATCAATCATGGTCGCCGTGATGCCCCCTCTTGAAAGTTCATATATCCCCTTTACTTTATTGCTATTGTTCAACAACAAAATCTTAAAGGATTCTTGTACACCTATGGTGTTTTTGTTCCAATGTTCAAAGAGTATTTCACTGGCATCTTGCGATGAATTTATTTTTTGCCAAAAAAGTGCTGGAACGCGCTCTTTGTAACTGATCTGTATTTCGTTAACTTTGTTCTTCATTGTTATTTCTTTTAAGATTGATAATGAAAAAGAGGGTGAGGCTTTTCACGGTATCACCCTCTTTCTTTTTTGACTTATCTACTTAATAGTAGAATTTCACTGGCTTCCACTTCAGTAACATAGCGTTGGTTTCCATCATCGGTGGTATATGTTCTTGTTTTCAACTTTCCCACAATCCCAATTTCTTTGCCTTTGCCAACATACTTTTCGATAATATCGGCTGTTTTGCCCCAAGCTACTACCGTATGCCAATTGGTATCGGTCTGCTTTTCGCCCAATGTATCTTTGTAATACTCATTGGTGGCTATAGAAAAACGGGCCACTTTTTTACCGCTTTCAAGGTTCGTAATAGTTGGTTCTTGCCCAACATTTCCAATTAACTGTACATGATTTTTAATAGTACTCATAAGAATAGATTTAAAGATTAATATTCATTTGTTCCCGCCTGAACGGACGGGCAGGTTAAAAGTGATTTACTTATTATATCCAGAGTGTTTTCCTTTTTTGATTTTTTAGTTCCACTTCCTTTTTGGAAATTTTGAGATGATTTCATAGTTCGATATTTTGATTTACTTCCCATAGAGCCTTCGTTGTTACCTTTTTTTGATGCCCCATGTGATTCAATGTTCAGGTTTGATAAGACGTATAAAAAAGAGCGAAGCATGAGCCTGGTTTATGCCGTAGTTCAAACCTGAATGTTGTTGTTTTGCTGACAAAAAAAGTGTGATACCGAAGAGCTCGGTAAGTGTGTCAAAAGACTACGGGAAGCTTAAAATGGAAGGAAGTGGAAGTAAATGAATTAATGGTTTTCCGAATTAGTGAAATTTAACTACTTTACTAATGTATTAACCTACTCATAACAATATTACTTATGCGGGCATTCGAGTTCCCTAAACAAGATTCAATTGACCGACTTCGAAATGTTGTTGAGTCTCCTAAAAAAGAAATAGAGTGGCCCAATGTGGTGGTAACCGCATCCTATAAAAACTATCAAAAATCGGTTTCTGAAAGTTCGTTCACTATTCTTGCCAACACTAAGGGAACCATAAAGTTATCGACCAGTAAAAGGTATATTAAAGTATGTGAACAAACTTTCTACATATCCAATCCCTTTGAATCCTTTCGCTATGAGATTGATTCAGAAGATTTGGTTGACACCTTTAACATACACATCAACTTCGATTTTTATACAAAGGCTCAATATGCGCTTTTGAATTCAAATGAAAAGCTTCTTGATACTCCTTATGAGCAAGATTCAAGTTATAAATACATCAATCAGCTACATTATAGAAATTCAAGTTTTAATGAAATAATTCAATCTTATTCCACCGAGAATGAAGCATCTTTTTTGATGGATATTTTAAAACACTCCTTAGTTATTGACCATAAAGAAAAAGGTAGAAGTTTTAACATACATGCAACAAAGAAATCGACTCGAAAAGAACTGGCCAAAAGAATGGTAGAAGCTAAAGATTACATCTATAGTAATTACAATGATTCGGAATTCTCCATAAAAAACGTATCCAAACTGGTATCCATGTCGCATTTTCATTTTTTAAGGGTTTTCAAAAACGTTTATGGTATATCTCCACATCAATACCTTAAACGAATCCGAATAGAGCGAGCAAAGTATTTACTCAATAATACAGACTTGCCCATCAGTAGAATAGCTTTTTCAGTTGGTTTTAAAGAATCTACAACGATATACCCTATTCTAAAAAATCACCTATCAACAACACCTCAGAAGTACAGAAAAAAATTTAGCAACTTTCAAAAGTCCTAAACGAAGCATCTGCATTTACATTTGGGAAAAATGTAAATATGAAGTTT
Organism: Flagellimonas ulvae; assembly: GCF_049333175.1. Classification (NCBI taxonomy): domain Bacteria; kingdom Pseudomonadati; phylum Bacteroidota; class Flavobacteriia; order Flavobacteriales; family Flavobacteriaceae; genus Flagellimonas; species Flagellimonas ulvae. Next base: position 1,623,465 of record NZ_CP186325.1, read on the forward strand.
CAACATATAAGAAATGCTACGGTAAAAATTGAATATGGCGGAAAGACTTGGCTTATAGACCCTTTTTTCGGAGAGGTCAATTGTTTACCACCCTTTGCAGGTAAATCGGCAAATCCTCTTGTCCCGCTACCAATGGACATAGAAGAAATTATAAGTGGTGTGGATTATGTCGCTATTACACATTTGCACCCCGACCATTTTGACAAACGAGCGCAAGAAACCATTCCCAAATCCATTCCATTTTTGGTGCAAAAGGAAGATTATGAAACTATTAGAGGATTCGGTTTTAAAAATGTTGATATCATCTATGACACAAAGACAATTGATAGTATCAAGATTTCAAGAGTAGATGCCCAGCATGGGGAAGGAGAAATTCTTAACGTTATGGGTTTCGTTTCGGGATATGTCTTCCAAACTACCCAAGAAGAAACCCTTTACATCACTGGAGATACTGTCTGGTGTGAGACCATCAAGAAAAATATGGATAGGTTTAATCCAAAAAACATTATCTGTAATGCCGGTGGAAATACTTTCATACCTGAATCCAATCCATTTAAAGAATATATCATCCTGGAGCGTACTCACAAGGTAATTATGGGAGAGGATGATGTATTAAAAATGTTAAACTATAAGAATGATTCAACCATTGTAACTGTCCATATTGGAGCTTTGGACCATGAAACGGTATCTCGAGATAGTTTAAGAAAATTTCTAGACACTAATGACGTAAATATGGAAAGGGTCATTATTCCTGAAGACGGTGAAACCGTTGATTTTTAGTGAAGTTTGATGATGCAGTACAATGATTATTCTTTGTGAATTCTTCGGATAGTTTAAGAAAAAAGTCAAGTGTAAATCTTAATAAAGATTATTGCCTGTAGACGTTTATTAACTCTCTTAAACATACTCAACTTTTAATTTGTTCTCCTCTATCAATTAAATTCCAAACAAATATATGTAGTTGACTACGTAATTTTATATATATTTGTAGTCAACTACATAAAAGCATTATGAGCTACTTGAAGAATTTACAGATTATTGGAGTAACGGCGCGAATCAAAAGAATCAGTGACACACTGATGCATGATGCACGGAGAGTATATGAATATCTGGAATTACCAATTGAACCGAACTGGCATCTTATTTTTCTATTGTTAAAGGAGCAGGAACAACTTTCTGTAACGGAAATATCCAAGGCTCTTGAATTTTCTCATCCATCAGTCATTACCATTATAAAGAAAATGAAGAAAGTCGGGTATGTAACAAGCAGAGTGCATACTAAGGACTCACGTAAGCAAATAATTGAACTCACAGAAAAAGCACATAAGGAATTGCCGAAACTACAAGCTGAATGGGACCAAATAAAAATCGCTGTCCGCGATATTTTCGATAATGAGTTCTTAGGGCAATTGGAGATAGTTGAAGAAAAAATGGAACAAAAAGGGTTGCTTTCGAGGGTAATTGAGATTAAAACAAACACAAATGATCAGAACTAAATATTCTAACTCCGCACATACAGGAAATCAGTCCTTAGAAAAAAATAGTTCTACTGTAAGGCAAAACGAGAATATGTATTTGATAAAAAACACAGAAGTAAAAGACTTTGAATTTATCTGTTGGATGTACGAAGAAGCCATAAAGTACCAAAAGAGAAATAATTATTTTGGATGGGAATCCATTGACAAAGAATATCTTAAAAAAGAAATAAAGAACGGATTGAACTACAAGTTGATACAAGAAGGTAACATTTTATGTGCTTGGGGAGTGGTTTTTTCGGACCCATTGATTTGGCGTGAAATGGAAAAGGGGACTTCCATTTACATGCATAGAGTAGTTGTAAATCCTAATTTTAAAGGGCAGAAACTTTTTCAAAAAGTATTAGAGTGGGCAATTGATTATTCGACGGAAAATGGTTTGACAACCATTAGAATAGATACTTGGACTGCTAATCCAGCAATTATTGAATTCTACGAGAAATATGGGTTTAAAGTTGTAGAAGAATATACCACAGGTGATACAAAAGATTTACCAATACAACATAGAAATTTAGATATTACTTTGTTGGAGTACTCAATAAGATAACAGCCCATTTAAACGAGGTCTTATGTTATTAATGGATAAAACGAAATATGATTGATGCGATTGGGTATATCGCAGTTATTACTGGATTATATGCAGTAACAAAAAAGCAAATGCTTCCTTTTAGGATATGGCATATTATTTCGTGTCTACTCTATATGGCTTATGGCTTTTTTAATCCTGCATATCCCGTATTGGTTTCAGGTTCATTATTTATAGTAATTCATGTATATAGTTTAAGAAAATCAAAAAGCTCAAAAAAGCACAGTCGCAATAGAAGTGTAAAAAACATTCTTTTAAAAAATGATTAATCAATTATTAAGTAGACTCCATAAACGTCTGTCGATTTTCCCAAAAAAATCGTTCCAAAGTGCGTTTCTTTAAAATAGTACTAACAAGAGCAAACGGCCCTGGCAACTTCTTCTAAAAAAACATTTTCTCATTTTTAGAGTGGTTATTTGAATCAGCTATCAATAAACACCAGGGCCATATTTTAGGGTAGCCGTCCGGTTCATCCACCAAATCACACTACCATCAAGTGAAAATGTATCTCATTGAACCTTAATTTTAGTTCAAAAGTGACCCATTAGGTGAGCATAAAATTCAAAAGGCTTGGGAGCTCCCAATCCAAGGGCTTTCTGAGATTAGGTTCTGGTCTTTATACATCCATAAAAAGTGTCCCGTAAAACGTGAATTATCGAAACAACTAAAAAAGACCAGAAATGGGAGACTTTGAAAACAGCATTGTATGATTGGCAATGTAGTCTCAAAAAACGGCCGTTTCAAAACACTGCATATTGAGGACAAATAAAAAAGGGGAAACAACACATGGTTTCCCCTTTTTGAAGTTAAGATGTACTTATGTCATTTCGCAAACACATCTTTGTCCAATGCCTCCTTGGTGTCGTTCAGATAGGACTTCATCCAATCTACCCAAACATTTTCTACGAAATCCTGAAGTTGCGGCAATACTTCTAGGGACTTAGCCCTGAAATTATAGTGCCATTTGATTTCCGTTCTGGGTCCTACAGGCCTGAACAAGAATTGCGCTACCGCCAGGTCTACCATATTCTTCAAATCAGCTGTAAAATCGGTCAATTGATAATCAAAGAGGTAAGGCCGTTGTATAAAGTTGATTTCTTCGCGTGCCTTGTCCGTTCCAAAATGTACCCAACGATATGCCCCTTTTTGACCCCAAGGCCCTTGCTGAATTTCATATCCGGTTACTTCGGGTTCTCCCTTTAAGAATTTGGTGATCACATCTTCTGCAACTGTAAAATCAAACACCGTTTCCACATTGTTTTCCACTGTTGCACTTACTGCTGCGGTAACCAATAAATTGGTTCCTTTTTCTATTAATAAATGACTCATGATAATATTTTTAAACTTTTAATATTGTTTTAGTGTTATTCCTGGATGACGCCCAACTGTTTCATCAAGCTTAGATCATCGGTTAACCCCCAGCGCTCTATGAGTTTTCCGTCCTTGATTCTGTAGAGGTGAAAGACTTCAAAAGCCACTTCTTTTCCTGTGGGTGGATTGCCCATAAGTTCCCCATTATTGGTGCCTGAAATAGTATCCCGTGCCATCACATAGTCTGCCTCGGCAATGACATGGTGGTAATCGGCCCTTACATCAGGAAAAATCTCAAAAAACTTTCCATAAAGCTCCCTAAAGACATCAGGCCCTTTTTTAGCTTCAAGGGGGAAGACTTCTTGATGGTTGATGAAATCCGGGTGCAATACCTCTTCCAGAATGTCGAGGTTTCTTTTGTTGAATGCCTCATCAATCAATCGCTTTAAAATTTGCTTGTTGTTTTCTACTGTAGTTTCCATTTTTATTTGTTTTTAACTGTTATTAAATGATTACAGTACAAATGTAGAATGGAAGGTCGCCCGCGTTTTGGGCAGTAGCTAAGGATGATTGTGCATTTTCTAAGTGTTCCTGAATTGAGACGGGGAAACACCTGTTTCTTTCTTAAAAAAACGACTGAACGTATTGATGTCACTGAAACCTAGATCATAGGCAATCTCAGTGACCGACAGGTTGGATTTATGTAGACTGGCCTTTGCCTCACTAGTGATCTTGGCGTTGATCCATTGTTTGACCGTTTTGCCGGTCTCGTTTTTTATGATACTACTGAAATAATTTGGATGTATATGTAACTCATCGGCAAATTCTTGTACGTTCCAAACATAGGTCTGCTTCTTATTGAGAACATCCAAAAAATGGTTGTTCAAAAGACTATTGAACTCTTGGACGATTTCCGCCGGGCGACCCTTGAGCTCGACTTTTGCCCTATGGGTTCTGAGCAGTCCCTTGGTCTTATAAAGTATCGTGAGTAATTGACTGGCCAGAATCTCTTTTTTATATACGTTGTTCCTTTTGTAATCCAGTAACAAAATGTTGAAAATCGACTTAAGCTCCTTAAAAAAATCATAAGGTAGGTACATCACCGGAACGCTTTCCTCCAAGAGAAACGTGAACTCTTCCGCGACCGGTTTGGCAACGTAAGGTTTTAAAAAATCCAGTGTGAATGTTAAGATATGGCCCTCCCACTTTTTATCGATGGCAAATGACTTAATATGTCCTGGATTCGTAAAGTAAAAAGACCGCTCCTTGAGTTCGAACCAATTATCGTCGATGGTGTAGTAGCCAGACCCTTTCTCGATAAGCAAAAAAGTAAAATAACCAGTCCTGAAAAGTGGTGATTTACGAAGACTGTCGTTCTGAAGAATATCTAAAGAATGGATAGTAAAATCCAAATCCTGTGGTATGGTGATTTCGAAGTGCTCAAAGTACTCAGATATGGAATCGTAGGTGATTATTTCGCTCAACTTACCAATATTTGTTTTCGAGTAAATTAATCAAAAACCGTAAGCAATTGGATTAATCCGCTACTTTAATTTCTAGTAACACTATACCAAGGTTTCCTGGAAATCCACTTGTTCTGCGAATGGAATTGTTACAGGTTCGGAATATGGCTTGCTGGGCAAAAAGCATCTCTTAAGCATGCTCTTTAAAAACATTTCCATGGAATTTGGATTCCCATATGATATCCAATGAACAGGCCTTGTCAAGGGAAATGATAAAAAGACATTTCTAAGAATATCCCAGTAAGCCCCAATTTATGAAATTCTTTATATCCGATAGTGGGTAAGGTCCTCTCGAAAAAGCACGGATAAAATTACCTGTTGATTCATTGACAAAAGCAAAAACTTCAAAAGTGACAAACTATGAAATGGTGTGTCTTAAGAATTAATTAACAAGTAAAAAATTACAATTCTCACGAATCCATTCATCGATCATACCACTTTTAACAACAGCTTATCGATGAATGACAACATTATATGGGCTGTTTGTCTTTATAAAGATATGTTTGAAAATTCTTACAAGTATTGTAATCTAAACATTGACCATTATGTTTCCATTGTCAGGTAAATTTAAGTTAATCTTTGTATTTTTCGTTGTTTTGATCGCTTCGGTTCAAAACAGTTTTGGGCAAAATTGCTCGGTCAACGCCGGGGTTCCCGAGACCATCTGTGAAAACGTTCCCTTTAACCTTTCGGGCTCCGCCACCGGTCTTGTACAAAGCGGGCCGACCTGGTCCCAGGTAGCGGGTCCCTCAGTGATCATAGCGGACCCTTCAGATCTCAACACAGCGATCAATGGATTGATAGGGGGAAATGTCTATACCTTTAGGCTGACGGCAACCTGTACCGATGGGACCACCCAGTTCCAAGATGTAGATATCACTGTGGAGCCCATTACCATTGCGGATGCCGGGCAAGATGTGGCCTCATGTCCCGACAGTACGGGAAACATATCGATCATTGCAAATACCCCACTCAATCCGGGTGAAACAGGCCTTTGGACCATTGATGGGGGAAACAGTGCCGGTGTCACCATAAATTTCCCCAACTCCCCGACATCCACTATAACATTGCCGGAAGGGAGTGCAGGTACCACCACGTTGAGGTGGACCATTACGGGACCGGACTATGCTCCGGGACAAAACTGTGAGTCCTTTGATACCATGACCGTGACCAACTTTGGGGGTGAACAGCCAGTGGATGCGGGCGCTGACCAAAATCTGGACAATTGTTATACCGTGACCCAGTCGACAATCCTTGATGGCAGTTTTGGCGGGAACAATATCAACGGTCAGGTCGGTACATGGTCCTTTGTAAGTGGGCCCAGTACACCAAATTTTTCAAACGTCAACAATAATAGGTCCACAGTTTCCAATCTCATCGAGGGAACCTATGTGCTGCGCTGGACCGTGGTAGGTCCCTGTGCTTCCGGTCAGGATACGGTCACCATTACCGTGGACGAGGCAACCCAGGATATTTCCAATGCGAGTACCCAGGATGGCACGATACGTTTTTGTGATCCCGGTATAACCACGGCGACCTTGGTAGGGTCCCAGCCCCAGTTTTCAGGGGAAACCGTACAATGGACACAGACCTCAGGGCCGGCGGCCAGTATTTTAAACCCATCCAACAGCACCACACAGGTTTCTGGATTGGATGGCAGCAGTACGTATGTGTTCACCTATACCATCACCAACGCCACCACAGGATGTGATGATTCAGCGAGCACTACAATACGATATTCGACCAATCCGATAACCATAACGGCCAACGGTGGTAGCGATATCATTGCCGCATGTGGCCAAACGGAAGTGGATATTCCCTTTACAACTACCGGCAATGGTTCCAATACCTTCGCCATCGTGAGCGGCCCCGCTTCATCCACTTTGGTCAATTCCAACAATTTTCAAAACACCGGAAGTACCCCTTTGAACATCGATTTTGATGTCGAGGGCACCTATACCGTTTTGTTCCGAAGAGCGGTGAGCGGATCGGTACAGACAGGATGCGATGAAGCTACCGATGCCATCAATGTTACGATTTCACTTACCCCGACAAGCGCCAATGCCGGTACGGGACAGGTATTGGCCTGTAACGTGACCACAACCTCTTTAACTGGAAATACAGTGGCCACCGGTAGTTCATTATGGTCACAGTTAAGTGGCCCGAACACCGCTACCATAGATGATCCATTTGACCAGACCACCGGTATATCAGGATTGGTACCTGGGATATATGAATTTCAATATGGCATTTCCGGTGGAAACGTATGTGCTCCTTCTGCGGAGGCTACCGTTACGGTAGAAGTCTCTTCGGATGCACCGATTGTCGTCGATGCCGGACCCGACCAAGGTTTGGTCTGTTTTGGGGCCCCGGTCCAAATGGCGGGGGACGTTCCCACAAACAATTTGGTGGGAACTTGGACAGTCGACAGTGCTCCCATAGGGGCCAGTATTGTCTTTTCCGACGCAAACGATCCCAATACCCTGGTCTCCGGATTGGATGACGCCAACGAGACATATGTTCTTAGATGGACCATAGAAAATCCCAATGACAATACTTGTCCGGCCCCCGGGTCGGATACGGTAACGGTCACCACCAGTGGAACCTCGGGCCCGACCTTGGCGGATGCCGGAAGTGACCAATGTCTGGCCACGGGCACAACGGTGGTCAATTTGGCTGGAAATGCGCCTCAGGCCGGCGAAACGGGCCTTTGGACCGCTGTCCCTGCAACAGGAATTTCATTTACCGATGCCACATTGTTCAATACTACGGCCAACATTGCCGTTGAACAAAGTTATGTCCTTACATGGACCATTTCCAAGGCAGGGTGCCAATCCACCTTTGATGATGTGGAGATCACCATTGGCGTTCCAGCCTCGGCAGATGCCGGACCGGACCAAGCGGCATGTTCCGATACCTTTACCATGGCGGCCACCAGTTCCACAGGTAGCGGGCAATGGACACAAGTATCCGGACCGGGTGGGTTCACCATCGATGATGACACGAGCCCCACGGCACAGTTCACCTTTGGATTCTCTGGACAGTACATTTTTGAATGGACCGTTGATAATGGAAGCTGTTCCACCGATTCGGACCAAGTGACCCTGTCCGTAGGAATCCCGCCCACAACGGCCTCGGTCGGAGCCGATCAAACAATCTGCAACGCTACCAATACCGTCTTGTCTGGAAACGCTTTTGATGCCAATGTGGAGACCGGGTTTTGGACACTGCTTTCCGGTGCCCCAAATACCCCGACCATTGCGGATGTGAACGATTCCAATACCAACGTTACCAATTTGGTCGCTGGTTCGTATACCTTTAGATGGACCATAGTAGGAGATAGCAACTGTCCCACCACATTTGCAGACTTGGACGTTGATGTCTTTGTTCCTGCGGATGCGGGACCGGACCTGAACTTCTGTGAAACAACAAATTTTTTGCTTGAGGCCACTTTTGGATCTACAGGAACTTGGACCCAAACTGCCAATGGTGCTCCGGCAGCAACAATAAACCAAAATCCTGCCAATAGCAATGTGGCGGAAGTGACCATCACCCCCGGAAACACCTATATATTTAGGTTCACAACGGATTATGGAGGTTCATGTACTTCTACTTTTGATGAAGTTACCGTAGTATCCAGTACAGCTCCGTCAGTAGATCCAGATGCAGGTCTGGACCAAATACTTTGTCAGGGCGACCTTGCCGTTCCCGATCAGACTACGTTGGCGGGAAATACCGCCCCAGTGGATGTTACCAATGCGGAATGGCGGTTTGCCGAACAACCTTCAGGGAGTGCCGCCACCATAGATTCGCCGAATAGCCCTACCTCTACTTTATCGGGTCTTTCGGTTCCCGGTATCTATATTTTGGAATGGAACTTTGAATCGGGCAACTGTGCCAATACCGCCGATGTTGTCCGTATAGAGGTCTTTGAAGCACCATCAACGGCCGACGCTGGTGCGGACCAACCGGGCGCCTGTCAATTGGACGTGCAGATGAACGCAACGGCCCCAACAGTAGGTATAGGTACCTGGACGTTCTCAACAGACCCCTCAGGGGGAGCTGCGGTTATAGATAGCCCGAACTCCCCGACCACGACTTTATCGAATATCACTGTTTTGGGAACTTACCAGCTCACCTGGACCGTTACCAATGGAACCACTTTTACATCACCCTCACTTTGTGCACCGTCCACGGATACTGTGGATATCACTTTTACAGCTGATCCACCTTCAGAGCCAGATGCCGGTCCCGACCAACAGTTCTGTGATGCAACCCAGACCAATTTAGATGCGGTCGCCTTGAACACGGGCACGGGCAATTGGTCCCAAACAGCGGGTCCGGGTGTAACGGACCCTGGAACGGCAGCAAACATTACTTCGGCCAACAACCCCAGTTCGTTGGTCTTGGATTTGGAACCGGGCATATATGAATTTACATGGACCGCGACCAATGGAGGTTGTTCCCTTACCGATACCATGGAAGTTGAAATTATTTCGCAACCCGTTACCGCAGAAGCCGGTCCCGATCAAAATCTGCAACAATTTGCACCGGTCACCTTAGGTGCAACAACACCAACGGTCGGTTCAGGAACCTGGACACAGCTTTCGGGACCCACTACCGCATCTTTTATCGATGATACCGACCCAACAACAGATGTTATCGGCACAGATGTTGGAACTTATGAGTTTCAATGGACAGTTTCGAACGGAATCTGTACGGACGAGAGTGATACGGTCACAATCACCATTGACGGCTTGGCCGATCTGGAACTTACAAAAACGGTTAGTCCCACAACAGCTAATCCCGGGGATACGGTAACATTTACCATTTCGTTATTCAATGATGATGTCTCTGCGGGCTCTGATGCTACAGGTATTGCTGTCAGGGATGTAATCCCGGATGGGTATACCTTGGTTCTGGGGACCGTCAGTAACGATGGGGTGTACAATCCAGGTAATTTTACCATTGATTGGTCCAATCTTTCCGTCACCAATGGAAACACCTTGAACCTGACCTTTGATGCCACGGTCAATGGAAGTGGAAATTATAACAATTCTGCGGAGATTACGGGCAGTGATCAATTTGACCCTGATTCCACACCAAATAACGATATTGCTTCAGAGGATGACCAGGACACTGCGGGCATCACCATTCAATCCGCGGACTTGAGCCTGAACAAAACAGTACTCCCTACCACTGTAAGTGTTGGGGAAACGGTGACCTTTACCCTGGAGGTCTCCAATGGTGGAGCGAACGGTGCAACAGGGGTAAGCCTTGTCGATATGGTCCCTTCGGGATACACCATCGCGACCATAAACAATGGGGGCGTACAGTCCGGAAACACCATCACATGGTCCGGGCTATCGGTGACCAACGGTGGCTCTTTTTTCGTAAGCTTCACCGCCACACTGAACGCACCGACCGGTGCAACGAACGAATATCTGAACACGGCACAGGTCACCGCAAGCGACCAGAACGACCCCGATAGCTCCATAAACAACGATGACGGGGACCAGAGCGAGGACGATGAGGACAGTGCACAGGTATCCCTTGAACAGATCGACCTGGAACTGAGCATCAACAATTCAAGCCCCAACGGAAATGAGGGCGATACCGTAAACTATACCGTCTCGGTATTCAACGACGATGCCGTAGAGACCGGTGACGGGACCGGGATAGAAGTTGTGGTCCAAGTGCCTTCCGGAATGGACATTGTTGCGGGAAGCATCACCAATGGTGGTGTGTACAACCCGGGCAGCGGTACCATCACCTGGAGCGGTCTGGATGTGGCCAATGGCGCGACCCTGGACCTTGACTACCAGGTGACCATCAACGATAGTGGCAGTTATGCGACAACAGGGGAGATCACCGCGTCCGACCTTCCGGATTCCGACAGTACCCCCGATAACGATGACGGGGACCAGAGCGAGGACGATGAGGACAGTGCCGCATTTGCACTACAGTCCGCAGACCTTAGTTTGGACAAGACCGTACTTCCCTCCACAGCAAGTGTTGGGGAAACGGTGACCTTTACCCTGGAGGTCTCCAATGGTGGAGCGAACGGTGCAACAGGGGTAAGCCTTGTCGATGTGGTCCCTTCGGGATACACCATCGCGACCATAAACAATGGGGGCGTACAGTCCGGAAACACCATCACATGGTCCGGGCTATCGGTGACCAACGGTGGCTCTTCTTCCGTAAGCTTCACCGCCACACTGAACGCACCGACCGGTGCAACGAACGAATATCTGAACACGGCACAGGTCACCGCAAGCGACCAGAACGACCCCGATAGCTCCATAAACAACGATGACGGGGACCAGAGCGAGGACGATGAGGACAGTGCACAGGTATCCCTTGAACAGATCGACCTGGAACTGAGCATCAACAATTCAAGCCCCAACGGAAATGAGGGCGATACCGTAAACTATACCGTCTCGGTATTCAACGACGATGCCGTAGAGACCGGTGACGGGACCGGGATAGAAGTTGTGGTCCAAGTGCCTTCCGGAATGGACATTGTTGCGGGAAGCATCACCAATGGTGGTGTGTACAACCCGGGCAGTGGAACCATTACCTGGAGCGGTCTGGATGTGGCCAATGGCGCGACCCTGGACCTTGACTATCAGGTGACCATCAACGATAGTGGCAGTTATGCGACAACAGGGGAGATCACCGCGTCCGACCTTCCGGATTCCGACAGTACCCCCGATAACGATGACGGGGACCAGAGCGAGGACGATGAGGACAGTGCCGCATTTGCACTACAGTCCGCAGACCTTAGTCTTGTCAAAGATATTTCCGTGGCATCCAGTGCCACTCCCAATGTTGGGGATACGGTCACCTTCGAACTGACGGTGACCAATGCCGGACCGAATACAGCGACCAATATTGTCCTGGAAGATGAAGTACCCTCGGGATTGGATTTGACCACGATAAACAATGGGGGTACGGCCATTGCAGGAACTTTTTTAAGTTGGAACATTGCCTCCCTTCCGGTCGGTAGTACCACCGTTTCATATCAAGTAACGGTCAACGTACCCAATGGGTTCCCCGACGAATATTTGAACATTGCCGAGATCGCGGCCAGTGAACAAAACGACCCGGACAGTGAACCCTTCAATGATGACGGTGACCAGAGCGAGGACGACGAGGATTTCTTTGTAATTGAACCGCAGGTCATTGACTTGGAACTGGACATCAATGTAAGTGATTCAAATCCCAATGTCGGGGACGTGGTGACCTTTACCGTTGACATAAGCAATTTGGGCGATGTGTCCGCCACAGGGGTTTCCATACAGGATGTATTGCCTCCCGGATTTGGAAACATAACCGGAATCAGCAATGGTGGCCTTCTTGGCGGTGGGGCAATCAACTGGTCAGGTCTTACCGTACCGGTTGGCAACAATGCCCTCACCTTGACGTTCGATGCGGAAGTACTGGAACCCACGGGCACCTCTGGCGAGTATGTGCACCAGGTCCAGGTAACGGCGGCCGATCAACTTGATACGGACAGTACACCCAATAACGACAATGGGGACCAGAGCGAGGACGATGAGGATGCCATATCCATAGTTCCACAACAAGCAGACCTGAGTTTGTCCAAATCTGTCAACGATACAACACCAGATGTCGGGGACACGGTCACGTTCACCTTGACAATGACCAACCTTGGGCCCAACGTGGCCACGGGAGTGGCATTGGAGGACATTCTTCCGAGTGGATATACCTTGACCACAGTGAATAATGGAGGTTCCTTGTTTGGGAACACGGCATCGTGGGCTGGGTTGACCGTACTTGCCAATGGCGGAAGTACGTCGGTAACCTATCAGGCAACGGTGAACGCACCAACAGGTGCACCCAATGAATATGTGAACAGTGCCCAGATCACGGCAAGTGACCAATTTGACCCGGACAGTGATCCAACCACCGACAATACCGTTGATGAAGATGGAAATGGTGATGGGGATGATGATGATGAGACCACATTGGAGGTCTTTCCGAACATTGGAGATCTGGAGCTGACCAAAATAGTTGTTGATGGCGATACCACACCTTTGGTGGGCAGCGAGATCAGCTTTGAAATTACGGTATTCAACGTGGGAAGTGTGGACGCTGACAATGTAGTAGTGGAAGACCTGCTCCCTTCGGGATACGATTTTGTCCTGTACAGTGCCACCTCGGGAATTTATAATGAAAATACAGGTATTTGGCAGGTAGGAGACGTTTCAGCCGGGGGTACCGAAACTTTGGTAATCGATGTTCTGGTCAATCCCACAGGTAACTACACCAACGTGGCCGAAATTATTGCAACGGACATTTTTGATGTGGATTCCACTCCCAACAACAATATTTTGGCCGAGGACGACCAAGATGATGTTGTGGTGACACCCATACAGGTGGCGGACCTTGCCCTGACGAAGTCAGTGGACACCACTACACCTGATGTCAATGACAATGTGGTTTTTACCCTAACGGTTACCAACGAAGGCCCCAGCGAAGCTACGGGAATACAGGTCTTGGACCAATTGCCCTCGGGCTTTGCGTATGTGTCCGATGATGGCGGGGGAGCCTATGTTTCCGGAACCGGGATATGGAGTATTGCAAGTTTGGCCAATGGGAACAGCGCAATCCTGAACATTACGGTTTCAGTCAATACTACCGGGGACTATGTTAATGTCGCGGAAGTTATTGCCCATGACCAATTGGACCAGGATTCCACTCCGAACAATACCACACCATCCGAAGATGACCAAGATGAAGTGGTGGTCACTCCACGCCAACTTGTGGATGTATCCGTCACCAAAACAGCCGATACGAATACTCCAAACATAGGGGGCAACATCAACTTTACGGTCACCGTGACCAATGATGGCCCAAGTGATGCCACCACGGTTGTAGTGACCGATCTGTTGGCATCCGGCTATGAATTTGTTTCGGCGATACCATCTGTGGGTACTTACGAACCGCTCAATGGTTCATGGACGGTAGGAAACCTTCCCAATGGCACTTTTGAGACCATCACCATCCAGGCAACGGTCCTGCCCAATGGGATTTATACCAATACCGCGGAACTGACCGATCTAAATGAAGATGATATTGATTCCCTTCCAGCCAACAATGATGATACGGAGGATGACCAGGCAACTATTGAGCCAACCCCTGTCCTAGTATCGGACCTTGATCTTGTAAAGACTGTGGACAATACCACACCTTTGGTCGGCGACGAAGTGGAATTTACCATTGATGTTACCAACAGTGGACCAAGTGAGACTTCGGGCGTAATCGTACAAGACTTGCTACCTAGCGGTTATAGGTATATTTCAAACACAGCAACAGCGGGGAACTATGATCAAAATACAGGAGCTTGGCAATTGAATGGAAGCTTATCCAATGGGACAACGGAAACGCTTAAAATAAAGGCAACTGTAAACCCGACGGGAGTTTATATAAATAGTGCGGAAATAACCAATTCCGATAACCTTGATCCGGATTCTGTTCCTGGAAACGGGATTTTTGCAGAAGATGATTATGACGAGGCAGCTACTGTCCCAATTCCCTTGGCCGATGTTTCCTTGACCAAAACAGTGGACAATGAGTTTCCGGATGTTTCGGATCAAATCACCTTTACACTGAATTTGAGAAATGATGGCCCAAGCGAGGCAACCGGAATCCTGGTATTGGACCAGCTCCCGACAGGATATAATTATGTATCGCATACCGGGGCGGGCACCTATGACCCTACAAGTGGCATCTGGGATGTGGCAAGTTTAGCGGCCAATACCGATACTGCTTTGGATATCACAGTGGGCATTAATACAACCGGTAGCTATGCAAATAAGGCGGAATTGATCGCGATCAATGAGTCGGACCCGAACTCGACCCCAAATAACAATAATCCTAATGAAGATGATCAGGATGGGCAAGTGACCCTACCTCGTGTTATCACAGATATTTCTGTGGTGAAAACAGCGGATAACCTCGCTCCATCAGTGGGTACCAATATCACATTTACCGTGGCCATTACCAATAACGGTCCAAGTGATGCCACGGGATTGGTAATCGAGGATATTTTGGCCAGTGGTTATGATTTCGTAAGCGCGACCACTTCCGTTGGGGCCTATGACGAGATCATTGGCTCTTGGGATATTGCCTCTCTTCCAAATGGCACGACAGAGACTTTGGTGATCGTTGCAACGGTATTGTCCAATGGAGAGTACAGCAATACAGCGGAGTTGATTGCCCTGGACACCTTCGATCCTGATTCTTCACCCGATAACAACCTAAACTCTGAGGACGATCAGGATACAGTGAATCCGGAACCAACAGGCTTGGCCGATCTTTCCATCACCAAAATAGTTGATGATATGGAACCAAATGTTGGTGATGTGATCGAGTTCACAATCAATTTGACCAACAGTGGCGATAGCAACGCCTCCGGTGTTGTGGTCAGTGAGCTCTTGCCGATAGGGTTTACTTATGAGGCCCACACGGCCACGGCGGGCACCTATGATGAAATTACGGGTGTTTGGAATACCAATGGGGTCATCCCAAATGGTACTACTGAGACCTTGGTCATCCTGGCCCGGGTAAATGTACCAACTGGGACCGACGGGGAATATACAAATCGAGTCCATATCACGGCCAGTAACCAAGCCGACCCAGACAGTGATGCTACATCGGATTTTGATGCGGACGACCTTGCGGATGGGATTCCCGATGATGATGAGGCAAGTATAACAATTATACCACAATCGGTAGACATTGCTTTGGCAAAAACCGTTGACAATGCAAGGCCAAATATTGGGAATGAAATCAACTTTACCATTTCAGCGACCAATAACGGTACATTGCCGGCAACCAACATCGGTATCGAGGAGCAATTGCCCAGTGGATATCGATTTATCAACGCCAACGCCACCTTAGGTACTTACGATGCATCTGAAGGCTTCTGGGAAATTGACACCCTAAATGGAGGTGAGACGGCTACATTGACCTTAACGGTGGAAGTATTGGATATTGAGGATTACCTCAATGTGGCCCAACTGGCCTTTGTGGACCAGTTCGATATGGATACCGCCAACGATTCGGATACTGCATCCATCGAACCGACCTGTCTGGTATTCTACAATGAGTTCTCACCAAATGGGGACGGGGTAAACGAGACCTTTGAGATCGATTGTATTTCAAGGTACCCCAACAATAACTTGAAAATCTACAATAGATGGGGCAATCTGGTATTCCAGGCCCAGGGATATAGCAATGAGTTCGCTGGAATTTCCAACGGACGGGCGGTCATCCAGAAGGAAGAGTTCCTGCCAGTGGGCACTTACTATTACATTTTAGACCTGGGCGATGGTTCACAGCCCATTGCGGACTGGCTATACATCAATCGTTAATATGATATCGGCAATTATGAAAACAATACCATTAAAAACAATGTTCAAAAAAGCATTTTTGATTCTGTTCGTACTGATATCATTTCAGTTGGAAGCACAACAAGATCCACAGTTCACACAGTACATGTACAATACTTTGTCCGTAAACCCAGGGTATGCGGGCTCAAGAGGGCACCTGTCAATTTTGGGAATGCACCGTTCCCAATGGGTGGGCATCAATGGAGCGCCCACTTCCCAGGTTTTGGCGATCGATGGCCCCGTTGGCGAAAAAGTAGGTTTGGGGCTCGTTGCCACCTATGATGAACTTGGTCCTTCCAACGAACTGTTCTTGGATGGCAATATCTCATATAGTATCCAAGTAGGGGAAAACAACAAAAGGCTCTCTTTTGGCCTTAAAGCAGGTGGACGCCTTTTTAACGTGGACTTTTCGGAAGGACTTTTCCGGAATCCCGATGTGGCCTTTCAGGACAATATTGAGAACCGGTTCTTTCCGACAGTGGGGGCCGGTGCCTATTACCATACCGAACGTGCCTATCTGGGCTTCGCCATCCCCAATTTCTTTTCGGAGGACCACTATGACGGAACGACCCAGGAAATCGCCACGGAACGCCTTCATTACTTTTTGATCGGTGGATTGGTCAGGGACATATCGGCCGACATCAAGTTCAAGCCCGCATTCTTTGTCAAGTGGGTGCCGGGCGCCCCGATCATAGCCGATATATCGGCCAACTTTATGATCCGTGAAACGGTAACGGCCGGTATAGCATACCGCTGGGACGATTCCTTCTCCGGCCTTTTGGGTCTGCAGATATCGCCCACCCTTAACGTGGGATATGCCTATGACCGCACCACAACAGATCTAAGGAACTTCAATAGCGGTACCCATGAGGTATTTCTCCGCTTCGAATTGAAGACACAGGAAAAGCGTTTAAAATCCCCAAGATTCTACTAAGTAAAAATTTATGAAAACATCCATCCATATAATTACGGCATTATTAATCTTCAGTTTTGGATTTGCCCAAGAAAAGGGTTCAAGAGCGGAAAAAAAATATCACAATTATCACTACATCCAAGCTGCTGCTGAATATGAACGCTTGGCAAAAAAAGGGGACGATTCCCAGGAAACCCTGCAACGCTTGGGGGATATCTATTATTATAACTCGGATATGTCCAATGCCGTAAAATGGTATGGTCAGCTCTTCTCCAAATATGAGGAAAGGCTGGCTGCAAAATACATTTTCAGGTATATCCATACGTTAAAGGGAGTTGGAAACTATCCTCTCGCCAAAGCACTGATGAAAATCTACGCTGAAAAGTTCAATGGGGATGATTTTGAGGTCTCCCAGTTTAATGACAATGACCTTGCCTTGGATGAACTGCGGAACCGACAGCCCCAGTTCGTGGTTACCCATTTGTCATTGAATACGAACTTGGCCGATTTTGGACCCATGTATTATCGGGACAAGATTGTTTTTGCTTCCAGTAGGGACACTATGAAGCTTCATACCAGGGTCTATGAATGGAACCAGCAGCCCTATCTCAACCTTTATGAGGCGGATACCGTGGAATTGGGCACTGATTTGGTGGATATCAGGGCATTCGGCAATGGTATCAACACGAAATACCATGAGGCAGGGGCCACCTTCAATCCAGAAGGTACCATTTTGTACTTTACAAGGAACAATTATAACACAAACCATTTGGAAAGGGACAGTACAGGAACCAATCACCTTAAAATTTATCGTTCACAGTTGGAGGGAGGGTATTGGACCTTTCCCGACGAAGTTCCCTTCAACAATAGGGATTACTCCACTGGACAGCCCGCATTGGGTCCAGATGGCAAAAAACTGTTCTTTGTTTCCGATATGCCCGGTGGCTTCGGTGGAACGGATATTTATTACGTATCCATTGACCCTACTGGAAATTATTCAGAGCCGGTCAACTTGGGGCCCACTATCAATACCAGTGGCAAGGAAATGTTCCCTTTTGTAACGGATGAAAAATTGTATTTTGCCTCGGACGGCCATTTGGGACTGGGGGCACTTGATATCTTTGAGAGCGAACTGGGAGGAGGTTTTTCACCTCCTTTGAACCTCGGACCGGAGAATCAACAGTCCCAAGGACGATTTTGCGTATATCGTGGATGAAGCTACCAACCGAGGCTATTTTTCCTCCAACCGTGCAGGAGGAACAGGTGATGACGATATTTATTCCTTTAAACGCTTGCAGCCCAAATGCGAACAGTTTGTTCAGGGAACCGTACTCAGAAAGGCCAATGACCAAGCTGTGGTCAATGCCACAGTTGAATTAAAGACTATAGATGGATCATTGATTGCCGCTGGCAATACGGATGCTTATGGTGCATTTACTTTTGAAAACATATTGGATTGTGAGGAAAGCTATTCCATTGAGGTCTCCAAAGAGGGATATGATGGGGTATCCAAGGGATTCAGAACGGGAAAAATTTTAGGAGAGACCAACAATGTCCCTCTGGTAATGACCAAGGAACTGAACAAATTGATAGTTATGGAAAATGGGGTGTTGAAGATTAAGATCGACGACATCTATTTTGATCTCAACAAAGCGGATATCAGGGCTGATGCGGCCCAAGAGCTGGATAAAATTGTGGAGGTCATGAAAGAGTACCCCAAAATGGTCATCAAGATTGAATCCCATACCGATTCACGGGGCAGTGATAGGTACAACGAAAAGCTGTCCGACCGTCGCGCCAAGTCCACGGGCAACTACATTGTGTCCCAAGGGATAGAGGGCAATCGCATAGAGAGCGCGATAGGGTACGGGGAAAAGAACCTACTCAACCACTGTTCCAATGGAGTAAGGTGCACGAATTCAGAGCACGATATTAACCGTAGATCCGAGTTCATAGTTATTTCTTTGGATTGATGGTGATGACCACTTTCAGGGCATTGCTGAAAAAGTTTAGGAATTGATGTGACCAATTCGTATTTCTATTTTATATAGAGATTCATGGGAACAGTAGGCACTTATCGGTTAAATCCAACACTTTATCCAAACTGAAATTTGGGTGATCGTTGACCAAGGGATTTTCAAACCAATAACTTGATGTTTTACCGAAAATTAAAACCGATTATCGGAGAGGAAAGTTTTAATGCGAATGATGGGCGTAGGTTTGTGCCGAACTTACAACCAGACTTTTATGGACCAAATTTTACTCTTTAAAAAGATTTATGCAGAGGCCTTCCGTAACCTCGGACACAGGATTCTTAAAAATGGTTTTAAAATCTACTTTTGGATTTGCACCGCTCTGCTCGCAATGGTCCTGTACGCCTTTTGCTATAGATTGTTGACAGGATTTGCTTGGGATTAAACAATGTCCATTTGAATTTTACGTGACAATTATTGTGATTTTCTCGCCTTATCTGACCATAAGACATCAATACGACAAAAGTCCGTAAAATCAACTTTTTCGATACCGCCCGTTTTTAACAGGAAAACAATTGATCAACCCACCATCCAATGGGTTTCTTAAAGTGCCCATTCATAAGGACTTGGACAGAGGGTTTTATTCTTAAAAACTGTTTTGGGATAATAAGAATCCTTGTAAGACCATTTCAATTCAGCCTCACAATATGATACCCTTCCAGTGTATTCATTAATTTTGACAGAATGGTTCATCCATTGATATTCGAATTCTATTCCTTGGAACCTGTCCGCCACTATGCTCAAGTATTCTCGGATTACGAATAGAACATGGGGCGTGGCCCGGTCAAAGTCCTGGACAAGAGCATCTTTGGAGGTCTTCTTCCCGGGATACATTTTTACGGAAACTGGTGGGGGTGCATGTACATCGGGGGTATGTCCCATCCAATCATAGTTATAGGTAACAATGATTCGCTTCCCGTAAATCATCATAGGTTGTTCATAGGTCGGTTCTGTTGTTTTTTGTAGGGTCATAGTGCTAAAAATTTTCGCGAACAAGTCAGGACATCAATGCTGCCCTGTAACCATCTCCCGCAATGTTTTCGCCACAACATCAATGGACATTGCATTGCGAATCAATCCACTACGTTAAAACTATCCGCTCCATCCCTGATTAAATCAAAAAAAACTTTCGCCGAGGGCTATCCGATTTCCCTTAATTCGTGCACTGAGAAGGCTCTCCATAAATTAGATTTCCAACTAAGAAAATGGTTGCTTTGGATCGGGGTGTTTTCTAAAACCGACGTTCTTCAGTACCCTACAATACCTTAAAGGCCATTGACCATAGTTGATGACAAATGGAAACCAGACATATTCTATTGGTACCGTTTCAGATATATCAAAGCCGTGGAGGGTTTTTACAAATTTTATACGTGCCCTGTTTGATAATATTCAAGAATGAGAATACCATTTGTCGAATTGTAGGAATCTTACTTGTACTGATGGCTTAATCTTCCTAGTTTGTACGACTGCAACCTAAATCTCAATCTTCTTTCCACATTGCAACCAAGAGCAAAGCGGTCTGCCAACCCTGTAACCGGACCATTTATCTAAATGAATTTATTCCACTCCGGGTAAGTTGTCGGGGGTGGGCCGCTTTTCATCGTTCGGTCTTTAGGAGATGATCTAGTGCCGCGATGATTTAGGTGAGCTCACCTTTTGTATTGATTTGGAAGAAGCTGGTTTTCTCCATTTTTTCAGTAGGCCTTCTCGAATTTCCCTAGTGTCGTTCTTAGTGAGCATTCCCTCGGATTTCAAGCTCAACCAAGTTCTATTAAATCAACTATTAAAAGGACATCCCTTAGTTTCGAAAAAGGGAGAATGTACTTTAAAATGTTCCCTTTTTATGACGTACCAAAGTTCAAGTTACACAAGGCGGTACAACACAACTTCGCGTATGCCTATTATATCGACACCGATATTGATTAAAATACAAACAACTTCATCATAATTTTATTCCGCATTTTGTAATAGGCTTCCGAAATATCTTTGGTCCCTGAGCGTAGCCCCGTATTACAAAAAATGGCAGCAGTCATATCTTGTTTTGGAAAATAATATAAATCTGTAGTTATGCCTATGCCTCTTCCAGAATGCCCTATTAAAAACTTGTATGGAATGCCTTTATCGGCCATTAGCCCCAACCCATAGTCAGGTTTTTTGGTGTCATTCCAGGTCATCATCTTGCTAAGAGTATCTTCTTTTAAAATTTCACCTCTCATTAATTTTTGAAGAAAATCAACAGCTTCTTCAATTGGGGCATAAATACCGTCATCTCCACTATACCAATTCGTAGTTTCTATAGTTTGTTGTGAGAGGTTTTCAATAACATTGTCTTTATTGATATCGCCGTAGTGCTCCACTAAATTATTAGGTGGTGTTTCTTTGTAATACGAATTGGAAAATCCATTTGAAGCCAGAATGTTTTTTCTCAGGTATGCTTCGTGGCCTTCAGGAAGTATACTATCCATTATCATAGTTAATAAGAGATAGTTGGTACTGCTGTATTGATATGTGCCCACCGGTTTTGTATGCGGATAAACCCCATACGCATATCTCCTCAAAGCATTTAGGTGTGTTAATGTATCCAATCTTAATTTTCCGGTTAGATATAGCTCATTTAAGACAGGATGTCTGTTGTAATTATGAAACCCGGAAGTATGCCCCAAAAGCTGTCGGATGGTCACCTCTTGTGCATTGGGAATGCCATCTACAATTTCTTGGGGCAAATACTCTTTTATTTTATCATCCAATGACAGTTTTCCCTCCTCGATAAGTTTTAACACCGCAACTGCGGTATAGGTCTTTCCTATACTGGCCAATGAAAAAATAGCCTTCTTTTTAATGGGTGTTCTGTTTTCTAGATTCGAATAACCCGAAACACCAATCCATTTTCCATATTTAGGGCTCTCAATGTAAATTACCACTCCAACCAATTTTTCTGCCGTGGCAGCATCAATATATTTTTGAATTTTGTTGAATTTTTGATGAGGTTTCTGAGATATCGCCGATTGAATAAAAACACCTGAAAGTATAATCAAGCATGTTGTGATGAGTTTTGATTTACATGATTTCATTATTCCTTGTTTTATCATTGCTGAACAAAGAAATGGGCGAATGTGTATTTGAACTCATGAAAACCTATCAAATCTCTTGAATTGCTATTAAATGATAGCTCAATTGCTATTGTACCATTTCCGAAAATGAGATGCTTTGGGTCGACTCACGGTCAAAACTTTGTTGCCAAATAGTTTAGTTCTTAGTTTTATGTCAATCTTTCCGTACGTACCTGAAGATATGGCAAGTATGGTATCTTTTCTTATAATTGTGCTTCGGGTTGCCTGATAAAACAAAATTTCAGGGAGGATTGCTTTTAAACTATTCAATGTCCCCTGATACACTCCTTTATTGGTTTCTTCAAAATATACCCAGACAATGCCATTCTCGATTGTTGCCAATTGTATTTTCTTAATGTCAATTCTATATAAATCTCTTCCTTTCAACAATTCTATTTGTTGCCCTGATTGCTCAATTTCAGATTTTAGTTCATCGATTTTCTTGTTGGAATCGGTAAGGTAATTTTCCGTTTTTCTCCAATTATGGTAAAAATGGGTGGCCCATTTAACAATTGTCAACAAAAAGGCAAGAATAAAAACGCTAAAGTTAATGACCAAAAGTTCATTAAGCGTATGAAAACCATCACCAATAAACCATAAATATAAATTCCCAATAACGTTAATTATAAAGATTAGGGCGGCTGTCAAATACATTAGATGGTAAATGAACCGTTGGCTAAAACTATGGGTCCAGCTAAATCTCTTTTCAAGAACGATATTGATTTTTCTGTTTATCTCTGTAATCAACACAGCACATATAAAGGCTACTAAAAACTCATCTATAATAAAATCTGGGTTCTCGGGGTCAAAAATATAGTTTATCACAATGTTTGCTATTGCGCCCAAGATTAGTGGTTCTAACACCCTCCAATAGTCAAAATTTTTCAAACTAAATAATATGTATTTGCAGTGAAGATAAAATTTTGATTCCACTTACATTACGCTTCCCCTACTCTCCTTTTTCTCCGTCAAAGACAGATTCGGCGGACAAGCTTGTCGGGGCGTGTAAAAAGTGTTCAATTACCTCTTTTAAAGAAGATTTTTAGAAGAGATTTCAGCAAGTGCAGTACCAACTTGGCCAACGCACCACCTCGCTCCTACTTCAAAAGGTCTACCAGACCTTTTTCACTCGGCCGTACCAAATCTCAAGTTGCATGACGCTGTACTTTATAGTACAAACGTTTTTTTGGGTAAAACTGTGCCAATACCACCTTGTTAGATATAATGTAAACCCATAATTTCCTATAAAGTGTCAACAAGTGAGACAATTAAAAAAGAGCATGAATAGGACTTATATCTTTTGGAAAAGTTCAATATAAAATGTTGTCTTACAAATAGGCTGTTTCAAAGGGTACTATTTAAGCATTTTTACAATTTTGTTTTAGAGTTTTCTAAGACAAGTGTTTTTCGGAAAACCACTCTATACCCAACGTATCCCATTAAGTCGCCAAATAAGAAGGCCCTAGCATAAGCTGGGCCTTTTCATTGTTTTATATGTGCTAAATGAAACCTATCAATAACCGGGATTCTGCTCAACGAAAGGTGATAAATCCCTTACTTGTTGAGGAATTGGGAAAATGGTCAAATTCTGTCCTGGTGCTGAAGCAGCTTCCTGAGGCTGCCCCTGTCTTCTTAGATTCAGCCCGTTGCGCAACAAATCCATTCTTCTCTGACCTTCAAAAGCGAGCTCTTTTCTACGCTCGTTCAAGATGTTATCTAAATCAACGGTTCCCAAGTCAGTCAACCCAGCTCTTGACCTAAGCGTATTGATGTCATTCACCGGAGTGTCTCCAACGCTGGTTCCAGCTCTAAAGTTGGCCTCGGCTCTTGTCAGGTACATTTCAGTGATACGCATGACCGGTGCATCATCAGCAAGGTTGATCCCATCAGGGAACTTGTTCGTGAAAATTGCGTTTGGACTGATTGCCCCCGGACCTTCCTGGTTAAGTTCAGAAAAACGAAGGTCACCTGCTTCTTCAGCATAGGCATCCAACAAATCCTGCGTGAAGGGTACATCGCCACGTCCTTCAGGCACAGGGTTGCTTAGATTCGAAAATCCTTGATTAGTATCCTGGCCATCTACTTCGTTGTTTACCAAAGTGAATACATGCTCTGCGTTATCAGGTGAGTCATAAAAAGTATAATCCGTTGCCAAAGTATAGAACGGATCGGATATGACCATATTGGCCATACTGGCCGCCTCGTCCCATCTTTCTTGGTATAGGTACAGTCTGGCCAACAAAGCCCTTGCAGCTCCTGGGTTCGCCTTGGTCCTGGTACCGTCAGCCAATAGAGGTATCACAGCCAACAGCTCGGCTTCCACAAAGTCCTGTACCTCACCTAAGGTAGCCCTTGGGAGCTCTAGACCGGTCTCAGAGGTAGTCACCAAGGGAACACTCAAATTGGAACGTCCATTACCAACTTGAAGTGGTTGGCCAAATGCCGTTGAAATATTGAAATACACTAAAGCCCTCATGAACCGTGCCTCGGCAATGGCCTGGGTCCTTTCTGCATCCGTAAAGTCGTCCCCTGGCACAAGCGGTACATTATCAATGACCAAATTGGCCGCCCCTATGGTCTCGTAGTTATCATCCCATATTCCGAATATGGAAGTATTCGTTGCCAAGGTGGCATACACACTGACCTGTTCAAAAGAATTGAAAGTACCCTCAAAGGCCACATTGTCCGATTGCCACTCGGTCATGAACTGGAAGGTCCCGTTAAGTACATCATCCTGTTGTGCCCTATTGTATATCCCGACAACAGCACCCAAGGCGGTGACTTCAGTGCTGAAAACAATCTCCTCTGCAATATCGTCCTCAGGCAAGAGTTCCAGTCTATTTTCACATGAAGACATTGCCAGTACTAAAAGGGCCAGTATTGCACTCAATTTATTTTTGTTCATCTTATTCATTTTAATTTTTTAATCGTCTAAAATGTAACATTCATACCCAATGTGAATGTTGAGGCCTGTGGCACGGTAAAAAAATCCTGACCTAGGGTACCTCCCCCATCTGCTCTGTTAGATGCTTCTGGGTCGTAACCATCTAAATCGTCACTTTTAATGGTCAACAAGTTGGTGCCCGTTGCATACAACCTTACATTGGTCAAGAACGTCTTGTCAATAATGCTTCTTGGTAAAGTATAGGCCAAGGTCACGTTCTTCAACCTGACAAATGACCCATCTGCAATCTGCGCGGATGAAGTTTGCGCAAAGGTATTGATGGTCGGGCTATTAGGACTAGGAATAAACGCTTGATCACCAGGCTGCTGCCATATATCCAACACTCTTGTGGTCTTATTAAACCCACTAGTAGGATTTTCCGTAAACCCTCTGGATGCGAGCAACAAATCATTACCTACAGAATAGTTGAACAATGTGCTCAACGACCAGTTCTTATAAGTAAAGGTATTTGAAAACCCACCTACAAAATCTGGGTTACCCTGTCCTACTATCCTTCTATCCGCAGCGGTAGGGGTTGTTGTCGGGTTGCCATCGGCACCCAACCACTCGGCATCACCGGTCTGAGGATTGACCCCGATGTAAGGAATTACATACCATGAGTTTGCTGATTCCCCAAGCACGGCTCTTTGTGGTGAGTTGGCCAAAGAACCACCTACTTGTTCAACGAACGGTCTTCCCTGTTCGTCCAAACTTGCAGTTTCAGGTAGCGAAGCAACCTCGTTCTCGTTATAGGCTATATTGAAGTTGGACGTCCAGCTAAAGCCTTCCGGATTATCGAAAATGGTAGCATCGATTGTAAATTCTACTCCCCTGTTTTCCAATTCCCCAACGTTCTGTAACACATTGTTAAGACCGTTGTTGAACGTAGGGTCAACAGGAACGAGAAGGATAAGATCATCAGTCGTTCTGTTGTAATATTCAGCATTGAAAGATAGTCTTCTGTTAAAGAAGCTTGCCGAGAGTCCAATATCCCAGGTCGTTGTGCTTTCCCATTGTAAATCCGGGTTGGCAAGTGCTAAGGGGGTAAGTCCAGATTCCCCATTGTAATTATTGGTACCAAAAGTTCCCAAAGAAGGGAAGAAGTTCAAAACACCGGTAGCAGCGGTTATCCTATCGTTACCCGTCGAACCGATACTACCGTTGATTTTAAGTCCCTGGATCCAGGTCACATCCTGCATAAAAGGCTCTTCCGATACGTTCCATCCAGCAGCTGCGGACCAAAACGTACCAAATTGGTTGTTTGCCCCAAAAACTGAAGATCCATCACGTCTCAAGGAACCTTCCAATAGGTATCTACCATTGGCATAGTCATAGGCCACCCTACCTAAATAAGAAACCAAAGTCGTCTCATCACCGCTGGAAAAGGTCACAGGGAAAGTTGAAGCGGATTCAATATTACGTTGGGCATCCGCCAAGAACCCTGTACCATCCCCTCTTAAAATCCTGAACTTGTTCTCCTCAAAGGAATACCCTATGAACGCGCTAAGATTGTGCTTTTCCCCAAAGTTCTTATTGTAGGAAAGCAGGCTGTTCACAATGACCCTATTTTGTTGGGAAATCCTGTTCCGCGCAAACCCCCCCGGTGTCAATAGCTCAATATCTCGCTCTATTACATCATCAAGGTTTCTGTCTATACCCAGTTCTTGTTTGAAACTGAGGCCGTCTATAAAGGATGACAGGTCAAAATCCAGATAAGCGTTACCAATGATTCTGGTCGTGTTCTGGTCATTTTGCTCCAAAAGCTCTTGTGCGATTACGTTCCCTCCACCTACGTTACCTGCGGTCGTGAAGTTACCGTTTTCATCAAATGGCTCTACATCCGGTCTTTGCAACAATGCTATTGTGTATGGAGCGTCAAATTCGTTTTCTGCGGGGGTACGGTCGAAATTGTTTTGGGACACGTTCATATTCATTCCAGCAGTTAACCAATCGGTCGCTTTGGCCTCTACATTGGCCCTGAAACTTGTTCTGTCCAATGAGTTGCCGTTTAGGATACCTTCTTGGCTTTCACGGGTGGCCCCTATAAAATAGGTCACCTTGTCGTTGCCGCCCCGTACGCTGATATTATGGTTGGTCGAGACCGCCCTTCGCGTAACAAGGTCGATAAAATCAACATCGCCCCCAGCATCTGTAACGATTACCGACCCGATTGTGGTTGTAAAATCAATATACTCTTGGGCATTCAACAGTTCAGGTGAATCTGTGAGGGTAGAAAATGAAACATTGGTGTTTATTTCCACAGTCACGGTTCCATCCGTTCTTCCCTTTTTGGTGGTGATCAATACCACACCGTTACCACCCCGTGAACCGTAAAGAGCAGCCGCAGCGGCGGATTTTAAAACCGAAATGCTCTGAATATCGTTTGGGTTGATCGTTGCCAATGGGTTGATGCCCTGTCCCGTTCCCTGGGTAAGTGTATTAAAGGTATCACCCAAAACAACACCATCGATAACGAACAAGGGTCTGGAACTACCTCCTAGGGAATTCGTACCCCTTATCCTGACCTCTGGGGCCGCTCCGACAAGACCGGAACTGCTGACCACCTGAACACCGGCTGATTGCCCTTGAAGAATGTTCTGCGGCGAGTCCACCACCAAATCCTCAATGGACTTACTGTCTATTTCTGAAATACTCGTGATCACATTCTTCCTGGATTTCTCCCCATATGCCACCACGACCACTTCCTCTAGGGCCTGGGCATCCTCTTCCATTTGCACGTTGAGCGTACTGGATGCTCCTATGGTAACGTTCACCGTTTTTTGCCCAAGGTAACTGAAACGTAATCTTTGGCCCTCAGCGGCAGAAATTGTATAGTTACCATCAAAATCGGTTTGTGTCCCGTTAGTAGTGCCCACAACTACAACAGAGACTCCAGGCAGGGCTACGCCTTGTTGATCAGAGACGTTACCTGTAATCGTTTTTTGCTGCGCCAGCGTAGACGTTGTAAGCAACATCAAAAACACCGACCACATCCAATGAATTTTTACTTTCATAGAGTTTAAAGTTTTGTTAGAAATTTTAATGAGTCAACGCAATTGAGAAAGGAGGGCGGTTGGGACTTATGACTGTGCTAATTCAAAAAATCAAATGAGAACAAAACCGTATAATGGAATGTCTCGTTTGGTAAGGCCTCTCACCACCCAACCTTTACAATTGCAGCGTAAAAGAAATGAATAGGATGACCTAACCCGTTATTGCCTAAAAACCTTAACAACATGCGCAAGTATGCCTAAAAACCTTACCAACATGCGTAAGTATGCCTAAAATGATTAACAGGCTTTTAGAGTGGACATTTTGGCTTAAATTCTGATGGTGAAATAATTATCAAATTAATTCTGTTATTCAATAAGGTTAAATATTTATTGTGGACATGTTCTTTATCAATTATCAAAAATTTGTTCTAAACGGTTGATTGAATACATTTATAAAGTGAAAAATTCTTTTGTTTTCTGGATTTCTATTATCAATATTTTGTTTGCTTTTCAAGGATTGTTTTTGGCATTCAATTACTTTATTAAATCCAATTCTCGAAGTACCTTAACATTCCATGTCGGAATGCTCATGACTATCTGTTCGATGTTTTTGTTGAACACGTTTTTTGCCCTAAACAATGAAATTCACTTTGAAAGTTTTACCCAGCCTTTTTCAAATATGCTTATGCTTGCCATAGGGCCATCATTATATGTTTATTTACGAGCGACTATTGATGAAAAAAATATAACAGCTAAAGCAATATGGCATTACGTTCCATTTTTTGCTGTAGTGTTGCTTTTCTTTATTCTTGAAAGGGAAACGTGGGAAGTTGCAGGGATGTTTATGGGTTTTTCGCAACTGGGTATTTATCTTTATATCTGTCTTAGGTTATCTTCCAAGAATCTGTATTCTCTTTGGATTAGGCCTATGTTGATAGCTTTTACTGTGGTATTTGTTATCAATTTGATATTAAAACTACTTCTGACCAGGTATGAAGTTCATTTCCTTATACCCCTAAATTCAACTTTGCTTTTTGGAATACCCATTTTCTGGATATCCTACAGAGAACTCAATCAAACATCCAACTTTTTTAGGAAAGCAAATGAATCAAATCAAATTGATGCTGAACGATTTAAAAAATACATTGCGCAAATAGAATCAGCAATGAATAAGGACCATCTTTATCGCAATCCAAATCTTTCCGTCAAGATAATGGCCCGTCAACTTGAAATTCCTATTAATATGTTATCCCAAGTAGTCAATACCCATTATGACAGAAGTTTTCCAGACTTTGTCAACTCATTCCGACTAGAGGAAGTTAAAAGAAACCTTCTGGCCGAAGAATTTAAACGTTACACCATTTTAGGAATTGCTGAGATTTCGGGATTTAAATCTGGAAGTCGCTTTAATACGCTCTTTAAGAAACATGTTGGAATGACCCCTTCAGAATTTAGAAAGACTAAACAATTAAAAGCTTAATATCAATATTGCTATATATTCCAATATAGCATATAACTAGATTGCCCAACTCATCCGATGTTGTTTGTTTTACAGTAAAATCAAGTAACGATGGAACTTTCAACAAGAAAAAAGAATACGAGAGAACTTGTTTACTTTTTTAGTATAACGTTTTGCATCTCTTGGATATTCGCTTTGTTAATAATAAAGGAAATAATTCCGGAACTACCTTATTTCGTAGGAATCGTTTATGGACCCTTTCTTGCGGCACTTATACTAACCGCCATTTTTGGAAAAAAGGAAGATTTAAGGTCCTTTTTTAAAAGATTTTATCAGTTTAAAGGCAACGTCAAATGGATTTTTATCATCCTATTCGGTTTTTTTGGGATAATGTATTCTGGAAAGTTTATCTGGAATCTCTTTGCAGAAAGCCCTTGGTCGATGAATCTAATGCCCTTGAATGCGTTTTTACCAGTTCTGTTATTCCAAGTTTTGATTCCAGGCCTAGGGGAAGAACCAGGATGGAGAGGTTTCGCGCTACCCAGATTGCTAGAGTTAACAACGCCTATAAAAGCAAGTATTTTTATGGCTTTGGTTCATTGGCTTTGGCATTTACCTACCTTTTGGTTAGGGACAGGAATACATAATGTCCCAGCTATTCTTTCAATTCTTTACGTTTTACCTATGACAATTCTGTTTACTTATGTATATCTTAAAACAAAAGGCAGCATTGGTATTTCTATTTTATTTCATAGTCTTCATGGCGCTTTGTTATCTCTGGTAGGGTTTATGCCTTCCGAATTGGATGTACCGATTTCAACGGATTTACTAACAACACTATGGATAGGTGGAGGCTATTTAGGGCCATACATTGTGGCCTTAGCTTTAATTTGGAGTTTGACTTTGTTCGCAGTCATGAAAATGAGAGGTCAAAAGAACCCCTAATTTGATATCACCAGTTTTCACTTTTTTAAACGCTTTTCGGTCATTGAAAACGAAGTCCTAAAAAATTTTATAACCCATTTTAGGTAAGGATTTTATTCAAGCATGAAATACTGAAAAACATACCTATCTATCCTCTTTAACGGTTTAAATTAATTTGAATCTGGCTAATCTTGTTCATAGAAATACCACTTAATCCCGGTTAACACTAATATTAGTAAGAATTGAAAACTAAATCATTTTGTCCGAGAATAGTTTTTTGGTTAACTGCTAAATCGACAGTCAAATGTTTTGAAATAAATGGATATTCCTTAATTAAATCAATATGAAAACTAGTCTTAGTTTTAATTTGTATCTACTGGCTTTTACAACCCTTATCATAATATCATTGGTCTCTTGTAATAAGTACAGGAAAACAAATAACATTACCGAAAATGATAAGCAAGAAATTGAAAGGTTAGCAAGGGATTTACCTTTAATCCTTTCCGATGAAGGTTGGAACGCTTATCAAAAAAAATTTTCCAGTGATTATATGAATTGGAGCATGGTAAGTGACCAGGTTAGAGGAAGAAAGGAATTCTTATCACTTGTAAAAAAATGGTATGATGAAGGTAATAGAGCCAACGGGACAACCATAAAGTCCATTGACTTTGTACCTTTAGGAGACGACAGTGTTATGTTTTTGTATGCTTTAGAGGAGAGGTTCGCCAACCTAAAAGATTATTTTCAAGATTCCTCGAGAGACATTCGTTTTGTAGGAATCTACAGAAAAGAAAATCGGATTTGGAAAAATACATTTACTGCCTTTATGGATTTACCAAATTCTAAGAGTTAAATCAAAAATTATATTACTAAAAAACTCATACTTTCTGAAGAATCGATGTGGTACTATAAATGAAGACAAAACGCAGTGAGTGTATAATAGAGAGCTATTTAAAATACACTGATGGTTTATTCAGATATATAGGTATACGAGGAAGATATAATTTTCAAAACACTCCCAAACATCTCCGAATTCAAAACAGTTTGAACATCTATTAAACCAAAATGATAATTATTAAGATAACTTCTCTTTTCTTTTTTTTCATGTTTATTGGGCCGAATATGGCCCAAGAAATCAATAATGAGTATATAACATTTAATGACCGTAGGAATATGGTTCATGGGTTTTATGCAGGAAGTATTGCTAACTTCACTAAGGTCCATAATAAGAATGCGCTGGGAACAGGACTAAAAATAGCTTATGTAGCAAATCATAAATTTGAGATTGGTTTGGCGGGAAACTTTCTATTTTCTGAAAGCAATTCTATTAATTCCATTACCAATAGTTCAGAAGATTTGATAGCGCTCTACGGAGGGTTACACTTAGAACCTATACTCTCCAGTAAAACTCGGTTTAATTTATCTTTTCCAATTCTTATAGGTCCTGGTCTTGTGGGTTATTTGGACACAACAAATAGCGCTAGATTGGAAGATGAAGATATGGTATCATTCTTTGTTGTTGAACCCGGCATTAATTTATTGTTCAACTTTTCGAGCTTCTTTCAAGTTGAGACAGGTATAAAGTACCGTTTTTCAAGTAGGTATAAATTTAAAAACCATTCCAGACAGACTATAAATGGATTTTCATTAGGGATTGGAGTTAAATTGGGGGTTTTCAATCTCGGGAAAAATAGATACAAACAACAATTGATTTAATGAAAACCAACCTAAGAAATATGACTTTTGGTACTTGCTTAAAAATAATATCGGTGCACATATTTTGAGTTAAACCATATCCTTCTTGTAATCGTACCCCGCTTTTACCTGCATCAGTTTTAAGCGCTCTCCTATTTAATCAATTCATCTTTAAGGTTTTTAATCTTTTTTCAGTCTTTAAAAAATTATAAAACTTAGACTTGTCTCCCATAAGGGATGTAAGGATTAATTACTTACCTATTTAGTTGAAAATCCAATATTTATTGTACTGAAATTTAGAGACTTGCAAATAAGTTGCCTTATGTTCATCTAAATCAATCATTAAGCACTATGTATAGAAAGTATTCATATACACTGATAATCTTTATAGCAATCCAGACCTATATTATAGCCCAATCTGAAAATCCTACTCGATTGAATTACAATATTAAACCGGCAAATGATAAAATAGTTCTTGATGGTGTTCCTGATGATAAAGAGTGGAATAGACACGAGGTGATAACCAACTTCTATAACCACTTCCCTACCGATATAGGAAATGCAGAAAATCAGACGGAAGTGCGAATCACATATAACAATGAATTCATTTACTTTTTGGCAAAAATGCACGACAATGGGAAAAGAGTTATCCAAACCTTGGAAAGAGATGATGATTTCGCTCTTTTTTTTAGTGATGCCTTTAACATTGTGATTGACCCAACAAACCAACAACAAAACGGTTTTATGTTTGGTGTAAATTCAGGTGGAGCAGAAATTGAAGCTACCCTAGAATTGTTCGGGTCACAGACCATTTATGCTCCAAATTGGAATCAACGTTGGTTTTCTTCTACCCAACAATACGAAGACTATTGGGTAGCTGAGATGGCTATACCCTTCCGTTCTTTAAAGTATGATAAAGAGAACTTAAGCTGGGGCATCAACTTTGTGCGCATTGACCGCGAGAAATTTATAAATTCTACATGGACCTTGTTTCCGGTAAATTTCAATTCAATTGACATGAATTATATGGGGACTCTGACATGGGACAAACCTATTGAAGGGAAATCGTCTTTGTTTACCTTAAATCCATATATTACGTTTTCTAACACCAAGGATTTTCAGAACAGTTCGGACCCGGAAAGCAGTCAAGATTTTAATGTTGGCGGAGATGTTAAAATCAATTTGAACTCTAGTTTGAATCTTGATTTGACGGTTTTGCCTGACTTTTCTAATGCTGATGTAGACCAGGAGGTTACCAACATAACACGATTCAATATTTTTTTACCAGAGCAACGGAATTTTTTCCTTGACAATGCTGATATATTCACCAGTTTTGGAAACGGTACGATTCGTCCTTTTTTTTCCCGACGCATTGGATTGTCCAATGGCAACCCAATTCCCATTGATTTTGGTGCGAGACTAACCGGAAATATTACACCTGGACTACGACTGGGGTTAATGAATATCCAAACCGATGGCTTCAACGATCTTCCTGCAGAGAATTTTGCTGTAGGGGCCTTTCAACAACGTCTTTTTAAACGTTCCACTATAAAAGGCCTATTTATTAACCGGCAAGCTACGGGAAAAGAATCGACTAATGAATATTCCAGAAACGCCGGGGTAGAATTTGATTACATCAACCCTAGTGGTAGATTCAATAACTCGTTACTTTTTCATACTTCGTTTACGTCAGAAAAACTAAACAAAAACTATTATTTTGGATTCAATGGCGGTTTTACCAATAAAAACATAAGGGCAAATTGGTTGTTTGAATCCGTGGGAGAAAACTTTATCACGGGTGTGGGGATTAATCCAAGATTGGAAAATTTCAATTCTGCTACAGACGAATTGGTACGGGTGGGTTTCAAAAAAATTGATACTTCTTTTGAGTATATATTTGTCAACGACAATCAAGCAAAAAAAATCGCGAATCACGGACCAAGAACATCTCATTTAATTTTTCTAAACCCTGACGGTTCATTAAATGAATCAAACAATAGCCTTGATTATTCTTTCGATTTTAGAAACACTGCGATTTTTGAATTAAGCAATGAATTCAACAGGATTAATTTATTATTTCCCACCTCTTTAATCGGTGAAGAATTTGAACCACTCCCTGTTGATGGTTATTCCTTTGCGCGGAGTGGCATCCGTTATCGAACTGATAGAAGGAAGCTTTTTATTTTTGAAGGAACTGCCAATTATGGAGGATTTTATAATGGGAATCTTCTAAACGTAAATGTTGAGACAAGTTATCGGATTCAACCTTGGGCCAATTTTGGGTTGGTCTATGATTACAATAACATCCAACTTGGAGAAGGTTTCGGTGACAAAGAATTGCATTTATTGCGTTTCACTGGTAATTTCACCTTTACCAAAAACCTCCTTTTCAATAACGTACTGCAATATAATACCCAAGGGGAGAATTTTAGTATTTTCAGTAGATTTCAATGGCGTTACGCTCCCATGTCAGATTTATTTGTGATTTTCAACCAAAATCAAAATACAAATGGTTTGGGTATACAGAATAGAGGGTTTATTATAAAATTAACCTATTGGTTATAAAAGAACTCATAGGTGGTTTTAAATTGCTCACTCCATAAGGCTTCTCCGTGAGCACCACCCTCAATAATATCTGAAAGGAAATTCTCAGGAGGCATATGTTCGGAAAGGATACGCTCCATTTTTTGAAAAACAGGAACCATTTCCCCTTCTTCAGAACCCACTAGCATATGGATTTTGCAATCTTCCAATAACGGATTTTTAGAGTACAATTCATAAATATCTTCTGAAACCCAAAATGCGGGAGAATATACTCCAGCCATTGAGAACACTTCTGGATAGGTCATCAAAGCATAAAAAGACATTAAACCACCCATTGAAGAGCCGACTATTGCAGTGTTTTGACGATTTGATAATGTTCTATACCTTTTATCGATTAGTGGTTTAATGACATTGACAAGCAATTCGGTGAAAACCTTTCCCTGTTCCTTTCCAAATTCTGGATGGTCCACTACGTTGTATTCTTGCATTCTGAATACTCCGTGATTGTCGATACCTACAACTATTACTTCCCTTTTACTTTTCTTAGAAAAATGGTTTAGTACTTCATCAACGCCCCACTCACCCGCATAGGCCGTTTGTTCATCAAAAAGATTCTGTCCGTCCAACATATAGATTACTGGGTACTGTTTATTAGTGGATTGATAACTTGGCGGTAGATATATTCTTAATGTACGACTGCTGACAGAATAAGGTACATAAACAACCTTTTCAAGTATTTCCACGTTGACAACCGCTGTAGATAATTTATCGTCTGTATTTTGTGCTAAAAGAATAGTTTGGCTGATAAGTGCTAGAAGTATCAAACAAGAATTTGTTTTTGATACATTATTTGTTCCTTTTAATGACATATTTTGGATTTTATCGTTATGGGATTTGCTAAACGTTATTCAAATTCTAGCCAGAACATATTGTTTGATGGGCTAAGACAAAAAAGCAGGTTATTTCCAATAACCTGCTTCACAATGAATAAATCTCTTGAATGATTATGGTAAAACAGCGACCAACTCAATTTCAACTGTTAGTTTAGGAATAAACAGTCTATCCACCTGGACCCATGTTGCGGTTGGATAATTCCCCTTGTAAAACTCCTTCCTTAGTAGTATATGGGTCTTAAATTCATCCAAATTAGTAGTATAAATCACTTCTTTAACTACATTTTCAGTTGTAATCCCATAGTTTTCTAAAGTTTCATTAAGCCTCTGATAAATTGCTTTTAACTGACTTTCCATATCATCAGTCATACCATTTACTGTACCTGAAATATACACGGTCTTTCCAACTTTAACTGCATGATTGTAACCAATATACTCTTCAACGTTTTCATGCCCAGGTATATGAAAGATATCCTTCTCAAGTTTTTGGGCGGACGTAATAATGCTGAACAGCATTAACATACTAACTGTAATTTTTTTCATGTTATTAAATTTTTTGGAATTTCAGGGTATTTCAAGAAACAACATGAATCAACAAAGTGAAATGCGTAAATATGATTTTTGTATAAGTAAATTATTATTCTTTAAATAAGTATTTATGTTTTATGCTGTTAAAACTCGTCATCCAAATAAAGCTTGTTGGTGTATTCTGAGATTCTTGTTTTCGTCTCTATTTAAGAAACCGGCTTGGTGCATTATGTTGTGATTTAGCACCTATTCTACTTCCCCTTTAAAGGATTACCATCTTGTTTTCAGTTTTTTCAAAAAAAAGAAAGCTTCAGATAGGTAAGGAAAAAATCCTTACGTCATAAACGAGATTATAATGTAACAGCGCTTTAGTTCAAATGTCTTATTGGTAAACAAAAACATACCATTATGAAACGAATTATCTTGTTAGGACTATTGTCATTTAGTTTATTCAGTACTGCCCAAGAAAAAGAAAGCAAACTGACCAATTTCGCTTTTCTAATTGGAGATTTTGAGTTTAAAGGCAAAACCCTAAAAAGCAAAACTGAGTATAACCATTATAACGGTATTTGGAAATCACACTACATACTCGACGATACAGTCATTGAAGAGGATTTTAAAATTATTGGTGGGAACGGAGGGACCACTTTTCATGGTCTAACACTACGTTCTTTCAATTCCAAAACGAATGAATGGGTTATGGGCTTTTTTGATGCTTTAAATCCAAAATGGTATCCCTTGGGACAACCAGAGTTTAAAGATGGTACAATTTCATTTAAAGGAAATCTTCCGGGCTTACAACCAGGACAACTTCTTCAAGTAACATTTTATGATCTTGGAGAAAACACTTTTAAATGGAAATCAGATATCTCACCTGACAATGGAAAAACCTGGATTTATGATTTTACGGTTATTGAAGCAACTAGAAAGTAGTTAGCAAACCTATTTTACTTTACTGATTTATATGATGGAAAAAATGAATTTTTTGAAAGACTTACATCTTTTTTCAGCACTATTAGGGCTTTTATTCTTGATAGCCCTAGGGTTACGCTACAAGGTCCAGCGAAAATTCAACCGCTTTTTTTTAGCGCTATTATTGGTTTTTTCATCGGGGCTTCTGCTCAAAGTATTTTTTTCTTTTGACGTTTATACACAAAACCCAAAACCCTGGTTTTATGTAATGATTCTTGCATATCTGCCAGGATTATTGTGGTATTATCTTGCTTTGGACTTGAAGGGTGTTCCGAAAAAAATAAATTTTGATCACGTTATTGGTCTCATTCCATTACTCTACCGAATAGGAATTATTATATGGATAACCCCAAAATCAGTTGAGGAAATCTTGCAAATGCGACAATACGGTTGGTATGAAATATACTTTTACATTACATGCGCAACCGTAGCATTTTCCAATATCTGGTTTTTTTGGGTGACATGGCGCAAAGGATATCTTACAATAAACAGACACTTTTCCAAAGTGTTTGGTTTATTCACGAAAATTACAGGCCTAACTCTGGTATTCTGGTGTACTGCACTAATTTGCGCACTCCTTTTCATTACCTATCAATATTTATTTGTTTATGTGATGATTGAGACATCCTTTCTTATCATAAGTCTCACCATAGTATTCTTTGCGTTTAGTTATATCGTCAACCCTGACCAGTTTAAATTCCTTTGGAAGTTTTACGACTCAAAAGAGTTTTTAGAATTAAAAGAAGTATTTGATAAAATTACTGTAGAAATGGAAACAAATCTCCTTTTTAAGGATTCGCGATTAAGCTTATCCATGTTATCTGAACGTATTGGTGTACCAAGCAAAAAAACGAGTAAGGCGATAAAGTATTTCACTCAATATGCATTTCCAGAATATGTCAATATGTTCAGGATTAAAAACTTCATAACTTCTGTTGAAAATGGAAAGTCACTTCATTTTGATATTTGGGGTTTGGCCCAAGAATCTGGCTTTGGTAACAAAATGAGTTTTTATGAAAGTTTCAAAAAGACTACTGAATTGACACCAGGAGAATTCATTAAAAGTTCCAAACCGGCCATTTCACTAAATGAAGATTATAAAAGTATACCTGCCTGAGTCATTAGTGTTTTGAGCATATTAAGCTTACGAGATCTGTATATCAAAAAAATATTCCAACCTAGCAATATCACAATGAAGAAAATGCATTCCTTGATAATTGTTTTAATCCTTTTTTTAAGTTGTTCTCCAGACAAAACTCAGATTGTAGTAGAATCTGGTACATTAATAGAAAACGTCACAGTAATCACCTGTGATTCTGAGGGTAAAATATTTGAAAAAAAAGGTAACGTTTTACTAGACTTGGGTGTTATTAAAACCATATCTAAGACTAAACTGGAGATAAAGGGCAATTTTCAGAGAGTCAATGGAAAAGATAAGTTCCTTATTCCAGGTTTAATTGACAGTCACGTTCATTTGAACAATATTCCAGGTTTAGACCATAGAGAAAGAGCGAATAATCCCGAATTAGTCCAACACTATTTTGAGAGACTTCCCTTGAACTTTCTTTATTATGGCTATACTTCTGTAATAGATGTCGATAATTATGCGCCCGAGGTTATCCAAAGTATAAAAAAAAGCTCTCTGAGACCTAATATTTTCACTTGTGGTGCAAAAATCCAGGTTATGGACGATTTTGAAATGGTGATAAACGAAGTACCTCAAAAAAGTTGTTGGCGTATGCCCTTTCTTTATGACTACTATAAGCAGGGTAAAGTACCTGATAGTATCAATATACAAGAACACAGCGCTAGTTTTTTGGTTGAAAAAATTCATTCTGAATGTAATAACTGCATTAAAGTATTGTATGAAGATGCTTCCTCGGGATTACCGCAGACATGGGAAAAACCTTCACAGCAAATTATCCAAGACCTAGTTTTTGAAGCACGTAAATTCCAAATGCCTGTGATATTGCATGCTCCATCTTTTGAAGGTCAAAAGTTTGCGCTGGAAACCGAAGTCGATATCATTGCTCATGCCATGTGGAATTGGACTCCAAATCCTGAAAAGTTTCTGGATAGCACCTTATTGGAGGCACACCGTGAGCTACTTGAGGAAATTGCAAAACGAAAAATTGGTTATCAACCAACATTTCGAACTCTGATGGGCGAGTTGGACGTCCTTAATGGAAATTTTATTGACTATCAGCCTCTAAACCAACTTTACTCCCATAGTTTTATAGAGTATTTAACCACATATAGTGCAGTTAAATCCAGAAATAAAATCATTTGGCGGCTTTCTTTTTTAGAGAGAATCAATCCAGATTTTGTCAAACCTATACGTAGCAAGTTTTCTAGTGATGAGGCACTACTTGATAGCCTTTACATCTCATATCAAACCAAAATTTCAAAAGTTGTCAAACTTATTGGCGAATACAATGGTAATTTATTGTTTGGAACGGACAATGGTGCCTTGAATTTGTATACACACCCTCCGGGATTAAATGGCTACTTGGAAATGAAACATTGGAAGAGTGCAGGGATACCTTTGAACCAAGTATTCATTGCAGCTACCTATAACAATGCAAAAGAATTCTATCTCTTAGATAAAAAAGGAACTATAGAGGTCGGTAAGGAAGCAGATTTATTACTTTTAAATGACAATCCACTTGAGAATATTATGGCTTATGATAAAATAGATAAGGTAATCATTAAAGGAGAGGTCATTAATAGAGAAGCACTATCAATCTCCAATTGAAAAAGATATTTTAGCTTCCTATAACAAGTTTTAAAAATAGGTTTTTCTCTAGAACTATTATTACATGGAGGTTGTCTTTAACACAATGAAAAACATTAAGGTTTATTATTTAATTGCTTCTGTACTGATTTGGGTTTTAGGATATTTCCATACTGGGAAATTCGTAAGACCGAAATGGAAGGTACCTGGGAAGCTAGTCTTTTATGTTGGAGTATCTGCTATTTTAGTCCATTGGTTTGGGCATTGGGGATTAATTTTTATTATCGGCCACCCCTTAATTGGCTTTCTATTTCATTTCAAAGTTTGTGGAGAAAATGATATCAATTGGTTCACCTGTGAACCAAAAGAAAAATATGTTGAATTACAGAAAAAATGGGCCAAAGGAAATTTTGCTAAATCAAAAGCGAAGAAATAACTGCGGGTTATCATAAAATGACTTATGAAATTATTCTTTTTGAGTGCTTCGATTTTTTACTCTTTCGTTTTTAATATGTCCAAAGTCAGTATCCTTTAACTATTAAGTTCTCTGATGATTTCTTTCATTGACATTCTGCTTTCTTTCATAACAGGTAATAACGGCCAAATATGTGGCATCTCTTTTCCAATGTTTACCTCCACCTGGACAGAGGCGACAAGCATTCGTTTTACCATTCTTCTTTGGTCGGGGTAGGTTATGTCATTTTCAGCTAGGTATAACATCGCAGTCGGAAACTTTTCAAAGCTTCCATAGATAGGAGAAATTGCAGGATTTTTCAAACTCGTTGTGCCTGCGCACATTCTTTTTGCACTTAATACTCCAGTTTTGGATAGCATCGGATCATCAATGTCTATTTCCTCGATTTCAGGATTAGACATTGTTGCATCGACAACAGGAGATATGAGCAAAAGTTTTAAAGGAATCTCAAGGTTTTTCTCAATCGCCCTTTGCACTAGTGCAATACATAACGTACCACCAACGGAATCCCCCATCAAAGTAATTTTGTCTGAGGAAAAATGCTGTAAAGCCTCTTGAAAAATCATATCAATATTTTGTGATATTTCAGTAATGGTATGTTCTGGTGCCTTTGGGTAGTCACACATCCAAATGGTATAATCTGTTTTCTTTGCAATTTTTTTGATTGAATTCCAATGATGTTCAGAAGGACCTGATACAAAAGCACCTCCATGGATATATATCAACAATTTTTCAGATTTTACTTTCGGTTTAATCTCTGTAACTTGAGTTTTCCGCACTTTAAAAGTGACCGTATTTGCTCTAAAAAAAACTCCCCTTGGCATGTACACATCGTTCTTTCGTAAGGCCTGATAATCAATTGGATTTTGCATAAAGAGTTTCTTTACACCTTTTACCCATAAAAAGGAAATTATCAAATGGTAAGTCAAGCTTAGGCCCATGAAAAGTTTATTTTATAGTTTGAATATGAGATCAATCAAAGGAATGATGGATTTCCAAGATTTCTTTACTATGTAAGTGTTGATTGATTTGTTGCTCATAAAAGTTAATTGAACGCAATTTTCTTTGAGTTAATAATTTGATTTGATCACCCTTAAAAGGAGAATCGTTCTCAGATGCATTACCATAAGCCAATATACCTCTTGCCTTATTCAATTCTCCAAATTCTATAACTGCAGTGTAAGCAGACCCTCCTGCAAGTTGATACTTAAAACTATTTATAGGTTGATAGAAACCGGCATTAAAACTTCCTATCTCACCTAAGCCCAACCCACCGTCAACGGTATAATCCCCATACTTAGTTTTATAGACGGATTTCCATGGAACATCTAAACTTCCATAGCGTTTTAAGGTTCTTTTAGCGGCATTTAATAATATTTGCTTTGCGTTATCGGTAAGCGTATGTGGTGTGTTCAATGGGTCATTTAAATCAAAATCAGTTTGAAACATCTTCTTCTTCCTAGCCATGAAATACCAGTTGACGAAAAGAACAGCCCCAACACTTTCATTATCTAATTTTTTGTCCCATTCCTGCAAAACCTTTGATGCCTTGATGAGAACGGTATCATTTGATTTATTTGCAAAATCAATAAGTTCATCCAAACACCTATCCGCCATTTCAGAGTAGGTAGATGATTGCATTTCCTCCAAATCTTGAAAACTTAGTTTTGACTTGGATAAAAGTAACTTTATGGAACGAGTACTCCGTAAATCGAAATTGTCTGTCGCTTTCGGGGCAATGTATTGTGGATAATCAATGGGTACATCTATAAATGGATATGTACTTGTCCAAGGATTGTTATTTGAATTGGCCACAAAACCGCTTTTCGGGTTTTTGATTTTTGGTAAATCATTATAATCCACATAAGATTCAACTGGGCCTTTTAACAGAGAAGCATTTATAATGCCGGACCAATCCTTTAACTCTCCCGAAGGTCGTTTAGGTATTATCCCATTATAGAGATATAATATTTGCCCATGCTTGTCAGCATATATTATGTTTTGAAGCGGTAATTGGAGCATTTTCATGGCTTTCTCAAACTGTCTCAAATTTTTTGACTTTGCCATATTCAAGAACTGCTTATCAAAAAAAGGGCGATCTAGTCCTGACAGTCGCAAAGCAATAGCTTTATCTCTTTTTTCATCTATAATAAACCCATAGTTAGTTTCCTTAATCTTGATAACTTTCTCTTTAAAACCCTCCCCTTCTTTTATCTTGATTGTTTCGGTTCTACCTTGAATCTTTTTCCAATCTGTATTGTCTTTGTAATACCCCTCTTTAAAATCCAATTCGATTAAATCCATGGCGTCAGCTTGGTTAAAAGTCAAACCCCATCCCAAATGGTCATTAAAGCCCATGGCAATAGTAGGGCTTCCAACCAAAGAAATCCCATATACATTTAAGTTTTTGCCAGTCAAATGGGATTCAAAAAACAAGAAATCGTCGAACCAAGGAGGATGTGGCTGCATCATGAGCATCGGATTTCCATTGTCTGATTTCGAGGGTGCAATTGCCCAAGCGTTTGAGCCTGCATTTTTCCATAGACCTGCTTGTTTTTGGAGGGTAAAAGCTCCGACCATCAGATGGTAACTCATCTGTAATTTGGCCAAAGGATCACTGTTTTGTATTGGTAAGACTTGTTTTAAATACTCTTTAATACTTTCAGGATGTGCTTTACAGTAATCATTCATTCCCTGTACAAACGCTTTCAAAATTCTTTTTGTAGAAACATCCTGTGCTTCAAACCACGATTTAGCTCTGTTGGGAATGTCCAACTTTCGCAACAACACATCTTGGGTAAGGTTTTCATCCCCACCCCAGTACTCCGCAGAACGTCCTCGAGATTTCCCATATGATTTTAATATGAGATTGCAGTGTGCCTTCATTTGGGCCCAACCAAAACCATAGTAAAGTTCAGTTTCAGTTGTTCCAAAAATATGGGGGACACCCCATGTATCCCAACGAATTTCAGATTGCTTTGTTTGTTGAGCTGAAACTATATAATTCACACCTAACAAAACAACAAGTAACTTTACCCTGAATCCCATCCTAGTGACTTTAAATATTTAAGCAAAATTAGTTGAGCCTAAGATGTAGTATGTATTGAATCAAGAATCAGAACATATTTTAAAACTTTCCGTGCTTTTTTCTGTATTCGGAAGGAGTTATACCCGTTTTACTTTTGAATGCAGTATTAAATACAGACCTGGAATTGAAACCGGTATCGTACATAACTTCTTTAATGGAAAGCGTTTCTTTAGAGTTTTTCTTGAGTTTTTCTTTTGCCAACCGAATTCTGTATGAGTTAACATAGTCACAA
This sequence comes from Flagellimonas ulvae, assembly GCF_049333175.1. Taxonomy (NCBI): domain Bacteria; kingdom Pseudomonadati; phylum Bacteroidota; class Flavobacteriia; order Flavobacteriales; family Flavobacteriaceae; genus Flagellimonas; species Flagellimonas ulvae. The sequence continues at coordinate 1,667,377 of NZ_CP186325.1, forward strand.
AAGTTATAACCGATAACATTGTTTATGGCCTGAGAAAGTAATTTTGGGTGAATGCCTATGGCGTTTGAAAAATCAGAAATACTTAAATCAGGATTTAAATACGGGTTTTCCGTCATCATATGGTGTTCTATCTTTTCCGCAACTTTTTCCAAATCACTTTTCTGATTCTTATTGAGATTTCTTTTTGACATGGTGAACTTCCCTATCTCAAAATCTTGATATGATAGTTGTTGAAATGTCTGGGGGTTTTTAATCGCGTTGTATAAGATTAGGTTGATCCAAAGGAGCACGCTTAACTGAACGAATACTTCCAACGAAACTTCTATCCCTAATAATCTAACCCTGTTTACATAAAATTGTAGCAAATTAAAAAGTGTAATCGCAAACATCAAAAAAACAATACTGTACAACCACTTTGCCTGTGAACTCTTGTTTTTTGCTGAAACATAAGGTAATGTAGTGTTATAGGAATAAATGGTTTTAAAGGATAACACACAATAAATAAGCATTATGGGTAAAAGGAAATCATCCATTACCCTATAAGGACGATACCCTAAAAAAGTAAAAATGAGATACAAGAAAAAGGGAGAAAAATGAAACCAATCTATAGTCTTAAACTTAGCATCATTAAAAAGGTGAAAGCGAACGTAAAAAAAAATAAAAGGCCCATAAAGTAGTCCATAACAGTAGCTGTAAGGCGATAAAAGTTCTGCATAGTATCCATTAGTATACAGTAGGTTATAAAAAAACTGTAGTGCCAACGTAAATAAAAGAAGGGACAAAAATGTATTGCTCTTCAACTTGTAAAACTTTGGAGTAAGGAGAACAATAGCAAACAAAAGGCTTTGCCAAACCACTATTGCGTGGATAATGTTTATTGGATTAAGTTTCATTTAATGGGAAGTGCAAACCTTGATTGCAAATCGTATTTCTTCCTTAAAGTTAAGCTATCTTTCGAAAAAGACGGTTTCTTCAAAGCGGATTTATCGTAAAATTAATGATTGAAGAAATCACATTAAGTTGAGTAAAGTTCAACAAAATCAAAAACTTTAATAGTTTGATTCTAAATACGTTAATAACTCCTTGATTTCCACTTTGTAGATATTCATTCTACCATTTTGAATCTTATTATAGAAATTGACAATAGAATTATAACTATTGTATCTAGATGTTGAAGAAACAGTAGTGTCAAATTTATCACTCGAAAAAAACAAGGTTTTCCCATCCGGGCTTAATACGGGATCGGAATCCATAAAAAATGTATTCACCTTTGGACCTAAATTTATAGGTTTCCCCCATGTTCCATTGCTCTGTCTTTTAGAAATGTATAGGTCATAATGCCCAAAACCTCCTTTTCGCTGGCTGACGAGAAACATATACTTGCCGTCGGGGCTCACTTCTGGGTCTGCATCACTGGCTAAGGTATTGAGTTCATCTACCAATTTTGGTTGCGAATATTTTCCATTCTCAAGTTTTGAGATATAGATATCGCCATTTTTAGAATTGGGTCTGTTCCATGAAACGAAATGGATGGTCCCATCAGCTTGAATGGTAGGATAAATGATATCAAACTCGTCATTGATTTCCCCTTGCACTAATTTAGGTTCTGACCAATGATCTTTAATTTTTTTGACATACCACATGTTTGACCCCTTTATACCTTCAATCCCAGATGGTCGGTTTGATGTAAAATATAAACGATTTCCTTTTTTGGAAAAATAAGGGTTTGTGTCGTTATATGTGCCACTAAATGGAGCTACTTTGGGTTCGGACCATTGGTTATCTTCTTTTTCAACATAAACAATTACGGTACGTTGAAATCCAGGTAATCCCTTAACAAAAAAAAGAGTGCTTTCATTTGGGGATATAGTAGTTCCAAACTCAAAATCACTAGTTGAAACAATACCGGGTTCAACTAATTCTACCTCAAGATTCTCAAGTATTCTGTTCAGCATTTTATCTTGAGGATATATCTCGAAACTTAGAAAAAGTATCATACACAATGGCAAACAAAGATTTTTCATGAAAGAAATTTATGTGATTTTTGGACACTCCAGCTTAAAACCTTTGTATGTAATAATTCCTTACTATACTTAGGTTTTTTTGCTAACGGACAGCATCGAATACTAATATTCTGATAATAAAAGAACTACTCCTTAGATATGTTCCCCCTGATTATCTTCAATATTTTAGAATCAAAACCAACATGCTTTATACGAATACCTATTAAGATACCGCCAATTAGTAGTATGATGCTTTTCAAATAAAAAATAGCTTCGGTAAGAACTAAAGCAAGAATCATAAAAATGAACAAAAGAGCGATAATAAGAAACTTCTCTACACGCCATTGTTTTTTTTTTAAACCTGCAGAAATACTACAACCTACCTTTCTTAATACCCAATCTGCCAACCAAAAAATCAGGAAAAGCTCTACAAAAGGTTTGAGCACACCAAACAGCTTGATACTCATTGATTTAAGTTCTATCATAAACGTGTGAGTATTATCGGTTCTGGGGAAATAACTACTTGCTATAATAGAGGTCAGATAAACACTACCTCCAAGCAAAATGAAAAAAATAAGCCAATTCTGCGCTAAAAGAAAAATCTGATTGGATTCTATTTTATGCTCCTCCATTTTGTAATTGATTGATGGAAATAGCATCAATGATACAAGTTTTAACAATATTATTTTGAGAATAATTGTCAAGATAAAATCCTTACATCATTATTATCAAAATCAACTTATACCACTATTATTTTTAGACATTCAAAGAACGGATGTTACCTATATCGATAGGGTAGTAAAACATCGAAAAAAATAGTGTATTTATGAAACACTACTCTTTAGTTCTCTCAAGTCTATTTGCTTTAGCAGCTTGCCAACCAACCATGAAAGAGCAAAGTATGGCAAGAGGGAAAGAAATATATATTGCTAATTGCATTACCTGCCATCAACCAGATGGAAATGGTATTACTGGAATTTACCCTTCATTGGTAAGGTCCAATAAGATTTCCATGGACCAAACCAAACGTGCAGTGCAGCTCATCAGTCATGGCTCATTATTCGAGGGTGGAATGAAACCTATACATCTTAGTGAAAAAGAAATCGGGGATGTCATAAACTATATCCAAAACTCTTGGGGAAATGAGACTCCTGCGACATCAACCACTGAATTAAGAGCAATTATAAATAATTGACAATGGGTCATTACTCTTTAAAAATCAATAATAAGATTTATCCTGTGAATATTGAACATGATACACCACTACTGTGGGTTTTAAGGGATAAGTTAAAACTATATGGAACCAAGTACGGATGTGGTATAGCACAGTGCGGAGCTTGCACCGTTCATGTAGAAGGAATACCTATGCGCTCGTGCAGCATACCAATTGATAGTATTGGAGACAAATCTATTACTACAATTGAAGGCTTGTCCAAACAATCCAACCACCCTATACAGATAGCATGGGAGGAAGAAGACGTACCACAGTGTGGCTATTGTCAGTCAGGTCAGATTATGAGTGCCGCGGCCCTTTTGAAACGTATTCCCAATCCCACTGATAAACAAATTGAAAGAGCTATGAAAGGAAACATTTGTCGTTGCGGGACGTATTCGAGAATTCAAAACGCCATAAAATCCGCTGCAAAAAAAATCAATGGATTGCATGATGAATAGACGTGATTTTTTAAAGGTTGGCAGCAAAATTGGAGGTGGATTGGTGGTATCAATCTGCCTTCCCGCATACGGCAAATCTATTCTGTCCGATCAAAATGTAGCTGACATTGAGTTCAACAAGTTCATTTCCATAGATACCAATGGTGAGATTACCATAATGCTCACCAAACATGAAATGGGCCAAGGTACGGGAACTACCATACCGACCATTATAGCAGATGAACTGGACGCAGATTGGTCCAAAATAAAAATAGAACAAGCTTTCTATGACCCAAAATACACTTGGTTGGAAATGGGCACTACCGGAGGCAGCGGTTCAATAGCTCGGACATGGGATGCCGTTCGTACTGCCGGCGCTACAACAAAAGCCCTCTTAAAGCAAGCAGCCGCCAATAAATGGGGTGTAGACCCAATAGTTTTAGAGGTAAACAATGGTAAAGTTACCAATCGGATTACGAACCAGACATTTGGCTTTGGGGAATTGGCAAGGGAAGCCGCGAAGATACCTATACCTGAACATGTTGTTTTAAAAAAATCTAGGGAGTATGTATATGTCGGTAAATCAGTCAAAAACCGAATAACCAAAGATGTAGTTTCCGGGAACATGAGATACGGCATTGATATGGATGTTCCTGGGATGGTGTACGCTTCAATTGAAAGGTGTCCAATTTATGGAGGAAGAATCAAAAGCTATGATGATACTGAGGTGAGGAAAATGGAGGGCGTGATAGACGTATTTCCAATAGCCATACCACAAAAAATTAAAGATAGCCTGCATTCAATCATTGGATATGTTTATGATGGGATTGTAATAGTGGCCTCCTCCACCTGGATTGCTATTAAAGCACGAAAACGGCTTAAGGTAGAATGGGATGGTGGAGAAAATGCAAATAGAAGTATTGCGTCTTTAAATGAGGATATGGCCGCTTTGAAAGATTCTCCAGCTTTCATGAGTATGGACCTTGGCGATGTTGAGCTTTGTTTTCAAAATACGGAAAACAAGATTTTGGAAATGGAATACAACACCCCATATCAGACGCATGCTGTTATGGAACCTCTAAATGCTACAGCGCATTTTCAGGATGATGTCTGTGAAATTTGGGTGGGTATTCAAGACCCTGAGAAAACAATCAACAACGTATCCAAAGCTCTCGAAATACCTAAAGAAAAAGTAAAAATTCATGTTTTAAAATCTGGTGGTTCTTTCGGTAGACGTTATGCCGCGGATACCTCTATAGAAGCAGTATTTATTTCTAAGAAAATCCGAAAACCGGTAAAACTTACGTGGACCAGAGAGGATGAGATAAAGAACGATCATTGCCAACCCTATCTCAAAAATTACATAAAAGCAGCAATTACACCGGAAAGGTCGGTTGTGGCCATAGAAAATCAAGCCATTTGCACCATCAATTATGCGGTTTGGTCCACAAAGTGGGATCACTATTATGCCTTTCCCAATATTCGATGTTACCGAAGTAAAGTTCAGACATTGCTGCAATATGGGGCTTGGCGCAGTGTTGGCGAACATTCCGCGGCCTTGTCCAAAGAATGCTTTGTTGATGAATTAGCACATTACTTGGGAAAAGACCCATTGGACTATCGTTTGGAATTGTTGAGCCATGAAGTGGATTGGGGAGACCCAAAAGAAATGTCCCAGGCGGCCATTGAACGAATGCTGCCCAGAAAAAAACTGTTACGCGAAAGACAAATAGAGGTTCTATCCTATATCAAGGCAAATGGGTTATGGTCAAAAGAAACTCTGGATGGAGGTGGGAAAGGGTTGGCCATGATGTGTTTCGGAGACACTGTATGTGCGGAAATTGCAGAAGTGACCATGGAAGGAGAACTTGGTTACACGGTGGATAAGATAACGGCAGTGGTACATTGTGGTATGGTCATCAACCCGCATTTTGGCAGAGGACAGATAGAGGGAAGTATTATCTGGGCCCTGTCCGCCTTCAAATATGGTGGCGTGGAAATAGAAAATGGAGTAATCCAAAGAAGCAATTTTCATGACAATAAGGTTCTTAGAATGGATGAACTCCCAGAAATTGAAATTGTTTTTATAAAAAGCGACGAACGCCCGTCAGGCCTCGGGGAACCAGGAACGCCCCCTTTGGCCCCGGCAGTCTTAAATGCGATTTTCAATGCCTGCGGCAAAAGAATACGTAAAATCCCAGTTACAAAAGAGGATTTGATAGAATCAATCAACAGTATCGCATTATAACTGTAATTGAAAAGAACTTGCTATGCGTTTTATAGAATATCTATTTATCTTCTTCTCTTTACAATCCCTTTTGATTTCTATTTTTTTTATAGTCAACCCTAAGGGTGACAGGCTGGCAAATAGAATTTTTGCCCTTATCCTTATCCTATTTTCGTATGACCTTTTTTATTCGGTCTTATATTCTTCAAGATTTAATTTGATTTTGTATGCCCAATTGAACTTCACCTTCATTTTGCTTTTATCTCTGTATGGTCCACTTTTCTATTTTTATTTAAGACGGGTTAGTTATGGAAAAGGGTTGGTTTGGAAAGACTTGTTTCATTTGCTCCCCTTCATTCTATTGAATTTGATGTATCTAAGATTCTTCATGTTGTCCACAGAAAAGAAAATAGAAGTATTGCTTGACGGTCAATATGTTGATTACACAATCAATTCTAAATGGAATTATTTGATGATAATAACAGTACTTTTTAGTTATGGTATTCTAAATCTTATTGGATTTAGAAAAGCTTATCGAGGGGATTTTGAAATAAAGATCTGGATTAAATATATATGTAGAGGTTTTTTTCTTTTCACCCTTGCACATGTTGTTTTTTGTTCAGTAACCTATTTGAACCCTAATTTTTCCAGTTATAGCTTTGATTACTTTATTGCTGTGGTATTAGTCGATTTGATTGGTACCGTTCTCTACTTTGTCTTTATTCACCCATCTGTTTTTCATCTAAGAACACCAAATAAAAAGTTAGTACCTATTGTGAAATATGGCAAGAGCGGACTTACAGAAGAATTTTCCTTGGAAATGAAAGAAAAGCTTGAGGTACTTATGAAATCAGAAAAGCCTTTTTTGAATCCAGAAATAAGACTTGACGAATTGGCCAAAATGTTGGATGTCTCTAGAAATCATGCTTCGCAAATCATCAACGAACATTTCTCAATGAATTTTTTTGAGTTTATCAATTATTATAGAGTGGGTGTGGCAAAACAGTTGTTGTCATCTCGTACTAGAGACGTTTCAGTTACTGATGTGGCATTTCAATCCGGTTTTAATAATAGAATATCCTTTTATAAAGCTTTCAAAAAATTTGAGGGAACCTCCCCATCAGAATTTAAACCAAAAAATCAATCGGTAATATCTAATGATGTAACCTGCAACGGCTTCAATACAATAACAACTTGAATTACATACAAAAACCTTCACATTCCTATTAATAAAACTCCATACCATAGATAACATAATGAAACTAATCCACACTCATATAATAATCTCCTGTTTATTTGGCATAAGCATCGTAAAAGGGCAAAACAATAACAGAATTATTGAAAATTCCTGGCAAATTGGACTTGGGTTGGGAGAACTTCCCACTGGGGGTAGTTTTAAACCAAGCATAACTATAGGATATCATTTTACTAATAAGATATATGCTGGTTTGATTTATCAAGTAAAAGATAGAATCGAAAGAGATGACTCATCATTTAATGCTAAATCATCGGGATTAGATGGACTACTGAGTTCATCTGAGTCTGTGGCCCAGCGCTTTTTGGCACAAGTTAGATACACCCCAATCAAATATGGACCCTATCTCTCAGGAGGATTTGTTTATAATGGAAAAGATACCGAAACCATGTTATTCGATTCAAGAAATCGAGAGATAGCAAGCGAAAGCTATTCAGGAAACTTAGAGATTCAAGAAACAAGGCCAGCAGGTTGGGGAGTAGCATTTGGTATAGGATATCAGTACAATTTCAAAAATGGGCTTTCAACTGGGTTTGAATGGACCCCTGCATGGGGTCAATATCCAGAACCTACATACGAGTTTTTTGGATTTTCCACTTTATCCGAAATTGCGCAACAAGAGCTTAAAAATAGAATGAACAGAAAGTTTCGGAGAAATGTAACCAATATGTACAAAGTATTCCATCTGGGAATTGCCTACCGATTCAAATAAGTTAAGAAAAGGTACTACTCCAACATAGTACCTGTAATAAAAAAATACAGTATATCTTATCTCCGTGATTTTGGGATATGGTCTACATAACATTCTTTTAGAAAGAACAACTTTTAGAATCTAGTATTACCTAAGAAGACTTTTTGGAAATTCAATCCATCTTCTTTTTCAGATTGTAGCCCTACCTTTCAAAACCCGCTTTTTAAAAAGTTGATCTTAGAATATCTATAAAGGGTTTATTTTCTTTAAAAGAGCCTCCTTGTTAGTTCTCCCAATAGGTATACGATCTTTATCTATGTAAATAGTATTGCCAATTATTTTAGAGATTTTATCAATATTGACTATGTATGACTTATGACATCTAAAAAAATTCATTTGTGGTAAAGTTTCTTGCCAAAATTTAAGGCTGTAAGAGAGGAGAAGTTTTTTTTCCTCCAAGAAAAGTAGGGTAAAGTCGTTATCTGCCTTTATTACTTTAATGGTTTTCAAATAAATCTTAATAATGGTATGACCATCCTTGGCAAATAAAAATGCATCCTCCGGGACTGTTGCACTTTTGATATAGGTTTTTTTCTCGTTAACCTTGGATATCGCCTGAAGAAAACGTTCAAATGAAATTGGTTTTAACAAGTAGTCAGTCACAGTTAGATTAAAACCTTCAATAGCATATTCGCTGTACGCAGTGGTAATGATTGTAAATGAATCTTGTGGTATGCTTTTGAGAAAATCGATTCCATTTATCTGAGGTAAATCAATGTCCAAAAAAATCACGTCGATTTTCTTATTGTTTAACACCGCAAGTGCTTCAGGTGCATTGGTAAAGACTCCTTCCAGCTCCATATGTGGCACGTTATCAATATGCTTCTGAAGTACTTTCTGAGCGTGAAGCTGATCTTCTATTACTATACAACGGAGTCCCATTTACAAAAGGTTAAGTCTTAAATCAACTTTAAAAAGCGAGTCGGTGTTACTTATTTTTAAATCATAGCGGTTATAATAACCCAATTCCAATCTTTGTTTCGTATTCTCCAGTCCAATTCCTGAGAAACCCTCGTCTTTTGCTTTGCCGTCTTCAGATGTTGGATTTGAACAGTAAAAATGCAGTATGTTATCGGCTAAGCTTATCTCAATATGTATCACTATATCTTTTAAAATGTTGCTCATGCTGTGTTTAAAACAATTCTCTACAAATGGCAACAACAACAATGGAGCTATAGTATAGCCTTCAGCATTTATCTTATTGTTGTAAATAATCTTCCCTCTGCCTTCTAATTGAATTTGTTGAAGTTCCAAGTAAGCCTCTAGGTTCTCAAGCTCTTGCGATAGTAAAACATGTTTATTTGAACTTTCATAAATAACGTATCGCATAAGATGCGAGAGTTTTAATATCGCTTTTGACGCTCTTTCATCTGCTTGTTCGGATAAGGAGTAAATGTTGTTTAGATTGTTAAAGAGAATATGAGGATTTATTTGTGATTTCAAAAACTTAAGTTGACTATCGGATTTTTCTTTTTCTAGCTTAGTAATAAGTTGCTCCCTATTGCTAAAGTGAAAAAAGAATTTTAGTAACAAAAACGATGTCAGAGGTAAAGCATAGCCGATGAATACACTTGCTGGAGATGCAATTGGATGACTTATAGGGTCAAAATCCAAATAGGGTTCAATTAGAAATTCCTCCACGTAACCAAAGAGGAAAGTACAAATGACCAACATAGAGATAAACTTCCATGGTCTATAATTCGAATAATAAAGTGGGAATACAAAATAGTTTACAACTATCAACATTAAAACCTTATTCCAAGTTATCACCAATTCGTAAAAATGTAAGTGATAATTGTCCTTGTCAAATGCTTTTATTAGAACCAATGCCAACCACAATAAAACGATAATTATAAAATCTCTTTGAAAAAGAGTCATTGCACTTTTTACTTGCCTCTCACTCATGTATGCAATCTAGGAAAAGTAAGGGTTCTATTATAAAAAAAAATGCAAACGACAGAGTAACACGGTCAAACCTTTGAAAAAAGTAGTTTAAGAAATATACCCTTCCATAGGTATCGCCCAATTCATTGAAACACTTACCCCAAGAAAGAAGTCGTTGGGCTGTTTCTATATACGCTTGAGAGATTTCATTTTGCGAGAATACGGGATTTATAATCCTTTGAATGGAGTTAACAAACCTTAGTTATGGATAGAAAAGACTTTTTGAGAAACTCAATGATGAGCGTTACTTCTTTAGCATTTATGGGGTACTCCAAAAAGAATGACCCTCAAACTTGCTTAACACAGGCTGATGATTTGGGTCCTTTTTTCAGAGAGGGAAGCCCTCTAAACAACAATATGATTGGGAAGAGTACAGGAATACGTTTGGATATCGAAGGAAAGATATTTGATGGTCATTCTTGTAATCTTCCACTATCAAACGTTACTGTTGAAGTATGGCATGCAAGTCCTGAAGGCTCGTATGATGTATCGTCCAACGAATACCTCTTTCGGTCCAAATTGAAAACGAATAAACTTGGTGCTTACCACTTTCGTACAATCATGCCAGGAAACTATGGAAACAGACCCAAACACATTCATTTTAAAGTAAGTGCAACAGGCTACTCTACTTTGATTACCCAGCTATATTTTGAAAATGATATGGGTCAACCCGATATGCTGGCAAGAAACGCTTCCAACGATAGAATTATTCCATTACGTCCTCTAGGAGATGGTCTAGCAGGAACGTTTGATATTTTTTTACGAAAGAACAATAAATAAATGGGTAGGATAAATATGAAATTAAGAGTTTTAGGATTGTTGCTTTTATTTCTAATGCCCAAATTGGTATCCTCTCAGGACAGTTTGGATACTAGAGATGTTTACAATTATCAAATTAAGCGTGCCAAATTGCCGATAAACATTGATGGCATTATTGATAATGAGTGGAACAGTATAGAAAGTCTATCACCCTTCCACAATCACTCACCTGAAGACACGGGATATTCTGAATTAAAAACAGAAGTGAAAATCACATACGATAATCAATTTATCTATTTTCTGGGCATTTGTTATGATAATGGCAAAAGGGTAATTCAAACACTTAAAAGAGATAATGACGGTTATTTCCGTAGCGATCATCTAACCATAGCAATAGACCCAATAGGTAATAGACAAAATGGTTTTATGTTTGGAGTAAATGCAGGAGGAGCGCAGATAGAAGGAAGCCTATCCCTAGACGGGACACGTACGGAAAATGCCTTGGTTTGGAATAATAAATGGTACTCAAAAACGAAACAGTATCAAGATTATTGGGTAGTAGAAGTTGCAGTTCCTTTTAAAACCTTACGTTTTAATTCCAAGAACAAAAACTGGGGGATTGGCTTTGTAAGACCAGATATACAAAATAACAAGTTGACCACATGGACGGAGTTTCCAAGAAACTTCAATCCTGATGATCTCAATTATATGGGATCGCTGATATGGAACGAAGAAATTCCAAAAAATGGAAGATTTTTCAATTTAATTCCATACGCCACTTTTTCGTCCATTAGAGATTTTGAGAAGTCAGATGGGCCTGAGACATCTAACAAATTTGATATTGGAGTAGATGGTAAAATAGCAATCAATAGTGCATTGAATTTAGATCTAACACTGAACCCAGATTTTTCCAACGCCGATGTAGATGAGCAAGTGACCAATCTAACCCGCTTTAATATTTTTCTTCCTGAACGACGTAATTTTTTTCTTGAAAATGATGATATCTTTTCAAATTTCGGAGGTTGGGGGATAGAACCCTTTTTTTCTAGAAGAATAGGGTTAGACAACAGTCAGGTCATCCCTATTGACTATGGGGCCAGACTAACAGGAAATCTAAGCAGGAAAACTAGGGTTGGGTTAATGCATATTCGTACAAACGGAATAGACGAAATAAACTCCCAACGATTCACTGTAGGTACTATTCATCAGCAAATACTTGACAAATCAGTAATTAAGGCAATTGCCATTGATAAAACAGAAAATGACGCTACCAATGATTCTTATTCACGAAACTTAGGTTTGGAATTTGCGTATGTAGGAAAAGGCGGTAAACTAAACAATACCTTTAGAATTCACACTTCCCACACCGATGAAAATCTAGATAACAACTTGTATTATGGTTTTAGTGGGAACTTCAATACTCGTAGAATTAGAACAGGTTGGACCTTGGATGTGGTTGGTGAAAACTATATTACCGAGGTTGGCATCAATCCGAGACTTGAAAACTTTAATGCTGAAACTGGAGAAGTCGTTCGCATTGGCTTTACTAAATTCAATCCATTTTTTAGATACTTGTTTTATCCCGAAAATGAGAAAAGCATTTTTAATTGGCATGGAATAAGAACCTGGCATATAATTCATTGGAATACCAATCTAACCTTTAATGAAACAGAAAATAATTTGGCGTATGATTTTAGATTCAAGAATACCTCATTTTTGACAGTTGACATTAGATATCGTAAATTAAACTTACCTCTTCCAACGAGTTTTCTAGGGGATTTCACACCCTTACCTATAGCAAATTATAATTTTACCCAATATGGTCTAGAGTACGGAACAGACAACAGAAAGCTATTTACCAGTGACTTTAGGGCCAGTTATGGAGACTTTTTTAATGGCAATCGTTTGAATCTGCTTGCAAATGCAAATGTGCGGTTTCAACCTTGGGGTAATTTTGGTGTTTCCTATAACTACAATAATGTAAGACTACTTGACAATTTTGGAAAAAGGGAAATTCATTTATTAAGATTCAATGGGAGTATTAGCTTTTCAAACAACATGTTCCTTTCCAACGTTACCCAATATAATACGCAGACCAACAACTTTGGCATATTTACAAGGTTTCAATGGCGTTATCTACCCATGTCGGACTTGTTTGTCATATATACAGACAACTATAACACAGCAGATAATTTCAGGCCAAGGAATAAGGGTTTAGTGGTAAAAATGACTTATTGGTTTTAGTGTTATAGAGAACATCTCGTCTAAGTAATTAAGAATGATTTATACCCAACTTGAAAGTGAACAAGAAAAGCAGGGTAAAGTCAATTCTTCCGTTTACTGGTTAAGATTCCTTTAAATTTTGAACTCTAATTTTCAACCCTCCTGTTCTAAGGGAACCTTACAATTTCATTAACGAATTGATAGATCGTTTTGGTTCCGAAAAACGAACATTTTAAAGGAATCCGCTCTTTGTACTAGATCCGTCTCGTTAAATTGCCATTTCTCAAGACCTTTTTTATATCCTTCAAGTCAGTAGTGGAGATTGTCCGAGGGGTTAGCCTAATCAAATTCATGCTTTCTCCTCAGTAGTAGAGTCGAGGTAATCACAAAACGAAATCACCTGCCACTTTTATCCTCTATTTTCTATAATACCCAGTATACTGGAGATGTTTACGGGTTTTTCCAAGGTAAAATCGGCTCCTAGATTTTTGGCAACACGATCGGTGGAAATAAGATATTCTTTTTCATGCCGAAAGTACCCGGTGACTGCAATAATTAGGGAATTTTTGTTGTGCATTGCCTCATATCTTCGTATTTGCCCTATGCATTTGATACCTCCATCGGGTAGGAATTCGTTATTGCGTACATGAAATAGGTCAAGGACAAAATAATCATAATTATTGGTTAACAGTAAATTGGCCTCGTCGGCACTGGGTACTGTATCCACATGATAACCTTTGGCCATTAATGTATCCTGCCATTCTGTAGCAAGTCTATAATCATCCTCAACTATGAGGATTCTAGGTGTTTTTTCTGTCATCTTTATTTACTAATATATGTATCCATTGACAATTTCTTTCAATTTCTGTGTCTGAATGGGTTTTAGTATAACGGGTGCTTTGGGAAAAGTACTTTCATTGAGAAAAGAACTTCCATATCCCGTAATATAGTAAAAGGGTATATTTTTTTGCTTACATTCCAAGGCCACCTTAATGCAGGTTTCTTTTTTTAAGTTAACATCCAACAGTGCAAGATTGTAAGTGGTAGTGCGCAATGCAGCAAGGGCCTCATCCTGATTCGAAAATGTATCTACCTGATTTACCTGAGGGTGTGATACAACTTTCTTCATATCCCTGGCATTCAGGAAATCATCTTCTAAAATAAGTATGTTGATACTTTGGGCCCTTAAAACCTTCTCCGGTTCTTTAGCACCCTGCACCTGTTCCAGAACAAAAACGTTATCCTTGTCCTCTCCGATTAGGCCTCCAGGGATTTTGAACTTGGCAGAGAGCCCATTTTCTTGAAAATCAACTTCAGATATACCGGAAAACTCATATTTTATGGCATTTTCAATGATGCTCGTTCCAAATCCTATCTTTTTTGGAGGTGTAACGGAAGGTCCATCCAATTCTTTCCATTCAAGGAGCAAATCATCATTTTCCTTTTTCCATGATACATTGAGCTTACCCTCTTTCACAGAAAGCGAACCGTATTTCACCGCATTAGTGGTCAACTCGTGAATGATGAGTACCATCATTGGAATGATATCGGGTGTCAACATAATACTTGGTCCTTCAAGTTTGATTTTGTCAGAGTGATTGCATAGAGGAGGTATAACTTTTAGAAGTAGTGTTTTCAAATCAACAGAGTTATATGAACTTGAGGTAAGCAGGCTGTTTGCGTCGGCCAAGGCCAGAATTCGCTGTTCCAACGAATCTACGTAATGGACCACGGATTTTTCGTTTTCCGCAGTCTGTCTCGATATTGATCGTACCAAGGTCAGCACATTTCTCAGGCGATGGTTGAGTTCACGAACCACGATTTTTAGTCGCTCCGAAGTGGCTTTTTCAACCATTACCGCTCTTTTGAAGGTCTTGACCGCCACCTCCGCCACAGCAATCGTCTCGGCATCCCATAATTCGGATTGTCCCTTGTTCAATTCCGTAAAATGATTGAAAGAACTTCTGGGATGAAGACGTACTTGCGAATCTTCCACCACCACATCTTTTTTCGGATTGCCTGCCCATGCAATGTTTTGTTCCACCGCATTCCGAAAGAAATAAATAAAAATGTTTGGGTGGTCTTTATTTATTTGAAGGGCGAGCATTCCCCTAGAGTTGCCTATTCCGTTTACATGTAGCTCATTCAAATTAGTAAAATGATGAATTTCTTGCTCTTCGTTGTCCTTTATTTTTTTTGTAATCTTATGGATGGCCTTTATCGTAGGACAATCTCCGTGAATTAAAATTTTCTTATCAATTTGATACGCCACACCATCACATTTTATGAGTGCTTTGAGCTTATCGGCATACTTTTTCCAGAAGGACCTTAAATATAGCGAGTTCTGGTTTAGGGTTACAAATTCTTCTCCATCCATATGGAGTTTGTTGATTCTTTTCTCTGCATTTCGTTCCAATTGCTGTTCCAAGACCATACTGACAAGCTGCCCCACCAATTCTGCCGAATAGGTAATTTCAGACGTTAGCTTTTTTGCGTCTTTATTGTGGAGGGCAAATAGTCCCCAAAGTTTATTGTTGATTACAATTGGGAGGGTCAAGGAGGAAGCTACCCCCATATTTCTCAGGTATTGGTTATGAATAGGAGAATTTCCCCTTAATATGGCCAAACTCAAGTTTAAAGGTGGCAAATCTTTATGGGCCGCCTTAATGTTTATTCCCTCGTCCGAAGTACTGGATATATGCCGTATGGATATCTTTAGAAAGAGCTCTCTTGCAATGGGGGGGATGTCGTATGCCGGGAAACGCAAACCCAAATAGGAATCCATTTTTCCATTGTTTACCTCGGCAACTACCTCCCCAGAATCATCTGGATGAAACCTGTAGGCCATTACCCGATCATATTCAGTGATGTTTTTCAAACCCTGTACGGATTGGGCCAAAATTTCATCGACAGTTTCCAACTTTCGTATGGTATCGAGGGTCCATTTCAAATGCGAGTTGATTTGAATGGTGGATAAGGGCTGTCCCACCGGAATAAACTCAAGTACTACGTATTTGTCCACACGATACAGTGAGAGGTCTATCTCGCACTCGTTTAACACCATTATTTTCACCTGTTCTCTATGACGAAAGGCTGAACTGTGCGATGCAATGTTCGCAATAGCATGAAAATCCTCACTTTTGAACAAATCCCTTACGGAAAGCTCAAATATGTGGGCAGGGTTGAAATTTATATAATCTCCAATATTGTTAGAGGCATAAGTTATGGCCAAGGAATCAAAGTCAAAAGCCAACAACGCACCGTAACTTTGTACGAGCCCTGGAATCTCAATGGGCTCACTGTTACATGCTTCCAGTGCCTTTGCTTCAAGCTCTTTAGACCGCTGTAGTTCTTTTTCGAAGTTCATTGGAAGCTATTTTATATATGAGGTCAAAAGTATGTTGGGCGGATTCAATCACTTGGTCATCAACAAACTTCCCTTGGGTTATAATTTTTTTTAATGTGTTCATTTGATTTTTTGAATGACCTACCAACTCAGTAAAATAGTATAATGGGTGTTGTATGCCCTGTTTTCTTGCTAAGGATAAAATTACTTTAGCTCCTGAGGATGAACCGGCAAACACATAAAAAGCACCTATTTGACTACTGATATCCCTGGCGACGAACAGGTTTCCTTGCAATTTTTGCATTTCAGCATCCAAATCGAGAGCTTTTCCACCAAGGTCTTCCTGCAAGGCTCCAATCAATGCGGTATTATAAGTGTCTATTCCAAAGTTGATCTCAAGATTTCCCAATAATGGTTTGCAATACACTCTGGCTACCAGCATGGTATAAAGAAAAAGATGCAAATTTTTTGTATTGACTTCATTTTTAAAGTTGAAAACCTCTTCAACAGCTTGATGTTGTGGTTTGGTATCGAGATATAGTTTGTTTCGAAAGGAGTTATCCAAAGTGTCTTAAGTTAAAATATTTTACTACATTGAAGCTAAAATAGACTTTTTTGGTAGGATAATACAACACCAAAGAATTAAAAAATCTTTTTCAATTTTCAGTTCGCACAACTTGGTTTCTTTCTTGTAAATGAATCAATTTCATTACAGGCATGTTTTAGCGAGTTGATTTCATTGCATCAAAAAATTAGATTTTTTAACCACAAAGCCTTGACTCATACTTTTTTGCCATCAACAATCTAGGTTTAGTTCTAAAAATATCGAATAAGACTCTGCACTTTTTTTTAACATTTTCTGAGATATGCTGGAAATATTGCAGAAATATTCTTAAATTACTAAAGAATTAACTTACGTTTGCCCTCCCCAAAAAGTTAAGAGTTCCTACTGATTTATATATTTAAAGTTTTGGTATTTAATGACTCAAAAAAGTAATTCACCCTTTCAAGAGCATAGTCAACAAAAGAAAAACGATATAACAACTGAATTTCAAATTATAGCTATTGGGGCCAGCGCAGGTGGCCTTCAAGCACTTAAAGAATTTTTCAATAATGTCCCTCCAGATTGTCCACACAGTTTTGTAATTGTTCAGCATCTAAGCCCAGACTACAAGAGTCTGATGGCTGAATTGCTTTCAAAAAATACCATACTGCCAATTTATGAAATAAGGAATAACATGAAGGTTGAACCTGGCTGTATATACCTAATTCCCCCTAAAAAAAACCTTACTATAATTAACGGTAGGTTAATGTTGGTGAATAAACCGAAAGGTAATGACTTGAATTTGCCCATTGATATCTTCTTCAGGTCATTGTCTCAAGATTCAGGGGAAAAAGCAATTGGTATTGTACTAAGTGGAACAGGCAGTGATGGCACTAGTGGTACGCGAAGCATAAAAGAGGCAGGGGGAATGGTCATGGTACAAGATCCTGTTCAGGCAAAGTTTGATGGTATGCCACAGAGTGCCATTAACACAGGTTTGGTTGATTATGTCCTGCCCGTGGAACAATTGCCTGCCGAGCTTATCAACTTTATAGAACACCCTTCTTCCAACGGAGCAGTAGAAAGTCAGATTGAGAAAGATGAGGTGACCGTTGGTCGAATTCTACATCAAATCCGTAATGTGACCAAACTGGATTTTGAGCATTACAAGCGACCCACCTTAACGCGTAGAATTGCACGGAGGATCAGCGTGAACAAATTGCACAATTTAAAGGAGTATCTTGATTTTATTTATGAAAGTCCTAAAGAGGTGCATATCCTATCCCGTGAGTTTTTAATCGGGGTCACCAAGTTTTTTAGGGATTCCCGGTTCTGGGAGAAGTTAAGTCAACTGGTCATTCAAAATTTGGTCAAGTCAAAAGGGACCAACGATTTGATCAAGGTATGGTGCGTAGGGACCAGTACGGGAGAAGAAGCTTACAGTATAGCGATTTTGCTGTCGGAAGAAGTGGAACGGCAGGGGAAACAACTTGACATCAAGGTATTTGCCACTGATCTGGAGAGCAACCATCTGGAAATTGGAAGCAGGGGCATCTATCCGGAAAGTATAATAGCCGATGTTTCACCACAGCGACTTCAAAAGTATTTTGTAAGAAAGGGAGATGAATATCAGGTCGTGGAATCACTGCGCCGTATGGTCATTTTTAGTCAGCACAATGTATTGAGGGATCCCCCATTCAATAAAATGGACATTGCCCTTTGCCGCAACCTGCTCATATACATCCAGCCTCAGGCACAGCGAAAAATTATTGGGGTACTCCACTATTCGTTGAATTTGAACGGGACACTATTTTTGGGAAGCAGTGAGACCATAGGGGATTACAAAAATGTGATGCAGGAAATGGATAGGACCGCAAAGCTCTATACCAATATCAAACCGGCCAGGTCCTTGGGGATGGAACCGTTGAACTATCCCGATGTTCAAAAAATAACTCCTGTTACCTCCGTCAAAAGCTCCAATAAGGTAAAACTGGAAAACCAGATGGCGGAGCTCATGAACGAGACGGTTGCGGAGGAACTGGGTCTGGCGGCTGTTTACGTGGATAAAAACTACAATATTCTACATGCGGTAGGAGAATTTAGAAAGTTCATTGAGCTTCCCGATAAGGGTTTTAGTGTCAATATCTTAAAAATGCTGCCCGATAGCGTATCGGTCTCCATTGGGAGTACCGTTAGAAAAGCCTTAAAGCAGAACAAAAGAGTTCTGTACAAAGGAATGAAGATCAAAAAGACAAGTGGGGATGTTTTACAGGTAGACCTGCTGGTCAATCCTTTTGATATTAACCTCATTTCGAATACAGGAGGATGTATGCTACTTTTTATCCCCAAACAATTGGAAGAAGGTACTGCAACTGTAATTGAAGAAATTTCAGGGGAGAACAATATTCGAATCAGTGAGTTGGAGGAAGAACTGAAGGAGACCAGGGAAAATCTTCAAATTGTTGTCCAAGAAGTGGAGACCAGTAATGAAGAACTACAGGCGACGAATGAAGAACTTTTGGCGGCGAATGAGGAACTACAGAGTACCAATGAGGAACTGCAGAGTGTCAATGAAGAATTGCATACGGTGAATGCAGAGCTTCAACAGAAAATAGAAGATTTAGGATCGCTCAATGCCGATATGGATAATCTTTTGCAAAGCACCGATATCGGCACCATATTTTTGGATAGGGAGTTACGTATCCGAAAATTCACACCGGCCATTCGGGAGCATTTCAGTTTAAGGGATAGTGATATTGATCGCCCAATACATCATTTCACCAGTAGTTTTGGAGATGAAATAGATCTTATAAAACGTGCCCAGAAGGTCCTGGAGTATGGAAAACCCTATCAAAAAGAGTTACGTGGCAATAATGGCAATTGGTTCTTAAAGCGTATTACTCCTTACCATAACAGCAATAACTCAATCGATGGGGCGGTCATCAGTTTTGTGGATATCAATGAGCTAAAAGAGTCCGAGGCACAAATTAAAAAGAGCGAAGAGGAGTTTAGGGCACTGTATGACAATGCACCTGATATGTATGCCAGTTTTGATGCCAAGAGCACTATCATCAATTGTAATGTAAGATTGGTGAACAATCTTGGATATTCGAATATTGAAGAGGTGATAGGGCTTCATTTATCCGATTTATATCTAGAGGAAGACGCTGACAAATTGGATGAGCGCTTGAATGAATTCAAAAAGACCGGAAAAATGGAAAATGTAATGCGGCAGCTAAGACGAAAGGATGGATCAACCATTCATGTAAGTGTAAATGCTGAAGTCCTCTATGATACCGAAGGAAACGAAGACTACACCATTACGGCTTTTAGGGATGTATCCGCTATGAAAGAGGCCGAACAAAAATACCTCGATCAAAACTTGGCCTTCCAACAGGTACTTGAAGGTACCATGGCCGGATATTGGGATTGGATGATACAGGAAGGTACAGAATACTTTAGCCCTACGTTCAAACAAATGTTTGGGTATAAGGATGATGAAATGGAAAATACACCTGAATCATGGCAAAATATAATTCATCCAGATGATTTACCTGGCGTTTTTGAGGCTTTTGACAAACATGTGGAAACAAAGGGAGAATACCCTTATGATAATCAAGTACGTTACTTTCATAAAGACGGGAGCATTGTTTGGGTGCTTTGCCGGGGAAAGGTAATCGAGTGGGACAAAGACGACAAACCTGTTCGCATGGTTGGCAGCCATGTGGATATAACCCCTTTGAAGAACATAGAGGAAGAACTGTACAGTAGCAACAGGGAATTGGAACAATTTGCCTACGTGGCCAGTCATGACCTACAAGAACCTTTGCGAACAATTGTCGATTTTGTAAAGTTGCTTGAGGAAGAGTATAAAGGCAAGCTTGATAACGGAGCAGATACCTATATCCGTTTTATCACCGAAGCCTCTGAACGGATGGGCACGTTGGTCAAAGCGGTACTAGACTATTCCCGTATAGGGAATGTAAAGACAAGTACCCTTGTGGACTGCAACCAACTTTTGGAAAATATAAAGAACGATCTCACTAAGGCCATCAAGGATTCCAAAGCGGAAATCAAAATAGGTAAACTACCTAGAATTTGGGGCTATGAATTTGAGCTTTATTCGTTGTTCTTTAACTTATTATCCAATAGCATAAAGTTCGTAGAAGTAGGAAAAAAACCAAAGATTTCCCTGAGTGCAGAGCTGAAAGACAATTTCTGGCATTTCAAGCTTAAGGACAACGGTATAGGAATCGACAAAAAGAACAAGGAAAGAATCTTCGATATTTTCCAAAGGCTACATAATACTGATTCTTACAAGGGAACGGGTATAGGTCTTGCACAGTGCAAGAAGATAGTACAGCTACACGGGGGGACCATCAATGTGGAGTCGGAACTTGATAATGGAACTACATTTAATTTTAGCATTTTGAACAAACATGAAAGAGAAACTTAAGAGCATACTTTTATTGGATGACAATCCTGCGACCAACTACATCCATAAAAAGTTTATCGCAAAGGTCAATTGCGCGGAAAAGGTACTGGATTTTCAAAACGGTTACGAAGCCTTAAAATACATACGTGACCATCCCCAATCCCCTCCTGATTTGATTTTTGTGGATATCAATATGCCCATAATGGACGCATGGGAATTTTTAGAAGAGTTTGAGAAGCTGGAAGAAGGGCTACGCCAAAAGAGCAAGGTGTTTGTTCTTACCACATCATTAAGTCCAAGAGATGTGGAAAAAGCAGGGGAAATAGAGTTGATAGAGGACGTTATAATCAAACCGTTGTCAACAGATGACATTGAACGATTGATAACAGAATTCTTTTGAAAAGATGGCCCTTTTTCAATTTAATAACACTAATTAACTGTTTCACAACAAAATACAATCATTTCACAACATTTTTTAAAAGGAAAACAATATTTCATCTGTAAATTGTAAGAAAAATCAACAACACATGGCACACTTAAATACCTTCCAGACTTCGACCACATGGCTAAAAGACATTCCATCCGCTATCGCTTTAATTGACAAAAACTTTAAAATCTGTGATGCCTCCCAAAATTGGTTTCAAAAATTTCATCTTCAAGATAAACAAGAAGAAGTGAAGGGCAGGACCATTTTTGAAATCTTCCCCCGATTCTCTGAAGATTGGAAAGTCAAATTGGAATATGTCTACGATGGTCTGACCAACATTCAGGTGATGGACAAAGTAGAATATGACGATAAGGTCATGAAATACCTGTGGCATCTTAATCCTTGGAAAGATGGTTATGGAAATCAAATTGGGGTAATACTTAATGCACAAGATGTAGGCGACAACCACCATCTACAGCTAGAGCTTCAACGTACCAAAGATAAGCTCTATCAAAAGGGCAAGATGGCCAAAATTGGTAGTTGGGACTATAGCGTCAGCGAAGACATGATTACATGGTCGCAGAATATAAAAGAAATTCTTGGTGTGGAATCCGGTTTTGAGGGCACTTTGGAAGATATGTCTAACTTCTTCAAAGAAGGCCGTTCGCGAAATACCTTTCAAACTGTCTTGGAGATGGCAATCAGAACCGGAAAGCCATGGGAAGAAAATCTTGAGATTGACGTTGTTGATAATCCTTCGATTTCGGTCAAAAGTATTGGAAGACCAAAGTTCAAAGGAGGAAAATGTTCGAGAATTCTAGGAACCTTACAAGCCATTCCACATGTTCCTCAAAACAGTTACATGAGCTCGACCACCGTTGCTAGTGATTATGAACAGTATTTTCAATTATCCCCGGTAGCTATGGCACTCTTAGATTATACTTCCGGTAAGTTTCTAAAAATCAATGATGCTCTTTCCATGGTGATTGGCCGAACCGCTGAAGAACTCAAAGACAAATCTTTTCGTAATTTTTTGAACCCGGGTGAATTGGGAAAGAACAATCCAATAAGGCAATTGTCCAAATTAAATGGCTTCGGTCCTCTGGACATCAAATATACCAAGGGAAGAACCAAGACTTTGGACTTACAACTCACTGGTAAGCTGATAAATCGCGAAAATGGAAGAAAAGTCGTATTGGTCACAATAGTAGACATAACAAGGCAAAGAGAAAAACAACTGGTATTGGAGGAAAAAATTGGGCAAACCAAAGAAGAAATCAAAAAGTTGGTCAACTTTGCCCATATGACTTCACACAATCTTAAAGGACAGGCAAGCAACTTTTCATTACTACTTCAATTTTTAAAGACCGAAAAAATGGAGGAGGAACGAAGAACAATTTTTGACATGCTGTCCTATGCCACCGATAGTCTTACCGATACCATAAAGGGACTCAGGGAAATTGTTACCATAAGACAGAATATAAATCTGAGGAAAAGGCCCCTTGCTCTAAATGAGTATATATTTAAGGCAGAACAGGGACTGTCTGGTTTAATCAAAAAAGAAGAAGCCAAAATTGTAAATGAAATACCGGATGATTTGAAGGTTAGGGCCCTTCCCGGTTATCTAGAGAATATTATGGGTAACGTGATATCCAATGCAATAAAATTCAAAAGGAAACATAAAAAGCCTCTCGTTGTCATATCCGCGCAGGTTCAAAAGTATTACACAGTAGTCAGTGTTGAGGATAATGGCGTGGGGTTGGATTTGAAAAATCAAGATAGAGAATCAGTTGGACTTTATGAGGCTTTCCAAAAAGAAAATACCACACGAGGGATGGGACTTTACTTGGTCAGATATCAAATGGAACTGATGAAGGGTAGAATCGAATGTGAAAGCAGATCTGACGAAGGGAGTATTTTTAGATTGTTCTTTTCCAATAAGTAAACCAGTTTCCAACTGCTCCACTTATTAAAGAATGGTTACGAAGTTTTAGGATTTGATATTGTTATGACAAAGTAAAAACCGTGATTTGGATTGTTATAGTACCATCTTTTATATGTCTCTTAATCTCAATTGTTCTTATCGTCAGAGAACGTAAAAAGGAGCAAAGAAAGGAATCGTCAGGTAAATCCGTTTAGACGCCCAAACGTTTCTATCCGTAAACGGATTTAAAAGGTCTTAACATGAAAAAACCTCTTCTAATAAAAAAAAGCTACTTTCAATACAATTATTTCTTTATATATCAATTTCTTTTACTTTACCATTGCTATCTTAATTCTTACAACATGAACACAATAAATCTTATAAAATTATGTTGATGATAGATAAAATGTTAATTTTTTTTGACATTTAATACAAACTCATTTATAACACATTAACTATTAAAAGTCTTTGAAAATGTACAAGGAAATCTATTTGGTCGATGACGAAGACCTGGTAAACACGATCAACGCTATTCACTTTAGAAAAATGGGTATGGAAGATAGGGTCAAGAGCTTCACCAACCCTGAACTTGCTTTGGACGAATTACGCTTTCGTAAGAACGATAAGGATAGAACATTGATTCTTTTGGACATCAATATGCCCGAAATGAGCGGGTTCGAGTTTTTGGAATTTATGATGTTGGAGGATTTTCCTGAAAACAACGAAGTATTATTGGTAACCTCTTCAGAAGCAGATTCTGATAGGGAAGAAGCCTTGAAGTATGATAAATATGTGAAAAGGTTCATATCCAAGCCCTTACAAACTGAGCATTTGGAAGATTATCTGCAAGAATCTTATGCAAGAAAGCAAGAAAGCTAATTTACCATTTTCCGATTGTTTGGTTTTGCTTCAAATAAAGCGGAACCTTACCCACATATCGCTAATGAAATCTGTTTTGATTTTTAAATTGGGACTTTATGGTTTTCTTTTCGGGAAATCGAAGTCACAAAAACCAAACCACTTGTTTGAACTTACTTGAATTTGTCTACGAAATCTATGACTGATACTCTTGATACGTTTAATGCCCTTATTCCAAAACAAGGGGATGATATTATATGGAGCATAGATCGGGATTATCAACTGACCTTTTTTAGTCACTCCTTTGAACAGCAGTTTACCAATGACTTTCAAATCGTGCCGGAAATTGGTATGGATTTGAGGTCATTGGGATTTAACGATGTTTTTTTTCATGCGTGCAGTAAGGGTTATTCCACGGCATTGAATGGAAATCCCTTGATCTACCTTTCAACAATCCAAACGAACGGAAAAGCGAAGGTTTTTGAACTTTCATTTATTCCCTTTAACAATACTAAAGGAGAAGTTTTAGGCTGCTGCATGCAACAAAAAGATGTAACAGCTGAGTCGGAAGCCCTACAATTACTAGAAGATAGAGACCGTAAATATAAGGAAGCCCAAGAGATAGCCAATGTCGGCCATTGGAACTGGGACATGCTTAAAGATGAAATTACTTGGTCTGATCAGCTTTTCAGGGTTTTTGGACAAGAGCCTGGAAATTTCGAGGCCACGTATGAAGCTTTAATGGAGATTATTCATCCTGAAGATAGGAAAGCGTTCAATGCTGATGTGGAAGCCTGTATAAGCGAAAATGTGCTTCATGATATTGTACACCGTATTGTACTCGGAGAAAAGGATGTAAGATATGTTCACCAAAAGGGTCGGGCATACTATAATTCCAATGGGAAGCCTATTCGGATGTCAGGTACCACTCAGGATGTGACATCAGAGATATTGGCAAACCAAAAAATTGTGGAGCAAAACAAAGAACTTGAGCATTTTGTCCATGTGGTATCCCACAACTTAAAGGGACCTATTTCGAATCTTTTGATGCTATTGAGTGTTTATAACTGGGGACGAGACATAGAGAACGACATTATTCTGAAAAAGTTTGAGACCACCTCAAAAGCCCTGCACCAAACCATGAAGGACCTAAGCCTCTCCCTTTCTCTGAGAAGTGTCGATGAGAATCGTTTTAGGGATGTTTGTTTTGAATCAGCTATGGAAGATGTTCTCGGTTTGCTTTCTGAAGAAATCGTGAAGGCAAATGCAAGCATCAGCATGGATTTTAGCCAAGTGTCCAAGGTTAAAGGAATCAAAAGCTACGTGGTGAATATACTTTATAATCTCATCTTAAATGCGATTGCATATAAACAAGAAGGACGAACCCCCATGGTTCGTATTTCTACCATGTTAAAAGAAGGTTCGTTGGTTTTGACCGTCACTGACAATGGAATTGGTATGAAGCTGACCCCTAAAAGGGAAAAAAAGATTTTTGATATGTATGGAAGGTTAAGTGGGCAAACAGCAGGAAAAGGTTTGGGGCTATATCTTGTGAAAACACAGGTGGAAGCAATGAATGGCAAAATTGAGGTGAAAAGCGAAATGGGAATTGGAAGTAGCTTTACCATACGATTTGGACGTCCGGCAGATTATTGCTGACGACTGTCATGAAACCTAAACCCTTTTATGGATTAACGAAAAGATTCTATGATTTCAATTAGATTAATATTGCCCTCATACCAGTATTGGAACTACCCCAAATACAGCAAATATAGTTTCAATAATTACGTGAATTGTTAACCAGATTTCAGGGCAAAATTACCAATATCAAAGATTTGTATGGAATTGCATTGCAAAGATTGGATAGGATTCTTTGAACGATAAAAGAAAAATTCTGGACTTCAGTTTCAAAAAACCAACATTTTTTGGGGATCTCTTCCTGTTTTTAGTTTGTCCCATTAATCTGTAGTTTTATTGGCTTACTTCACCAAGCTATAAACAATATTTCAATGTTCAGTATTTACAAATAGAGACCTTGGATTAGTCCAAGAGTTTTAAATCCACAATGGTGCTTGTGTAGATTTCCTCACCTTCATCGTCCTCATCTACTTCTACGGTATAGGTTATCTCGAACTTTTTGCCATAATAATCCCCTACCACCAAATCATATTTTTTCCAAACAGCTTCATCTTTCCGTTCAAACTCTAAGGAATGCCCATCACTATCAGTAAAGTAGAAGATGTAATCATCATAACGGTCATAAGTGGCAACTGTCTTTTCCACTTCTTGTAAGTGAAGGGAAGATAGTGCCACAATCAATAGTATTACAATTGTTTTCATTTTGAGTGTTTTTTTGTGCGCTTATATCTCTTGAAGATATGCAATAGAAATCAAACCGAAACCTCTTAACAATAATTTTAAATTGATTAAAATTGACACGATTAATCAAAAATCATTCTAAGAGGTTATATCGGCAAGGATAAATGGGTCTACAATTGATTTACGAGTTCAAATTGTGGTTATAAATCAGGGAAACCAGAAAGATTGCGGAAAATTTTTCTTCTATCTATTTTAGAGCTTTTATTCTGAAATTGAATCCAAAATTTTGAAGCGTATGGAAGTGAATTACATTAAACTAATCGAGACCGTGGTGGTTATGGCCATTTTTTTTGCAGTGAGATTTGTTGTGACCAAAATAATAGACAGGACTTTAAAGGATAGGCTTATCCAAGAGTCAAGGGGCTTGTCCATCAAAAAAGTGCTACGTAGCACATTATTGCTTATCTGCATGTCAATAATATTCCTCATTTGGGGTGTTGACCAATCCGATCTTGCCATATTCATTGGTTCGGTGGTCACCATCGCTGGAGTCGCATTCTTTGCCCAATGGTCACTTTTGTCAAACATTACCTCAAGTATCATTTTGTTCTTCAACCACCCCATCAAACTAAATGACAAGATCGTAATAATGGAGGGGAAGGATTATGCCATAGAGGGAAAAGTGACCAATATTGGTCTTTTCTTTATCAGCATACAAACTTATGATATGGAGGAATTGACTCTTCCAAACAACGTTTTTATCCAAAAAACAATCAAGAAACTATCCAGCACCAATTCGGTCCAAAGTTTAACTGAAAACGAAAAAAATTAGAAGCTCAGTGAAAATGTGAAAAAGCGTAAATCTTCTTTGGAAGGATAGTGTTGTTGTAAAAAATAGTAAACTTTCACTTCTATAACATACTCTTAGAGAATGGACCCTGTGCCCTATACAATTCCCAAGGCGGATGAAAGTAAAGAGGCGAGTCCAAGAAAGCTGAGAAATCCGCAGATATCGGTCACTGTGGTAAGAATAATCGAAGATGAAGTTGCAGGGTCCTGTCCAAAAGCCTTTAGGACTATCGGAATTACAGCACCGGCAAACCCGGCAATGATCATGGAAAGAACCATAGAAACACCTATAACTAAGGAAATACCAAAAGAATCTGACCAAAAGAACACAATAATGCCAGTGGTGATTGCAACAGCGACACCGTTAATAAAGCCGACCACAAGCTCCTTCTTGGCTACCCTCATCCATTGTCCTATCCTAATCTCTTTTAATGCAAGCCCCCTTATGGTTACAGCCAAGGCTTGAGATCCAGTGTTACCGGATTGGCCGGCGACAACGGGAAGGAATATCGCAAGAATGGTTATCCTGGCAATCGTATCTTCAAAGAAACCAACCACCATTGAGGCTAAAAATGCGGTAGCCAAATTTATTTGAAGCCATGGAAGACGTTTGCGTACGGCAAATGAAGCTTTAGATAGTGCATGTTCCTCTTTACCAGCACCGAACATAGTCTGTAAACCACCACTTGCCTCTTCACGAGACACCATGATTAGCGCATCGTTTCTGATAAGCCCCAAAAGATGATTTTGAATGTCAACAACAGGAATCTGTAGAAGAGAATAAGCTTCCATCACGCTCAAGACTTCCTCTCTCGAGCTTATCGCCTGTACGGAGGGCGCTTCGTATATCAGCTCTCCGAGTTCTTGTTCGGGTTTGGCAATTGCAATATAATTTACTGGAACCCTACCTACAAGTTTATCGTCGTCATCGACAACGTACACGGTCAAAACCCTTTTATCCCCAAGTCTGCGCAATTTCTCCAGAACAATCTCCACAGTATCTTCCACTGGACAACTAAAAAGATTGGTTTCCATTAGAAAACCCGCACTATTTCCATCGTAGCTTAGAAAATCCCGGATTTCCCTTGATATAATTTTAGGGAATAATTCCAATTTTCCATCAATTGAATTTCGATCAAGTCTTGAAAGTACCCTTGCAACCTTATGAGTATCAACTTTATGGAACACCTTTTTGAACAAATCGTCATTCATCATAGAAATTATACCAGGGAAGGTATAAGAAGAGAATTTAAAAAATACTTCTTTGGCCATTGCCGGCGTAGCATTGTTGAGATACGATATCATATTATCATAACCTTCGTTCTCCAGATCACCGGCAATTTCCCTGGCTGTTTTCGTCGTTGATTCCTTGTTTGACATTTTGAAGCAAGTTTTGATTAATATTGGTATTGTATTGAAAATTTCAATACAATCCTTGACTTATCCAATAGTCTCATAGATAAAAATAAAGGAGGTCAAGACTATATCTTCGGAGATAATAGCCATTATAATTTTAGTAAATATAAGTCTACTTCGAATACATTGCCTTGTGACGAAATACTTTGTTTCCGCAATCATGATTGAATTGCGAATCTTTAGATGACTACTTGAAAAAAGATTGCCCGAATGAATCGACAAATTCCAGTGATGTAAAATTCAAATAAGCTATTTGTAATATTAATTCGTTCATATTGGGATGATATCAAACCATCACCCTGTTCAAAAAAAAGTAGTTGGTTTGCTGAATTGTTATTTCCCATGGCCAAAAAATGAAGAATCTCAATTTGATTGGGTGAAACCTGGATTAAATAATCGATTAACACTATCTTTAGTAGCAGGGCATTTCTCCACCAATGCTCCTACTAGAGAACATGATCATTAAAGATGCAAAGAATAAGTTTTAAGGAATACGAGGTCAAAGGCTTCTATGATGAGATGTTCTCAGATTCTGAAGTGGTAAGACCCAGTTATCGATTATTTAAGGAATACCTGGAAAAGACAGGCTGGAAAAAACTGAAGACCCTTCAACATTCTACCGATCGCGCACAACTTTCCCTAGGCATGACCTTCAACGTGTACAGCGATAATCAAGGTGTTGAGAGGATTCTTCACTTGGACATCATACCAAGGATAATCAGCGGTGAAAATTGGGATCGATTGACCAAGGGATTGGAGCAAAGGGTAATTGCCTTGAATCTGTTCATCCATGATATTTATAATGGCCAAAAGGTCTTTAAGGATAAGATAATCCCCAAGGACTTGGTTCTTTCAAGTGCCAGCTATCTGAACCAATGTGTCGGTTTAAAACCTCCTAGAAATGTATGGAGCCATATCTCGGGAACCGACCTTATAAGGGGATCCGATGGGAATTTTTATGTTTTGGAGGATAACCTAAGATGTCCCTCCGGCGTATCTTACATGCTGGAGAATAGGGAGATTCTCAAGCGAACTTTTCCAGAAATGTTCGAAAAGCTAAAGGTCAGACCAGTCCTTGATTACTCCCATTGCCTAAGAGATATGTTGGAATCCCTTACCGATTTTGAAGGAGCATCTATAGTGGTCTTGACACCGGGAATTTACAATTCGGCCTATTTTGAGCATGCCTATCTCGCACAGCAAATGGGCGCGGATTTGGTGGAGGGACGGGATTTGGTAGTCCAGAATGGCTACGTATACAAGATTACTACAAAAGGGTTGCAAAAGGTGGATGTCATTTATCGCAGGGTAGATGATGCGTTCATAGACCCTTTGGCTTTCAATAAGGATTCCTTGTTGGGCACTCCCGGACTCTTTGAAGCTTATTTGAAGGGAAATGTGGTACTGGTTAATGCGCCAGGCGCAGGTGTGGCAGATGACAAGGCCGTTTATGCCTATATTCCAAGATTGATAAAATATTATTTGGGTGAGGAAGCCATTCTTCCAAATATCAAGACGTATATATGTTCCGAAGAACGGGATTTAAAGCACGTCATTCAAAACTTGGATAAGCTAGTGGTAAAACAGACAGATGGTGCAGGTGGCTATGGCATGTTGATAGGTCCCCATGCAACACAGACCGAAATAGCAGAATTCAAGGAGAAGGTCAAGAACAACCCCAGAAATTATATTGCACAGCCCATGATAAATCTGTCAAGAGTGCCCACGCTCTGTGAAAACGAAATTGAGGGAAGACATGTAGACTTAAGACCTTATGTTCTATATGGAAAAGAGGTAAGGGTCATTCCTGGTGCCCTCACACGAGTTGCCCTTAAAAAAGGATCTTTGGTCGTGAACTCATCCCAAGGAGGGGGCAGCAAGGATACTTGGGTATTGGATAATTTATAAAAGACGAGACCACTATGCTGAGTAGAATTGCAGATAGTATGTATTGGATGAACAGGTATGTAGAGCGTGCTGAGAATTATGCTCGGTTCATGGACGTGAACTTCAATCTCTCCCTGGAATCTGCCCCAGATGCAAAGCAGCAATGGAAACCGTTGGTCGATATCACTGGAGATTGGCCCCTGTACGAATCCTTGTACGAAACGGTGCAGAAGGAAAAGGTCATTTATTTCCTTGGATTTGATACACAAAATCCAAATTCAATCTACAACTCAATTATTAGGGCCAGGGAAAATGCCCGTGCCATTCGACCTGAACTGACCAAAGAGGTATGGGAACAGATCAACCACGTCTATTTTCTGATGAAGGAGGGTTGCGAAAGGAAAAGTTGGAAGAAAAAGGATCCCAGAACTTTCTTTAACAAGGTAAAAGAGGGATGTCAGTTGTTGAACGGTATTTTTGCCACTACCATATCACGAAGTGATGGCTGGCATTTCGGAAAAATAGGGCAGTTGATAGAACGTGCCGACAAAACTTCGAGGGTCCTAGATGTCAAATACCATATACTGCTATCAACGCCGAATGATGTAGGTTCTCCCATGGATCTTGCGCAATGGGCGGCGTTGCTCAAATCCGTATCCGCCTATGACATGTACCGGAAAAAGTATGGTAAGCTAACCACATTGAACATATGTGAATTTTTGATTTTGGACAAGGTTTTTCCACGGTCCATCAACTTTTGCCTTATTCAGGCCGGAAAATCATTGAATGCAATTACTGGATTGGATGATGGGTATTCCAATGATGCGGAAAAACAATTGGGTAAGCTAAAAGCACAACTTCAATTTATGGATATTCACGATATTTTCGCAGACGGGCTTCATGAATACATTGATGATCTGCAAAAGAAACTCAATACCGTCTCCACGGCAATCTACGAATCGTTCTTTGCAAAAAAGTATGTTGAACCCAATGTTAAAACCTAAATCCTATGACATATTGTTTGGGCATTAAATTAAAATCAGGGATTGTGGGAATCGCCGATACCAGAATAACATCTGGAAACCAAACCACCCGGGCAAAAAAGGTATTTACAGTCAACAAAAAGAAGCATTCTTTCTTTATAATGACCTCAGGCCTCCGTTCTGTCCGTGATAAATCGATAACCTATTTCAAGGAAATCATTGAGGAGAACGATGATTCTTTCAATAAACTTTACAAGGCTGTCAATGCATTTTCGGACCAGGTCAAACGGTCTGCGAACGAGGATAAAAAATCCCTGAAAGAGGCAGGCTTGAGCTTTAATTTGTTTTCCATTATCGGCGGACAATTGGAGGACGATGAGGAGCACAAGATTTATCTGCTCTACCCCGAAGGCAATTGGATAGAGGTATCCGAAGGCTCTCCTTTTGCAATAATAGGTAACAATGGCTACGGTAAACCCATTTTGGACCGTGCCATAAACTATGATTCATCCATGCAGTTTGCTCTCAAGGCCGGTTTTCTTTCGTTTGATGCAACCAGGATTAGCGCTAACGACGTGGATTTTCCTTTGGACATCATTTATTATGAAAAAGACTCGTTCAACATTGTTGAAAAACGGTACGAGGAGGAGGAGCTTCAAAATATTTCATCACTTTGGGACGAAATGCTCAGCGATTCAATACGAACTCTTCCTGATGATTGGATAAACAAACTTAGGGGTTCAGAATCCACTGAAACTATAAAAAATGCTCAAGCCGCAAGCCAGCAATAGTGTTTATGGAATTTCGGATAGAACATGAAACAGAATATTGGTATGGGGGTAAGGTATTTTTTGAGCCCCATTACTTTCGGTTAAAGCCTCAGGACGTACCCTATGCCAAACTTAAAAGTTTCAACCTTATAATATCGCCCGAGCCGATCGGAATCTCTGAGCAGACCGATGTGGAGAACAACACTGTTCATTTCAGTTGGTATGGGGGCAAGCATAACAGACTTGTCATTAAGGCAATCTCGGTTTTGTCAACAAAGGGACACAATCCATTCAGTTTTATTCTATGGCCTTCTCCATATAAAAGAATCCCATTCCTCTATTCGCAGCAATTGATGAGATACTTAAAACCGTATTTGGAAGTAGGACAAATCAATAAATCCCTTCAACAGTACGTCAATCAAATCTTGGACGCCGTAGATTCAGATACCATATCCTTTTTGAGCGGGTTTACGATCGGGATTCAGTCAGATTTCACGGTGGAGGCCCGGGAGCTGGGGAAGCCTAATTCACCGAATGATACATTTAATTCCAAAAAGGGGTCATGTAGGGATTTAGCTTGGATGCAGATACAGTTACTCAGGAAGCTTGGCTTAGCGTCAAGGTTTGTGAGCGGTTATTATTTCATTCACACAGAAAATCCAATTTATGAACTCCATGCATGGACGGAGGTTTTTCTCCCTGGAGCAGGGTGGATTGGTTATGACCCTTCCAACGGAATAAGGACCACTGAAAGATACATTCCTGTATGTTCCAGTGCGAATTACGAAAATACAATGCCCGTGACTGGAAGTGTAAGGGGAAATGCCGCTTCCAAACTAGTTACCAACCTGGATATTCAGTTACTTCAAGAATAGTTCGCCCCAATTGCATTAGGCTATTTTTTGGAAGAATAAATCAATCATTGTATCGGCCCTTGGCCTGAAAAACACTTTCTCAATTGAAACTTATACGTTATTTGATAACAATGTCAGTTACTTGCAATTAAAAAGGAGCTTTAATGAATTCAAGAGTTTTATTCTCTATTTTTAACAGACTGCTTTAGGTTTTAAGAGTAAAGGTAAATTCAAATGAAATTAAATTTTAAACTAGTTCTAGGTCTCCTTCTCATTTGGAGTTGTAGCGAAAACGTTCAAAGGAAAAAGCTAAAAATCCAGAATTGGTCAGATAGGGCAATAGAAATTAAAGGAAAGGACAGCCTGGAACATGGAAAATCATACCTTTCCATCTATTCCCAAATCTATAGCTTAACCCAAGAAAAGACACATAACCTCACTGCAATGGCCAGTCTTAGGAATTTAAGTGGTTCGGACACCATTTATCTTTTGAAAGCGGAATACTATGATACCCATGGAAAACTGGTCAGAAATTACTTTGACCGACCCATTTTTTTATCCCCTATGGAAACGGTTGAAATCGTAATTGACGAAATCGATGTGGAGGGAGGAACGGGGTCGAATTTTCTGTTCGAATGGAAGACACCTAAAAATTGCCCGGAACCCCTGTTTGAAGGAGTCATGAGTTCCACAATGGCCCAACAAGGATTGTCCTTTACAACACAGGGAAAACGTATTGAATGAATCCAATCGATTCAATTGCTTAGGAT
The DNA here is from genome assembly GCF_049333175.1 of Flagellimonas ulvae. Lineage (NCBI taxonomy): Bacteria > Pseudomonadati > Bacteroidota > Flavobacteriia > Flavobacteriales > Flavobacteriaceae > Flagellimonas > Flagellimonas ulvae. The sequence goes on from NZ_CP186325.1 coordinate 1,701,574, forward strand.
TTGTTTATTTATGCAGTATATAATATTGCCTTGTCCCAACCTTTTTCGTTTATCTACCCTGTTCCATTTATCTAGTAAGAAAATATAAAAATATCCTTTTAAATGGTGGCGTGGACACTATAATCAAAAACATTATGACCCATAAATGTATTGAAAAGGAAAGATCTTCACGTTTCCACAAATCAACAATTTAAAGAACACTGAGAAATTCCCTCTTTTAATAAATCATTCTTAAGTTTTCAATTGAGTACTAGAGGTTTATAGCTTTCCGAATATTATTTTGTATTAGCTATTTCCTTTAAAACAAAAAGTCTTCTGCCAATTTCATAAGACCTTTTATAAATGAAATATGTTCTATGAAATTAATTACCTAAAAGAACCCCATCAACAATATGAATAAGTCCATTGGACGCCCTGACATCCATTTTGGTGAGTGTAGCCGTCCTTCCCTGCGGATCGGTTAATGTGTAATTGTCGCCATCCATACCAACTTCCAACTTATCCGTCAGAGTTAGGATTGTTCCCCCTAACTCATTAATAATGTTCGAGCCTTTAAATTCCGTAAAGGGAATCGCATGTACTTCAACAATATCCTCCACGATATTTCCCCCAAGTTGATCAATACTGGTAAAGTTACCGCCCGAGTTATTGTTGATTTCATCAAAGAGGTTTTCAAAAGCGGGATCCGTGGGAACAAGCATGGTATATGCTGGCGAGGTAGCTAAATCAGCTTTTATGGTAGACCCGACTTCAGCCTCGGTGATGGTCAAAGCCTGTTCCATAATTTCAAACTCTGGATTCGCCCCGATAAATGTGGCAAGGGTTGGAACGGGAACAACATCATCCACGATATAAACAATGCCGTTACGGGCTTCTGTATCCGATAAGACTGAAGCGACCCCATTTAAAATGATATTTTGTCCAATAGCATTGAACAACATATCGATTTCAATTTGGGTATTTGTTGTAAGAAACCCCAACCCTTCACCTTCAAGAACCTCACGCGGAGTTGTCTCCAGAGTGACATGATTGTGGATAGATGCGGTCAAAAAGTCCATATGGTCAGGATTTTCTGTGTCGACGGACTCTATCCCATCAAAACCATTCTCCAACAAAAAAGCATCAAAGGTATTATCGGTGGGTACGAAGACACTAAAGGAGTTAGCTTTGGTAATCAAGTCGGAATCATCATTTAAGATATCCCTCACATCAGGTAATTTTTCCAAAGCTGCCGTAAAATTTTTCAAGTCAGGGTGTGATGCTATGATTTCATACAGTGTAGGTCCCTGTCCTGGGCTGGGTTCTCCCAACCCCAATAACACACTGTCTATAATATGCAGTATTCCGTTGGATGCCCTGATATCGACACCGACCATATGGGCAATTCTGTTTTGCGTATCGGTCAAGTTGAGTACATCATTCTCCTTTCCCACGGTCAAAGCGATGTTCATGGTGTTTATTGTTGAACTGCCCAAAGCATCCTCAATTTCCTGTGCATCAGCAATAGTGTTGGGTATGGCATGGCTTTCCACAAGATAGTTCAAGACAAGGGGGCCAAGGTTTTGCAAAGCCGGTATCTCCTTTTCCCCATAGAAACTTTCGAACGCCCCATTGTGGGGAACAAAGAAGGTAAATTCCCCAGCACTGGTTAAATCCTCGTTCACCGTTGACGCACCGGGCTCCAACAGGGAAAGGGCCTCAAGCATTTCTGCAAATTCAGTATTGCTTTCAACGAAGGTAGCCAATGTGGGTATAGGGATAGCCTTGTCCACTATATGAACGGTTCCGTTAGTGGCCAATTTGTCCTTCTCCAAAATCTCGGACGTACCGTTCAAATTGATATTTCCACCGGATGCATCGAAGAACAAATTAATTTCCTCCGCAACGTGAGTTGTGAGGTAGCCGTTTTCTTGGCTTTCCATTTCCAACACATCAATCGTTCCAATCACAATATGGTTACGAACATAGGATTTCAGAAAATCCATATCGGTCTCGTCCGTAATATCTATGGCTTCCACTCCGTCGAATCCATTTTCCAATAAAAAAGTTTCAAAAGCATCGTTTTTTGGTGCAAATACGGTGTATTCATGATTGGAGTTGCCCAATAAACCATGCGTATCCAATTGGTTGCGAAGCAAGGGGAGTTTGTCCAAAGCCTCAGTAAAAACAGTCAGTTCAGGCTCTTGGGAGATTACCCCGTAAACGGTTAAAACGGGATCGGGTTGGGGCATGGGCGTTGGATCATCGTCCTTTCCACAGGATAGTAACCCAATACACAGCAGTACCACCATCAAAAACCTTTCAATTTTCATCATCGTTTTCATTGTTCATTTTTTTAGGATTGACCGGCAAATCTAGTTCGAGCAACCAATGGCTCGAAGCATCTTGATTGAATGGTGAAGCGGCCCTAATTGAAATAATTTCAACTACATCCCGGTAGAGGTTATCGTATCTTTATCCTATGGAACTCAAATACTTCAGGCTTATCAAGACCATTGCCGAGGAGGGCAGTCTCGCCAATTCTTCCGAACGTCTGTTCCTAACGCAGTCGGCGTTGAGCCACCAACTTCGAGATCTTGAGGAACGCCTTGGATTCAAAGTGTTTCATAGAACCCGCAACAAATGGGAGCTGACCGATGAAGGAAATGAACTCTACCGCTTAGCCAACCGATTGTTCCAATCCATAGAGGAAAGCTTTAGCAACATTGAAAACATTAAGGAGGGTTCCAGAGGTTCCATAAGATTGAGTGCAGAATGTCAATCCTTTTTCCACGACATTCCAGGATTTATTCAAAAAATGGGAATTCTTTATCCCGAAATAGATATTGACTTGACCTTAGGAGCGACCCATCAGACCATTTCCCAAGTGCTGTCCAATGAGATAGATATTGCGATTGTTACCACAAAACCGGCCTCAGAAGAGTTGGTAAGCATCAAAGTACATGAAGATGAAATATTTGCCGTGATGCACAAAGAAAACCCTTTAAATACTATAGAAAATTTAGAGGCAAGCCACTTTTCCGATGTTCATTTGTTCATCAATTCGTTTCCACTGGACGGGGTTTCGGTCTATGAGCATTTTTTAAAGCCCAACAGAATAAACCCCATAAAAATTTCTGCCATTCCTTTTACAGAGATAACCCTATCCATGATAGAGGCAAACATGGGAATCATGTGCGCTCCAAAATGGCAACTAAAATCCTTTGGTCTTTCTGAAGATATCGTGTTCAAGCGCATCAGTAAAAATGGCCTCAAACGTGATCATTACTTGGTGATCAGAAAATCCAATAGGAACAAAAAATATATCCACGATTTCATCTCCTGTTTTACGGAAGATTTTTTAAACCTGTGATCTGTCATTATCATATTAAGTTGAAAAATAATCAACTAGGCATACCCTGACATTTCAACTACGATGCTATGGTTTGGGAAGAAACCTTCAGTCCTTTGAACCATCAAATCAAAGGCATTGGAATTCAAACATTTACTTTTTGGAATTACTGTTTTGTTCAGCCTCCTTTCAAGCTCCCAAGATTCGTTGAGAACCCATTGGGCCGCACGAACACATGACACACCTTTAATTGATGGAAGACTTGATGACAAGGGGTGGTCGTATTCTTCGGAAACTTGGAGCTCAGGTTTCGTTCAAAGGTTGCCCGACGAAGGTTCCAAACCAACGGCCCAGACACATTTCATGATTGTTTATGATGAAAAATTCCTGTATGTCGGCATACGTTGCGAAGACGAACCAAGTACTATCAATCAGTGGATGTCTAGGAGGGATGGGTACAGCGGGGATTGGGTAGAGGTCATACTTGACACCTACCATGATAAACGTACGGCTTTCTCCTTTACATTGAGCGCAGCAGGTGTAAAGAGCGACAAGTACATTACCCTCAACGGAACTGAAGAAGATATCGCTTGGAACCCGATTTGGTATGCACAAAGCGAAGTAAACAACGAAGGGTGGTCCGCAGAGATGAAAATTCCATTGAGCCAGCTCAGGTTCAGTAGGGAAGAGATACAGACATGGGGGCTTCAGGTACAGCGGAGGATATTGCGAAACGAGGAGCTTTCAGTTTGGAAACGTATTCCCCAAGATGCTCCTGGGTGGGTCAGTGAATTCGGTATCCTAAAGGGAATACATGCCATTGAACCGCAGCGACAGTTGGAAATTCAACCATTTATTGTCGGTTCATTGGAAACTTTTGAGAAAGAACCTGATAACCCATTCCGAAACAGCAACAAACAGGCACTCAATTTTGGGCTTGATGGCAAAGTGGGGGTTACCAACGATGTTACGCTAGACTTTACAATAAACCCAGATTTCGGTCAGGTTGAAGCCGATCCGGGCGCAATTGTTCTCGATGGTTTTCAACTGTTTTTTCAAGAACAACGTCCTTTTTTCATAGAGAACAAAAACATATTCGATTATCGGTTCTCCTCACCGATTGTGGGTGGCCCTTTTAGCTCCGATAATCTTTTCTATTCCAGAAGGATTGGGAGACAGCCACAGGGTGCGGTCACTATAGAAGGAAATCAGTTTGCAGACATTCCCCAAAGAACGCCTATTCTTGGAGCAGTAAAGCTGAGCGGGAAGACCAAAAAAGGACTATCGTTCGGGGTTTTGGAAAGTTTTACCCCCAAGGTACATGCCGAAATCAGCGACGGCACTTCGCAACTTATTGAACCACAGACCAATTATTTTGTCGCCCGTGTATTGCAAGATTTGAACCAAAGACAAACGTTCTTAGGGGGAATCTTCACCTCGGTGATACGGGCGGGGCATCCCGAAACCAGTTTTTTGCATAAATCGGCAAAAACAGCAGGATTGGATTTTCTCCATCAGTGGCAGAACCGAAATTGGTATTTTGGGGCCAATTTGGTCATGAGCCATGTAAAGGGTTCTAAGGAATCCATATTGAACACCCAACGCTCCATTCCCCATCTTTTCCAAAGAGGGGCAGGTCATTTAGCAGTGGACTCTACCAAAACGTCATTGACCGGTACAGGAGGGGATATCAAATTGGGCAAGGCGGGAAGTGGTAACGTTCAGGGGGAATTGGGAATTACATGGCGTTCCCCTGAACTTGAACTCAATGACATTGGATTTTTACGTGAAGCGGATATATTTCAGCAGTATACGGGTATTTCCTATCGGTCCATCAATTCCTTTGGTATTTTCAGGAATGCTAGGATAAACTACAAGCATTGGTTAAACTGGGACTTTGAGGGAAAACTCAATTATATTGATTGGGACATTTCGGGAGAGGCGACCTTTCAGAACAACTGGTCGGCAACATTGGGCTATTTTTCCCAGCCCCATATCTATTCGAAATCGTTGTTACAGGGAGGTCTAAGAATTAAATTGGCGGACCAGTACGGATTTTGGTGGGCATTGAACACCGATTCCCGAAGAAAATTTTTCCTGACCTATTCTGGATGGACGAAGACAGGTGATGAGGGAAGTTACTATCTGCTTGAAAATACGCTGGGAATCAATTATCGGCCCTTGGATAGGCTACGTGTTTCGTTCACGCCAAAACTTACCCTGATAAGGCATAGGCTTCAATACAATGAGACCTTGGCTGTAGGAACAGGCAATGATTACGTAGTATCCCTATTGAATCAAAATACGTTGAGCCTTGTGCTACGGGCCGATGTGACCATTGGCCCGAACATGGCGATACAGTACTATGCCGAACCTTTTATTTCGCAGGGCACCTATAGTAGTTTTGGTATTGTTGAGAATCCCCTGCAATCCTTATCGGAAGGGCAGTTGCGACCGATACGCATATTGGGTACAGCATCGGATGGTGCAAGCTACCAAATTGATACAAACGATGACGGTACTGACAATGCCGTTATAGCCAATCCTGACTTTTCGTTTGCACAGTTTCGGTCGAACTTGGTCTATCGATGGGAATATCGGCCGGGTTCTGAACTTTTTCTGGTTTGGTCCCAAAGTTTCAACGATACTACCTTACCGGATAATGGCCTCGTCTCTTCATTGGGGGAGCAGATTTTCTCACGAACATTGGGAAGCACTTTTTTAGTGAAACTAACCTATCGGTTCCATAGATGATTACAAACATGAAGACATTTGAAATTTTTTACGACCACGACATCAACCTATCAGAATGGCTGGGGTTTCTTGGAGTCCTACAAATACTTTTAGCCTATTTCCTTAATATTTCGGAAAAGCTTGGCACGAATAACGTTATGTTCAAGGCACTTAATATTTTTGGAGCCTTAATGGCATTCGTTGCCTCCTATTTGTTAAGGTTTTATCCATTTATGGTTCTTGAGGCAATATGGTTCACCATAGCCCTTATCAGCTTATTTAGAAACCCCCAAGAAGATAATGTGCCAATGGATGATTATCCGCACGAACTCATCGCAAATATGAATCCCTATTTAAACAAGGGTACATATGTTTTTGTTTCAGTAACGGATTTTTCAAACATGGAAAGTGGCGATGCACTGGGAGCTTTCAGGGAAACCGAGGGCACAACATTGATACTCAAAAAAGAGAAGGCAGAACACCTTGGGTTGCCTATAGATTTTGTGGCGGCATGGATTACCTTAAAAGTACAGTCCTCGCTCGAAGCGGTAGGATTGACAGCAGCGTTCTCCCATGAACTAGCTACATTTGGCATTAGCTGTAACGTAGTTGCGGGGTACCATCACGACCATATTTTCGTAAATCACAAAAATGCTGAACGGGCCTTGAAAATTTTAAAAAAAATGGCAAGTGCTCAAAAAAGACTTACAAATGACTATTAGAAACCTTCGGAATATTGATTTTGAAACACTCATTGGGTGCTTTTTAGATTGTTTCGAAGGCTATTTTGTGAGAATGCCATCGGATATAGAATACTACCGGAAACGTTGGCGTATGGCAAAAGTAGACCTTGCTTTGTCATTTGGAGCGTTCGACAGGGATAATCTCGTCGGGTTTCTAATTCACGCGGTAGACAGACGTAACAATGAATTAATTGCCCACAACACAGGAACCGGAGTATTGGCCAACTATAGGGGTCGTCATATAGTGGACGCCATTTATGACCATGCACTTCCGATATTAAAAGAAAAGGGAATTGAAAAATCCACCCTCGAGGTCATTACCGAGAATATTCCCGCGCTGAAGGCATACGAACGCATCGGTTTTGAGCGTATCAGGGGTCTCAGGTGTTACAGTGGCAACATTTCTGTTAAAAAGGAAAGAACAGATTTCAACCTTCAGAAGGTACACTTTAATGCTTTTGATTGGGGCAGAACCGACCAGAGCCAGTATTCTTGGGACAATCATATCCAAACCGTAAGAAGCGGGCCGTTTGTAGTCTATGTTGTCCATAGAGGGAGTGATTGGGAATCCTATTTTGTGATTAATCCCACGACTCGCTATTTGGCACAGTTTGAGGTGCTCACGGAAACTGAGTGCAGTTGGGAGCGGTTGTTCTCTGCTATTGCCAAAATCTCGAAAACCGTTAAAATCAATAATGTTGATCAATCATTGAAATATAAAATCGATTTTCTGAACCATATCGGTCTCACCAATACCGTTGACCAATATGAAATCGAATTATTACTGAAATGACAAATGAATCAATTGGTTTTATTGAACTAATTGGAACATAAAAAATAGAAAAATGAACAATACCATTTATATCATCGGTGCGGGTGCTGTGGGCAAGACACTAGCGGTTTCGCTTAGTTTGGAAGGAAAAAAGGTTGTTCTCCTTCGGGGAAGAATTGATAACGGATCAAGTTTTACTGAAACTATAACGGTAATCTATAACGGGACAACCAGACTAGAAGCCTCCGTAAACATCGATACGATTTCAAATTTTGAAAATTTCGAGGGCCTTGTCGTCCTGACCAATAAGTCGTATGGAAACAAAAGTTTGGCAAAAAAGCTGGTAGATAAATCAAAGGATACACCGCTGGTAATTCTTCAGAATGGTTTGAATATCGAACAGCCCTTTATTGACGAAGGCTTTTCTGAGGTGTATAGGTGCGTGCTATTTATGACGGGACAAATCAACTCAAGTAACGAAATAAGCTATAAACCTGTGGCGGTTTCACCGATAGGGACTATTAAAAGTTCCAATAGTAGTTTGACAGCCATAGTCGAAAGCCTAATCAGTTCCCACTTTGAATTTAGGGCAGAAAACAATATTCAAAAAATTATTTGGGAGAAGGCTATAGCCAATAGCGTTTTCAATTCAATCTGTCCATTATTGGAAGCCGACAATGGTATATTTCATAGACAAAAGTCCGTTCTTAAAATGGCGCAAAGGGTAATTGCCGAATGCCATCAAATAGCAACCCTAAAAGGGGTAACACTGAACATACAGGATATTGAGCAACGCGTTCTCCAAATAAGTGAAAAATCTGATGGGCAACTGATATCAACCTTGCAGGATATAAAAAATGGAAGAAAAACAGAGATAGATACCCTTAATCTTGAATTCTCTAGAATTGCTTCAGAACTGGGTATGGAAAACGGAATCAAGGAAACCAGCTTATTGGGGGAACTTGTAAAAATCAAGTCTGAAGCAAGTTTGAAAAAATATAAATTAAATCATATGCCGACTAAAGAATTCATTGAAAACTTCATCAGGGCCGTTGAGGAACTTCCCCATGACCAAGTGATAAAAAAGTTTTATGCAGATGATGCCTCCATACAAGAGAATCAGGGCGAACCCAGAATCGGGATAGACAGCTTGATCGAGAACGAACGCAACATGCTCAAGAAGGCAAGGAAAGTCAAGTCCGAATGCATTCGACCATTTTTTCATGAAGGGAAAAATGTTGTTATCCGATGGAAATTCCAATTTGAATGGTTGGACGGCTCAACAACTCAAATTGAGGAGATGGCACACCAAACATGGAAAGGAGATAAAATATACAAGGAACAGTTCTTTTATGACCCAAAACAGTTTATACCAAAAAAACTATAGGACAATGAGGGATGGATAATTGTCCAGACTTAGTTTATAATAATTCAAAATTGTTCTTTAAACTCAAAGTTTCTAGGGAATCTACTACTTCGCCCTAAAATGTCTCAAAAACTCGCCGTTTTACGGTACAGGCCTATTGTATAGAAAAGTAGGTTCAGTTTAAATTCAAAATTTATCTTGTAACCTTTTTCAAAGTCATCTTGTCAAATAAATGTGAGGCCAAAAAAGGCCTCTCTAACATTAATTTTAAAAAGATGAACAAATCAAAAATTCAGCAGTGCATAGTTTTGACACTATTTTTCTCGATGGTTTACGGTTGCCATTCACAATCAACTATTGAACAAATTAAGACCATAAGTGGAAAATCCATAACAGCAGCAAAACTTGACTCAACAATAAAAAGCATTATGGATTCAGTACAGGTTCCGGGTCTGTCCATTGCCATAATAAATGATTCAAAAATTGTTTATCACAATACCTTTGGTGTTTCAAACATTGAGACTCAAGAACCAATAACCAAAGAAAGCATTTTTGAAGCGGCCTCGCTCTCAAAACCTCTATTTGCCTATTTTGCCATGAAACAAGTCGAGAAAGGAATTCTGGATTTGGACAAACCGTTGTTTAAGTACTTGCCACATCCCGATGTGGAATACGACGAAAGATATCAATCGATAACTGCCAGAATGGTACTTTCGCACACCACGGGTTTTCCAAATTGGAGAAAAGATGATAATAAGGATGGTAAACTGTATATTAAATTTACTCCTGGGAGGGATTTTAATTATTCCGGGGAGGGATATCAATATTTAGCTGCAGTGGTCGCTAAAATAAATGGAACTGACCTTAATGGTTTAGATGAGATTTTTCAAAAAGAAGTAGCAAGACCACTGAAGGCGGAAATACTATATTATAATCGGAACGATAAGATAAAAAAACACAAAGTCTACGGGCATAATGAGAACGGCCCGACCGAGAACGCGCAATATGATGGAAACACCTTTGGTGCGGCCTATAGCTTACATACCGAAGCCGTTTCATATGCCCAGTTCCTCATTGCCATGCTTAAAAAAGAAGGTTTGGCTGAAAATTCTTTTGATGAAATGTTAAAAGAGCAAGTTCATTTCAAAGATGACAACCATTTGAAGCAGGAAGTTGGTCAGACCGGTTGGGGTTTAGGTCTTGCCCAAAAACCCACGGAACATGGAATGATGCATCTACACACAGGAAACAACCATGATTTCCAAACTTATATGATGATACTTCCCGAAAAAGAATTCGGAATCGTCTTTTTTATGAACGCGGGCAAGGCCATACCGTTTATTCAAAACTTGAACGCCGTTATTGGCCCAATTTTTTAAACAGTTTAGATATGGCTGAAACAGCTATACTGCAAAAAAGCATATTATTTAAAAGAAAAATTTAAAATATCAAGTTATGCAATCAACACAAGATTTAATTATGGGATTGGGTATGATGGTTGGTCTGGTAACAATTGTCTTTATTCTTGCAAAGTATACCTATCTCGTCAAAAAAGCTATGATGGATAGGGGATTGACTTCCAAAACCCCATATGGGAAATTTCGTTATCTGGACATCGGTTGTATTGTGCTGGGTCTAGGTGTCGGGCTTATGGTATCATCCATTTTCACAACAATGGACCTGTCCGAAGACACGATGGATTTATTGGTTTGGGGAACGATACTAATATTTGGGAGCATCGGTCTGGTGTTAGCCCACTACACAAGAAGAAAGCTTGGGTCTTGATATTTCAAATAATGATACCCTTTTAATCAATCGGACAAAAGATGGAGATACAGGTGCTTTTAGACAACTTGTCGAGAAGCATAAAAACGTATCCCTTTCCTTGGCCTGTTCCATACTCAAGGATGAGAATAAGGCAGAAGATGTTTTACAGGATGTCTTTATCAAAGTGTTCGAAAAGATAGATACATTCAATTTCAATTCTATCTTCTCTACATGGTTGTATCGCATTGTGGTAAATACCAGTTATAATGAACTGAAAAAGCATAAAAATCACCCAAGTCTTTCCCAGGTTGACATAAAAATTGAAAAATCAAGCGGCAATATGGCCCTAAATGCCTTCAAGGAAGAGGAGCAAAAAAAGTATATACAAGCGGCCTTAAAGAGACTTAGGGCCGACGAAGCGTTAATCCTTAGGTTGTTTTATCTGTGTGATTTAAAAATCAAGGAAATAGAAGATATTACGGGATTCAAAAATTCCAAAATAAAAGTAGACCTTCACAGGGGCAGAATTAATCTGAATCAAGAGCTTAAAAAGTTGTTAGGGAAAGAAATACATGATTTATTATGAACGAGAAAGACATCAAAGAACTATTAGGGAAAAGTATCATCAAAGCCTCAGATGATTTTACCGATAAACTGATGCTGCGTCTTGAAGCTAAAAAGGTGACAAAAAAGTCTTTTGTATCGAATTTTACATTAACATTTTCGGTATTGGCCTTAGCAATCTTAGCCATGAGTTTTACCTTGTACAAGTACATGAGCGATTGTTTTACACTATTCGATACAGATTTTGAAATTGATAGAATTCCTATTTTCGTTACCACTACGGCTCTGTTACTTCTTGCCATTAATCACGTTTTAAGATTGAACCACATTTATAGCGTTTTTAAGTCCAACAGCAGGTCGTTTTATAATAAAACATGATACATTTAGCTGAGAGTGAGTTTTGCTTCTGAGTATCATAAATCGAACCTTTTTTGGGCATCAAAAATCTTATTTAAACACTAACTACTATCACTACTATGCTAAAATTTATATCTATTTGAGGTCGTGTAAGGAATCGAACCCTGCTTTTCTGGACGGAGTAACCTATTCGGTGAGCATAAACTTTTATTATGTTTGAAAGCCTATATTTATTGGGTATTTCAGCATTGGGTTCTAGTCCCTCCGGTCGGGGGTCTAAATCACATGTTTTACGCCCATTTGATGTAGTTTGGCTTGAGATAAGAACAAATAAAATCTATATATTACCTCTTCTTTATGTATAGAAAATCCCATTTTCTATACAAAAGATATTATCTTTGTATAACAAAATCAGAAACCTATACAAAGTGTCCGAAAATGTTAAATACATTCTGCCCGAACTGCCGGTCGCCTTTGATATAGAAACTAAAGCAGTGCTCAAAAGCCTTCCCTCAGCACACGCAGCTCTGGCGGAGCTAAAGGGTATTGCATCCACCATTCCCAATCAGAGCATTCTTATCAACACCCTGGCACTTCAGGAAGCAAAAGACAGTTCGGCCATAGAGAACATAATTACCACTCATGACGATCTATACAAGTCAGAATTGAACCTCAATATATTCAAACCCATTGATGCCAAGGAGGTTCAAAACTATATACAGGCTCTGAAACAGGGTTTTTTGTTAATTTCAAAAGAACAGGTGCTGACCAATCGAACCATACTGGCCATTCAAGAGGTTTTGGAGAAAAATAATGCCGGATTCCGAAAGCTGCCAGGAACAACCTTAAAAAATGCAACAACCGGGGAGACTGTATATACACCGCCCCAAAATATAGCAGACATCAGAAGACTGATGAAGAATCTTGAACAATTCATCAATGATCCTGAAAAGAGCGACTATGACCCTCTAGTTAAAATGGCCATTATTCATTTTCAGTTTGAGAGCATACATCCCTTTTATGATGGCAATGGTCGTACCGGAAGAATTATCAATATTCTATACTTGATACTGGAAAAATTACAATCACTTCCTATTCTATATTTGAGCAGTTATATTATTGAGTGTAAAGCAGATTATTACAGATTATTACAGGAGGTAAGGGACAAAAACAATTGGGAAGAATGGCTTTTATTTATGATAAAGGGAGTGGAACAGACCTCAAGAGACACGATTGCCCTGATTCTACAAATAAAGACTTTGATGCAGGAGTACAAAAACAAACTCCGGTCCAATTATAAATTCTATAGCCAGGATTTATTGAACAACCTGTTCAAACATCCTTATACAAAAATTGAATTTGTAGTAAATGATTTAGGGGTTTCCAGATTGACCGCCGCCAATTACCTTAACAGGTTAGCTGATGATGGATTACTTCAAAAGGAACGGATGGGCACCGCAAACTACTACATCAATCGCCCCCTTTTTGATCTCTTATCAAAACGGTAAATCAAACCAGACTCCTTTAAAAGATACCTATTAGGTAAGTCGCCAAAACAATATCCCTAATAAACCAATAGGAATACTAATTTCCAAAATAGGTTCGGAAGTTTATACAATTTGGTTACCAAAGCACTGCTTATAGTCATTGTTCCAAAACTACCTAATGCTAGCAAAATGCCCTTATTTTCACTTTTACCATTGGTCTTATTGTTTGTTTTTCCTCCTATTACAGCGAACACAAGGCCTCAAACAAACTTATAAAAACTAATTCTCTATAATCGACCGTTTCGAAATGCAGACTCCACACTGTTTTTTCTCTTCTATATTTCAAATCAGAATGGTTTAAACCTTCTCATATTCGAATTTTAAATGATTTAAATATTAAACAGTAAAATGGATATAATAAAGACTGATTTTAAATATGTAGATTATCTATGGAACGATGAAAAAGTGGCAGGATTTGAAGATGATCAAGTCGAACTGTTTCTTTACAGATCCAATATATTGGGAGCCGACTTGAGAATCACCAATTATGGCGGCGGTAATACTAGTTGCAAGACTTTTGAAAAAGACCCTTTGACCAATGAGCAGGTAGAAGTTATGTGGGTAAAGGGTTCCGGTGGTGACATTGGCACGCTGACACGTGCTGGAATAGCAGGTCTTTATACCGACAGATTACGAGATTTGAAAGATGTTTATGGTGGTCTGGAAGATGAAGACCGAATGGTAGGCCTATTCAACCATTGCATCTACGATTTGGACAGTAAAGCTCCTTCAATAGACACTCCTTTGCACGGACTACTGCCCTTTAAACATATAGACCATCTGCATCCAGATGCCTTGATCGCTGTAGCCGCTGCGGAAGACAGCGAAGAAGTCACCAAAAAAATCTGGGGAGATACCATGGGCTGGATACCATGGCAAAGACCAGGTTTTGATTTGGGACTGCAATTGGAAAAATGCCTGAACGACAATCCGAACATTCGCGGTATCGTATTGGGGAGTCACGGACTTTTTACCTGGGGCGATACATCTTACGAGTGCTACATGAACAGCTTGGAAGTCATTGAAATGGCATCTGAATTCATTGAAAATAAAATAACCGAGAACGGAGAAGTCTTTGGAGGTGAGAGAATCGCATCGTTGCCTAGGGCAGAACGCTTGGAAAAGGCCTCAGCTTTGATGCCCTTATTAAGAGGTCTCTGTTCATCCGAAAACAGGATGATCGGACATTTTACCGATACCGATGTGGTGATGGAATACATAAACAGTCATGACCTTGAACGTCTGGCACCCATGGGAACCTCCTGCCCCGATCACTTCTTACGCACTAAGATACAGCCCCTGGTGTTGAATTTGGATACCGATATTGACCCTAATGATACTAAAGCGTTAGTACAAAAATTAAACCCTGCTTTTGAGGGTTACCGTGCAGAATATAGCCAGTACTACGAAACCTGCAAAAGGGAAAACAGTCCGGCCATGCGCGACCCCAATCCAGTTATCATCATATATCCGGGTGTGGGTATGTTCAGCTTTGCGAAGAACAAACAGACCGCTCGGGTGGCCAGTGAATTCTATATCAATGCTATAAATGTGATGCGCGGCGCGGAAGCAATTTCCCGATACACTTCCTTACCTAGGCAAGAAGCATTCGATATCGAATATTGGCTTTTGGAGGAAGCAAAACTAGAGCGCATGCCAAAAGAAAAGCCGCTCTCGCGAAAAGTTGCCCTTGTCACAGGTGCCGGTGGAGGTATTGGAAAAGCGATTGCGGATAAACTGGCTCAAGAAGGTGCCAATGTGATGCTCACGGACATTGCAGAAGATAGACTGAAGGAAAATCTTTCTACCTACAAAAAAGATATCGCCAGTTACGTTGTTTGTGATGTTACCCGAAGGGAATCCATTCTCGATGCCTATAAAAAAGCATGCCTTGAATTCGGTGGGGTGGACATTGTTGTGCACAGTGCAGGCCTTGCCATTTCAAAACCATTGGAAGATACCACTGAAAAAGATTGGAACTTATTGCAGGAGGTACTTGTAAAAGGTCAGTTCGAACTTGCAAAACTAGCGGTCGACATCATGCGGAAGCAAAATTTAGGTGGCGATTTTATATGCATAGCCAGTAAAAACGGCTTGGTAGCCGGCCCCAATAATGTGGCCTATGGTACATCAAAAGCTGCACAGCAGCACATGTCCAGACTTCTGGCTGCTGAACTGGGCGAGGACAGCATCCGTGTAAATACAGTTAACCCCGATGGTGTTATCGTTGGTAGTAAGATTTGGGAAGGTGATTGGGCCGAAGGCAGGGCAAAAGCATATGGGATTACTATCGAAGAACTTCCCGCCCATTATGCCAAAAGAAATTTATTGAACGAAATCATCTATCCAGAAGATATTGCCAACGGTGTATTCGCCTTTGTCGGAATACTGAACAAAACTACAGGCAATATCATCAATGTTGATGGAGGTATGGCAAATGCATTTGTTAGATAAATTAGTTTGAGTTAGTTTTTTTAGCAAACTTCCAAGGGCACATTTGTCCTTGGAAGTACTTTTTTACATAGTTATGACTTTAGATAAAAATAAGATTCTAGACTTTAATCAAAAACATCTACAAATCCATTCGGAGAAATTTGATTTTCTGTCAAACCAACTTTCTTCTCAGGGACGGGATGTGGCTACCGTCCTGAAGAAACTATCCCAATTTCAGGTGGCCATACCAAGTTGGGCACTTGGAGCTGGTGGAACGCGATTCGGTCGGTTTGGTTTTCATGGCGAACCATCCAGTATAGTGGAAAAAATCGATGATGTAGGCATCATACATCGTCTTACACAGACGGCGGGGGCCATTTCATTGCATATTCCTTGGGATAAATCCACAGATTACGATGCCGTAAAAGAAAAAGCAAAATCACAAAATATCATATTCGATGCGGTAAACTCCAATACGTTCCAAGACCAAAAAACAGCAAAGGAAAGCTATAGGTACGGTTCATTGGGCAATATTTCGAAGGCCGCAAGGGAGCAAGCTGTTCAGCACAACAAAGAAGTCATCGACATCGGCAACAAACTAGGCTCCAAAAGCCTTACGGTATGGTTGGCGGATGGAAGCAATTTTCCGGGTCAGAGCAATTTCCAGACCGTGTTGCAACATACACAAAACAGCTTAGCAAGTATTTACGATCATCTGCCGCAGGACTGGAAAATGTTCATCGAATATAAACCATACGAACCTAATTTCTACAGCACTATTATCCAAGACTGGGGTACCTCGTTCATGTTAGCAAATGCTTGCGGTGAAAAGGCATATACCCTGGTCGACCTTGGTCATCATTTACCGAACACGAACATTGAGCAAATTGTTTCTACTTTAATGATGAAAGGCAAGCTGGGCGGATTCCACTTTAACGACAGTAAATATGGCGATGATGACCTAACTGTTGGCAGTATCAAGCCCTATACGTTATTCCTAATTTTCAATGCTCTGGTGTACGGTATGGAAAATAACCCACAAAATCCGTACCCTGCGTGGATGATAGATGCAAGCCATAATATAAAAGATCCCTTGGAAGATTTAATGCAATCGTTGGAGGCCATTCAAGAAGCCTATGCCAAAGCACTTTTGGTTGACCAAAAAAAATTGCTGGAAGCGCAACAGGAAAACGATGTCGTACAATGTCAAGAAATTCTACAGAATGCGTATAGAACAGATGTAAGGCCCCTACTGGGACAAGCACGATTGAATGATGGTGGGGCCATACATCCAATAGCAACCTACAGAAGTTTGGAAATCAGAAAACGATTGATCAAGAAAAGGGGTGTAAATGCTGTTGCCTCGGGACTGTAATTATTTCTGATGAAAGAAGTAACCGCAATATTCGACATTGGAAAAACCAATAAAAAAATCTTCTTGTTCGATAAACAGTATCAAGAAGTCTTCAGGGAATATGCCCAGTTTGGTACCATTAGGGACGAAGACGGTCATCCGACCGAAGACCTCTCCTCGCTTCAAGAATGGCTAAGGCGAATTTTTAAAAAACTACTGGGGAATAAGGAATATAACATTACCGCCATTAATTTTTCTAGCTATGGTGCAAGTTTGGTTCATTTGGATAAGAATGGAAAAGTACTTACGCCGCTATACAATTACACAAAACCTATAAACCCGGAACTGATAGCAGCCTTTTATCAAAAATATGGTCCAGAAAAAGAGTTCGCATGCGATACCGGAGCCACCGTTGAGGGAATGTTAAATGCTGGATTGCAGCTGTACTCATTAAAACATGAAAGACCCATAGTTTTCAACCAAATAGCTACTTCCATGCACTTGCCGCAATATCTAAGCTACCTGTTTACGGGAATTCCACTTAGTGAGTACACCAGTATTGGCTGCCATACATCGCTTTGGGACTACACCAAGAACAACTATCACGATTGGGTATATAAAGAAGGTATTGACAAGATTTTACCTCCCATAGTTCCGACAGCAACAAGCATTACCACAAGTTACGGGGGCAAGCGCATAAAAATTGGTGTTGGCATTCACGACAGTTCTGCTGCCCTATTGCCTTATGTTAGGAGCATAAAGAAAAAATTCATTTTGGTTTCCACGGGAACATGGAGTGTTTCCCTGAACCCTTTTGCCGAAGGTAGATTATCCAAAGAAGATATTTCCAAAAACTGTATCAACTACATGAGGGTGAATGGAAAACCGGTAAAGGCAGCCCGTTTGTTTTTGGGAAACGAATATAAGACCCAGGTCATGGAACTATCCAACTTTTACCATGTCGAAAAAGACAAGCATAAAAACATCCGCTTTGATTCCACTATTTATAACGATATAATCAAAAATTTTAGACCGTTGTTTCGCTGGACAGGCTTTTGTACTTCGGATATGCCAAGCACAACAATTTTCAAATACGACTCTTACGAATATGCCTACCATCATTTAATGATGGAACTGGTTAAGTTTCAGGTAGAGAGCATTAAACTGTCCAAAGGCGATAGCTCTATTAAAAGACTGTACATAGATGGTGGATTCAGCAATAACGATGTCTATATCAAATTACTTTCACGCTTTCTAAAGAATATGGAACTGAGAACCACGGATTCCTCGTTAGGTTCCGCACTGGGTGCAGCTTTGGTCATTTCGGACGCCAGACTTGATTCTAAATTCCTGAAGCGGAATTATTCATTAAAAAAACACAATCCTTTTATAACAGAATAATACTATGGCCTTCAATCCAAATTATCCATCCGTAGAAGATCTCAGAAACAGGGCAAAAAAAAGAATCCCAAGGTTTGCTTTTGAGTATTTGGACGGTGGGTGTAATGAAGATGTGAGCCTTGTACGCAATACCTCTGAAATACGTAAAATAGAGTTGCAGCCCCGTTACCTGAGAAATACCACTACAAGCTCCTCGAAAACAAAAATTATGGGTATGGAGTTCGATGCGCCTTTTGGAATTGCCCCTGTCGGTCTACAAGGGCTAATGTGGCCCAATGCCTCTGAAATCTTGGCTAAATCGGCCTTTGACCACAATATTCCTTTCATTTTAAGTACGGTCACGACCACATCCATAGAACGAGCAAGCGAACTTACCGAAGGAAAAGCTTGGTTTCAACTGTACAATCCCGCAGATGATGCATTGCGAAACGATATTATAGCCCGTGCAGAAGCTGCCGGATGTAATGTTTTGGTATTGTTATGTGACGTTCCCACGTTCGGGTACCGCCCAAGGGACATTCGCAATGGTCTAGCTCTACCTCCCAAAATGACCCTAACAAACGTGCTACAGGTCTTGGGAAAACCAGCTTGGGCTTTAAAAACCCTAAGATTTGGCCAACCCACTTTTGAAACGTTAAAACCCTACACTCCAAAAGGACTCAATCTAAAACAGTTAGGAAAATTTATGGATGAGACTTTCTCCGGTAAACTAAATGAAGAACGAATACAACCGATACGTGACAAATGGAAGGGAAAACTGGTTTTAAAGGGAGTAGCGTCGGAGCAAGATACCCAAGATGCCATACGAATAGGTTTTGATGGAATCATT
Organism: Flagellimonas ulvae; assembly: GCF_049333175.1. NCBI lineage: Bacteria > Pseudomonadati > Bacteroidota > Flavobacteriia > Flavobacteriales > Flavobacteriaceae > Flagellimonas > Flagellimonas ulvae. Next base: position 1,720,771 of record NZ_CP186325.1, read on the forward strand.
GTTTCCAACCACGGTGGCAGACAATTGGATGCTGCACAATCCAGTATCAAGGCACTTTTGGAAATCGCTGAAAAATATAATGACCAAATAGAAATCATGATGGATAGTGGGCTACAGTCAGGTCCAGATGTTGCCCGTGCTATGGCCGCAGGAGCAAAGTTCACGTTTATGGGGCGTTCTTTTCTGTACGGTTGTGCAGCTTTGGGAACCAATGGGGGCGACCATACCATAAGCATGCTGAAAACACAGTTCCGACAAGTTATGGAGCAATTGTGCTGTGAAAAAGTTGAAGATTTACCGAAACATTTAATCAAACAATCTTAGGAAGATAAATTTTAAGATGAGATTGTCACGTTTACCATAAAAAAACAAGAGGTACAGAATGGAAAAAACAAAAACTATAGTTTATGCGATCGCACTATTCTTTTGCACTTTGGGCCATTGCCAAGTAATTACAAACAATCAAGGCGTTGAACCCAGCAACCAAAGAGAAAATACCGCTGTACCTGTAATCTTTGATACTGATATTGCTGAAGATTATGACGATGTAGGTGCGATTGCCACACTTTATGCACTTGAGCATTTAGGGGAGCTAAAAGTTCTTGCCACAGTTTCCAGCAATGCTTATGAAACTACGGTACCTACGTTGAGCGTATTAAACACCTATTTTGGAAAATCCAATATACCCATTGGAGTTACCAAAAGGAAATTGCCTTCAAGACCTTGCACACAAGGCTGGGCACAGGAAATAATAAAACGCTATCCACACAATGTTACTTCAAATGAGGAAGCTTATGATGCCGTTTCGCTTTACAGAAAAATTCTGGCCGGACAGGAAGATAAATCAACTACAATTTTAACGGTTGGATTTTTTACCAATTTAGCCGATTTACTGGAATCAGGTCCCGATGAGTATTCCGAACTCACTGGAGTTGAATTAATAGAGAAAAAAACAAGGCTTCTGATTTCAATGGCAGGCAGAATGCAAAAAAAAGATGCAGTTTGGAAAGAATACAATATTAAACATGATATTCCTGCGGCGCGTTTGGTTTTCGAGAAATGGACCACACCGATCATCATGAGTCCTTTTGAGGTAGGCAAGGATATTCTAACGGGAATTCCGCTAATGAACAATAAAGAAATAATAAATAGCCCCGTTAAGGATGCCTATCGCATAGCGCTCACTAAAGACAACAATAAAAAGGGCAGAATGAGTTGGGACCAAACGGTGGTATTAATCGCTGCCAAAGGAGTTACCCCTTATTTCAATTCAAAGGAAATAGATATAAAAATTAAAGAAGATGGAACATCTGCGCAAATACGCGGCAATCGGGTTTCTTATCTTTCCCTGAACCAAGACCCGGGGAAAATTGCAGAGATCATTGAAGAACTTATGGCCTACGTGCCTTCGAAATGAACAGGGCCGGCCATACGGTAGTTCTATCGTTTTTTGACCAAAAATCTATTTTTCTTCCGACAAAAACTCCTTCATCAACTGTCCCAACCTATCAATATGCACTTTTGAGCCTGGTTCATTTATCAAATTCTGATTTTCGCCAGGGTCTGTTTCAAGATGGTATAGCTCAGATGCCACGCCTTCCTCGGCATATTGGATGTATTTCCATTTTTCGGTTCGTACAGCTTTCCATGAAGGTATTCGCGGTGCAACTTTTTCAAGGAAATATTCGGCCAAAAATGCTTTACGACCTTTGGTCTTGGGTTCTTTAAGTACGGGCACCATGCTTTGGCCGTCCATGGGTTCCAATGGTTCAACACCTGCAAGTTGCAACAAGGTAGGCGCAATATCTATATTCAAGACCATTTGTTCCCTGGTACTTTTAGGTGCAAAAACACGTGGGTAGCGCATAAACATGGGAATGCGAATTACAGGATCGTATGCCCAACGTTTTATATTAAATTCTCCATGCTCCCCCATCAACATGCCATTATCACTAACGTAAATAATTACCGTATTGTTCAATATATCTTTGTCTTCCAACGTCTTAAAAAATTGACCGACACCTTCGTCCACACTTTTTAGGCTACGATGTTGATCTCCAACAACGGTATCCCGCTGCCGACCATGCCCCCTTCTGGACTCTGGTGGCTCTGGCAAGACATTTTGGTATTCGTAAAATTTCTTCCGATTTACGGTTCTTCGTAAATGCGGTTTGCCCGCTATGTCCTTTGCATCGACAGCAACAGCATCGAACTTAAAATATGGATAGAGCGACTCGTGCCTTTTTGCAGGTAGCAATGGCCAATGAATCGCTTTATGGGCGACAATCATGGCAAAGGGCTGATCCTTATCGTGGTTTTTTAAAAAGTTCAACGCTTTTTCATTGATGATGTCAGTCATATAACCTGTTGTCTGTATTCTAGTATCTTCATCATTGACCACTCCGTCAATATAATCTCCCTGTCCCTTAAAACTGAACCATCGATCATACCCAGGTCGGCGGGAGTCATCCAAGCCCATATGCCATTTTCCAATAAATGCCGTAGTGTATCCCGATTCCCTTAACTGTCTGGGCCAAGTCAACAAGGTGTGGCTTATGACATCCAATCCCAATTTATCGTTATTGATAACATTGTGTTTGTGGGCGTAGTTCCCAGTTAAAAAACTTGCCCTACTGGGTGAACACAAAGGTGTAACCACAAAAGCGTTTTTAAAAACGACTCCTTCTTCACCTATGCGGTCTATGTGTGGGGTGTTTGCAACTGTATTGCCTTCCACGCCCAACAGTCCGGTCTGCTGGTCATCAGTAATAATGAAAATAATATTTGGTCTTTCGTTCTGTTTTTGCCCTGTAGCGTCATTGAAGGAAAGAACCAATAGCAATAGTAATACTGAATAACTAAAAAATTTCATTTCCATACTTCTTGAAATGATTCAATATGATTATAATACTAAAGATTCATCATTTTTTCGATACTGAAAATAATCGCGTGTATGACTTTAATATGTATTTCCTGAATTCTATCCGCATAGCCTTCATAAGGAACCAACACTGAAATATCCGATAGCCGTTTCAATTTTCCGCCCGACTTTCCAGAAAGCAAAATAGTGGTCATGCCTTTGGTTCGTGCTGTTTTGAAAGCCTCAATAATGTTCTGTGAATTGCCACTGGTACTTATCCCCAAAAGCACATCGCCAGCAGTTCCTAAACTCTCCACAAATCTGGAAAAAACATGCGCATATCCGTAGTCATTACCGATACACGATAAATGACTTGGGTCGGAAATAGCAATTGCCGGCAAAGGTTTGCGATTTTCACGATAGCGTCCGGTCAGTTCTTCGGCAAAGTGCATTGCATCACAATGAGAGCCTCCATTGCCGCAGGATATGACTTTGTTTCCACGATTGAACGCTTCGACCATTTGCTTCGAAATTTCCAAGATGACATCAAAGTTGGAATCGATATTTATAAAATCATCAAGCACATTTTGTGCTCGAATGAATTCATTTCTTATCTCATGCTTTAGATTTTCCATAATTATTTGGTCAACATTGCTGCTCCAAAGACACCGGCACTATCACCCAATTTGGGTTTAAGGAAACATGTTTCCAACGTATTATTGAAAATGTATTTTCGAACCCGTTCAACACCTTCGGTGTACAACAAATCAATATTGCCCACACCCCCGCCCAGAACTATGGCCTGTGGATCAAGAATATTGATGATTGAAGCGATACCTTTTCCAAAAAAATCCAGCAACCTTTCAACCGTTTGTTCTGCATATTCGTCATTTCCTCTTTTATAGGCCATCATGATTTCTTTCAGATTCTTTCGATTTCCGCTTTGCAGTTCGTAATAACGCTCAAGACCTGTTCCCGAGATTATGGTCTCTACGCAGCCCTTGCGCCCACAATAGCATTCGCCACCCGAGTCATCCAAAAAATTATGCCCCCACTCTCCGCCTATACCATGTTTACCATGTATAGACCGACCGTTGACCACGACTCCACCCCCAACACCCGTTCCCATGATAACCCCGAATACCACACTGGCATCTGGTACGGAGTCTGGTACGGAACCCATCGTAGCCTCTGCCAACGCAAAACAATTGGCATCGTTTGCAACCTCAACATGGAGTCCAAGTAGTTTTTCTAAATCTGTTTTTATTGATTTTCCATTTAAACAGACCGTGTTGCTATTCTTCAGTTTTTTTGTTGTAGGGTCTAGTGTGCCGGGCGTTCCGATACCCAACGCTGTAATGGTGATACCCCCTTTTTTTTCTAGCTCACCGACCAGCTTCTCAATTTGACTCAGGATATGTTGATATCCATGTTGTTGTTCAGTTGGTACACGAAGCCTTTCGATTATGTCAAAACTATCATGGTTTTCTTCAAGAACGATTCCCTCGATTTTGGTACCGCCCAAATCAATTCCACAGAGAATTTGTGGTGTTCCGCTTTCTTTCACTAGGTGTTGGTTTAAAAATTTTCCAGCATTTGTGATTCATTACAAAAATCTCGAAATCCGTTCTTCAATGACTTCTATTTCACGAATTGAAATACAAGTAACCGTCAGAAGGCATACATTGAATTTTTAAAAATAAGGTAGCTTAAAAAGATTCATTCAAAATATAATGACACAAAAAAATCACAATGCCAGTCTCTTCATATTGACCATTCTATTCTTCTTATGGGGCTTTTTGACATGCATGAACGATATTCTGATTCCTTATTTAAAAGAAATTTTCGTACTGAAGTATTGGCAGGCCATGCTTATACAGTTCTGCTTTTTTGGGGCCTATTTTATAGGGTCGTTGGCCTATTTTTTAATTTCCTTAAAAAAAGGTGACCCTATCAATAAAATTGGTTATAAAAATGGAATCATCATAGGCCTAGCTGTTTCCGGATTGGGATGTTTTATGTTTTACCCTGCGGCAGCATTCAAGGTCTATGGGCTATTTCTATCCGCTCTGTTTATTTTGGGACTTGGCTTTACGTTGTTACAGATTGTGGCAAATCCCTATGTATCAATTTTAGGCAGACCTGAAACAGCTTCCTCACGACTGAACATGTCCCAGGCATTTAATTCTTTGGGTACCACGATAGCACCCATTTTTGGTGGTTATCTCATCTATGAATTCTTCTTTATCGAAGGTGCCGAAGGTGATTCCACCAAAATACCCTATGTCATTTTTGGGGTCATTTTTATCCTTCTTGCCATAGTCTTTCAATTTATAAAACTGCCAAGGTTCAAGAACGAAGAGGATATCATTAAAGGAATCGGTGCGCTGCGTTTTCCAAATCTTTCCTTGGGAACGGTTGCCATATTCACCTATGTAGGCGCCGAAGTTGCCATAGGCAGCTTTTTGATAAATTTTGTTGGACTCGAAAACATTATGGGACTGGACGAGGCCGTGGGCAAAAATTTTCTGGCATATTATTGGGGCGGTACCATGATAGGACGTTTTTCCGGAGCACTATCGCTTAGTAGTCTGGACAAATTTAAAAAGACGCTACTCATGGTTTTGCTTACGATGCTTTCTTTTGCCTTGATATTCTCCATTTCTGGAGTTGCATTTAAAACGGTTGTGCCCTATGTTGGAATTATCGCATTGAATTTTTTCGTTTTTTTGGTCGGAAAAGGTATTCCTTCAAGAACCTTGGCCCTATTTGCTATCGTAAGTGCTGGATTGGTGTTGTTCGCAATAATGGGCTCGGGTAGTTCGGCCATGTGGGCACTGATCGGTGTTGGTATCTTCAATTCGATCATGTGGTCGAATATTTTCACCATAGCAATCAAAGGTCTGGGGAAGTATACCAGTCAAGGGTCTTCACTATTGGTAATGGCTATTCTTGGGGCAGCTTTGGTTCCATTGATTCAGGGGGTAATGGCCGACACATGGGGCTTACAGCTTTCGTTCTTTGTGCCTTTTGCCTGTTATCTGTACATTATATGCTATGGTTTTTATAGCCCAAAGTTGATTACCATAAATACTGTCGATGAATTTTCTAAGGAGAATAATTCGGAGAAAGCTTTATAAGTCTGAATTCTGGCAACATCAGCATAATACAAATAAAAGAGATAACCAAAATGTTAGGGTTCGTTATTCCAGAGCCGTTTTCCTATTTTCAGTTTGAATGATCAAAGCTTCATTATCGGTAGTCAAGGATTGATGGTTTACCTTATAATCGATATTTTGGTTTCCCAGGTTCATTGATTTGATGACTCCGTCCTTAGGACCATGGCGCTCGATAACAATTTGGTTCCCTTTGTAAAAATCTTGGTTCAATTGTATCTCAATTTTCTCAAATACCGGAACGGTGACAAAATATTCAGGATTCCCCGGCGTATGGGGATAAAGTCCCATCATGGCGAATACCACCCATGAGGACATGGCACCGGCATCGTCATTCCCTGGAAGTCCGTTGGGAGCGTTGGGAAAATGCCTCTTTAAAAGGTTGTGTACGGTATGGGCGGTTTTCCAATGTTTTTCTTCGGTCAGGTTGTAGAAAAAAGGAAACCCAAAGCCTGGTTCGTTCGTCATGTCAAAATACTTTTTATCAAAAATGGTCTCGAGATTTTTTAAAAATCGTTCTTCTCCCATCCTATTTTTTAGCGTATCGATTCCGTGCGGTATCGAAAATAAGTACTGCCAAGCACTCCCTTCAACGAATCCCGGACCGCCCCGCAAACCAAAATTCATCCTATCCCACAATTCCTGTGTAGGGTCAAACGGTTCGTACCAACTTCCATCTTTGTTCTTGGGTTGGAGCAAACCGATTTCATCATTGTAAAAGGACATAAAAGATTTAGAGCGTTTGAGATACTTTTTATAATCTTCTTCATTGCCCATTATTTTCGCCATTTGTGCGATATTGTAATCCGCTAGATTGAATTCCATAGTGTTGGACACCGCTCCCCAGACTATTCCATTGTTCCATTGAAAATTTTCAACCTCGCTGAAATCACCATCCATAGTGATATACCCATATCGTTTATAATCCTGGATTCCACGTCTATTGAGATTTCTTTCCTCATGATTGGCACTCTTAGTCATTGCTTCGTAAGCTTTCTGCACATCAAAATTGCGAATACCTTTGGTATAGGTGTCACCTATGACAATCGGAGCAGGGTCACCTACCATTAAATAGGGTTCAAAATTGAATATTGGCCATTTGGGCAGCCATCCGGATTCATCATAGATATCCAACATGTTCTTTACAAATTCTTCCTGTTTTTCGGGGTAGGCCAGCGTTAACAATGGATGGGTAGTTCTGTATGTGTCCCAAAGTGAAAAACCAGTGTATCGCGTATACGGTGATTTTCCAATCTCCTTACTTCCCATTTTTACGAACTCCCCATTATGGTCACTATAGATCATTGGCATTAGAAGGCTGTGGTAAAGCGCAGTATAAAAAACCGTTTTGTCATCATCTGAATCGCCGGTCACCTTGATTCTACCCAATTCTTTTTCCCATTCTTCCTCAGCTTCTTCTTTTACCTTTTCAAAATCATATCCCGTTTGCTCTTTATTCAGGTTTCCTTCTGCATTGGCCGTTGATACATAGGATACGCCAACCTTAATGTAAAGTTCCGTAGCGGCTTTGTTACCAAAAATGTAAACTATTCCACTTGGTTTGTCGTCCAGATTTTGATTGAATCGCGTGTCCGTCCTATTGTTGTATTCTAAATAAGTTGAATCTGCCTCCTTACTTAAATGAGCACTAAAAAAAACAGCGCTTCTATTGGCCGAACCACAAAAATTACCTTCCAATTGGTACCCCTTAACAGTGGTATCTGAATAATGTTCGATGACGCCTCCTTTAACGTGCGCCTGCTGTGCCATTAAATCCAGGTACACTTTGGTGCTACCTTTCGGCAATTCCAATTTGATGAGAGAAGATCTTTTGGTGGTTGTAGCGTGCACAACAATATCATCATCATCCAACTTTACACTGTAATACCCAGGTCGTGCAATTTGTTGGGAGAAACTTGAACCCTCATACCCAGTAGGTAGGTCGCGTGTAAAGAACTTGAAGGGAATACTCCCTGTGGCGGGACATCCCACTCCTGAAAAGTTGACGTTGCTGAATCCGAAGATTTTTTTCTCCTCGTGTCTATATACACTTGGCGATTCCATCTTGGTGAAGTCAAAGGACTGCGGACTTACCGAAACCATTCCCCATGGTCGAACGGCACCTGGGTGCACATTGCCAATAGTGTGTTTTGTTCCATTGCCCTCTGTTCCGATAAATGGGTTGACGTACGATGTATATTTAATATCAGTGCTTGAATTGCCCGACGAATTCATGGACGGGTCTTTGCAACTGAAAACAAAATAGAACTGCGATACTATCACGACCAAAAAGCCATAATTGAAATTTCTCATTCAACACCTATCTTTAATTGAAAGAAGGAATTTAAAATGGGGATATTGCCCAGTACTGCTATTTTGGAAAACAAGAGACAATATAATTTGAATAAAACTACATCAGGTTTTGACCTTGGTTCTTTAATGACATCAACGTAATGGGATTTTATACATTGGTTTTGCTTCAACATAAAACAATACAACTTTGGATTGCCCGTATTAGCTTCAAAAGTGTATGAAGCTGTATTGTTTTATAACGTTTTCAAATACTTCTTTTTGTATTGTTTTGGGGTAAGCCCGGTCAGTTTTTTGAAATTGACGTAGAAAACGGACTCCGAACGAAAACCGCTGTCCACCGCTATGGCAAAAATCGTTAGGTCTTTGTGCTCTTCACTTTCCAATAACCTTTTTGCTTCTTCTATTCGTTTTTCATTAATATAAGCACTAAAGGATTTTCCCAGATAGTCGTTTAGGACAATAGAAAGTATATAAGACTGAATTTCTAGCGTATCGGCCAGTTTTTGTTCATTTAGTTCGGTATCCAGATGAATTTTGTCCTCTATTATCAACTTGTTGAGCTTATCGATGTAAATCTGGCCATCTGGAACCTTTGATGTATTTTTTGATTTAAAAATGGGAAGTCCAGAGAGTATTTTTGGGTACTTGAAAAAGAAATATATAGTTATAAATATGATGGAGCACGTGAAAATAATATAATTGAGCTCCACCAATTTCTGTATGGTATTCCTGACGGGGGAATCGAGCTCAAAATTAGGAACGATCAACAAAAAATAGCATAGGTTCAGAAATGTTATATAGGTCAACACTCCTAAAAAATAAGTCAACATTCTAGGCCACCAAAGAATCGCTTTCTTTTTGATAATATCCTTTTGCCCTTGAATGATATGCCACCCTTTTAAAAAAAGATACAACTTCCATATAAGAATGGTCGTCAATACTATTTTGTGATAAAGTGAACCTACGTAATTGTAAAAACTAAAATCGCTTCTTATAAAAGTGCTCAAAACCAAAATTGTTCCTGCAATTATGGGGACATACAAATACTTTTGGTCTTTTTTACCGATTCCACCGCCCACGACCGCCTTTATGTATAGGAACAATAATGTGGGCAACAGTAAATCCAAGAAATCCGGTATGACCAATAATCTAGGAAATTCATTTTTCCAATCTTGGTACCGTAAAAGATATTGGAGCAATATATTTAGGGAAGTCACAAAAAATATAAGGGAAAGTACATAATTGTTGCGCGCCTTTTTAACGATAGGTATGAATATGCCTACGATAAGACTCTGAACACATCCCCAAATAAAAAAAATAACCGCCATTTATATTACAACTTAATAAAGCATATCCATTTTTCGAATTTAATAATAAGAATAAAACTATCCCTCTCTAATAAATCCGTATGGAAATCTTCATACTTTTTTGAAAATCAATTCTTTCCTTCGACAGAGAATTCTTCTAAAGTCTTTATCAACTCCGTGTACCTTTTATCTGCACTATTGAATATATTATTGTTTTCTGAAATATCTGTGCGAAGGTTGAAAAGCTGAAAGGCTTCTTCATCAGATTCGGGAGTTATTTGAAAAGGCACTGTAAAACCACCTGACCCCAAACCGGCAATCAGCTTTAATGAATCTTTTCGAATGGCAAAAAAACCTCTTGAGGAGTGGTGAACCAAAAAGTCCCTTTCTTCCAGTTCCTGTTTTTCATTTTTTAAGATAGGTAATATACTTACACTATCTTCTCCCTCATATTTACCAAGGGGAGTTCCTGTTAAATCGGCAAGTGTTGCCATTAGATCATTGAGCAATATCGGCGTATCCGATTTTGAGTTGGCGGGAATCCGATTTTTCCAACTTGCAATGAAAGGTATTCTATGACCACCTTCATAGATATCGGCTTTTTGTCCTCTATAGATGAAGTTTCCATCATGTTCATGGCTTGGGTCTATATAGGCTTTTTGAAAAGTGCCATTATCACTTGTAAATATAAACAGTGTATTCTCTGCCAGACCCAGTGACCCCAACGTACTGGAAATGGTCTTGACCACGTTATCGACCATATGTATAAAATCTCCGTAGGTTCCAGCTTTGCTGGTTGCTTTAAATTCATCCGAAGGCAATAATGGGCTATGGGGAGCGGTCAGGGGAAAATAAAGAAAGAAAGGCCGCTCCCTATTTTCATGAATAAAGTTTACCGCTTTTTCGGTCAATTTTGGCAACACTTCGGCATGTTTAAAATCGGTTGCCTCCAAACCAGCATTCCATTGTGTTAGATTGTTTCTACCTGGAAGAATTTCCTTATCGATTGTTTTCATTGGTAAACCTAAAACAGTCTGGTTTTCTATATAGCAATAGGGCCTCATGTCCAGTGATGCCGGGATTCCAAAAAAATAGTCAAACCCTACGGATGTGGGGCCATTTTCAATCGGCTTTGAGAAATCTATGGCATCACCAGGATACCGAGCCGGATGCAGGTTTTTGTTCTCCCAAGGTACTTCCTTACCCTCCTTGACCGGCCATGTCATGCCCAAGTGCCATTTTCCGATACATGCCGTTTTGTAGCCTTCTTTTTTTAATAAAGAGGCTACTGTCGTTCTATTGGAATCAATCAATGGTGGAGAATATCCCCAGGTAACCCCCCGCTTCAGTCGAGTCCGCCATGCATACCTCCCGGTAAGTATACTATATCGGCTCGGTGTGCATACGGAGGAAGAGCTATGGGCATCGGAAAAACTCATTCCCGAAGCAATCAAAGAATCCAATGTCGGTGTATTGACCTTCGCATTGAGATTGAGGCCACTAATATCACCGTATCCCATATCATCGGCCAAAATATAGACGATATTTGGTTTTGCCATTGCTTCAGACCTGTGCTTGCCCACTGACCTTTTTTCTTTCTCTGCACAAGAACTTGTACTCAGCATAGCAATCAAGAATACCGCAAAAGAAATAGTTTTAAAATTCATCAACCTGGTTTTAATCAAAGTGTTTTTGGAAAGTTCAATTGAACGGAATCCCATATGAAGTTGGTTCACTTTCCTTGTAACCATAGCGTACCGTCTTAATCTCGATTTTTTCGATAGTATCTTGTGGAATTGGCATTTCATAAATACGCCATCTCTCCGTATCGTTTATCCTGTAGGCAACGGTCGCCCCTTCCGTCTCACATTCCAATAGAATGCTGTCGTTCTTAAATTGTATCTTCCCTGCCTTGGTTCTTGGTTGCATTCCGCCCGGCCACATACGCTCGGCCTGTTCGATTTCTGGTATATCCTTTAAATCCCCGTACGTGTTTTGCCAGTCATCCAAGGCATTTTCCATACGTTTTACCGTATTGGAATAATCAGGATTTAAAGCTAGGTTTCTCAATTCAAACGGATCTTCGTTTAAATTATAGAGTTCTTCGCTTGGTTTTGGCCCTTTTAACCAATAGGATTCGTTTCGATTTAAATTGCCCAACGCATCCATACGTTTGAGTTCTGTCATCAAAGGCATTTGGTTCAAGAAAGTGATTTCTTGTGAGTAAGGCACTTCTGGAGTGAAATTTTTTATGTATTTGTATTGTTTATCCCGCACTGCCCTTCTAATATCATACCTATTGTCCATACGGTCCCTGGCAGCATAAACGTATTCCCTTGGATTTTGAGCAAGCTCCGTAACCATGGATTTTCCCTGTATCCATTGCGGGACTTCGATGCCCGCCAATTCCAACACGGTTGGGGCCAAATCAACAAAACTGTAGAGATTTTCATCCAGTGAAGGTTGCTCCATATTCTTTGGCAGGTACTTTTTTGGATAATGAACGATCAATGGAACCTTTATACCACTATCATAAATCCATCTTTTGCTTCTGGGGAGGCAATCCCCATGGTCGCTCATAAACATCACTATGGTATTATCCAGAAGGCCATCCTCCTTCAAATCCTTTAGAATCTCTCCTATTTGAACATCCATTCTGCTTACGTTATCGTACAGTCGTGCTATGTGACCACGACTGGTAGGGGTATCGGGTAAAAATGGTGGAACCACCACCCTTCCAGGATCAACCTTGTTTTTCTCATCAAATGTTGGTCGTTTTCGAACATCGGGGGCCAAACTTGGTCTTTTGATATTAAACTCATCAAAAAAGCGATTCTTTGTGCTATCTGGCCAAATATTGATTTCGTGGGTGATTTCAAAAGTGTAATAAATAAAAAATGGGCGTTCTTTATCCGCTTCAGGTCTGTTTCGCCATGATGGATATGCAGATACCTCGTCCCAAATGGTGAACGGCTCCCCAAACTGATAGTCCAGCTTTTTATAGGAAGCGGTCCAATATCCGTTTTTTCGAAGGATTTCAGGAAATGCCCTGACCTCTGGTGGTGGTACGGCATTGTATTTTGGAAATCCAGGTATATCGATTACTCCAGATTTTTGTCGCATATGTTGCGTTCCAATACTTGTGGGATACATCCCTGTTATCATTGAAGAGCGACTGGGAGCACAGACACCTGAAACCGTAAAGGCATTTTCATATACAATCCCATTCGATGCCAATTGATCTATATTGGGTGTATGCGCCAGACTGTCTCCGTAGGCAGTAAATCTTGGACTAAGGTCTTCCGCTACCAACCAAATGATATTGGGTCTTTGTTCTTTGGCACTTACAATTTCATCGGATTTATCTCTCTTGGAGTTGCACGCCAGAATTACTAGGGAAAATATGGCGATTATTGGGATGCACCGTTGTTTTGACTTCATTGGTTCTACTATTGGAATTTAATTATAGCTATGGAATATGGTGGTAATTTGATGGTGTCCACAAAATCTACCTCATCCACTAGTATATTCTCCAAACCTATCACAGGTTTTGAAGGGCTGGAAGCATAGATATGCATTTTACCCTTGAAATCGGGAATAGTGGAAAATTCGATTTCTTGCCCGGTTACATCATAATTTGCGATAATCGCGGTTTTTTCATTTTCGTGCTTGAAAATATATCCTTTCATATTTTCTACTTGGTCTCCCCTATCATCAGTTAGCATGGATACCGTATCAAAATTTAAAACCGCACCTTCTACCTTGCCCTTCATCGCATCGCCAAACAGTTTTGTCACCATCCCACCCGATGATAATGTATAAGGCATCGATTTAATGCTTTGGGATTTTAGTTGTTGGTAATTAAGCGTATCAGTATGTACCATACCAAAAAGATTGCCCGTAAGATTGTGCATGCTGGATAATTCAACATCGCTTTCCAAAAACTTAAAAAGGTATTTGGACAAAATCAATGTCTGGGCCCAACTGTGAAGCACGACCGAATTATCGTCCCTTATGTTAAATTCAGTAACCCACAAATCCATAGCTTTGGGAACATAAAACCCATCTATTTTTTTCAGGTTTTTTGAGGCGGTAGTGAACATATTACTGTACGCTTGCTTATCCTTAAGAAGTTCCAGTTCCCATTTTTGCCGTTCACCGATTTCTTTGGGGGCCGTTCTTGTTGCTGTTCCAGAGGCGCCCAACCCTTCTTTGCCCGGGGCAATTTTTTTTCGCTCCAGACGCCCATCCAAACCGGAAGGGGAATACAGATGAATTGTAATTGCATCTGCATTTTTACATTTTTCCAAGACCCTTTTGTTCCAATCGACTTGTCTCGCATGTCGGGTCATGTTGGTTCCCACTACTGCAAAAGATGCATCTGGAAACTCTTTTTTAAGTTCATCTATCCAAATCTGGCAGGTTTCCCCATAGACTTCAGGGGTGGGATATCTTAAAAGAGGAAACGGAATGTTGAAATACAGCTCGTTGCCCATTTCAATATATTTTATAGGAATTCCCAAGGATTGGGCTTTTTTGAGATTTCTAACACTATGTTGTAAATCTTTGCTCAACATGTTCAGCATAAAGACCGGGACTATACCTGTTTGTTGATACATTCTTGCCAGACTTTCAATAGTATATCGGTCAGGGCTGGCTCTATGGTCGTTCTCCACTACCCATTTTATCATTAAACTATCTGGCACGTCCCTATCAATGGCACCTATATCCCAATCCCAATAATTACCGATAGTACCACCGGGATATCGCAATGTACGTATTTCGGTTTTCTTGGTGACTTCGACCAAACCTTCCATATTCCATGGATCATTGAAGCTAATAAGGTTGGCATTCGCACCAAGTAGATGCTCTTGAACAGGTTTCCATTCACCTATAACGGCATTGTTCATTTTCTCAGGTGATTTTTTGGGTTCGCAGCTACAAAAGAGTGCAACGGTACTAAGTACAAAAAATACCTTGATACAGGTCCAAATTCCCTTTTTCTGGTACTTGTATTGAACTAGTTGGTCAGTCATTGTGTAAATTTTGTATGTTGAACGGTAATTCCGTAACCCATTGCGATTGGTGGGGATGTTTTTCCTGATGTTCTTTCAACCCAATATTGACCAGAAAATCATCATTGATAAAATCGAATCGCAACAGTAATCGATTAATGTCTTTACTAAGATGAAGTTCGATGGCTTCCGTTCCCGGCCATCGCCTCTTTGGGCGCTTTGTTTCAGAAAGTTTTTTACCGTTGAGCCATACTGTACAATAGTTACTGTGACCTAGGCATAACCATTTTTTACTACGTTGCGCAGCATCGATTTCCGTATATAAATAGAGTGTTCGTTCTCCTTTTCCATAGAAATAATCGCCTAAATCTATTTCCATCGACCTTGGAAAGATAAGTTGGCTTCCGTAAGGCACGTTTTTAAAATCGGACAGTCCCAAAAGCCGATTGATTTCCTTTTGATCGATGAATTCCGTGGAAGGCCGCTGCGCATCATGGTTCATGTAGACAACAGAGGGCAATGAGCCCATTCCGTGATCAGGATATTTTTTATCCATTGGAATCAAACTTGAGTCATCTTCCATGAAAGGCCCGAGCAACAGCCATTTGCCATAATTGGGCATGCCCTTGTCAAAAATCTTTTTTTCCGTTTCTGAATCGACTTCCAACCGATAGGCAAGACTTGGTTTGGTCGGAAAAGCATCAATCTTACAGACGAGTTTCAAGTCTCTGGTGATTTTTTGATGGGCAGGTATGGTCATTTCATCAAAAAAAGTTTCAAAAAATTCAGAGGTAAGGTTGATTTTTAGTTGAAGTGTTGAATCTTTCAGGTTTTCAATCGTAAGTACTACCAATCCCGTTTTGTCCGAAGTTAGACAGGGATATTCCTTGACACTAGCATGAAGTGCATATTCATTCACATGAATTTTGGTCGTTGACTTGTCTTTGGGAAAGTCAGAAATCCCAAAATCTGGATTCAGGTCAAGAAAAGGTCTGGCCGCAATACTGGTCAGTTCGGTGAGTTCGGTGATTGTATTCGGACAATCAATCCCGTGTATCTCAGGGCTTACCAGAATATCGTCCCCTACCCGTTTCTTCCAAACTTCGGGCAATGCCTTATATCCCTTGACCATGCCCAACAAGGCACCAGCGGTTGCAATAATGCAATCACTATCATGCCCATAGTGCAAGGCCGTGCCCAAGTTATCTATTTCTCCCTCGGAATTTAATAGAGAAAGTACCGTAAACCCAATATTCATTGGTGCGGATGTAAAATCGGCATCACCGTACAGGCTCTTTATCTTTTTTGATGCCACTTCCTCACCATATTCTCGGTTCCAGAAAATTACAGCACGAACCAGACGTGCACAAAGACCCTCTTTTGATATAAACTCCAAAGCTTTGGTCAGTATCGTGAACATATCGTTTTCCATAAATGCAATCGCTGCGCATGATGCCAAGTACTGCTCTGCCTCTACAGAAAATCCTTCATGGTCAAGTGTGGAATCCATCTTTGCGTAGAACGCAGCCTTTCCCGGATTTCCCGCACATAGCATCCCCCATATTTCACTGCGTATGGGTGAACCCATACTCTGTCTCCAGTACTCGTTGTTGTGGGAACCAGAATCCGGGTTGTCCAAACCAAGGCGTATATTTCTGGTAGCTATTCCATATTCGTTCCAAGGAAAAGCTACATGATGCATCCAATGCTCCTGAAAATCGTTTTCCCTAACCTGTGCCCCTTTTTTAAGCACCATGTCCAACCATAGTAATTGTAGATCTAAATCATCGTTGGCAAAATTGTTTTCAAAAAGGGAATCGTTCAGCGCAATGGAATTGAATCTTTTATAGCCTTCAATCGGGGCACCAAGGATTCCCCCGGCACACTTACCTACCCAACCACCTCGTACTTTATCGATATAGTCAGCGTATTGTAATGTTCTTTTCATGTAGATCAGTAATTGTTTGATTTCTCTCCATTGACTTTACAATAACCCATATCCTTTCATTCTTTTCCTTCGGATTTGAAACTTCTTAGTATAAAAATGTTGAAAAACAAGTCAGAAAAAATTGAGAGGATACTATTTGTTTCCATGACTTTTCCCGAAGCACCCAACCTTCTGTTTTCTAAAAAACTTTACCGGAGCTTTTCTTCTATTTTATGTGAATTTGGAAATTAAAAGGGATATGAATTGCAATAATTCAACTTTAGCTTTGTTAAATTGACGATTCTATAATTTTTGGAAACATCATCTTTAACCAACAAACTGAATTAACAAAACTAACTTCAAAAAAGACTAGGCTACTATGATGAAAATGTTTTTAAAAAAAGAACTTGTTTTTTTCTGTATGCTTTTTTGTGGAATGAACTCTTTGTTATATTCCCAACAAGTTACAGGAACCATAACCGACCCTGGAGGCATACCACTTTCAGGAGCTACAATTATCGAGAAAGGAACCACTAATGGAGTCCAAGCTGACTTTGATGGAAATTATGCAATCACCACTACTACCGATAATTGTGTATTGGTGTTCTCCTATATCGGGTTTTCCAGTCAAGAGGAAATTGTAAATGGTAGGAGCACTATCAACATTACCCTACAGGAAGATGTTTCAAAACTCGACGAAGTCGTTGTAATAGGCTATGGTACACAACGACGACAAAACGTATCCGCTGCCATTAGTACAGTATCTTCTGAAGCTATAGAAGGTAGACCCGTAGCGGATTTCACAAATGCCATTCAGGGCCAGGTAGCGGGATTACAGATTACCAACAGCTCTGGGCGACCTGGAGCGGGTACACAGGTACAGATTAGGGGTACAGGCTCGATTACAGGCAATAGCAATCCTTTATATGTTATTGATGGATCGATAATCAGTACAACGGGCGGAGGCTCTGGAGATCCTTTGGCAACTATTAATCCTTCCGATATTGAATCCATTAACGTGCTAAAAGATGCTTCGGCAGCGGCCATATATGGTGCCAGAGCTGCCAATGGAGTAATTATCATCACCACTAAACGTGGTTCATCCGGCAAAGCCAAAATTTCCTTGAACACGTTTGCAGGATTTCAACAGGCAACCAACACGTTAGACTTATTGAATGCCCAACAATACCAACAAGTATACAATCAGGTAGCCGATAACGCAGAACAAAATCGGATTCCTAACCTTGATGGGACTACGTTCAATACAAGCACCGATTGGCAAGATGCCGTTCTACAAACGGCAAGTATCCAAAATTATGAAATCAATGCAACGGGTGGAGGTGAAAATACAAGGTATTTTACATCTTTAGGGCATTACAGCGAAGACGGTATCATAATAGGAACGGGACTTAAGCGTACTACATTGCGATTGAACACCGATACTAAATTGGGAAAGTTTAAAATTGGAAATTCCATGACCTACTCTCGTTCAGAGTTCGATAGGGAATACTCTGCGAATGGAAGAAATGTTCTGGCATGGTCCCTTTTGAACGCTCCAACGGTCGATATTTTTAATCCAAATACTATAGGAGGTTTTGGAGGCCCAACGGACGATGATGGCGGGCGCCAAATCTTAAATCCTGTCGCTGCCCAAAACTTGGTTGAAAATGAAGGTACAATCAATCGTTTTCTTGGCAATGTATACGCAGAAATTGAAATTGCCAAAGGCTTGAGTTTTAGAACACGTCTTTCCGCCGATATCATCAATTTTCATAATCGCTTTTTTGCACCCTACTATCAACAGGTACCTGATGGTATACCAGGCGATATAATCGGACTATCCGATGGTGCGGAAGTGGATGAGACCCGTGGCGAGAGCATTTCTATTCTGCTGGAAAATGTCCTTACCTACAAAACTTCCCTAGGAAAAAGTAATTTTGATTTTCTACTGGGATATAATGTACAGGATGATGAGGAATCACAAATACAGGCCAGAAATGTAGGTGGTTTTATAAGCCCAGCTTTCCCCGTATTGAGCGCATCCACGGAAGCAACAGCCCCGGCAACCGGTCGTAGGATAGAACAACGTACCTTATCATACATTGGTAGGGTTGTATATGATTACGATAATACAATCTTAAGTACTTTTAACTTTAGGAGGGACGGGTCTTCCATATTTACCGAAGACAATTATTGGGATAATTTCTTTTCTGGGTCTTTAGGATTGGTCATAAGCAATCTGGGATCCTTGAAAAATAGTACTGTTCTGGATAATCTAAAGGTAAGGGCCAGTTATGGTTTTCTTGGAAATGATAGGATCAATGCCAATGCGGCCAATTCCGTACTCAATTCTGGAATACGATATATAATCGGTGGAAACCAAGAAGAATTGATAGGTGTTGCGCCCACAGGAAGATTTGCCAATCCAAACTTGCAATGGGAAAAGCAAAAGCAGTTGAACATTGGTCTTGATCTGGGATTGTTCAACAAGTTTTCTTTCACGGCCGACTATTTTGTAAAGACATCCGAAGACTTATTATTGCAGTTTCCGCTACCTTCTGTAACAGGTTTCACCAACGTTTTTATCAATGCCGGTGAAGTCGAGAACAAAGGTTTGGAACTATCCGCAAACTTCAATGATAAAAAAGGAGATTTTACCTATGGTATAGGGTTCAACGTAACATTCTTGAGTAACGAGGTCACACAATTGGCGAACGGTGTCGAGTTCATTAATCAAAATAGTAGTGGATTGTTCGGAAACATTCCCAGGACACGTGTACAGGTAGGGGAATCGTTGTTCAACTTTTTCGGCTATCAAGCTGATGGTATCTATCAAACACAAGAAGAAATTGATGCCGGGCCTACTCCACTTGCCAATACACAACCGGGTGACATCAGGTTTGCCGATATTAGTGGACCAGATGGTGTTCCCGATGGAGAAATTACAGAGGATGACCGTACCATCATTGGGGATGCCACTCAAGATGTTCAGTATGGCATTACGTTAAACTTAAGATACAAAGGTTTTGACCTGTCGGCACAATTTCAAGGAGTAGCCGGTAACGATATTTTTAGCGACACCAAGTTCTACACAGAGGGCTATTTTCTAAATGGCAACCTATCAACCAGGGTTTTGGATGCCTGGACGCCTGAAAATCCCAGTACTACACAGCCTAGGGCCATACCCAATGGATTATCCAACAACAATATCGCTTCATCATATTTTGTCGAGGATGGCTCCTATTTCAGGTTGAAGAATCTTCAAATAGGCTATAGTTTTCCGCAACAACTGCTAGACCAATTGGGTGGATTGTCCAATGCAAGATTCTATTTGGCAGGGCAGAACGTTTTCACCATAACGGACTACAGCGGTTTCGACCCCGAACAGGCACTGAATGGATTCGATCCTGTTTCTTACCCTCAATCGCGACGATTTACTTTAGGTGTACAACTAGGTTTTTAATACAACACAATGATGAAAAATATAAACAATATGAAAACTTCGACATCTTTTTCACTAATGCTGCTGCTCGTCTTTGCGATAGGTTGTAGTGATTCGTTTCTAGACGAAGCAGATGTCTTTAGGGAACTTGATTCCAGTACATTTTACCAGACCGATGCCGATGCCGTCAGTGCGGTAAATTCGGTATACGCTCCATTGAACGACCAAGGTCTTTTTAAGAGGTTCTACATGTATATTGCTCATTTTACCGGGGAGACCGCCCTTACCAACGGCACCCGATCCAACGAGCAGGTGTATGTCAACTTTAATTTTAATCCAGCTTCCGGTGATTTGATTCCAAGAGCTTGGGAAGATTGTTACAAGGGCATCAATAGGGCAAACCAGGTCATAGACAGGGTGCCCGAAATCGATTCCCCCAATGAAGAACTGCTTGACCGTGTAATTGCCGAGGCGAAGTTTCTAAGGGCCTTTTATTATTTTGAATTGGTGAAACTATATGGTAATGTACCGATTTACAATCAGGTTTTTAATGGAGATCTTTCGGATGAAGACCAATTATTCCCTTCACAATCCCCACCTTCGGCCGTATATGAAGTTATAGAAGCCGATTTACTAGATGCCATTCCCGATCTGCCCGAAAGTTACGATAACAACAATACGGGAAGAGCTACTTCTGGAGCTGCGAAATCATTATTAGGAAAAGCTTATCTCTATAATGGCGAATATCAAAAATCAAGGGATATATTGAACGAGGTCATTACTTCCGGGTTGTATGCGTTGGAACCTGATTTCATTAATATTTTCCCAAAATCCAATGAAAACAATGGGGAATCAATTTTTGAGGTACAGTTTCAATCTGGTTTTGGTGCAGCATTCGACCAGCCCAACCGAGGTGGCCCAAATGAAGCCAGTTGGATGAACAACTGGTTCAGTCCCGCCCGAATTGGGTTTAGAAATGCCGTCCCAGGAAGACAGACCATTGAATTCTTTGAACAATTTCCCGAGGAAAACGCGATTAGACGCACTGGAACCTATGCCCAACCAGGAGATGTTTGGGGCACGTGGAACCCGATAGCCGATGATCCTGTAGCGGCCAACCAATGGAGAGATAGAACTTTGGTTTTTCCAGACCCCACATTACCTTTCCTGGGAATACGGAAATATGCGGGTGGCCCAGACGATCCAGACAGTTTTAATCAGAATGCGAATAATTATAGGGCCATTCGGCTGGCAGATGTACTGTTGATGTTTGCTGAAGCGGAAAACGAGGTCAATGGCCCATCAGCATTGGCCTACGGTGCGGTAAACCAAGTACGCGAACGTGCTGGTGTAGACCCTTTTCCCGAAGGACTCAGTGCAGATGCCTTTTTTGACCGGTTAAGAACGGAACGCAGGCTTGAACTCACATTCGAATACTCGCTGTTTTTTGATTTGGTTCGGTGGGCCAACAGCGGAAAAATACAAAGCAGTGAACTCCCTGCCATTATGCCCGGTTTTACAGTAGGCAAAAATGAATTGTTACCTATTCCGGAAGCGGAATTGATTGATAATCCAAACCTTGATCAGAATGACGGGTACTAAATGATATAAGTTTTATAGTGAAGTTAGTTTCAAGGGCTGTTCTCGATGAGAGCAGCTTTTTTTGTTTTCAACCGATTAATTGGGTAATCAGTTCGATTTCGAAAAAATCCTCTCGACCTCACCTTTTTCAGTAGCATAGTGTATCTCTACAGAATCATTGGTCAGTAGTACATGCGTGGTTTCCAAAAAATTCCCGGGAATTTCCATAGCGAACAGATAATAGGTTTTTTCTAGAGTCTCTCCAGCATCAATAAACTCAAAGGATAGATTCCCGAAATAGGAATGATTTTTCGTAATCAGCTCCTTGAAACCCAATCCCAATCCACAAGTTGCAAACTCAATGGCCCTACCCGCTACTTTGCCATTTACGGATTGATGCCAAACGTTCAGCCAAGGATATTCATTTATTTTCCAGATATAACCTACCAGTAGCTTTTTATTTGGGTTACTCGCGGTGGCCCAGCCCATGCCATTGGATTCAGAAAAAATATGGGATGTCAAATAGGTCTTGTTCCTACTACCCGATGTTCTTAAATCAATTTTTCCGTCGGGCAAAATTCCTTCGGGCCAATCAAACGAATCTGATTCCAAGTTATCGTAAGAAGCTCTGGGATAGGCTCCTTTTTGGTAAAATCCTTTTCCAGCATTGGTATCGATTCGCAAACTTTCAGAAACAAATTCGCCGCCAAATGTAGGGTGTTGCAAAAAATTATATACCCTGGATATGGGCAAATTGTTGGTGACGGATTCGTGTACCTTTAGCAATGCTTCATTTTGATACAATACTATTGCCCTCTCCAGACTAAGGCCCTCTTTTTTGGATGTAAAACCCGTTACGTAAATCGTATTACCCTCACCATCCGTAGCGACTTGATTTTTCCAGATTCGTGCCGTTGGTTCCCCGTATAGCCGAATCCCTGAATTTTGCTCACCTGAAGTTGGCATTCCCCAAGTTCCAAGACTTATAAAATGTCCGCGAAACGCAAAACCATCTTTATTTATTTTTGGCTGCTTTTCTAAGGGGAGCGACCAATCAAATGGATTTATGGGATTGTCCCCAAGTCTCAAGGAAGTAATCCCGCCCCCTCTTAATGTTTGGACAAGCTCGATGTGTCGGTTCTTTAAAACTATGGAATCGGAACCATTCGTCTTTTGGCCCTTAGTGGAAACCAACACAAAAAATACCAGAAATACAGGGAAATTGATGTGATGCATATTTTTATTTGGTAATTGGCATAGGAGCGTTGGTTTCGTACAGCCATTTAACGATACTGTCCTTCATTTGGGAGGCAATATCTGGGAACTTCTTGCTCAGATTTTCCTTTTCCCCCAAATCATTTTTCAAATCATAGAGTTCCGTGGTTCCATCTTCCAACGATAAAATAAGTTTCATATCACCCTTCCGCAAGGCTGCCTTGGGTCTTCCTCCTTGATTGCTAAAATGTGGATAATGAAAATATAACGATTCCCTGGTCAATTTCACATCAGACTCAAAAGCTTTGAGCTTACTTTCACCGTCAATAATCTGTGCTACTTCCCCGTTTCCACGTACAAGTTCCATTACCGTCGGAAAAACATCGATTGTCGAGAGTACGGATGAATTTACAAAGCCACCTTCAAAATGACCTTTCCAATAGGCAATCATCGGAACGCGCAAACCGCCTTCGTACATGGTTCCCTTACCCGACCGCAACGGGTCGTTAACGGTAGGTTTGCCTCCTGCTTCGCCAATTGCAAGCCCACCATTATCAGAGACAAATAGAATCAACGTATTTTCCATCAACCCATTTTCTTCAAGGCTTTTCACAATTTGTCCTACCGATGCATCCATTTGTTCAATCATGGCTCCGTATACGGGATTAAAGTCGTTCGGCTTTGGGTTTTCCTTCATTTTATACTTTGCCACCAATGTTGAATCTCCCTGAAGTGGCAAGTGAACGGCAAAATGGGCCACAGTCATAAAGAAGGTGGTATCCCTGTTGCGTTCAATGAATTTTATGGAGTTTTGAGTGATTTCATTGGTCAAGTACGGTAATTCATAGGCTTGGGTGTCATCACCAATTTTATACCATTTGTATGTTTTGTCTATTGGTAAAAGTTCGTAATCGAATCCTTCCGTAATATCAAATCCCTGAAATTTTGGGTCGGACTTTCCAAAAGTGGTGTTCTCGCCCAAATGCCATTTTCCCATCAACGCTGTCTTATATCCATCTTTTTTAAGCTCTTCTGCAATGGTAATTTCATCCAACGGAAGATGATTGACATAATCGGCAGGATAGACGGGTGAACTTTTAAGCGTTTTTGTGCCGTATATGTAATTGGTCAATCCCACTCTTGCGGGATAACGTCCCGTTAGCAAACTTGCCCTTGTAGGCGAACAAACATGGCTTCCCGCATAGGCATTGTCAAAACGTATCCCCTTCATTGCCAATTTATCCAAATTAGGGCTCTCGAAATAGGTGTTCCCATAAATACCGAGGTCAGACCATCCCAAGTCATCTGCTACTATGAGTACTATATTCGGATTTTTGATTTCCCCAGCATCTTTTCTTTGTTCTTTGCCTGTTTCCATACAAGCCAATAAGAAACAAGGCAGGATGAATATTACTACGATTCTTTTCTTCATAAAACTCAGATTACAAAGTGAAATATCTTCAAAAACTGACCTTAATACCTTATGTTTTCCAAATTGAAAGAGAAAGACAGTTGAAAAGCATGACTTTGAGACAAGTTTAAATCCAAGAAAGGATATGTTAGGTATGGGAGAAAATACAATTTCCTACAAGGAGAAATTGACCGGGATTGATGAATATGAGCGGGAGCCCGTTCCTAAAAAATCGGTCAAGGGACTCAAAAGCTTTATAGGCATGGTCGCCGGTGAACACATTGCCGGTACCGAATTCATTATTGGGCCTCTGTTCGTATTGCACGGGGTCGCCATGGCCGATATTTTTTTAGGACTCTTTATCGGTAATTTGTTGGCAACGCTAAGTTGGGCATTGATCTGTGCCCCAGCTGCCGTCAAGACCAGGCTCACCATTTTTTATCAATTAGAGAAGATTAGTGGTGTGGGGTTGGTATCCATTTATAATGTGGTGAACGGTCTATTGTTCTGTGTTACGGCTTCTGCCATGATAGGGGTCTCGGCTTCTGCCGTTGGACTGTTGCTCAATGTTCCGGGACCGGGGCTTACCGATTTGTACCCCACCAGTTTTTTATGGATTTTGATCATTGCATTTATTGGGCTGGTCATTACCATTGTAGCAACATTTGGTTTTGATAGGGTATCCAGATTTGCCAATATATTTGCCCCATGGATGCCGTTGATATTTTTGGCAGCAGGTATCGCCATGCTTCCCTCTTTAGGGATAAATTCCTTGGATAGTTTTTGGGAAATTGGAAAAGAAAAAATTTGGACAGGCGTTCCCGCCGAGGGACAGACCAAATATACATTTTGGCACGTACTCATTTTTGCATGGCTCTGCAATAGTTCCATGCACATAGGTCTTGCGGATATGTCCATTTACAGGTATGCAAAAAAGTCATATTACGGATTGGCTTCAGCATTCGGAATGTTCATAGGGCATTTTATGGCCTGGATTGCATCTGGGATTCTTTGTGCTGTGGCCTTGCAAACTGGAAATTCAAATCCCACTCCGGGCGAAATAGCATTTATGGGCGCTGGCCTTTCTGGAGCAATCTGCGTAGTTGTGGCTGGTTGGACAACGGCGAACCCTACAATTTACAGAGCGGGACTCGCAATACAGGCATTATTGCCAAGATTCAAGCGCTGGAAAATCACAATGATTGTTGGAATCACTGCAACAATCTTGGCTTGTTCCCCTGTCATCATAAGCAAACTAGATCAGTTTTTGGGACTATATGCCCTCTTGGCCTCACCAGTGGGCGCTGTAGTTATTCTTGATATTTTTCTATTTCCCAAAATGGGTCTACAGTCCAACTTGGCCTCTCTTAAAAACATAAAAGTGAATTTTTCCGTACTTGGTGCATGGATAATAGCAATTGCTGCAAGCTATTTTATATACATATACACGAATGTCCATTTTTACTTCTTTGTTGCGGTACCTGGTTGGATAATAGGAGGCATTTGCTACCTGCTCTTTGCATTCATACAGCAAAACTATCTAATAAAAACAGAAACAGTTGAATTTACCTCTACGACTAAATGAATTAAGGATGAAAATACTAAAATCAATATCCTATGTAGGTCTTATTTTGACACTAGTCCCTTCATTTTTAGTATTCCTTCAAGTGTTGGAATTAGAACTCTATAAGAATTTAATGCTTTTGGGCACCCTCATTTGGTGTACAACCGCACCTTTTTGGATCAACAAAAAAGTGAAGGAGAATTAAAAACGTTTTATGGACTATCCCAATGGTGAGACTTTGAAATGGATACCAAATCAATAAACGCCATATATTTTTTAGTGTGGAAAAATCGTAAAATGCAATGAAAGTTTTTAATCCTTTTAGAGATGGAAAGCGAACGAGTATAGTTGGTCTTTTAAGCATCCTGTTTATGGCAATCATAACGGTGTCATTCTCCCAAGGTATGTCTTTTAAAACACATGATTCAAATAGTGGTTCAACAAAAGCATCAGAAACAGTCAAAAGAGATTTCAATAGACCGAACATACTTTTGATTTTGGCCAAGGCAATCTATCTTATCCAATAAGAGCCGTAAGGGATAGTAGTTATCTTTTTGTTCATAACCTTTTTCCCGAAAGATGGCCCGCGGGCGACCCAATAAAGAATAATGTATTGGAGGGTTTTGGTGATATTGATGACAGTCCTTCAAAACTCGTAATGTTGGAAAAAAGGGATGTGAACACAATCTATCGGAATTTCTTCCAGTTATCAACATCCAAAAGACCAGAATTTGAATTGTACCATATACCAACTGACCCATATCAGACCCATAATTTGGCAGGACAGCAGAAATACAAAGGAGTAGTTGAAATGTATCTGAAGAAATTAACAGAGTGGCGGAATGTAACCCAAGATGTAAAAATTTCAGAAAAAAATACTCCATTTGATTTCTATCCCTATTTCGGGAAAGATAACAAGGCAATCGAAAATTAGTCCGTTCTCAAACAAATCTATCGTCCTCAGCTTCAAAAAACTAAGATATTGGTGAAGTGAGCGAGCGAAAACTTCATTTTTTCTTAGCTGAATTAAGTGGTACAGTTCCTACGCCTTCAAAAGTCATCTTAATGGGTTTGATGGTACCATCCGTGTTAAATTCCATTTTATCGATACAGACCACCCTATGATTTCGATGCTCATTTGGTATTGGCCTGCGATGGTATATCATATACCAATCGTCAGTGTTGGGTATGTTCAATATTGAATGGTGTCCCGCACCGGTGGCAATTTGTGGATCGGACTGCAAGACAGTATCCAAACGCTCAAAAGGGCCTAAGGGAGAGTCTGCAATTGCATAGGCAACGCTATAATTATCCTTGCCCCAGCTACCTTCGGACCACATAAAATAATACTTGTCATTTTTAACGAACATGAACGGGCCTTCCACATAGTCTTTGGGTGTAATTTCTTTGAAATATTGTCCATTTTCAAAAGCTATAAAACCTGTAAAATCGGTATTCAACTTCGCAATATTGCAATGATTCCATCCTCCATAAATCATATAGTAAGTTCCGTCTATGTCCTTGAAGACAAATTGATCAATAGGTTGAGCCTTATTGTGTACTTTTCCTATTAAGGGTTTACCCAAAAGGTCTTTATAAGGACCCCTGGGATTTTTAGCCACAGCAACACCGATTCCACCAACTTCGGTACTATCGTGTTTTTTGGGGTTCCACCATTTACTCTCTGGAGTCTGTATGTCATTGGCGCTGAAAAACACAAAATATTTTCCATCTTTCTCGATGGCCGAGGGGGCCCAAAGCGAATCGTCAATCCAATCTACATTTTTGGAAGAGATTATCGCTTCGTGCTTCTTCCAGCTTACCAAGTCATTTGATGAAAAAGCGTCCAATGCGATTCTGTCACTGGAAATTCCCGAAGAAGTGGGAAAAAGCCAATACGTATTGCCTAAAATGACCATTTCGGGGTCTGCATACCAATCTTCTAGTATCGGGTTGCCAGTTTTTGCTGCTTGTTGTGCATTGATATCGGCATAAATGAGCAATAAAATAATCAGTAAAAAGCCTTTGTACAGTGTCATTATTGAACGTGTCATCAAGTTTAAATTATGTTCTTCAAAATTTCGGAATCTTGAAAATGGATTACTACCGCAAATAAAAGATTACACCTACATAATTGCTTCTGATTTACAAATCCATCGTTTTACCTCGACCCATTTTATAATTTTCGTTAATGATTAGTTAAAAATCCAACAACCCCATAACAATGAAAACAAAAACTACTTTTTTAATTTTTTTTCTTTTAGTATGTGCTCTTCAAGCACAGATACAGGTCTCGCAAGGCCCCATGATTTCCAACAATCCAAATATTATAGGATGTAACAACAACACTACGCTGATTGAAGAACCTTGGAACAGCCAGAATAGACTGGCTTCCTTGATTGAGTCAAGAGTGACCAACCTGCGTTTTCCCGGCGGTACGGTTTCTGAAAATTGGGATTATAGAAACGATACTTTTTTCCCTCCCAAAGGAACCCCAGGCAGTGAAGATGGTTGGATAGACCCCACGCAGATGATAGGTTTCGTAAAATCGATTGTTGAAAACGGAACAGGAAGAACCAACTCCGTCGAAAACTTTTCCAAAGCACAGAAAGCAAACAATTTTCAGCCTGTATACGTAATGAATATGACCACTCCAGGTCTGGATTATTATTCAGAAAAATTCGGTGTTCCAGAGGACAGTGAAACTTTTCAACCCTTGCAACCAGATTGGTGGAGAGCCTTTGAGGATAGGCTGCAACGCAATCTGGAGATGCTGAGACGTGCGGAAGCAAGTGGAATGCCCGTTCAATTTATAGAACTTTCCAATGAAGTCTATTTTGGTGCCGGAAAGTATCAATTCTTGAATTTTCAAGGATTCAGGGAGGACAACGCAGGATTCGGTTATCCCGAAGCATGCCATTATTTTATCACTGAGATAAAAAAGGAATTCCCAAATGCCAAATTCGCTGCCGTAGCCTACTTTGACACCGAAGGTTCAGAAGGCAGGCGCAAGGATTTTTGGAACGGTTACGTCATCCCTAGATTGGACAGCAACCTGGTCGATGCGTTGACCATGCACGCCTACATTGAGTCAAATCCCAATCAAACAGCAACAAATCAGACTGAATTGAATACGATGCTGAATTCTTTTCGTACGGTATTCGACCAAGCTAAAATCAATACTGATTTTGCCAATGTAGTAACTGCCGATAATTGGGACGTTTGGTGGACAGAGTACATGCCCAACTTTTTTAATATCGGCCCCGGTGTCAATCAAGATAGATTTAGTTGGGAAAATGCCTTGGTCGTCAATTATAATATTGCCAGTTATCTGGAACTACCTTCATCCGAACTTTTGCAAATGCACGAATTTAGTGGAATGACCACCAACGATGGAGGCATAAATGCTGTTGGCCGAGCCATTTCATTGGCCAGTTTAGCCACTGCTGGAATGAATCAACGTCAAGAATTATCCTTTTCAGGGATTTCCAATCTTGCCGGTACGAACGTTCCTGAACTATTTGGCTTTTCATTCTCGAACAACAACAATAAGAACTTTTGGATTACCAATGCGAGCGATGAGGTCAAAACATTGGATATTTCCAATTTGGGCTTTTCAGGAAAGGTCGTCCATCAATCTGCCGGTACTTTGGGCAGCAACAACGATCCGATGGAAACCGTTATTTTACCCGATAGCACTATTGAGCTTCCTCCCAATTCCATTACCACCTTATTGACTACAAACCTGCCGGACATCCAAGTGGTTGCCGGAGTCGATTTAACACTTGAAAATGGAGGGGAATTTGATTTTGGAACCTTACGATTGGGGAGCAATGGTGTTGAAAATGATTTTGAAATCACAAATTTAGGTGGTGGCAACCTCGATATTTCGAACATTACCATTAATGGGACAAACGCAAACGATTTTCAGATTACGGCACAGCCCGGTACATCCTTGGCCAATCGGGAAAATTCCATTTTATCCATACAGTTTGAACCTACCGGCGATGGTACACGAACAGCGACTGTGAACATTTCCAGCAACGATTCGGATGAATCTACATTTAGTTTTACCATAAAGGGAACTACCACAAGGGCCTTTGCTTTTAATCGATTGGATGTTACGGTAATAGCGGATGGATTCAAGGACATTCCATATAATGGTGACGATGCCGGAAAACAGAATACTGGTCTGCGATTAACCTCATTCGGAAAAGTCAAAGATGCAAATGGGAACGGTCTTTACACGATTTGGAGGATACGCAACTCATCCGAAGAGAATAAACAGGTAGTTCTAAAATCAGTGGATAATAGTTTCGAATATCCATTTACCATCAAAAAAAACAAAGACGCCTTTGTCCGAAGCACGTACTTCACAGGCAGTGCAACCCATAAATTATTTTTTGAAGGTAATAATCTGGACACAAAAGCATCGAGCCAAACCAGTTATATGGACGGGAGAACCGTTTTTGTCGCCAAGAACGGTAATGTAGGTGGAGCAAATCCGTCAGGTAGGGTACGTTCGTCCAATGGCGTCTTTACGATGGATGCTTCTGGTTCTGGGATTAGTGGAACCTCGGACCAATTTAGATATATCTATGAAAAACTGGAAGGTGATTTTGAATTTACCACAAAACTGTCAACGGCAGCACAAACAGGAATTTTTGGAATCATGGTGCGCGAATCAAATGTTGTGGACAGTAAAAACCTGTTTCTGGGACTATCGGATGCAGCAGCACTGATACTCCAACAAAGAGCACTTCGGGGAAACGATACGGAACAGATTTCAACAGTAAGTGCATCCACCCCAATATGGCTTAGAGTCGACCGTTCGGGAAATAGGTTTACTGCTTCGTATTCGTTGGATGGAGCTACTTTTCAAATATTGGACAGTACCATTGTAATATTTCCTTTTGAAGTATCCTTGGGACTTGCGGGTTCCAGCACAGCGAACGGCCAGCTTTCTACTGCAGTTTTTGAAGAGGCCATTATTGTTCCAGACACTGGGCAGCCTGAACCGGATATCGCCATTTACGATGCGGACACAAAGGCGTTGTTAACGAGCGGTTCATTGGATTTTGGTCTTATTGATTTGAATGCATCCAGTACCAAGACCATAAATGTTACAAATGTGGGTACAGCTTCCTTACAACTCAGCAATATTGAGGTGGGCGGACCCGATGCACAACTTTTTACCTTTCAAAACCAATCTGGTAGCACATTGGAGCCAGGGGTGTCTGCAGTATTGGAAATGACGTTCACTGCTTCACAATCCAGTTCAAGAAGGGCCACCCTGATTATTGAAAGTAATGACCCGGAAGAAGCAACGATTACATTGTCGCTTACTGGGCAAGGGCCAGGAAACCTCTTGAGTAATGGGGATTTTGAAGACCCATCAAAAGTGCCTTGGACCAATGCGGGAACAGTTGTGGATGACGCTACCGAGTCTAGGTCGGGAAGTAAAGCCCTTCGCCTCTTTTTGCCGCCGGATACACCTGAAGGTTCCCGTTTTTTCGGTGCGGTACAAACCGTGCCTGTACAACCATTGGGACAATATTCCGTACAAGGTTATTTTAAAGGGGAACGGACTTCCGAAACCGGTGCTTTTCGAATCTTCGTAAGGTTTTTGGATGCCGGCAATAACGAAATTGGACAGACTACCTCTAATTTCTTTGCCAACTCCCCCAGCTATAAATTGATGACAGCCAGCTTTACCACACCCGAAGGCTGTACACAGGTAGAGGTAACCCCTCAGATTTTAGCGGCAACGGGAACCGCATGGTTCGATGATATTGAGATGGCGGATAATACAAATACCGCGCCAACAAGTATTTTACGCAACGGTGATTTCAACAGCGGTCAAAAAAGCCCATGGACAAATGGCGGTACGGTAGAGACCGATGTTGTGAATGCGGAGGGCGCCGAAAGTCCAATTATGCGACTTTTCCGTTCTTCAAAGGGTTTTAGCGGGTCTAGACAATTGGTAAAAATCAACGAAGGAAGCTCTTACAACTTATCAGGCAAGGTAAAAAGGTCGCTTACCGAAGGATTTTCCCGTTTTTTCATCCAGTTTCTTGATGAAAACGGAAGTTATATTCAAGATGGTAATGGAAAAAACATTACAAGAGCCACTCAATTTGGCAGATTTGGTGGTGTAGACCTCACCTATAAATTCATTGGTTTGAACAACATAGTACCCCCAGTTGGTACTACTAATATGGAAATCAACCTGCAACTCTTCAATGGAACCGGCTCTGTGTGGTGGGAGGAAATTAGGTTGGAAGAAATACTCCCTGTCAGCGGCAGTACGGCACTAAGAGCTTCAATACCTATAGAATCCATCAATTCTGAAGGAGTATTTGTATTATATCCAAATCCAGCATCAGAATATGTAATGGTTTCTTTTTCTGAATCGCAAAAGAGTTCTGGACTTACAAAAGAAAGTATTGAAATACGGATTTACGATATGACGGGAAGGATGGTTGAAAGTCATTCATACGGACCAAATCAATTTGCAGAAGATAAAATAACCGTTCCCCTGGAGACCCTTGGGGAAGGACTCTACATCTTCAAAATTGGTTTTGCCAACGGTGATACGGAAGAAAGACTTCTCAGAGTAAATTAAGCTTTATTGATTGGGACGGAAACCCATTAATACAAATTGGTTTAATGGGTTTCTTTAAACTTTAAAATAGTAATATCCAACAAATAATATCGTCCATAAACAGCAAACAATTTCGAGTGAAGCTTATCTTAAGAGTACTTATTTTTCTTTTTCCGTTTTTTATTTCGGCACAGCATACTTCTCCCAGAAATGTCATTATTGATTTGGATACGGGCAATGAAGTAGACGATGTGTACGCATTGGCAAGAATTTTACTGGATAGCAGTATAAATTTAGTAGCAATAAACGCAACGCATTGGCAAACCAGCCATTGGTCCATACCCAACACTATGGAAAACAGTCACCGATTGAACCAACAATTATTGGCTGTAATGGATATGAAAACAAAAACAAACAGGGGCGCACATGCCAGAATGTACGATTGGGGCGATAAAGCCCAACATTCAGCCGCAGCCTACGAAATCATTGCACAGGCACATCAGCAAAAAGAGGGAAAAAAGCTTGTTGTCATTGCTTTGGGAGCCCTCACAAATGTTACATCCGCACTATTTATTGACAACACTATATCCGATAAAATAAAAGTATATTGGTTGGGTTCTACCTATGACTTTGAAAAAGGAATCTTTGGACTTACCGATTTTAACAGTACCATGGACGTGCCCGCTCTTCAGTTGATGCTGCACTCCAACGTGGACATGCATATTTTACCAGTGAACGTGGCAAGAGCAATGAAGGTGGATTATATGGATATGAAAGTCAAGTTCCAAAACAATACTCTAGGGAACTATCTGATAAAGCGATGGAACAATCATTTAGACCCTTTGCGAAAAAAAAGGATTTTATGGGATGTTGCACTTGTGGAAGCGTTTCTGAATCCGGAGTGGAGTAAGAGCAAAATGATACGGATGTCCAAGGACAATGGTGACCGTACGATAAAGTTTTATCAAAAACTCGAAACCGACTTAATGTTGAATGATTTTGAAACGACGATACTAAACTTCAAATCATAACAGCATAATTGTCAGTTAGATTTACATCAACATAAAAATATGGTCAAAGTTTCAACTATCCATATCAAATCTTTAGAACGATAGGTTGGATTTCAAGATGCTCAGGTATTTTAATTTAATATAAAAATATGTTCAGCTGGATAATTAATAACGATACACCCCGAATCAGCATTTTCAAGCTTATCATTGTCCTCCTAATGGTTAATGGTACAATGTTGGCCCAAGAAAATACCAACAAAAGGGCCGAGTGGTTTACCGATTCAAGGTTTGGCATGTTTATCCATTGGGGCATTTATAGCGGGGCCGAAGGTATTTGGAAAGGTGAGAAAATCCGTCATGATAATAATTATGCAGAATGGATATACTATCGAAACCGTATCGAAAAACAAGAATATATTAAACTTTTAGATCGTTTCAATTGGGACGAAATAAATCCTGAAGAGTGGGTTCTATTGGCAAAAAAAGCTGGTATGAAGTATGTTACCCTAACGGCAAAGCATCATGATGGTTTTGCATTATGGGATAGTCAGGTAAGCGATTACGACCTTGGCAATCATACCGTACCCAAAAGAGATATTGTTAAGGAACTTGCGGAGGCCTGCACCAAGCATGACATGAAATTAGGTTTATATTATTCACATTGGGTGGATTGGGAACACCCGTACGGATGGGATCACTCAAAGGAAATCTATGGTCTTACCGAAGAAAACTTTAATACCTATTGGCAAGAAAAAGTCATGCCCCAAATGCGGGAACTTTTGACCAATTATGGAAAGATAAGCTTGATTTGGTTTGATATGTGGATGCATCATTCAAAGACGGTTGTAAAAAAAGATCAGCTCCTACAGCTGAAAGGTCTTATCCGCGAGTTGCAACCAGAATGCTTGGTAAATTCTCGATTGGGCCTATCGATTGAAGAGGATACAGACATCGATTACAAAACACTGAGAGATAATCATTTGGGAGAATCCAAGGAGAACTTTCCATGGCAGACGCCAGCAACGGTCGCACATTCTTGGGGATTTAACGCTTCGGAAACCCAATGGAAATCAACTAGTACCTTACTGCAGTCCATAGTTGGTAATGTTAGTCTAAATGGAAATATGATGCTCAATATAGGCCCGCGTGCCAATGGTGAAGTCCCACATGAAATAGAGCAACGCCTAGAGGAAATTGGGCAATGGCTTTCAATCAATGGAAATTCCATATATGGTGCACAAGCTTTTGACTTAAGTAAAGACATGCATGATTGGGGCAATATCACTTGCAAAAAACTCAAGAATGGTAAAACACTTGTTTTTCTTCATGTAACCAATTGGCCCCTTCATCAACAATTGCCCGTAACCGGAATAAAATCCAAACCAAAAAAAATCTATCTTTTGGCCGATAGGCAAAAAGCTTCCCTAGATTTTCGTTTCAATAATGTGGTCACAACTATAGATTTACCGGAAAAGCAGCCTGATGATTACATTTCGACAATAGTTTTGGAATTCGACAACTATCCAGATACAGATGCAAACTTGGTCGCTAAGTCCACTTATGGCGGCTACAGTCTTTCACTAAATAATCTGTCAGAACCAGCTCCTGACCATCCCATCATTAAAGCCCAACGCAAAGGAACCATCCCAAGCCACATTAAGGTGAAAAAGAGTTCAGATTTTCAATGGCGTATTTATGTTGAAAAACCTATGTCAGTTTATGCCGATGTTTCCTATAGCTCTCAAAGTAAGCAAAACAAAGGCGCAATTACCATTAAAGCTGCAAACGTCGAAATAAGTGAAAAAATCAGATTTACGGGTAGTGTCGTTGGGGAGCCGAATCTCGATTGGCATATTGATAGCTTTAATTCTCATAGGATTGGGGTTTTGGATTTCCCCAAACCAGGGTATTATGATATTATGTTGAATATAGTGCCCTACACCAATAAACCTGTTGATTTTCAATGGCTTTGGCTGAGTGAATTATAGAATTTAATAATATATCTAAAGTAGATTAGTCATATGGTTTTTTAGTTATTGGAAAATACATTGGTATCGTTTAGGATGGAAATCCATCGCTCCAAAAGATTTGATAAGAAAAAGATTAGAGAATTGGAACCTTTTTTAAGACCCTTTAAAATCTTAATCTAACACTCATCAATATACCACCATTTGTGCCTATTTAAAGCGGCGTAAGGAATCGAACCCTACTTTCTTGGACGGAGTTACCTATTCGGTGAGCATAATTTTCAACACCTCTCTAAACCACTATATACGGGCCTTTCCAACTCTAGGTTCTAGTCCCTCCGGCTCCACTTTTTAGACACCACTCTAAACCGTAAAAAAAAATCTGTAAATCAATGATTTACAGATTTTTTTATTTTTTTGTTTACAAATAGTTACTTGTAAAAAATAAACAAAAAAAATACATAATTCCTTACACAAAATGAAAAATCCGATTCTATCTACGCTCAGAGTTGTTATAGTAGTTCTGGTATGCTCTATTTCTAGTTGTAAAGAACGCGATGACAAAAAAAATCAGACGAAAAATCCAGTTAAGTCAGAGGAATCAGATTTGGGCAATTTAGACAGCAGTTTAATCGTGGAAATCCCTAAGGGCATTAAAGTTCCCAAAGGCATGGTTTGGGTGCCAGGAGGAATCTTCAAGCAAGGTGCGGCTCCACAAGACAAAATGGCCATGCAACACGAAAAACCTTCTCATCAGGTAGCCGTGGATGGTTTCTTTATGGATATCACTGAGGTGACCAATGCACAATTCAAAAAATTCGTGGACCAAACCGGTTATATCACTGTGGCTGAAAGGGAAATTGATTGGGAGGAAATGAAAAAACAACTTCCCGCCAATACCCCTAAACCCCATGACTCAATAATGCAACCCGGATCTTTGGTCTTTAGAAAAGCAAAATCAAGCCTCCCCAATCTTTATGACTTTTCCCAATGGTGGGAATGGAAAATAGGTGCCAATTGGAAACATCCTGAAGGACCCAAAAGTTCAATTAAGGGGAAGGATGATCATCCTGTAGTCCATATAGCGTACGAAGATGCACTTACCTACTGCGAATGGGCTGGCAAAAGACTTCCCACCGAAGCGGAATGGGAACATGCTGCCAGAGGCAGTAATCACGATGCTATATTTTTCTGGGGAAATGACTTTTATCAACTCAATAGTCACGCTAATACTTGGGAAGGGGAATTCCCAGTCGAGAATACCGAGAAAGATGGCTTCGAACGGACGGCTCCAGTTGGAAGTTATCTTCCAAACCAATTTGGACTCTATGATATGGCTGGTAATGTTTGGGAATGGACTACAGATTGGTTCAATACTAAATATTATTCCGAATTAGGCAAGAAAGGTCTGGTTAGAAATCCGATTGGAGCCGATGTACCTTATAATCCGTCAATACCTCTGGCAAGGGAAAAAGTTATAAAAGGTGGCTCTTTTTTATGTAGCGAGAGCTATTGTGCTAGTTATCGGATAAGCGCGCGAATGGCTACAAGTAAGGATTCTGGTGCAGAGCATTTAGGATTTAGAACAGTAAAGGATCTAAAGATGCTGGAATAAATCAAAGTAAATTGTAAATTCTATTGACCACAACTTAAGATTTAACAGTAAAAGTTCGATTTTAGAGTAAACCTATATAATTATAATACCGTAAAAGGAAGGTTTTTTTAGATAAGAAAAATCTTAGTTAACCACTGAGCAAAATACTAAGATTTGAATCTGTTTGAGATAGTCAGGAAAGAAACCTTTTATCCTTTTGGATAAAGATACCTATTCGGTGAGCAAAAACTCCTTATATGCTGAAAAGCTCTTATTCATTAGGATTTTAAAGGATAGGTCTCATTCCCTCCAGAAGTCTACGTCTTAGGATTAAATAGACTATTGTGCAGAAAGCTGGGATTATCCTTAAATTTCATCCAATCTTCTTTTGTCTTTTTATATAAGGTTTCCAATGTATTCTTTGCTTCCTTGTCCAATTTTTCAAACCCGTTCCCTTTTGTGTACATAAGCTTATCCAAATAAATCATTAGATTCTGACAACAGGTAGCTTGTCCACTTATTAGTAAAGACACCAAAATCTCATTTAATTTATCACTATCCGTAAACCACAGGGTTGTTCCAAAAGTTGCGGCTTCATCAATATGACCTACAAGTTTTTCTCCCATAATCGCGTCGTAGTCATTTCCCTTGAGCATGGAAAGGTTTTTAGATACCTTGCTATAGTCTTCTTCAATCTTCTTTTTGAAGTCTAATTTTGTGAGTTCTTTGACCAGACAGGTCATCCTGCGATAGCTATACGCATCATCTTCATAAATTCGATTATAGTGCAAACGACGGATTTGTTTAAGAAATACTGTAGGCAAAAGCAGTTTAAGGGAATTGAATCTATCTAAAGCCAGTATTTCCAAGTGCTTCAACTTGAAGTGTTCCAACTTAAAAGAAGGCAGACGTTTCTCAAAAAAATCAGGTATCAATTGTTTTAGGTAATTCCACATATTGTTCGCCCTTACCTTAACCATGGACTTCAGAATGTGGTAACTCACTATGGTGCCTATTCCTATTCCGGTGATTGAAATGCCAACCCCAAAACGCCAAGTAAGAAGCTCAATATCTAGCAAAGCGAAAACCAACCCTGCCAAAGTGAAAAACCATAATGAAAAATAGAAAATCCTTTTCTTTCTCCTGTAAGATGATAAAAGCTGATTTATGGTCATCTCACGAACCTCTCCTGATTTTTCTGAAACAAAGGAAAAAGCATCGATATATGGAGAAGAGACATCGCAAATCATGATAAGATCGAATTGGTGCTCTTTCGCATTATCTTGAAAGTCTTCTATACTACTGATTCCTTGATTGTCATATATCCCACCATCCATTAATCCAATAGAAGCTCCTTGGTAACCGCTATGTGATTCAAAATAACTTTTATGCTCAGAATCAGGGCCAAAAAAATCACTTGGCATTGCGATAGGCTCAAAACCGCCAGAAAATGCAGAAGAGGAGGCAATAACATCGCTAAGTCTTATTTCGTGATAAACCTCTTTTTTAAGATTCAATTGGTAAGCCCCAACGTAATTCTGTCTGGCTCCCTTAGCAATTTGAAAACGGTAACGTAGGCCCTTTTTAAACTCTGTAGCATTAAAGCACACATATTCCAGATGAGATTTATTCCAAATGCCATCCAAATCTCCAAGACACATACCATTGGTAAGGGATTCGTCATATATCTCAGCAAAGGCATTTATTAAATTCTTTCTTTTGTAGGTATGATTCCATACACCATCCTTGCTTACTTTTTCAAGCCCCTCTTGAACAAGGTCTTTCTTTGACAACCACCCAAGCAAAGTGTTATAAATTGTTTCAAAATTTAGTCCTTTTGCCAACATGGACGAATACATGACGCCAGTAATAGTTCCCCCAGAAACTGTGGATATAGCCTTCACTTGGTTCAATAGTATATTTTGCCCATATTCTACGGAATTTAAGTATGAAAGGATTCCCAGCTGGAAGACTGCAGAACGATAACCTCCTCCAGACATGCAAATGGCTATTCGGTTTAAAGGATTATTCGGAATCTGAGGTTCTTCTTTTTCTCTTTTTGCCATCAAGTTTTAAATTCTATTTTTACTTCTTGCATAGTGTTAAAGTGCCTAGATTTCTATTCTCCCCTACAAATAACAATCTTCGTAATCAAAGACAAGCTCATACAGGATATGGGCCTTACCATTTCCAATAGTCCTTCTTCTTACCGGCATTAGCTGGTTGATTACTGAAAACCTGATTACTATCCAACCCCCAAAAACATTCACAAGTTGAGGAAAGAGTTTTTAGGGGAAGACATCCAGCAACTGGTTTCTTTAAAATTAGATGATTATTCTTTTCTGACAAATACCAATGATTATAATTACGTAGTACATAGGTATTTTAATATTGAATCTCCACTAGATTAAAAGAGTTTCTTGCCAGTTCTTATAAACGAGGTACTATTCCTGAATGTTCCTACTAATTATGCCATTTTCATACATAATCAGCATTTTTAATTGGGGTTGGAAAAGCTTCCAGCTCTTTAGAGACAATCCCAATAAGTTGAAAAGATTCCCGTTCAGCTTTTTTTTGAGAAGTTGTTTTGGCAGTTCTTGTCTTAGGAATTGAAGTTATTCTTGTCGCGGTGGAAGGCACAGTTCTGGTTCGTATCGCTTTTCTGACCGAAGGATTTCTCGAACGCTGTACACCTCTTCGTGATTTTACCCTTCCAGCCAATGCTACAAATTGTTTCCGTTTTTCATTGACCAACGGTTTTGCTCTTCCGGACTTTTTTTTTCGGTTGAGTTTTGCCCCAACATCCAAGACGGTGTGCCTATCCAAATTAAGTGCTTTATTCACCGAGTGAAGCCTGAACCTACCTTTTTTATTTAGACTATCCGAGTTAATGATAAATGGGCCAGCGGATTTGTTTGCCTCGCCTTTTACCAACTCTTTATTTAAACTAAATGCTGTTGGGGCTTCGAATTCAACATTTCTGATAAAAATGAGCTTACTGGTAAATCTAGGGATAGCGATATCTTCTTTGTTCAAGATGTTTATATCCCAGAAAGGTGATTCCAAGAGGGTTTCATCAAACCACGCTCTGGTTATGCTTGCAAAGAGCAACTCAAAACTGATGGATTCTACAGCCAAATCTGAAAGTTCTTGGGAATCAACAATGTCATCATATGTTTCGGTCTTCATTTTCCCCAACAAATCATGTATTTCTACCTTGCTAAGTGTGATTTTTTTCCATGTCAATTCATCTCCTTTATATAGGTTGTTCGGCTTACATGAAGTCAGAAAAAAGTCAGAACCTGATCCAGCATGTGTACGAACCAAAGTTTCTAATTGCCCTTTGGTCTTTACCAATTTGTTCAGGAATCTTTTGAACTCATCCTTAACAATCTCCAAAACCTTTATTTCTATCTGCTCTTTATTTCCATTTAATTTCCAATCCGTTTCTATTTGCTCCAATTTTTTCAGATTATCTTCTAGATACACCTCTATTTCTTGTTGATTTTGATTGTCTCGTTTTTGCAAAAGAACTTCCCTTGTCTCAGTGAGTTCCGTCCATTTCAAGTGATACATTCTATAAGTATCTTGAGACTTTCCGCCAATTGCCCTCAGCGCTTTTTCAAAAATGGGATGACCATACAACATTGTAATTTCCAACGTATCAACATCAATCAATTTAAGGGTCTGGACTATATTTCCATATGGAAAGAACAAATAGTCTTGTTGGTCCGATATTGCCCAATAATTCTTTTCCTTGGGAATGGTGTTGGCAATCTGTGAAAACTCCAAAAGCTCATCCATATATTTTTGCGCATTTTCAAATGCGGAATTTGAGTCTAGGAACAAGAAATCGTCATAGGTGAACCCAGTGGAAAAGGGAGAAAAAATAAGTCCGTATTTCTCCCTATCCTCATTTTTGATTTGGTTCTCAAAAAAATCTTCTTTGATTTTCTCGAATATGGTAGCTAATTGGAACATTTAATACTTCTGGAAATTAAACCCACTCTGGAATATTTGCTTTTGGGTCTGGGGATTTTTTAAGGACATGGCACTTAAAGCCAATCAGTTGCATTCCCTTTATTTTGATTCCTTGCGATTCGCTTTGGGATTGCATATTCCGTTGCTGTTTATGAGTTTCATAATGCCCTCCTGCATGAAATGGGCCCCAAGAAATGCTTCCTCCTCCACCTGCTTTGTCCATTTCTGCTTTAATCTGGGTATTGCGCTCACCAAAGTGTAAATGAAGGTCTTTTACAAAAATTGCAGTAGTCGTAAATGCAGGTATCATACCTTCTGGTGGAGAAGCACCATCAGAAACCATATTATCTTTGAACTCCGTATTGTTTTGATCAAACCTCCAATATTTACTGGTCAAAAAGTTAATATTAAACCATGGTCTACTAATTGGCACTTGACATATTTTGAATCGCAGTTTGAATGTGGAAACATCTATTGTTTTGGAAGTTTTTCGTTTCTCACGACTTCCACGTCCCCCAATACGTAGTGCACCTATGGATAAAGAACCGCCTCCACCGCCTTTTTTGGAATCGAATTTATAGTTTGAAGCGTAATCACTTTTACCAAAACTGAATTCTGTCCAACCATTATCAGTTTCTGCAAAACCTCCCGGCAACAAGGATGTGTAAAAGAAATCTGAACCCGAGGAAGGCCCTGTAAGTCTTGCCTTATCCAGATTATCTAAATATTGTTGTTTTAGGGTAAGCATGCTTCTACCTTCTACTTGGGCTATGTAGGCTGCAATTTGGTCATACTCTTCTTTATATCCGTTTGTAATCCAATCATTTTTAGCGGCCATTACCTTACTTCTAAGGATACTGGCATTCATTGCCCAAAAATGGACCGCAGCAGGGTCTTTCCCTGCAAGTGCATTTACTCTATGGTTATTGTACTCTAAGGCTACGTTAAGATAACTCTGTAGTTTTTCATTATACTTTTTCACCAAAGCAGTTTCTTCCAACACTTCCTCCTCTTCTTCTGTAACAAGGTTCTTTTTTATTTTTTTTTCTTGAAGCAGTCCACGTAAACGTTCAATTTTTTTCTTGGTTTTTTCATCAGGCTCAAAGTTTGCAACTTGACTAAATTTTAATATATGTTGATATGCCAAACTAAGACTGTTTTCCTGTTCCCATTTATTCATAGTTACCTTCCCCTTTACCCCACTTGTATCTGGAATCATGTCACATAATCTTGATAGATTCTCGGCTTGCATGTATTTTCGGGTTACATCTTGAGCTAGTAGCTGATTTATTTCTTCTGCCGTTTTTTCCCTTGGTTCCGGAGAAGAATCTTCACCTTGTCGAGATCTTGTTCGTTGGGATTGCGGTTCTCTATAAATGCCGGTAAACCCTGTGGATAAAAATTCCAGCTCTTCCTTTGGATAAGGCATTCCTACAGGCAGCCAAGCCAAATAATTATCATTGGATTTTGGGACAATATCATCCCCGTTGGTCAAAACGTCATAGAGTTTTCCCAAAACAGAATTCATTAAAACCTCTGGTAGTACTTCTTTATCCATTTTTGTGTTTTTATTGTTAAGTTTTATCCTATGGCTTTGGACTCGTTATATATTATCAAATCAGTTAGATGAAACAAAAGTTATGTTGTTCTTGGGGTTCATGTGGTTTCGGCCGGCAATGCACGTTCCATAATCAGATAAAGACAATTGGCCGTTATCGCACCTTCTCCCCAATAGGTTTGATGTGTTTTAAAACTCAACACTTTTAAGTACTTCCAAAAACCTAGATTTTTAGTATTTGTGAGGTTGTAGGGCAAGTTTTTAATTGGGATACCCAATTCTGCTATATTGAAGAAGTTTTTGCCATTGGAATTGGAGATATCATAATTTGATGATAGAATATCAGTATCAGAATATATATTGTACCAACTTTCGAGTGCGATATCCTGAAAGGTTCCGCGATTTTTAAAGTAATCAGGATAGTACGTAGAGATGAAATCATAAGGACATCTTATGGTCACCACTCTCTTTATTTCATTCGCCATGCGATAATTTGGGATATTCCCATAAGGAAATATGGAATCAATAAGAACAATCCCTCCAAAGCCGTAACTATGCAATTCAAGAGAATCAGGGTTATCTTCCTCCAAAACTGCTTCAACTAAGCTCTCAACTTTACCGGTCAACTCCAATTTATTGTTTCCCATAGTCAAGTAAGAGTCCATGCACAGAAAATAGGTGGCTTTTCTGGAAATGGTATTCTTAAACTTGGGAAATACCGCTGTCATTATAGCAATGCCCGCTGTTATCCAATGGGAAACAATGACTCCTGGAGCAATTTTTTGGTGTATTGTTTTGAGCAATTCGGAATCCTTGGGCAGAGCATTAATTAGTATATCGGTAATAGAAGTAAGTACCGCAGGAAACGATATCAGAGCAAAGATGGAAATCAACAACAAGAAAAACAGGAAATATAGAATCTCCAACTTCTTTTTTCCACTAAAGGTGTTTTTTAAAAAAAGTGCCTTTATCAGTGCTCCAGCCTTTGAAAAAAGTATAATTAGAACAAGTCCTAGTTTTTGGATAGCGTTCTTTTTTTCAAACTTTTTGGTAAAATTTTCATCATAGGAGCATTCATAGATTTTACAGACCTCAACCGCCTCTTCCTTGTTTTTTGAGTTGTATTCAAAAATGGATGTGACGGAGGTGGTAAAGGTTCCACCAAGACCAAAATGAAAATCTTCCTCTTCCAAATAGTATTTTTTGAACCTATCATGGTTCATTCTATCCATAGAATACAGATATCGCTGCGCGTATTCTTTTGCAGAATCACTATGCTTTTTTCCTAAAACACCAGGTAAGTAGATTATTGATTTCATGGGACAGCTTGATTTTGTTTTAAGGGTATACTTTTGGGATGGAAATTGTATCTATGTTTTAATCTTTTTTTCTGAAATTGATTGTCCTTAACTGTTCATATATTCCTCTTTACTAAATTCTTACCAATATCCAGGACGGCCTTGATTGTATTCTTTCTTAGTTGACTTATCCTCATTTTTGAAACACCCGCTTTTTCAAGTTCTTTAAAGACAAAAAGC
This sequence comes from Flagellimonas ulvae, assembly GCF_049333175.1. Lineage (NCBI taxonomy): Bacteria > Pseudomonadati > Bacteroidota > Flavobacteriia > Flavobacteriales > Flavobacteriaceae > Flagellimonas > Flagellimonas ulvae. The sequence continues at coordinate 1,764,834 of NZ_CP186325.1, forward strand.
TCTTTCTGACTTTTAACCAACCACTCATACTCATCCAAAGTGATTTGTTTTTTCGATAAAAGGGTCGTCCATCTTTCAAGCTTATGTTTGGATGCTTGAATGAAACTTTCTATGTCTTTTTTTGTTTCCTCTTTAAAATCCAAATACTCTTTCCCAAAAATGTCAAAGAGCACTGTTTTCACTTCATTTAATCCCTCCGTTATGTCTATTGGCTTTTTAATCATTGACTTTCTAGAATTAGTGTTTGTAAGCTGTTTTTGGTTTGTGCATCTTTTTTGAGTTCAAAGTCTATTAAAAGATTCATTGCCTCCAAGGCTTGAAGCTTGGCCTCCTCCACAAATAGTGGCGAAAACTGGCCTTTCTCTTTCCATCTATTTATAAATCCGCCAACAAAAGGTTTGCTTTCATCTCCTAGCATTTCCCACATTTTGGATGAAGTTTCGTTATTTGCCTTGCCCCCTTCATACTGTGCCATTTCCCTTATTTCAACTAGAAGACCCTCTGCCCTATTTTTATGAAGGGTGTATGGCTCAGTAGCTTTATCCATAATCCGAATCATCTTTGTTTTCAAATCAACCGCTCTTTCGTAGGAATACTTGTCGTAGGAAGCCACTTTTGTAGAAGTACAGTTTAAAAGAAAGACACAAATACCAATCAGGGAAAAAATGGTTGAGAATTTTATTTTTTGTTCTATCATGACTTAAATATTTGCTGTTTAACCTTCAAAATGGCATTCAAATGGTATTGTGCTATCTTATCCCTTCCTTCACGGGTCATTAAAATAGATTTGCACTCTTCTTTATTGTCCATGAAAAAACTTTCTGTTAAAATTGATGGCATCTTCGTATGAGTAAGAACATAAAACCTTTGCTCTTTATCCAAATCCTGGTCTGTGTAATCCGCTCTAAGCATTTTATCAGGAAAAACATTCTGATATTCAATTCCAAAGATTTCGGCTATCTTATCGCTCCTATCATCGCCTGGTGATGTGAATACCTCAAAACCACACCCTCCTCCTGCATTTGAATGGACGCTCAAATAAAAACTTGGCATATTGGCATAATGATTTGCTCTTTCTACTCTTGTTTCCAAGCTTACATCATGATATTCCGGTGCGATGTTCACATAGCTGATGCCTAAACCTGTCAAAGCCTCAACAATTCGGTTCACTATAGCACGGTTGAATTCACCTTCGAACAATTGAGATCCATCTTTCCAAATGGGGCTTCTTTTTCCTGGAGTTTGGTAAACACCTTTAATTATTCCCCCATGTCCATTGTCTAGAAGTATCAACATATGGTTTGTTTTCAGTTTAAGCCAAAACGATCATATTATGACTTAAAATCTTACTTTAAGGTTATACGTTCAACCTATGATTGAATAAGGTTAGTATAGCTGCTTTTGAGAGGTTGCGGATGTAGTAGCAGCAAACACCGTGAAAGTAAAAATTGTAACTAAATTACGGGGCCCATCTTTGAGGAATGCCCCTTTTCAGTGTATGGATGGTTTCTTTGGATATATAATTGCGTTTTTTGTGAATTGATTTGAACTAAATAACCATATCAAATAGTAAACGTAGAATAAAAAGGCTCCTAAACACTGAGATAAGAATAAACACAACCCCTTCAACCTCCGGTTAATTCACTCCTTTGCTCGACCAAACAACTCTTTTTCGGTTAAGAAAAATGGTTAAAAAACGCCTTTTTTCGATTAAAACATTTCCCTAAACCATTTAGCCCAAATTTTTTGACTTAACCGATACTTTTTAAGGAAATCATGCCGCCTTATCAAATTTGGGACAAAACAGACCCCTATGAAAGTTCTAATACTTCGTGCAAAAAAAGAGTTTTCCATTTCAGATAATCGTGTGGCAGCCATAAGTTGTCTCATCATTTCCATTACTGTGTTTTTCATCATGGCTGTACTGGGCCGTGAAACTTTGCTGTAGCAGTAGCACAGTTTTTTGGTTTTCCTGTATCGATAATTTCTGGCTAACTTAGTCAGGTGTACACTGTAATTGATATAGAGACTACGGGAAACGGCATTAAAGGCAACCGAATTACTGAAATTGCCATATTCAAGCATGATGGCTATAGGATTGTAGACGAATTTACGTCTTTGGTAAACCCACAATGCCCCATACCCTATTTTATTACTGGTCTTACTGGCATCGATAATCAAATGGTGGCTAACGCTCCACTTTTTTCTGAAATAGCGGATACTGTACTAAATTTTACCCAAGACAGTGTTTTTGTTGCCCACTCTGTTAATTTTGACTACGGGGTCATTAAAGAAGAGTTTAGACAACTGGGGGTAAGTTTTATTCGTAAAAAATTATGCACTGTCCGCCTATCCCGAAAACTGATTCCAGGCCTAACGTCTTATAGTTTGGGAAAACTATGCTCATCCATTGACATACCGCTTTCGAACAGGCATCGTGCACGAGGGGATGCCCACGCTACAGTATTGCTTTTTGAAAAGTTATTGCAAACACCCACTTCTGAAAAGGTATTTCAAACCTTTTTAAATGCCCGAAGCCAAGAAGCCACACTTCCTCCACATTTGGATAAATCTGAGATTGACGCCATTCCTCAAAAACCAGGTATCTACTATTTTAAGGATAGAAATGGCACTATCATTTATGTAGGTAAAGCCATCAACCTTAAAAAAAGAGTCCTCGGTCATTTTTATGATAAAAGCGAAAAGGAGATTCGATTGTGTAGAGAGACCGCACATATAGATTTTGAGCTCTCCGGAAGCGAATTAGTAGCACTTTTAATGGAATCTGCAGAAATAAAAAAACATTTTCCCTTATACAATCGGGCGCAAAAAAGAAACATCAAACAATTCGGGGTTTTTTGTTATGAAGACAGAAAGGGTATAAAACATTTAGCTTTTAATACGTTAAAGTACATTCAACATCCCGTAAAGGTGTTTTATAACTTAACGGACTGCAGGCTGTTCCTGAAGCAAATCTGTATGGCATACCAATTATGTCCCAAATTCTGTCATTTACAGCTAACGGAATCGAACTGTTCTCTATTCGAGGGCACATTTTGTGAAGGAATTTGTTCAGGTGAGGAAGAAATAGAAGCGTATAATACCAAAGTAGATAGTGCCTTGCAGGATTTAGCCTATGAAAAGGCAGGTATTAAAATTCTAAAAGAGAAGGGAAGGCATGTAAACGAAAATGCGTTTGTACTTGTTGATAATGGACAATATAGAGGGTACGGCTTTATTGAAGATACTTTGGAAATCAATTCCAAAACGGATATTGAAGCTTTTCTAATTCCGCAAAAAAACACTCTGGAGACACAGCGAATTGTGGAAAATATGATGTCGAAAAGAGAATGCTTGGAATTGTAGAAAGTTTAAAGGAGCTATACTTTCTTTTTTATTCTTCGATACATTTTTACCATAAAAACAATCCACGCAGCAACAATTAAAGCTGCAATGCTGACATAGAGAACGATGACATCCATAACGTAGATTAAATAATTAAAGCCCCCTGCACCAGAATCCCTAGGGAAATCGTATTGTTTCTAAAAGAAAAGTTCAGCACAAAGACGATTAACAAAAAAGTTTAATCCCTTTGTTTAACGCTAAATTAACAAGAAAAAAGACATGATATGTTAAAAAATTATGATTTTTTTAACTTTTCTGTTTAATCAAAACAAATGCCCCTTTTAACAGAGGCATTTGCTAACCAACTAAATTAGAATGCATCAGAATTGAGCGGTTTCTGTGCTTCCTTTCATAGCTACCGTGCTAGATGTACCTGAGGTAACAATATTCTGGACCGTGTCAAAATAACCTGTACCCACAAATCCTTGATGTTTCACGGCTTTAAATCCAAATTCCTGCAACCCGAACTCTCTTTCCTGTAATTCGGAATAACCAGCCATGCCCCTTTCCTTATAAGCTTTACTTAACTCAAACATACTTGTATTGAGCGCATGGAACCCGGCTAGGGTAATAAATTGGAACTTATAGCCCATTTCGGCCAATTCCTCTCTAAAAGTTTCCATCTCCTCAACACTTAGTTTAGCTGCCCAGTTAAAGGATGGGGAGCAATTATAGGCCAACATTTTGTCAGGATATTGCGCATGAATACCTTCTGCAAACTTTCGCGCTTGCTCCAAATCAGGAGTAGAAGTCTCCAACCAAATCAAATCTGCGAAAGGGGCGTAGCTCAAACCTCGATCTATACCTTGCTCCAATCCATTCTTCACATAAAAGAATCCTTCTGGCGAACGCTCTCCTGTAATGAATTTATGATCTCTCTCATCAATATCACTGGTGATTAAATTGGCCGCATCGGCGTCTGTTCGTGCGATAATCACCGTGGGAACTCCCATTACATCTGCTGCTAAACGGGCGGCAATTAACTTATTTACCGCTTCCTGAGTGGGTACCAATACCTTACCTCCCAAGTGTCCACATTTTTTTGCTGAACTTAATTGATCTTCAAAATGAACTCCCGCCGCACCACTTTCAATCATGGATTTCATTAATTCAAAAGCGTTCAGGTTTCCTCCAAAGCCAGCCTCTGCATCAGCAACAATGGGAACCAAATAATCTTTCTTGTCTTCGGTTTCGTTTACTACCTGAATCTGATCTGCTCGAAGCAACGCATTATTGATGCGCTTTACCACCATAGGAACACTATTGGCAGGATACAGGGATTGGTCAGGGTACATTTCTCCGGACAAGTTGGCATCTGCCGCCACTTGCCATCCACTCAAATAGATGGCCTCGAGACCAGCTTCTACTTCTTGAATGGCCTGATTTCCCGTTAGTGCACCTAAACCTGCCACAAAATCTTGGCCGTTTAGTTTGTTCCAAAGTTTCTCAGCACCCATTTGGGCAATGGAATAATCTATCTCGTAAGACCCTCGTAGTTTTATAACTTCTTCCGCGGTGTATGGCCTTTCAACTCCTTTCCATCTGGGATTAATTGTCCAATCCGTTAACAACGCTTGAATCCTTTCTTTTTTTTCCATAATTTTAATTTTTCGAATTTGATATGAATCCCATGTAATGTTCGCGCATTCTTGGGATTTTTTTAGTTGTTGATATACTGATTTATGTAATTCCTCGATAGGCCTTTAAGGTTAGAAATTCTTCAAATTCCCGACTTCTGACCAGCTTATCAAATAGCTCAAAGGCTTTTTCAAATTGGGTATTTCCCATATTAGCCTCACCGACTAAGTGAATAATTTTATCCTTCTCTTCCTCAAAAAGTTTTGAATAAAGAGCATCATTGAATTTTCTGCCATCTTCTAGTTGAGCATTGAACTTACGCCATTGCCATAGCTGGGTCCTTGATATTTCGGCAGTGGCAGCATCCTCCATTAAATTGTATAGCGCGACACAACCGTTGCCCCTTAGCCAGGCTTCCAGATACAGAATACCAACATTCATATTTTTACGAATCCCTATTTCCGTAATGGTTCCTTTTGGAATGGCAATCAAGTCCGACTCCAGGATAACATCAGTTTCCCTCAAAGCCGTATCTATTTGATTGGCCTCGGGCATATGCTTATTAAACTCGTCCATTGCAATGGAAACCAATCCAGGGTGGGCCACCCAAGTACCGTCATGTCCATTTAGCACTTCCCTTTCTTTATCCAATCGCACCTTCTCTAAAGCGGCTACATTGGCAACTGGATCGCTTTTAATTGGAATTTGGGCCGCCATTCCTCCCATGGCATGAATTCCTCTTTTATGACATCTTTGGATAACCAAACGAGAATAGGCATCCATGAACGGGACCGTCATGGTCACTTGATCTCGGTTAGGTAGAATAAAACTGGGATGGTTTCTAAATTTCTTGATATAAGAAAAGATATAATCCCAACGTCCACAGTTCAATCCAACAATATGATTCTTTAATTCATATATAATTTCATCCAACTGAAAGCTGGCCGTAATCGTTTCAATCAAAACAGTGGCTTTAAAAGTTCCTACCGGTACACCTAAATATTCTTCAGAGAACGTGAAAACTTCATCCCACCATCTTGCCTCCAAATAGTGCTCTAGTTTTGGCAAATAGAAATAGGGTGCAGAACCTCTGTTCATAAGCGTTCTTGTATTATGGAACACGTAAAGCGCAAAGTCAAAAAGGCTTCCTGATGTTTCTTCTCCATTAATCAAAACATGACGTTCATTTAAGTGAAGCCCCCGAGGCCTTACCAACAAAACAGCCACCTCATCATTCAATCTATAGGATTTATCTTTCTTTGAATCATAAAAAGATATCTTCCGCGTATTGGCATCAATTAGATTCTGTTGACCTTGCAGGCAGTTGTCCCAAGTTGGAGCGTTACTATCCTCAAAATCCGCCATAAAAGTTTTAGCTCCAGAGTTCAGCGCATTGATGACCATTTTTCGTTCTACCGGACCGGTAATCTCAACCCTACGGTCCAATAGGTCAGCTGGAATATGCTTCACCTGCCAATCGGCATTTCGGGTTTCCTCAGTTTCCAATGGAAAAGAAGGCATAACTCCGCGATCAAATTTGGCCTGCTGCCTCAAACGCTTGTTCAACAGTTGCAAACGTTCTCTATTGAATTTCTGATGTAGTTCGATAACAAATTCCAGGGCTCCATCCAATAGTAGTTCTGGATAGTAATTGGTCACTTCTTTTGAAAACTGAAGGTTGGTGGGTGATGCGATTATATTTTCCATGACAAACTGATTTTGTTCATACAAGAATAAATCAAAGTTTTGAAAAAAACAAGCGAACGTTCGCTAAAAATAATAAATACGCTATTTTTATGTTATTCGCAAAATAGCCTATATTTGATTGCGAAAAATGGAAGAAGAATATATCAAACTTATTTTTGGATTAAAGCTCAAGCAAATTAGAGGTCGAAAAAACCTATCCTTGTTTGGGCTTTCCAAACTCACTGGACTTTCTAAATCCTATTTAAATGAGATCGAGAAAGGAAAAAAGTATCCGAAAACAGATAAGATTGCCCTACTAGCCGAGAAATTGGAGATACCTTACGACAATTTGGTATCCTTAAAGTTGGACAAAAACCTTGCACCTGTTGGCGAATTGCTTCAATCCAAAATCCTTAAAGAGCTACCGCTTGACCTTTTTGGCATCAAAGAAAGTGACTTGATAGATATTGTGGCCAATGCCCCTGCCAAGGTGAATGCCTTTATCAGTACAATCATTGAAATTGCAAAACACTACGATTTTGGGAAGGAAAGCTTCTTCTTGGCTGCTTTACGATCATACCAGGAAGCCAACCAAAACTTTTTTCCTGAATGGGAGGCCGAAGTGGTGAAGTTTGCAGAGGCATATCAAATCAACCTGGATAAATCGGTTTCTTCCAAGGAGTTAGAAGAAATACTGATAGAAGAGTATGGCTATACCATAAATAACGAAGACCTAATAAAACATAGCGAACTGGACAATCTTCGTTCCATTTTTGTTCCAAAAACCAAAACACTCCTTATTGCAGACCATGTAGATGAGGCCCAACGCACTTTTATCTATGCGAAAGAAATAGCGTATAACTATCTGAATATTAGTGAGCGTTTGTACACCTTTACCTGGATTAAATTTGAAAGCTTTGATCACGTACTGAACAACCTTGCGGCTTCTTACTTTGCTGGTGCATTGATTATTCCGAGAAAGCTTTTGGGACAATATCTAGACCGATTTTTACAAAAACCCCATTTCGACAAGACTTTTTTAGCAAAAATGACCAAACGTTTCAATGCATCGCCTGAATCATTATACCAACGTTTGACCAACATCTTGCCAACGGATTATAAAATGGAAAATCTCTTTTTTCTGAGGTTTTCCCACCAAAAAGGAACCCAACGTTTCGATATTACAAAAGAACTGCACCTCACACATCAACATTCGCCCCATGGTAACGAAACCAACGAAAAGTACTGCAGAAGATGGGCTTCAATTCGTGTGTTGCAGGAAATTGAAAAAACGGGAAACGAACACCATATTCAGGTTCAAATCTCCCACTACCCCAATGACCAGCTTTCGTACCTCATTTTCGCATCGGCTACTAAAGATCCTTTTAAGAAAGACCTTTACCGAAGTGTTGGTATTGGGTTACTTATTAATGATCAGCTTAGAAAAAAGGTGAATTTTTTAAATGATTCGTCCGTTGCTACTTATAACGTAGGGGTTACTTGTGAGCGTTGTCCTATTTCTGATTGCAAGGAACGTATGGCTCCACCATCTATCTTGGCCCAAAAGGAAAAGGATGCCAAAATAGATGCTATTGTTGAAGAACTCAACCAAAAATTTAGTTAGGTACTTACCGACAAAATCACCTTAAACTGGGCCTCGTCTTTTAATTGTTGAAACCCTTCATGTAGATTTTTCTCTTCAACGGCATACGGATAGAAGCTTATTGGCTCTATACAGACCATGTTCCTTACCTCAGTCCAACACATAAAGTGACCAAAACCTTCGGTAGAAATGGTAATTTCCCCTTTATCCTGAAGTGTGATAGAAGTACAGTTGGTTACTTGCAGCGCTCTGCTTCCAACGGCTAAAACCTCATCCAAGGTAATTTGTTTTTTACCCGCAACGATTACTGGAGCATCCGTATGCAATTTAAATGCAGGATGGTATCCAAGCATAAATGGCATTCCCGCATCACCGGTTATTTTAAACAAAATTTCCAACCCTTTGGGGGTTAGTGTATAATGCTTTTCGAACTCGAAACCATAGGACCATGTCAAATACTCAACATCTGACTTTTCAGGATACTTTTTGTTTTTAACAGGAGTATCTGCCACATACACCTTTTTAAAAACGGCATGCGTATCACTGATGGAAACTAAATCGTAGTCCATTAACCGCAGATGGCCATGTTGGTCCATTACTCCATTGCCCTTTGGAGTTTTCACAAGGTAATCAGCATTGGCCACGGGACCTATTATTGGAAACATCTCAGTGTCGGCACTGCCCCACCCAGGACTTCCTTTTTGGTGAATGTATTCATGACCATTAGCCTCAAAACCTACCAATTCTCCTGTATCAATTCGGACAATTTGGTTGTCAAGCACTAATTCTTCCATAGCTATTCAATAAAACCTTGTTCACGCATCCAATCATCATTGAACATCTTGCCCACATATCTACTACCGTGATCATGAAATAAAACGACCACAACATCATCTTTTTTGAAATGTTCTTTTAGCTGCAATACTCCCTTGATGGCAGCTCCTGCCGAATTACCTAAGAACATTCCCTCTTCTTTGGCCAATCTCTGGGTGTAAACAGCAGCATCCTTGTCAGTTACCTTGGTAAAACCATCTATAATTTCGAATCTTACGTTTTTAGGAAGAATGTCTTCTCCAATACCTTCAGTGATGTAAGGATATATCTCTTTTTGATCAAAAATTCCGGTTTCATGGTATTTTTTGAATACCGAGCCGTAGGTATCCACCCCCCAAACCTTTACGTTGGGATTTTTCATTTTTAGGTAGGAACCCACACCTGAAATAGTACCCCCTGTACCAACGCCCACAACAAAATGAGTAACCCTACCATCAGTTTGCTTCCAAATTTCAGGCCCTGTGCTCAAAAAGTGTGCTTTACAGTTAGAAGGGTTGTCATATTGGTTTACGTACCAAGAATTGGGAATCTCTGTTGCCAATCTTTTTGCTGTGGAATAATAGCTTCGTGGGTCTTCGGGCGCAACATCGGTTGGACATACATGAACCTCGCTACCCACGGCCTTCAAAATGTCTATTTTTTCTTTCGATTGCTTGTCACTAATAACACAAATCATTCGATATCCCTTCACCACTGCAGCCAACGCTAAGCCCATCCCCGTATTACCAGATGTACCTTCAATTATGGTTCCGCCCGGTTTTAATACTCCGGCCTTTTCAGCATCTTCAATCATTTGTAAGGCCATACGGTCTTTTACCGAGTTTCCAGGGTTAAAAGTTTCATACTTGGCAAGCACCAAACAGGGTAATTCTGAAGTAAGTGTATTAAGTTTTACCAAGGGCGTATTGCCTATGGTTTCCAAAATATTTTCTGCATATTCCATATTGGGCACAAAGATAGTTTTTTGATACAGGGAACCTATTCATCCAAAAGGAAATATCCCTAAAAACGCCAACGACCTGAGTTTAAGATCATTCAAACTTCATGGCCTTAACAGGACTTATTTTTGTGATGATATAGGAAGGTATAAGCAACATCAACAAACAGAGTAGCATAACTCCAAGATTCAACATTACTACGGTAGGCACATCTATAAACACGGGTATGTATTCAATATAGTATTCCTCAGGGTTTGGAAATTTAAAAACACGATAACGATGCTGAATATATAGAACTGTCAACCCAATGAAATTCCCCCAAAACAGTCCAATGGAAATTAAGTAAGTTGCATTGTAGAGAAACACTTTTCGAATACTCCAATTCTCAGAACCCAGAGCCTTAAGAACACCTATCATTTGCGTACGTTCCAATATCAGAACCAAAAGGGCGGTAATCATGTTGATCCCTCCGACGATTACCATTATCCCGATTATAAGTGCGATGTTGAAGTCAAAAAGCCCTATCCATTCAAAAATGCGAAAGTATTTGGATTTGATATTTTGCGTATCCAGACTTGAAATGGTTTTGCCATAAATCTCGTTGGTCTTGGTTTCCATTTCATCAAAGTTGGAAAGAAAAACTTCGAAATTACCTATCTGATTGGCTTCCCATTTGTTCATACGCTGAATATGTCGGATATCCACAAAAACATAGGTTGCATCAAATTCTTCAAAACCACTATCATAAATGCCAACAATTTTAAACCGACGGTTGTTGGGTACTTTGGAAGGGTCATCTTCCTTTAGAAAAAAAGAGAAAAAAGAATCGCCCACTTTAAGTTGTAAACGATTGGCCATTAAACGGGATACCAATACCTCATCATTCAGTTTCCCAGTGTAATCCGGTAATCGACCATCTATTAAGTATTCTTCAAAAACCGTCCAGTTATAATCTTTACCCACACCTTTGGCAAGCATCCCTTCAAAAGTATCTTCTGTACGGATAATACCTCCTTTTGTTGCCACTGCCTGCACATGGTCTATGCCGTCCACAATATTGAACTCAGGATAAAATTCTTGTTCCAACGAAACAGGTACCAAGGAAACTTCAGAGGTATTATTATCGTAGTTGGAAATTTGAATATGGCCATTGAACGCCGCTACTTTTTCCCGAATCTTATGTTTAAGCCCCACGCCAGTAGCAATGGCAATAAGCATCATAACAATACCAATGGCAATAGCTGCAATGGCAATTTTTATTATAGGAGCGGAAATACTAATTTTATGTTCCTTTCCTGTAATCAGGCGCTTGGCAATAAATAGTTCTAAATTCAACGGATGCCCAATTTATCGGTTCTCAAAAGTACATTTTTCTGTTTGTTTTTACTCCTTTCTTCGTGCAAAGGAAGAACTCAAACCCATGACACCATCACCGTAGTTTCCGAAAAGGAAACGGATAAGAAAATTATTGTTGCCGCCAATAGAACCCACGAATATCTTCCTTTGTTAGAAAATAAGAGCGTCGGAGTTGTGGCTAATCCCACAAGTGTGATTTTTAAAGATGAAGGATACATCCATTTAGTGGATTCCTTACTATCCCATCAAATCGAAATCAAGAAAGTATTTGCGCCCGAGCATGGATCTAGAGGCAAAGCCGATGCCGGGGAGTTGGTCAACGATGAATTGGACAAAAAAACAGGACTTCCCATTTTTTCCTTACATGGCAAAAATAAAAAACCTTCGAAGGAACTTCTTGAAGATTTGGAGTTGTTAGTTTTCGATATTCAAGATGTGGGAGTACGGTTTTACACTTATATCGCAACCTTGCAATTGGTCATGGAAGCTTGTGCAGAAAACAACATACCTATTATTGTTTTGGATAGACCCAACCCAAACGGACATTATGTAGATGGACCCACCATGCAAAAAAAGCATACTAGTTTTTTGGGAATGACGACGATACCTTTGGTATACGGAATGACTATTGGTGAATATGCACAAATGCTAAATGGAGAGCAATGGTTATCTGGCGGATTAAAAGCTGACCTAACCGTTATCTCTTTAGAAAACTATACGCACCAAACTGCGTATTCTTTACCCATACGGCCTTCGCCTAACTTGCCCAATGATGTTTCCATCAATCTATATCCAAGTTTGGGTCTTTTTGAAGGAACCCACATCAATGCTGGACGAGGAACCGAATTTCAGTTTCAAAGGTATGGTGCTTCATTTTTGGATAGCGTAGCTTACGATTTTAGCTATACTCCAAAACCTAATTTTGGTGCAAAATATCCTAAGGAGGAGGGGAAAACATGCTTTGGGAAAGACCTGTCTTCGCAAAGGAGAATGGATTCTATTTCTTTAAAGTGGCTCTTTGACGCGTATTCAAATGCTGTAGACAAGTCAAAATTCTTCAAAACGGATTCTTTTACCAAACATTCGGGTACAACCAAGCTTCAAAAGCAAATTGAATCCGGACTGACCGAAGAAGAAATTAAAATGTCATGGCAAGAAGAGCTGGAGGCTTTTAAGCAAATACGGAAGAGGTATTTACTCTACAAATAATTTTTTCAAGAGGTCTCAAACCATTTCAAGGTTTTCATCCACAAAGTTTCCTTGAATCTTCTTCGGAAGAAACCAAAATGTCCTATTTCTTTTTCATTAATACCCATCGGCCTCACCGTTTCCCAAGTTTTATCTGCGTTTTCAAACAAATCATGGATTCTTTTTAAACCAGGTTCGGTTCCAATGGTATCATCTGAAATTGCAAGGGTAAAAAGGTCTCCTGTATATCTTGCGAAATAGGTGTTTATCCCTTTGGATTCAAGTTGTTTTACCATACTAGGATTTTTACGTCTTGCATGCCATTGTTGCACCACTCCTTTCGGAACGTCTTCAAGTAAACCTAGTTTTTTTCCTGGAAAATAACCCACCAAGTTGGTCACCGCAGGAAAAAACAAGTGCCACAGAACGTATAACTTTAACCGTCCTTTACCCCAGTCTTTATAAAATGCTGTCTGGGCGCCTATGGTCAATGCTTTATTAATCAAATTTGACTTTGAGGTCATCCCTATCAACGTACCTCCAATACTATGTCCCAGCACATAAATTGGAAACTCTGGATAGGTTTCTTTAGCATAAGTCAAGACCGAACCTACGTCCTTTTCGCCCCAATCCGTAAAAGAAGTATAAAAGCCTCTAAGCTTTTTTGGCCTTGACTCGGCTATACCACGATAATCATAGGTAAGCACATGAAATCCATTTTCTGCCATAAAGGTGGCGTAGTTGGCATATAAACCTTGACCTACTGCCGTAGCAGAGTTGATTATTAAAAAAGTGTCCTTTTTATCTTTTTCCGGAGAAAAAAGACGTGCTTTTAGCACGAAACCGTCTTCACATTGGATTTCCTTTTCCTGAAATTGTACCAAAAGAAAAAATGAAGATTAAAAAGTCTCTGCCTTTTCAGTAGTAGGTCTACGATATTTATGAAACGGTTGTTTCAACAAACCAACGACACTGGCATTTTCCTTTTCATCTGGAAAAGTATCAACACCATAAACAATTTTATCGGCATCCAAGGTCATATAGGTACCAAAAAGTCTGTCCCAAATAGAAAAGATGTTCCCGTAATTGGAATCCGTGTAAGGCAATTGGTAGTGATGATGCACTTTGTGCATATCTGGACTTACTATAAGCCAACTGATGGCATTATCCACCTTTTTGGGCAATTTGATATTGGCATGGTTGAACTGAGACAATACCACCGATAAGCTTTGGTACAACATAATGATTCCAATGGGAGCCCCCACCACAAAAACACCAATCAATGTAAAGGTGTAGCGGATAAAGCTTTCCAAAGGGTGGTGTCTGTTGGCGGTAGTAGTATCCACATTATGATCAGAGTGATGAACCAAATGGACCATCCATAGAGGCTTAACCTTGTGTTCCACTAAGTGAGCTGTGTAGGCTCCTATTAAATCTAAAAGCAAAACACCCAATAAAACATAAAGCCATAAAGGCATTTCTGGCAACCAATTAATAATTCCAAACCTGTCGGCCACTGCCCAATCCGATGTTTTCAGCAATAAAAAGGCCAAAGGAAAATTAACAATAATAGTGGTGAGCGTAAAGAAGAAATTCGGCACGGAATGCCTCCATTTTTTATAAGGGGCGTTAAAAAGGGGCACAATACCCTCCAGAATCCAAAAAAAAGTAATTCCTCCAACCAAAATTAAACTTCTGTGCAAAGGAGGAATCGTTTCAAAGTAGGTAATAATTTGTTCCATATTCTCAAAGATAAGAAATCGCTAAATCTTGATTCTTTTCTTCATTTCCTCTACAATATTATACGCCGCTGGACAAATGGCGACATTTTTTAAGGTAAGATTAGAAATTTGGTGAAACTTTTTTCTGTCCGTATGCGGAAACTCCCGACAAGCTTTAGGTCGCACTTTGTAGATGGAACAATAATTATCTGAGCCCAAAAAAGCGCAGGGTACTTGCTGCAACACATAGTCGTTCTCTTCATCCACTCGAAGATATTCATCTATGAATTTTGAAGGACGCATTTTTAAATGTTTGGCAATACGCTCAATATCCGCTTGGGTAAAAAGAGGTCCTGTGGTTTTGCAGCAATTTCCACAATCTAGGCAATCGGTTCGCCGAAACTCCTCTTCATGAAGCTCCTGCATAAGATAATCCATTTGCTTAGGGGGTTTCTTTTTGAGTTTTGCGAAGAACTTCTTGTTTTCCAAGTGCTTTTCACTAGCTTTCCGGCCCAATTGTTCCAATTCTTCTTTCATATGAGCAAACTTAAAAAACAGATTTCATTTAAACCTTAAGCAACTAATACCGTCATATTTCATCATATGGAAGTGATTTTCAATAAAGATATTTTGGGGAATGCCCTATTAGATTATCATAACGACAGGTATTCTGAAGACATTATAACTTTTTCCTCATTGGATGAACAAGATACTATTCCCCTTCCCTATCTGTTTAGAAGTTATAAGGAAATGCCCAAGATAGAACAAAGTGCCTTGGAGCTTTCTTTTGGAAAAGTGCTGGACATTGGCTGTGGAGCGGGCTCACATAGTATTTTTTTACAGGAAAAAGGCCATATCGTTATTGGACTCGACTCCTCTCCCGGAGCTATCGAAGTATGCAAACTTCGAGGTCTTAAATCAACGGTTCACTCTAAAATTGAATACTATAAAGAAGAGCAATTTGATACCTTGCTTCTCTTGATGAATGGAATAGGTTTGGCCGGAAGACTATCTAGTTTGGAAGGGTTTTTGATTCATTTGATGGAATTGCTTAAACCCAATGGTCAAATCTTGTTGGACTCAAGTGATATCATATACATGTTTGATCAGGATGAAGATGGTGGTGTTTGGGTTCCAGGTGATAAAAAATACTATGGTGAAGTCACTTTTTCAATGGAATATAAAGGTCAGCGAGGAGAAGTTTTTGACTGGTTGTATTTGGATTTCAACACGTTAAAGGAATGTTGTAATTCGCTGAACCTGAACTGTGAACTTGTAATATCTGGAGAACATTACGACTATTTAGCTAAACTTTCTGTAAAAACAGAATAAACCGTTTAAAAATTGCGTTTACAATTGAAATAATCTCATACATGAAAAAGAAAAAAATATTCTTCCTTTTGGCTCTTATGGCTTTGTTTATTGGATGTTCCTCCGATGGCGATACTGCTGAAACCCCACCAGAAAATCCTCAAGGAGAAACACCTTCACCTCCTACTCCACCTAATCCTAATGTAGATAGGTCAGGTAACCTTTTGGCTACGGGCGCTTCCGCAAATGACCTGTTGGCCAATACAAATTTTGATAGAATTTTGATTGAGGTTGCCCACGTGGCGGGTTTTCGTCCAACAGCAGAAACCTTGGCAAGTTTTCAAGAATTCATTCAGCAAAAAACCTTTAAGGAAAATATAGATATCATTTTCAACGAACTTCCTTCACCTAATGAAGAAACCCTCACTTTAGAGGAAATTGACGATTTGGAACAAGACAACAGAACTGCTTTTAATGACGGAAGCACTTTAGCTGTATACATTTATTTCGCAGATGCTCCTTCAGATGGTGATGACGAAGAAGAAGATTTGGTAACCTTGGGAGCCGTTTTTAGGAATACATCTATGGTCATTTTTGAATCCACTATCCGAAGATTAGCTCCACCAGATAATAGTGGTGCCCCTGTTACTCTAACCGATGTTGAAACAGCTACCTTAAATCACGAATTTGGACATCTTTTTGGCCTTGTAAATCTGGGCACAGAACCTGTTAACGACCATGAGGATACCGAAGCTCCAAATCATTGCAATGTTGAAGGCTGTTTAATGCAAGCCCAGCTGCAATTTGGGAGTCCCGCCGCCCGAAGTTTGACCTCCAGAGGAGAAATTCTTACCTCCCCATGTACTTTGAACGGAAACTCCATGCTAAAGCTTTTGGAATCAAGAGCTGCCCGAAGTCTAGCAGTAGTACCGATATTGGATGGTGAATGTATTTTGGACCTGCAAGGTAACGGTGGTCGTTGACCCTAAGGAATATTCAAATATTTATGCGTTTGTAGAGATACCTTCCATTTGGGATTTTTCATAACATACTCTACTATTTGAGGAATCATTTTTTCTCTAACACTCCATTCAGGTTGAAGATAGAGTATGCAATCTTGGGAAACCTTGGCTGCTTGCTCTTCTGCAAAGATAAAATCGTGCTTGTTGTAGACTATTACTTTAAGCTCATGGGCCTTATCATAGATTTCACCCACCGGCAATTTGTTCTTTTTGGGAGATAGACAAATCCAGTCCCAAGTACCTGTTAGTGGATAGGCTCCTGAAGTTTCAATATGGGTTTGTAAACTCTGGGCTTTCAGTCCTTGGGTCAAGGGATTCATATCCCAAGTCAAGGGTTCACCACCCGTTACCACAATAGTGTCTGAATATTTAGCTGCGTTTTCTACAATAGTGTCCACTGAAGTAGGAGGATGCGTTTCGGCATTCCAACTTTCCTTTACATCGCACCAATGGCAACCCACGTCACAACCACCGACTCGTATAAAATAGGCCGCTGTACCTTTATGGTACCCCTCACCTTGAATGGTATAAAACTCCTCCATCAAAGGAAGCATTGTACCTTGATTCACCAAATCCATAATCTCTTCAGAAACCATGGAACAAAGATAGGACTTAAAGGATTGTTAGGCCACGCTTTGGTGTGGACTATTCTTTAACAGCGATTACATCAATTTCAATTTTGGCATTAGCCGCCAGACCAGCTGCTGCATAGGTAGTTCGCGCCGGTTTCCTTGTAAAATGTTTCACATACACCTCGTTAAAAGCCCTAAAGTCATCTATATCACTTAAAATCACCGTACATTTTACCACGTTGTCCAAAGTCAAACCATGTCGTTTTAAAACACCTTCAATGTTTTTAATGGCCTGCTCAGTTTCTCCTTGTATACCTCCTTCTGCCAATTTACCCACACTTCGGTCCATTCCTATCTGTCCGGCCAAAAAGAAAAGATTTCCTGCCTGTACGGTTTCACTAAATGGTGCCTTTTGTCTCTTAGGGTCAGGAGATTTATGAAAAATAATATCGTTGCTCTCTTGTGCGTACGAGGAAAATATGAAACCAAATAAGGTTAAAAGCAGAAAAAGAGATAGTTTTTGTTTCATTTTGGCATTTTTAGAATTGTTTAAAATTACCCTATTTTTATCGGAAAATGAACTCGATGAGTCGGAAAGAAGATTTCTTAGCGCATATAGAAAAAGGGTATACCACCAAAGGTGATTATATAACCATGGGCGCAGGTATGGTTGACGGGGAAACTATAAAAAATGCCTTTGTCAAGGTACCCTTAAAAACCCTGAACAGACATGGATTAATTGCCGGTGCAACGGGAACGGGAAAAACCAAAACCCTTCAGGTTATTGCCGAAAATCTTTCTGACAAAGGCATCCCTGTGCTGCTTATGGACCTTAAAGGTGACTTAAGTGGTATTGCCCAATCAAGTCCGGGCCACCCCAAAATTGATGAGCGCCATGAAAAAATTGGATTGCCCTTTGAACCCAAAGGATTTCCGGTTGAAATTCTTACGCTTTCCGAACAAGAGGGGGTTCGATTGAGAGCAACGGTTTCTGAATTTGGCCCAGTGCTTCTTTCGCGAATTTTGGATTTGACCGTCACCCAAGAAGGCATAGTGGCCGTGGTTTTCAAATATTGTGATGATAACAAGTTGCCATTATTGGACCTAAAGGATTTCAAGAAGGTATTGCAATATGCCACAGGCGAGGGAAAGAAGGAATTTCAATCCGAATATGGAAGAATTTCAACAAGCTCCACAGGAACCATACTCAGAAAAATAATTGAGCTGGAACAACAAGGGGCAGAGCTTTTCTTTGGAGAAAAATCCTTTGAGGTGGACGATTTGGTCCGAATAGATGAAAATGGGAGAGGGTATATCAACATCATCCGATTGACCGATATTCAAGATAGACCCAAGTTATTCTCAACATTTATGTTGAGTTTATTGGCGGAAATTTATGGGACATTCCCAGAACAAGGGGATAGTGACAGACCCGAACTGATTTTGTTCATTGATGAGGCACACCTGATTTTCAAAGAAGCGTCAAAGGCTTTGCTGGACCAGATTGAAAGCATTGTAAAACTGATTCGTTCCAAAGGAATAGGACTCTATTTTGTTACTCAAAACCCTACAGATGTGCCTGATGACGTACTGGCTCAGCTTGGGTTGAAGGTGCAACATGCTCTTCGCGCATTTACTGCCAAAGACCGAAAAGCCATCAAGTTGACCGCAGAAAACTATCCAGATTCTGAGTTTTATGACACCAAAGAAGTATTGACCTCCCTAGGAATTGGAGAGGCGCTTATTTCTGCCTTGGATGAGAAAGGAAGGCCTACTCCATTGGCAGCTACCATGCTCAGGGCACCCATGAGCAGAATGGATGTACTAACTCCTACTGAATTGGATGAAGCCATTGGAAAATCAAAATTGGTCAAAAAATACAATGAGGATATTGATAGGGAAAGTGCTTATGAAATATTAAATGAAAAAATTGAAAAAGCTGAAAAAGAAGCTGAAAAGGAAAAAGAAAAAAAATCCACCTCAAGTCGGAGAAGTTCTTCCCGAAGCCGAAGTACACGAATGAATCCAGTAGTTAAGGTATTGACCAGCGCAACTTTTATTCGTGGGGTTCTTGGCGTTTTAAAAAAAGTTATCCGTTAAAATTTAGTATGAAAAAAACATCTAGTGTATTTGCCATTTTATTGGCAATACTGATTTCCTCTTGTGCTGAAAAAGATAAAACTTTCCTAATAAGTGAGGAGAAAATTGGACCCTTGGCGAAAGAAACTCCCATTGCCGATATTGAGTCCATTTTTGCTTCAGATTCTGTAGTAAGGGATAGCTTGAATACCCGAATAGGTAATGCTTTGAGTAAGATTCAAATTTTTGAAAAAGGGGGAAAACATCTTTTGACCCTTACTCCCAATCAAGACAGTGTTCCTACAGTTGAAAATGTGCGGATTTTTGATTCTCGATACCTTTCTGAAAAAGGGATTGGGCTTCAAAGTACTTTCAAGGATATCAAAACCAATCATTCAATAAAGAAAATTGTGACCACTCTGAACAGTGTTGTTATATTTCCCAAGGGGAGTAATCTATACTTCACATTGGACAAAGAAGAACTTCCTGCCAATCTAAGATACACCACTTCAAACATTGAGGCGGTTCAGATTCCTGAAGATGCTAAGATAAAATACCTAATGCTGGGGTGGGATTAAACTAACGGTATGAGTAAAAAGTACATTCTCCAAAAATCCCCTTTTATAGTCCCCACGGATGATGGAAAACATATTGCAGAACATTTTGGGCTTGCAACTGATGGAAATAACGACTTAAGTATTGCTCATATGGTTGCACCGCCAGGCTGGAGTGAGCCTTTTCAAACTCCAGATTTTGATGAGTATACTCTGGTAGTACGCGGGAGAAAACAATTTATTATTGATGATGAAAAAATTATTCTTCAAGCAGGGGAGTCCATTAAGGTGCACAAACACACCCGTGTTCAGTATTCCAATCCTTTTAATGAAGAATGTGAGTATGTTTCTATTTGTCTACCGGCTTTTAGTATGGAAAGTGTGAATCGCGAACCTTAGAAGAATACGTTAGCAACCTAGTAATTCGACATTCAAAGGGTAGTCATCCCTAGATAAGTCCGTATTTTTCTCGGTTCTCCATTACTTTTGGGCTGTTCATCTGCATCCATTCGGTCAATTCGAGCAATTTTTCCACATAAGAGTGTCCAAATTCAGTTAAACTGTACTCCACACGAATTGGAACCTCCGCATAGGCCTTACGTGAAAGATAACCATCAGCTTCCAATACCTTTAGGCGTTGGCTCAGTACCTTATTTGAAATACCATAGACAAATTTCTTAAGTTTATTAAACCGAAGGGTTTCAAAATAACCTAACCACAAAATAATCAGCACACTCCACTGGTCTGAAGCAACAGACATTACATCCCTTACCGGACAAAGTTCCGGAGGGTTCTTATAATCAATGTGCCCAAACATTTTTTCTAACTTTTTTGTGATTCTAACCTTCTGATTATCAGTTGTAGTTTCCATTTTATCACTTGATTAGATGTGAGTTACCTTAAAAATTCTCAAAAAATACTCTTATTTTTACTCTCCAATAAAGAGTAAGTTACAAAAAGTAACCATATGAAAAAAATCATCGCGAAAATTCTGCCTCCGCTCTATGGTCAGTATTTTAACTTTTTGTCCTTTTTTGCAGCGCAAGAAACAGCGCATAAGGCATTTGTTTTGTTTTGTACGGTTAGAAAAGGGAGAGTTTTACCCCAACAATCTGAATATCTAAAAAGTGCCAAGAATGGAATAGAAGAAGTTTCAGGACACCGCATACAAACATATTCATGGCCAGGAACCAAAGAGACAGTATTATTGGTGCATGGTTGGGAAAGCAACACATTTCGTTGGCGAAACCTCATTAAAAAACTCCAAGAGGCCAATTATAATATTATCGCTTTTGATGCGCCCTCACATGGACATTCTTCGGGCAAGCTGCTCTATGTTCCCTTATACGAAGAAGCAGTTCATCATATCATAAGAAAATACAACCCAAAATATGTAATAGGCCATTCTGTTGGCGGTATGACTCTAATGTACAACGAGTATAAAAATCCGAACCCAGAAGTAGAAAAAATCGTTACCATTGGGTCCCCATCTGAATTCCATAGAATTATGGACCAATTTCAGGATGTTTTAAAATTCAGCGATAGATTTATGGGCCATTTGGACAGTTATATCTTCAATAGGTTTGGTTTTCATATCCGGGATTTTTCCACCTCGCAATTCGCCAAAACCAACACTAAAAAAGGCCTTTTGTTTCATGATCGCTTGGATGCCATAGCTCCTTATATTGCCTCTGAGAAGGTGCATGGGAATTGGAAGAATAGCCAACTGGTAAGTACCGAGGGATTGGGGCATTCCATGCATCAAGAAGATGTGAACAATCAGATTATAGATTTTTTGCAAGCTTGAAAAAGAAAGGGTAATTTCCCCAAAAGAGTTTGTCATGTCCAGTATTACGCCTTTCCACGTTGCCATTCCCGTGCATAATCTAGATGATTGCAGAACATTTTATCGTGAGATTTTAGGTTGCGAAGAAGGTCGCAGCAGCGACCATTGGGTAGATTTTAACTTGTTTGGTCACCAGTTGGTCATCCATTATAAACCAAAATCTGGGGAAGAGCTACATACAAATCCAGTAGATGGCAAACATGTACCTGTCCCACATTATGGTGTTGTTCTCCCATGGGACACTTTTCAAACTTTTTCCTCCCATTTGAAAGAAAAAGGAGTACAGTTTATCATTGAACCCTACATTCGTTTTAAAGGTGAGGTAGGTGAACAAGCTACCATGTTTTTCCTTGACCCGGCGGGAAACGCATTGGAGTTTAAAGCTTTTAAAGATATGGGACAATTATTTGCTCAATAAGCTTATCCTATCTGCAATCCTTTTTTACGTACCCAGAAGTAGGCAAAAACAATATTGGGCACCCAACAAAGCCAAGCCACAATCCTATATGCAATAATAAAGTTTCCAATCGTTGCGGTTAAAACAGGTAGCCATATTCGTAATGTGACAGCGGCAAAGCAGGCGGCATAACTATAAATCATCATACCCTGGTGCAAAGACAAGTCTTTCTTCTTGATCGCAATGTAGGCTTTGATCGTGGTAAACAACCAAATCACACCCAAAATCACAAATCCCATAGAAGCAATAGGACCTCCTGTGGCGTAAAACCCAATATATATACCGCAAATGCCGCTTACCAAGGCTGCAGTTACGTATACCTTTCCAAGGCTTCTATGCAGCTGAAGCCTCTTTCTCCTTAGTTTTTGACTGAATTGTGACCAACCGGTAATCAATGCGACTCCTCCAAAAATGATGTGACCATAGAAACCAATATTCCAAAGGTCATTCGCCAAAAGTTCGTCACCTTTGCTTTGCAACAGTCCTATCTTGCTATCGGCTACTATATACAGCAATGGGTATAGTCCTACACCTATGGCCAAAAAAGCAAATACAAACCAAGCAACTTTATTTGACGTGTTCATTATTGATACCTCCAACTGCTTAAATCTGCACCTTGGGGGGCAGACTCCATAATCCGTTTCATAATTTTTGGCACGTACATGGAATTATATCGCAATCTACTGATGTGATTAGGGTTTTCATGATCTCCATTCCAACAGTGTTCCGCTCTGTCTCCATAATCAACTTCACCCGCATAATAAGGGTCCGTAGTACTCTCTAAAAAATCCTCCATCAAATACACGGCATTATTTAGATAATAGTTATCCATATCGCCACAATAGATGTTTATCTTTCCCTTGAGCTTATCTCCCAACTTATCCCAATCCCGCTCCAGGATATATCGTAAATCGTAGTTTTCTTTCCAGTATTCGGCAACTTCATGATTGATTTCTCCCGTCATTTTATCCCATAACCTTTCGGGATATCCATCTTCTCCCTGAGGAGAGTAAGTCGCTTCCCAAATATCCCATTGTTGACCCGAACGGGATTTTGTTCCCAACACAAACTCCAAATGATTGTATTCCCTTGTACTATTTTGAACATTTCCAAGATAATCACGATGGCCAGGAACTTCTGTTTGCTTATGTTCTGCCGGATAATAATAAGCATTGGAATCTTCATAGATATCCGTCAAACAATACGCTCTAAAATCTATAGGGTCAGGACAAGCGGCAAAACAGCCATTATACTCATCTGGATACTTAACTTGAACGGCCAAAGCTTCCCATCCTCCTGTAGACCCGCCATACAAAAAGCGTGACCAGCCTTCTCCCATTCCCCTAAACTCTTTTTCAATATATGGGATAAGTTCATGGGTAATGGCATCTCCATACGGTCCTTGGCTAGCTGAGTTTACGGCATAAGAGTCATCATAATATGGAGTTGGATGTTGGATTTTGATTATTAAAAATCTAGGAAAGTCGGGTTCGTTCCAACGTGTATAGAAATCATAGGTTTCCTGCTGTTGTATAATGTTGTAACCCTGCACATCGAATCTTGCCGAATAATCCGGTTTTAAATCCGGGTCAGGAGGAGTGGTCCTAAAACCTCCAAAATCAGAAGGAAAATGACCGTGGAAAATCATAAGGGGGTATTTGGCCTCAGGATGTTCATCAAACCCTTTTGGAAGAAGAACATGTGCCCCTAAATACATATCACGACCCCAGAACTCTGATAACTTTTCAGATTTTACTTTGATGTGTTTAATCCATTCCGTGTCCTCGGGTTCCTCTATAGGAGGAATTATCTCTTCCATAACCAAATCCATTTGTGGGACCTCACCATCCTTGATTTCAACCTTAACCGGTTTGCTGTATAGGTTTCCTGGAGATCGGTTCCATTGTTGTCCTTCTCCATTGTCCATAGGTAATTTGACTGTATGGCCAGTTGACAAGTCAAACGTTTCATAAACGTGCAAGAGGGCTTGCACATAATATTCTCCATCCGGTAACTCTTTCAAACTTTTATAAGGAAAACCAAAGATAGAACTGTCAAACACCTTTTTCTGATTGGGTTCCATTCCTTCCACGTCCATTCCAAAAATAGGTTGTGCATTCAATCCTGCGCTGATTTGAAACCTAGGTTCCTTGGTTTCGTCCGAGGCGAACATTAGCAACAAACGGCCATCCAAACTTTCTGCACTTACGCCATCTGAAAAGGAAACCTCAACAATTGGACCTGCTTCATTTTTAGGTTGGCAGGAAACCAGAATAGTGGCACAAAGAAATAATAGAATTATCTGTGATTTCATGATTAGGTTGTTTGACTTGAAGATACATAATTTAAATGTAGATTTCCATAAACCAAATCATGGACCAAATAACCCGTTCATCGAAAAGTACTGATTTGTAATATGATACAGCTCATAAAAACGTTCAATAAGGCAAAACCCTAAATTTTACCTACATGAAAACTATACTACTATTGGTTTCTTTGGTTTTTGCTGGTTTCGCTGTGGGCAGTTGCACCAATGACGAAGGTGAGACCGAATTTGAAATCCTTAACCCTGGAGAAGAGGATTCCGGTGCTTCACTACAATCTGAAGAAAAGGTTATTAGCTAGCTTTTGTTCTATGCCTTTCTCTTGCAAGTAAGGTGTTTTTTAACAACATGGCAATGGTCATAGGACCAACCCCACCGGGTACAGGTGTGATGTACGAGGCTTTTTTGCTTACATTTTCAAAGTCTACATCACCTGTAATATAATAGCCTTTTTCTTTGGTTTCATCTGGAACACGGGTTATTCCAACATCAATGACTACGGCTCCTTCTTTTACCATGTCTGCTTTTACAAAATGTGGAATTCCCAATGCAGAAATTATGATGTCCGCCTCGGCAATAACTTCTTCAATATTATTGGTTCGGCTGTGGGTTTGCGTTACGGTTGAATTTCCTGGAAATCCTTTTCTGCCCATCAATATACTCATGGGTCTGCCAACAATATGACTACGGCCAATAACAACGGTATGTTTACCTTGGGTTTCAATCTTGTATCGTTCCAACAATTCCAAAATTCCAAAAGGTGTTGCCGGAATGAACGTGCTCATATCCAAAGCCATTTTTCCAAAGTTTGTAGGGTGGAAACCATCTACATCTTTATCGGGATCTATTGCCATGATAACCTTTTGGGTATCAATTTGGTCCGGTAATGGTAGTTGAACAATAAAACCGTCTATATCTGGATTGGTGTTGAGTTCATTTATGGTTTTTAGCAACTCAATTTCACTGGTGGTATTGGGCAACTGAATAAGTGTGGATTCAAAACCAATACGCTTACACGCACGGACCTTGCTCCCAACATAGGTTAAACTTGCTCCATCATTACCCACAATTACCGCGGCCAAATGAGGAACTTTTTCTCCGCGTTCTTTCATTTTTTTGACCTCTGCGGCTATTTCGTCCTTGATGTCGTTCGATACCTTTTTCCCGTCCAGTATTTCCATTTGTGTTCTTTGTAAAATGGCTTAAGTTTTATCTCATATTCTGCATCATCTGCATCATCTTCTTGCCTCCCCCGCCCTGCATCATCTTCATCATCTTGCTCATTTGTTGGAATTGTTTCAGCAATTGATTTACTTCTTGAATGGACCTTCCACTACCTAGAGCTATGCGTTTTTTGCGACTCGCATTCAATTTAGAAGGGTTGGAGCGCTCGTCAGGTGTCATGGAATGGATAATGGCCTCGATGTGTTTAAAGGCGTCATCATCAATGTCCATCCCTTTAATGGCCTTACCAACCCCAGGAATCATACCCATGAGGTCTTTCATATTCCCCATTTTCTTGATTTGCTGAATCTGGCTCAGAAAATCATCGAAACCAAAGCGGTTTTTCGCAATCTTCTTTTGGATTTTTCGAGCCTGTTCTTCATCAAATTGTTCCTGAGCACGCTCTACCAAAGAAACCACATCGCCCATTCCCAAAATACGGTCTGCCATCCTTGAGGGATAAAACACATCGATGGCTTCCATCTTCTCTCCGGTACCGATAAATTTAATGGGCTTGTCTACAACCGATTTGATAGATATAGCCGCACCACCACGTGTATCACCATCCAATTTGGTAAGGATTACCCCATCAAAATTCAATACATCATTGAAGGCTTTTGCTGTATTAACAGCATCTTGGCCCGTCATAGCGTCCACTACGAAAAGGGTCTCCTGTGGCGTAATGGCCTTGTGAATGTTTGCAATTTCGGTCATCATTTGCTCATCTACCGCCAATCGTCCAGCAGTATCTATGATAACCACGTTGCATCCGTTGCTTTTTGCATGCTGGATACCGGCTTTGGCAATAGCAACAGGGTCATTATTATCTCTATCGGAATAGACCTCTACGCCTATTTGTTCGCCTACCACATGCAACTGGTCAATTGCTGCAGGTCGATAGACATCACAAGCCACTAAAAGTGGTTTTTTGGTCTTCTTATTTTTAAGATAGTTTGCTAGTTTACCGGAAAATGTGGTCTTACCCGAACCTTGTAGACCTGACATTAAAATCACAGAAGGGCTTCCAGATAGGTCAATGCCTTCTGCTTCACCACCCATGAGCTCGGTCAGCTCGTCCTTCACAATCTTGACCATAAGCTGGCCCGGCTGAAGGTTGGTCAGTACATTTTGGCCCATAGCCTGTTCCTTGACCTTATTGGTAAATTCTTTGGCTATTTTGAAGTTGACATCCGCATCCAACAGAGCTCTTCGGATTTCCTTAATGGTCTCCGCTACATTTATCTCTGTTATTTGACCATGCCCCTTGAGTACGTGTAGGGCTTTGTCCAGTTTATCACTTAAATTATCGAACATCGGCTTTTGTCATTTTTGAAGAGGGACAAAGTTAAGCATAACCTCTGGGAAGCACAATTGGCTGCCCTGAAATAAAAAAGAGCGCTTGTAGAGCGCTCTTTTAATATGATTATATTCTACAAGTTTTAAATCCGTTCAAAAGTCAATAAATCATCGTCGTCGTCATCTTCTCTCAGCTGGACCCTGTTACTGCTATATTCGATAACGTACCAGTCTTCGCTTAAATCATCAAAATCATTGGATAGGGAAAACGATATTTCGAATTCAAGTTCATCGAGATCATCATCGTCATCAAAATCACTGTCATCCAACTCAACAGTCCATGTACCAGTGAAGGTATCCATACCATCTTCGACGTCAATAAAGCCATTTGCGTTAAACGTAAATACAACTCCATCAAAATCGCTGGTCTCATCTTGACCGTCATCAATAAATTGGGTAATACGCCAAGTTGCGTTACTTACAGCACTGGTCAAGGCCGTTATATCTGTACTGTCAAAGTTTTCGTTTCCGTTTGAATCGTCATCGTCACTGCACGATACTAAATTGAGGACTAGAATAGCAAGGAATAGGTTTTTTAAGTGTTTCATTTTCATTTTGTTTTGTGTTACAGCAATTGTTTACTCTTCGATGAGATTTTTACTCTCTTGTTCCTATGAAACGTTTTAAACATTAAAATCCCTACCTCACTTCTTTGGTTTGTGAAATATTTAACAAGCAAAAAGGACGGCCTTGGGGAGGACCGTCCTTTTCGTGACTATTGGGGAAATTGGTTATGGTTTTTCAAAAACTAAAGTTTCAGTGGTATCTTCATCTTCGTAGGCAAGTTCAATTCTTGAACTTTCTACGGAAACAATATGCCAGTCATCGGTCAATTCGGCCAAGGTTGCATTTTCCTCAAGGTTTACAAAGAATTTCAACTCTTCATCCGTATCTCTTAGAACTCTCCATAGACCTGCCGCTATGGGCGTATCATTCACGGAAACTTCTAATTGGTGCATATTGGAGAAGTTAAAGTCCATATCGTTGAAATCAGCCGTCATATCCATTCCATTGCTGATATAACTAGTGACATTCCAACCACCTCCTAAGGCTATATTTCTTATTTCGGCAACATCTTGGTCGTCAGCATTGTCATTACAAACTTTTTCAAGGACCATTTCATAGTCTGCGTTTTCGTCTTCGAACACCAATCTTGTTGTTCCAACGATACTTGGTCCATCAATTTCGGTCAACGGCCAATCAAAAGATACCGCAGGCTCATCACCTATATTGATTTTTAAAGTGCGAACGTTATCATCATTGGATACGATTTCCCATGTTCCTGAGAAAGAAGTGATACCATTACCTACGGTTAATGTACCATCTTCAACAAAGATGAATTCGTACCCTAAAAGTCTTTCAATTTCCTCACCTTGGTTTTCAACCTCTTTGATAATCCAATCGCACTCCAATAATGCGTTTGTCAAAGTTTCTACGCTGATAATCCCATTACCACCATTGCCATTATCGCCGTTACCGTCATCCGGACAATGTTGTCTCAATACTATTTTATTACCATCATCCGAGTACAACTTTATCTTATGGTCTCCAATTTCATAAACCAACCACTCCAAATTGAAGTCAACCAACGTCTCGAATTCAAGATTTAGTGCGATACCGTTATCAGTGACTCTGGTAGACCATTCACCTGTAACCATACCTCCTGCAGGAGACTGATAAGCAACACTACCATTTTCAGAGAATGTTAAGGTATTTTCAAGGTACTGTCCTGTTTGGTCCATGCTCATACGGATTACTTCACGGATTTCCCATGGGCATTCTACCAATAAATGGTCCAGTCTTTCTTTGGTGAAATCATCATCATTGAAATCATCATCATCATCTTCATCGCATTCATCCTTGGCGCGCTCCAAAGCTGCAGCCAATTCAGCATTACTATCTACCACTATTTCAGTTCCATCAAACTTTTTCAAAGTCAAAGGAAATTGAATGCTTACAAGCTCGTCATCTTCCAAACCAGCAAAGAATCTTCTCAACTCCATATCACTGTTTACCGTGACTTCTCCAGTCTGTTGATCATTAATATCAAATGTGAACAATGTGATGGGGTACACAAAGTCGATACACTCTATATCATCATCATCTCCACCTTCCGTACATTGGGCAGCAAGTTCACGCAATTGTTCAAAATTTTCTATGACCAGTTCAGAGAAATCTCCAAATGTGATAGTGATAGGGAAAATAATATCAAGGATATCATCGTCTGTGTCCAATTCATCGAAGATTTCCTCAATGATGTGCAAGTCTTCTCTGGAATCGATTGTAATTTGAATACCATTTACTTCGACAGTATATGGAAATTTGATGGCCAAACAGCTTGCGCCGTCCACAATGTTATCAAAAGAACCATCATTGGTTGCTGTGTTTTCTATCAAAACCGCAGTATTGGAATTTGCCGAGATAGTTTCTTGGGTGTCTCCTCCGACTTCTTCGAATTCTTCTTGGCACGAAGTAAATAGCAATGCCGCAAAGAGGAGGTTTGTAAATATTAATTTGTTGAATAGATTTTTCATAACGATTCGGATTTTTGTTTCTTGGTACACTTCTAGAACAATTGTCAAAAAAAAAACCCTACTTGGTCTTCCATTTTTTTAAAATATATTTGAACACCAACACATCTCCTTTTAAATGAGCAATGTTTGTGAAGACCAAGTGTATAGCTCTATATTTAGGGCTAACTCGAAAACGCTATTTAACTTTATATATTATAAGTTTGGTAATGAGGAAAAAGCTCATGATGCCGTACAGGAAGCATTTGTAAAACTTTGGGAAAACTGTAGTAAAGTTGAACCCGAGAAAGCAAAATCGTATCTGTACACTGTGGCCAACAATATGTATTTGAATGTCCTCAAATCGGAAAAGGTGCGATTAAAGTACGCACAGACCCCTAAAGAACATTCCAACGAATCCCCTGAATTTCTTTTAGAAGAAAAGGAATACAAGAAAAAACTGGATAATGCACTTAACAGTTTACCAGAAAATCAGAGAACGACTTTTTTACTAAACAGAATTGATGGAAAAAAGTATGCGGAAATTGCAGAGATGGAAGGTGTAAGTGTAAAAGCTATTGAAAAAAGAATGCACTTGGCGTTAAAATCGCTTCGAGAAAAAATTGATGGAATTTGAATAATTAGCAATTTCGATTATCTGCACAAATGACATTTCAAGTAAGTCATTGTCCATTGCATATTGAACATTGTTAAATGATTAAGGTAGGGTATTTTGAAACTAAGTTGTTATATTAAGGTAAAGCCTAGAAATCATGCAGGATAATTATTTGGCAAAATGGCTTAATGATGAACTTTCGGAAGAAGAACTGGCTAAGTTCAAAAGCTCCGAAGAGTATGCTTCGTACAAAAAACTCAAAGGGGTATCCGCCTCTTTGAAAGCACCTGATTTTGATGTGGAAATCGCATTGAACGAACTACAGACCAAACGTTCACAGCAATCACCCAAAGTAATTGCCCTAAACCCTTACAAAAAATTCCTGCGTATCGCAGCTGCCATTGTCATCTTGATAACAGGTTCTTATTTGTATCTAAATTTCTCAAATACTTCATACTCAAGTGAGATGGCAGAAAATACAGAAGTTGTACTTCCAGATAATTCCGAAGTTATATTGAATGCTGATTCCAAAGTTACTTTCAACGAAAAAAATTGGGATACCAATCGAAAAGTGAACTTAAGAGGTGAAGCTTTCTTTAAGGTAGCCAAAGGGAAAAAGTTTACAGTAGAGACCACTCAGGGAAGTGTAATCGTATTGGGAACCCAGTTCAACGTTGAGAACAGGGATGGTTTCTTTGAGGTAAATTGTTACGAAGGTCTTGTGCAAGTGGAGTACAAAAACATCAAAAAAGAATTACCGGCCGGAACCTCATTTTTGGTTTTAGACGGTAAAGTATTGGATGTAGAAGAATCAAATGCCTTAGAACCGTCATGGACCAGAAGCGAAAGTTCTTTTGATGGCATCCCCTTAAAATATGTCTTCAACGAGCTTGAAAGACAATTCGATATTTCCGTGAATACCGAAAATGTAGACACCAATCTCCTTTTTACAGGTACTTTTAGCAACACAGACCTAAAAATGGCGTTAAAAAGTATAGCTACCCCGTCCAGAATCAAGTTCAAGAATGAGGGTGATAATGTACTTTTCTATGCTGAGAACACAAATCAGTAGTTTTAGAAGGTTCTTCTTAGCGATTGTGTTGTTTTTGCCCTTTTTCCTAATGGCACAGACTACGCAAAGCACCTCACGTCCCGTGGTTAGTATCTTAAAAGACCTAGAAGGGCAATTCAATATTAAGTTTTCATACATAAACAAGGATATTGAAGATTTAAATACAACCCTCCCAAATAACCTTGTTGCCCTTGAAGACATCATTTCATATCTGGAGGTCCAATTCCAAATAAAGCTTGAAAAACTGAGCGACAGGTATTATTCCGTAGTTAAAAAGAGTTTGGTAGATGTCTGCGGAAGGGTATTGGACAATTTTGCCGAAAACACCGTGATGGGCGCAACCGTGGAGGTTTTGAATTCTGAAATCGCTTTAACGACCGACATGGACGGTAATTTTACCCTTAAGGATATTCCAAGGGATGCCTCTTTAAAAGTCAGGTTTTTGGGCTATATCACCCAATACGTTTCAGTTGAAGAGCTAGTATCCGGAAAAGACTGTCCTAGTATATTGATGGCCCAAAATTATCAGCAGCTTAAGGAAGTTACTGTTTACAAGTTTCTAACCACTGGCATAACTAGGGAAGAAGACGCGAGCATCACCCTAAATACAGCAGACTTTGGTATTTTACCTGGACTTATAGAGCCAGATATCCTTCAAACGGTACAGGCTTTACCAGGAATTAAGAGCATAGACGAGACTGTTTCCGACATTAATGTACGAGGTGGGACCAATGATCAGAATCTTATACTCTGGAATGGCATTAAAATGTATCAATCCGGCCACTTTTTTGGGTTGATTTCGGCATTTAACCCTTATTTGACAGATAAGGTCACCATATTCAAAAACGGGACTCCTTCTAATTATGGGGATGGGGTTAGCAGTGTACTCCAAATGGAAACCAACAACGAAATATCCGATACATTTTTTGGCGGAGCCGGTT
The DNA here is from genome assembly GCF_049333175.1 of Flagellimonas ulvae. Lineage (NCBI taxonomy): Bacteria > Pseudomonadati > Bacteroidota > Flavobacteriia > Flavobacteriales > Flavobacteriaceae > Flagellimonas > Flagellimonas ulvae. The sequence continues at coordinate 1,797,027 of NZ_CP186325.1, forward strand.
TTAATTTTATAAGTGGAGATCTTTATGGCCAAATTCCATTGACGGATAATATGGCCTTCCAGTTTTCTGCGAGACGGTCTACCACAGATTTCTTAAACACCCCTACCTATGACCGCTTTTTTGACCGTGCGTTTCAGGATAGTGAGGTTATTGATGAAAACAATATCAGATTAAATCAAGCTTTTAGCCGTGAAGAAAACTTTTTCTTCTATGATTTCACGGCGAAATTGCTTTATGACATCAACGAAAATCATAAACTTCGCTTGAATTTTATCAACATAAATAATGATTTGAATTTTGAGGAAACCAATTTGGATACTGATGAAACGACCAATAGTCTTTTGGACCAAACCAATTTTTCCGCTGGTGCTCAACTTACAAGTCAATGGACCAGCCGGTTTTCAAGTAACTTGAACATTTATTACACCAGCTACAATTTGGATGCCCAGAATTTGTTTGCCAATCAAATACAGTTACTTTTCCAAAACAATCAAGTTGAGGAAACTGCTCTAAAGTTAAATACCTCCTATAAATTTTCCGAACGTTTAAATTGGAACAATGGTTATCAATTTATTGAAACGGGAATCAGAAATGTAACCAATATCACCCAACCGCCCTTTGGCAGCAACATTAAAGGAGTTATCCGTATTTATGCCCCACATACTGGGTTGTCTTATGCTACAGAAAACAAACACTTTATTGGGAGGATTGGTGCTCGTGTCAATTATATTGAAAACTTAGGCACTTTCAATAGGTTTCTGGTAGAACCAAGACTAAATATCAATTTTAGGGTGGCCAATTACCTTAGGGCGCAAATCTTAGGTGAGTTTAAAAGTCAGACCACCAACCAAGTTGTGGATTTGGAACAAAACTTTCTGGGTATTGAGAAAAGACGTTGGGTATTGTCCGATGACGATTCACTACCGGTAACTCAAAGCAAACAAGCTTCAGTTGGGCTTAATTATGAAAAAAATGACCTCTATTTTGGTATTGAAGGGTTTTACAAACGAGTGGATGGCATAAGCACCAGTACCCAAGGCTTCCAAAACCAAAACCAATTCAATGGAGAGATAGGGTTTTATAATGTTAGGGGAATGGAGTTGCTAATCAATAAACGAGGTGCAAACTACAGTACATGGTTCAGCTATACTTATAATGATAATGATTACACTTTTGAATCTCTTGATCCTGTTAGTTTTCCCAACAATCTGGATATTCGCCATACCCTAACCTTAGCAAGTACCTACGACTATAAAAAGCTCAAATTGGGGTTAGGAATAAATTATCGAACAGGAAGACCATTTACCGAACCTTTAGAGGGGGACGAGTCGTTGAACACTTCGGTTTTTCCAGCACAAATCAACTTTAGGGATCCCAACTCAAGTAGATTACCAGAATATTTTCGAGTGGATGCTTCGGCCATCTATAATTTTGATATAAGCAGGCGTATTAAGGCCAATGCAGGAATTTCCGTCTTAAATGTGACTGACCGTAAAAACATCCTTAACACCTATTATCGGGTAGCTGATGATAATCAGATTGAAACTGTGGAAAATATTTCATTGGGCATCACTCCAAACCTGAGTTTCAGAGTCAGTTTCTAACTCCCTTTTTCCAACTTGGACATTACAATCACATGAGGAAAAGTTATGGCCGCTAAAAAGTAAATTAAGACCGCGACCATGTTTTGAGAACTATCCTTTAAAAACCAAATTAAGGCTAATAACCCTATTATGGATATTGCCCAGTACAGGATAGACTCTTTAACATATAATCCAAACGTTCTCCAAGTAGACTCGCCATATAAATAATCCATTTGGTCCTTTAATGACGGGATGCTGTGCCAAACAATAAAGTAAATACAGAAACCCCATAACAACGAAGCGGTCTTGAAAATGATAAAGAAAACCAACAAAACAAAGAGCTCCTCCCAAAGACTGCTCTTGACCAATCTATTCGTATAAAAGAAAATACCAAAAACCAGAAGACAAAGCCCGATAAATAGGAAGGAATAGTCTATTATTTCAGTTGTTATAGATATTTTCAAAATACTCTCTAATATTGGTGTTACTTGTTCACTCTTTATATGAAAAATCATAAACAAAATAAACAATCCATAAAAGGTATAAAAAAGTGTACTCCAATAGGAATCCACTAGAATACTTTTTGACCAATGTTGTTCTCCAAAATGATACCCACTAATGAGAATAAACAAACAAAGAGCTAAAATGGGCATTGTAAAAAAAAGAGTTAAAATTCCGGCAACAACCAAAACATAGACCAAGACAATTTTAAAAAACGTTGATTTTGAATTCTTTGAGGTGACACTCTGAATCAATCGGATATCATTTGCTCCGTGCAACACTCCAAAACTCATAATCAATACATAAGAAAGTATGGTTTCAACATAGTCATCAAAAAACACAGAAAACCATAATGAAAAGACCGTGACTACAATCATTGCGCTTTTCATTTTCGTAAAATTCAATGTCTTTTGTTGAATCATCTCTAAAAAAATATGAACAAAATTATGAAATTATGTTTAGTTTTTATTAGATTTGTTTAAACAAAAACTAATAACTTAATATATACATGGAAAATTTATTAACTTCTTTACCTATGGTGGCCAAAATGGCTACCAATGATTATGTAGGCTTTACCTTCTTTGTAGGATGTATGGCCATGATGGCCGCATCTGCCTTTTTCTTTTTGTCCATGAACGGATTTGACAGAAAATGGAAAACCTCAATCTTGGTTTCCGGTCTTATCACGTTTATTGCTGCGGTACACTATTGGTACATGCGGGACTATTGGGCCGTGAATGCAGAATCGCCTACTTTCTTCCGCTATGTGGATTGGATACTTACCGTACCATTAATGTGCGTTGAGTTCTATTTGATACTCAAAGTAGCTGGAGCTAAAAAATCTTTGATGTGGAGGCTTATCTTCCTTTCTGTAATTATGCTTGTAACAGGATATCTGGGAGAAGCAGTGTATCGTGACCAAGCGCAAATTTGGGGTCTAATTTCGGGTATCGCTTACTTCGTGATTGTCTATGACATTTGGTTAGGCCAAGCAAAGAAATTGGCTCAAGAAGCTGGAGGTGCTGTTCTTAAAGCACACAAAACTTTATGCTGGTTCGTATTGGTAGGATGGGCTATTTACCCTATTGGTTACATGGCAGGGACTCCAGGATGGTACGAAGGTATTTTTGGTGGAATTTCAATGGATGTTATCTACAACATTGGTGACGCCATAAACAAAATTGGATTTGGATTGGTTATTTACAATTTAGCAGTGACTGCTACTTCTGATTCAAATGCATAGTTAATTTAGTTGGTTATTGAAAAAAGCCATGCTTTTTAAGCATGGCTTTTTTTACATTCTTTCCGGAACGTCTATACCCAATAATTTAAATGCAGCTTGAATTACTTCACCAACCTTTTTGGAAAGTTGCACCCTAAATTGCTTTTTCTGCTGATCTACTTCAGGTAAAACCGGAACTTGTTGATAAAATGAATTGAATTCCTTGGCCAAATCATATGTATAATTAGCAATCAATGCTGGACTATGGTTTTCCGCTGCCAACTGAAGCGTTTCCGGAAAAACTTGTATTTGCTTCAATAGCTCTTTCTCCTTGGCATGTAAGTCAAAAGTCATGTCACGGGTAGTCGAAATATCGAAATCTGCCTTTCTGAGAATCGATTGAATTCGGGCATAGGTATATTGAATAAAAGGACCTGTATTACCTTGAAAATCTACAGATTCCTCTGGATTGAAAAGAATTCGTTTTTTAGGGTCCACCTTCAGGATGTAATATTTTAGAGCCGCCAAACCGATTATTCGATACAGCTTTTGTTTCTCGTCTTCAGAATATCCTTCCAATTTTCCTTGAGCTTTGGATATCTCCTCAGCAGTCTCATCCATATTTTGAATAAGATCGTCCGCATCTACCACAGTACCTTCCCTACTCTTCATTTTGCCACTGGGCAAATCCACCATACCATAACTTAAGTGGTACAATTGTTCGGCCCAAGTATAACCTAACTTTTTAAGAATCAAAAACAAGACTTTAAAGTGATAGTCTTGCTCGTTACCTACAGTGTAGACCATCCCATTAATGTCTGGAAAATCAGTAACTCTTTGAATTGCTGTACCAATATCTTGGGTCATGTATACCGCAGTTCCGTCAGCACGAAGCACAATTTTTTCGTCCAATCCCTCATCACTCAAGTCAATCCAAACACTTCCATCCTCTTTTCTAAAGAAAACCCCTTTTTTTAGACCATCTTCTACCACATCTTTCCCCAACAAATAGGTGTCGCTCTCGTAATAAAGCTTGTCAAAGTCTACTCCTAGGTTCTTGTACGTGGTGTCAAAACCTGCATATACCCAACCATTCATCATTTTCCACAGCTTTACCACCTCTTCATCACCGGCCTCCCATTGACGCAGCATCGCTTTTGCTTCCAAAAGAATGGGAGCTGTCTTTTCTGCTTCCTTCTTTTCTTTGCCCTCAGATTTCAACTGCGCTATCTCAGCTTTGTAGGCTTTATCAAAAGCTACATAGTACTTTCCTACCAGATGATCGCTCTTCATTCCTGAACTCTCAGGCGTTTCTCCATTTCCAAATCGTTGCCAAGCCAGCATACTTTTGCAGATATGGATTCCGCGGTCATTCACAATTTGTGTCTTATAGACCTTGTGTCCAGAGGCTTTTAAGATTTCAGCCACCGAATAGCCCAACAAGTTGTTTCGAATATGTCCTAAATGCAAGGGTTTGTTGGTATTTGGCGAAGAATACTCCACCATAACGGAAGCTTTACTATTGGTTTGGGCAAAACCATAGTTTTCTTCGTTCTTTATACTGTTGAAGAAATTCAAATAAAACACATCAGAAACCACAAGGTTCAAAAAACCCTTGACCACATTATATCTACTGATTTCCTCAACGTGTTCCTGCAAATAATCTCCTATTTTGGAACCTATCTCAACAGGATTGCCCTTAACGTAGCGTAACATGGGAAAAATAACCACAGTGATGTCACCTTCAAAGTCCTTTCGCGTAGGTTGAAACTCCACGGATGGTACTTCCACATCATACATCTGCTTAACTGCATCCTTTACTTTTTCCACCAACAAGGGCTGTAAATCCATAAAACCTGTTTTGAGGCTGCAAAACTACATATTTTTTACCCGTTTCCATCAACAATAATGGGCTTTGCCTACAACAAACCCATCTATTTTGGTTAATTTTAAACATGCTTCTGAACGTCTCGTACAACGACAAAAAAATCAGGGAAAAAATTGACAATGAAGTGGGTAAGCCCTTTACCCTAAAAGAACGTTTTAGTATGGGCGGCATAGGGTCTCCCAAGCTGTTCATTACCGAAACCAGCGTAGAAATCCAAAATTTGCTCATTTTGGATAACAACCTCAACAGCTGTAATATCGAAATGCGCCCAAAAGGAATCATTGTGAGATTTCGTTCGTTGCTGGAAACCTACGGTTTGATTATACCCTTCTACAAATTGACCATCTATAAAGGCGATTTTGCCATATACTCCATTTACCGCGATAACTATTTTATCAAAGTGAAGTCTGATACAAAGGCTATACAGAAATTCTTTAAAAAACTATTGGATTATAAGGCGGATAACGCGCCCACTTCAATTGAAGACCTATGAAAATCCTTCTCACTGGTGCTAATGGCTACATAGGTATGCGATTGCTGCCCAAACTCTTGGAAATGGGCCATGAAGTAGTCTGCGCCGTGCGGGATGAAACCCGATTGTCCATTGATCGTGAAACCCGTAAAAAAGTAGAGGTTATTGAGATTGATTTCCTCAAAGATGTGGTGCAAAATAAAATCCCGAAGGACATTGATGTCGCCTATTTCCTGATTCATTTGATGACGGTGACTACCAAGAACTTTGATGAACTGGAAGCACAGGTCGCAAGAAACTTCAATGAATATGTGAAGGGAACCAACATCAAACAGGTTATTTACCTCAGCGGCATTGTTAACGATAAAAACCTGTCCAAACATCTATGGTCGCGCAAAAATGTTGAAAACATCCTTCAAGATGGCCCATTTTCACTGACTGTACTGCGTGCCGGCATCATTGTAGGTTCGGGAAGTTCTTCTTTTGAAATTATTCGTGATCTCTGTGAAAAACTTCCGCTCATGGTAACCCCAAAATGGGTATTGACCAAAACCCAGCCTATTGCCATTCGAGATGTGATCAACTTCCTTTTGGGTGTGTTGGGGCATGAACAAACCTATGACGATTCCTTTGATATTGCCGGACCAGACGTGCTCACCTATAAAGAAATGTTGCATCAGTATGCCGAAGCACGCGGATTTAAGAATTGGATATACACCGTACCGGTCATGACCCCCAAACTATCCTCATATTGGCTCTATTTTGTAACCTCAACATCCTATAAACTGGCTTTGAATCTGGTGGATAGCATGAAAATTGAGGTCATCGCAGAAGATACACGCCTTCAAGATATTCTTGGAATCAAACCCCATACCTACAAAGAGGCCATTGACATGGCTTTTATAAAAATTGCTCAAAACTCCGTGGTTAGTAGCTGGAAGGATAGCATGGTAAGTGGAAATTTCAATAAAAATCTAGAGAAGTATATCCAAGTACCCAAATTTGGGGTGTTGAAAGATGTGCAGACCTTAAAGGTAGAAGACGAGAATAAAGCGTTGGAAAACATTTGGAAGATTGGTGGAGAAACAGGTTGGTACTATGGTGGTTGGCTTTGGAAAATTCGTGGTTTTTTGGACAAACTCAATGGAGGGCCAGGGTTACGAAGGGGACGTACCCACCCAGATAAAATTTTTCCTGGGGATGCATTGGATTTCTGGCGGGTACTCCTAGCCGATAAAAAGAAAAAACGCTTGCTCCTCTTTGCAGAAATGCGCCTACCTGGGGAAGCATGGTTGGAGTTTCGCATAGACGACAACAAAGTCCTGCATCAAACCGCCACCTTTCGGCCCAAAGGTCTAAAAGGGCGACTATACTGGTACAGCGTTCTCCCCTTTCACTTCTTTATTTTTGGGGGAATGATTCGCAACTTGGCGAATACCTGATGTTTTTGGCTCCTATTCTGTTATAAAATCAAGTTAAAATCGTCTAAGTGGAGGCAACCCTTTGCCTACTTTTGATGTCTTTATGTTGATGATAGCCAAAAACAACCCTATGTCCGTACGCAAATCTCTCATCTTTTTTGCAATCGCTTTGATTACCATGCCTGTGGCATTGGCACAGAATGTAAGTTCAAGACTGGTTGATGCCAAGACAAAAAAAGGCATTCCCTACGCCACCGTGCAGTATGGAGAGAATCAGGGAGTGATTACAAACGAAGAAGGCCGCTTTAGCTTCATGTTGGAAAAAGACTCCCTAGCTTTGGATTCCGTCTACATCTCTTCTTTGGGGTACAAAAAAATTGGATTCACCCTAGAACAACTTCAAGATTCGGTGGTTTTGGTACAGCCTAAAAACATTGAGCTGAGCGGGGTCTATCTTTTTGATAAAGAACTGGAGGTAGACGATATTATGCGTAAGGTAAAGGAACGTTTACCCCAAAACACCAATGACCAGCCCGTAAAACAACGTTATTTTTTACGGCAATCCGTTTTTGGCAATATCCATAAAATCGATTTGGGGTTTGAGAAGTCTTCAATAGAAGGTCTAGATAAAGAATTGGTAGATAGTATCGCCAGGACGGTACCCCGAAACTCATATTTCTATACGGAGGCATTGGGGGATTTTTACAAAACAAGAGATGCCAATAAAGTGAACGTGCTTAGGGCTGCAGAACTGTATGACAAAAAGGACATTGGTTCTTTTGAGGACTTAGGTGAGCGAATGGAAGAAATGTTCAAGAAAAACGTGAAAAAGGACTCCTATCTCAAGATAAAGTCAGGTCTTTTTAGCCAAAAAGTACAGGTGGACTCTATTTTATCCGATATAGAGGCCGAAGAGGCCAAAGAACTGGAAAGGGAACTAGGAAAGGACACGGTTTCTGGTCTAGTTGATGGACAAAAACACATTTTTAAAGAGTTATTGGGCGAGGTGTATTACGAAGAAGACAGCAAGTTGAATGTTATCAACAAAAGCCGCAAGTACAACTTTACGCTGGATGGCTATGCGGATATAGACGAGAACGGGGTCTACGTGATTGGTTTTGAACCCAAGGGCAGTGCCGATTTTAGAGGCAAGCTTTATGTGAACATTGAGGACTTTGCCATTATGCAAATTGACTTTGAGAACCTAAAGAACTTACGCAATTTTCGCCTTCTGGGCATCTATTACCGTGAAACCGTGTACAAAGGCACCATGCGCTTTACCAAACTGCCCAATAACAAATACGAACTCAAGTTTGCGGACTTTAGTTTTGGGCGTTGGTTCCGTTTTGACCGCCCCTTGGATGTTATTGAAAAGAACAAAAATGTAAAGGGTCGCCGCAAGCAGAACGAACTTCGCCTTAATATTGATTTTCGAATGGCAAACATGAACAAATGGGAACTAGTGGTCTATAACAATACCCTAATAGACAATGGCCAATTTGAAAACCTAAAAGAGGACAAGAGTGCCAAAGCCACCTATATGCCCGCCTATAACCCAGAGTTTTGGGAAGGCTATACCATCATGGAACCCAACCAAGCGATTCGGGAGTTTACGGTTTCGGAAGAGTAGTCTAAAGATGATGATTTCACAGAAATAGCTTCAAATCCAACGAAAGTGCGTTTTGCAAAGCAAAAAAGAGCATGGAGTGGTGAGATTTAGAAGCGGTTTTGCGATGTGGCACAAAAATTTCCTTGAAATCATCTTGAATTTTTGGTTCGTTTTGTTTCAAGACAAAATGAACAAGTAATTCTTTTTTGCTTTTCCCAACTTGCCATTTATGGCATGTAATACTTCATACTAAAATCCTTTCTTGCTCAGTAAATTCTAAACATGAGCACAGAAGAAGCATTAAAAAAATGGATTGAGGATACCTACGGTTCTCCGGAAAAACTAGCACAAGTACTGGATTCTGTTATTGAAATGCTCTTTTATTTGGAAGAAAACACCTTTGAAAAAAGAGAAGTACAGGATGTGGTGAGCACTTTGAGGGGGATTGTTAATGAAATAAGGGTCGATACTAGTATCATTTCGAGTGCAATGAGAAATCTAACAGGTTAGAGATTTCTCATTCACTTCGCTCATTCGAAATGACGGAAGAAAAGAGACCCTAAAACAAGTTCAGGGTGACAATTAAGATTTAGGCAAGAAAACTTCCGCCATCATACAACGTGCAGAACCACCCCCACAAGTTTCAATGGTATCCAATGGGCTGTGTACAATCTCGCAATGTTGGGTTATGGCATCAATTTGGTCTTTGCGCAAACTTTTATAGGCTTGGGTGCTCATCACCACCAAACGTTGGTCGTTCGCACCAATTACCTGCAACATATTTCCTGCAAAGGCATGCATTTGGGCCTCAGTAATGGAAATGATCTGCTTTCCATCTTTTTTCAAGTGTTCCACCACATGTTTGCGCTCTTTTTTATCGTCTATGGCGTCCAAACAAATCACGGTAAAGGTCTCGGCCATGGCCATCATTACGTTGGTATGGTAAATGGGCTTGCGTTCCCCATCTACGGTTTGGTTAGCCGTAAACAATACGGGAAAACAATCAAAATTCTCACAGAACTCAATAAAAAGTTCTTCGTGTGCGCGTTCGGAGAGTGCACAATAGGCCTTTTGGTGCACGCGATCCTTAAGGATACTCCCCGTGCCTTCCAAAAACACGCCTTCCTCTTCAGCAGCGGTATAGTCCAAAACATCATCTATGCGAAAACCATGCTGCTCCAATACTTCAAAAACCTCTTCCCTTCGTTCCAATCTTCTATTCTCCGCAAACATGGGATACACAGCCACCGTACCCGTAGCGTGGAATGACACCCAATTATTAGGAAATATGGAATCTGGAGTATCCGGTTCCTTGGTGTCCTGAATCACAATAACCTCTACGCCATGGTTTCGCAAAACCTCTACAAAAGTATCAAACTCCTTTTGGGCCTTTTGGTTGATTTCGGCATTGGTAATTTCCAAGGTTTCTTGGAAATAGTTGTTCACCGCGGTCTGTTCGTTCATTCTAAACGCCACCGGACGAATCATTAAAATGGTATTCGTAATCTGCATCAGCTTGGAATAAAATCCCCCAAAAGTAGCAAATCCGATGTTCATTTTGTAACAAAAAAACAGCATCGATATCTTTATAGCATGTGGGCCAATTATTTGGGAAAATATAAGGATTGGTTGTTGTGTCTGATACTGATTCCAGTTATCAATACCATTAACTATCATCTCACCTATGGTACCATCCGTTGGGACTGGTACACCTATGCCACCTACTTTATAGACACGGCACAGGGGTTTATTGCTTGGTGGTTGCTTCGGGTTACCATCGTGTATTTGGACAAGAAAATGCCTTATGAAAAGGGATTGTCCAAAAGATTGATAGTACAAATACTACTAACCAACCTCATTGTCCAGGGTTTTATCATACTTGCTACTGAAATTATCAATGCCCTATATACCGATAAACCTTTGCCCATAAAGTTCTACACCTACAATCTATTCATCTTTTTTATCTGGATCTTGGTCATAAATGGCCTGTACATCGGTATTTACTTTTATGATGAGTGGCGCAGTTCGCAAAAAATGCGGGAACAGGACAAGGCATTGCGGCAAACCGGATTTGAAGTTGGATTGGGAAATAAAAAGAGCCATATTCCTTTTTCTTCAATTGCTTGGTTCTTTGTGGATGAAAGAACTACCTATCTAATAACCCAAACAGGTCAATCTTTTGTTTTGGATGATTCGCTGAATAAAATCATGCCCAAACTCCCCGAAGAACTTTTTTTTAGGTTAAATCGGAAGTATATCGTGAATCGAAATCAGCTTTTGGGCTATAAGAAAGAAGTGAATGGAAAATTGGCGGTAGAGTTTGGAAATAAAACCCAACCCAACAATACTGAAATCGTAAGCCGAACTACCGCACCAGAGTTTAAAAAATGGTTTAGCCTTACCGTCCACAGTGTATAATGCAACTCCCATGACATCCCATCCTAAAAAATGCTACACTTTACACATTTTGAACACTGTGTGCGTTCCTTAATGATGCTGCTTGGTGGATATTTGACCCAAAATATCAATCATGAAAAAACAAACAGCAACTTTTATTTTAATTCTTTTCTCAGCACTAAGTACAGCACAAACCAAAGGGTTTCCTGAAGAAAAAAAGGAAGCCGTTAAAGCCATACTCCAAAAGTATATTGAAATGGGAATTCCCGGCCTTGCACTTACCGTATTCAATGCGGATACGGGTTTTTGGTCCCATGCTGCAGGCTATTCCAATATGGAAAACAAGGAACCCTTGACAAACGAACATCTGTTCTATCTACAAAGTGTTAGCAAAACCTATATGGCGGTGCAGATACTTCAACTGTACGAGAAGAAAAAACTGGATTTGAACGACCCTATTACCAAATATCTAAGCTACGATTGGTTAATGGACAAAGAAGGAATAGATAAAGTTACCATCAAAATGCTATTGAACCAGACTTCGGGCATTCCAGAGTATAGCACTGACCCTATTCTGGTCTCTAGGATTATTCAAAACCCGCAAAAGGTCTTGTCGGTAGAAGAACTCCTATCTCACCTAAGAGGAAAGAATATGGATTTTGCTCCAGGAACAAAATACGCCTATCGAAATAGCAATTATGAACTATTGTCACTAATTGCAGATAAAATTACAGGGGACCATGTTGCCTACATGGAAAAACACATCTTCAAAAAGTTAGGATTGGAGTCCACATATTACCTTTCTATAGAAAACATCAGCGATGATTTGAATATTGCTGATGCCTATTGGGATGTTCTACTCATTGGAAGTCCCACCAACATTTCAAAAATACAGCGGGCCAATGTTTCTTCCATGAAAGGTGATGATGGTATGGTTACCAGCACCAAAGATGCCGTATTGTTCCTTAAAGGATTGGTCTCTGGCAAACTTTTAAAACCTAGGACCTTAGAAATGATGCAAGAGTTTGTTTTAAACGACAAGGGAGAAAAAAGATACGGATTGGGTATTCAATACTATGACCTTGACGTTACTTACGCTATAGGGCATTCTGGTGGCGGTATAGGTGCTGGATGCGTATTGTTGTACCTTCCGGAATTGGATTCCATCGTCTTCATGTCCACTAACTTCAACACTTTAATGGATTCACCCATTTTAAGGGAAGCAGAAAACATGCAACAAGAAATCTTAATGGCTTTGTTTATGTAATGCTATTCCCGTATTAAGGGTAGTGTACTGCAACGAAGAAGTCCCTCTTGCTTGGCAATCTCGGCATAAGGGATTTCTTCTACGGTAAATCCTTGACTGCGAAGCCAATTATTCAATCGGATAAAATTCTGTTCCGAGACAACAACTTCAGGAGAGATTGAAAATACATTGCTGAACATTTGGTACATCTCTTCTTTGTCAATCTCAAAAATATTGTCCTTACCGAAGTGATTGACCAACCATTGGTATTCTTCCTCCACCAAAAAGCCATTTTTGTGCAAAATGGCCTTGTCTTTGCCAACGGGTTGAAAGCAACAGTCCAAATGCAGCGCGTTTTCTTTAGCGTTGGTATTGGATTTTCTCAGTTCAAAGGATTTTACAGTTTTATATGGAAACAACTCCCGAAGATATTCTACGGCTTCCTTGTTGGTTCTTGCTGTAATATAGTCCGGATAGTCCTTTCCCGTATAGGTGCCAACAAAAATATAATCGTTCCATGGCATCACGTCACCTCCTTCTATATGCACTTCTTCTGGAGGCCTGATGATTTTGTTAGGGTCTATCTGTTCTAAAATAGGTCCAATTGCTTCAAACTCGCGTTCCCTGTCTGGTAAAATATTGGAATGGAATAATTTATCCTCAATTACAAAAGCAATGTCTCGTGAAAAGATTTGGTTACAATCCTGAATTACTTCGGGACGAAATACTTTTACGCCATATTTTTCAAAGACTGCAGCAAAAGCATCCATCTCTTTGACCATATCAGCTTCTTTAGGATAGGTGCCTTTCAAGACGTGCTCCAAAGATTTTGGGTCATATGCTTCTTCAGGTTTTGGGATAGGGCCACAGCTTTCCGCAGTACCCAATACCACCGCTTTCAGTGGTGCCGTTTCGTCTACAATATGAAGCTTCATCATATGGTTGAGATGAGTTGAATGGTTAAAACTTCTCAAAAACGAAAAGAAAAACCTTATAATTTCAGGGGCAAATCTAGTGTTTTACGTTTGATTTTCCCCAACAGGAAAATAAAAAAACAACACCCACATTTAGGGGTATCCCTTAACACTTTTGTGGTATTCTTTTTTCGTTTAACTACCTGATTAGTAAATAGTTAAATATAATTGATTTTACTCTTTTTTCTGACAAAAAGTGCAGCTTCATTCGCAAATTTTGTTACATTTAGTATGATAATGATTTAAAGATGAAGCGATTAATAATTGTTCTCCCCATAGTTGCATTGAGCTGTGTGTTTCTTTTACACATGAACGCCAATCGTGCCAACCCTTTTTCTTTGGAAGCAGTTTCCCAAACTCAGGAAAGAGTATCCAGTTCAATAATTAAATATGAAGATTGTATTCAGGAAGAATCGCTGATAAAACTTAAAGTCTTTTTGAAACATAAAAACCGATTGCTTTTTGGTAAAAACCTATCTCAATTGGATATACAAGTAGAGAAATACCGGACTTCTTTAGATTCTACAATTCAGAATTTGAGTGCCATTGATGCACATGGCTTTCTCCATAATGAGTATAGGAGATGTGAAAACATTTTATTATCCTCTGAGAGCTCATCTTTTCAAACCTACTATCATTTAAAGATAATGGAGGCCTGCTATGAAAAGGATAAAATACTAAATGAAAGTTCTCAAAACAGTTTAGCAAAACTATAAAACCAAAAAACGCCCTTTAAAGGGCGTTTTTCTATTAGGTACATTTTCCTATTGTTATCGTTTGGAAACATCCACGAAAGGTCTGTGGTTTTCTCCAATGTAAATTTGTCTTGGTCTTCCTATAGGTTCCCCACGTAAACGCATTTCTCTCCATTGTGCAATCCATCCTGGAAGTCTTCCCAAGGCGAACATTACCGTAAACATCTCCGTTGGGATACCTAAAGCACGATAAATGATTCCAGAGTAGAAATCTACATTTGGATACAATTTGCGCTGCACAAAGTATTCATCTTCCAAGGCTTCTTTTTCCAAACCTTTGGCAATATCTAAAATAGGATCTTCAATTCCCAGATTAGCCAAAACTTCGTCAGCTGCTTTTTTAATGATTCTGGCACGTGGATCAAAGTTTTTATACACTCGGTGTCCAAAGCCCATCAAGCGGAACGGGTCGTTCTTATCTTTGGCCTTGGCCATATATTTTTTGGTATCACCACCATCTGCCTCTATAGCTTGAAGCATTTCTAACACCGCTTGGTTAGCTCCACCATGCAATGGGCCCCAAAGTGCAGAAATACCAGCTGAAAGGGAAGCAAAAAGCCCTGCATGGGAAGATCCTACGATTCGTACTGTAGAAGTAGAACAGTTTTGTTCGTGATCCGCATGCAAAATCAATAGTTTATCAATGGCATCGATAGCTATTTGGTCCTTTACATATTCTTTGTTAGGCCTCTTGAACATCATTTTGTGAAAGTTCTCTGCATAGCCCAAGGTGTCGTCTCCATAATTCAATGGAAGTCCCTTTTTCTTGCGTTGTGTCCAAGCCACCAAAACAGGGAACTTAGCTAAAATCCGTACAATGGAATTATACATGGCCTCCTCAGAAGAAACGTCCACAGAAACCGGATTAAAGGCAACTAAGGCGCTGGTCATGGAGGACAATACGCCCATAGGGTGCGCCGCTTTTGGAAAAGCTTGTAAAATCTTTTTCATTTCCTCATCTACATCAGCCTCTTCCTTAATGTCGTGATGGAACTTCTCCAACTGCTCCTTATTGGGTAATTCTCCGAAAATTAGCAGATAAGCCACTTCAAGAAAATCGGCCTTTTCGGCCAAGTCTTCGATAGAATAGCCGCGATACCTCAAAATGCCTTTCTCTCCATCTAAAAAGGTGATGGCACTTTCACAAGATCCCGTGTTTTTATATCCAGGATCTATGGTTACCATACCACTGGCAGACCTCAAGGTTTTAATATCTATGGCCAATTCATTCTCAGTACCTTTTATAACTGGAAACTCGTAGCTGTTACCAGCATATTGAAGTGTTGCTTTATCCGACATTGAAATTTTTAAAAGATTATTAAAATAGAGGCGCAAAATTACGAAAAAGCAAAGGCATTAACAATTTCCCGAAGCTATTTATATCCTTCTTAACAGATAGGTAAACTCAAGAGATTTAAACCGGTTTTTATTCCAGTTTATAAAGCAATTCGTAATATTTATCTACCGATTTTTTCCAAGTAAACCGCTTCCGCTTTGCACCGGCCTGTATTTTCTTCCACTTCTCCTTGTCATTGGTGTAAACATCCAAAGCAGTATCAAAAGCGGCCAGCATATTTTTTATTTTCTCGTCATAGGTATCCCCGTCAAAAGTGAAGCCGGTTTTCATATGGCTCACCGTATCCTTCAACCCTCCGGTATGATGTACTAGGCAAGGATTACCATTACGCATGGACAGCATTTGGCTTATTCCACAAGGCTCAAAAAGGCTGGGCATAAAGTATAGATCGGACTCCAGATAAATGGAATCAATAAGGTTTTCCGATTGACCATTGGTAAAAATGAAGTTTTTATGCTCGTAGCTCAATTGTCTGAACAATTCTTCGTACTCCGGAGCGCCGGTACCTAAAAGCATAAAAATACCATCGACTTTTTCCAGCTTCTTCAAAATTTCTACAAATGCTTCGGGAGAACGCATGAAAAAGTAAAATTTCTGTTCGGTCAAACGGGCCACACTAGAAGCAATGAATTTGGGCCGATTACCTACATATTCCATAATTTTTTCACCGGTATGAGCCAAAAAGTCCGCTTTGTATTTCTTGTCTTCCATTTGCAACCAACCAAAGAGCGCCTTCACCGTATTCCGATAAATAAAGCCTTTTTCTTCTTGGTTGATGTTTTTGTAATTACACCCATTTAAAATGCCTATCAATCGACCTTCTTCGTTGGCTTTTTGCAAATCCAATTCCAAGCCCTCGCCTCCAATAAACTCAGGAGGAGAACTAGGTTTGAGCACATCATCTTTATAAGATGGTGAAACGGTATGGACGGCATCAGCAAAACGAATACCTACAGCCATAAGGTTGATACAATCCGTATATCGGTAATCTTTAAGAGCATCATAATCAAACTGAACGTTAGGGAACCAATTTTCCATGGAAGAGTAGTTATCTCCAAACGGACGAATTCCCTGAATGGCCAAATTATGGATACTGTACACAAACCGAATATCCTTTAAAAGTGTATATTCTTCATGGTACTCACGAAGAAACAACAGCAAACTGGAGTGCCAATCATGCAAATGGATAACATCCAAATCCCCAAAAGCGCCACGCTTTACCCCTTCTGCAACGGCGGTACAGAAAATAAAATACTTGATGGCATCGGTATAAAAAGGTTCCTCTGGGTCGTTGTGATAAATATGGGCAATATCTCCAGCTTCAATCTCAGGATGATGAATGACATAATGTACAATATTCGGAAACTCTTTTTTGGGTTTCACCTCATACAGCTCAGCCGCATAGCCCATTCCCCTAAGATTGAAATATAAGCTGGTCTTAAAAATTCCATCTTGATGTAATCTTCCGTAGGAAGGCACTATTACATGCACCTTATCGCCATGCTCCGAAATCTGCCGAGGAACGTCTCGGACTACATCTCCCATTCCTCCAGCTTTACAATCTGGGATGGCATCATTTTCTGCAGAAACAAAAAGAAAATTGTTCATTAGGGGTGCTTTAGTTAGGTGGTTTTAGTTAGGTGGTTTTAGTTACGAGATTATAAGTTACCTAAACTTTATCAATAGCGCAAAAAAAAGCCTTTCCGCAATCAGAAAGGCTTTTACAATGCTAAAAAAACATTATGCTTTTACTTTAAAAGCTTTTTCTTGAGGATAGTAAGCCGTTCCCCCCAACTCTTCTTCTATACGAAGCAGTTGATTGTACTTGGCCATACGATCACTACGTGATGCTGAACCGGTTTTAATCTGACCTGTGTTCAAGGCCACAGCTAAATCTGCAATGGTATTGTCTTCAGTTTCGCCCGAACGGTGGGACATTACAGAAGTGTATCCTGCATTCTTTGCCATGTTAACCGCCGCGATGGTCTCTGTAAGTGTTCCTATTTGATTTACTTTAATCAAGATAGAATTGGCGATTCCATTTTCAATTCCTCTTGAAAGGCGCTCTACATTGGTCACAAAAAGGTCATCTCCTACCAACTGTACTTTATCACCCACTTTATCTGTCAACATCTTCCAACCGTCCCAATCGTTTTCATCCATACCATCTTCAATGGAGATGATTGGATATTTTTCGCACAAATCTGCAAGGTATTGAGCTTGTTCTTCCGATGTTCTTACCACTCCACTGTCTCCTTCAAACTTGGTGTAG
This sequence comes from Flagellimonas ulvae, assembly GCF_049333175.1. Lineage (NCBI taxonomy): Bacteria > Pseudomonadati > Bacteroidota > Flavobacteriia > Flavobacteriales > Flavobacteriaceae > Flagellimonas > Flagellimonas ulvae. The sequence goes on from NZ_CP186325.1 coordinate 1,814,724, forward strand.
TCATATTTTCCATCCACATAAAACTCAGCGGAAGCACAATCTAAGGCAATCATAACATCATCACCCAATTTGTATCCAGCTTTATCTACAGCTTTAGCGATAGTATCCAAGGCATCTTCCGTTCCACCTTCCAAGGTTGGTGCAAAACCACCTTCATCCCCTACAGCAGTGCTTAAACCTCTATCGTGCAATACCTTTTTTAGGTTGTGGAAAATCTCAGTTCCCATTTGCATGGAATGGCTAAAATCTTTTGCTTTTACTGGCATTACCATAAATTCCTGGAATGCAATCGGAGCATCGGAGTGAGAGCCTCCATTAATAATGTTCATCATAGGCACTGGCAACGTATTGGCGCTTACGCCACCTACATAGCGATATAGTGGCATTCCCAGTTCTTCAGCTGCAGCTTTTGCTACGGCCAAGGAAACCCCTAAAATTGCATTAGCACCCAGTTTTGATTTGTTCGGCGTACCGTCCAAATCCATCATGGTCGCATCAATATAGTTTTGCTCAAATACGGAAGTACCCACCAATTCTTCAGCAATAATGGTGTTTACATTATTGACTGCTTTGCCAACTCCTTTTCCCATAAAAGAGTCTCCACCATCACGTAATTCTACTACCTCGTGTTCCCCTGTTGATGCTCCTGAAGGCACAGCTGCCCTTCCCATAACTCCGTTTTCTGTGATTACATCCACTTCTACGGTTGGGTTCCCTCGTGAATCTAATATCTGTCTAGCATGAATGTTGATGATTATACTCATATTGAAGCAATTTATTTGGTTGAAATTAATTTGGCTAATATATGAAAAGACAGTCTTTCAGGCTTCATTTAAAACAGAATAAAGCCCGCTTAATACCCTAAAAACAAACTACATCGTTTTAGTTGCGTCCAGTTTGAATCACTTCAAAAAACTGGTCGAACAAATAGTCGGCATCATGGGGTCCAGGGCTAGCTTCCGGGTGATATTGAACAGAGAATACATCCTTGTCCTTCATCTTGATTCCCGCGACCGTATTATCATTTAAATGTACATGGGTAATTTCCAAATCCTTATTTGCCTCCGTTTCTTCCCGATTTATGGCAAAACCGTGATTCTGGGACGTAATTTCACCTTTTCCAGTAACTAGATTCAAAATAGGGTGATTGATACCTCTATGCCCGTTGTACATTTTGTAAGTAGACACTCCATTGGCCAAAGCCAACACCTGATGCCCCAAGCAAATCCCAAATAAAGGCTTGTCGGATTGTATCATTTCCTTGGCAGTGGATATAGCATCGCTTAGCGGCTCTGGGTCACCAGGTCCGTTGGAAATAAAATATCCATCAGGATTCCATTCCGCCATTTCTGAAAAAGATGTGTTATAGGGAAAGACTTTAATGTAGGCTCCTCTTTTTGCCAGGTTACGTAGAATATTCTTTTTGATACCGATATCCAAGGCCGAAATCTTTATTTCTGAATTCTCATCCCCATAGTAATAGGGTTCTTTGGTAGATACCTTGGAAGACAATTCCAAACCTTCCATACTGGGCACTTGCTTCAATTCTTCTTTAAGTGCATCTATTTCATCCACTCTAGTGGAGATTAGCGCGTTCATTGCACCATTATCCCGAATGTAGCTTACCAAGGCACGGGTATCCACATCAGATATGGCGAACAAATCATTCTTATCCAAAAATTCCAACAAGCTCATATCCGCACCTGGACGCGAATACTCGTAGCTAAAGTTTTTACAAATCAATCCAGCAATCTTGGTACCATCGGATTCCACTTCATCACTCATCGTACCGTAGTTACCAATATGGGCATTGGTGGTTACCATAAGTTGTCCGTAATACGAAGGGTCCGTGAATATTTCTTGATATCCGGTCATCCCCGTATTGAAACAAACTTCGCCTACAGCGGTTCCTTCTTTCTTTCCTACAGACTTACCATAAAAGATGGTTCCGTCTGCCAACAATATGAGTGCTTTCTTTTTTGAGTGGTATTTCATAGCCCGTTAAAAAATTTCAATTTCACAAAAGAACATAAAAAAAGGATACGTTTTCACGTATCCTTTTTCTACTATTCCATAAGTTAATAACATAGTTATTATTCTTCTGAATCGTCTGCTTTAGTTTCAACAACTGGAGCTGCAGCTTCAACCTTTTTAGCCCCACCTCTTCTACTTCTTCTAGTAGTTTTCTTCTTGGCAGACTTACCCGCGTTGTACAATTCGTTGAAATCAACCAATTCGATAAGCGCCATATCTGCGTTGTCCCCAAGTCGGTTCCCCAACTTGATGATACGAGTATACCCGCCTGGCCTGTCCGCTACTTTTTCTGCTACCTCACCAAAAAGTTCAGTAACTGCATGCTTATTTCTCAAGTTGCTAAATACAACTCTTCGGTTATGCATACCCTTTTCAGCTGTTTGGTTATTTTCCGTCTTTGATTTTGTAATCAAGGGCTCAATAAATTGCTTAAGCGCTTTGGCTTTAGCAACCGTAGTATTAATGCGCTTGTGCTCAATCAAAGAGCAGGCCATATTGGCCAACATCGCTTTTCTATGCGCTGCGGTTCTTCCTAAATGGTTGAATTTTTTTCCGTGTCTCATTGTCTTTGTTTTATCATCTTGCTACCAAACCCAAATTATTTGGGGAGCAAAATATGATTACTTAATCTTTGTCTAATTTGTATTTGGACAAGTCCATTCCAAATTGAAGGCCTTTGTTGATAACCAACTCCTCCAATTCAGTCAATGATTTTTTACCGAAGTTTCTAAACTTCATCAAATCGTTCTTGTTGAAAGAAACCAAGTCACCTAAAGTGTCTACTTCAGCAGCTTTCAAACAGTTCAATGCACGTACAGACAAATCCATATCGACCAATTTGGTCTTCAATAGCTGACGCATGTGTAAGGACTCTTCATCATACGTCTCTGTTTGTGCAATCTCATCAGCTTCCAAAGTGATACGCTCATCAGAGAACAACATGAAGTGGTGAATCAACACCTTGGCTGCTTCTGTCAATGCATCTTTAGGATGAATGGAACCATCAGTAACGATTTCAAAAACCAATTTTTCATAATCGGTCTTTTGCTCTACCCTGAAGTTCTCAATGCTGTACTTTACATTCTTTACAGGAGTATATACTGAATCCACAGCAATACTACCAAGAGGAGCATTGGACTTTTTGTTCTCTTCTGCAGGAACATATCCACGTCCTTTTTCTATGATAACCTCCAAATTGATACTCACTTTGGGGTCCATGTTACAAATGACCAAATCTGGGTTCAATACTTGATACCCAGAGATAAATTTCTGGAAATCACCAGCGGTCAATTGTTCTTTTCCACTTACTGAAACTGAAACGGTTTCGCTCTCAACATCATCAATCTGTCTTTTGAAACGTACTTGTTTCAGATTCAATATCATTTCTGTTACATCTTCCACTACACCGGGAATAACAGAAAACTCGTGCTCAACACCATCAATACGAACTGAGGTGATGGCAAATCCCTCTAAAGAGGAAAGCAAAACTCTACGCAATGCATTTCCAACAGTTAATCCATAACCAGGTTCCAAAGGGCGAAATTCAAATTTCCCTTCGAAATCTGTTGAATCTATCATTATAACTTTATCGGGCTTCTGAAAATTAAGTAATGCCATATTGGACTAATGTTGATTTTATTTAGAGTATAACTCGACTATTAACTGCTCTTTGATATTTTCAGGAATCTGAAGTCTTTCGGGAACAGTTACAAAAGTACCTTCCTTTTTTTCTGAGTTCCAAGTAATCCATTCGTATACGCTACTGTTAGCGGCCAAAGAATCGTCAATGGCTTGAACGGATTTTGATTTTTCACGTACTCCCACAACATCACCTGCTCTTAAGGAATAGGAAGGAATATTTACAATCTCGCCGTTTACGGTTATGTGTCTGTGGGAAACCAGCTGTCTGGCTCCACGTCTTGATGGAGCAATACCCATTCTGTAGACTACGTTATCCAAACGGGATTCGCACAATTGCAACAATACCTCACCGGTTACCCCATCGCGTCTTTTAGCTTCTGTAAACAGATTTCTAAACTGACGCTCCAAAATACCATAGGTATATTTTGCCTTTTGCTTTTCCATCAACTGGATTGCGTATTCTGATTTCTTACCACGGCGTCTGTTGTTACCGTGTTGCCCTGGAGGGTAATTTTTCTTTTCGAACGACTTATCGTCTCCGAAAATCGCTTCTCCAAACTTCCTAGCGATTTTTGTTTTTGGTCCTGTGTATCTTGCCATCTTTTTTATTTTTTGAAAATGCGATTATGAATTAAGGCTTATCCTTCGATAATCTCTCTGCACCTTCAAGGCCGAAAGGCCATTAGTAAATAAATAATTAAACTCTTCTTCTTTTTGGAGGTCTACAACCGTTGTGCGGTAGTGGTGTAACATCCACAATTTCGGTAACTTCAATACCGGAGTTATGAATGGTACGGATTGCAGATTCTCTACCATTTCCTGGTCCTTTGACATATACTTTTACTTTGCGAAGACCTGCTTCGTGTGCTACTTTGGCACAATCTTCGGCAGCAACCTGGGCAGCGTAAGGAGTGTTCTTTTTAGAACCTCTAAAGCCCATTTTTCCCGCAGAAGACCAAGAGATTACGTCTCCCTTTTTATTTGTCAAAGAGATAATGATATTGTTGAAAGAAGCTACTACGTGAGCCTCACCTGTAGACTCAACGATTACTTTACGCTTCTTTGCTGTTTTTGTATTTGCTTTTGCCATATTTTTTAGTTTCTAGCTGTTAGTTCTTTGTTATTGGAATCCTAGACTTTTACATTTCAAACAGATTCTTCTAACGCCTGAATACTAATGACTGCTATCTATTATTATTTAGTTGCTTTTTTCTTGTTCGCAACTGTTTTACGCTTTCCTTTTCTTGTCCTAGAGTTGTTCTTGGTACGCTGACCTCTTAATGGTAATCCGGATCTGTGACGAATTCCACGGTAACAACCGATGTCCATCAATCGCTTGATGTTCAACTGGGTCTCGGAACGAAGCTCACCTTCAATAGTATAGCTGGAAACTGCTTCCCTGATTCGTCCGATTTCGTCATCGTTCCAATCAGAAACCTTGGTATCCTCGCTTACTTGCGCTCTTTCCAAAATTTCTTTGGCTCTACTTTTCCCTACTCCGTAGATATAGGTAAGTGAAATAATGCCTCGTTTTTGTTTTGGTATGTCTACACCTGCAATTCTTGCCATAACTACCCTTGTCTTTGTTTAAATCTAGGATTCTTTTTGTTGATTACATACAATCTGCCCTTTCTGCGAACTATCTTGCAATCGGCACTTCTTTTCTTTATGGATGCTCTTACTTTCATCGTATTAGTATCTATACGTAATTCTTGCTTTTGTTAAATCATATGGACTCATTTCCAACTTTACCTTATCTCCTGGAAGTAGCTTAATGTAGTGCATACGCATTTTTCCAGAGATATGAGCCGTAACCACGTGTCCATTTTCCAGTTCTACCCGAAACATAGCATTGGATAATGCCTCGATAATAGTTCCGTCTTGTTCTATTGCCGCTTGCTTCGCCATAGGTTATGCTACTTTTCTGTTTTTACCTGTTTTCATTAGACCATCATAATGTCTGTTCAACAAATATGAATTTACTTGCTGAACGGTATCGATAGCCACACCTACCATAATCAATAGGGAGGTTCCTCCGTAAAACAATGCCCAACCCGCTTGAACGTCCATCAACTTAACCACAACCGCTGGCAAAACTGCCAACAAAGCCAAGAAGATAGAACCTGGGAAGGTTATCAATGACATAATCTTATCCAAGAAATCACCAGTTTCTTTGCCTGGGCGAATTCCTGGGATAAATCCTCCACTTCTTTTCAAATCGTCTGCCATTTTGTTGGTAGGAACTGTTATCGCCGTATAGAAATACGTAAAAATGATAATCAATACCCCAAACAAAATGTTGTAGGCCAATCCGAAAATATCCGCAAATTGAACCTCCATCCATTGTCCTGCAGCCGTATCATTAAATGTTCTTCCTATAAGACTAGGTGCAAACATGATTGCTTGAGCAAAAATGATAGGCATTACTCCAGAGGCATTCAACTTTAATGGAATATATTGCCTAGACCCCATCATGTTCTTTTCATACCCTCCCGAAGCAGTTCTTCTAGCATATTGAACCGGTACTTGACGAATAGCCATTACCAATAGCACACTTGCCAAGATTACCAAGAACCAGATGATTACTTCAATCAACATGAACATGATTCCACCCGTATTATTAGTAGTTCTTGAGATAAATTCCTGAACAAAGGACTGAGGCATTGTTGCTATGATACCAATCATAATCAACAAAGAAATACCATTACCGATTCCTTTATCCGTTATTTTTTCACCCAACCACATCGCGAAGATGGTACCTGTAACCAGTATGATTACAGAAGGAATAATGAAGTCAAGACCTTTACCAAGAACGAAAGCACTTTCAGGAACACCCAAAGCACTCAATCCGTACAAATATGCCGGAGCCTGAACCACACAAATACCAATAGTCAACCATCGTGTGATTTGGTTTATGGTCTTTCTACCACTTTCTCCTTCCTTTTGTAGTTTCTGAAGATAAGGAATAGCTATCCCCATCAACTGCACTACAATTGAAGCAGAGATGTATGGCATAATTCCCAAAGCAAAAACAGAAGCATTGGCAAAAGCCCCTCCCGTAAATGCATTAAGAATACCTAAAATACCTTGTTCCGTATTGGACGATAGTTCCGCTAATTGTGCAGTATCAATACCAGGAAGTACTACCTGCGCTCCAAAACGGTACACCAAAAGTAGACCCAAGGTAACCAAGATGCGTTGTCTCAGTTCCTCAATTTTCCAGATATTCGATATGGTCTCTACAAATTTCTTCATGCGTTGTTCTTATAAACTTATTGCTTCACCTCCTGCAGCCTCGATTGCCGCTTTGGCAGAAGCAGTAAATTTATGTACTGATATTTTCAATGAAGCCTTAAGCTCCCCGTTTCCTAAAATCTTAACCAAGTCATTCTTGTGGGCCAAACGGTTTTCCACCAAAGTATCTAAAGTCACTTCTTTCTTCACAATGCCTTTGTCCACCAACTCTTGCAACTTGCTCAAGTTTACGCCTTGGTACTCTTTTCGGTTAATGTTCTTGAAACCGAATTTAGGCACACGGCGTTGTAACGGCATCTGACCTCCTTCAAAACCAATCTTCTTGGAATATCCGGATTCTAGACTTTGCACCCTTGTGTCCTCTTGTAGAAGTGCCACCCTTTCCAGAGCCTTCTCCTCTACCTACACGTTTTCCTTCTTTATGTACAGCACCTTCGGCTGGTTTAAGATTATGCAATTCCATTACAAACTATTTTTAGGCTTCCTCTGTGGAAACCAAGTGTTTTACTTTATCAATCATTCCAAGGATACTTGGCGTTGAATCGTGCTCAACAACCTGTCCTATTTTACGAAGTCCCAAAGCCTCCAGTGTTCTTTTCTGGTTTTGTGGTCTTTTGATGCTGCTTCGTACTTGTTTTACCTTAATCTTTGCCATGCTATCCTCTATTTATCCTTTAAAGACTTTTTCCAAGGAAATTCCTCTTTGATTGGCAACTGTTCGGGCTCCTCTCAATTGAAGAAGGGCGTCAAATGTTGCTTTTACCACATTATGTGGATTGGAAGAACCTTGTGATTTTGATAGTACATCGTGCACACCTACTGCTTCCAATACCGCACGTACGGCACCACCGGCAATAACCCCGGTACCCTGTGATGCTGGTTGAATATAAACGCGTGCACCTCCATACTTACCTTTTTGCTCATGAGGCAATGTACCTTTGTTCAAAGGAATTCGTACCAAATTCTTTTTAGCATCCTCTATCGCTTTAGCAATGGCTGTGGCAACTTCTTTGGATTTACCCAATCCGTGACCTACAACACCATTCTCATCTCCTACAACAACTATGGCAGAAAATCCGAATGCACGTCCACCTTTCGTTACCTTGGTAACTCTTTGAACTCCAACCAAACGATCTTTCAATTCCAGACCTCCTGGTTTAACTATTTCTACATTTTTATACTTCCCGTACATCGTTATTAGAATTTAAGTCCTGCTTCTCTGGCGCCTTCAGCCAATGATTTTACTCTTCCGTGATATAGGTTTCCTCCTCTATCAAAAGCAACAGTATCGATACCTATTTTTTTTGCTTTTTCTGCAATTGCCTTTCCAACGGAAGCAGCAACATCAGATTTTGTGCCTTTGGCATCAATTTCTTTGTCTCTGGAGGACACAGCAGCCAATGTAACACCTTTGTTGTCATCTATCAATTGCGCATAGATTTCCTTGTTGCTTCGAAAAATAGACAATCTGGGTCTAGTTTCTGTTCCGAAGGAAATCTTACGTATTCTTCTTCGTATTCTTAACTTTCTGTCAGTCTTGGATAATTTCATTGTACTACGTATTACGCTGATTTACCTGCTTTTCTTCTTAATTGCTCACCAACAAACTTGACACCTTTTCCTTTGTAAGGCTCCGGCTTACGGAAAGAACGGATTTTAGCCGCTACTTGCCCAACCAATTGCTTGTCATGGGATGTCAACTTTACGATAGGATTTTTTCCTTTCTCAGAAACCGTCTCAATTTTGACCTCGGGAGCAATATCTAAAACTATATTGTGAGAAAAACCAAGGGCTAAATCCAATTTTTGTCCTTGATTGCTGGCACGATATCCAACACCAACCAACTCCAATTCTTTGGTCCAACCTTTGGAAACGCCATCAATCATGTTGGCAATTAAAGCACGATATAATCCATGCTTCGCTTTATGCTCCTTGGAATCTGAAGGTCTTTCTAAAACTACATTGCCTTCTTCAACCTTAATGGCAACTCCTGAAAATTCTTGTGTCAATTCTCCAAGTTTACCTTTTACAGTAACCGTACCCTCGCTTACTTCTACAGTAACAGCTTCTGGGATTGAGACTGGATTGTTACCTATTCTTGACATTTCTTTACTCTTTTATCATTAATAAACGTAGCACAATACTTCGCCACCTACGTTCTCTTGCTTGGCTTGCTTGCTAGTCATAACCCCGTGAGAAGTTGAAACAATGGCAATACCCAAACCGTTCAATACTCTAGGCAGTTCTCCAGAACCCGCATACTTGCGAAGTCCCGGTTTACTTACCCTCTGAATTTTTTTTATCACAGGTTCTTTGGTAAACTTATCGTATTTCAATGCGATCTTAATGTTTCCTTGAACCTCATTCTCTTCAAACTTATAACTCAAAATGAATCCTTGATCAAAAAGGATTTTTGTCATTTGTTGCTTCAAGTTAGAAGCTGGAATGTTCACTACCCTATGACCTGCCTTGCTGGCATTTCTAATTCTGGTCAGATAATCTGAAATTGGATCTGTAAGCATTTCTTTTCTTTATATCGGTTTACCAACTAGCCTTTTTAACTCCTGGAATCAAGCCTTGATTGGCCATCTCTCTAAAGGTTACCCTTGAAATACCAAAAGTTCTCATATACCCTCTAGGTCTTCCTGTCAATTTACAACGGTTGCGCATTCTTACCGGAGAAGCGTTCTTTGGAAGCTTTTGCAATGCTTCATAATCTCCTGCTTCTTTCAAAGCTTTGCGCTTTGCTGCGTATTTGGCTACCGTTTTTGCCCTTTTTCTTTCACGGGCTTTCATTGATTCCTTGGCCATATTAGTTCTTTTTAAAGGGTACTCCCAATTCGCTTAATAATGATTTTGCTTCTTTGTCCGTCTTTGCAGAGGTAACAAAGGTGATATCCATTCCGTTGATTCTATTGATTTTATCAATGTTTATCTCAGGAAAGATGATTTGTTCTGTAACGCCCAAGTTGTAATTTCCTCTTCCATCAAAACCATTAGCTTTTACACCTTGGAAATCACGAACCCTTGGTAGAGCAGTAGTAATCAATCTATCCAAAAACTCATACATGCGCTCTCCTCTCAAGGTTACTTTAGCACCGATTGGCATACCTTTTCTCAACTTGAAAGAAGCAACATCTTTCTTAGACATTGTTGCTACTGCTTTCTGACCAGTGATGTTGGTAAGTTCCTCTACCGCGTGGTCAATTAATTTTTTATCTGAAACTGCAGCACCAACACCTCGGCTTACTACAATCTTTTCCAACTTAGGAACCTGCATGATGTTCTTGTATCCAAATTCTTCGGAAAGAGCTTTCATCACGCGCTCCTTATATTCTTGCTTAAGTCTAGGAATGTAACTCATAACTAAAGTACTTCATTGGATTTTTTAGCAACACGTACCTTTTTCCCGTCTCTCACTTCGTAACCTACTCTGGTTGCATCTCCAGATTTTGGGTCAATTAATGAAAGGTTTGAAATATGGATAGGTGCTTCTTTTTTCACAATTCCTCCCTGAGGATTCTGAGCGCTTGGCTTCTCGTGCTTAGATACCATATTGATACCTTCCACGATGGCCTTATTCTTTTCACGGTCTAATTGCACCACTTTTCCTTCTGACCCTTTATGGTCTCCGGCAGTAACTATAACCGTATCCCCTGTTTTTATCTTTAATTTCATCTCTCTATCTACTTTTTAAAGTACCTCTGGGGCCAATGAAACAATTTTCATGAACTGCTTGTCCCTAAGCTCTCTTGCTACAGGTCCAAAAACACGGGTTCCTCTCATCTCTCCGGTAGGGTTCAATAATACACATGCGTTATCATCAAAACGGATGTAAGAACCATCAGGTCTTCTTACTTCTTTTTTGGTTCGCACTACAACAGCTGTAGAAACCGAACCTTTTTTTATAGTTCCATTAGGAGTAGCTTCCTTTACGGTAACTACAATTTTGTCTCCCAATGAAGCATATCTTCTTTTTGTTCCTCCCAAAACGCGGATAGTCAACACTTCTTTTGCACCAGTGTTATCCGCAACTTTTAATCTAGATTCTTGTTGTACCATGATTACTTAGCTCTTTCAAGGATTTCAACCAATCTCCAGCATTTTGTCTTGCTCAATGGTCGGGTTTCCATTATTTTAACAGTGTCACCTTCGTTGCAGTCATTCTTTTCATCATGGGCAACATATTTCTTGGTTTTCAAAACGAACTTCCCATACATTGGGTGCTTTACTCGTTTTACTTCAGAAACCACAATGGATTTCTCCATTTTGTTACTGGTAACTACCCCTATTCTTTCTTTTCTTAAGTTTCTTTTTTCCATAAGGCAAAACCAATTATTGTACTTCCCTTTTAGTTAATTCTGTTGCCAATCGAGCCACAGTTCTTCTTGTACTGCGTATCTGCATAGGATTCTCCAATGGTGTCACAGCATGGGCCATTTTAAGGTCTTCGTGCTGTTTTTTCAGCTCGGCAAGCTTTTCTCTAAGCTCTTCTACCGAAAGTTCTTTTATTTCTGACTGTTTCATTTTCTTACCCATTAAAAGATTAAGCGGAATAATCCCTTGCAACAACAAACTTAGTCTTCACTGGCAACTTCTGAGCCGCCAAACGAAGTGCTTCTTTAGCAATGTCATGTGGTACTCCGGCAACCTCGAACATGATTCGACCAGGCTTAACAACGGCCACCCAATATTCTGGAGCACCTTTACCTTTACCCATACGTACCTCAAGAGGCTTTTTAGTAATAGGCTTGTCCGGGAAAATTTTAATCCACAATTGACCCTGTCTTTTCATATATCTTGTCGCAGCAATACGTGCAGCCTCTATCTGACGGGCCGTGATGAAATGTGAATCCAAAGATTTGATACCGAACATTCCATTGGAAAGTTGGTGACCTCTTTGGGAATTCCCTTTCATTCTTCCCTTCTGCGCTTTACGAAACTTTGTTCTTTTTGGCTGTAACATGTTTCCTTTACTTTATCTTAATTACTTTCTGCGGCGTTGTTGTCTCTTTCCTCCACCATCTTGCTTACCACCTTTTCCTTGGCTCTTGGATAATCCTACCAATGGGGAAAGCTCTCTTTTTCCGTATACCTCACCTTTCATAATCCATACCTTGATTCCCAATCTACCATAGGTAGTGTGGGCCTCAACTAGGGCATAATCCACATCTGCTCTAAATGTTGACAATGGAATTCTACCTTCCTTATAGGATTCAGAACGTGCCATTTCAGCACCATTCAAACGTCCAGAAATTTGAATTTTAATTCCTTCAGCATTCATACGAATTGCAGCTGCAATAGCCATTTTGATGGCTCTACGGTAAGAAATTCTACTTTCAATCTGTCTTGCAACACTCGCAGCAACCAAGTTGGCATCCAACTCTGGCCTTTTAATTTCATGAATATTGATTTGAACCTCTTTGTTGGTGATTTTCTTAAGCTCTTCCTTAAGTTTATCCACCTCTTGTCCACCTTTACCGATAATAATACCAGGACGAGCCGTGGTAATAGTAATGGTGATTAATTTTAAGGTTCTTTCTATAATTACCCTAGACACACTAGCTTTAGCCAAACGTGCATGGATGTATTTTCTGATTTTGTCATCCTCAGCCAGCTTATCGCCGTAATCATTACCGCCATACCAGTTGGATTCCCATCCTCTGATAATTCCTAAGCGATTTCCTATCGGATTGGTCTTCTGTCCCATAATTCTGTTCTAGCTTTGAACGTTATTGTTAGCTTCCAATACCAAGGTTACATGGTTGGAACGTTTTCTAATTCTATGCGCTCTACCCTGAGGTGCTGGACGCAATCTTTTCAACATAGTACCCCCGTCTACACGGATTTCTTTGATGAAAAGGTCTGCATCTTCAATACTAGCTTCCTCATTCTTAGCTTCCCAATTGGCAATAGCTGAAAGCAATAGTTTCTCCAATCTTCTTGATGCTTCTTTTTGGTTGAATCTCAAAATAGCCAAAGCCATTTCAATTTGCTTTCCTCTGATAAGGTCAGCTACCAATCGCATTTTTCTTGGCGAAGTTGGGCAATTGTTCAACTTTGCAAAAGCAAGTTGCTTTTTCTCAGCCTTAATTCTTTCGGCCATTTGTCTTTTACGAACTCCCATTGCTTACTTACTTTTTACCTTTGTTTTTAGCTCCTGCATGACCTCTAAAAGATCGTGTAGGTGAAAATTCTCCTAGTTTGTGACCTACCATGTTTTCAGTTACATACACAGGAACAAATTGTCTCCCGTTGTGAACTGCAATGGTTTGTCCTACGAAATCAGGAGTAATCATTGAAGCTCTAGACCAAGTTTTGATCACGGTCTTCTTTCCTGATTCTATATTGTTCTGTACTTTCTTTTCCAGACTGTGGTGAACGTATGGTCCTTTTTTTAATGAACGTGCCATTTCTCTTTACTTTTATTTCTTTCTACGTTCTACAATGTATCTATTGGAATCTTTGGTCTTAGAACGAGTTCTAAATCCTTTAGCAGGAATACCGTTCTTCGATCTTGGGTGACCTCCGGAAGCCCTTCCTTCACCACCACCCATTGGGTGATCAACTGGGTTCATGGCTACTGGTCTAGTTCTTGGTCTTCTACCTAACCATCTACTTCTACCTGCTTTACCAGATACCAACAATTGGTGGTCAGAGTTTGAAACTGCTCCGACCGTAGCTAAACAATTAGCCAATATCATTCGAGTTTCACCAGAAGGCAATTTAATGGTGACAAACTTTCCATCTTTCGCCATCAATTGTGCAAAAGTACCAGCACTTCTAGCAATAACAGCACCTTGACCTGGACGAAGTTCGATACAAGAAATAATTGTACCTAAAGGAATTTCGCTCAATGGCAATGCGTTACCAATTTCTGGAGCAGACTTAGAACCAGAAGAAATCTTTTGGCCCACTTGCAATCCATTTTGTGCAATCACATATCGCTTCTCTCCATCTTTGTACTCCACCAATGCGATGAATGCTGTTCTGTTGGGATCGTACTGGATAGAAACTACAGTAGCTTCAACACCTTGCTTATCTCTTTTGAAATCGATAATACGATATCTTCTTTTATGACCTCCACCTCTATGGCGCATTGTCATTTTTCCTTGACTGTTCCTACCACCCGACTTTTTTAACGGAGCGATCAAACTCTTCTCCGGCTTATCAGTAGTAATCGCGTCAAATCCGTTTACTACTCTAAAACGCTGTCCAGGGGTTATCGGTTTTAATTTTCTAACTGACATTTCTTGTCCTTATAGATTGCTGTAAAAATCAATAATATCTCCTTCGGCAACATCTACAATCGCTTTTTTCAAAGCGTTGGTCTTACCGTGTTGGATACCTGTTTTTGTATATCTAGATTTACGGGTTGGACCGTAATTCATAGTTCTTACTTTTTCCACAGATACACCATAAGTGGCCTCAACCGCTTCTTTAATCTGGATTTTGTTGGCATTCGGGTCAACATAGAATCCATAACGATTGAAAAGCTCGCTATCCGCGGTCATTTTTTCCGTAATGATTGGCTTTATCAACACACTCATGATACTCTTATTTCTTTAAGTTCGATTGAATTCCTTCCAAAGCACTTTCTGTCAACACAACGCTATTCGCGTTTACTATTTTATAAGTGTTCAATTCAGAACTGTTGATTACTTCAGAACGCTCTAAGTTTCTTGAAGACAAGTACACATTATCATTAGCACCTCCCAATACAACCAAGGATTTGTTGTTCTCAATCCCCAAGGAAGTCAAAAACGATACAAAATCTTTTGTTTTGGGAGCTTCAAAATTGAAATCCTCGACCACAACCAAAGATTTCGCTTTAGTTTTCTGGCTAAGTGCAGATTTTCTAGCCAAACGCTTCACATTTTTGTTAAGCTTTTGGGTGTAATCTTTAGGTCTTGGACCGAAGATTCTACCACCACCTCTAAACACAGGAGACTTAATACTACCCGCACGAGCAGTACCTGTCCCTTTTTGTTTTTTGATTTTTCTGGTACTTCCGGTAATCTCAGCTCTTTCTTTCGCTTTGTGATTACCTTGTCTTTGGTGAGCTAAATACTGCTTAACATCCAAATAAATGGCATGTTCGTTAGGCTCTATTGCGAAAACAACATCTGAAAGGTCAACCTTTCTTCCTGTCTCTTTTCCGGTAATATCTAAAATTGCTACCTTCATTACTTCTCGATTGTTACGTAAGCATTTTTATGACCTGGAACAGCACCTTTCACAACGATTAGGTTTTTCTCAGGAACCACTTTCAATACTTTCAAGTTTTGAACTGTAACTCTTTCTCCTCCCATTCTTCCGGCCATTTTCATGCCTTTGAAAACACGAGCAGGATATGATGCAGCTCCAATGGAACCAGGAGCTCTTAATCTATTGTGTTGACCGTGCGTTGCTTGTCCAACACCACCAAAGCCGTGTCTTTTAACAACACCTTGAAATCCTTTTCCTTTTGATGTTCCTATAACATCAACAAATTCTCCTTCATTAAAAAGGTCAACACCTACGGTATCACCTAATTTAAACTCACCTTCAAAATCACGGAATTCAACGACTTTCTTCTTTGGAGAAGCACCTGCTTTTTTTGCATGGCCCAATTCGGCCTTGTTTGCACGTCTTTCTGCCTTGTCATCGAAACCGAGCTGAAGGGCACTGTACCCGTCTACCTCTTCGGTTCTGACTTGGGTAACCACACATGGCCCTGCTTCCAAGACAGTACATGGAATGTTTTTTCCATTCTCGTCAAAGATGCTGGTCATGCCGATTTTCTTTCCTATTAACCCAGACATATTATTTGTTATTAATTATTTCTTTTAAAGGCCAATTTCTTGGCAAAAAAATTGGGTCAAAGAAAAGATTCTGTGACCCAGATATTTTTTCTTTTTCCCGTTTTTCCTTCGCACGCAGCTCAGGACATGTTACCCTTTTTCTCAAAGGGCGTGCAAATCTACACTTTTATTTCGACTTCTACACCACTTGGAAGCTCTAATTTCATTAAAGCGTCAATAGTTTTTGAAGAAGAACTATAAATATCAAGCAATCTCTTATAAGAACTTAATTGGAATTGCTCTCTAGATTTCTTGTTCACGTGAGGTGAACGCAAAACTGTAAATATCTTTTTATGTGTTGGTAATGGAATTGGTCCAGTTACAACAGCACCTGTTGTCTTTACTGTTTTCACAATTTTCTCAGCAGATTTATCCACCAAATTGTGGTCATAAGACTTTAATTTAATTCTAATTTTTTGACTCATCTTGCTGAAAAATTAAGCGGTTACTCCTTTTACTGATTTAATAACTTCTTCTGCAATATTGGTTGGAGTTTCTGCATAGTGCGAAAATTCCATAGTTGAAGTTGCTCTACCAGAAGACAATGTTCTTAATGATGTAACATAACCAAACATTTCTGATAAAGGCACCTCACCCTTAACCACTTTGGAACCAGCTCTATCACTCATATCACTAATAGTTCCTCTTCGTCTGTTAAGGTCACCAACTATGTCTCCCATGTTTTCTTCAGGTGTTAACACCTCAATTTTCATGATAGGCTCCATCAATACAGATCTTGCAGATTTAGCTGCAGCTTTGTATCCCATTTTTGCAGCCAATTCAAAGGAAAGTGAATCAGAATCCACAGGGTGGAAAGAACCATCCTTCAAAGTAACCTTCATACTATCCATCTCAAATCCAGCCAAAGGACCATTCTTCATAGCCTCTTTGAATCCTTTTTCTACTGACGGAATATATTCTTTAGGAATGTTACCTCCCTTAATAGTATTTACAAATTCCAATCCCACTACTTCATCACCAGCAGGCTCCATAGTAAAGACAATATCTGCAAACTTACCGCGACCACCAGACTGTTTCTTGTAGACCTCTCTGTGGTCAGCAGACTGTGTAATCGCTTCTTTGTACTCCACTTGAGGTTGCCCTTGGTTCACCTCAACTTTAAACTCTCGACGCAAACGATCAACAATGATATCTAGGTGAAGCTCACCCATACCAGAAATGATTGTCTGACCAGAAGCCTCATCAGTCTTAACCTGGAACGTTGGATCTTCCTCAGCTAACTTAGCTAAAGACATCCCCAATTTATCTACATCAGCTTTCGTTTTAGGCTCAACTGCAATACCGATTACAGGGTCAGGAAAGTCCATACTTTCAAGAACGATAGGATGTTTCTCAGAAGACATGGTATCCCCTGTTTTGATATCCTTAAACCCTACAGCCGCACCAATATCTCCAGCTTCTATATATTCAATCGCATTCTGCTTATTAGAGTGCATTTGATAAATACGAGAGATACGCTCTTTTTTTCCTGAACGGTTGTTCAAGATATAAGAACCTGCATCCAAGCGACCAGAATATGCTCTAAAGAATGCCAAGCGACCTACGAAAGGATCCGTAGCAATCTTAAATGCTAAAGCAGAGAAAGGCTCTTTTGGATCTGGCTTTCTAGTGATTTCTTCACCAGTATCAGGGTTGGTACCTACGATATCATCCTTATCTATAGGCGATGGTAAGTAACGACAAACAGCATCCAATAGGAATTGAACTCCCTTGTTTTTGAAAGAAGAACCACAAATCATAGGAATGATAGCTCTATCCATAACAGCAGCTCTCAATGCAGCATGCACTTCTTCTTCAGTAATGGAATCTTCATCTTCGAAGAATTTTTCCATTAATTCCTCATCATATTCTGCTACCGCTTCAATTAAAGCAGCTCTATACTCCTTTACCTCATCTTGCATTTCAGCAGGGATATCGATAACATCAAATGTAGAACCGAAGTTCTCATCATGCCATACAATAGCTCTGTTCTTTGCCAAATCCACAATTCCTTTGAAATCTGCTTCTTCACCAATTGGCAAAACAATTGGAACTGCATTAGAGCCCAACATTGTTTTAACCTGGTTACAAACCATTAAGAAGTTAGATCCTTGGCGGTCCATTTTATTTACAAAACCAATCCGTGGTACTTTATAGTTATCCGCTAATCTCCAGTTTGTCTCAGACTGAGGCTCAACACCATCAACCGCACTAAACAAGAAAACCAATCCGTCCAAAACACGCAGTGAACGGTTCACCTCAACCGTAAAGTCAACGTGTCCCGGAGTGTCAATGATATTAAAGTGGTATCCTTTTGCATCGGCTGTAGGTTTGCCATTCTCAGTAGGAAACTCCCATGTACAGGTTGTAGCAGCAGAAGTAATCGTAATACCACGCTCTTGTTCCTGTTCCATCCAGTCCATAGTAGCTGCACCATCATGCACCTCCCCAATCTTGTGACTTACACCTGTATAAAAAAGAATACGCTCTGTAGTTGTGGTCTTACCAGCATCAATGTGAGCAGCAATACCAATATTCCTTGTATATTTTAAATCTCTTGCCATTTTATGAACTAAAATCTAAAGTGTGAGAATGCTTTATTGGCCTCTGCCATCTTGTGTGTATCCACTCTTTTCTTAACTGCAGCACCTTCTTCTTTGGCAGCAGCCAAAACCTCAGCAGCCAATTTTTGAGCCATGGATTTCTCATTACGCTTTCTAGCATAACTGATCAGCCACTTCATAGCAGTAGAAATCTTTCTATCTGGACGAATCTGCATGGGAATCTGGAACGTAGCTCCACCCACTCTTCTACTTCTAACCTCAACATGTGGCATAACATTGGAAAGAGCATCCTTCCAAAGCTCTAAAGCAGTTTTTTCTTCGTCTGTGTTTTTTTCATCAACGATGTCAATGGCATCGTAAAAAATTTTGTAGGCTACGGATTTTTTTCCGTCCCACATCATCATATTGACAAAACGGGTTACCAGCTGGTCATTGAACCTTGGGTCTGGCAATAAAGGTCTTTTCTTTGCCTGTCTTTTTCTCATCTCTTCTTCTTAAAAGTGTTACTTACTTTTTAGGACGCTTTGCACCATACTTAGATCGTCTCTGGGTTCTTCCTGCAACACCCGCAGTGTCCAAAGCCCCTCGAACGATATGATATCGCACACCAGGCAAATCCTTTACTCTTCCACCTCTTACCAATACTATCGAGTGTTCTTGGAGGTTGTGACCTTCTCCAGGGATGTATGCATTTACTTCCTTACCGTTCGTCAACCTTACCCTTGCAACTTTACGCATTGCAGAGTTTGGTTTCTTAGGTGTAGTAGTGTAAACACGCGTACATACCCCTCTTCTTTGAGGACACGAATCCAAAGCAGCCGATTTACTCTTCTTGGTAATTGTGACTCTTCCTTTTCGTACTAATTGTGAAATTGTTGGCATTAAAATTTCTTTATAAAATCAAAACAACCCTCGTTTTGAGGGGTGCAAATGTAGTGATAAACAACAATAAATCAAATCAAGTCTATTTTTTTTTGAATTTAAGCACATGCTTACCGAAGTAAACATGAAATTTTGAAGAATCACCAACTTGAAAATACTTTAAAATCTTCCTTTTTGCGTTTCAACATAATCTCGGCAATAAATAGTACTCTTTTGATAAGATTTTAAAAAGCATACCCTACTTCTTTTCTCTTTTTACAATCAAAAATTATAAGTGGTTTATACCTTAATATATATACGATAAATTTTTCCTGAATTTTAAGATTGGAAAAATTTCTCAAATGAATTAAAACCAATCATTTTTATTAAATCCGCAAAAAGAAAGGTCCTGATTATTTTTTTTCTGATCATTATCAACTTTTTTGATTCCTTTTTAAATTCTTAAGGAATTCTAAAATTTTATCTAAAATCCTTTGGATTATTAACATGAAATTATGACTTTAGGCCCAGCTAATTCAAATAATTAAAGTAATGAGAACAAAACTTAATGGATTGTTAACGCTACTATTGGCGTTTGTTGTGCATCTATCCTTTGCACAAGACAAGACGATTTCAGGGACGGTCACGGATTCGGACGGCCTTCCGTTGCCTGGGGTTAACATTGTCGTAGAAGGTACTAGTAATGGTACCCAAACAGATTTTGATGGAAATTACTCCATTTCGGCGAGCGTGGGTCAAACCCTTCTTTTTACCTACATCGGTCAAAAAGAGGTTAGACGTACGGTTGGTGCCGGAAACACCGTCAATGTCCAAATGGAGGAGGATGCCCAGGCTCTTGAAGAGGTAATTGTTACTGCCCAGGGTATTAAAAGAGAAAAGCAAGCTCTTGGTTACGCGGTATCTGAAGTTGGAAGCGAAGACTTGGAGCAACGTACCGAAGGTGATGTTGGTAGAGTTTTGACTGGTAAGGCTTCCGGTCTTAACATTACTCAACAGAGTGGACTTTCCGGATCTGGAACGAACATTATCATTCGTGGGTTCAGTTCCTTTAGTGGAAGTAACCAACCATTATTTATTGTTGATGGTGTTCCTTTCGATAGTGGCACAAATAGTGTGGGTGGTACTGATGGAGATGCTGGAGATGATTTTATCGATGGTAACTCGGGTTCTAGCCGTTTCTTAGATTTAGATCCAAACAACATTGAAAGTGTTAACGTTCTTAAAGGTTTGGCTGCTGCCACACTTTATGGGACACTTGGACGAAACGGGGTTATTTTGATAACTACAAAAAACGGAGCTTCTACTGGAGCAGTGAAGAAAAATGAGATTACTGTAACTTCTTCTCTCTTCTTTAACGAAATCGCTTCTTTGGCAGATTATCAAAATCAATTTGGTAATGGATTTGATCAAGCCTTTGGGTGGTTTTTCAGTAACTGGGGACCTAGTTTCGAAAGAGATGGTGTAGCAGGTTGGATTAACGGTGTAGATTCAAGAGACAATGTAGGCTTTAATGAGGACGGCACCTTGGCCCACCCATATTCCACAGCCGCAAGTGCTACTGGCATTCCGGATGCATTCCCAGAGTTTGCGGGAGTTAGATATGACTGGAGACCTTATAACAGTGTTCCTGATTTCTTTAGAACTGGAACTGTAAAGACCAACTCTATAAATATAAGAGGGGCTTCTGATGATGGAAAAGTATCGTACAATGCCAACTTTGGTCATTTGGATGATGAAGGATTTACTCCTGGTAATAACCTTAGAAGGTATACCATAGGACTTGGAGGTAGAGCTATTCTTTCAAATAAATTTACTGTGGCGGGTACTCTCAACTTCTCCAATACTGATTTTCGAACACCTCCGGTAGCAGCAAGTACAGGTAACGGAGCGTTGAACCAAGCAACAGGTTCATCCGTTTTCGGGGAATTGTTTTTTACTCCTAGAAGTGTGGATTTAATAGGATTACCTTTCCAAAATCCAATTGATGGTTCCAGCGTTTATTACAGACAGAACAACAGTATCCAGCATCCACTATGGACAGTTGCCAATGCCAAGGTACAACAGGTAACTAATCGTGTATTTGGTAATATGTCATTGACATATGCCTTTAACGACAATCTAAACCTTCTATATAGATTCGGTCTTGATGTCTTTAGCGAGAATAATGTAAACCAACAAAACGCAGGAGGTAGAGGGCAGCCTAATGCTGAGTTAATCAGTGGTTTCTACCAAACATGGAACAATACAAATACCATTTTGAACCATGACCTTATCTTAAATGGGGATTACGATCTTTCTGAGCAAGTAGGTATGACGTTCAACGCGGGTATCACTTCCAGAAGAGAGGTTTTGGATAGAAATGGTGTTGCCAGTAGTGGTCAGCAGGTGTTTGATGTATTTAGGCATGTGAACTTTGCCAACCAAAATGAGATTCAGTTCTTCCAAGAAAGAAACATCGCCGGAGCATTTCTTCAAGCTGATTTTGATTATGACCGATGGATTTTCTTGACTTTGGCTGGAAGAAATGACTGGGTATCCAACTTGGATATTGAAAACCGTTCTGTTTTCTATCCTAGTGCGAGTGTATCCTTCATCCCAACCACAGTCTTTGATGGTCTAAAATCTGAAAAAGGATTGAACTACTTAAAGTTAAGAGCTGGTTTCGGAACTTCAGCGAACTTTCCAACTGGATTCCCTGTAGCGACAAACCTTAATATTAACACGCAGTTCTTCCAAGATGAAGGGGTTGATATTGTAACTAATTCTGTAGGAAACCGTTTAGGTAATCCAGACTTGCAGCCTGAACTTTTAACGGAGTTTGAAGTAGGTATCGAAACTAGATTCTTTAACAATATTGTTTCTTTGGAAGCTTCATACTATAATAGAACAACAGAAGACTTGATTGTTGATAGACCTTTAGATCCATCTACTGGATTTACAAGACAGCAAACCAACGTTGGTGAGATTAAAGGGGATGGCCTTGAGGTAGACTTAGGCATTAATCCTTTCCGTAGTTCAGAAGAAGGTGGGTTTAACTGGAATTTGAACGCAAACTTCACAACCAACAATGCAACGGTTGAAGACCTAGGAGCAGATACAGATATCATCGTGTACTCTGGTTTTGCAGACTTAGGTAATGCGGCCATTGAAGGTGAGCAATTAGGTGTAATTGTAGGAACACGAATAGCACGTAATGAAAATGGCGAAGCATTGGTTGATAGTGCTGGTGATTTTGTTGAGGAACAAGGACAATTTGTAATAGGTGATCCAAATCCAGATTGGATACTTAACGTAAACAACAGTTTATCCTATAAAAACTTCACATTCTCTTTCCTTTTGAACTATACACAAGGTGGAGACATTTACTCCAGAACTATCTCAACTCTTTTAGGTAGAGGTTTAACTACGGATACAGTGGATAGGGTCAATACTTTTATCCTCCCTGGTGTTCAGGAATCTGATGGAAGTCCAAATACCAAGCAAATCAACAACTCTACATTCTATTTCAACAATGTATTGTTTGGTCCTGATGAATTAGGGGTATTTGATGGAACTGTAATTCGTTTACAAGAAGTTTCTTTGGGTTATTCAGTACCTAAGAAGTTCTTGGACAAAACTCCTTTTGGATCTTTGAGCATTACTGCTTCAGGTTTAAACTTGTTCTATGATGCCATCAATGTACCAGATGGAACTAACTTCGATCCTAACCAAGCTGGTTTAGGTGTAGGTAACGGTAGAGGATTCGATTTCTTGGCTGGACCTAGTGCAAGAAGATATGGTCTAAGTGTAAAAGCCACATTCTAAATTAAAAAGATTAACAATGAAAAGAATATTTAAAAAATTTGGTTCAAGTGCACTCATAGCCACCTTACTTTTAGGAGCTTGTGAAACCATTGAACTTGATCTAACAGATAATCCAAACCAACTGAGTTTGGATCAGTCCAGCGCAGATCTTCTTTTGAATTCAATTCAAATTGATTTTGCGACGTTCGTAGAACTTATGGGACAAAATGGTGGAGATTTGGTACGAATAGGTTACCTAAATGGTAGAAACTATCAGAATATTGCTAATTTTTCCCCAGTACAGCTGAACTTGGAATGGAACATAGCCTACCAAGGAGATAATGCAGAAACCTTGCCTTCAGGTCTTGAAGTAAACGGTATTTTAGCTGATATCAGAGCTTTAGCTCCAGCAGCAGAAACTAATGAACTATTCAGACATACTGCAATAGCTCAGTTTATTGAAGCCTATACCATTGTAACATTGGTAGATTTCTTTGGTGACATTCCTTATTCTGAAGCAATTCAGGCTACTGCGGAAACACCAATATTAAATCCTAATGTGGATTCTGGAGCAAGTATTTATGATGCTGCCTTGGGCTTACTAGATGCTGCAATCGCTAACTTTGAAAGCGATGTGGTTACCGAGCCACAGAATGATTTCTATTACGGTGGAACTTGGAGCAACTGGGTTAAGGCCTGTAATACATTGAAAATGAAAATCTACCTACAACGTAGATTGGTTGATGGTAGTGCTGTAGCGAGTTTTAATGCTCTTGTTGCTGAAAACAATTTCATCGATGAAACCGCTGAGGATTTAGAATTCCAATGGGGAACAAATTCAATTCTTCCGGATGCCAGACATCCAAGGTATGCAGACAACTATACTCCTTCTGGGGGTGCAGATTATTTGCCTAATTGGTTGATGAATCTTATGGATACTTCGGATGATCCAAGAATCCGATATTACTTCTACCGACAGGTAAATGCTGTTCCAGGTGAAGAAATCCCACCAAATGAAGAGACAATAGCCTGTTCCTTAGAGCCCACACCCGCTCATTATACCGACGGTGGATTTACTTTCTGTACACTTCCCAATGGATATTGGGGTAGAGACCACGGACAGAATGCAGGTATTCCACCAGATGGATTTGACAGAACTATTTACGGAGTTTATCCTTCTGGTGGCATCTTTGATGATAGTAGTTTTGAAGGTCTATCCGTTGGTGATGGTGGCGGTGGTGCTGGAGTTACTCCAATTATGTTGGCTTCTTGGGTAGATTTTATGAGAGCTGAAGTAGCAATGTTGACAAGTCCTTCCGATGGAGAGCCTTTTATATTAGCTGGTCTTACCAAGTCAGTTGCTAAAGTTACTTCTTTTGGTTCTTTGGACGCCTCTGCAAATGGATCGTTCTTCCCTACGGCTGGAGAGATAACGAATCACAGTAACAATGTAAGTGCTGACTTTATTGCTGCTGATGATGATGGCAAGTGGGATATTTTGGCAGAACAGTTTATGATTTCTTTATTTGGTAATGGAATTGATGGATACAATTTCTACAGAAGAACTGGTTTCCCAACTACGTTCCAACCAAACTTAGAACCAGATCCAGGATCATATATAAGGTCATTGAACTACCCAGCAGACTTTGTGAACAACAACTCTTCGGTAGACCCTAAGCCAAATCAAACAATTCAAGTCTTTTGGGATAACAATCCGGCCTCGCCAACTTTCCCAATAGCTAACTAAAAATTAGACGCAGACAATGAAAACAAATAATTATAAAATTGCAATATTAGGTTTAGCACTTGCTACACTTGTTGCCTGTGAAACAGACGATAAGATTGTTGATGAAATTTTGGCAGAAGTAGGTACTGGTGCTGTTATAAGAACCATAGACGAGGATAATGACCTAGTCTATAACGACGAAACAGATGCATTTGATGCAGGTTCAGCTTATACCCTCGTTTTGGAAGAACAGGATGAGGAGGAAGGAGCTCTACTGGAAAGTGTTGAAATCTTCGTCAACTTTGATGACAACTCCACGGACGGTGGTGATATGACTACAACTGAAGTTTCCTTGCAAACTCTTCAAGCCAGTGAATTTAGCACCGGTGACAGAGGATTGCCTCAGGTAACGGTTTCTTACACATCAGATGAACTAATCGCCGCTACTGGAATAGATGAGTCCATGATTATTGGGAAAGACCGTTTTGAATTTCGTTTGGTCCTTAATTTGACAAATGGAGAAACCTATACCAATACGGATGTTGGAGGTCCTGTAAGTGGAGGAGCATTTTTCTCAGCTCCGTTCGAGTACTTCCCAGTGATTGAATGTTCAATTACGGAAAGCTTAGCAGGTACTCACACCTATGTAACTACTGATATTAGACCTGCACCAGGTGGTGGCGGATTATGCTCAGGAGGATCCGCAAATGGTGTCGTTACATGGACTGAGTCTAGTGAACTAAGTGGCGTACTAACTTCTAGCGATATGAGTTTTGGTCAGTACGAGGATTGCTATACAGGTAGAGGTCCTGCAGCTGGAGACGATATTGAAATCGAATGGGATTGTACATTACTTACTCCGGATGGAGAAGTCTTTTTGGAAGATGGCGTAGTTGTTCCAAATGATGAGGGTGATAATGACCCGGATACTGAAATAACCTATAGCTATGAGATCACCAATGTTTCTGGACCAGATATGACCATTGAGTTCTCTAGCTCAACGGGTGATGCAGGAACTGTTGTAGTAACCAGAGAAGGTGGAGTAGATTGGCCAGTTATCTTTACTGCCAATAACTAATAATCAATTTTAATACCAACAAAAAAGGCCATCCAAAACGGATGGCCTTTTTTATTGATTACAATTTTTATAACGTATTGTAATATCGGAATACTTTTGCTACATCAAAAGGCTCTTTTAGGTTTAATCTATTTTTGCCAACAAACTGCTTAATTTTTTTACTCGCTTCCGGTTCGCCATCAAACAAGGAATACACTTCTTTCTTTGAGGTTTTAAAAAATTGTATCTCTTCTTTATCTCCGTTTTTTTTACCCAAAAACAACTGTCTGGATTCAACGAAACGATTGGGCACATCAAGTTCCAAAGAAGTTGTTCCCTCTTTACCTTCTTTAAACAGTTTTGTTCTTTTCTCGTACAGAACCATATCTTCTAAATCTGCCAATACAAAAAGATATCCTTGCTCGAATTTTCCTTTCTTGTCATTATAGCCTTTGAATTTGGCCGTTTTTCCATTAATCACACAATAAATATCTTCTCGTGGAAGAAGAACTTGGGTCTCTTCATTATTAGCCGTTGGTTTGATTTCAAACTGATCCCTAAAACCATCATATCTTAACAACAATACCCCTTCAATACCATCTACACTATAAATTGAAGCTTTTCTATATTCCTCATTAAAATAAGCAGAACCTTGTATTTTTATTTTCTTTTCTATAGGTTTCTGATTTCTTACTTGCTGAAAAGCAAAATCCAATCTTGGATTTCTCCCTGTAACGTCCAAGTCAACATTGGAAGCGCTAAAATTTGAGGCGGGTAATTGGGCAATTGATATTGTACTTACTGTCATTGCTATTGACAAAAAGTAAATCTTTCTATTCATTTTTTTCATGTTGATCGTGTTTATTGATATGAATTAGCTTGAATCGTGAGCAATAGGAAAAATTATCAGTATAATTGCTACTTCTTGCTTTACTTTGCATATAAGGTACAAATAATAGCAATATTCCCTTTATTGGAATGTTAAGAAAACTTGTCACCTATCTAGCAAAATAATACATGGAAAAAAAATCCCAAGTATATGGACTGCGTGCCATTATTGAGGCAATCGAGGCAGAACGGCCCATCCAAAAGGTTTATTTACAAAAAGGGTTAAAGGGTAACCTTGCCAAAGAATTGGAATCCTTACTTCGGAAAGAAGGGATTAGCACCTCATATGTTCCTATTGAGAAATTGAATCGATTGAATCGAAACAATCATCAAGGGGCCATCGCTAACATTTCCCCTGTTGCATTTAGTAGCTTTGAAACATTAGTGGAAAAAGTAGTTCAAGAAAAAAAAGAACCGTTTTTCCTATTATTGGATGGTGTAACCGATGTGAGAAATTTTGGTGCTATCATCCGTAGCGCAGAATGTTGTGGAGTAGATGGTATTATTATTCCAAAACAAGGTTCTGCCCCCGTTACCGATGACACTGTGAAAACATCAGCGGGAGCTGCATTTAGGGTTCCCATTGCTAAGGTAAACCATTTAAAGGATGCTATTTTTTACCTACAGTCTCATGAAATAACTATTGTAGCAGCTACAGAAAAGGCTGAAGACGATTTATTCAACTTAGATGTTTCGGGTCCATGCGCTGTTATCATGGGTGCTGAAGATAAAGGGATTTCGCCATCCATATTAAAAGCCGCGGACAAAAGGGCCAAACTTCCTCTGATGGGTAGTATTGGCTCGCTGAACGTTTCCGTGGCTTGTGGTGTTTTTTTGTACGAAGTGGTAAGACAGCGGTTAAAATAGATTATTCTTCTTTGCCGTCTTTTGATTTGTAATGATACTTAATTTCAATCTGCTCCTTAAATTCTTCAAACTTTTCTGAGGTACTTATAAAATTACCATCGGCATCAAAATGTTGCAGAAAAGGGTCATTTTCTTCATCAAAATCTTCTTTTTCCCAATAATACTTTTTCTCTTTTGGAGTATGAACCCTCAAGAACAGAGCGAGTAAAAGACCTGTTAGAAAGCCTGATAGATGACCCTCCCAAGAAATACCATCCCTTATAGGAAAAACATACCATATCATACTGCCATACACAAAGACCACAATTAGTGAAAGGGCCACCAACCGGTAGTGCTTTGTAAAAATGCCTTTGAAGAAAATGAAACTGGCCAATACATAGATCAAGCCACTTGCCCCAATATGGTACGAAGGTCGACCGATGAGCCACGTTAAAATTCCAGAACCTAAAACCCCGAGTAACAGTACTCGAAAAGCAACGCCTTTATAAAAAAGAAAGAGAAAAAAAGTCAACACCGCCAAAGGAATGGTATTGTTATACAAATGCTCCGCCGAGCTATGGATAAAGGGACTTAAAAATACACCTTTTAACCCTGAAAGAGTTCTAGGTTGTACCCCCAAGTGATTAAAATTAAAATCGAAACGTACTTCCGCCCAATACACCATCCATACGGCCAAGACAGCAAATAAGGGGGCTAACAGAGCCCTTTCCCATATTTTTAGCATCTTGGAATCTTTCATCAGGTCTCTTTGTTCAATTTCCTTTCCACAGTGATAAAATGGACAAATTGTCGGTTTTAGATAATTTGTCTTACCAAACTACTAAATCCCAGAATAAAATTTGTTTTACTTTTAGTCTTATGAATGAACCTCTAGCGGAACGCGTCCGACCCAAAACCCTTGAAGGGTATATCAGCCAACAACATCTGGTGGGCGAAAATGGGGCTCTTACCCAGCAAATAAGGAATGGAACCCTACCTTCCTTGATTCTTTGGGGGCCACCTGGAACGGGTAAAACTACCTTGGCCCAGATTATGGCAAATGATAGCAAAAGACCATTTTATACCTTGAGCGCTATCAATAGTGGGGTTAAGGAAGTTAGAGAAGTAATAGAAAAAGCCAAACAGAGTGGTGGACTTTTCACGGCAAAAAATCCAATCCTTTTTATTGATGAAATTCATAGATTCAGTAAATCCCAACAAGATTCATTGTTAGGAGCTGTAGAGAAAGGATGGATTACCCTGATTGGTGCAACCACGGAGAACCCAAGTTTTGAAGTAATTCCAGCCCTCTTGTCAAGATGCCAGGTGTATGTATTAAATCCCTTTACAAAAGAAGATTTGGAGGCCTTGTTGAAACGGGCAATAGAATCTGACTCACTCCTAAAAGCCAAAAAGATAAACTTACAAGAAACTGAGGCTTTACTCAGATTGTCTGGTGGGGATGGAAGAAAGTTACTGAACATCTTTGAACTCATTATCAATTCAGAAAGCTCTGAGCCTATTACCATAACTGATGAAATGGTATTGCAAAAAGTTCAAAAAAACACGGTACTCTATGACAAAACAGGAGAACAACATTATGACATAATATCTGCCTTTATTAAATCCATACGGGGGAGTGACCCTAACGCTGCCGTATATTGGTTGGCTCGTATGATTGAAGGTGGAGAGGATGTCAAGTTCATTGCCCGAAGGATGGTGATTTTGGCTTCCGAAGATATAGGAAATGCCAATCCAACTGCTTTGGTATTGGCAAATTCCACATTTCAGGCCGTGAACATCATAGGCTATCCAGAAGCTCGAATTATCTTAAGTCAATGTGCCACCTACCTAGCCAGTTCTCCAAAAAGTAATGCAAGCTATATGGCAATAAACAAAGCACAACAAACAGTTCGACAAACCGGAGACCTGTCGGTTCCTTTAGAAATACGGAACGCCCCAACGCAATTGATGAAGGAGCTCAATTATGGAAAAGGATACCAATATGCACATGACCATGAAGACAATTTTGTGGAATTTGAGTTCTTGCCTGATGAAATTTCGGGCACAACATTTTATAACCCTGGAGGAAACCCTAGAGAAAAAGGCATGCGTGAATTCCTTCAGAAACGGTGGAAGGGAAAATATGGGTACTAGAACTTAATATTAAGCTCTTCAACCACAATTGCCC
Organism: Flagellimonas ulvae; assembly: GCF_049333175.1. Lineage (NCBI taxonomy): Bacteria > Pseudomonadati > Bacteroidota > Flavobacteriia > Flavobacteriales > Flavobacteriaceae > Flagellimonas > Flagellimonas ulvae. Next base: position 1,844,434 of record NZ_CP186325.1, read on the forward strand.
CATTTTCAACATATTCCAGACGCCATTTACCGTCTTTTACAAAAACAACCCCAGATTTGTCACCTTCTGCGACCAAATAAAAATCTTTAACCGAAGTCCTCACTAGTTTGTATCTGATTTTTGGAGAGCTATCTACCAGTTGAAACCCATTTTGGGTGGGTTGGGCATACAATAAACCCGAAATACCAGATTTAGGTTCAATCGCCTTAAAAGTTTGATTCTCCGTTGTGGATTCTTGTTCCAAAACCATTTGTTTTGCCTCTTCGGTTTTAGAGGTTTCATCCGCCACTTTATTCGTAATAGCCGGTTTAGGTTTGATAGCCTTATAAACTTGTTCTTCTTGAGTGGCCTTTTGTTCCAAAACAACCTCTTTCGGTTCTTCTTTCAACGTTTTGACATCGTTTTTAAAATTCAAGGTCAAAGTTTCTTCTTTGGAAGTATCTGTTTTCGCATTTTTTGGTTGATACTCATAGTCCACACCATCCAAAGAGACAAAAGCTCTCTGTATGGCCTGTGAATATGCTGGTCTAAACTCTTTCAACTTGCTTTTACCTTCAATTGTCCTAAATATTTCAACCGACCGGCAATCTTTAAATACAATCGAAACCTTTGTGCCAAATAATGAAGAATCATCTTGCAAGCTGACAATCGCACCCAAACATCTATTTTGAAACAAATCATCTGGCAAAGCATCATCATAAACCACGTTAAACCCCTTTTGAGTCAAAAAGTATTTTATATAAGTACTTGTTTGATGCATGTTTTCTTTTCTAAATGCATCAAACTTTTTAGGTACAATAATGTATTTATAGTCATTGAACTGGGCTAATGCACTAGCGCCAACAACCAGGGTAAAAATCAACGAGAAGATAAATTTCGGTTTCATGGTAAACGGTAATCAATTACCGTTCCAAGATATGATATTAAATCCAAATTGAAAGGATGCATAATGACTATCTGCCACATTTCGATATGCCAATAAATTATCCCCAAGAATGTAGAAATTGACAGGACCAGCTTGTAGATTAAGTCCAACACCAACATTCGAGAACGAGTACTTATCCACGGTATAGGCACCTTTTAAAGTTAATGCCCTACCTAATCTTCTTTGATAGAAACCGGTAAGCGCAGGTTGTATGCCCAAGGGTCTTTTTTGCAAAAATATCTGTCCTCCAATACTATTGCGATAGTATTGTTCACTATTTCCTTTCACTACATTTATGGCACAACCACAGTCTATGGTAGAAGTCTTGGTGCTACCTTCGCCAAAATCGTATCTGATAGAGCCATACACCTTAACCGGTCTGAACGAAATATACCCATTTTCATTCTCTTCATATGGAACAGCTGCCTCTATTTCATCTATAAGTTCTTGCCACAGGTCTGTTCCTAAATTATCAATATCCTCTGGTAAAAAAACATTGATTCCTTCGTTGGATGCACTGCCTTCCAGAGTAAAGTTTCGAACATCTTTGGTATTGTAAATAAAGCCAACATCCAAAACACTACCAGTTATAGTGGTCTGTTCATTCAATTTATAGGTAAATCCTGCATCAAAGCCCAAACCTAGGTTGCCTCCAAGCAATGCTCTTCGGGTAAACAAGTTCTGCGCATCCTGTCTTCTGGTACCTGAGCCTTGATCTATAATATCCAAAAACTCATCTACTCCAGCGGTCTGAAGTTGTAAATCGGCATCGATGGAGTTCTCCAAAATGTTCTGTTCCCCTGCCGTGGTTCTAAAGGTTCCCGAGTTGTTAGTAGACTTAAAATTAAAAATACTCGAATACAGTTTGGCCCTAAGCCCTACCGTTAGTCCAGAATTTACTTTTCGATTGACTCCAAAGTGCAGCACGTTCACCATTTCACCTCGAACATTAAGATGTCCAAGGTCGAAGCTTCTCCCGATATTTGCCCCTCCATTGCCTTCAAAAGCGAGTATAGCTAAATCTTGGGGCCAATAGACTATTACATCGGTCTCTCCATACATACCAAAACTGTAGTAATCATCAGGCCTGTTTCTTCCTCTAAAACCAATATTGAAAATTTCAATTTGGCTTGTGGTACTAAAATCGTCTCGCTGGTTCAAAGAGTTGATTACCCTCTCCCTTACTTTGACATTAAAATCTATGCCGTCATTGGCGAATAAGTCATTCACCGTTACACCACTGGTTGCGGCTTGAAAGGAAAATCCCGATAAAACCGGAATGCCAACGTGCCATTTTTCATTGGCTTTGACCCCAGGGTTCACCATCAATGATTGGGGAATCTCGTAGAAATCGTAGAGTAGTTGTTTATTTTGGGCATTTAAAAAAACAGTTCCAAAGAAAGAAACCAATGCCAGAAGTCTGATACATTTCATTCTACCAATTGGAATATAAATTCAGCAGCCGATTTCATGGTAACTTTGGCATCTGGTTCTGGTGAGACACTTACGTTATCTCCAAGATTTCTACCGGTTACTCGAATACTTGCAGTGTTAATCAAAATATCCAATGGTTTTCCATTTGGGCCATACTCCACATTTCTAGTCAGTGTTTGATTAGGTCCCTGTGCAATGTTGAAATTTTCAAAATCCAACACATTGTCTCCAGCATCCAAGAACTCCACGATAATATTCAAAGGCTTGCTGGTGGTATTCGCAAACTCGTATGTTATTGTGCCTTCCAGCAATCTTTCTGCAACAAATTGCTCACTAAAGGCCTCAAAAATAAAAGTCTGGGTGTAAAACGTATTTACCGTGGTTACGGTATTTATAAAGTCTTCATCAGCTTCGAAAGAAAAAATACTAGAGGCGACCGCCGGTGTGATTTCCAAATCATCGAACTGATCAAAATCCTGTTCCTCGGAACAAGAAAGGTATAAAAATAAGGAGATTACTAAAGTGAGAAACAGAGACGGTGTGGGCCGCATAGTCGCAATTCTTTTTTAAAAAACAAATAGCCAATACTACTACCCTACTATAACTCTACAAAAGGTTTTTTATTTCGTCCAAACTGTTAATGATTCGGCTCAATTGATGCTTGGGTTCGTTGTGAAAATTAAAATGAAGCGCTTGCATGCCCAAGGCTTGTGCTCCCAGAATATCTGCTTCTAAGTTGTCTCCAATCATTAAAGACTGTTTAGCTGAGGTTTTTGCATGCTCCAAAGCGGTTTCAAAAATTTGGGGATGCGGCTTTTTTACTCCCGCAGTCTCAGAATCTATGATTTTATCAAAAAAATGATCGATATTGGAGTTTTTCATTTTACTCCTCTGGGTTTCTTTAAACCCATTGGTAATGATGTGGAGATTATATTTTGGGGCTAAGTAGTTAAGAGTTTGCATGGCATAGGGGATGAGATTCCCGAAAGTGGACAAATCGTCGATATACCTTTCTGAAAGAATGTGAATTAATTTATCTGAGGCCTTATATCCAATTGCATCAAACGTTTCTTTCAGCCTCTTGTACCGCAAATCTTCCTTGCTTATCCTGTTCTCTCGATATACTTTCCAGTATGCCAAATTTATAGGACGATACACCTCAAGAAATGAAGCTATTTCCACAGTAACTTCATTTTCTACCAATATTTTTTGGAACGTGAGGGCTGAGTTTAATTCAAAATCCCAAAGGGTATGGTCCAAATCAAAAAAGACATCCTTAACTCCTTCAAACATGATAACGTTTCAATAAATTTTCATAGAGGGAAATCCAAGGAATTCTATGCCTACTTCCCAGAAGTTCATTGGAAAAAATAGCTATGAACCTTCCTTTTACTCCCTTAATATTCCTAAAAACAATGTCCAATTTATCAAACACTTCACTGGGATTTTTGTAATTCAACAGCGCATAGTCGTGCACTGCAAAAGGGTGCACCTTTAGGGGTTGTCTGGATTCCAGACTTATATCATAAAAATAAAAGGGTGTACAGGTACCTGCCCTAAAACCTATCTGGTGTGTGTAGCCCATTGAAAAATCATCTGTGAACTCCACCTCAATCAATGTACGATAGGTATTAGGCACATTTACCCGGTTATAGCGGAGTCGAGCATATTTTATGGGCCTATGTATCAAACCCCGTAGACCTTTTTTTTCCTCTATCAAAACTTTTTTGTCCGTAGAGGATAAAAACGAAGTGCTGAGGGAAACCACGCTATAATCTGCGATGGATTTAATTAAATATCGAAATTTATTGTTATTGGGTGAAATGTTTTTATCATGTGCAGAATATTCGGCAAATTGAAAAAAGAACATACTTTTTACTTTGTACTTTTTATGAATTTTGACCAGTTTTTCAAAATTATCATAAGGGTCTTTGGAAAGGCGAAGTAAAACAGCCGTTCGTTTTACCATTTTATTAAAACCAAACTTACCAAGATCTAGTAAATATCCCCCCAGAGTTCTTACCAGACCACGGTGTGCATAGCAATGAGAGGCAGTTACATTAACCACACTCGTAAAATTGTACTTCCTTTTTTTTGCTTTAATTTCCGGAAAACGCTCTTTCACCAATACGAATAGTTTATGAGCCCAAAGATCTACAACGGGTAACTCCAAAAATTTATTTCTGAAAGCCAAGCTTTCTTTTGCAGGATATCTACCAACACTGTCCTTAACATGCGGGAGATATTCTTCGTACCTACTCAAAAGAAAAAAACTAGCTGAAAAAATATCATAGGGTACAGCGCTTTTCTCATCCGTTGCAAAAAAACAAGGAACACCCTCCCAATCTGAAACTCGAATCTCCAAATCATTGATCCCCTGTTCAAACAGAAGGTCATTGCTTCGTATAAAAAATTCGTTTTGGAGGGCTTGCTTGGTATAAGTTATTTTAGGACCAGCATGTTTAATAAAGTCTTCAACCTTGGTGGTAAGCGCAGTATCCACCCCTAAGATGCCCCCAAAAATCTGTTTGGTTACATAGCTTAGGCGGTTGGTTATTTTATGGGTGTATATGAGCAACATATCACAGTATTCCTTTATCGGCAAAGCTAATATACTGGTGTTGGGCCAAAATCAGGTGGTCCAAAACCTTTAAATCCAAAGCTTCAGCTGCAATCTTCAGTTTTTTGGTTATCTGCTTATCCGATGTACTTGGTTTTAAACTCCCTGAAGGATGGTTATGGGCCAAAATAATGGCAACCGCACCCAGCTCCAATGCTTGTTTCATTACCAAACGTACATCTACCAAAGTACCCGTAATACCGCCTTTACTTAGCTGAGACTTATGGATTACCTTATTGGAGTTATTCAAATAGAGTACCCAAAACTCTTCGTGTTCCAGTTCCCCAATCAGAGGGTACAACAAGGTGAAAACATCATGGCTACTTGTTATTTTCTCTACTTTTATACCTTCCTGTACGTGGCGACGGCGGCCTATCTCCAATGCCGCGGCAATAGTAATTGCTTTGGCTTCCCCTATTCCCTTAAATTTTTTCAATTGATTAATGGATAGTTTTCCCAGTTCGTTAAGATTATTATCCACCGTGGAAAGAATACGTTGAGAAAGTTGAACGGCACTCTCTTGCCTATTTCCCGACCCAATTAAAATAGCCAAAAGCTCTGCATCTGAAAGTACGGAACGCCCTTTTTGTGCCAATTTCTCTCGAGGTTTATCGTCATTGGCCCAATTTCGGATGGGAAGCGAAAGGGTATTTTCTTGCATGCTTAAATATAGCGGTTTCAAAACTAAGGCCCAGATAAAAATACATAACTATCATGGGAAGAATTACCTTGTCAAAGCATTGAAAAACAATAGGTTTTCAATTCATTTACAAAATTCAAAATGTTTGTACACATTTGTACTTAAGTACAAATATGTAATTCGCCTTATTCTCCCATATTTATTGGTTGGTTTATGGTTTTTATGGAAATTTAAGGATTAAAGGCTATACTATTGTTGTAAGCAATTTGAAAAAACCAAATGGGAGTACATTTAAGAACAAGTCATTTCATATATGAAATAGGAACGAGCGATTTCTTGACTTCCTTTTTTGACACAATTGAAATTCGTCTGACAAAAGGAATATTTGAAAAAAAATACCCTATTGTACTGAATGAGTTTTATAATGGAAGTCTGAACTATGAAAATTTAGACAAAGCGGAAAAAGAGCTTAAAGACATTCGGAAACGGTTGAGCAAATTCAAACCCTCAAAAGTAGTTTGGGACAAATATGACTTGAATAAAATGCCACCTTGGGGAGATAATATTAGTTCGGATATAACTGACTTATCCAATTACTATGTGACTTCGGAAGGAAAAGATTTATTTGAAGTTATTTTTAAAGTAATTGAAAGAGCTAAATCTGAAAAAAGTGGAATAACAATTGAATAAAAAACTGCTTACAACAACGTATAAAAATAATTGCAGTTTAGTGCTTAATCAAAAGGCATTGTGGCCAAATTGCAACTTGGAAACGAATTGTTGATCGTGCACATGACTTTGGAGTGAAACAATAGAACTAAAAAATAATTAATTACAGTTGGAAGTCTTTTACTTGGTCATTTCAGAATAGATTCAAAAAAATATTTGATACAATCGAAGAAATTGTAGCTTAGACCTTCAAACCCAACACTGGTTGTTAAATCAAAAAATGGTATCAAAACAAAGACATGGATGTGTAACTGCTTGGCTTATTCTGATGATAATTGCCAATTCTTTTACCTCAATTACCTATCTTTTTTCAGGAGATACCGTTTCGCAAAATTTACCGACCCCAGTATCAAAATCAATGATAATGACACTTGCCTTCGTTGGAATTGCCAACCTCATTTTTTCAATTATGTTGTTTCAATGGAAAAAATGGGCGTTTTGGGGATTTGCAGCAACTAGTTTAATAGCTTTGGGAATAAACCTTTCAATTGGACTAGGTCTTGGAACAGCATTGTTTGGACTTGCTGGAGTAGCAATCCTATATGGTATTTTACAAATTAAAAAAGATGGAATGTCAGCCTGGGATAACCTTGAATAGATTTTAAAGTTTTCAAAGTAAAAACTAAATTGCATCAAGATGAAATTGACGCTGAATCCATAATCTTTGCACCGCTGAATAACAAAAAAAACTTAAAAAGAAATGAATTGGCAACTAGGTTCCGAGCATATTTTAAGAGCATCCTTTTTAAAAAAATTGGTTTTCACTTCCTTGGTTGCCCTATTTGGCTGTGGTCTTAATGCCCAGGAAAACGATTGTAATTATTTCGATTTATCCTTACCAAAAGGTGTTCCGCAAGATTTCAATCCTGAAGTATTGGATTTAAAAGGAAGCTTCAAATACAATGTTGAGATGAAAAATTGTAACGAAATCTATTTCACTACAATTGACTCAAAAGAAAACATTTACTTTTCAAAAAAACATGATGGAAAATGGAGCGAACCAACCATCGCCACTTTTTCCGACTCCAACTATAACGACGCCGACCCATTTTTAACCAAAGATGGAAACAGGATATACTTTATTTCTAAAAGACCGACTCACGAAACAGATAAAAATCTGGATTTTAATATTTGGTACGCCGATAAAGAAAACGGTGAATGGTTAAATCCAAAGCCACTTGCAAAACCTATTAATTCCGATGATTTTGACGAATATTTCTTCTCAATTTCAAATATGGGAAATGCTTTTTTCTCTTCAAACAGAAATGGTGGAGAGGGTTCATTTGATATCTACACGGTTAAAATTTTGGACAACTATACGTTTTCGGAGCCAAAAAATGTTGGGAGACCTCTGAACACGGAAAAGTATGAGTTTGACCCGTATATTTCTCCAGATGAACGTTTTATGCTTTTTTCAATCAATGAAAATGGTAATAGTAGTTTGTACTACAGCAGCAAAGACGGTAATAACACATGGACAGAGCCTCAAAGTTTAGGGGATCAAATCAATAGTACACGTCAAGATTTTGCGCCATCACTTTCGCCGGATGGAAAGTTTATATTTTATTCAAACAATGGGAAGCTTAGATGGGTAAGTACGGCTATATTGGAAATGCCCTAATTGAAACTGAAACGTCGGCAAAAGAATCTTTAGTTTGCTTTAGACCCATATTCCCAAAAACATAAATCCAAGGCATATTCCATAAACGAAAAAATCTTAACTTTTCAGAACATCAATTAGCAAGCCGTAAAGTAGACATTACCATTATAAATTATGGCAGATAACGCTATCTGTAATTTTAAGGAATAGGACTTTGAACATAGAAGAAAGGAAACCAATTTGGATTGCGCTATCTGATTTTTATCTGGATACAGAACTTCAAGAATCAGACTTCAGACATATTGCCTTCAAAATAATTGAAAGCCCCTACTCCTTCCAAAAAGTCAAGGAAATAGATAAATACGAGATTTTTCCAGTTCTTCAACCGAATTTAATGAGCGTTGCGGGAGAATGGGCCGGTTTTCATGAAGAATGGTTGGTCAATAGTATCGTTGAGTCACTTTCAAAAAGAAATACTGCTAAAAAAATCGCAATTGAAAGTTCTTATCTGACTTTAAAATGGATGAATAAGGGGTATTGGAACAAACTTGAAAAGGTCTACAATGACATAAAATCCAACTAGAACTCATTGTTCTGAACTATAAGAATCAAGATAAACTCATAGAGTTTTGTCATTTTTTACGAGAAGGACAATTTGGAACAAATCTTTGGGCTGCTTATTTTTTACTTGATGTTTTTACATTGAAGAACACAGACAAGTTAATTGAACTGAATGAAGATATTGGAGTTGTTGATTTTTGTATTGAAATCATTGAAAGAAATCAACCTTATTTAGAAAAAGAAACCTCAAAAGCGAATTGCAAAAAATGGATAGAAAACAAAAAAAGAATCTACAACAATGACTCCAAATAAAGACTTTTTACACCTCATAAAACAATTCTGGGCCAAGACCATTGGGTGCAACTGAAGATAATTATGGAAAACGGTTTGAAAGTATCAAGGCTTCATAAGAACGATGTCAATCTATTTATTCAACTTATTGGGTTGCTCAATGAGGTTTTTGAAGAATATCATACAGTAGGTTCAAAAAAGCAGTTGGAGAAGTTATTGAACAAACCAGAGTTTTATGCGGTTGCCGCATTTATGAATGGTATTATTATCGGTGGGTTGACGGCATATGAACTGGAACGCTATTACAATGATAAAAGTGAATTATACATTTATGATATAGCGGTAAAACCTGAATTCCAAAATCAAGGGGTCGGAAAAAGGTTGATCAATTATTTGAAAGAATACGCATCAAAAAAAGGAATAGAAACAATTTTTGTTGATGCATATTCAGAGGATAAACAAGCAGTGAAATTCTATGAATCAACAATGGGAAAAGGTGAAAAAGTTCGTCACTTTAATTTTGAGATAAAAACTACCAACAATAAGCCTTAAATACTTCAAAAATCTTTTTACAAACCGTTGAATACGAAAAAAAACCGAACACCAACTATGCCTAGACCCAATTTTGAAGATATAAAAACTGGAGAGGAGTTTAATCAATGGTATTGGTTAAAGGAAGAATTGGTAGAAATCTGTAAACGTTCAGGTTTGCCTATCCGTGGAAGAAAGTTCGATTTGAGAGACCGAATTATGTTCGCTTTGGATAATGATGGAAAGATAAAGCCTGAACCCAAAAAACGTAAAGTAAAATCAAAATTCAATTGGTCAAAGTCTAAATTGACCAAGGATACCCGAATTACCGACAACGTATCTTTTGGACCCAACTTCAGAAACTTTATGGCAAATCACATAGGAGGTAAATTCCGCTGTCACGGAGATTTTATGGATTGGGTAAAATCAAACGAGGGAAAAACACTGAAAGACGCCATTCAACAATGGAATATACTTGAAATGAGAAAAGATAATCCAGATTTTAAGCGAGATATAGCTGAAAACAACATGTACAGCCAGTATATTAGGGATTTCCTTGACGATAATCCCAATTACGCTTTTAAAGGTGTCAAAAAGTATTGGTTATTAAAAAAAGAGTTGCCCATGAAAAACGGGTTTGTAAAATATGAAAAGTCAGATATTATTCTTGGAGAAGAATAAGCTTTTGCAGACTTTAGCTTTAATTCATTGTAATTTAGAATAACACCAAAATGTATGAGTCAATAACCCATCTTTTGACGGAGCAAAAGTGCTGTCATACTTTAACCAACCACAACGAATGATAAAATTCTTTAGAAAAAAGCGACAAAATCTGTTATCCAAAGGAAAAATTGGAAAATACTTTAGATATGCCATCGGAGAAATAATACTGGTAGTACTCGGTATTTTAATCGCTTTACAGATAAACAATTGGAATCAAAATGAACAACTTAAAAAGGAAGAACTAAAAACCTTAAAAAGTTTAAAGGAGTCTATCAAAATAAATAGTATTGAGTTAGATTATATTCTCAACGCCCAAATTCTAAGAAATAAGAGCCTACGGGAAGTTCTCTTCATTGAGGTCTCAAGCTATCAACTTCCCCATCTTGACTCGTTGATAACAACTAATGTTAAAAATCATACATTCGACCCATCTACTGGGATTTACAATTCCATGATAAATTCAGGTAAAATAGAATTAATATCCAATGATTCCTTAAAAAACAGAATATCCAAACTTTATGATAAGGTAAAGGACTATCAAGAAAGTGAGGATGAAATAACACAATATACCAAAGAACATTTGGAAAGGCATTTCATTGAAAACTATAGTATTGACCCAAAGGTATTGGCCAAACTTAAGGAGAGAACAGACGAGCAAAAAAAAAGAGATAAAGCTTTCTACACCAAAACCTTTAATTCGCAAAAAGTTAAAAACATGTACATATTGCTTCTCAACAAAATGGGCGAGGTTATATCAAAAGGTCAAAGTTTGGAATTGGAGTACCAAAATTTGGTAACGGATTTGGAAAATGAAATAAAACTCAGAAAATAGCCAGTAGCAAAGTAATACATACAAGACTCGGGGCTATTGAATACTGTTCAGTAGGAACAGGAATTCCAATAGTATTTGTGCATGGCGGGCATTCAAATTGTTTTGAGAACCTTTGCCACAAGGGCTTTGACGTAAAAAAGTTTCGGTTGATAACGCCTTCCCGTCCTGGATATGGAAAAACCCAATTGACCGGAAATCGAACTCCAAAACAAGCCGCCGCCCTGATTATGGAATTACTGAATCAATTGTCAATAACCAGTTTTGTTGTTTATGGAGTTTCAGCCGGTGGACTGACCGCAATTGAGTTGGCCAGTAATTACCCAGGCAAAGTAAGCAAACTGATCTTGGCCTCGGCAATCTCAAAAAAATGGTTGGACAAAGAGGAAAAAATATATAAGACTGCAAAAAGAATATTCAACCCAAGAGTTGAAAAATATGTCTGGGGCATGGTTAGGCTCTTCTCTACTATTTTCCCCAAAATGATTGCAAAGAGTTTTTATCCTCAGTTTTCAAATAAGCCAAGTCACAAACTAAAAAAAGATGATGTTGATGAGTTGATTTCAGCAATGAGAAACTACTCTTCTAAAAATGGGTTCCTTAACGATATTGACCAAAGCATAGATGAAGAAATCCTTACAACAATTAAATGCCCAACGCTAATCATTCATAGTGAAAACGACGCTAGTGTTCCTTTTGAGCACGCCTTGCACTCAAGCAAAATGATTGATAATTCAAGGATTGTTAAATTGAATAATGAATGGGGGCACTTATTTTGGATTGGAACTGACTCAATAGAGCCTATTACAAGGACAATAGACTTTTTAAATGGGAAAGCTCTGGCATCTGAAAGTAATAAAATAATAGATTAACCAAAGGTTTTACGCGGTGCAGCATCACAAAAAGACAACAATTTCCTTCATGAATAAAATCTCTTATAAAAAGGCAGGTATTGATGATTCCATAAGAATTTCCGTTTTGCTCAAAACCGTTTACATAGAAGTTTATGCAACCGAAGGAATCACATTTGAGTTTGCAAACTTTATCGAAAAAAGATTTTCAAACGACCATATCAAAAAAATAATTAAAAATAATCCTGACCAATTTCTGATTGCCTACTACGATGACAACCCTATTGGTGTGGCAGAACTACTTTTTAATAGTAATTGCCCAATAAGAAAAATAAGCACCTCTGAATTGAGCAAATTATATGTTTTAAAAAGATTTAATGGAAAGGGAATAGGATATGGATTAATGCTTGCGTCTGAAAAACTATTAAAGGAGAAAGGATTTAAGGAATTAAACTTGGAAGTTTACATAGGAAATGCTCACGCAATCTCGTTTTATGAAAAGCTAGGTTATCAAAAAATAGGTAAGGTTGATTTTCCAATGGAGAAAAACATCTATGAGAATTGGGTTATGAATAAAAAACTCAAGTAAGAAAGACCCGGTACATTACAAAATAATGTATCGATTTTTATTTCAGTTGATTAAAATCAAGTCCTCCATAATTTCCCGAGCTCATCAATAACAAAGCTGTACTATCTAGGTTTTGGCCAAAAAGAAACTCTTGAAATGCAATTGGGTCAGTATAAACCTTAAGGTTTTGATTTTTGAACGCCTCTCTTATTTGAGACTCAGTGACTTCCTCCAACCTTTTAATTTTAACGGCATCCGGAGAATAAAAAACAACTGCTTCATCTGCTTTGTCCAGAGCACCTTGGTACTCCTTTAAAAATTCGGCATTCAAACTGCTATACGTATGCAGTTCCAAGCAAGCTAATACTCTTCTTTCAGGATATTGTTCTTTAACTGCAGAAGTAGTGGCCCGAACCTTGCTCGGAGAATGGGCAAAATCCTTAAATATTACCGTAGTGCCTCTTTCAGCTATCTTTTCCATCCGTTTAGAAGCTCCTTTGAAAGAGGCAATGGCTTCATAGAAATCGGCCTCGTCCACACCCATCTGCTGACAAATCCATTTTGCTCCGGCCAAGTTATTTAGATTGTGCTTCCCAAAAATTTCGATGGGCATTTCACCCTCCGGGGTATCCAACAAGGTAAGGCCATTTTCAACCCTATATTCCGGAGTTTGATACGGAAATTTGCGTATGGTATTTTCAGAAGATTCAACCACAGTTTTTAGGGTTTCATCTTCCATATTGTATGTGATGCTACCTCCTTTGACTATTCCATCAACAAAAATCTTGAACTGCTCCACATACCCTTCAAAAGTTGGGAACACATTGATATGATCCCATGCAATACCACTTAATAAAGCAATATTGGGTTGATACAAATGAAATTTCGGCCTTCTATCAATAGCGGAGGACAAGTACTCATCACCTTCCAGCACAATAAAATCATTGGTAGCGGTCAGATGTACCATACGGTCAAAACCTTCCAATTGGGCACCGACCATATAATCCACTTCAATATTACAATATTGGAGCACATGTAAAATTATGGAGGTTATTGTGGTTTTCCCATGACTTCCCCCAATAACCACACGAGTCTTGTCCTTAGATTGTTCATACAAAAACTCCGGATAGGAATACATGGGAACGCCAAGCTCTTGTGCTTTTAACAGCTCTGGATTGTCCGCTTTTGCATGCATTCCCAATATCACAGCATCCAATTCCTTGTTTATTTTGTCTGGAAACCATCCAAATTCAGTGGGTAATATACCTTTAGCAGCCAGTCTGCTTTTAGAAGGCTCAAAAATTACATCATCGCTTCCAGTTACCTCGTAACCCTTATCTGCCAAGGCAAGGGCCAAATTATGCATAGCGCTGCCTCCAATGGCTATGAAATGAATCTTCATAAATTGAATTTACCCGCCAAAGATAGCTATTGCCAAAAAAAATACTGTGGAGTTTTCACCTTGCTTTAGAGCATATCGATGATTTTACACTCTTCCAAGGCAAGTTTGGATTTTGAATCTGATTGCAATGCCCTTTTTATCCAAATACTGGCTAATTTTCTGTCGCCCTTTAAGCGATATAGTTTTGCCATTTGATAATATGCTTTGGAAATAGGCACTCCATCCTTTACGCCATAATCTTGTATGTAGGTTTTCATCCGTTCAATCCCATTCTCCAAATCCAAATTAAAATCACTACAAACCTTACCAATAAGATAGTTGAGTTGATTTCGCTTTATGGATTGCAGGTTTTTAAAGTAAGGTACAGTCTTCATTAAGTTCTCTTGGGCCTTTTGTGGTTCATTTTCCAAATCATACAGATAGGCTAAAGCAAAATGGCCTTCAATAGGAGATATTTTTAAAAGCTCTTTGGCACATTGGAAGGCCTTGGCGGTACTTCCACCCAAAATAGCGGGAACAGTGGTATAAAATTCAATCAAACCCCATCTGACATCAATATGCTTAGGGTCCAAATTCGCAGATTTTAGAAAACTTTTCTTGATTTTCCCAACCAACATCAACGCTTTTACCCTGCTGCCAACCTCCGCCTTTCTGGCCATGACCCCTCCATATTTGAACTGCAGTTCTGCATTATTTGGAAATTGTGCTACCAACTCTTCATACAAATCTATGGCTTCGTCCCATTCTCGTAAATTTCCATGAGTTTCTGCCAAAAGTGCTTTAGCTTCAAAAGATAAATTCCGTTTTACCTCATCCTGTAGAATAGTTTTGACCTGCCCATATTTTTTTTCAGCAAACAAACTTGAAGCCTTTTCCATCTGGGATTGTTGTCCAAAAATCGGGAAAGCAGCCAAGAAAAGTAGTAAGAATGCAGATTTCATAAAAAGGTTCAAACACAAAAACTGTCGATAGGATTTGGGTTTCCTTAAATATGGCACTGTTAATTTTAAGATAAGAGGATGGAGTTGGTCTTAATGGCCTATTTCAGTATTTTTAGCTTTATGGAAAAACATTGTTACAAATGAATCTATCTGAAATTCCCTCAAAGGAAATAATGCCAGGATACCATGGCAAACTGGTACATTCCGAAAGCATGACCTGGGTTTTCTGGGATGTGGAAGAAGGTGCCGCCGTACCGGAACACCATCATATCAATGAACAGATAATGCATGTGGTTGAAGGTGATTTTGAGTTTACCTTAGATGGAAAAACTGCAATTTACCATGCCGGAGATGTGGTGGTTATCCCCTCAAATGTTCCGCATAGTGGGAAAGCACTAACACCCTGTAAATTGATGGATATTTTCAACCCGGTAAGAGCCGAATATAAGTAGATATGCATATTTCTTTATTAGGTAAAAATGCCCTTGTGGGAGGAAGCAGTAAAGGCATTGGAAAAGCAATTGCCCTGCAAATGGCATCGAGTGGCGCCAATGTAACCGTAATGGCCCGAAACGAAGAAGCCTTAAAAAAGGTTGTGGACGAAATGGATATAAGTTCTGGTCAAAACCACAAGTATTTAGTGGTCGATTTTTCAGATTTTGAAGGATTCTCTCAAAAAATGTCCAAGTTTTTTGAAAACCAAACCATCGATATTTTGGTGAACAACACCCAAGGTCCTGAAGCAGGTGGGGCCTTGGAAAAAACCGTTTCTGACTACCAAAAAGCATTTGATTTACTTTTCAAGTCGGTTGTGCTGACTACCGAGCATACCCTCAAAGGAATGCTTCAAAAAAAGTGGGGACGCATCATTAATGTTGCTTCCATTTCGGTAAAGGAGCCATTAAACTATTTGGCTCTTTCAAACTCAATTAGAGCTGCCATGGTTACTTGGGCCAAAAGTCTAGCCATTGATGTAGGTAAGGACAATATTACTGTGAACAGCGTATTGACAGGTTATTTTGATACGGATAGGATTGCCGCGCTTAATGCGAAGAAGGCGGAAAAAATGGGCGTTTCTCCTGATAAAGTAAGAAGCGCCATGGAAGAACAGGTTCCGGCAAAACGGATTGGTAGACCCGAAGAATACGGGTTTCTAGTTACCTTCTTGGCTTCGGAACAAGCAGGTTATATTTCCGGGACCAACATCCCTATAGATGGGGGCCTCTTAAAATCCATGTAACCTCGCATCTTTCATCGGGTTGATAAAAATTAAGTACATTTAGTATCTAACCTAAAAATTCAAACTGATGAATTCGAAAATCTTTTTGGTGGTTCGATGGCTTTTGGGCATCATGATGTTGGTTTTTGGGGTAAACAAATTCTTCGAATTTTTACCTCCCTTTGAACTAACTGGACCTCCCTTAGACTATTTTGTTTCCCTTTCAGCAAGTAAGACGCTGGATTTAGTGGGCCTTGTTGAAGTTTTGGCAGGATTGGCTTTTGTTCTCAATCGTTATGGGGCACTAATGGCGATTATTTTGATGAGCGTTTCTGTAAACGCAGTACTTTTTCATGCAACGCTTGCACCTGCTGATATTGGCCCAGCCATAGGAATGCTTGTTTTGAATATTATTGTACTTATTGGATACAAAGACCGGTATAAGGATATACTAAGGGCTTAACTTAAAAGAGGCTATCTTAAAAATAAAGTTTCGTCAACCTGAACTTGTTTCAGGTTCTTTTCAATATTTGAATTTAACAATGTTGAGATTCTGAAATGAATTCAGAATGACGACTTTCACTCTTTTTAATAGCCTCTTTCTATAGACTCATTTTGTCTTTAAAGATGTAGGATTGCCTTCTGGAAACCTCTATCTCATCCCCATTTTGCATTTTCAGTTTTAACTTCCCATTGAACCAAGGCACAACACCATCAATGTAGTTAGTATTGATTATCTGCTGTCGGTTTACCCTAAAAAAGGAATCTTCAGGCAGTTTTACCTCAATTTGGTTCAAAG
Organism: Flagellimonas ulvae; assembly: GCF_049333175.1. Taxonomy (NCBI): domain Bacteria; kingdom Pseudomonadati; phylum Bacteroidota; class Flavobacteriia; order Flavobacteriales; family Flavobacteriaceae; genus Flagellimonas; species Flagellimonas ulvae. The sequence continues at coordinate 1,861,097 of NZ_CP186325.1, forward strand.
ATTTATAGAGCAGCGGTTTTTTATCTTGGAAAAAGACACGGGTGTAGTTTCCTACAATTTCAAAATGTGAAATCTCACCTATTTTTATGAGCCAGCAGTCTTCCCCATCTTTTATAAAGATTTGACTATCTGCGGAAAGACGATTTCCTTTAACAGTTTTTGATTTTTTTTCGTTCAGCTTTGCCTGTGCCTTTTCCAGAGCTAGGGAAAAACGCTTTGCACTTACAGGCTTTAACAAATAATCCAAGGCGTTGTATTCAAAGGATTTAATAGCGTACTCATCAAAAGCAGTTGTAAAAATGGTTATGGGAACATCGTCTAGCATTTCCAAAAGCTCAAAACCATCCTTTTCTGGCATATTGATGTCCAAAAACAAAATATCTGGATGTTCTTTTTGAATTAACTCATACCCTGAATCCACATTTCCTGCCTCCCCTATTAATTCTACCTCGTTATGTTGCTTTAGCAACTCCTTAAGCTCTTGGCGGGCCAAACGTGAATCCTCAACAATCACAGCTTTCATTTTCATGCCAAGGGAATTTTAATAAGTGCTACAACCTCATCTGCTATCTCGCTTAAATAAAAAGATGCTTTATCGGCATAAAGTAACTTCAAACGTTGTCTAATATTTTTCAATCCTAGCTGAGTTGTATTGTGCGCAATCTGTAGTTTGCCGGTATTCTTTACCTCTATCTTTAATAATTCGGCATCCTTCTTTATACTCAATATGATTTTTCCCCCGTGCTTTAAATTCGAAATACCATGTTTCACAGCATTTTCCACCAAAAGTTGAATCACCATAGGCGGAATTTCAAGTCCAAGTGTACTCGAATCAATATCTTTTACAAATTCCAAACGGTCTTCAAATTGAATCTTACTTAAATCAATATAATTATCCACCACTTCAAGTTCTTCTTCAACAGGGATTGAATTGATGTTGTTTTTGGTCATGGAGTACCGAAGAATTTCCGACAATTTGGTCAGCATTTCACGTGATTTATCAACATCTTCCAACATAAGTCCTCTAATATTATTGAGACTATTGAACATGAAATGGGGATTGATTTGTCCTTTAAGGGTGTTGAGCTGTGCCTGCTTCAAATTGGTATTCAACTCGAGCCGTTCTATACGGTCACGATTCAGCTTGAGCAATAGTTTGATTACCAAATACGTAACCAGCCATGCACCAACCATGAAAAGGGCATTGATAATCTGAAGCCACACCGCATTATAGGCTTTATACAACTGGATTTCTGCTTCCGTATGTTCGGGTCCAAACTTGCCATAAAGGTATCCAAAGGCATAATTTAGAAACCCAAAGAGGAAGCAGGTAACTAGAAAAGAGATAACTATTTTTAAAAAATCCTTTATATCAAAGGATTCAAAGCTCACATTTCTCTTCAAATACCATCGAAGCAGAGAGGTTGTAGAAATACTCATGAGAATACCAAAGACAATGGAAGATACCATCAGAAAAGTGGTCTTTTCCTTTATTACGAAAAGCGAAAGACAATTGATAAACCCCCATCCAAAAAACTGGAGTACCCAAAAAATGGTGTTTTGATTCTTCTCGGTAATATTCATCCGTTGTTATTTCGCTATCAAATATATTGACTTTAGGAGGTTTTTAGTGGATAACGTGGTATAGAAGCTTCCCTACGCCAAAACCAATACCAAAACATATCACTACAGCTAAAAAGGTTATTAAAGCCACTTTAACCGTTTGATTCCTATTTAAAAGTGCTTTACCATCGCCCGCCACCATACTTTTTGATTCGTTCTTGATTATGGAAAGTGAGCAAGAGGCCAATATCTTCCTTCCAAAAGCCTGATAAAAAAACAATGCAGCGGTCAAAAATGAAAGCCCTGCTAAAGCTCTATTTTCAGATTGGTCAATTTGAAGAAACCCAACTATGGTGAATGTAAAGGATGCTAGAAGTGCCAATACTTTTTCTTTCCGTTCCATAATCTATTTTCTTTTGGATTCCGTATTCTTTCGCTTTGCCCTACAAGAACGTCTATCGTTTATAAATGCGATCCAAATCATAGAAGTACCTGCATAAAAAATAGGGAAGAATTTATCAAACCCAGAATCAGTTGCTCTCAGGTAAAGGGCAATAGAAACTCCCGCTATACCCATTCCCAAAACTATCCATTGATCTTTTCTTAGTTTCATAGTTATCAGGTTTAGAAGATTATTAGAAAAAGTGAGGTTAAAAGGGTAACTATCAATTTTGCTAGAGCTATCATAATTCCGTTTTAAGTTGCTTTACAAGGCTAAACTATCACAAGAACAGCAAGTATGAAATCAATTTATGACCAGTGGTAAAAACAAATGCTTGAGCGGTAAACACTTTTCAGCCACATTAATACACAAAAAAAGGAGCCCAAAGGCTCCTTTTTCGTTTTTTGATTGATCTGTATTTATTAATCCTTCAAAGGTGTTGGAATTTCTTGTTTGCCTAAATGTTTGGCATAAAAGCCCATCATTGCCTTGTAGAGTTCTATCCGGTTCTCTTCCTTTCCAAACCCATGGCCTTCATCATACTTTACCATGTAAGGAACATCAAATCCTTTACCACGGAGGGCACTCACTATTTGGTCCGATTCATCGATGTTTACTCGAGGGTCATTAGCCCCTTGTACTACAAATAATGGTTTTTTAATTTTATCAATTTGATAAACCGGGGATACTTCTTCCATGATTTTCTTTTCTTCTGGAATGTCTTCATCATACCAAATCTCTTTGATAATTTTTAGATAAGGCTTCCAATATGGTGGAATGGTCTCCATAAAAGTGAACAGATTGGAAACGCCCACATAATCCACTCCGCATGCGTAGAGGTCCGGAGTTTTGGTAAGCCCTCTAAGTACAGCATACCCTCCATGACTACCTCCATATATGGCCACCTTGCTTGGGTCTATCCAGCCTTGATCAATAACATATTCAACTCCATCCTCTACATCATCCATTGCTTTTCTTCCTATCTGCTTAAATCCAGATTCCAAAAACTCTTTACCATATCCTCCTGATATTCTAAAGTTTACCTGAAGTGTTGCATAGCCGCGACTTGCAAACAACTGGGATTCTGGGTTAAAGCCCCATGAGTCCCGAATTCCTTGTGGACCTCCATGAGGATTTACAATCAATGGCACTTTTTCTCCAGCCAAAGCGGCCTTGGGTAAGGTGATGTAACCATGCAATGTAAGTCCATCCCTGCTCTTGAAGGTAATTGGCCGCATTTCCGACATATCCTCTTCCTTCAACTGGGGCATAAGATTGTATAGAAATGTAAACTCATCGGTGTTTTGGTTGTATGAGTAGTACTCCCCATAGAGTTTGTCGCTTTGTATAAAAATCAAGAATTGGTCTTCTTCATCCGTAAAGTCAGCAATACTGTATTGTTTGCCAGGGAAGCGACTAACAATCTTCTTATGGAATTTGGTGTAGAAATCGCTCACAGGTACAATTTCAGTCTTCTCTCCTTCGTATTGAAAATAATCCATCTCATACCCTCTTTTCCTAGAGATTCCCAAATCCTGAACATCGTACTTGTCATTTGAAAATACCTTATTCAGAATCTTATCTTCTTTTAAATCATACAGAACCACTTCGGCTTTGTCATTATCCAGATTGGAAACCATATAGGCGTCATTTGGATTATCTGAAGCGTAATTAAAATCGAGGATAGTAAAGGAATCTTTCCAGTTCAAGCTTTTGACCACCTTATAACCACCAGTGCCATCTTCGTAATAGAGGTCTTGTTCCACGCCATCTCTAATCTTGGTATACGCTTTTAGATTTCCATCCTTATCAAAATTATAACCTACTATGGGATTGGCTGGGTCTTCATTGGAAAACAACTGTTTTAATTCCCCTGTATTGACATTTACCTTATATGGCTCAAAAACCTGTGCATTGTTCTTGTTCATGGAGACAATGATGTGGTCCTTATCTTCTTTTAGAAGTTCGGTAAACTGCGCTTGCACTCCATCAAAAGGGGTAAGGTCTTTCAAATTGCTCCCATCCAAATCAACGGCATAGATATGGTAATTTTCATCCCCACCTTTGTCCATGGCATAAACAAGTCTGTCGTTGCTTATCCAACCATAGCCGCGTACCAGCTCTTCTTTTTCTTCAATCGCCATTTTTACATCTCCCGATGCTATTTCCTTGACCATAATATGCCGCTTGCCATTCTCATCCTTCTCACGGTACGACATATATTTTCCATCTGGTGAAAATCTGAAAGTAGATGCCTTTGGGCGAGCAAAATAATCTTCAACCTTGTAGCGATAATCACCTTGATCTAATGATGCTAATTCCAACAATTCGGCATCTGAACTTACCAAATCAGGATTACCTGGAATTGTTTTTTCCTTCTTTTCCAAGTTTAGCGGTAATTCCATACCTCCTTGAAAGAACGTACCTTCCATGGTATCGCCATTCGCCTTTCCAACGTATTTGATTCCAGCCTGCTTGAAAACTACCGTTAGTTGACTATCTTCAAAAGTGGTCTCATCCATTGGGATACCAGTTGCTCCTTGGGAAGGACTGTCCATAGTAGCAGATAACGCACCATCTTCTTCCGAAATATTGAATACCAAAGGCATTTCTGTTCCCTGTACTTCAATTGTACCATGCCAAGAACCTGCGATTTCTTGAGCTTGGGATACAATACCAAAAGCCAGGAAAAAGAGGGTTCCAAAAATCTGTTTCGTTTTTTGTGTTTTTTTCATTTGTAGTGATTTATTTTTTTGTTAGGAAGTAGTATTACCTGAAATAAGACTCATCCCAGTTAGTGTTTGTTACAAACTTCGGGGACAAAATTATAGGAAGAGACTTCTGGTAAGTAGTAAAATATGACAAACGGTAATTTCCCGAACTTTAGCGGAAGTCCTATTTCTCTGGTGGGTATTTTGAGAACACTTTTTTGACCACAGCGCGCAACTTGTCTTCCCTCACGCTGGGAGAGCCATTGTCTCGATAGCCGCTTTCGCTGAAGGCCTGCCAGAAAAGCGCATCACGATCGGCGTCCACAAAATCAAACTGAATCATTCTTTGCAAACCAGAATTCCCCACAGGTATTCCAAGTGAAACCCCACCCCCAACATTTCTACCGGTTCCACCAATGCCAACACCTACTGCATTGTTTGGGGCACTTCGGAATTCATTGCTTAAAATGTTAATAAAGAAATCGGGCTCCTCGGCCAATTGATAGCCTTTGGTTTTCAAGGTGGAATCCAAAACCCGGAGAAGTCTTCTTTCGTCAAGTTGACTAAGCCCCGTTTCCATATCGGAAAAGTAGTTGTAAGTAGAATATTTAGAGAAATCCACATCACGATCAAAGTCATAGTCTACCTTGACAGCGCTGCAAGAGACAATCAACATCATAATAGCCAACCCAAGAAGAAATCTCATCCTTGAAAAATTTCTATTAAAGTTACTGAATCTGCCCGGTTCAGAATAGTCCGAATGTATTTAATCGTTCAAAAGCGCCCACAGCTTATCCTTCAACTCTTGAATTCCCATCTGGGCAACTGACGAAATAAATAGGTAGGGGATATCTTTGAAGTCTTTATCCAATTCCACTTTCATTTCGGCCATTAGTTCTTCATCCAACATATCGCATTTGGAAATGGCGACCAACCTTTCTTTGTCCAAAAGTTCTGGATTATATCGCCTTAATTCATCAAGAAGGATTTCGTATTCTTTGGAAATATCATTGCTATCCGCGGGAATCAAAAAAAGCAAGGTAGCGTTTCGCTCAATATGTCGAAGAAAATAATGTCCCAAACCTTTCCCTTCGGCAGCTCCTTCAATAATTCCCGGAATGTCGGCCATAACAAAGCTTGAGAAGTCTCGATGTTCCACAATGCCGAGATTGGGTTTTAGGGTGGTGAACTCATAATCAGCGATTTTGGGCTTTGCTGAAGTCATAACAGAGAGAAGCGTAGATTTTCCTGCGTTGGGAAAACCAACCAAGCCGACATCCGCCAAAACTTTTAATTCCAATGTAACCTGTGCTTCATCTCCAGGAATTCCGGGTTGGGCATATCTTGGGGTTTGATTAGTGGGACTTTTAAAGTGCCAATTACCTCTGCCTCCCTTTCCACCCTCTAAAATAATTTTTTCCTCTTGGTCATCTGTAATTTCCAGTAACACTTTATTGGTTTCCGTGTCCCGTATTACCGTTCCCAAAGGAACTTCCAGATATACGTCTGTACCATCGGCGCCAGTGCTGCGATTTTTGCTACCATGCTCTCCATGGCCTGCTTTAAAGTGTTTTTTGAATTTATAGTGGACTAAGGTCCAAAGGTTCTTGTTGCCTCGAACAATGACATGACCTCCACGACCACCGTCCCCTCCATCAGGTCCGCCTTTGGCTACATACTTTTCACGGTGCAAATGCGCAGAACCCTTACCTCCATTTCCAGAGGCAATATGCACTTTTACATAATCGACAAAATTACCTTCGGTCATTGTGTATCAAAAAAGTATAAAAATGGCTAATTGCTATGCCAAAGAATCAATCACCTTACCCAAACGCTCAGTGATTTCAGAAATCTCCCCTATCCCGTTAACGGAATGAAACTTTCCTTGTTTTTCGTAATAGGCACGCAAGGGGGCTGTTTTGGCATTGTATTCGTCAAAACGATTTCGAATTTTGTCTTCATCTTGATCATCAGAACGTCCGCTATCCTTTCCACGTTCCAACAGTCGGGCCACCAAAATATCATCTTCCGCTTCAAGTGCAATAGTAGCATTCACCTGCATATTTTTGGACTCCAAAAAATTATCCAGTGCTTCTGCCTGTGCTGCGGTTCTTGGGAATCCATCAAAAATGAATCCAGCAGCCTCAGTGTTTTTCTCCACTTCGTCCTTCAGCATGTCTATCGTAACTTCATCAGGAACCAAATCTCCTCTATCAATATAGGATTTGGCCAATTTTCCCAATTCAGTTCCATTCTTGATATTATACCGGAAAACATCTCCGGTAGAAATATGTTTTAGATTATACTTTTCCTTTAAAAAACCGGCTTGGGTTCCCTTTCCAGCTCCTGGCTTTCCAAATAGCACTAGATTGATCATATGTGATTCATTAAGTTGATATATTTCCCTTAAATTACGCCCCAATTCATTGTAATCCAATCCGTAACCCACTATAAAATTATCCGGGATTTCCAATCCAATGTAATCAATGGTGTATTCTCCATTATAAACATCTGGCTTATGAAAAAGGGATGCAATTTTAAATTCTTTGACATTGGTATTTGAAAATAGGTGCACCAATTTTTTTAAGGTGCGCCCGGTGTCAATAACATCTTCAAGGATAATGACACTTTTCCCTTCAACATCATCTGGTATGTCCAACAAACTTTCCACAATACCGGTTGATGTCAAACCTTGGTATGAGCTTAAACGGACAAAGGACACTTCACACGGATGAGGATAGGCCTTTAGAAAATCGGATACAAACATAAAAGCTCCATTGAGCACTCCCACAAAAACAGGCACTTCATCCTTATAGTCCTGCGCTATTTCATGAGCTATCTTGTCGATAGCTTCCAAAATCTGCGCTTCTCTTAAAAAGGGTTTGAAGTACTTGTCGTGAAGTTTAATCAAAGCTATGGCCAGTTTTATCAGGTTGGCAAAGATAACATTTTATGAGGTCTTTCTTGCCAAGGCTTTTACCGCTTTCATGAATTGACGTATTTTTGCTTTCATTCGAATATTAGGTCAATGCATTTTTTCTCTTCAGATTTTAAATTGGGTATTCTTGGTGGCGGACAATTAGGCAAAATGTTGTTGTATGAAACCAGAAAATGGGATATTCAAACCAAGGTAATGGACCCATCTCCCGAGGCCCCTTGTAAAATTGCCTGTAATGAATTTGTTCAAGGGGATTTATTGGATTTTGAAACTGTTTGTACATTCGGTCAAGATGTGGATGTTTTAACCATTGAAATTGAAAACGTAAATGTGTATGCCTTGGAAAAGTTGGAGGAAGAGGGTGTCATTGTCTATCCTTCTTCCCATACACTCCGTACCATACAAAACAAGGCAAACCAGAAGTTGTTTTATGTAGACCATAATATTCCCACTTCCCCATTTACCCGATTTGCGTATACCTCGGAAATTGAGGATAGCATCTCCAATGGTGGACTTCAGCTCCCTTTTGTATGGAAAAGTGCCCAATTTGGATATGATGGGCAAGGAGTTAAAATTGTTAGGCGCATTGACGATTTACAGGAATTGCCCAATGTAGAGTGTATTGCCGAGCAGTTAGTTGATTTTAAAAATGAACTTGCCGTCATTGTAGCTCGAAATGCGGAAGGAAACATACAAACATATCCTGTGGTGGAAATGGAGTTTCATCCAGAGGCCAATCAGGTAGAATATGTAATTTGTCCTGCTCGAATTGATGAAGCAGTTGCAAAAAAGGCTCGTGACGTTGCTTTAAAGGTATCTGAACAAATGGAGCATGTTGGACTGTTAGCTGTGGAAATGTTCCAAACTCAAGATGACGATATTTTAGTAAACGAAGTGGCTCCAAGACCTCATAACAGTGGGCATTATAGCATTGAAGCCAGTTACACCAATCAATTTGAGCAACATATACGTGCAATTCTAGGACTTCCTCTGGGAAAAACAGATAGCAAGGTAGCAGGAGTGATGGTAAATTTGGTAGGTTCAGAGGGGCATATCGGAGATGTGATATACCAGAACATGAACGATATTTTGAAAATGGATGGAGTTACGCCTCACATATATGGCAAAAAACAAACACGTCCGTTTCGTAAAATGGGCCATGTCACCATAGTGGACGAAGACATGTCCAAAGCAAGAGCAAAGGCGCAAGAGGCAAAAGAAATAATCAAAGTGATAAGTCAATAATTTATATGAGCAAAGTAGCCGTAATCATGGGAAGTACCAGCGACCTTCCCGTAATGCAGGACGCTGTAGAAATCCTAAAAGGATTTGATATTCCTGTAGATGTAGATATAGTTTCTGCCCACAGAACCCCTGAAAAATTATTTGATTTTGGAAAGAACGCCCACAAGAATGGCTATTCCGTAATCATTGCTGGTGCAGGAGGCGCTGCACATCTTCCGGGTATGGTGGCCTCTTTGTCGCCTCTTCCAGTAATAGGTGTGCCTGTAAAAAGTAGCAATTCGATTGATGGATGGGACTCCGTGCTTTCTATACTTCAGATGCCGGGTGGTGTCCCCGTTGCTACGGTTGCCCTAAATGGCGCAAAAAATGCAGGAATCTTAGCAGCCCAGATTATTGGTTCTTCAGATAAGTGTGTTCTGGATAAAATTGAAGTCTATAAACAAGGCCTTAAAGAAAAAGTAATCAAAGGTGCAGAAGAAGTAAAAAACAAAAAATAAAATTGTCTGTTTCATTACGATTGAGAACTATTCCCTATAAAATTTATTAATGAGCAACCCCTTATTAACTCCTTTCGATAAAGCTCCCTTTGAGCAAATAAAAAATGAACATTTTAAACCCGCTTTTCTTCAAGCCATTGAAGAAGCTAAAAAGGAGATAGACCAAATTACCCAAAACCCAGAACCTCCTTCCTTCGAAAATACCTTGATGGCATTGGATTTTTCTGGTCAGCAACTGGATAGGATTTCGAGCTTGTTTTTCAACCTTAACTCGGCAGAAACCAATGAGGAGATTCAAAAAATTGCTCAAGAGGTTTCGCCATTGTTATCCGAGTTCAGCAATGATATCACACTTAATGAAGCTCTTTTCCAAAGAATAAAATCGGTTTACGAACAGCGAGATACCCTTAAGCTTTCTGAAGAAGAGAAAACACTCTTGGAAAAGCGATACAAAAGTTTTAGTCGCAATGGAGCCAATTTGAATGAAGAAGGCAAAAAAAGATTGAGGGAGATTGATAAGGAATTGGCACAACTCAAACTAAAGTTTGGAGAAAACGTATTGGCTGAAACCAACAAATACGAAATGCACCTAGTGGAAGAGGAACTGTTAAAAGGACTTCCCGAAGGTGCAAAAGAAGCCGCAGCGCAATTGGCCAAATCAAAAGAAAAAGAGGGTTGGCTGGTAACTTTGGATTATCCCAGCTATATCCCTTTCATGAAATATGCAGAAAATCGAGCATTGAGAAAGGAACTTTCTTCGGCCTTTGGAAGCAAAGGTTTTCATAAAGATGAACTGGATAATCAGCAAAACGTACTAAAAATTGTAAATCTACGACATGAAAGGGCCAATCTGTTGGGCTATGAGTCCCATGCGCATTTTGTTTTGGAAGAGCGTATGGCAGAGACCCCTAAAAAAGTTTTCGGCTTTCTGAATGAACTTTTGGAAAAAGCCAAACCAGCAGCTGAAAAAGAGTTTGCTGAACTGGAGGCATTTGCCAAAAAAATCGATGGTATTGAACGCCTGGAAAAATGGGATAGTGCCTATTATGCCGAAAAGTTGAAACAAGAGAAATTCGATTTGGATGATGAAAAATTGAAACCTTATTTTAAGTTGGAAAATGTCATTGATGGTGTTTTTAAAGTGGCTGAAAAGCTATTTGACCTCAACTTCAAGGAAGTATTTACTATTGAAAAGTACCATGAGGAGGTAAAAACTTATGAAGTTTACGATGGTAATGATAATATGGTCTCGCTTTTCTATGCGGATTTTCATCCTAGACCGGGAAAACGAGGTGGAGCGTGGATGACTTCATATAAATCTCAATATATTCAAAACGGGGAAAATAGCAGACCACATATTTCAAACGTCTGTAATTTCACAAAACCGACCGAAACCAAACCTTCTTTGCTCACATTTAATGAAGTAATTACACTTTTCCATGAATTTGGGCATGCTTTGCATGGAATGTTGGCCAACACTACCTACCCGACCCTCTCTGGAACTTCAGTGTATTGGGATTTCGTAGAGCTACCCAGCCAGGTGATGGAAAACTGGTGTTACGAGAAGGAAGCCTTGGAACTGTTCGCACATCACTATGAAACGGGAGAGTTGATTCCTATGGAATTGGTTCAAAAAATAAAGGATTCTTCTACTTTTCATGAAGGAATGGCCACGTTGCGCCAACTAAGTTTTGGATTTTTGGATATGGAATGGCATGGTTCAGACCCATCCCATATCACAAACGTAAAAGACCATGAAACCAAGGCTTTTGAATCAACACGCCTGTTCCCGGATACGCCTGAAACTTGTATGAGTACGGCCTTTTCACATATTTTCCAAGGAGGATATTCTTCAGGATACTACAGCTACAAATGGGCAGAAGTTTTGGACGCCGATGCCTTTGCCTATTTTAAGGAGAATGGCATCTTCAACAAAGAGGTTGCGGATAAATTCAAAAACCATGTACTTTCCAAAGGAGGTACGGAAAACCCAATGACTTTATACAAGCGTTTTCGTGGGGCAGAACCTAAAATTGAACCTTTATTGGAGCGTGCGGGGTTAATTAAGAGGACTGCATAATATTTTTAAACTTTCAATAATTTTTGAAAATACAAAAATAATGCTATCTTTGTCTTATGGAATATCAAGAGGCAAAAGATAAGTTCATTAGCACCTGGGGTAGCCTGGGTACGCTGTGGGGCATCAATAAAGCTATGGCCCAAATACAAGCTTTACTCTTTATTTCGACGAAGTCCTTGACCACCGAAGAGATTATGGAAGAGCTTCAGATTTCCAGAGGTAATACAAGCATGAATGTCCGTCAACTAATTGATTGGGGCATCGTAAAGAAGGAATTGAAGGCCGGTGAGCGCAAGGAGTATTTTTCTACGGAAAAAGATGTACAAGAATTGGCTAGGATTATTGCTGAAGAAAGAAGTCGAAGGGAAATTCAACCTGTCATCAAAACACTTCAAGAAATCAGTTCAATAAAAGATGATGGTACAGAGAAAACAAAGGAACTCATCAAACAAACGAAAGCCTTACATGATTTAGCCAAAACAGCTGATTCACTTTTGAACAAGGCCATTCATCACAAACAAAATTGGGTAAGCTCTACGCTACTAAAAATCATTAAATAATTTTTTTTGATATATATTTTCAATATTTTCTGAAACTTTAAAAATTAAAAGAATGTACTACGAAACTCCAAATTGGCTGATTGTTCTGGGCGGAATAGGTCAAATATTCACAGCTATCATTTATCCATATATAAGGCACAAGGTATTTGATTGGTATTCGGATATGAAACAGCTCAAACCCTTAAATCAAGAAATAGCCAAAACCTATGGTCGCTATATTCAAGGACTCAATTTTTCGTTTGGCTGTATCGCAATTCTCCTTGCAGAAGATTTACAGAGCGGCACTCGGCTCTCCATCGCTTTAACAGGGCTTGTAGCCGCCTACTGGGTAGGTAAGGTTGCTACACAAATAGCTTATTATCCCATGTACACTATACCCCAGAAACCCCTCTTCAAAATAGGAAGTTATCTTATGAATACCCTATTTGTATTGTTTGCAGTGGTATTTTCTTGGTTGCTCATCAATAATTGTCTGATTTATTCAAACTCTTAAAAGTTATAGTCATGAAAGAATTGGTTTTTGAAAAACAACACGATTTAACGGAAGAAAAATTAAGAAGCCACGTAGATATTGTTGATTTCTATAATGAGGCTACCGAAGATTATAAGTTCTGGAGCAAGGATTTCAACATGCATTTTGGTTACTATGATTTTTTTAGAACAAGTCCATTTAAAAGAGACCAAATGCTTAATGAAATGAACAAGCAGGTTTTAAACAGGTTGAATCTTGACAACGAAAAACGTCTCTTGTTGGATTTAGGTTGTGGAATGGGCGGTACAATGAGATATGCCCTAAAGTCCAGACCAAAACTTTCCGCTATCGGGGTCACTTTGTCAGACTTTCAGGTTAAAGAGGGCAATAGACTTTTAAACTCAATGAATGGTGTCATTCTAAAACAGAACTATAACAATACTTCTTTACCTTCAGACTCTGCTGATGGTGTCGTTGCCATGGAAAGTTTTTGTCACTCAGGCCACAATATTTCGGCATTTAAAGAAGCATATCGTACCTTAAAGCCTGGAGGGAAATTGGTAGTTGCAGATGCTTTTTTGAAAAAAGAAGAAGATGAACTCTGTCATGGAAGTCTTATGGCTTATAGAAAATTATGTAATCACTGGAGCTTGGAAAGACTGGGGAATATACATCAAGTAGTTCGCGAACTTAGACTAGCTGGATTTAAAAACATAAAGGCAGAAGACGTTTCATTTAGGGTCGCTCCATCCGTGTTGCATGTACCTTTTGCCATATTAGGTTTCGTTTTAAAAAAACTTTTTAGAAACAAAGTTTTGAAGAAAGAAAGCTTGCATAATCTAAAGGGTTCTTTTTACGCATTGCTATCCGGCCTACACATGAAAAGTTTTGGATACTATCTGATAAGCTGTTCAAAATAGTCTTTATTGTTTAACTAGGGTACCACCATATTTGTTTTCTTAGTATTCTAGCCAAAATTTCTTAACAAATAGCTAAATACGTATTTCATGAACATTTCGTGATACTTTTTGAAGTCGTTTGTAATGGACAAAACATAAAATCATTAACTAAAATCCATTACTTTTGGTACTTCAAACAAATATGGCAGCTCACACACTCAATCCCGACAGCTGGGTAGATTTATACGCAGACTACCTTTTTAATTATGCCATCGCAAGAGTCAGCGATGCTGAAATTGCCAAAGATTTAGTACAGGAAACTTTTTTTGCTGGACTAAATTCGGCAAAAAACTATAAAGGTGATGCCGCTGAGCGCACGTGGTTAATTGCAATTTTGAAACGGAAAGTGATTGACCACTACCGCAAAATCAACTCCAACAAAGGAAAAGCTGAGGTTCGCATCAATTACAATGCATCATCAGAATCAGAAGGTGACTGGTTGGAAGAACAAGTTGCTGACCCTTTCAGTAAAGATGGGGACAACACTATTGAAAATGAGGAATTGGGACTTGCTATCGAAGATTGCATTTCCAAATTGCCCAAAAAGCAGTCCTTGGTTTTTAAGATGAAGACCATTCAGGGAATGAGTACGGAAGATATTTGTAATGAATTGGGAATTAACCCGTCCAATTTATGGGTTATGATCCATAGAGCACGCACATCGCTCATGGGTTGTATGAATCAAACATGGTTTTAGACGTATGAAAATATCTATTGAAAAGGCAAAGCAAATTTGCACCAAAAGTCAATATGGAGAAGCTACCTGGTGGGAATTGCTGCAACTCAATGTGTATTTGCTCTTTAGCAAAGAGTGTTCTGATTTCTCTGCAAAGAACAAGAAACTGACTTCCCTATGTGAACGTGCTGGTTTGGATACACTATCAGAAAATGAAAAAGACAATATGAAGAAAAAGCTAAAAGAACTCTCCTAGCTCAATTCCCAAAGAACTACAATTGAAACAGCCCAGAATATGGGTACCGCCTCAATCCAAAAAGACGTAAAGTATTTGGATTTTTTTTTGGATACCAGAAGCATGGGTATTAAAACAACTCCCAACAGAATCCTTGATACTAATTCTTTTACAGAAAGAAAATCTTTAAAATAAGTAAGCAGGACAAAAAATAAGGTAAGTACAACTCCTAATACCGTGGCACCTCGAATTCCAATAATCTGGGGAATAGTCCATAATTCTTTAAAATCTGTTTCCATATCCCGTATTTCAAAAGGCAGCATTAGAATGATGACCAAAAGGAATCGTTGCAAAAGCATAACTCCGACATCCCAATTAAATGGAGATTGATGTTGAACCACAGGTAATAAAACGGTAAATCCTGCCCATACCAAAGCAACAACATAGATTTTAAAGCCTGCAAGATTTCGAAGATTCTTGGTTTTGGGTAAAAAAGGAATGGCATATAGGCCAGACAATATACCCAGTCCGGCAATGTAAACTAAAACTTCCTGCCTCAATTGAGATGCGAAAAAAACCGTTGGAATGAAACCCAAAAAACTAAATACCTGGATCTTCCTGTGATACGTTTTAGAAACAATGAGATATTTTTTGGCTTCCACGCCATATTTGATGAAATTATAGCATACAATCGTCGAAAAAAATGAAAACCCTAATAACGCATTTTCAACTGGAATGTTTAACAAAAGAGAAGAAGTAATAACCAGTGCGGTAACCGCCAAACCCACATGAATACTGGCATCCAAATAAAAGTCGAAAAGGGTCCGAAGCGTACGCATTAAACAGAATTTAAGAAACGCCCTTAAAGGTTAATTTTCAGTTAACAACTTTGAAGGGCCATAGCTCAAAAATGCCCATTTTCATTGAATTTATCGCTAATTTTGTGGACTTTATAAGCTGACTATGAATACAGAAGTGTTTGCATCTAGGCACAACGGAATCACAGAAAAGGATTTGCCCCATATGTTCGATACCATTGGGGTGGAAAACATGGAACAATTAATTCAAGAAACCATTCCAAATGACATCAGGTTAAAATCTCCATTGGACTTACCTGAAGGCATAAGTGAGCATGAGTTTTTGAGTCATATCCAGAAGCTATCTGAAAAAAACAAGGTATTTAAAAGCTATATTGGATTGGGATACCATGAATCGTTGACTCCCTCCGTAATCAAAAGAAATATTCTTGAGAATCCGGGTTGGTATACCGCCTATACCCCCTATCAAGCAGAAATCGCCCAAGGAAGACTGGAAGCGCTTCTTAATTTCCAGACCACAATTTGTGACCTCACTGGAATGGAAATTGCCAATGCCTCTCTTTTGGATGAAAGTACGGCAGCCGCTGAAGCCATGACCATGCTTTTTGATGTTCGTAGTAGACAGCAAAAAAAAGAAGGTATTCTAAAGTTCTTCGTTTCAGAAGAGATTCTACCCCAAACACTAAGTCTGTTACAGACTCGTTCACATCCCTTAGGAATTGAATTGGTTGTGGGCAATCATGAAGAATTTGATTTCTCAACTGATTTTTATGGAGCATTGCTTCAATATCCTGGAAAACACGGTCAGGTTCATGACTATGCTTCCTTTGTGGAAAAAGCAAAGGCAAATGATATTAAGGTTGCCGTTGCTGCTGATATTTTAAGTTTGGTTTTATTAACTCCTCCAGGGGAATGGGGTGTTGATGTAGTCGTGGGTACCACTCAGCGTTTTGGAATTCCACTAGGGTATGGTGGCCCACACGCTGCCTTTTTTGCCACGAAAGAAGATTACAAACGAAATATTCCGGGAAGGATTATTGGTGTGACCAAGGACACGGATGGCAATCGTGCACTTCGCATGGCATTGCAAACCCGTGAGCAACACATCAAAAGGGATAAAGCTACTTCCAACATCTGTACAGCTCAGGTATTGCTGGCGGTAATGGCCGGAATGTATGCGGTCTATCATGGTCCAAATGGATTAAAATTTATAGCAACCAAAGTTCACAACAATGCCAGATTAGTCTCTGAAATGGTTGAACATTTAGGCTTTGAGCAGCTCAATTCTTGTTATTTTGATACAATAAAGGTACATGTAGAAGACGTTTATTTACTCAAGAAGATAACAGAACACATAGGAATCAATTTAAATTATATTGATAAAAAATCTGTTTCTATATCTCTGAATGAGGCTGTAACTGGAGAAGACTTAGTAAATCTTTATGAATGTTTTAATGCATTAAAAAGGTCTAGTGGTGACAAGACAAAAATCAAAGAGGATTTCTCAAACCATGATTCAGAAGGTTTTACACATATTTCGAGTCAATCAAAAATATCCATACCCAAGGATAATCTTATCCCTCAAAATTTGCAGCGCAAAACTCCTTTTTTGGAACATGAAGTCTTCAATTCCTATCATTCCGAGACAGAGTTGATGCGTTATATCAAAAAATTGGAACGCAAAGATTTGGCATTAAATCATTCCATGATTTCATTGGGAAGCTGCACCATGAAGTTGAATGCGGCTTCTGAAATGCTTCCTTTAAGTTGGGCTAATTGGGGCAATATCCACCCTTTTGCACCGCTTGACCAAGCTGAAGGTTATCAAATTGTTTTAAAAGAATTGGAGCAGCAGCTAAATATAATCACTGGTTTCGCAGCTACTTCGTTACAACCCAACTCCGGAGCCCAAGGTGAATATGCTGGATTGATGACCATAAGGGCTTATCACAAATCGAGAGGTGAGGAACACCGTACCATCTGTATTATTCCTGCTTCGGCACACGGTACCAACCCAGCTTCAGCAGTAATGGCAGGAATGAAAGTTGTGGTTACCAAAACCGATGACCAAGGAAATATTGATGTTGGTGATTTAGAGGAGAAAGTGCTTCAGCATTCTGAAAATCTCGCTGCACTTATGATAACCTACCCCTCAACACACGGGGTTTTTGAATCTTCCATAAAACGAATCACTAAACTTATTCATGATAACGGAGGGCAGGTGTATATGGACGGGGCCAACATGAATGCTCAAGTTGGGTTGACTAATCCGGCTACTATTGGCGCAGATGTATGTCACCTTAATCTACATAAAACTTTTGCCATTCCACATGGAGGAGGGGGCCCAGGAGTGGGGCCAATTTGTGTAGCAGAACAATTAAAACCTTTCCTTCCCACCAATCCTATAATCAAAACAGGTGGTGAACAGGCCATTACGGCAATTTCTGGTGCTCCATGGGGCAGTTCATTAGCATGCCTCATTTCGTATGGATATATAAAAATGCTAGGGACCAAAGGGCTGACTGATGCTACCAAAATTGCCATTTTAAATGCAAACTACATCAAGGACCGCTTAAAAGGTAAATTTGACGTGCTCTATACTGGGGAAAGAGGCAGAGCGGCCCATGAAATGATAATCGACTGTAGACCTTTTAAAGCCCATGGAATTGAAGTGACCGATATAGCCAAAAGATTGATGGACTACGGCTTTCATGCTCCAACCGTATCGTTCCCTGTTGCGGGAACCATAATGATTGAACCCACGGAAAGTGAGAGTTTGGCCGAGTTGGATAGATTTTGTGATGCCATGTTGGCTATCCGCGAAGAAATTGATGAGGCTAACCCTGCCGATTCAGATAATGTTCTTAAAAATGCACCTCACACTTTGAACATGGTCACAAGTGACCATTGGGAGTTTCCCTATACGCGGCAAAAAGCAGCTTTCCCATTGGAATATGTAGGTGAAAACAAGTTTTGGCCTACAGTTCGGAGAGTGGATGAAGCTTTTGGGGATCGTAATTTAATATGTACTTGCGCACCCATCGAAGCATACGCCGAGGCTTAGATAAAGTAGCACTATGACTGATATAAGGTACTGGATTTTCATAAAGTCTGGTGCCTTGTTTTTTATTAGCTTAAATTTAGTAGCGCTTGAACGTCGTACTTAATATTATGCATGCATAATAAAATTTAGGATTAAGGCTATTTTTAGAATAATTAAAACCTCAATATGAAGATAGGCATCACTGGAACTGGAAGTTATATCCCCTCTGTAGTCACAAAGAATGAAGATTTCTTAGAGCATGATTTTTTAGGGACCGATGGCTCTTCCTTTCAAGTTGAGAATGCAGTTATCATAGAAAAGTTCAAATCAATTACGGGTATTGCTGAAAGGAGATATGCAAAACCTGAACTAAAAACCTCGGATTTAGGTTACTTAGCCGCCGAAAAAGCAATAGAGAACGCACGAATTGATAAAGAGGAACTGGACTATATCATCTTTGCCCACAACTTTGGAGATTTGACCGTAGGAAAGAGTCAGGGAGATACTTTACCCAGTTTGGCTACTAGAGTCAAACACTTGCTTCAGATAAAAAACCCTAAGTGTGTTGCTTACGATACAATTTTTGGTTGCCCCGGTTGGATAGAGGGTGTAATACAAGCTTCCGCCTATATTAAAAGTGGAATGGCCAAAAAGTGTTTAGTAATAGGTGGAGAGACATTATCTCGAGTGATTGATGAACACGATAGAGACAGTATGATTTATTCTGATGGAGCTGGCGCAGCCATAATTGAGAGCAACGCCTCTGGTGAAATTTTGAGTCATGCTTCGGTTACACATGCCAACGGAGAAGCCTATTTTCTGTTTTTTGATAAAACCTATAATGAAGAAGGCTGTTCAGATACCCGTTACATAAAAATGCATGGACGTAAAATCTATGAATTTGCATGTACCCATGTGCCCAAAGCAATGGCAGATTGTTTGGCAGATAGCGGTGTTGCCATTGACGATGTTAAAAAAATATTCATTCATCAAGCCAATGAGAAAATGGATGAAGCCATTATTAAGCGTTTTTATCGAATCTATGGTAAAGAAGCCCCTGAAGGCATTATGCCCATGAGCATTCATAAGCTGGGCAACAGCTCTGTAGCCACTATTCCCACCCTCTTTGATTTAGTTCGAAAAGGCCATTTACAAGAACATGAAGTACACAAAGGAGATGTTGTTATCTTTGCAAGCGTTGGTGCTGGTATGAATATCAATGCCATTGTTTACAGATATTAAATGTACGAGAACAACTTTCCAAACAAAAGATACAAACACACTCTTACCTTTTTACAGAAACATATACCCGTTTCAGATACCATTCTGGATTTGGGCGTGGACAATCCATTTTCCAATATTATGAGGGAACAGGGTTATAGTGTAGAAAACACCATGGGAGAGGATTTGGATATAGATTTTTCCAGCGTAACGCAATCAAACGCCGAGGTGGTAACAGCCTTTGAAATCTTTGAACATTTGGTTGCTCCTTTTAATGTGTTGAAAGAAATCAAGTCCAAGAAACTAGTGGCCAGCATACCTATGCGGCTCTGGTTTTCATCTGCCTACAGAAGTAAGACAGACCCATGGGACAGGCACTACCACGAATTTGAAGATTGGCAATTTGATTGGCTTTTGGAGAAATCCGGTTGGAAAATAAAGGATACTGCAAAATGGACGAACCCGACCAAAAAAATCGGCATAAGACCCTTGCTCAGGTTTTTTACTAATAGGTATTATATTGTCTACGCCGAGCGTTAACTTATGCATATAAGCATTATCATCCCGGCACATAATGAGGAGGCATATCTTTCACAATGCCTGGATTCCTTTGTCAATCAAACCCATCCCCCAACCGAGTTGATTATTGTGGACGATAACTCAAGTGATGACACTTTTGAAATTGCGTCCAAATTTGCCGAAAGGTTTAAATGGATAAAAGTATTCCAACGGCAGTCTTCAGACGAGCACGTTCCAGGCAAAAAAGTGGTGGACACCTTTAATTTTGGGCTCCAACAAACTTCTGACTATGATCTTATCGGAAAGTTTGATGCGGATATTATCTTGCCTCTTAATTATTTTGAAGTCTTACTTAACCACTTTCAAAGTAATTGGAAGTTGGGAATGTGTGGTGGTCTCCTATATATCAAAAAAGGGGAAGATTGGGTCTATGAAAACATTGCTGATAAGTCACATGTTCGCGGGCCTATAAAACTGTACTTTAAGAAGTGTTTTGAAAAAATTGGTGGGCTACGCCCGGGTGTTGGCTGGGATACCGTAGATGTACTCTTGACTAAATACCATGACTTTGAAACCAAAACCGACCCAAGTTTAAAGGTAAAACATCTACGGCCCACTGGTCATGGATACAGTTCCAAAAATTATCAGGCCAAAGGATTGGCACTCTATAAAATGCGCTACGGAATACTGCTCACTAAATTGGCTGCACTTAAGATGACATGGCAAGCAAAAAAACCACTTCTTTTTTTCCAAGTGCTTATTGGTTACTGCAAAGCAGTTATACGTAAATTACCACGATATGTTACCAAACAAGAAGGTAGTTTTATTAGAAAGTATCGGTGGAATGGTGTTTGGTCAAAAATTTTCTAACCAATCTTAAATTACAGATAAATATTTATTCCAATCCAATTTTTTCTTACAAATAAAAACGATTAATCTTTTTATTCAATCATTTAAATATTACGATTTATAGACTTATAGACCCCTGAACATCAATTGGTTAATCCAAAGAACCCATTCATCAATTGAGAATCCATAATATCAGTTTTGAAGGGTATTTTAATAGTAGAGCTACTATTGAGATTTACCTACAAAATGAAAAGCATTTATATAAAAAATCGATGTCACACCAATTCCAAAAAGTTTTCAATTCTCTTTTTTTCTGCTTTCTTTCTGCTGAATCTACATTTGATTTTCTCACAAATTCCTGGACAAAGCTATTTTGATGATACAGCATACATAGAATACATCGCTGGAAATTACCCTTTAATTATTTCCGTACCACATGGGGGAGATATGTCCCCAGACATCATTTCTGATAGAGTCTGCGTTGATTTAAATGATGATAATTTTGATGATGATTTTAATGTTCCGTGTGGAAGCATAATTACTCTTAATGATTCTTTTACTCAAGAAATAGGAAGAAGTATAACTACCTACTTTCACCAACAAACAGGGTTTTACCCGCATGTGGTGATTAATCGTTTAAGGAGAAGAAAACTGGATACTAATCGTAGCAAAGAACAAAAACCATATCAAAATGAAGGTGGCGAAACGGAGGAAGCATGGGACAATTATCAAAATTTTATTGAGATGGCCAAAACCAAAATTGTTCAAGACTTTGGAAGAGGACTTCTTATAGATCTTCATGGTCATGCTCATGAAATAAAAAGAATAGAGCTAGGGTATATCCTGACGCACAGCGACCTTAACCAATCCGATAATACTCTCAACACACCTTTTCATATTAATAGGAACAGCACTAAAAACCTAATTAACAATAATGCCTTAAATCTTGAACATTCAGAATTGGTTAGAGGGCCGATGAGTTTTGGGGCGCTAATCCATAATAAGGGATACCCAGCGGTACCTAGTCCAGCAGACCTTTTTCCAGACTTTGATGAACCTTATTTTAATGGAGGGTATAATGTGCTCATGCACGGAGCACATTTTAATGATAACTTCGATGCGTTTCAAATTGAGTGTGACCAAGACATCCGAATAAACGGTGGAGAACCAGCTAGAGAACAATTTGCAGAATTATGCGCCACTGCAATTAACGAATACATAAGCCTTCATTATGGTCTCGGAGTAATAGACTTTGATGGGGATGGAGCATTCAGTGATATAGATTGTGACGACAATAACGCATCTGTCAACCCAAATGCAGAAGAAATTCCATACAACGGAATAGATGACGACTGCAATCCCGATACACCAGATGATGACCTTGATGGGGACGGCTTTGTAAATGCAAATGACTGTGATGACAACGATGCTTCAATAAAGCCAAACGCAGAGGAGATTCCATACAATGGCATTGACGATGACTGCAATGCCAATACACCCGATGACGACCTCGACGGGGATGGCTTTGTAAATGCAAACGATTGTGACGACAATGATGCATCCATAAAACCAAACGCAGAGGAGATTCCATACAACGGCATTGATGATGACTGTAATCCTGACACACCCGATGATGACCTTGATGGGGACGGCTTTGCAAATGCAAACGACTGCAATGACAACAATGCTTCAATAAACCCGAATGCAAAAGAGATTCCATACAATGGTATTGACGATGACTGCAATGCCAATACACCCGATGACGACCTCGACGGGGATGGCTTTGTAAATGCAAACGATTGTGACGACAATGATGCATCCATAAAACCAAACGCTGAAGAAATTCCATACAACGGCATCGATGACGACTGCAATCCCGATACGTCCGACGATGACATTGACGGGGATGGCTTTGCACATGTGGATGACTGCAATGACAATGATGCTTCAATAAACCCGAGCGGCGAAGAAATACCAAATAATGGAGTTGATGACGATTGTAATCCAGAAACATCGGACACCGTTTCAGATGAAATTTCCATTCCATCTGAAGAAGAACTTGAAGAAGTTAACGATTTATTTATTGTGTATCCCAATCCGGCCAATGAAGAGCTAAATATCAATCTTCCACAAAAAATACAGTCTTATCGGATTAGATTATTTGACCAGAATGGAAGGCTTGTGTTAGAGGTTAAGAATCAAAATGTTTTAAAAGTGGCCCACTTATCCCAAGGAACCTATATCCTGATTTTCCAAAATCTCAAAAACAACAAGCTAATAATCAAAAACTTACTTATAGTACGTTAGAAATAAAGACTATATAAAACCCTTAATCCAAAACCTCTCCAATAGGTTTTCCCGTAGTGCCATTGGGAAAGGCTATTCCTAATAAAGTAGAAATTGTAGGGGCTACATCTGGAATTTCGGTTCGATTGACAGTAGTACCCTTCTTAATTCCTTTTCCAAAGAACAAAAGTGGCACATGGGTATCATAAATCATAGGGGTACCATGTGAAGAGCCAGTTCTTCCATATTGTGCAAAACCAGGTCTAGGAACAAAAAAAATATCACCTGAACGTTTTTGGTTATAGCCTTTCTGCAAAATAGAAGGAATTCCAGAAGTATATTCATTTTGCCACATTTGAAATGCAGTGTAAACTTGATTGACGTTTTCGTATCCCAATAGCTCAAAAGCAATTTCGTCTTGGGCGTCATCCAAATCAATATCCAAATTCTCTATAACCTTGTGGTCCAAAAAAACCTGAAAATTAGAGATATTCATTACTATGTCTGTTGTACCGTATTTATATCTCAAAAACTCATTAAACCTTCCACGTATTCCTTCAAGGTCGATATACCCAGCTGGTACTTTTTGATCACGTAGATACGCCGGCACATGAACCGCTCCATGATCTGCGGTCAAAAACAAAGTATATTGCCCTACCCCTACCCTTTCATCTAGTGTATTGAGTATACGCTCCAAATCCAAATCCAATCTAAGATAGGTATCTTGAATTTCCTTGGAGTTCACTCCATATTTATGACCAATATAATCAGTGCTAGAAAAGCTTATTGCCAGAAAATCGGTGACGCTATCAACGCCTAAGCCCTCTTTTTCAAGAGCTTTCAAAGCAAAATCCGCAGTGATGCTATTGCCGTAGGGTGTATATTTCAATATTTCGAAATCTTTTTCCTTACTTAACAGGTTTGGGGTGTTATGGGGAAATGTGGGACTTACCTCATCCTCAAATGGAGTTTCATAGGAGTTGTTGTCAGAACCACTCTCAACATATGTGCTGATATCCTTTAAAGTATTCCATTCTTTTTTATACTGCTTAATGGCATCGGATGTGTTAAAATCATTGACCCATTCAGGAAGTTGTGACATATAGTAGGAACTGGTAATCCATTTTCCCACATCACCTCCTTCAAACCAGTAAGCAGCATTGGCCATATGTCCGCCTGGAAGCACGGCCCCTCTATCTTTCAAAGCGATGGCGACAACCTTCCCCCGTTTCTGTGTGTGCAGACGCAATTGGTCGGTTATCGTTGTGGATAGCATCCGATGTGGTGACATTTTCCCGGCATTGGAAGATGTTCCTATGGAATTATACTCGCTGTCCCCAGCACAATACACCCCTAAATCCTGGGTTTTATCATACCAAGTGTTACCTATAATGCCATGCGTAGCAGGTGTGGCTCCGGTATACACTGAGGCGTGACCCGGACCTGTGCTTGTTGGAGCGTAATTAAAGTGATGATTTTTACAGTTAAAACCTTCCCTGACCAGACGCTTGAATCCTCCTTCGCCATAATGACTCCAAAAACGAGTCAGATAATCATATCGCATTTGGTCTACAATAATCCCTACAACCAATTTGGGTTTCTGCGCAACTTCAACAGCCTTTACCTCCGGTGTTTTTTTCTTATTACGCTGTGCTTGAACGCAAAAACTACTAAAAATCACAACAATTAAAAGTATGAGGTTGTTTCTCTTCACAATTTCTTTTTTTAAACAATAACGGCAAAGCTATCTAATATTCCAGTTTAAAACTCAATTGAAGGTTAAATACAAAGCAATATTCTTATTTTTATCGAATGAACTATCTGGAAGCGATTGGTAGATACTTCATCATGGTATGGGAAGTGTTTAAAAAACCTACCAAATGGCCAATCATGAGGTCCCTGATTCTCAAGGAAATTGATGAACTTATCTTTGGATCTCTGGGAATCATCATTTTCATCTCTTTTTTTATAGGTGGGGTGGTTACCATACAGACCGCACTCAATTTGAATAGCCCACTTATACCAAAAAGTCTTATTGGTTTTGCCACTAGACAATCTGTTATTTTGGAATTTGCTCCCACCTTTACCTCTATCATCATGGCAGGAAAAGTAGGCTCGTACATCACTTCGAGTATTGGAACCATGAAAGTAACGGAACAAATTGATGCGCTTGAAGTAATGGGGGTCAATTCATTAAATTATCTTGTTTTTCCCAAGATAATTGCCATGTTGATGTATCCGTTTGCTGTGGCCCTTGCCATGTATGTTGGAATTTTCGGCGGTTGGATTGCTGGAGCTTTTGGAGGTTATGCCCCTAGTGGGGAGTTTGTTAAAGGACTTCAACTCGACTTTATTCCATTCCATGTCACCTATGCTTTCATAAAAACCGTAGTTTTTGCCTTTGTTATAGCCACCATTCCCTCCTATCATGGTTTTTATATGAAGGGAGGCGCTTTGGAAGTTGGTAAGGCCAGCACCACTTCTTTTGTATGGACCAGTGTGGTCATCATTATATTAAACTATATTCTCACTCAATTACTTTTGGGCTAATGATTCAGGTAGAAGACATACACAAGTCGTTTGGAGAAACCCATGTTCTGAAGGGAATTACTACAAATTTTGAAAAAGGTAAAACCAATTTGGTCATAGGACAGAGTGGCTCTGGGAAAACTGTTTTTCTCAAATGTCTACTTGGACTTTTTGAACCGGAAAAAGGCAAAATTTGTTATAATGGACAGTTTTATTCTGAACTTTCCATAAGCGAACGAAGGGATTTACGACAGGAAATGGGTATGGTTTTTCAAGGTAGTGCACTCTTTGATTCCATGACTGTTGAAGGTAATGTTATGTTTCCTCTGGAAATGTTCACCAAGCAGACTCGAGCAGAAATGAAGGACCGGGTAGACTTTGTATTGGAAAGGGTAAATCTAGTGGAAGCACACAAAAAATTCCCTTCGGAAATATCTGGTGGAATGAAGAAACGGGTAGCTATAGCTAGGGCCATTGTAATGAATCCAAAGTATTTGTTTTGCGATGAGCCCAACTCGGGTTTGGACCCTAAAACTGCCATTTTAATAGATAATCTAATCCAAGAAATAACCAAAGAATACGACATTACCACTGTAATCAACACCCATGATATGAATTCGGTTATGGAAATTGGAGAGAAAATTATTTTTCTGAAAAACGGATATAAAGAATGGGAAGGCACTAATAAAGAAATCTTCAAGACCGATAATGAAGCTGTCACTAATTTTGTCTATTCTTCCGAATTGTTCAAAAAAGTACGGCAAATGTATATTGAAGAAAGAAACTAATCAAGGTTCCACTTCCTTAACCACCACAGTTTTATCGCCTAAGCGGATTTTTAACCAATCATTGATTTTTTTCCGCTCCGTTTCGCGTTCTTTTTTTCTAATGCTTTTATTCCATTTCAATTCAAAGACCGGGATTGTATCCGTTTTCTTAAAATCCGTTTGTAATTGATAAGAAAAACTCATTTGATCCACGTTTTGGTAATTGGCTTTTAACTCTTGTCCTATATTTCCAAAAGGTATTTGTTTTGAAGCATTTTTGGTCAAACCTGCCACGGTTTGCTCCAATAACCGAATTTGTTCATCTTTATTCAAAAGCTCTGCCTTGTTCTTTTCATAAAGCTCACTCACATAATTGAACTTTTCTTCTGAATCGTCCCTTCCTCCCTGCAGTATTCTAAATTCTGCATCTTGAAGTCTGGAATATTGATTTTTTTGCGTTCGCCAAGTATTGATGACATTTTCCGGAATCAATTCATCTCCCATACAAACCAATTCTATTAACGGTACCTCTCCATCCCGAAACTCAAGTTTTGTAAGGTTATCAACGTATCTTCCGGAAGAGCCAAATTGATATACTTCAATGGTCTCATTTAAAAACTCCTGAGCCTGTTTCCGAAACAAAGACTCCTGAAACACGCTATAAAAAGTAATTCCAGCAGGAATCATGACCAAAATCCCAGTTAAGGAAGCTACCCGAGCAATAAACCGTCTTCTTTGAGAATTGGCATAACGCACCATGGGAAAACGCAGAAACTTAATCACCAAAAAAGTGGCTAAGCCAATAAAAATGGTATTGATAATGAAAAGATACATGGCTCCCGCGGCATACAACGGTTTCCCGATTGCCAAGCCGAAGCCAACGGTACATAGAGGAGGCATAAGCGCTGTGGCAATGGCAACACCAAAAATAACACTGGCAATAGTTCCCTTTTTTGCTCTAGCTATCACCAAGGCCAAACCTCCAAAAAAAGCGATAAGCACATCACGAATATCAGGTTTGGTGCGAGCCAACAACTCTGAAGATTCGTCCCTTAAAGGAAACAAGTAGAAAAACAAAAATGCAGTTACCACACTGAGCACGACCATCACAGCGAAGTTCTTCAAAGACCGCCTGAGTGTATCTATGTCATTTATCGCCAATGACAAGCCCATCCCCAATATTGGGCCCATTAAGGGAGAAATCAACATGGCTCCAATTACCACAGCAGTGGAATTGGCATTTAATCCAATGGATGCTATAAAAATGGAACAAATGAGAATCCAAGAGGTATGCCCCTTGAACGGAATGTCGGCAATAATAGATTCTTTGGTGGCCACGGCATCTGTGTTGGAGCGTATTTCCAAAAGATCGGAAAGAAACCTTAGGCCACTACCCAAAAGGCCTTTAAAATCCTTTTTTACCTCATCCCCACTATCTTGGGGGTTTGGGTCGCCGGCAAATAAATTCTCACTCATGTTTATGTGTATTCTTCTCCAAATTGATCTTTTACTTTACCAAGTACCTTTTTAATATCCTGCTGTTTGGCTTTGGGGTATATGAGAAGTACATCTTCCTTATCAACAATAATATAATCTTCTAAACCATCCACAACAACAATCTTATTTGAGGAAGTTCTAATCATGTTGTTTTGGGCGTTCTCCAGCAAGGTTCTACAGTTTACAACTGCATTCTCTTCACTGTCTTTATCCAATTTGTCGTACAAAGCACCCCATGTACCCAAATCATTCCAATCAAAACTGGCGGGTAGGGTGTAAATAGACTTGGACTGTTCCAAGATAGCATAATCAATGGAGATGTTCTCCGCCTTGGCATAGTTTTCCTGTATAAACTCAGCTTCATCAGGAGTGTTATAGCATGAAAAACCACCTTGAAACAATTCGTATTGTCCAGGCTGGTAATTTTTAAATGCATCAACTATGGTTCTCACGCTCCACATAAATATTCCGGCATTCCATAAAAAATTTCCCTGAGCCAGAAACTCTTTGGCGGTTTCATAATCAGGTTTCTCTCTGAATTGTGACACTTTTTTAAGCTTTTGGTCACCTCCCTTTTCAAATTCAATATAGCCAAAACCTGTATTGGGAAATGTTGGCCGAATACCAAGAGTACATAATACCGATTCCTGCTCACACTTGTCAAAACAGAGTTTTACGTCATTCGCAAAAGCTTCTTCATCCTCAATCCAATGATCACTGGGTGCCACGACCATTACAGCGTTAGGATTCATTTTTTGAATCTTTAAAGAGGCATACAAAATGCAGGGAGAAGTATTACGCATGGCTGGCTCCAAAACAACTTGATTTTGTTTTACCATAGGCAATTGTTCCAATACCAAATCATTGTAGCGTTCATTGGTCAGAATGAGTATGTTTTCTGTTGGGATAAATTGGTTGAGGCGGTCAAACGTTTTTTGGATAAGTGTTTTTCCCGTTCCCAGCATATCATGGAACTGTTTAGGATAAGAAGAGGTACTCACCGGCCAGAACCGAGACCCTACCCCGCCCGCCATTAAAATGGCATAATAGTTTTTGTTCATATTGGTTTTACTTTGTAGTTCCTGCCAACATAGGAGTCTGCTACTATTTTTAATTCCGCACCAAGTGCAGAATGCTATTTATTTTATCAATTCGACCTCTGCATTGGGTTGAAACAAATATACCTTGCCTGTATTCAATTCAACACATTCAAAACGTTTAATTCGTTTTTTGCCCTTTTTGAACAACTTTCCGTTGTACAGACGAAATGTACTTCCCATAGGTATTTCAAAAATATATTGATTTTTACGTTCTTCTGGGTCAAAAGCCTTAAGGCCAATGGACAAGCGAGCGTCTGTACTGCTACTTGCTTTGGGGTTTTTAAAATGATTGGCAATTATAGGAAGTAATTGAGATGGAAAAATCTCGGGTCGGATAAAGGGAAGCATCAAACGTTGAAAGGTTTGTTTCCATTCCACTCCATGAGGTTTAATATAACGGCCATACGTTTCAAAAGCCACTAAATGAGCGATTTCATGAACTAGAGTAATAAGAAATCGATATGAGTTCAGTGAGGCATTCACCGTGATTTGATGTCCACCATTGGGAAGTTTTCTATAATCCCCATGACGCGTAACCCTATGACTGACAATTTTCAAATGCACCTCATACGTTTTGATAAGCTCAAAACAGGGCTCCACTGCTCTTTCAGGTAGGTATTTGCTCAAAGTAGCGTTCACACTACCAAAATTACGTTTTTCTATTTAGGAAAGAAGTTTTAAGGTGTACTGTTACTTACTTGCAACAGCTTTCCATTGTAAAATTGATGCCCTGTGAATGCAAAGTTCTTGATATAGTTGGCCATTTCCAGTGCGGTAACTGGAGCTTCATAGCCCGGAAACGCTTCGGCCAACATCTCAGTCTGAACAGCACCTATTGCCAAAACATTGAAACTTGGACCACTTTCTTTGAATTCTTCGGCCCAGAGTTCCGTTAGAGTAATGACCGCTCCCTTGCTTGAGCTATAAGCGGATAATCCAGGAAACTTAAGACTGCCCTGTACTCCTCCCATAGAACTTATGGTAACAACATGTCCATCTTTGGACATTTTAGGTAAGACCGTTTTGGTTGTTTCCGCTACCCCAAAAACATTGACCCCATATACTTTTTTAAAGTCTTCCATCTCAGTCTCTAACATGGGTTTATTCAAAAAGCTGCCCGCATTATTGATGAGTACATCCACGGACGACCAATCTTCCAAAACACTTTTTAATTGACTAAAGTCATCTGGACTGCCTAAATCAAATGGAAAGGCTTCAACACTGGGCAATTGCAAGTCCAATACTGGTTTAGCATTTCGAGATAGCGCTAAAACTTGATGCCCTTCTTCGGCAAAAAGTTTTACCAACTCAAAGCCTATGCCCCTGCTTGTTCCCGTGATTATAATGTTTGCCATTACTTGGTATGTATATTAAATCTTACTGGTCATTTCAAATCTTTGGAAAAGAATGAGAAATCTCGAGGTTTCGAGATTTCTCCCATACGGTCGAAATGACATATTAGTTAATTCATCTTGACTACTTGGTCAGGAGCGTTGGAGATACCTTCCACAACCGGAATAAGTTTGTTCACCAAAGTTGCCATGTGCTCAAAATCCATCAACTCATTTTCATCACCTACGCGGTGGTAAAACATAAAATTGGTGAAATCAAACGTACAAAAGGTATGTGAGGGTACTCCAAACTGTTGATAAAAAGGATAATTATCAGAGCGCTGGAACAGATTATATTCTTTTGCGGTAGGCAGAAAACCCACCAAGTTTTCCTTGGCATATTGGTTTGTTACCTCAGCCAAGTTTGATTTTTTATATCCCGTAATGTAAACCTGATAATCCTTGTCTCGCATTGGGACCCCGGTCATTTCAAAATTAAGCATGGAATACAGATTTAAACCTTCTTCTTTCATCCTTTTGGCCATATGCTTAGAACCAAACAAGCCTTTTTCCTCAGCACTGAATAAAGCAAAAATCAAGCTTCTTTTGTTGGTCTTCTTCTCTCCAAAATATCTAGCCAATTCTAATACGGAACTGGTTCCAGATGCATTGTCGTTAGCTCCGTTGGCTATGGCATCCCCGTTTTCAATTTTAATTATTCCAATATGATCATAGTGCGCCCCAATTATGATGTATTCCTTCTTCAATTCTGGGTCGGAACCTTCTATCACACCCAAAACATTGTAAGATGTTTTTTTATAATTGGTCAAGGTATCTCGATAAGATTCGTAATATGGAGCTACTTGATTCGATTGAAGAAAATTCTCAATGTACTGGGCAGCTTTTTCGATGCCCTCACTTCCTGAATCGCGGCCTTTCAAATCATCTGAGGCAAGAAAACTCATGTGGGCCTTTATGGTTTTGGCATCCGTAAATGCGATTCGGGATATTTCATTCTTATCTGCCTTTAGGCCTTCCGGACCACCAATATCTTGAGTTGAAGGCCTCCATGTAGGACTTATAGGGTCAGTTTCAATACGCTCAGGAGTCTGAGTAGTTTTACATGAAGCCATCAAAACGCAGAACGCAACGCATATGAGTTTATTTAATTTCATAATCTATTCTTCCAAAATTCAGATATATCTATCCTAACTTTAATTAATCAGAACATTACTAGGTTCTATCAAATCTAAAACAAAAAAAGTATCTCTATTCCAGAGATACTTTTCAGCATGTATTTTTATATCGTCATTAATTTTAAGCAAGCATGGTCACCGGGTTCTCCAAATATGCCCTTAGGGTTTGAAGAAACTGTGCCCCTGTTGCGCCATCTACGGTTCTGTGGTCACAAGCCAAAGTGATTTTCATAGTACTTCCTACGACAATTTCACCATTTTTGACCACGGGCTTTTCCACTATGGCACCTACGGATAAAATTGCTGAATTAGGTTGATTGATAATGGAAGTAAATTCCAAAATACCGAACATTCCCAAATTAGAAACTGTGAACGTACTACCTTCCATTTCATCGGGCTTGATTTTCTTTGAACGGGCCCGACCCGCCAAATCTTTTACCGATGCCCCGATTTGAGTCAAGGTCAGTTGGTCTGCAAACTTGATTACAGGAACTACCAAACCTTCATCCACGGCCACGGCCACCCCCATATGTACATGGTGTTTGTAAACCGTAGTATCTGCATTCCAAGTGGTATTCACCTGTGGATGTTTTTTCAATGCCATCGCACACGCCTTCAACACCATATCGTTAAAAGATACTTTAGTATCTGGTAAGCTGTTGATCTGCGCACGGGATGCTTTTGCGTTGCCCATATCTACTTCTATGGTAAGATAATAGTGTGGCGCTGAGAATTTGGATTCTCCCAAACGTTTGGCAATAACTTTACGCATGGTAGAGTTTTTCATCTCTTCCATACTTTCCTCACCAACCGGAAGGTTTATTGGAGCCATTGCAGCCGGTGCAGCTTGTTCCGTAGGAGTAGAAACTGTTGCGGGTGCACTCTTTTCAGAAGGTTGATAATTTTCAACATCCCGTTTCACTATTCTACCGTTGTCACCGGAACCTTTTACGTCGGATATATTAATTCCTTTTTCGGCAGCAATCTTTTTAGCCAATGGCGAAGCAAAAACACGTTGTCCATCATTAACCGAAACTGTTTCTGAGACAGCTGGGGTTTCCTGTGATGTAGTAACTGGCTCTTTTACTTCAGGAGCACTTTCAGAGATAGAACCTTTAGCTGGAGCATTCAAAACAGCATTAACATCCGTGCCGGCAGGACCAATAATTGCCAAAAGCGAATCTACTGGAGCACCTTCCCCTTCTTGAATACCAATATGTAGCAATGTTCCGGAATAAAACGATTCAAACTCCATGGTGGCCTTGTCTGTTTCAATCTCTGCAAGAATATCTCCCTCTTCAACAACATCTCCAACATTTTTTAACCATGCAGCTACTGTACCTTCTTCCATGGTATCGCTCAATCTTGGCATGTTGATGATTTCAACACCTTCCGGAATCGCAACTGCTGCAGTAGGAGCAGAAACTGGGGCTTCACTAGAGGATTCCTCCGCCTTTGGCGTTTCTTCAGCAGTGGAAGTAGCACCAGTGCCATTTAAAAGAGCAGAAATGTCTTCTCCTTCATCACCAATAATGGCCAAAAGTGAATCCACAGGTGCACCGTCCCCTTCTTCTATACCGATATGCAGGAGGGTTCCTTCATAGAAGGATTCGAACTCCATGGTGGCCTTATCCGTTTCAATTTCGGCAAGTATATCACCTTCTTCTATCTTGTCCCCTACTTTTTTGAGCCATTTTGCCACGGTTCCTTCTTCCATGGTATCGCTCAATCTTGGCATGTTGATTACTTCTGCCATTTACCTAAAGTTTATGTTGTAAAAATGGATAGTCTTTTTGTTCGTACACTGTATCGTACAATTGTTGGATTGGAGGAAAATCCGAATCTTCCGCAAATTTCTCACATTCAGCCACCAAATCCTTCACCTGCTTGTCCATTACTTTAATCTCTTCCTCCGTAGCATATCCTTTTTCAAGAATTACATCTTTCACTTGGGTAATGGGGTCAATCTTTTTGTATTCCTCCACTTCTTCCTTGGTTCTGTAATGCTGAGCATCCGACATGGAATGACCACGATAACGGTATGTTTTCATTTCCAAGAAAGTTGGACCACCGCCTGTTCTAGCCCGCTCTATGGCTTTATCCACTTCTTTAGCGACAATAGCAGGATCCATACCATCAACAGGACCACAGGGCATTTCGTATCCCAAACCTAATTTCCATATATCTGTGGAATATGATGTTCTGGCTACAGATGTACCCATAGCATATCCGTTGTTCTCACAAATAAAAACTACGGGAAGCTGCCATAACATGGCCAAGTTAAACGCTTCGTGCAAAGACCCTTGGCGAACGGCTCCATCACCCATGTAACATAGAGTAACAGCATCCCTTTTAAAATACTTATCGGCAAAAGCCAATCCAGCTCCCAATGGAATTTGACCACCAACGATTCCATGCCCTCCATAAAAGCGGTGTTCTTTGGAGAAAATATGCATGGAACCTCCCATTCCTTTAGAAGTTCCAGTGACCTTACCATAAAGTTCGGCCATTACCCTTTTGGGGTCAACTCCCATTCCAATAGGTTGAACGTGATTACGATATGCCGTAATCATTCTGTCCTTGGTCAGGTCCATGGCATGCAAGGAACCAGCCAGTACTGCTTCTTGCCCATTGTATAAATGAAGAAATCCTCTAACTTTTTGTTGAATATATACGGCAGCCAGTTTGTCCTCGAACTTTCTCCAGAACAACATGTCCTCATACCATTTTAAATATACTTCCTTGGTAATCTTTTTCATCAATGGTTGAATTAATTGAATTTCCCCAATAGTGGAGGAAAGCAAAAATACATATATAAATCTTTTGGAAAAAAGATTTGCTCTTTAAGAATCTCCTAAAAATGAATTGCCAAATGCTAAGGGCAATATGTCCTTAAGTGAGTTGCATTTATAGACCGGCCCCTCTTGCCCCTGAAGTAATAAAGAAATGGGAGAGTTTTGTTTGATTTCATACTCCATTATCGCTTGTCGACAGTTGCCACAAGGGCCTGCCGGCAAATCCAATACATAGTCTTTTGAAGCTGCACTTATGGCAATAACTAAAATAGCTACTCCAGGATACAAGGCCCCAGCTTGAAACACCGCAACCCTTTCTGCACAAAGCCCAGAGGGGTACGAAGCGTTTTCTTGATTGTTACCTATTACAACTTCGCCGTTTTCCATGAGCACTGCTGCTCCTACTTGAAAATTGGAATAGGGTGCATATGCATTTTTCCGTGCTGCAATTGCTTTTTCCAGAAGTCTTCTTTCTGAAGAGGGCAATTCCTCTATTCCTTCATAAATATCAAGGTCAAAACCAATATGTTGTTTTTTCATAAACTGAACGGCTGGGTATCAAAAATAAGAAAACCTGCTAATGAGCAGGTTTTCAAAAATTTATTTATATACTTTTCTTAATCGTTCAAATACTCTTCTCCAAAATTAAAGGAAAGTGAAAAGCGTAATGTATTCTCTAAAGGATTACGTACTTGTGAGGTAGAGAACAGATAAGACAAATCTATCTGCGCTGCTTTGAATTTAAATCCAGCTCCAAGTGTAAAGAACTTTCTAGCTCCTTTTGCTTCGTTCTCATTAAAGTATCCTCCACGTAGCATGAATGCTTCTTGAAATCTATATTCTGCTCCTAGGGCCCATGTAATTTCTTGTAGTTCCTCGCTAAATCCATCAGGAGCATCCCCAAAAGATTCAAAAGCACCACTTAAGAATCCAATTTGTTGGTATTCGTCATTATCCTCCGGACCAATTATACCATCACCGGTAAAATCCCGTGGCGTAGGAACAAGAAGTTTGTTGAACTCACTGTATAGACCAAGGACATTATCTTGGTCAAAAATAAAGTCAAAACCTGCACCAAATTTCAGGTTGGTAGGCAAGAAGTTTTCTTGACCTCCAGCATCATATTGAATTTTGTTTCCAATATTGGAAATATTAAATCCGGCTCTCCACCTTCCATCAAAACTGTTGTATGCAATTTCTCTTGATCGGTAAAAACCAGCGATGTCAACCGCAAAAGCATTGGCGGCTTGGGAATCTTGCGTGGCATCCTGAAATCTGAGGTTGGAACTGATAAACCTACCGGCAACTCCCATAGAAAAGGTTGGACTTAACTTTAAGGAATAAGAACCATCAATTGCAAATTCATTGGGGTTGACCAAAGTAGCTTCTTCGTCTATGGTTTGTCTTAATTCAATCTCTCCCAATCCAAAATACCTAACCGAAAAAGCAAAAGCATTTCTATCGTTAAGCTTGTTATAGTAGCTAGCATTTAGTAATGACACATCATTTACGATGGTTTCCAAATACGGGGTGAAACTTGCCGCAACACCACTTTTTTGGGTAGCAAAAGCAAATTTGGCTGGATTCCACTGTTGGGAGAAAATATCGAAAGTAGTAGCGACTCCCATATCACCCATACCTGCGGCACGGGCATCCGAAGCAATAGTAAGAAAGGGAACTGCAGTAGTAATTGCTCTTTCTTGTTGTGCTTTAACTTGTGCAGCAATTAGAACAACTACTGCCAATAGTAACTTCTTCATTTCTTGTCTTTAGCGTTAAAAATGTCGGGGCTATAACACCCTTAAGCCCAATTGGTATAGAACATATTACATGTAAACGGGGTTTTCTATAAATTCTTGTAAAAGAAACCTCTTTTTTTCTCTAATTCTCGATAAACCGAATATAACGATGTAAGAAAGTTCTGCGGAAAGGTAAACATTGTAAGCGTTAAAACACATACTTGCCATACTAATTATCCAAACCAATCGTTTTGTTTAGAAATCCACCAAAGAATTGGAAGTTATTATTTAGTTCGATAAAATATAATGGCCATTCTTTCGTTCTAGGATAGTAAAATTAAAATCAAATTGAAGTAGGAAAGGGTGCAAACCCTTAAATAAAAAAGTACTCAAGCCCAAATTATGAAAAAACATCTTATCAAAGTTGTACTTTCTTGTGCTGTTATAGTTGGAGGTATTTCCAGTTGTAAAAAGTCATCATCCTCATCTAAGAATGTTTCAAGAGCCACAGGATGGAAGATTAATGCCAAAGAAGGAGGATTCCAATATAATTCTGACTTCAAGGAACAAGAAACTCCTCCGGGAACTGTATTTATTGAAGGAGGTACCTTTACCAAAGGTAAAGTGCAGGACGACATTATGCACGATTGGAACAATACACCTACCCAACAGCACGTCCAATCCTTTTATATGGATGAAACTGAGGTAACCAATGTAATGTATTTGGAGTATTTGGATTATTTAAAGGCGGTATATCCTCCCGAAAATCCAAATTATGCCAACATTTACAAAGGAGCTCTACCAGATACATTGGTATGGAGAAACAGATTGGGCTTTAACGAGACCATGACGAACAATTACCTAAGACACCCAGCATATGCGGAGTATCCAGTAGTGGGTGTTAATTGGGTACAAGCTTCACAGTATGCTGAATGGAGAACAGACAGGGTTAACGAAGCCATGCTGGAACGTGAAGGTTTCTTAGCACAAGATGCCAAATATCAGGTACTTAATGGAGAGATTGGAGGTACTTTTAGTACTGAGGCCTATTTGAACAATCCTGAATCCGTATATGGAGGGCAAATTGATTCTCTACAAGGAAAACAAAAAAAGGATTCAATCAATTCGTTTGCAAAACGAAGCAGCGGTGTTATTCAACCTGAGTACAGACTGCCCACGGAGACAGAATGGGAGTATGCAGCTCAAGCTTTGATTGGCTCAAGAGAATACAACAACTACAGAGGTAGAAAAAAATATCCTTGGGAGGGTGACTATACCAGAAATGGACAACGTGTAGGTAGAGGTGATCAGTTAGCCAACTTTAAACAAGGAAAAGGTGACTATGGCGGAATTGCTGGTTGGTCTGATGATGGTGCTGATATCACTGCACAAGTTAAATCATATAAGCCCAACGATTTTGGTCTTTATGACATGGCCGGTAACGTATCTGAATGGGTTGCTGATGTATATCGACCTATAGTTGATGATGAAATAAGTGATTTTAATTACTACAGAGGTAATGTCTATTTGAAAAAAGCTATTGGTGAAGATGGTAAAGTAGAAATCTTGAGAGACGAGATTGTATACGATACACTTCCAAATGGAAAAATAGTAGCAGTTAACCTTCCAGGTGAAATCAAGGAGGTTCCTGTCGGTGATGAAGAAACCTATTTAAGAACGAATTTCTCTTCAAGTGATAACCGTGGTTACCGAGATGGAGACCCAGGTTCCTCAAGATTCTTTGAGCGTTTTAGTGATGAGTCTGACAATCGTAAAATGTATGATTCTCCAAAACATAAAGTTGAGCGTGATTCAACAGGAAAATTGCTTCGACAATATGATACCTCAAACTACAGAACTTCATTGATCAATGATGAGGTAAGAGTATACAAA
Source organism: Flagellimonas ulvae (assembly GCF_049333175.1). NCBI lineage: Bacteria > Pseudomonadati > Bacteroidota > Flavobacteriia > Flavobacteriales > Flavobacteriaceae > Flagellimonas > Flagellimonas ulvae. The sequence goes on from NZ_CP186325.1 coordinate 1,899,058, forward strand.
GGAGGTTCTTGGAGAGATAGAGCTTTCTGGCTAGATCCAGCGCAACGTAGATATTTGCCACAGTATATGGCCACAGATGACATTGGATTTAGATGTGCCATGTCTAGAGTGGGCTCCAAATCAAAATCTAAGAACAAAACGGTACGTCATAAAAAGGCGAAATAAATTCCGAAAAAAATAGCAAAAAAGCCCTGATACTTCATCAGGGCTTTTTTTATCTTCGAACTATGAAGATAGCTGAACTCTACCAAATATTTTTAAAGCATTCCGAAGTAAGCACGGACACCCGAAAAATTAATCCTGGTTGTCTGTTTTTTGCCTTAAAAGGACCTAATTTCAACGGCAACCTGTTTGCAAATGAAGCTTTGGAAAAAGGAGCTGCATATGCAATTATTGACGAAACTGAATTCAAAGTCTCCGATAAATGTATCCTAGTGGATAATGTGCTGGAAACATTGCAAGCACTTGCTACCTATCATAGAAATCGGTGCAGCGCCAAAATTATTTCCTTAACGGGAAGTAACGGTAAGACTACTACCAAAGAGCTTATTTTCAGTGTACTTTCAAAAAAATACAAAAGCATTGCCACACAAGGAAATTTAAATAACCATATAGGAGTTCCGCTCACTTTGCTTTCTATTAAAAATGATACAGAAATAGCCGTGGTAGAGATGGGGGCCAACCATCAAAAAGAGATTGCTTTTTTAAGTTCTATTGCGCAACCGGACTTTGGTTACATTACCAATTTTGGCAAGGCCCATCTTGAAGGTTTTGGGGGAGTTCAAGGAGTGATAAAAGGAAAAAGTGAACTTTACGATTATCTCATAGCTCATGATAAATATGTTTTCATGAATGCGGATGACCCTATCCAATTGGAAAAGCTAGGTACTTATGTAAAGAAAATAGGCTACAGTACTTCAAATCCGCAATACTATTCAATCCAGCTAAAGGAAAGTAGTCCCTTTGTAATAATGGAAGTTGAAAAAAAGCGAATTTCGACCCAGCTTACAGGAGCCTATAATTTCACCAACTGTTGTGCTGCCATTATCATGGGCAAATATTTCAATGTCCCCTTAGATGATATTAAATCTGCTTTAGAAGGATATTCTCCGGAAAACAACCGCTCCCAGATTATTGAAAAAAGTGGAATCAAAATCATATTGGATGCTTATAACGCAAATCCGACTAGCATGGAAATGGCCATTCGCAATTTTGCTAACCTGAAAACGTTTGATTCATATCTAATTCTTGGTGACATGTTTGAGCTAGGAGAAGCTTCTACGGAAGAGCATCAGGCCATCGCCGACCTCACAAAAACTTTGGAGTTTACAAATGTTTTGCTGGTGGGTAAGCATTTTTATGAAACACGAACCCCATTTTTAAAATTTAAAACCTATGAAGAGCTTGAAAGCCATCTAGAATCCCATCCTATAGAAAAGGGAAACGTGCTCATCAAAGGTTCTCGGGGCATGGCTTTAGAGCGTATTTTGGATTATCTGGGATAATCCACTAAAATCATAAACTTTTCTAAAACTTCCTTCTTCCATCCAACTTCCATGAAATGAAGTCGGTACTATTCCGAACTAAGGAGTATCAACAGTTTGGATATGGAAAAAAGTGTTATAGTATTTGATGGCGAATGTAACCTATGCAACGGAGTGGTTGGCTGGTTATTAAAAAATGCTGATGTGGACGTCTTCAATTTTGTACCATTCCAATCCAACTATGGTCAAGAGATTCTTAGGAACAATGGTTTTGAAACTGATAATCTAGAAACCGTTGTGCTTCTTGATGAAAAGGGTGTTCATACACTTTCCGATGGATTTTTAAGAATACTGGCCAAACTTCCACAATGGAAATCTTTAACTACTGTTTTTGGTTGGGTTCCAAGATTTATACGGGATAGTGTTTATAGACTTGCTGCAAAAAATCGGGTGCGCTGGTTTGGAAAATCCCAGTTCTGCACCGTAAATCTTTCTTAGAAGAATCCAACATTAACTCCTTCTATATACCAATTCCGAGAGAGGTTGTATTTTTGGGTCATGAAAAAGAAAAAACCAGATAATGTTGTCTTCAACGAAGAAGAACAAGCATATGATGCTTTTCTTAAACCCTACGCTACCAGTCTAAGCTCGCCGAAAATACAATCCAATAATCTCTCCCCTTGGAAAAACAGTAATATCCGGAAGGTAAATAACTCCCTGAAAGCAGAATTTGACGAGGTAAAAGTGAAATATGAGCAATTAATGGAACGGTATGAATACAATAATTTAGTGTATGCCGCTAAGTTTTCATTTCAACCCATTGTGGGAGAAACCTATCACCTGTATAAAAATAAAAACAGCGAAGCGTTTCTATCCATATTGGCTCCCAACGAATGTGGTTTTGAGCATTTAGGTAGTTTTAGATTGGGTTCGGACCATATGTGGGAAAAGCTATAAACTCCTATTGGAAACACATTTTGGTCTCTCCACTTCAAAATTTTAAGCTAGGTTCTATCTACTTCGGACACCGTAAAGGTAAACTCTCCCGAACATAGTTTACGAAAACACTTATCGGAAAAAACCACAACCTGCTAAAAATATAGTAACTAGTTTTCCCATTACAACCTAAGGGGCTAGAACTCATGAAAAAGTTTATCTCAACTATTTTTAATAATAGAAAGGCTTCATCCACTCAAGATGAGACCACTTTATTATCAAAATATCAAAAATCCGGTCTTAAAATGTCCGAAGCTCTTGAGATAAAGGAGAAAGTACGTCTGGCGTTTGAATGTGATAAGATACATCAGAATAATGCACTTGGGCTCAATGAGCTATCATCGCATATATCGATGGACCGCTACAAAGTATCCCAAGTAATAAACGAATATATTTCTGTAAATTTTTATACGCTTCTTAATCAATACAGGGTAAAAGATGCCAAAAACCTATTGATTCACAATCCAAACCTTAGTGTTAAATCCATAATGTATGAAGTAGGCTTCAATAGCAAAACCTGCTTTTACGGTGCCTTCAAAAAAGAAACAGGCCTCAGCCCAAATGACTTTAGAAATCTCGTCAGATTGGCTTCCTAACTACCTCAACGCTAACCCATTCCTTTTTTAGAAATTGTTTTTAGGAAACAGTATTCCAATATCCTTTTTAATAAAAAGATATCCAATCTTGATACAATGAAATGAATAAAACTATGTTAAAAAGAGTTCGGGCCGTTTGGGCCGTTAATTTTTAAAGTTCTTCCCGTTTTAGAAGTACCCCTCCAGTATTGTTTTCCAATTGCTTTGTTATTGCAATTGTAAAGGTAAGGCGGTGAGAGGCTTTACTACCTTAAAATAGACTTTCCATTAAGTTTTGTTTTCGTGCAAGGGAGTGTTATTTGAATTAGCTATCAAACCACTTCTCCCGCCTACCTTTCTCAGTTGCGCTAACTCATTATTACTAACAAAACTTTTAACTCTATGAAAGTACAGAAACTGTTTGGGACGCTCTTCATGCTACTGGTGACAACGGTAGCTATGTCTCAAGAAAAAACAATTACTGGTACAGTGATTGACCAAGCTGGGGTTCCATTGCCCGGAGTGAACATTGTGGTAGAAGGCACCTCCAATGGTACACAAACCGATTTTGATGGAAACTATTCAATCACAGGAAATGTTGGACAAGCACTTCTGTTCACCTATTTAGGTCAGAAAACTGAAAGACGTATCATTGGCGCATCCAATGTGATTGATTTACAAATGGAAGAAGATGCCCAAGCACTACAGGAAGTCGTAGTCATTGGTTATGGTAACCAAGAAGAAAGAAAGATTATTCAAAATGTAGGAATTGTAAAGGAAGAAGCTATCGAAAACTTACAGGTAGTATCAGCTGATCAGCTATTGCAAGGTCAAAGCGCAGGTACTCAAATTGTGAATGCTTCGGGTGTTTTAGGTTCTGCAGCTGTAATAAGGGTGCGGGGTGTTAATTCCATTAATTCTGGTAGCCAACCCTTAATTGTTATTGATGGAGTTCCAATTACCGACACGGAAGGGAATACGTTAAACCGCGGTGGTAACACTGATATAAATCCACTTTCCTATGTGAACCCAAATGATATCGAATCATTGACCGTTTTGAAAGATGCCGGCGCTACTTCCATATATGGTTCACGAGGTGCCAATGGAGTTGTTTTAATTACCACCAAAAAAGGTCGTAGAAACTCAGGAGCACAGGTAACACTTGATATGAATACACAATTTTCAGAATCTACTGATGTTCCTGACATTTTAACGGCTGACGAATTCAGACAATGGAAATCAGATATTGCAACCATACAGCAAGGCACTCCTGTAAGTCCAGAAGATCTTGGTTTGGGAGCTTTAGGCTCGGGAGGAACAGATTGGCTCTCGGGAGTACAACGTACTGGTATCTCTCAACAGTACAACTTAGGTGTTCGCGGAGGTGGAGAAAAGACCTCCTATTTCTTTGGTCTCGATTTTAGAGATGCACAAGGTTTTATTATTGGCAATGACCAACAGCGTAGTGCTGCAAGAATAAATATTGATACCGATGCTACAGATTGGTTAAAAGCTGGAATGAACCTCAGTGTTACCAACAATAGATTGGCTAGGGTCTTTATTGAAAATGAAATTGATGCGCCATTTACAACAGCATTCTTACAAAGTCCTGTTGTACGCGCTTTTGACGATGAGGGTAACTTTTTACAGTCTGGTTCTTTTATTCCAAACATCTTTGCGCGGGTAGCACTAGATACTAGGGAGCTTAAAACTTTCAGGGTTATTGGTAATGGATTTACCGAAATCACACCTTTTGAAGGGTTAACATGGCGCTCAGAATTTGGTGTTGACTGGTTAAGTACGGAAGAAACCACGCGAGAAGCTGAATTTAACACTCCTGGAGGATTAGGCCAGATAGCAAGTGTAAGGGAAGAACGATGGTTAACAAATCAGACTCTTAACTACACCCCTTATTTGGGTGATGATCATACCATGAACATTCTGCTGGGGTTAAACTACGAAGAAACACTTCGTACCCGTTTAAATGTTTCTTCCACGGGTTTTTTGACCGATGGTCTTAGAAACCTAGGATCTGGTTCCACACCAACTGTTTTGAATGGCGATCGTTTCCCATCTAGGTTGTTCGGACTTTTCTCAAGAGTCTCATACGATTACAAGGGCAAATATATTGTTGAAGGCTCTCTTCGTCGAGACGGTTCTTCACGATTTGGGGCAAATAATCGTTTTGGATACTTCTGGTCAGCAGCTGGAGGATGGGTAATATCAGAAGAAGCTTTCATGGATTCAGTATCCTTCATTGATTACCTTTCTTTAAGAGCTAGTATTGGTACCGTGGGTAATGATCGTTTGGGCACATTCCCTTCGCTCGGACTTTTTAATGCTGGAGCCTTTGGCGACTATAATGGAGAATCGGGGATTGTTCCCAACCAACCTGAAAACCCCAATTTAAAATGGGAAGAGAGTCAAACGCTTGACATTGGTTTGAAATCTACATTTTTTGGAGGCCGATTGAACTTCAACATGGCTTACTTTAAAAAGACCACAAGTGATTTGCTTTTAAACCAAGTTCTTCCACCGCAAACAGGTCTCAGATTTATTAGGGCGAACATTGGGGAGCTGGAGAACATAGGATGGGAATTTGACGTCAGCAGTATTAATGTTTCCACAGATAACTTCGAATGGAGAACCAGTTTTAACCTAACTACAATTGACAACACAATTACTAAGCTAAATGAAGATGCTGCGACAGACCCTCAAGGTAGAAGAATTATTGATGGGCCTATACAGCGAGCAATAGAAGGAGAGTCTTTGAACAATTTTTATCTAATTCGATATGTAGGCATAAACTCTCAAACGGGTGATGCAGAATGGTTGGATGCCAATGGAAACATTACAACCAGCCCTAACTCTGGTGACAGAGTTGTAACCGGAAGTCCACTGCCAGACTTCTCTGGAGGTATGACCAACACTTTAAGGTACAAGGACTTTGACTTATCTATGCTGGTGAACTATTCTTATGGAAACGAAGTGGTCATAGATGGACTTCGATTTGCCGATGGAGCAGATGCTATTGGAGGAATTGTCAACGTGAGAAGGCAAAACTTGAATCTTTGGAGACAGCCTGGAGACAATGCTTTTTTACCAAGTCCGAATAGTTCAACCTTTAATCAGTTCAATCAACGCTCCACACAACAGATGTTGGATGCGTCTTATCTAAGGGTTAAAAACTTGACTATAGGATATAACCTACCCCAAGAAGCTTTGGAACGTTTAGGTGGATTTATAACGGGAATTCGCTTTTATGCAACGGGAACTAACCTTTTCACGATTAAAAGTGATGAGATGAAAGGTATAGATCCAGAAGTTACCGATGATATCGACCCTAGATTCCAAGGGGAATCTTTCTTTACCGCGCCTCAAGCGAAGTCTTATTTGTTAGGAGCTAGATTAACTTTTTAATTCAAAAAAATGAAAATATTTAAAACAGTTATATTCTTCTTGGGACTCAGTATATTCCTTTCTTGTGAAGATAGATTGGACGTAAGCCCTGAAGACAGTGTAGAAACAGAAACCGTTTTTGATACCCGCGGTTCCATCAATGGTGCTGTAGTGGGAATCTATAGTAAAAATCAAAGCGGGGATTTAAACGGAAATCCTCAGCTGATGTCAGATTTTATGGCTGACAATGTGAATTTCGTAGGGAGTTTCACCTCACTTCAAGAAATTGATCAATTTGAGACCTTGGCGACCAATACTTCCATAGATAATATTTGGGCCGATGGATACGAACTTATTGGAGCTGCCAATAACGTCATTGTAAATCTGCCAGATGTAGATTTATTGGATTTAACAGAAGAGGACAAAGCACAATTTATTGGTGAGGCCAAGTTCCTAAGAGCTTTGACTTACTTCCAGTTGGTCAATCTTTTTGCTCAGCCTTTTCAATTTAATGGAGGTACTAATTTGGGAGTGCCTATAGTATTGATTCCATACTCTCCGGATATTCCTCTTTCTGAGTTTCAGTTGGAGCGATCTACTGTAAATGAAGTACATGCTCTTATTGAACAGGATTTGTTGGATGCCATTGCCAGTCTTCCAGAAAGTAATGGCGAAAGAGCTGAGGCGGGAGCTGCAAGAGCTTTGCTTTCTAGATTATATCTGTACCGAGAGGATTGGAACAATGCTGCCAACCTCGCTGACCAAGTAATAAGTTCAGGGGAATACGAATTGGTTCCCAACTTTGATTTCTATGATGATAATCCACAATCTCCTGAAAATATCTTTTCGGTAATCAACACACCTACTGATGGTCCCCAAGATGAAGATGTGCCGGGATCGGATGAAGTGTATGTTAACTTTTATAATCCAGCACCGGGAGGAAGAGGAGATGCGCCATTTAGTCAAGACCTTATTGACGCGTTTGCAGCAGAACCAGGAGATCGTCGGTTTGATGAGCTAACTCAAGCGGCCACAGATGCAGGAGGGAATGACACTTTCTTTACCACTAAGTATCCTGATGTGGTAAACAATGCCTCTGATGGAATGGTTTTGCGTATGGCCGACATGTACCTTATGAGAGCTGAGGCCAACCTTAGAGGAGGCACCTCAATTGGTGATACCCCGTTAAATGATGTGAACATTGTTAGAGCAAGAGCAGGATTGGCAGCCTTGGGGTCCGTAGATTTAGATGCCATCTTGCTTGAAAGAAGAAAAGAATTCTGCTTTGAGGGTCTAAGACGTATGGATTTGTTGAGGAACAATCTAAATCTTCGTCCAGGAGGAGGTCCTGAATCAGCACCGGGAGCTAATAAGGTGATTTTTCCCATTGTAGATAACGAGTTGGTCAATAACCCGAACATTACTCAGAATCCAGGAAATTTCTAAAATTGATTATAGTGAAGGAATACCACTGTTTAAAATTTAACAGTGGTATTTTCATTTTTAAGCTATATTGCAATTATGATAAGACTCTGTAAAACCCTCCTAGTTCTACTATTGACAGGCATTAGTCTTGAAGCCCAAACTTTACAATCCGATGATGTTACATTATATGAAGTTTCATTTTTTGTGGATATCAACAACCCAAGATATAAACAAGTTGAGGGAACAAGATATATTAATGAGGCGTTTATTCCTGCTAAAATCAATAACTTCAATAAATTATATCCTTTGCGGTTAGATGTTGTGAATAACGTTATGGAATTCAAGGAGAATAATAAAGATATTCGAGGTATATCTCCAACCCAAGATTATAGAATTGTTTTCTCAAACCCCCTAAAGAGTGTATTCGTATCCAATACAATTATTAATGAATCTGGAGATTTACAAAGAGTCTTCCTTGAAGAAATCTCAGCAGAACAGGAATTTACCTTATACAAAAGAGAACGTAAACAATTTCAAGCGGCCAAACCTGCAAAAAGCGGTTATGAGTCTGCAATTCCAGCCGCTTTCAAAAACATGAAAGACTCATATTATGTGGACTTTGCCAATGATAACATAGATTATCTATTACAAATACCCAAAAACAAAAAGAAAATCAAAACCTTCTTTGGAGACCTTGGCCCAGAAGTCCTTAAATATGCCAAAAAGGAACGACTAAAATTTGACTCAGAAGAAAACCTCATCTCCATTTTGAATTTTTACGTTGAAAAACGTTAACGCTTTCGTTTTACAAAGCTGGGTGTAGGTTTTCACTTCTTAGATGATTAAATTCGCAGTCCCTAAAACCATTTTGGTATGATTGCCACAATTTGCAGGAAGGCCCATTTTAACGCCGCGCACAGATTACACAATCCAAATTGGAGTGACGAAAAAAACATTGAGGTATTTGGAAAATGCAATAGTCCAAACTATCATGGCCATAACTTTGACCTAGAAGTCAGGGTAAGGGGAGAAATAGATATGGATACGGGTTTTGTTATGGACTTAGCGGATTTGGGAGCTCTCATTAAAAATGAAATTGAAGCACGTTTTGATCACAAAAATTTAAACGAAGATTGCCCCGAATTTGAAAACTTGTTCCCGACCACGGAGTATTTTGTAAAGGTGATCTATGACATTCTAAAGCCCAAATTGCCTCAAGGTCATTTACTCCACATCACGCTTCATGAAACCCAAAAGAATTCCGCAGAGTATGGAGATTGGTAACAAATTTCCGATATTGCGGCACCTTTTAAAGGGATATTAGCTCAGTTGGTTTAGAGCGCTGCCTTGACAGGGCAGAGGTCACTGGTTCGAATCCAGTATATCCCACAGAACGAGCCTCCAATCTTTTCAGATTGGAGGCTTTTCTTTTTTACGTATACTTTTCAGCTTCTTTTTAAACACACTATTTATTGGGTATAAAAAATTCCCTTTTAAACCCAGAATTTCCGCTTCGCTTAGTTTTTTTGGATTTGAATCCTACTTCGATTGTTCATTTGCAGCAACAACCAAAAGACAGAACAAAATTTTCACAATTAACTTTTAAAAATCTAGAATTATTATGAAAAAAAATGTTTTGAAGGCTGCAGTTTTAACCCTATTGTTAGCCTCTTGTTCTGAAGACGATTTTGTCGGGGATACCCCTGACCCTATCGAGCCTGATCCATCAGGTGAAGTTGCTGTTGTTTTAAACGAAGTGGAATATCTGGGTAACCGTGTTGAGATTTTCAATAATGGCCAAGTGGATGTTGACCTTAACGGCTATTTTCTTTGTCTAGGGCCAGGCACCTATAGACAGATTGGAGACCTTGAAACTCAAGGAAATACTAACTTAGGTCCTGGAGAGTATTTGGTTGTTTCTTATGACATGCCCAATGCCGAAGGTGGTCTTGGTTTATATATAGACAACTCTGGATTTGGAGATGCTTCCACATTAGCGGATTTTGTACAATGGGGTGCATCAGGAAGTCCACGAGAGAACGTTGCTGTTGAAGCAGGAATTTGGACTGCTGGTGATTTTGTTCCAGTACGTGGAAACGAGAATTACAGCATCATTTTTGATGGTGAAGGTACAGGTGTGGCAAACTGGGCAGAAACTACCACCGTTACTTTTGGTGAAGAAAACGTATTGACTATGCCCGAAGAATTGAGACGTAGCATAGTTCTAAATGAAGTGCAGTACGCCAGTGATGATTTAGTAGAAATCTACAACAATGGTGAAGTAGCTGTTGATTTGAGCACTTACTGGTTATGCCTAGGCCCTGGTACTTATGTACAACTGGGCAATGTAACTCCAGAGAGCGGAAACTTACAATTGGCTGCTGGAGAATTCTTAGTAGTACCTTACGCTATGCCTGATGTAGCTGGTGGTTTGGGTCTTTACTCAAATAACTCATTCGGAAGTGCGGATGCTATCGTTGATTTCGTACAATGGGGTGCTGGAGGAAGTCCTCGCGAAAATGTAGCCGTTGAAGCAGGTATTTGGACAGCCGACGACTATGTTCCCACCGTGACCCTTAGCAGTGCTAGTATTGAATATGATGGGGAAGGTGATGCTTCCACGGATTGGAGTCAAGAAATCAATCCTTCTCTTGGTTTTCCAAATGATGCAGTAAATGCTACAACTACATTCAACGTAACCATAAGCAATGTTATCAACTATCTGAATGTTCATGTATTCAACGAAAACTCAAGAACAGGGACTCCCGGTCCTTTGACTCAAAACGGTGATTCTTATGAAATTACTTTTCAGGCGGTACGTGGAACAAAACTGACCCCCGTTACCATGATGGGGAATAGTAATGACTGGTTTTTGGCTCCTGAAGATTTAGCTGGAATCGATTTATATCCAAACGGTTCTCCACTTAATGGAGTGGATATTGCCAGTGATTTGATTCTTTATGATTTGGGGACTGAGATAGATAATGAGCCTTCTTACTTCCCTCCTGCCGGTGCCAATGTAGGTCAAGCAGACCTAAACACCTTGGTAAGAACGGTCAACCGCGGAGTCCGAGGTGACTTCTACTTGACGGCTTACATTACCTACAAGCCAGGCGACGGACAATCTGCAGGTACGTTTACATTGACAATAACTGCTATCAACACTCCAGACCCTAGCCAACCTGCAAGTTCCACAAATGGATTTGTAGTAACTCCGGGTATAGCTGTACTTCATGCTCTGCCAGAGCCATTGTTCACACTAGGAACAGAAGATAGAGGTGTTGGTCTTGAGGCCATCGCTGAAGATGGTAATCCTGGTCCTTTGTATGATTGGTTCACCGAAACCGGTTCACAAGGTGCTCCTTTAAGATTATCTTCCACGCTTAGTGTTTTCTCTCCAGGTTTGGTCTACGCTTTTAACACAGATAGCGACCCATTTTTCACTCAGGGAGCTACTGTAAACCCAGAAAGTGGATTAGAAGAATTGGCTGAGGATGGAAACAATGCCGTTGCTGTATCTTATTTTGAAAACCTTGGGTTGCCCGTAGCTGCCAGTGAACAAAGCGCACCAATAGGTCCTGGTGAAGATTTGACCTTTACCATTGAAGTACCTCAAGGTCAAGACTACAAACTAGGTATTGGAACTATGTTGGTTCAGACCAACGATTGGTTCATAAGTTATAACAATAGCGGTGTAGCCCTATTCGACGAAGTGGGCACACCATTCTCGGGAACTGGCGAGAGTGATGAAGCTTATCTTTTTGATGCGGGTACCGAAGAAGACGAGCCTGTTGGCTTTGGAATCTACCAAGCACCAAGGCAAGCTGGTCCAAATCTTGGTCCTGCAGACGATAATACAACCATACGAAGACAAGCTTCCTTAACGGATGTTCAGTTTGGAAAAGGTACCATTAACAGTGCTCCTGGAGTAGTTTATCTTCAAGACCCTAGGGGTGGATACAATTTGGTACGCGTAGATATTCAACCACAATAAGAATTAGTGTTTCGGAGTATATTTAGATGCTTTTGTTGATAGAAGGCCGGAAGAAAATCTTCCGGCTTTCTTTTTAAATCTCTTATTAGTGAAGATTAAATACAAGGAATGCACCAACCCGGACAATAGGTTGATGCATTCACGACTAAAAATGGATCCAAAAGACTTTACTCTCCCTGGCCTAGAGAAAAGCCCCGTTTTCCGTTAAATTCATATAAGTTTTCTGTTTTAATTACATCAAACCCCATATTGCCCAGTTTGGACAATAGTGCGACCACGCGCTCAAAATCAATGGAAGCATATTTGGGTTCCTTACGATTTATTTTGGCATCATCACCTACAAACCTACAACGCCAGTGGTCAGTACAATAGGTTTCTTTTAGTCCTTCAGGGTATACTTTGACACCTCTGTTGGTAATCATTTTTAACTTTAAGCGATAGATTTCCAATTCAGATAGAATATCTCCCAGTTCATTGGGGTCATTACCTGGCCAATCTAGAAAAACGTCTACCCCTACCAACTCCTTGCGTTCACTTTTCCGAACATAATCAGGAATTTGAACAGCTCCCTTTCCTTGAGCCAATACACTTTTTGCTAGCTCTGTTGGGGTTTGTCCAAGATTGGAGATTACTTGATCGGCAAATTCTTGTGTGCCAACCTTCTTGGTACTTGTTCCTTCCTGATAAATATCAGCAGTATGATACCCCTTTTCCAATGTGGTCAACCACGCGTTTTTAACTTTGTCTCCTATTTCTGGCTGTCCTATATGGGCCAACATGGCAACAGCTGCATTAATTAACCCAGAAGGGTTTGCGATTCCTTGTCCGGAGATATCTGGAGCAGAACCGTGAATAGCTTCAAACATAGCAACATTCTTCCCAATATTTGCGGAACCGCACATTCCTACCGAACCTCCAATTTCTGCAGCAATGTCAGAGATAATATCACCATATAAATTGGCAGTAACTATAACATCATATTGTTCAGGTTTAGCAGCCAAACGAGCAGAACCTATATCAATAATCTGAACATTGTTTTCTATTTCAGGGTATTCTTGGGCAATCTCATCAAAAACCGTATGAAACAATCCATCCGTGATTTTCATGATGTTGTCCTTCACCATACAGGTCACTTTCTTTCTTCCAAAGGCCTTAGCGTACTCAAAAGCATATCGGATGATACGTTCACTACCAGGGCGTGTAATCAATTTCAAGCATTGGTAAACGTCTTGTGTTTGCCTGTGTTCAATCCCGGCATATAAATCTTCTTCATTTTCACGTATAATGACAACATCCATATTAGGAAAATGGGTTGGCACAAAAGGATGCAGGGCAGTAACCGGTCTTACATTTGCAAAAAGACCCAACGATTTTCTAAGGGTTACGTTTAGACTCTTATATCCCTTTCCCTGAGGAGTAGTTATAGGAGCCTTAAAGATTATTTTATTATTACGGATAGCATCCCAAGCATCCGCATCGATACCAGAGGTATTGCCAGATAAGTATACTTTTTCCCCAAGTTCGATGAACTCTGGTTCTATATTGGCACCGGCCGCCTCCAAAATACGAAGGGTGGCTTTCATAATTTCAGGGCCAATACCATCCCCTTGGGCAACGGCAACCTTCACCGGAGTATTTAGTTGTTTCCTGTTTGGCTGTCTTGTCAATACTTTTGTATCCATAAACTTTTAAATTAGATGTTGATGCAACAAATAACGTAAGAATTTCACATAAAACATTATTTAATCTATTTACTATTTATATAAATAATATTTATGTTTTGAGGTCTATCGATTGAATTTCAGAGCAATACCCTTTGTTAACCTAAAAAGATTGATAATTGTTTTTTTCCATTTAAGCACTAAGCAAAAACCATATAGTAATGTTTATGTTGATAAATGCTATATCAAGTGTTTTTCCGCAGATGTATTTATTTTTTTATTGATACTCTACCTATTAAAAGGCCGTTCTTGAATCCATTTGAAAGGTCTCTGATTTATCAAAAAATCATCTTTGTTGTAACGAATTGTTTTTAGTATCAACGTATCTTTTTGATGATAGCCTTTAAATGTGAATAAAGAATCGCTATGGGTAACTTTAAACGTATAGATATCGGTTGAGTCTCTATAATTGGCAAACAAAAGTTCGTTGGAAATACTGTCCTTACTCATCCGATAGTAAGTTTTCTGCTTTTTCATATCGAGCAAAGTGGCAAAAGTGCTTCTATCAATAGCTATATAGCGAAGCCTTAACGAATCAGTTAATAGCGGAGGTAGTACTTTACCATTACGATTATATTCTTGCACTTCGTAAAGCCCATATAGTTCTGGCTTTGGGGCTAGATATCCAAACTGCTGCACCCGTCCGTAAGTTGTGTAACTACTATAACCGACAAATGCAATTAGCAGAATCCATTTTGTTGCTCTTGTTGCTAAAAACCATTTTTTACTTCCAAATGGCTTAAAAAGCTCTTTAGGTTTACTACCTCCATAACCCAATAAAGTCTTGATAATGTTTGAGATATCTGGCAATAGAATAAGCAGACCTATGGCCACATATCGTATAGCATATAGTTTCACAGGAACATCATAAAAAACATTGAGCGCTATAATATTGCTGGTAACTATTATTATTATTAATGTGCCAAGGTTCACTGTACGCCTATGGAGTAATAGTAGACCCCCTATTACTTCCAACACACCTGATAATATAGTGTATCCTTTAGATTGTCCCATGAATGTCCATACAACTCCCATCGGAGAAAAATCACCAAATTCTGTTATCAATCTGGTAAATCCAGGCTCTGAAAACTGAAGCACAAATACCTTGGCCAAACCATAACCCAACATTACCGCGGCCAAGTAGTAGCGTAAATAGACTAAAAACCAATATTGTATTTTTGTCTTGACTTCTTGGGATAAAGGCTTCCGTTGCAGCAATATCCAAATGATTGTTCCTATACCTGCCAACACCAGCACGAACAAAAACCTAACGTAATCGTAAAGCTTATCACCACTTCCAGTAGTTTGGGCGTTCACTTCTTGGGATAGTTGTAGTAGGTCATTTCCGAACCATAGTACGACCCAGTTAACACCATTCTCCACAAACTCTGCAATACTGTCTAAAAAAGGAATATTCCCCAGTGGAAATGGGAAAAGCCAAAGAACAAAGACTAAAATAATAAAACGGAATGCAATTTTATTTTTTATCATCACTTTTGAAACATTTGTACTTGAGATGTTAGTATTGTTTGACATAGAATGTGATTGTTGTATTGTTATTGGAATAAAGGCCTAAGCTATCTTTTTTCATTTTATGAACTTTATGCAACCAAGGTTTGTTAATAGTTGACCCTATCATGTAAAGTTCACTCCCAATTTTTTCAAATATTATGTGGGATGTATCTTTTTCCTTTATAATGAAATCTTCACGAATCATGGTTCCTTTGTTCTTTTGTAGGATAAATGAAATCTGGGTCCACATTTCGGGACTACACTCAATTGTCCCTTTGGAGTTTCCGGTGACAATAGAATCGCAGGCCTGGAGCCAATTTCCATTCAAAAACTCAAAATTTATCTCTTCTTGGGAGTTAGCGGTCATCCAAGAAGTTAAACAAATGCATAGTAGTACCAATGATTTTTGCTGAATTTCAATGTTCAAAATACTTCTCATAAAAATATACGCTAGATTCTAATTTATTACTTTGTGACTGTTGGAAACGGTCAAAGGGAATCTAAAACAAAAATACCCCTGTTTAATTGTGGTCATTATAAGATCCGTTGCAAGTCTTAATACATGCTCTATACTACATAAACCACCTTTATATCCAGTGCTTACTTCTATACTTAGGAACCAATCCGCTATATTTTAGTCTGTTTTTAATGGCAAATGACTTGCTGCAATCAAAAACAGCGAAAACAGGCCTTTTCCAAAAAAAAGTAAATCCGTGAATATTTGTTCAACTTTCATCATCAATTAGTCCCTTCTTTCAAAGAATTCAATGGCACTGTTGTTTTTTGAGTACAGTTTTAGCTTTACACTATCTACATGGTATACCTTTCTTCTCCAAGCTTCTTTCTTTGATTTGTTTTCAAGTATCAACTGATTATCCTCGTTATACTTAAACGCAACCAAAGTAGTATCGTTACTACGTGGCAGCTTACGCACCAGAAGACCCTGGCTACCGCTTATATCAAATACATACCTAGTTGCATCTTCATCCATAATAGTGCACTCGATTTCATCTTTGTATTCGCCTGTTAGTAAAGAATCACAGGGTTGAATCCATTCGCCATTAAGAAAACTGAAATCATTAAGTCTTGAAATTTGCGCTGTTTTACAGCTTGCGATATACAGAATGGGGACAGTCATAATTGAAAGTAGCATAGTCTTTTTTAAATTGAGGGTTTTTCTATCCATAGGTTGATTATTTAGATTAATAAGGAAATTTTTTTGCCCATTTATGATTCGGATCTAATTCCAGTACTCGTTTCAAACTGCTACGTGCTTCTTCAATAAGGCGTTGATTGAGGTAGAATTTCGTTAAGTTTTCAAATGCATTCACAGAGTTTGGAAATTCTTGAGTGTTTACCTCAAAAAAAAGGCGCGCAGCCATTTTATTATCAAGGCCCAACGCTTTATTGCCCAACGCAATTAGGTATTGTTCCCATTCATTTTCTGGAATCTCTTCTTTAACTTTTTTTATCAGGGCATCAGCATTGGAACCTTTATGTTGTACCAAGGCATTAGACAGGTCGTAAAACAATAATTCCTGGGTATCCTTTAACTCTGGCGCCAACATTCCCGCAATGGTGTTCACAATCTCCTTTTGAATGGGATAGTACTGATACCCATTGGTCATAAGAATTAAAGTCAAATCTTGTTCTGGAAATATGCGCAATGCCGTTCTGGAACCGCTGATACCATAGGAATCTTTTTGGTTGGTGGAGTAAACATACCAACCATGTAAAAATGGGACATCATCATTAGAATAGACAAACGATGACCACATTTTGAGTTTGGTCTTTTCAGGAAAATAGCTATGGGCTTGTAACTTCTTTGCCCAATTCATAAGCCGGGGCAATGTGCTATTCAGTCCATCACTTGCCTGGTCACGAGCATACGCCCGGTCGATAACGTTCAAATGGCCATTTTCCCAAGGGTTATATCCTTCGAAGTATGCTCCTTTGCCAGAATTGGGCGATAAGTACGTTGTAAACCAAAAGTCTGCTCCATTACCTCCCAATACATTCTTCCAAAAATATTCTTCAAGAGCTTGACCAGATATGGTCTCAATCAGTTTACCCAACAACCAATAGTTAATGGCATTGAACTCATATTTTTCTCCAGGAACAAACTCCAAAGGCAGTTTTCCAATACGTTCAAAAAACATACGGTTGGATTCATTGACTCCAAAACCCAAAACACTATGTATCCCAGAGGAATTTCCAAGAATATGTTTTATTTGGATTTTTTTCCATGAATTGGGAATATCATTTAAATACTTGTATAAGTTATCGGCTAAATGTAGTTTTTCTTCATTGATTAGCTTAAAAATGGCTGTGACCACTACTAATTTTGTAATCCCAAATGTTCCGAAAACGGTCTTATTATCGATGGGAAGCCCCTTGCTTGTCTTTCCATAATATCCTTCAAATACAATAGAATCATTTCTCAGAATGCCTAAGGCCAATGAAGGAATACCATGTAATTCCATTTGGTCATCTATATATTTCTCTATAGCCTTTAGATGGTAAAAATCATCATTTTGTGGGAAGACCGCGACGCTTTGCATTAGCAAAAAAAATGATACGAGTTTCAGAAGTATTTTCATTTTTGTTTTAGGGAATTCAAGTGTTCCTTTATGCGCTGTATCATGTTTCTCGCATTGTTGTTACTTGGATTTAGTTTCAAGGGCTTTTTCAAATTATTTTTCAAAATGCTTTATCACTTGTAAAATAGATTCCTTATCCCGAATTAAGCTATCTAAAACACCTCTAAAAAAAATTTGACGGTCTTTTGGATATGGTATCTCAATATCCACAGGAATTCCTTTGTTCTCATACATCTGGCCACTTGGTGTACGATAATATTCGTTAGAAATGGCGAAGTCCCAGCCATTAGGCAACTTTTTTTCTAAAGCCGTGGACAGTGCTCCCATGGTGGGCATGCCTATTCGAGTTGCATGTGGAAGTGTCATGCTAGCCATAGCACATACTTCGGCTGCACTACCTGTTTGCTTTGATGTCAATAAATAAACAGGTTTAGTAAATGCAGCTTCGTTGGCAGGTAAAATAATGTTCCCTTGTGGAGATTCTCCACCATTATATACTAAACTTTCATGGGCTATTAACTTAGGCGTATCATTAAACCAACTTAAAAGTTCAAGACTCACTAAATCTTGGCCTCCACCATTAAACCGAAGATCCAAAATAATCGCATCCATATTTTTAAGATCGTTCATGGCCATTTTCATAACCCTTTCCATTCCTTCACGTTCTTTTTCAATGTAGTTGCCTTCACCTATTTCATTAAATGTCTTTTGCCATGCAGCTTCCCATCCTAAGGTTTTGATCAAGTCTTTGGACATCCCCAAATCAGTATACAAAAACATTGCTTTTACTTGAATGTAACCAATACCCTCTGTAAACTCTCCCCATTGCAAAATGGGAGACTCTCGGGTCATTTCGTTTTCCAAATGGTTTTTGGCCACTGCACTGGCCACTTGAAAGTCACCAATTTCTGGAAGAGCATCAGTTTCTTCTTCATTACCCCCTTCAATCGCTTCCCACTGTTCGTAGATTGAATCACTTGCTTCAAAGGATCCATGATTATCATTGATGGCCTCAAAGGTTTCTTCCATTACCTTATACAAGGTTATATCTGATGGGGAAGCTGTTATTTGTTTCTTATGAGCACGATAGATGGAATCCCAGTTTACGTTATTCATCTCGAAAAACGCATAATTGTCTTTAATGGTTGAAGCAAATACCTCATAATTAAAAATGGGGTCTCTCGCAGTTTCTTCATCTAAAGATTGCCCGCAAGCTTCTGGTAAGAATTCTGAACGAACAAAACGGTATTCAATGGCTCCGCGTCGCAATTTTAAGGTGTCATTTTGAAGGTATAGTCTGTCTCCAAACTCATCGATATGTGAATTTCTAGCAACTAAACAAGAAACACGAGTAACATCGTACTCCGTGTAACTGCCATCTTTTGCAACATCCAATATCCAGCTATTGCCCAAGGATTGCCAAGTGCCCTCTATTGTGGTTTCTTTCTTCTTGTCTTTACTGCAACTACTAAAACATAGGGCCAAAACAACAATACTTCCTAAAATTTTTCTCATGCTATTTTTTATTTACAATTTGGTTTAACCATTGGTGATAATACTTGTTTGTGGTTTTATCTTGATACACATGCCCACGATTTTCTACAATGCGAGAAGACACCTTGGCACCAGCTTTTTCCAAATTGCCAATAAGCTGCCTTGCCGCAGATACATCTAGTGCCGGATCTTTAGTACCATGATATACGAACACCGGAATGTTCTTAAAAGCTGCACAATATTGTTGTGACGTGAAATTGGGATGATTGCCATCCAACCACATATTGGCCAGATTGGGATGACCAGCAAAAACGGCCACACCGGCATATCGTTTGGGATGTTCATAGAATGTTCTTAAGGCACCGTAACCTCCCATAGAAAAACCGCCAATAATGACCTTGTCGGTGTCTACTGAAAAATGGGCTGTTACATCTTCAATAGCCTCGACAATGTCAATTTGAGACTCCTTGCTGGCATATGTATAATATTTATCTCTTCCATATGGAGCTAGCTCTATGAATGACCCATTACTTCTGGGCAGCTTTAAAAGTGTTTGTTCATCTTGACCACTACCATGTAAAAAAACCAGAAGTGGATACTTTTTTTTAGGGTCATACTCTTTGGGTAGTCTTATTGAATAGGGTTGCAACGTACTGTCTTGAGCAGATAAAAAAGCACGTCGGTACGGGATTGTTTTATTTTCGAAAGGATTCTATTCCCTCTATTAGTTGACGGTATTCCTTTTCGAACTCTTTCCAAAGGGTGATAACCTCTTTACCTGATTCATACCATGACAGTTCGGTTTTGAGCTTTGTTATTTGCTCAGCTTTAAAATGAAGCGTATTTAGTGTTCCCGTAGAAAAAGAATTGGTTGATTCCGCTATTCGTGCTTTAATTTCTCGATAATCCCATTTAGGAAGTATTCCCAATTTTTCTTTTTCCTTGTAGCCCAGTGTTTCATAGATAATGGTGTAAACCCCTACCGATAGTTTTGGCAGTGGTAGACTTGCCTTTTGTTTCAAGTTTTGGAATGATTTGTTGAAAACTGTTTCATTCAAATCATTGGCAATGCTTACTTTTAAAGGTTCTGTTTTCTCTTTATGCGTACTTGATATTTCAATCTGCAAATCATCTCCAACGATTATATTACGTTGCGCTGATTGTACAGAAAAACGGCTAGTTGAAACAGGTTCCTGAAAGGAGAGCGGGACATACATTCTTTCGAGTATTTCCTCGTTAAAAATACCAGAATCGTGTACAACGGAATACCCATTGGAAAAGTAGCCAACATCTTCTCGCCATTTTCCTTTAGCAAAGTAGAGTCCAAAAGCCATTTTTTTCATAAAAGCTGGATGGTACGGTTCTATATCAGACCACGAAATCAAACTTTCAAAACCTGAAACACCATCATATTCCAATTCCTGACTTTTGGATTTCCCACTAAGCGGAGGATTTTTTTGATTACCATTGTAGGAGGCTATACGCTGGCGGTCCCAAGCATCTTCGGGATTTTTAGTTGGTGAATAAGAAAGTTCGTAGTACTCTGTAGTTGATTCACTTTCGGTAGCTTCCCCCACTAAAAGTTTATAGCCGTCTCCCCACAAATATCCTCTTTTGTGATAGCTAATGGTATCCGCTTCAGTTTCAATATATAAATACAGGTATTTATCGTTATATGCTAAAGCATAGCGAACCCCAATAGAATCTGTTTCCGGGTTGTCAAACTGAGAGTAAAAATTAAACGTTTGCCGAGGTAAAGATTTTAAATGACTATCTAAACGTCCATCGATATCAGGTGTCTTTTCAATATATGGTACTTTTATTTCGGCCTGTGCCGACAACGTTAAACAACCACCCTGAGCTATTAAAAACAGTAAACGTCTTATAATTGCCCTTTTTAGCTTACGCATAGCGAAATATGATTTAATTGATATGTAAAGCAGGAATGCTGAATTCTTGTACTATTGCAATAGCCTGCCCATTACCGTTTTTTGATGTTTTATTCCAAAGGTCCATTTTGTGAGCTACAGGTCATTGAGCCAATTAATAGTAAATCGATGATTTGTGTTTTTTTCATTTTCTCTGATTTTTCATCGAACCCATTTAAAATTTGTTTTCAATTCTCTAACGAGAGAACCATTTTATACCCCATTGATTTCTTTTTTGCTGTAGCGTTTTGTGATCAATAACCTCATACATTAGAGTTTCATTTATTCCATTTGTACTTGCCAACATGCACCATCTAACAGTACTGTAAAAAGCAATAGTATTTTCCTCCAAATCCGGAACTTGTGCAATAATGGGTTCAATTTGAGCAAAGACAACACTGTCTTTCATTATTGTGGAAAACTTTACTTCAGCAGTATGATGAACGCCTGTACCATTTTCGTAGTTCCCCATTTCCCAACTTATACGAATTGGCTTTCCCTTCTTCACCGATTGTACAAGTTCATCTAAGCTTCCATTAACTGCATTACCTGTAGCATCGTTTTCATAAACTAATTGCCATTCTTGAAAGCGGGTTTCCTTTTGTTTTTCACAACCTGCCAGAACAAAAATTGATAGAACCAATACTATCGTTTTCAAATTGGGTAATTTTCTCATTTGGTTTGAATTTTTTTTCAGATTACGTTTATGAATTAAGAATGATAATCATGCATAGTTTTGAATCGCAACTTTATCTATTTGTTATTCATTTAGTTGTCTTTCAGACCATTTTACAGCATTATAATAATTAGGCGTTCCCATCAATTGTGGGCCGTATAAATCCGAAAGTATGCTCAGATGCGTCTCAACATTTGAGGTGCTATCCGATAAATATTGAAGCTTTTCCAAAACCTGAGCCCTAGATGTTGTTGTAGCAACAAAGTGATAAAAAAGTAGAAGAATCAGTATTTGATTGATTTTGATTGATGATTTGATTGTCTTATTCTTTTAGGTTAAAATCGCTTTGCTCATAACGTACAAAACCCGTCTCAATAGGAAGCCGTCGTTTCAATAGCCAATACTTTTTTGCATCCTTAATTGTCTTTCCAGGATTGCCTTCGAGAAAATCTCTTGTATACTGTGCATACATGTTATGATCAGCTATTTTACGCTTGAAATCGGGATCTTTCTTTCGGTCTTCCAACAATTGCCATTGCTTTATGGCATCCTGTAAGGTTTTTCCAGGATTTTCCCTTACCCAATTCATAAAATCGCTATGACAGGAAAACTTTCCACCTATATGATTTTTCATAAATCCCCTAAAATTTTTACCAAAAGTGACACTGTCCGTAATCACGGTTGCTGGTGTAAGCCTTCCCTTTGCCCAATTAAATGTTGATTTCTTTTTCGAAGAAACCTTTTTACGTACTTTACCATCATTATCCAAGGCGTAAGCTATTCTATCTTGTAATTCAAACTTGCCTCCTGTGCATGGTAGATTGGAACGCCGGCAGATATCGACCAATTCTTCTTTTAGCCAATACCAGCGTTTGAATTCGGTTCCCGATTTTATAGCTTCAAATAAAGGACGTTGTTCTATTTTCATCTTTCTATCATTGCGCTTTCCCAGTTATTTGTTTTCCCAAGCTTAATAGCTTTTCAATGACAGGGAAGAATACATTTTTACCGTTATCCGAATTGGTAAAAACCACCACACCTTCGCCTGTTTTTGGCAAAAGCATAATCAGGGTATTCACGCCCTTGTCGCCACCCGTGTGTAATAATGCATACTGGTCATCTTTTAAGTTGGGAAGGATTTCCCAACCCAAACCCATTTTGATATTTTGCTCTTTTCCATTCTGTTGCCTGACCATTTCAGTAAATAAGTCTTGGGATAAGCCCGCACCATTTAAAATATACTGGGCAAAACGACCATAATCCTCGATGGTCGTCAACACATCATCTGCAGCACTTGCCGACTTGTTTTTATAGGTGTCATACACTTTGTTACCGTCCTTATCGTGCCATTTAGCAAAACGATTTTCGTCTATGGTCTCATTCCAATAGAAATGGGTGTCATCCATTTTCAAAGGTTGATATAATAGGGAATCAGCAAGTACTTCTAACTTCTTGTCAAACTTGCCTTTCAAGGCTTTCTTCAAATATTCAAAGCCTTCGCCGGAATACTGAAAACCTTCCCCGGGCTCAAAATCGAATTTCAATTGACCCGATTCATTTTCATACCTCCAATTCTTAAAGCCCGATTGATGGGAAAGGATATGGCGTGTGGTCAGTTTCTTACTATTGGGATTACCTGCGATATCTGGGTCTGTCCAATACGGATATAACGGTTGGTCCAAATCCCAATCACCATTTTCGACCAATTTTAAAGTAAGCAGAGTCACTATAGGCTTGGTAAGGGAGGCCACATTGAAAATGGCATCGTAAGGTGCTGGTACTCCAGGTTCCAATTCACCATACACTTCGATACGCTGTAATCTGCTGTTTTGTAGGATGGCGACTCCCATTGCTGGAATATTATTTTTTTCTCTCAAGGATTCAAGTGAAAAACACTCGTCATGAATTATTCCCTCCCTTACCTCACTCACCTGTCTCGATGTTTTGTGATTATAGCTCAACATCCTTTTCAAGAGCCAATCATTACTTGTTTTTAACCATAAATGCGTAAAATCGGCAGTACTTGTGAGATATGATTTTTTATTTTTTTCTATTGCGTAGAATTCGTGTTTTCCTTTCTGAAGGGCAGCATAGACGTTTCCATAATTTTTAAGCAAGTGAATTTCCAAGCTGTTTTCAACAAGCTTTCTCTTTGGACTGTAATTTCTTCCACAAATATTTTTTTCTATACTTTCTATAAAGGGCTGACGACCATAATTTGCGCCACTGGTGTCGTTGTAAAACTCTAGATCTAGGGCAATGATACTATCTAAAACATCAGTATTACATTTATTAAAAGCCTCGTCAAACAGCAAACTATCCTCGTTTACAATCTTATTGTATAAAGGATGCTCTGGTTTTATTTGCGCATAGACCAATGAACTAAATAATAATGCGATTGTGAAAAAAAATAAAAATTTTGAATTGGTTTTAATCATCATAAAATTTGGTTACAATGATAATATTTGATGGGTCATTTAATGGTCAATAAAGCACAAGTCTATGCCCCAAAACACCAAAATAGCTCTGCGTTCAATCCATTTTACTGAATTAATGCATTTTAAACTAAAAACAACTTCAAAAATGATTTTAACATTGTTTCAATTTATAGCGAATTGACTCAATGCAAATATTTGCCATTATCTTTTACTATTAATTTTGCATACAATAAATTGGTTTCAAAAACGTATTTTGATACTTAAAAATGCGTCTTTATATACTCTGATGGGGTCAACTGGAACCTCTTTTTAAAGGCTCTTATAAAAGTTGCCTTAGAGTTAAATCCTGCCTCTTCGGCAAGACCATAAATAGTTATCGATCGTAATTTTCCACTTTCTAGTGATTGTAAGAAAAAATCAATGCGAAGATTATTTAGATAGGTGTTATAACCCATATTTCGGTAATGTCTAATTGCATTAGATAATGCTTTGGAGCTGACACCGTATCTAGTTGCCACATTTTCGAGGGTTATATTGTTTCGTAAGTAGAACTTGTCTTTTTCAATCTGTGTTAAAACTGCTTCATCGATGACATCATTAATTTTAAACGAACCACCAATATGTCTTCGCTTTTTGAAATAAACATATATCAGTGCCAAAGACAGTACATAAACGAGGGCACTTGTTAAAATAAGTCTAAAGAAAAACCACCATTTATATCCACCTGCCAACCACCATTCGTGATAACTCATAGAAATTATCTGAGCAATGCGTGACATGAGTAGAACACCAAATATCAAAGTGAAAATATAAAGGGGAGTGTAAACTTCAGGTTTTACGCTTATATTTTTTTTATACCGTATAAAAATCAAGATTAACCATAAAAAAGTGGTACTATCGATAATGATAGGCAGATAGGCATTTAACCATCCGTAGTGCGGAAAGATTCTTAAAACAAAGAGCGGTGAGATAACCAAAACTAAGACGAAACCGGGAAGAAGTAACCAATAATTAATTCTGTAAGAAGGGCTCAATACTTTCTTTACCGAAAAAATTAATAATGGTGGAATCAGCCATTCAAATTGAAAGAAATCTTCAACTGGGGTGCGAATATGATATTTTGGACCAAATACAAACAAAAACTCTTTTGCCTTTGTCAGGCAGAAGAGAATTGTAGCCAACGCCACCCACTTTAAACGTATTGAGTTAGTTTTCTTTAACAGCAAATAAAAGCCTATTAATAGGCCATTGATCAGCCCTATAAGCATAAAAATGAATAAAAACACGTCATTCATTAGGTACCCGTTTTTGTAAAAGGTATTCAGATGGAAGAAAACCATGTACTTTCTTAAAAGCATTTGAGAAATGACTCATATTGGTATAACCCAGCCTGTAACCAACTGCGGAAATGGAATCACCATTCTCTTCAAATAAATCCAATGCTTTTACCATTCTACGTTCTGTAATTTCCTTTGAAAGACTTTTGCCATACACTGCTTTGCACAAGCTTTGTAATTTACTTTCACTAAACCCTATTTTTTCAGCTAGGTATTTTACTTTCAACTTCTCTCCCAAATGTCCATCTACAAAAACCATTAGGTCGAATAATCTCGAAACATCGTCATAGTTTGAAACACCAAGTTCTAAATGTTTACCTCTGTTTTGAAGTTTACCAAAAAACAACGATAATAGTTCTAATGTCTTCCCATGTAGATATGATCTACGATAACTAATCTTAGAGTCCGACCTGAACACAGATAACAATAACGTGGTAATTTTACTGTTCAATCGCTCATACATGAAAAAGGGAGAGGCTTTTTCAATTTTTTCCATAAGAAATGCTATTTCTTCTGAAAAGAAACTGCCCATCCAATTCTTGTCCAATACAATATGAAATTGTTGATTGTAAAATCCTGGAGGAAACACAGCAAATGATTCCACACCGCCATTTGCAAAATAGGCTCCGTGGGTTAGCCCATTGGTTGTACCCTCAATTCTATTATCGGTAACGTTTAATCTCGCTGTACCTGTCAAATGAAAATCCAATATCAATAGATGTTCGTTATCCGTTCCCATTCGTTTCACAATAACAGGTTGACTCTGTCGAAATTGACTAAGTTGAACTGATAAATTTTCATTGAGTCTATAGAATTCTACACTTGCCTCTATTACATCATTGAATATTTCAAACATTGGTGCACTGAATTCTTGTCCAATGGCATTGGCGATATCCCTGGCCAAAATATCCGTATGATTTATTTTATATGATACTTCCAGCATTTTGTCGTTTGGTTCTGATACAACAGACAAGGTAAGACTCCAATTGTTACAAAGAAAACGGAAATGGGGCACTGTTTAATGGTTTTGTAGTAATCATTAGTTACCTTACTCGGTAGATGCGAACATATACCTTAAGGGCAGTTTGCCGCCATTAATACCAAAGTATTAAATCTTTACAATCTGTGCTCTTGGTAGCATAAATACAGAAAGCAATAAAAAGATTAGACTAAACTTTTATTGGATACCTATTGATTTCCTGAAATTCTTTAGTTTGACCAATAATTTTGAACACCATGGGACTACACCGCACATCTATTGGAACTACTCCTAAGAGCCAAGGGTATTTTTATACAAACCGATAGGGATTCGAGAGAAGATTTTCCCATAATGTCATACCTTCTAGTAGCACTTGCCAAGAAATTTTCATTAAATGAATTATAGACAAAATTACCCCGTATTGACTATCACCAAATGACTACCTTAAAAAGAAAAAACCTTGCAAATCAATAAGATGTACAAGGTTTTGTTTTTAATCAGACTTGAATGTGGGCGCGAAGGGATTCGAACCCCTGACCCCCTGGGTGTAAACCAGGTGCTCTGAACCAACTGAGCTACGCGCCCATTCGTTTCCCAAATGGGTGTGCAAATATAGTATCATTTTCTGTTTTGCAAAAAGAAAACACCTAAAATATTAAAGCACTTCTGCAACCACAAAAGTACTGCCTCCAATAAAGATTAAATCAGACGTGTTTGCGTTTTTTTTGGCAGCTTTCAATCCATTCTTAGCTGAAGAATGTAGTTCTCCCTTTAGACCAAAAAAATTTGCCTTTTTTTGCAGAATCTCTTCAGGAAGTCCTCTGGCAATATCAGGTTTGACAAAATAATAGTTTGCTTTTTTAGGGAAAAGGGGTAATAAGGAGTTTAGGTTTTTATCAGAAACAAACCCAAGAACAATATGCAACTTATCATATTTCTGTTCTTTGAGTTGTTTAAGGACCATTTCCAAGCCTTCTTTATTATGCGCTGTATCACAAACCGTTTTAGGCTTTTTTCCAAGAATCTGCCATCTTCCCAATAACCCAGTGTTCTGCACCACACGCAGCAAGCCTTTTTTGATGTGCTTTTTGCCAATCTGAAAACCCTTTAGTTGATGAAGAGCAACCACTACGCCTTTCACATTCTTTTTTTGATATTCTCCCAGTAAATCCGTGTCATAGGATTCAATGCCTTCATCTTGGGCAAAGAATAATGGAGACTGCTTCTGGGCCGCGATTATTTGAAAAATCCCTGTAGTCTCCTGTTGTTTCTCACTTATCACCACAGGAACCTCTTTTTTAATAATTCCTGCCTTCTCCATAGCGATTTTTTCCAAAGTATCCCCCAGTAAATCCATATGATCAAAACCAATATTGGTAATGAGAGAGACTTCCGGAACAATAATATTGGTAGAATCCAATCGACCTCCTAGACCTACTTCTATCACGGCAATATCCACATTCTCTTTGGCAAAAAAGGAAAAAGCCATTCCAACGGTCATTTCAAAAAAAGAGAGAGCATTTGATTCCAAAAAGTCCTTATTAGCCGAAATAAAATCCGTCACATAGTCTTTATGGAGAGGTTTACCGTTAATTCGGATACGTTCTCGAAAATCTTTTAAATGCGGTGAGGTATACAGTCCTACCTTATAGCCTGCCTCCTGTAAAATGGAAGCAAGCATATGGCTGGAAGAACCTTTGCCATTGGTCCCTGCAACATGTATACTCTTAAACTGTGTATGGGGAGAATCTAAGTGTTGACTAAAATTTAAGATGTTGTCCAACTTATGCTTCAAAGCGGAGGCTCCCTTTTGTTGATACATGGGTAGCTGGGCAAACATCCAGGCAATAGTCTCTTTATAAGTCATTATTTATTGACCTAACTTAAAGTTAACCACTATGAAACCTGTTTGTTTGGATGGGGCTTTCGAATCCAAATTCCATCTGTAGGATAATGCTGTTTTTTTTGCTGGCTCCAAAAGACAAGGAGCTGTATTGGTACTCCCCTGAACCCCAGGTGTGGCTTGAATCACTTTGCCATTTCGGTCCACTACAATACGAACTACCACGCGCCCGTCTTCATTACATTCTTGACGAACAGCTCCTTTGCCTACTAAAGAACGACCATTGAGTCCATACCCTCCGGTACCGCTTCCGCTTCCCGGTGCTCCATAATAGCTGGTTGCATAAGGATTTCCAGCGGGGTTTCCTTTATCCCCTTGTCTAGAATCATCCCCTTCGCTTCCTGTTGTTGTTCCATCTGATTTTCCTATCCCACCAATCAAAGCATCCAAGTTTTTCTTTTTGTTCTCTTGTTCCCTTCTTTTTCGTTCTTCGGCCGCCTTTTTTTCACTGGCAATACGTTCAGCCTCCGCCTTTTTCTTTTTTGCAATTTCTTCAGCTTTTCTTTTAGCTTCCTTTTGCTGATTAATCTTTATGGTTTCTTCATCATTGCTTGTCAATACTTCTTCCACGGGTTCATTTGGTGCAGCTTGTTGAGGTTCTGAGGGTGGAGGAGTTTCTTGAACTGGTTCGGGTTGAACCTGCATAGGTTCTTGCCTAACTTTTTCTTTGGGCTGCACTTTACCTGAACCAAAGTCGGTAGTACCAAAATTAATCGCTATTCCATTTTCAATGGGAGGGTCCAAATAGGTCAGTCCAATATAAAACAGTAGCAATAATAAAGCGCTCAGTAAAAGCGTAGTAAGTGTGAAAGATTTTTTCTTGTGTCTCGTGTCTAAAAATGGCATTACTTGGGTCGCACTGCCAAGATAACCTTATAACTGTTTCTATTGGCAATGTCCATAACGTTAACCGCTTCTTTGATAGCAACGCTTTCCTCAGCCCTTAGAATGATGGTAGGCTTCTCTTGCCCTTCCAGTGCTTTTTTTAATTCAATTTCAATGTATTCCTCGTTAATCCGCTCATTGTTCACAAAATATTCCAAGTTCTTGTTGATAGTCACTGAAACATTTTGAGTATTTGTCGATTTACCTTTGGCTTTGGGCAGCAAAAGGTCCAATGCATTTGGTGCATTGGAGGTCAGCATAAAAAAGACCAACAACAGAAATACAATATCTGTCATGGATGACATGCTAAACTCTGGACTTACCTTATTTCTTCCCTTTAGTTTCATACCGAAGCCTTCTTCTAAATAGGTTCATTTAATAGATCCAAAAACTCTACGGCATTAGCTTCCATCTTGTGAACCACTTTGTCTGTTCTATTGACCAGGTGGTTATATCCAATATATGCAATAATACCCACTACCAAACCGGCAACCGTGGTAGTCATGGCAGTATAAATTCCCGAAGCCAGTGATCCCATCTCCGCCTGCCCACCACTTGAAGCCATTTCATGGAATGCCAAAATCATACCAATAACCGTCCCTAAGAAACCAATCATTGGCGCCGCTCCGGCAACTGTAGCCAAAACGCTTACATTTTTCTCCAATTTATAAACCTCTAGTGTTCCTGCATTTTCAATAGCTGTATTGATGTCATCAAGAGGTTTGCCTATACGGGCCACTCCTTTTTCGGTAAGCCGAGCCACAGGAGAATCCGTTTGGGCACAAAGAAGTTTAGCTGCTTCCAGTTTACCGCTCATCACATGATCCCGAATTTGGTTCATGAAATTTTTATCGATTTTGGAAGCTGCCTTAATAGCAAAAATGCGTTCAAAATAAATATAGAGCGCAACGAACAACAGCACAAAAAGTACCATGATAATTACAATACTTCCTGTACCACCGTTTACAATTAAATCAATTACGGAAAGTGTCTTTTCCTCTGAAACAGCTTCAGCAAGTTCTGCTGCTGTTTCCAGTTCTTGATACAAATTCATATAAAATCCCCAATTTTAAGTTGCAATAATAACGGAGATTTTTTTGTTAAAGTATCTCTTTAAAGGAAAAATCGCATTACAATAAAACCAATGGCACCAGCAATGAAACCAATAAGTGCTAGCCATGCTATCTTTTTTAGG
Source organism: Flagellimonas ulvae (assembly GCF_049333175.1). Taxonomy (NCBI): domain Bacteria; kingdom Pseudomonadati; phylum Bacteroidota; class Flavobacteriia; order Flavobacteriales; family Flavobacteriaceae; genus Flagellimonas; species Flagellimonas ulvae. The sequence goes on from NZ_CP186325.1 coordinate 1,929,599, forward strand.
TACCAAAAGAAGTCAATTTTTTCCATACCCATAGCCACAACACCCGCGGCAGAGCCAATAATTAGCATACTACCCCCAGTTCCCGCGGAATACGCGATAAAATGCCAAAGGGGATTATCCAATGGCTCAGAGAACATTCCCAAACTGGCAGCGACCAAAGGTACATTATCAATAACTGCGGAACCCACACCAAGAATTATCACAACCAAATCAGAAACTTCGGTACCATCCAATTCAGTTCCTAACAACCCAATACCTTGTTTTAAGCCCTCCGCAAAATTGAACAGTAGACCCAGAGATTCCAGAGCGGCAACCGCCATTAAAATACCTAGAAAGAAAAGGATGCTGGGCAATTCAATTTTAGTTAAAGCACTATGAACAGGACTATGGTGAGAACTGGCATCACTTTCTTGATTTACGGAAGAAATAGAAATTTTTGTTTGACTATATATCTCTGCAAAGGTAGCTACTACGGCCAGTGAGAGCATCATACCAACGTAAGGTGGCAAATGCGTAACAGTTTTAAAGATAGGTACAAAAACAATGGCCCCTAACCCTAGGTAAAGCATTCTTGCACCAAACTTTGATTTTGATGGTCCTGATTCTTCCACATCAATTTCTCCTTTAAAAGGAGACAAGAAAGAAGCAATAAAAGTTGGTACCAACATACAAATTAGTGAGGGTATCAAAAGGTAACTAATCAATTTACCGGTGGACACCTTATTTCCTATCCAAAGCATGGTTGTCGTTACATCCCCAATAGGAGACCAAGCTCCTCCAGCATTCGCTGCAATAACAATTAAACCAGCGTACCAAAGTCTGGAATTTCTATCTGCAACAATTTTTTGTAAAATGGAAATCAATACAATAGTTGCTGTAAGATTATCTATTATAGCCGAAAGGATAAACGCCAAAAAAGCAAAAATCCATAGTATTTTTTTCTTACTACGTGTTTTGATAAAAGTTTTAATAGTAGCAAAACCATCAAAGTAATCGATAATTTCAACAATGGTCATAGCTCCTAAAAGGAAGACCAATATCTCAGAAGTCTTTCCCAAATGATGGAGCAAGGTTTCTTCCAATAAGTGCATCTTATCTTCATGCCCCAATGCTCCGAAATTATCGAGCAAAGCATGTTTTCCAGAATCAAACCAAGATGTAAACCCATCGATGCCAAACGCCATCAAAGCCCATAAAATGGCCATCATGGCCAAAGCTGGAATAAGCTTATCAATTTTAAGGTTATGTTCTAAAGTGATGGCAAGATATCCAAGAACAAAAATGACTATCAGTAAGGTTTCCATAGGTCAGTTGGTTTATTTTGTTGTTAAGTCTACAGTACTAAGTCTAGTTTGCTAAAGATATTCAAAATGAGTTTGCCCACATAATCTTCATCGCAGAAAAATAGAAATCAAGCGAACGCAGAGTCGCTTACCCTTAGAATCATCCTTTAAACCATTCTCAATTATATGTCCATTCTTTTAGAAATTCCCTATCTAAACATTATATTTGCAATCCTTTTTTAACTATTTTTCAATATTATGGATTTCTCTCTTTCTGAAGAACATTTGATGATACAGCAAGCTGCCAAAGATTTTGCAGAAAATGAATTGCTACCAGGAGTTATTGAACGTGATGAAGCACAAGAGTTTCCCGGCGAACAGGTAAAAAAAATGGGAGAGCTCGGTTTTATGGGTATGATGGTTGGAGAAAAATATGGAGGAAGCGGAATGGACACCCTTTCCTATGTTTTGGTTATGGAAGAGTTATCCAAAATTGACGCCTCGGCATCTGTAGTGGTTTCTGTGAACAACTCACTCGTATGTTGGGGGTTGGAAACCTACGGAACCGAAGCTCAAAAAGAAAAATATTTATCTAGATTGACAACAGGTGAGGCTATAGGTGCTTTTTGTTTATCGGAACCAGAAGCTGGAAGTGACGCAACCTCCCAAAAAACCACTGCTTTCGACAAAGGGGACCATTATATATTAAATGGTACCAAGAACTGGATCACCAATGGAAACTCGGCCGAAGTTTACCTTGTTATAGCACAAACCGACATCGAAAAAGGGCACAAAGGAATCAATGCCTTTATTGTTGAAAAGGGGATGGAAGGTTTTGAAATAGGCCCAAAAGAAAATAAGTTAGGAATTCGGGGAAGTGACACGCATTCCTTGATTTTCAACGACGTCAAAGTACCAAAGGAAAACCGGATAGGAGAAGATGGTTTTGGTTTTAAATTTGCCATGAAAACCTTGGCTGGAGGAAGAATTGGTATTGCAGCACAAGCCTTGGGAATTGCCGCTGGAGCATATGAGCTTGCCAAAAAATATTCAAAAGAAAGAAAAGCGTTCGGAACGGAAATCAGCAATCATCAAGCTATTGCTTTTAAGTTAGCGGACATGCATACCAAAATTGAAGCCGCAAGACACTTGGTTTACAAATCAGCATGGGACAAGGATAATGGCAACAATTATGATTTGTCTGGAGCAATGGCCAAACTATATGCCTCTGAAGTAGCTATGGAAACAGCAGTGGAAGCTGTTCAAGTGCATGGAGGTAATGGTTTTGTAAAAGATTATCATGTGGAGCGCCTCATGCGAGATGCCAAAATCACCCAAATTTACGAGGGCACCTCAGAAATCCAGAAAATTGTGATTTCTAGAAGCGTTCTTAGAGATTAGGATAAACCTGATTTTTAAAGAAACATTTAACCGTCAAAAAATAGGGGGCATCTTTTTGTAATCATACATTTTTATAAGCACACCTTCTTTTTTTAAGGGTAAAAAAGTTTTTACTTTATTCTCATTTTACTAACCCCCTTTTTTTATTGGGTCCGCTTTGTTTGCACCACTCGGTTTTGAGATAATGATAATTTAACATCTCTCTTTTTTAGGTATTTCGTTATTTTTAACAATTTAATTCAATACCTATATATTTTATATACATTTTGTATAAACACTGATATTATCTCATTCCAAATGATATTTTTGAAGAAATGTCGCAAAGATGAGATTGGAAAAACAAGGATTATACCTGCCAGAATTTGAGCATGACAATTGTGGAGCAGGTTTTATATGTAGCTTAAAGGGAAGAAAATCCAACGATATTATTCACAAAGCGTTGGAGATTTTGGATAAGCTAGAGCACAGAGGCGCGGTTAGTGCTGATGGCAAAACGGGTGATGGAGCTGGAATCCTTATTGATATCCCACATGATTTTTTTACTGAAGTATGTAAGTTTGAACTTCCAGAACCTGGAGAATATGCAGTGGGCAATGTCTTTTTACCACAAAAAGAAAATCAACGGAACTTCTGCATTGGCACCTTTGAAAATCATTTAGAGGAACAAGGACTAAAGTTATTGGGTTGGCGTGATGTTCCAGTAAATCGTTCCGTACCCGGAAGAATTGCAAAAGAGACCGAACCTTATGTAAAACAAGTATTTGTTGCCAAAGGCGATGCTTTAGATGATTTTCAGTTTAACCTAAAGCTGTTCATTGCAAGAAAGGTAACAGAACACACCATTATAGAAAGTAAACTGTCCCAATCACAGTTTTTTTACTTGCCCAGTCTTTCTACAAAGATTATCATCTTTAAGGGGCTATTGGTCCCCCATGACATAAGTAAATATTATGAAGACTTGCTGGACCCTAGAGTGGTTACAAGATTGTCCCTTGTACATCAACGCTTTTCCACAAACACATTCCCTACATGGGATTTGGCCCAACCCTTTCGGTATATGTGTCATAATGGGGAAATCAACACACTACGTGGAAACGTTTCCCGTATGAGGTCTAGGGAAGAGCTTATGCAAAGTGATTGGTTTGGTGAAGATATCAAAAAAGTGCTGCCCATTGTGCTTCTCGGAAAATCAGATTCAGCAAGTATGGATATGGTAGTGGAACTGCTTTTGATGACAGGGCGTTCCTTACCTGAAGTGATGATGATGCTAGTACCTGAAGCTTGGGAGAAGAACGAAGAAATGTCCGAAACCAAAAAGGCTTTCTACGAATATAATTCTTGCTTGATGGAACCTTGGGATGGCCCAGCTTCGATTCCTTTCACCGATGGAAACTATATTGGTGCTGTTTTGGATAGAAATGGTCTACGTCCCTCACGCTATTCGGTGACTAAAAAAGGATATGTAATCATGTCCTCCGAAACCGGTGTGGTCGATTTGGAACCTGAGGATATAGAATTTCATGGTCGATTGGAGCCTGGAAAAATGTTCTTGGTCAATATGGAAGAAGGTAGGATAATAAATGACGAAGAAATCAAGGAATCCATCGCAAAAAAGCATCCGTATAAAAAATGGCTGAAGGATAATCTAGTGCACTTAAAGGACATACCGTATAATGACTGCCCTGTATTTTATGGTGAATTTCCATTAGAAACACGTACTTCTGCATTTGGATATACCCTTGAGGATATCAATACCATTATTTTACCTATGGCAAAAAATGGAAAAGAACCAATCGGCTCCATGGGGTCGGATACGCCCATTGCCGTACTTTCCGAAAGGCCACAACTTATATACAACTACTTCAAACAACTTTTTGCCCAGGTAACCAATCCTCCTTTGGATGGAATTCGGGAGGAGTTGATTACGGATATCAGTCTTACCCTGGGCAGTGATCATAATATTTTTGATTTTTCAGAACAACATTGTCGAAAATTAAAAATCCAGAACCCTGTTATCTCTAAAGAAGATTTGGATAAAATCAAGAATTATGATAGTAGTCCGGACTATAAAGTAGTTTCAATATCCATTCTGTATGAGGTAAACAAAGGGCATAATGGATTGGAGGAAGCCTTGGATTCTGTTTTACAGCAAGCTTCTTCCGCCATTGACCAAGGAACCAACATCATTATATTGTCCGATAGAATGATCAGTACGGAAATGGCAGCCATTCCTTCCTTGTTGGCTTGCTCTTTTGTGAACAGTGGTTTACGCAAAATGGGCAAACGTTCCAAGTTGAGTATTATCGTTGAATCCGCAGAACCAAGGGAGGTCCATCATTTTGCCTTGCTATTTGGGTTTGGAGCAAGTGCTATTAACCCTTATTTGGTTAATGAAATCATCGGGCAACAAATTCAGGAAAACGACATTACAGAATACACCTTTGACAAAGCCATTAAGAATTATAATAAAGCCATTGGCAAAGGTATTCTTAAGGTGATGAACAAAATTGGAATTTCAACTTTAAACTCCTATAGAGGTTCACAATTATTCGAATGTATTGGCATAAATACCCAGGTGGTAGAAAAATACTTCCCCAACACCCCTACCCGAATTCAGGGTATAGGTTTATATGAAATAGAAAAAGAAGTTGCAAAAAGGCACACAAAAGCTTTCAAGAAACAAGATTTGGCAGCAAATCTAGATTTAGAAATAGGTGGAGAGTATCGTTGGAGAAGAGACGGGGAAAAACATATGTTCAACCCTCTTAGTGTAGCCAAACTCCAGAAAGCAGTTCGAAACAACGAACCGGGAACTTATAAGGAATATTCAGAATTGGTCAATGAGCAATCCAAAAACCTGATGACCATTCGCGGATTGTTTGAGTTTTCAAACTATGATCCTATTCCTATAGAAGAAGTGGAACCATGGACAGAAATTGTAAAACGCTTCAAAACCGGGGCCATGTCTTATGGAAGTATCAGCAAAGAGGCACATGAAAACCTGGCGATTGCCATGAATAGAATTGGCGGAAAGAGTAATTCCGGTGAAGGTGGCGAAGATTCTGCTCGGTTTTATAAAAATCAATCCGGAGACTGGAAAAACAGCGCTATAAAACAGGTAGCTTCTGGTAGGTTTGGAGTTACCTCGAATTACCTAACAAATGCACAGGAAATCCAAATAAAAATGGCCCAAGGGGCCAAACCCGGTGAAGGAGGGCAACTACCTGGACCAAAAGTAAACCCGGCAATTGCCAAAACCAGAAATTCAACCCCTTATGTTGGGTTAATTTCTCCACCACCCCATCACGACATCTATTCCATTGAAGACTTATCGCAGCTGATTTATGATTTGAAATCAGCTAACCGCGAGGCACGTGTCAATGTCAAACTAGTTTCTGAGGTAGGTGTGGGAACGGTTGCAGCCGGAGTTTCCAAAGCCAAAGCCGATGTAATTTTGATATCAGGTTTTGATGGAGGAACAGGGGCTTCTCCCTTAACCTCGCTAAAACATGCCGGACTGCCTTGGGAATTGGGAATTGCCGAAGCTCAACAAACTTTGGTACTCAACGATTTGCGCAACCGTATTGTATTGGAATGTGACGGTCAGTTAAAAACAGGAAGGGATGTGGCCATAGCCTGCCTATTGGGTGCGGAAGAGTTTGGATTTGCAACTGCTCCATTAGTAGCCTCAGGTTGTGTTATGATGCGCGTTTGTCACTTGAATACTTGTCCTGTAGGAATAGCTACACAAAACCCTGAACTACGCAAAAAATTCAAAGGAAAACCAGAACATGTTGTCAATTATATGTACTTCGTTGCGCAAGAACTGCGAGAAATTATGGCCAAGCTAGGTTTTCGCACAGTCGATGAAATGGTGGGACAAGTACAAAAATTGGACAGAAAGAAAGCTATTGAACATTACAAAGCTTCTGGTATTGATTTAAGTCCCATTCTCTATCAAATAGATGTTCCAGAAGGTACAAAACTCTACAATACTGAAAAACAAGAACATGCCGTAAATCATTCCATGGAGTTTGATATAATTGCCAAAGCGCATCCTGCCTTGTTCAGAAAGGAAAAAACGACGTTAGATTTTCCAATTCACAATACGGATAGAGCAGTGGGTGCCATCATCAGCAATGAAATATCCAAAATCTATGGGGCAGACGGACTTCCGGAAAACACCTTGAAGTTGAATTTTACAGGCTCCGCAGGGCAAAGTTTTGGTGCGTTTGCCACTAAAGGCCTAACCATGATAGTAAACGGAAACACCAATGATTACCTGGGCAAAGGGCTTTCTGGAGCGAGGCTGATAATCAAAGTCCCCTATAAATCCACCCTACAACCTGAGGAAAACATCATAACTGGCAACGTAACACTTTATGGTGCGACTTCCGGGGAAGCCTACATTAATGGTAAAGCTGGTGAACGGTTTTGCGTTAGAAATTCTGGGGCAAAAGCGGTTGTAGAAGGTATTGGAGATCATGGTTGTGAGTACATGACCGGCGGAGTTGCCGTTATTCTAGGGTCTGTAGGCAGAAACTTTGGTGCAGGAATGAGCGGCGGTATTGCCTATATCTATGATGTTGACAATTCATTCAGAAAAAGATGTAATGCAGAAGCTTTGAATCTCCTTTCAGTAGAAGAAGAAAACGATATTCAAGAGCTAAGGCAGCTTATTGAAAATCATTACAATGCAACACTAAGTCCAATAGCCCAACATGTATTGGAAAACTGGGAGAGTTCCTTACCTAAGTTTATCAAAGTATTCCCAGAAGAATACCGACAGGCGTTAATTCGTTTGGAACAAGAAAAAATGCAAACCTTATAATTTTATCATGGGAAAAATAACAGGATTCATGGAATTTGACAGAAAGGTGGAATCCTACACCCCTGTCAAGGAGCGTATAAAAAACTATAAGGAATTCACTCAACCCTTGAAGGAAAGTGAAATTAAAAAACAAGGGGCGAGATGTATGGATTGCGGTATCCCATTTTGTCACAGTGGATGTCCTTTGGGAAATCTTATTCCAGATTTTAATGATGCGGTGTATCGTGGAAAATGGAAGAAAGCAGCTGAAATTCTTCATTCCACCAACAATTTCCCTGAATTCACGGGAAGATTGTGTCCGGCACCTTGTGAAGAAGCATGTGTTTTGGGAATTAATGAAGACCCCGTATCCATTGAGAATATTGAAAAGAACATTGTAGAAACTGCATTTGATAAAGGATGGATCAAACCCGTTTTACCAAATAAAAGAACAGGCAAAAAAGTTGTTGTTGTAGGTTCTGGCCCGGCCGGATTGGCCACTGCTCAGCAATTAAATCGAGCTGGGCATAATGTTACTGTTTTAGAGAGGGATGAAAAAGTTGGAGGGTTGCTACGGTATGGTATTCCTGATTTTAAAATGGAAAAGCATATCATAGACCGACGTTTGGAGATTATGGAAAAGGAAGGAATAGTTTTTAAAACTGGAGTCAACGTTGGAGTTGATGTCCTTGCCAAAGACCTTAAACTTGTGTATGACGCAATTGTACTATGTGGTGGAGCCACTGTAAGGCGCCAACTTCCAATTCCTGGTTCGGATTTGAAAGGAGTTGTCCAAGCCATGGATTTTTTACCTCAAAACAACAGAAAAGTCGATGGAATTCCATTTGATGGGGAAAATCTTTCTGCAGAAGGCAAACAAGTAATCGTAATCGGTGGAGGAGATACAGGATCTGATTGCATTGGAACTTCCATACGGCATGGAGCCCAAGGCGTTACCAATTTTGAAATCATGCCCAAGGCCACTTTGGATAGGCCAGAGGAGCAACCTTGGCCTTTTTGGCCCATGCGACTGCGCACCAGTTCTTCTCATAAAGAAGGAGCGGAACGTGTTTTTAGTATAGCAACAAAAAAATTCGTTGGCGATGACGAGGGGAATCTAAGAAGCCTAATTACGGTAGAAGTGGAATGGCTAAGAGTCCCCGGAAAAAGGCCACAATTAAAGGAAATAGAAGGAACAGAAAAAGAATGGGATTGTGATTTAGCATTGCTTGCCTTAGGCTTCACAGGTTCTGAAACTATAATAGCAGAACAGTTGGGACTTAAAATGGATGCAAGAACCAATATTCAAGCTTCTCCCCAAGATTACAAAACCAATGTTCAAGGGGTATTTGTTGCAGGTGATCAGCGTAGAGGACAATCGCTTATTGTCTGGGCAATTTCCGAAGGGCGCCAGGCAGCACATCATGTAGACGCCTATTTAATGGGAACTTCCCATTTACCTTTAAAAGGAGAAGGGGATTTACCAAGGGTATAGATGATTTAAACAAAAAACTCCCTTTGATCTAAAGGGAGTTTTGCATCTTCATTTATCAATCCTCAACGTATAACCAAGCGATGAACTTCAGTGTTTTGAGGGGTTATTATTTTCAAGAAGTATAGTCCGGACCTAAACTCTTCTACATTAAAAGAGTTACCTATGGTGTAAGGGCCACTATAGACCATCTTACCATTTAAGGAAATCAGTTGCATTTGTACCTTGTCATAGTTCGCATTTTCTAGACGGAAAGTAGAACTTGTTGGATTGGGATAGAACAAGGTTTTTATTTCTTCTTCATTTGACAATACATCGAACAACTCAATATCGTCCGGAATAGTGGCCTGTAAAGGTGTACTTGATAAAAACTCATAAGCTCCAATATCAAAATTTGAACCAGATGGTCTCGCTGTGTTATCCATGTCAAAAGTGACTCCCCAACTAGTTAGATTAGACCCTTGGTCCACTACTGATGAGGATGATGAACTTGGGCTATAATCAAGGTTAGCCGTATCTGTTAAGCCCAAGGTATCTATTTGACGTGTCATTATGTTTGTATAGATATTGGTCAACACACTATCTCGGGTGTTACGCTCGTTAAAGTCAAAATAACTCTCCTGATTTTGTTTCCAAGTATTTCCACCTTCAAAATCATATCCCGGGTCTACCACTAGATTATTAACAAAATAGGATGGCACTTCACTCTGATTTCTATAGAGGTCCGCCGGGTCAACTGGATGCAAGACAGTAGTATTGTAATGAACTCCAGCACGCTCAGGTTCAATAATGGTATTGTTTGCTATATAATATCCTTCAGAAGTATCTTCAAACTCATGTCGATTATGTAAAAAGATACCATGCATTTTGGGCTTGACAAATACATTGTTATAAACTTTAGTACCACTCTCTCCATTAATAATCTGCATTCCCCAGCCTTTTTCCAAGGGCCCATTTTCAATGAAGTTATTATAAACATCATAAGTGCCACCACCTAAACTCATAGCAAAAGCCTGCCCCCATCTACCATCGGTTCCATAGTTGTAGATTGTGTTATCATGAATCTTACCATCCTCTCGTGTTAAATTGACTTGAATGGCATCCCAGCCAGTATTCTCAACTACATTGTCATATATTTCAATATTTTCTAGCCAATGGCCGTATACCATAGTACCACTGCAATTTCTTCCGTCATCTAGTTTATATCCTATGGTAAAACCAATATACATTCCCTCTCCTCCGGTATCATGAATGTAATTATCGTGAATGTTAAGATTTTTCATTATGAAACCATTAGATCTCCATGTTTCAGATTTATTGCAATCTGGATCAGTTTTAGCCATTAAACCGGCAAAACCGGCCGAGGCTACTTCAATATGGTCAATTTCAACATCTGTAGATAAAGCACTTAAAACA